>CAWHIB010000001.1:0-328668 GCA_963829265.1 uncultured Acidimicrobiaceae bacterium
AGCAACTCATACGACCATGTCAACGGCTGTATGAGCAACTTCGTGGCGCCGATGACCATAGAAGTCCGCGGAGTCGTCGAGCAGCACCATACCTAGCGGCTCGCAGGTGATCTTGACCGAGTCGGGACTCCCCGGGGAGTGATCGGCACACTGACATTCTTCAGCCCAGCGGGAACTCAGATCTGCACCACAGCAAATCCGACGTCCGGCTGCTTGTCGTCGGCGTCCCTGCCGGTCGGCAACCATCCCGGAATCTTTGGGCGGTTCTGGGGAGCTGGGGGCGGTGACATCGCTGTCGTCTGCAAACACGCTCGACCTGATCGTCGGAACTGCACCATTGATCACCAGTGCTTCCAATGTGACGTTGTACGTGGGATCTCAATCGTCGTTCCAGATCACGACGCTCGGATTCCCGTCCCCCGCGATCGTCTCGGGTGGCGCTCTACCACCAGGAATCTCGCTCTCATCTTCGGGAATGATCGCCCGCGGCGTCGACCGCTCCGGCCGGGACCTACTCGATCACGATCACGGCGAGCAACGGCGTCGGTCCCGGCAGCACGCAGATATTGTCGCTTACGGTCCAGTCATTTCAGGTCACCACCACTTCATTGCCCGGCGGCACCGTCTACGGCAAGGCCAACAAGGCCGTCTATTCGGCGAGCGTTGCCGCCAGTGGGGGCACGCTGCCTTACAAGTGGTCACTAGCTCCTGGGTCGGCCCTCCCGCCCGGCCTCAAACTGAGCTCGAAGGGTGTCATCACGGGTAAGGCCCAGTCGGTGGGGACCTACGTCTTTACCGTCCAGGTCGTGGACCCGAAGACCAAGTTGACGCCGGCAGTGCCAAGCTTGGCATCGGCAACCCTGTCAATCACGATTACCTGACTGGTGGGAGTGAAGGTGTTCTCGTCATCGTCGCTGGATTCCGGACGACATGAGGTGCTCGAGTTGCTCTTCTGAGTCCGTGCAGCAGGAGATAGACTTCCAGCAATGGGTTCATCTGCCTTGTCAGTGCCCCCGGTTGCCATTGGTCCGGCGTCACCCGGCACTAGCCGGCCGAAGTCTCGATCGAGCCCGCGGCGGTTCACCTGATGGGTTGGCCCGATGGGTCGACCCGACTCGGGACCGACGACGCTTCTGGCTGTCTGCAGAATTGAACCCCTCGACCGCAAGGTTCGAATCACGGTCGAAGAGCGATCGGCATGGCCGATCGGAGCCGACCGATCCGCCGAGGCGTCGGAGGCAGGCGTGTACGTCGGCTCTCCGGGATTCGGCAGCGTCTGGACGGATCGGCCTCGTTGGAGGCCCGGTATCGGCCGAAACCTGACCTTGGATGCGTCCGTTGGGTTGGCACCCCCATACTTGAGTGTGGTCGACAGTGTGCAGGCGGTGAACATCGGATCCGAACTGTCCATCGAGTCGGCCACGGCCATGCAGACCGATGGTCCTCGGCGCTGCTCGGGAGTCGACCGTCGGACTCACCCGCGAGAGGTTTCGGCACGAGACGAAGGCGTTCGGGCCGAACGCCGTGCGCTCGCACCAGGTGAGCGCATGGTCGGTCCTGGGCCGCCAGTTGCGCAGCCCGCTGCTGTGGCTGCTGCTCGCGGCTGCCGCGGTGTCGGCGGTCGTCGGCGAAGGGCTCGATGCCCTCATCATCGGGGTGATCGTCGCCGCGTCGGTCGGTCTCGGGTTCGTCAACGAGTACCGGGCCGAGCGGGCCGCGGAGGCGATGCACTCGGAGATCCGCCACAAGGTCGCAGTGACGCGCGACGGCGCCTCGGTGGACGTCGAGGTGACGCACCTGGTGCCCGGTGACATCGTGCACCTGGGTGTCGGCTCGATCGTCCCCGCCGATGTGCGGCTCCTGACCGCGAGCAACCTCGAGTGCGACGAGTCGATCCTCACCGGGGAATCGGTCCCGGCCGAGAAGTCGACCGCCCCGGTGGCCAGCGGGGCTCCGCTGGCCGAGCTGTCGTCGTGCCTGTTCATGGGGACGGTCGTGCACGAAGGGCTGCCGACGCGGTCGTCGTGGCGACCGGGGCGGCCACCCAGTTCGGACGGATCGCCGTCGGACTCGGTGAACGGCATCCCGCAGACGGAGTTCCAGCTCGGCCTCACCCGCTTCTCGGGCCTGCTGGCCAAGGTCGGAGGAGTGCTCAGCGTCACGATCTTCGTGATCAACGTCGCCCTGGGCCGCCCGGTCATCGACGCCGTGCTGTTCTCCCTCGCCGTCGCGGTGGGCATCACCCCGCAGCTCCTGCCGGCGGTCGTCTCGACCAGCCTGGCCACCGGGTCGCGGCGGCTCGCGGAGAAGAAGGTGCTCGTCAAGCGGCTCGTGTGCATCGAGGACCTCGGCGACATCGACGTGCTGTTCACCGACAAGACCGGCACCCTCACCGATGGGCGCATCAGCTTCGAGCGATCGATCGACGCCGACGGGCGACGACGACCCCGATGTCCTCACCCTGGGGCTCGTGTGCAACGAGGCCACCCCTACCGGCGCCAGCGCGGTCGGGGGCAACCCGCTCGACGTCGCCCTGTGGGAGGCGCCGGCGTCGACCGCCCACCGTCGCCGGGTTCCATCGGATCGCCATCGCTCCGTTCGACCACGACCGCCGATGCGTCTCGGTGCTCGTCGACCGGCACGATCGAGCGGCTCCTCATCACCAAGGGCGCTCCCGAGACGGTGCTCGACCGTTGCCAACGACGTCTCCGACGGAGCGCGACCGGTGCTCGACGGCGAGTTCCGCGCCGGCAACCGGGTGGTGGCCATCGCCACCCGGACCGCCCCCGAACTGACCACGCTGACCCCCGACGACGAGCACGACCTGGTCCTCGCCGGGTTCCTGGTGTTCCTCGACCAGCCCAAGCCATCGGCCGCCGCGTCGATCGCACGACTGGCCGAGCTCGGCATCACCGTCAAGATCGTCACCGGCGACAACCCGCTCGTCGCCGAGACCGTGTGCCGGACCCTGGGTGTCGACTCGGGCGGGACGCTCACGGGCGCCGACCTCGACGGCATCGACGACGCCGCTCTCAGCGATGCCGGTGCCGAGACGCCACGATCTTCGCCCGGATCAGTCCCGAGCAGAAGGCGCAGATCCTTCGTGCCCAACGTCGCGCCGGCTCGGCGGTGGCGTTCCTCGGCGACGGCGTCAACGATGCTCTGGCCCTCCACCACGCCGACGTCGGGATCTCGGTCGACTCGGCTACAGACGTCGCCAAGGACGCCGCCGACATCATCCTCCTCGAGCGTGACCTCGACGTGCTCGCCGACGGCGTCGCCGAGGGTCGGCGCATCTTCGCCAACACCATCAAGTACGTGCTCATGGGGACGTCGTCGAATTTCGGGAACATGTTCAGCGTCACCGTGGCTGCCGCGTTCCTGCCGTTCCTGCCGATGCTCCCGTTCCAGATCCTGCTCAACAACCTGCTCTACGACACCAGCCAGATGACCATCCCCACCGACCGCGTCGACGAGGAGCAGCTGGCCCGACCGTCGCACTGGGACATCGGGTTCATCCGCAAGTTCATGGTCCGCTTCGGCCCGATCAGCTCGGTGTTCGACTTCGCGACCTTCGCCGTCATGCTCTGGGTCTTCGATGCGTCGCGCCCGAGTTCCGCTCCGGCTGGTTCGTCGAGTCGCTCGCCACCCAGACACTCATCGTCTTCGTGATCCGCACCCGGCGCGTCCCGTTCTGCGGAGCCGGCCGTCCCGGCCGCTGCTCGTCTCGGTGGTCGCCGTCGTGATCGTCGGCGCGGTGATCCCTCAGAGCCCCCTCAATGCACACGCTCGGGTTCGCACCGCTTCCGCCCGGCGTTCTTCGGCGTGCTCGTCGCCTTCGTCGTCTGTACCTGGCCTGCGTCGAGATCGCCAAGTACTTCTTCTACAAGACCGCCGTACCGCGATCCCGCGACCCCTCCAGCGCGGTCACGCCATCGGGTCAACCGTCTCGCCGCCCGCTGGAGCCACCACGAAGCCCTTCCCTCCCTCAACCCAGGGGGCGCCTGCTCCGTAGAATCACCGATGGTCGGCATTCGCGTCCTACGCATCGAACTAACCTTCTGCCAGTCTCCGGTGCGGCACCCTGCTGTTCGTGTCGATTCACGCAGGCACGTGCCGGGTCGTAGCCACTGCCGACAAATCGACCGCTCCAGGGGCTCAAAAATCGCAACTTGCTCCGGCTGGAGAACGGAGATCAGAAACTCGCCGTTTCGGGGGAGAAATGGCAGCTGTCACTACGTCAGTGGATGCAATGTGCCTTCTCTCCCATCTGGAAGGGTTGCCAGGTCACACAGATGAGTAAGGTCCGCTGAAGCAGACGTCCACTGCCGGTCCCGGGCAGGTTCTTCTCAGTAGGGCGCTTCAAGGCCGGCGAACATTGGGAAGTGCTTCAGATTGCAGGTGAGCAGGCGAGCACCCACCGGAAGGCCGTTGCCGCGATGGCGAGGTCGGCTCCGTCGATCGATCGGTGACTCGGCAGCCACGTCCTACCGAGTGCGCCGGCGTCCTCTGCGACATCCGCGTCAACGGGATGCCAGGTCAACGTCGAGAGCAGTGCCCGCGTAGCGGACTCTTCGGCCGGTCTCATTCCAGCCAGGACCTCGAGGCGGCTCATTTCACTTGCGTGGAGTGGTGCCTCGCCTCGCTCTCGCTCGAGGACCTCACCAGCCTCAGGATGACCTCGTAGATAGTCGATGAGTACCGACGTATCGACAAGTGCGGTCATTGTCCGAGTTCGCGAAGGCGCCTGCCGGAGCGTCGATCTTCGACCCAGCTTGCGCCGTCGATCTCCCGATCCGTCCACGAGCCGAACGCCTGCCTCATACTGGCCAGGTCGTCTTCGTTGGACCGCTTCGTGCCGTAGACGATCTCCACTGCATCGCGGATGAGGGCCGATATCGATCGACCGGTGCGTGCAGCCTCCGCATCCAGAGCACGACGCTCTTCCACGGTCAGGGAGATCTGGGTCCTCAGCATGATGTAAGCATACATCACGCATTCTCCGCCAACTTGGCCAATGCGTGGGCGATCGCTCGATCCCGCTCGTTGCGTCGCGTGCTGGTATCGGAGGGCGGATGCCTGGGACAGCGTGTCCGGCGCGACGCATCAGCTCCGCGACCGAGGCACCGGTGGCCGCCGACCAGGTGAGACCCGAATGGCGGAGGTCGTGGAACCGGAGATCTTCTCTGCCGAGTCCAGCCCGAGCGGCAGCCCATGCCACGCTGAGCGAGCGGTCGGAGCCGGCGATGACGACCGCGTCGCTCGACTGCGGCGACATGAGCTTCGAGATGCGCAGCCAACAGGACGGGATGGCATTCGGTGGAATGGCGACCGAGCGCCGACCCGCACGCGTCTTCGGCTCCTTCACGATCGTCCGACCGGACATGGCAGTCGTCCGCGTTCCTCGATCGTGACGACCCCGAGTACGAGGTCGACGTCCTTGCGACGCAGCCCGCGCACTTCGCCTCTGCGCAACTGGCACCATGCCGCCAGCACCACGGCGATCCGGAGCTCTTCCGGCATCAACCCTGCGAGGAGCCTCGACCTCGGACATCGTGGCGACCGGGCGACCGGGGCCCGCTCCACAGCGGCACCCGGACCTGACAAGGATAACTCTATGACGATGAGGCCGTCCGTCTCTGCGGATGCGCATGATCGACGACATGAGCCGGTAGGCCTTCGCCGCAGTCGTCGGACGAGTGCGGGCTGTGTCCGTGAACCACCGGCGGGACAGCCGGGGTGCCGATCGAGGACAGCGCGGTGGCCCGGAACGTCGGGAGAATGTGGCGTGACGAGTCGCCAGCGCGTAGAGCTCGTGGGTGCGCTCCGCCAGGTCGATCCGCTGATCGAGCCATTCCAGGGCGTAGGCTGCCGAACGTTTCCTCCGCATCGATGGGGACCACCGCCTCCGAGTTGAGGACATCTCCTTCGGGGCAGGTGTGTGCGTTCCTGCGATCGGTGAATCCGTACGGTACGGATCGGAGGTGTCTCACGCATTGTGGACAGAGAGGGTGCGGAGATGGCACGGCTCAATCGTTCGAACTCAGCTCGCACAGTTGAGCTCAGAAGGGTCCTTCTCCGTGCCTCTTGGATGTCATCCGTCGAGCAGCTTCTTTGAAGTGGCGAATCGGTCAGGCTTCGCTCCAGGGTGACGGGGGGTTCTGTCCGGTGTCCGGTAGCTACCGGACAACGGACGAGGTACTATGAGGAAGTGCCCAGACTCAGGACTTCGCAGCACGACAAAGTGCAGGTCGCCATCGAGGAGCTGGCCACTGTCGCGTCCGGTATCCGAGGGTTGGACATCAAGCACGACCACACCGATCGGGTGACCGTCACCGTGGGCAAGGAGAATTGGCCGGCGAACGTCCTCGCACTGGACGCAGTCTCAGAGGGACTGGCCGAACAGTTGGTGGCGACGGAGACCAGCGGTTCGAAGATCGTCGTGGCCAATCAGCTCTCCGCCGAGGCGAAAGATGTCCTTGCCCGAACGAACGAGAGCAGCGGAACATTCGGGTGGAGTTGGCTCGACCGGCGGGGCGAGCTCCAGCTCAATCACCCGACCGCCATCGGCGCTGTCCACTTCGACCAAGGCGCACTCGATCCTCGCTCGGCGCTGCCCAGCGGTTGGAGCCTTGCCACACCAGCATCCGATGGGCCCATTCGCGGCCGCGCCGGCATCAGCTACGCGGCGGCGCTGCTTCTCGACCCGACGAAACGGCCTTCTATTCGCACTGTCGCCGCTGCCGCCGGAATGTCGCATGGTGCAGTTGGCGACGCGGCGAAGCAGCTGCAGAATGCAGGGCTCATCCTGCCCGCTGGCGCACCCGAGGTTCCAGACCTGTTCTGGGCTCTTGCCGCAGTCTGGGGACCGACCCGGATCACGCCGGTGGCATCCATGCCGACGTCGGATCAGGCACAACACTGGGGAGCACGAACCGATGACCCCGAAGAGCCGGGGTGGGCACTCGGTGGCGACGACGCAGCAGCCGCGTGGGGGGCGCCGGTCTTTGCGGTCGGAGGTCGGCCATGGATCTGGGTGCCGGCAGAGGCCGATGCCCGGCGTGCCGAACGATCACTCTCCACGGCCTCGTGGGAGGACTATGCGGCGGTCATCGCCGTACCTCCCACGCGTTTGGCCTGCCGTCACCGACAACGACCGCCCACCGACCTCGAGCCGCAGTTTCTCCCGACACTCCATCCTCTGTTTCTCGCGCTCGAACTGGCTCAGGACCGGGCGCGGGTCGCGAAATCCTCGACCAATGGACCCCCGACTATCCGGCTATCCACCGTGTCTGGTGATTCCCCATTGATCGTCCTCCCCGGTCACAGCCACGCACTGCTCGAAGTGGCAAGGACCGTCATGGCAACGCCCGGATTGGCTGACGTCGCCCTCATTGGTGGTCTGGCGGTGACCATGCGCATCAGCGCTGCCGGGGTGGGTCATCGGGCCACCATTGACATCGACTTAGTCACGATTGAGTCCGACCCCGAGGCGGCAGAGATTCTCGCCGACGCACACAATTCCACGAGCCAACATCTGCTGATAGACGACATCAAGGTGGATCTGATTCCCACCTTTCCTCTGACCGATCCCGATTTGGAGGGGCTCGAAGACAAAGATCGCCTGTTCCTGGCTGGACACCGATGGGCATTCGAGAGAGCAGAACCCTCGCGAATCACCACGTACGGGGCCGAACCCCTCGCCATCAACGTGGCAACACCGGCAGGACTCGTCGCTACCAAGTCCCATGCGATCGGCTACCCGACCCCGCTCCGACGGGCGACGAAGCTGGCATCCGACCTACTCGACTTTTTCCGGCTTGTTGACCTCTACGACCGCCAGGGTGCGCTGGCCGACGAAATAAGAGCTGCACCAGGCGGGATCGCCCGGATCGTTGCAGATGTCGCTCGACGCGAGATTCTCACGAATCCCACCGCCGCGGCGAACAAGATGGCCTCCGCCTCGCCGACGCCGATTGATGTGGATGACGTCGCTTCAGCCACTGAAGCGTTCGTCGACGAGCTGCACATGGACACGACTACTTGATGGGGTCCCCAGAAATGGCTGGCTCCGGCTTCTTCAGGCACGATCCGAACCGCCTCAAGTCCCCTCAGATCACACAGCTGAGGGTCTGATCCAGATATCGGTGGTGAATGATCTCAGTGGACGCCTGCATTTGCTCTGCAGCTCAAGATGAAGCCATCAGAGGCCGATCCTTTGGATTGCACGAAAGGCGGAGAATGGCACACGTATTTCCGGACTGGTCCGATTTGGGTTGTCTCCCGACGCCACTCAACATCGGCGAGCGGCAAGTTCTCGATTGCCTTTCATCGATGGATGATGAGTGGATCGTCTACGTCCAGCCCAGGCTCGGCCTGGATCAGCCTGACTTCATCACGGCCCATCCGACTTTCGGTCTATGTGCCGTCGAAGTGAAGGACTGGGCAATCGACGCCTACCGCCAGGATCATGAAGGCAATATTCAGATGCGCCATCAGGGTGGCTGGGTACGCACCGATGAAGCTCCGCGCTATCAAGCTCACCGATATCGCGGGGCGATTTGCGACCGTCTTAGGGAACGCACGGAGGATGCTCCGGCATTTGCACAGATTCGAGGAGTCGTCGTGATGCCTCGATGCACGACCATCCAAGCAAGAGCAACTATCGCCAAGCGCACCGCGAATGACAGCGAAAAGTGGATCGACGTTTATGGATACGACGATCTTCAGCACGACCCGACGCTTGTGCTCACCGGATCACGTCAGCCGGTTGGTCGATACATCTCCCCGGTGTGTCTCAACGTCCTGCGGCGCAGCCTCGCCGAACCCGAAGCACGCAGTGACCAAAGATTGCCATTGCCTTTGAGCGCGGCCGCAAGCAACATTGAAGCGAATCCGAGAAATGCACGAATTCGCCGGGTCCGCGGATCCGCGGGCTGTGGCAAGTCCCTTGGTCTCGCCGCCCGGGCAGCGCGGCTTTCACTCGAGAACAAGGAGGTCCTGGTCCTCTCGTTCAATGCCACGTTGCCGCACTACCTGCGCGACCTTGCAGCAAGACGCTGCCGTGACATCGGATCCAGCCTGAATCGCATAACGTTCTCCCATCTTCACGAACTCTGCCGTCGGGCTGTCGACGACGCTCGCATTGCCGGAGCACTACCCGCAATCAATCCTCTCCCGGGTGTCCTTACAGATTGGGAAGCGAAGATCGACCGGGGAATCGAGGCGTATCGCCTTGGATACGGCCCGCGGTTCGACGCGGTTCTCGTGGACGAAGGGCAGGACTTCAGCCTCAAGTGGTGGAACATGCTGCGCCAGCAAGTCTGTCGACCCGATGGTGAGCTTCTGCTCGTGGCTGACCCGACCCAGGACGTGTACGGCCAACGCGCTTGGACCGATGAAGAGCGCATGCTTGGGGCGGGTTTCAGCGGCCCGTGGACGGAGCTCCGTGGTTCGTATCGCATGCCACCTGACCTCACACCGGTAGTTGCCGAGTTCGCCCAACTGCACCTAGGTGATTGGGCGGTCAATCCGGTCGTGCCTAACGATCACCCTCAAAGCGCTGGTGGGTACGAGCCGACGGTAAGGAGATGGGTGAACACAGTTCAGGGCGAGCCATGCGGAATACGACTCGGCACTGAGGTGGTCCAACTTCTGAACGAGAATCCCGACCTTGCTCCATCAGATGTGGTGTTCCTCGCCAATCATCAGGAAGGTCTTGATGCTGTGAAGGTCATCACTGACGCTGGCTACGAGGTGCAGCATGTCTTCGGTGCCACCAATTCGAAGAAACGCGTGCGCAAAGCGAACTTCTGGAGTTCAGCCGCCGGAGTGAAGGGCTCCACCGTCCAAAGCTTCAAGGGTTGGGAGTCTCGAGCAGTGCTGATGTCAGTTGGCTGGGGCAGCGAAGCACGCCGACTCGTGTACGTAGGCCTCACTCGGGTGAAGGGCGATCGGGTCAATCGCAGCGCATATGTCACGGTAGTGAATAGCGACTTTGGTCTTCGCGGCTTCAAGGAACAATTTGAGCGGAGCGCCTAGGAAAGGTCGCTGCACGCTGGCCTACGTCATGCCAGCCGAATGCCGCCATTGATGCACTGTCATCAAGGAATCCAGCGAGTCCTCAGCTCGTGCAGCTGAGCGCATCAAGAGGTCAAGGGCATGGGTCTGGAGTCGACAGCGGTACGGACCTGGTAACGGTGCCGAGCCTGCGTCTCGGGCTGCACCTTGGCCTGGCCCCTACTGGCGCATTCGGGCGTGTAGAGAACTGTGCCACCAGATCCCAAAGCTCGTACGCGATGGCGCCGCAAGAATGGGAGGTATCCGCAAGTCGAGACTCCGAAATTTTGAGGTGACGGCCAATCAATTCACTGGGGAACTCCAGCGACAGCGTCGGTCACTCAGAGCGAGCCGCGTAGGTTCGGCAAAGATGACGTCTGCCACGTGACTCCCACGCACATCTCGTCGGATGATCCGTCGCCGAACGTGACGAAATGCGGCGGCGCCTTGCGGAGGATCGGCAGCTCTTGCGCCAACTCGGAGTCGTAGCTGCAGTTGATCTGTATTTGTTCGCCGCGACTCACCGGGATGGGCGCCACGTTGTACGCCTTTTGGTAGTCGAAGTTGTAGTTCGGGACGTTCAGGATGGTCTTGGCTTGCGGCGTTCCCGGATTGAGCACCATCGTGAACTTGACCCCCAACAGGTGCATGTGCGGTTGGATCCTGTCGATGTAGCCGTTCGATCCGACCCGCCACGTGCACGTGGCCGTGTCACCGACGGGCGGGTCGTCCGGGTTTTCACCACATACCTGGTCGATGCCCTTGGCCATCACGACGCCGCCGGAGCCGAAGCGCTGGTTCAGGTAGTTGAGGGACGCCTGATAGTCGCACAACGGCCCGGTCACCCCGGCCGGGCACGGGATGTTCGGCGGGGCGATCAGGTATTGGGATTGCATCGGCAGCAGCGGTGTGGAAATCGGCACGGTGTGGAGCACGAGCCCGTTCGTGACCGGCTTGTCGCCCACCAGCAGGTTGTAGTGCACCTGCTCGATGACCAGACTCCCCTTGGGCAGTGAGATCCCCGTGCCTTTGGGGAGCACGTCTTCGCCGTGCCCGGGCGCCCACACGCTCAGGAAGGGTGTGCTCATGAAGGCGGCGAGCGATGCACCGGGCAGCGCTGGCGCGCCGAAGCACGTCCATCCCTTGCCGCCGGTGGCCGCATTGGCGGCGATGGCCTGAGCCGTCATGGACGGGGGCACCAGGGCGAGCACGGCGTGGTGGACCTCGGCACTGCCCGGGTTGAACTGGCTCGAGATCACATACGAGTTCTTGGTGATGTGCGGATTGACCAAGCTGCAGTGGTAGTCGTCGGTCGCCCCCACGGCCGCCTGGGGCGTGTACCTCGGTGACGCCACCGACACGGTGGAGACACGCGTGTGCGTCGACGCGTTCGCCTTGGCCGACCCCGAGGTGGATGCCAGAGCCACCGCGACGAGCGCCCCGATCATGAGCGCCACGCTGATAGGCCACGATCATGGCCCGCGACATGGCCATGGAGCCGGCCAGGCAGCGGCGCTTCGGCGGGACGGGCCGTCGTGACGCCCCGTCGTCCGCTCGGTCGGCAGAGTGGCTGTCGGCGTGCTCGATGAGATCGGTCATGGTCTCCCGTCCCCGTTCAGACACCAAACCGGCGTGTTGTGCCAATCCGAGTGTGTCTAGGGCGCAGGCTAACCCATGCCCTGTCGTATTGCGGTGCTGGCGAGGTACCGAGAGACCCGAAGGCCGCTGCGCCCGCGGTCGTCGTTGGTAGGGCTGTCCCAGATCGCGCCTGCCCTGCGTGCCTTTGATCGCTTGTGCCCTCAGCTCAAGCAGCTGAGGATCTGCATGCGTCCACCCTCGAGCCTCGCCGCGGTCTTTATCGGACTCACTGCTAATGAGTCCGATTCCAAATTCCCATGCCGCCTTCTGAACTGATGGAAGGACCGACTGCCACCCGTCCTCAGCGTGCGACGCTGAGGGTGGTCGAAGTTGGCGAATCGAGGCTCCAACTGACGTCAGCCCAGCGTTGGGAGGCTGGTTGTGGGTCCAAGGCGACTTCGTAGTCGGTGGGGGGCGACGACAGCGAGTTCCTCGTTCTCGAGGTGGACGTCACTGTGGTCGACGGGACGACCCGCTACTCCGGACTTCGCCTCTACGGGGCGGAAAGCGATAGAGCGGTGGCCAGCAGCTCGAGGCTGCGGGTCCGGATCTGGCGGTCAGCCACCACGGTGGTGATCATTAGCTCGTCGGCCTGGACCATCGCGCCGAATTCCAAGAGCCGGTCAGCCAAGTGTGCTGCATCGTCGATGAACAGGCGAGGATCTGATGTTGCTGCCTCCCTGTATGCGGCGGCCAGATCGGCGTCGGCGAATACGTGGGACGGTGACGGTATTGCACCGCCCAACCCCCGTGCAGCCCGGTATCCCCAGAGCCAGGTGCTGGCCGAGTGGTGGACGGCTTCAGCCCGGGTGGACGCACAGAGGCCCAGCACTGCGCACATGGCCTGTGGACCAGGTCCAGGCCGGCACGCACCATTGAAGTTGGCCCGGTAGATGGAGAGCGCGGCGGCGGCTTCGGCGGGATTGATGAAGTGTGCGTAGCAGTACGGGAGCCCGAGATCAGCTGCACATCGTGCGCTCCTGAGCGTCGATCCCAGGAGCCACACGGGCGGAGAGACGGAGGCTGCCGATGGTTCGGACCCTCCACAACCCGAAGCCTGGAGTTCGGCAATGAGCTCGACCAATGACGTCGCAAAATCAATTGGGTTCGCCGGTGCCAATGCCGCCACCGTTGACGGATCCCCTCCTGGGGCCCGACCGATGCCGAGGTCGATGCGCCCCGGATACAGGCTCTCGAGGGTTTGAAACACTTCGGCCACCTTCAGGGCCCGGTAGTGCGAAAGGAGCACGCCACCAGATCCGAGACGTATGCGGCTGGTGCCCGCTCCGATGGCGGCGATCAGGACTTCGGGCGAACACCCGGCGAGAGCGTCGTCACGGTGATGCTCGGTCAGCCAGTATCGGTGGTAGCCCCATGCTTCTGACATGCGGGCCAGTCCGACGGAGTCTCGGATGGCATCGCTGCGGCAGGTTCCGGAGCCTACGGGCGAGTGGTCGAGTACGGAGAGGCGCACCATTGGTTCTCCGACCGGCAGGTCAGACCGCACCGCGTGCGGGAAAATGATCGAGATCCTCGGAGCGAAGGCCATGCGGGTGGTGGGATCGAGGCACAGCCTCGATCTGATCTAGACGCTGACGACGAGATGAACCTGCGGCGTGGGCGAGACCGCCCGAGGTGATCAGATCCACGTGGAATGGCGCCCAGTAGTTGAGCCGACCTGGTTGATTGTGTTCTCCGAGCCCAAGATGCAGTCCCCGGTGCCGCTCGTTGATGTGTGAGTCGGATGCGACGAATCGGTCGATCCCACCGTTTGTGCCGAAGCCCACCTCGCCTATTCGACGCATGTTGGGCTCAGCCAGAATCGTGTTTATGAACTGTTCCAAAGCGCGATCGGGGCAGCTCACCGACATGATGACCCCGTGCTCAATGACCACTGTCAATGGACGGTCGACCATGCGGACGTCGAAGTCGACAGCGAAGTTGGTGTGCAGCGCCCCGTCCACGACGACTACCCCGGAGATGGAATCGGTATAGGTGTTCACCTCACCGGCCGGTACCACTGGGATCTGCCCAGGAACCGCAGATCCGAGGCTGCTGCCCCAGTCGAACTTGTCGTGGTCGAACGTGACGGCCAGATCGGTGTCATTGTCCGGGTGATCGATCCGGAAGGTATCGGACAGCTGGAAGAACTCAAGGAGCGCAGCGTTGCATCCGGCGAGCTCGTCCGGTCCCACCTGCAGCGCCAGCTCAAAGAGCTCGGGGAGGCAGTTCATGACCCGCACCACGGAGACGTCGCGTTCTTGCTGAACCTGACGGAGGGCGTGAGAATGCCGGAGCACAGAGTCTTCGCACATGGCCACGACCGCCTTGTTCGACGGCACCTCCATCCGGTCGATCAGGTCTGAGAGCACGCCAGCAAACTGGTCGTCGCCGACGTTGTCCGTGCGCAACGTCGAGACGAAGACGTCCCCGAGGTGTGCTGTGGCTTCGATCCAGGTCGCACCGACGGCGCAAGCCTGGTCATAGGCGATGACCAGTGCGTCCCCTTGTCCGCACATTAGATAGTCCGATAGGAGCGTGGCGACCCCCTGGCTCTCCCGATCGCTCGGGGAACGAATTCCGTCAGGCTCGTGCATGGGCCGCCTCACCCGGTCGCTCGAAGGACTCCTCCAACAGTGCTGTGAGATAGACGGTGTTCGGGAGAGGTACATCCGGAGCGGTGATCCGGAGGCCCGGCTGCTCGGTTGCCCTGACCACGGCTTCAGCATCGAGCGCCTTCAGGTCGACCCATCGCTCGGTCACGAACCGCTTGATGGCGGTGCGATGTCCGACGTCCAGTCCGCCTGCCCAGGTCCCGAAGAGGTGATTCCGGTGCCGCTCCGAATAGAAGGTCGACTGGGCCCGTCGGACCAGCCGATCTGCCTGTGAGCCTCCGATCACCCCGAGGTCCACTGCTCGCGTCAGATTCCACCTGATGTTGACTAACGCATCGGAATGGCACTTGAAGTCGTTCCGTTCCGAGTCGTGAGCAACGGCTACCTCGTCGTCAGACTCGAGCTCTCCTGACGCGAACATTTCGTAGACCTTGCCGACGCCTAGAATGCCCCGGCCACGCAGTTCGGCGGCACGGAGTGCCCCGATACTCGCGCCCCCGACGACATCGACTCCGCGACAGTGGGCCCAGAGAATTTCCTTGTGCCATACGGCCGGCACCTGTTCAAATCCACCGTCGATGAGTCCGATACGGGTCGCACCGTCAAGTACTGCCCGTATGAGATCTCCCTGGATGGCAGGAGGCCTCAACTCGGCGGTGCTGAGTTGCCGCAGCCGGGTCCGTTCCAGCGACGGACCGACGAATATGCAGGTGGACGTCACCGGGCGCCGCTCCGCTCGAACGGAAAGTCGTAGTCCGCGTGGAACCCGGAGTTGTCGATTAGCCCAGGCACAATCACCTTGACAACCGAAAAGTTCGGGGAGTGGGTAGGAACATCTACCACTAGGACTTCGTCGAAGCCCGATCTCATCAGTCTTCGAAGCAGGCATTCGGCGGCGTGCGAGGCTCCCTGCCCGACGGCGCTGGGGATCGAGGTGTACTGACGGCCATCGACGCCCTCGTCACATACTAAGGACGCGCTCTGGACGAGGTCGGGAAGGTGACACATCCGCTCGAAATCTCGGCGCCTCAAGTCATCCCGGCAACCAGCTATGAACGTGAGACGGCTCTGAGCCGCCTCGGTGACGGCACGGATCAGCGCTATGTCCTTGCTGGGATGGCAACCCATACCTGCGGCGGCGGCTATTGGCCGGAGCTCGTTCGGATGGGTGTCGGCGATGAGGCAAACGAATACCGGTACCTCGAAGAACGACGTCGCATCCCACACTGCGAACCCGAGCCCGGCGCCAGCGACCAGCTCGGCGACGTCCACCAGCCAGGTGGGCATGTCATCGAAGATGACGCGACGGCGCCTCTGCTCTTCTTCTGTAGCTGCAAAAAACCAGGAGGTGGCATCTCTCTCAATCGCTTCTGCGAGTGCATGTGCAAATGCATCGGCAAAGGTCCGACCTGAAGCAAGACCATTCGAGCTGACAATGAAGTGCTTATCGAGCGCCTCCGTGTCGACGCTGAAGTCCATGCAGACCAGGCGCCAAGGCACCCAGACGATCTCGTTGGAGAAGACGTCGACGGCTCGCACCCAGTTGGTCCATCGGCTGGAATCCCATTCCTCGTGTCCCAGTCGACGGGGGATGCAGGAGGTATCGAGCACTCTCTCCCCTTCAGCGGCCAGGCGGTCAGAGCAGGTGTGCCGATTGATCGGCAGCATTTCGGCAGCGAACAGTTCGATGGCCTCGAATGCCGCAGAAGCGCGCGCCTGGTCCCTTGTCAGGCCCTTTCCCTGTGATACCGACAGCGAACGGCTCCACGGTCGGTAGCTTGTGAAGACGGGTATCCCAAGACTGTCGAGTCCGGTGATCTCTCCCAATCGGGTGATTCCGGCGCGTGCCATCTCCTCGGAGAGGTCATCGAGGTCGGTCCTCATCGGGGGCGGATGACCACGGAGACACCATTGCCGCCGGCGCTTCGGGCCGGTGGAGCGGCCTCCACGTCTGGCTCGAGGTGGAGGCCATTGAGCGCTCCCCAGATCTCCAGTCGGGTCTGAAGGTTGAACTTGAAACTCGGGCATGGAACGCCACCGTCTTTCCACGCCTTAGGACACGATCCGCCACATACGCCGAAAACAGGACATGTTCCGCATGGGACGGCGCCGCTGGCGATCTGTTCGCCAAACCCGTCGAATTCGCCGACTGGCCTCAGCTCCCCGTCGAGGGTGTCGAGCATGGCCAGACGCGGACTCCGTATGGGAGCCAACCAGAGGGTGCTCAGAACAGGAGAAGATCGATCCCTCGGGACCGATGATCTCGGCGGACCGGGTCACAGCCGAGCACACCACTGGTTTAGGGCTGGTCGGCAGGACGCCAAATCGAAGTCCGAGAGAACACATGGCCAGCATCCAACCTCGTTCCCTGTGCACGTACTCGCTCAGATCAAGTCGGATCGGAGACGTGTCATTCGACCAGTCGTGGACCGGCTGAAGATTGACCATGAGCCGGTCGCTTGCCAGCCCTCGGCCTGCGAGGTCGACGAGGTAGCCGTCGATGAAGTCGGCATTTCGGCGGTCGATGTTCGTACGGAGGCTGAACGTAACGCCATCGAGCTCAGGATCACCCAGAGCCCGGCTCACCATGTCGAGTATGCGGCGGTATGACTTCGCGCCGTTCTTCAGAAGCCGTCGGGCATCGTGGATTGGCTCGGGTCCGTCGATAGTGATCTCGTAGGTGGAGATCGAACAGTCGTGAGCCAGCACTTTCAGCCGATCACCTGTCAAGAGCGATCCGTTGGTCACCATATGACCGACGAGCTGGGTTCCGGTCCGGCGGCACTCGTCGGCGATGGCCGAGCCCACGCTGACCACCGCCGGGTAGTTGGCAAGAGGTTCGCCCCCGAACCAGCGCACAGTGACCGCCTCGCACCGCGGATCGCGGACTGCATCCACCACCCGGGCGACGGCGGCGTTCCGCAGGTCTGCCGTCCACCCCCCGGGATGGTGGGTCTGACCACAATAGTCACAACCCATATTGCAGTATGAGGAGGGGAGCAGAGTGAACGACCGAACCCGAGTATCTGTCGCCGATCCGTCCACGAATTCAACCGGACCGGGATGAGACAGCTCGGTTCTGGCATCAACCATCCCGATGGATTCGCAGTGGTCAAGCAGATTCGGCCGTGACCGGATCTCGCCGCTGGCCAGCAGCGCGGCGAGGGGAAGGGGAACAACGAAAGTTGACCCCGACCTTCCGTCGTAGGCCAAGCGGACACGTTGATCGCCGACACTGAAGTGTCGGTCACTAAGCACCAAGTGAGGCGAAGCGGCTGTTGGCTTCGCCTCACTTGGTGGAATGGTCTTCACGCGGTTAGCCAGCCGCCCGTGTTCCCGGCTGGCTCACCTTGTCTGCCGGATTCGCATCAGGTGCCATGCAGTTCCCGTTGATGGTCCATGCGTGAGCCGCCAGTCCGGACGAGAGAGAGCCAGCAACGTGGGTGGCCAAATGCGTGGCCAGGTCAGTCGGTACCGGACCGGTGGCCTTGACCGGGGACGGAAGCTTGGCAGCACCCGAGTTTCCGGCGGCGACCTCCGAATTGACCATATTGGACCACACGCCGTTGAGTAGATTCGAACGTTCCGCCGGGGAAAGTTCGGAAAGGTTCCTTGGCATTCGCCACCTCCAGGGTTCTGTAACAAGTGCCGCTCGACACCCTGATTAGTGACGGTATACCGCTAAGAGTGGTTAATCAACCGCTTTACGTGAGAATTCATTTGGATGTCCGGACCAGTGAATACGCCTCCTTGTCTTCTGTGAATTTCCGTGCTGTCCAGTGCCCTGCCGCCCTATCGCTGCGGGTGACCGGAAGGGCGACGGTGACTACAGGAGGTGCGATGGGTTGGCGTCCCCAGCTTCTGAAGCTGAGAAATTCGAGCGCTTGCTTAGGAGCGCTTCAACCTCGCGCTACCCTGACGAACCCACTGTAGGTATGTTGGGCAAGGCACGGGATTGCCCGCATCATCCGTGCTGACGTCGATGCTGTATGAACCCGTTGCACCAGGAGCGAGATCGGAATTGCCGTCGACATGGCCGGACATAACGTATGTCAGTGCACCGGCCGGATTGAAGCAATAGAGATCAGTCTGAATGGGCGAAGTCGAAGTTGTCGTCCCATTGTTGGACACCGTCCCCACGACAGAGCCTCGCTGAAACTGCCCGATGGCGGAAGCAGTTGGCCTGCGGAACTGTGGATCGAGCGCGCTTGAGTAGGACCAGAAAGTTGTTGCCTTGAATATTCGAAGGTAATCGCTCGGAAGAGTCTGAGAGTAGTAGACGATTCCGAACGCCACTTGCCCCGTCGATCAATGACGGCTGGCTGCACGTCTTGACTGCTTCCTGAGCCTACGACCGTCGAGCCCGACATTGCCTGATCCAGCCACATCCGGCTCATTAACGGATTCGGGAATTCAATTCCAAACCTCAATGGGCACAATGGTGCCGGACCCTTGGGTGTAGGGAGTACCCACATATGTCACGTCCAAGGTTCCAGGTGTCCCTGCGGACAGCACCTGGATGGGCTGTTCCCCCAAATGACGGAGGGACGGACGGGGAGGACGTGGCGGCGGGTGATGACGTCGACGGAATCGATGCCCCCGGTGCAGTTGTCGACGTGCTCCCAGATGATTCGGTCGTCGTGTGCATTTCGAGACGAAGATCACTCGCCCCGAGTACGATTGCGCCGACGATCAGCGCCAATGCCGCCCCGGCGACTACCCATGCCCACCACACCCTGTAGATGGGCCTCTTATTGGCATCCGAAGCAATGGCACATCATTCCAATGGAGAAGGGTTGGCGCCGTGGCGGCGCTCATCGGATGACTGGGACGCATCAGACGAGGCCTCGCTGAGTTGATACTGGTGCGGGCGAATTGGGATCCGTCGAAGACCTGGAAACTGGCGGTGGCGGTGGCGGTGGCGGTGGCGGTGGCGGTGGCGGTGGCGGTGGCGGTGGCGAATAGTCCGGATGTGATCTCTGGCGGTATCACTCGCCGTCCGAGGCATGCCACCAGTCTGGACCTGCGAGGTGTCACTCATTGCAGTTGCTCCGCCTCTCCATTGCTGAGTTCTTCGATTCGACCCATGTCCTTCAGTCACCACCCGAAGCATTCACTTGTCCCAAAGTGCCCCCGTCCCTCACGCCTCTGCTCGAGCTATCACGATCCCGCAGCCTTGAATCCAAGCTGCCACACCAACGACGCCACCCAGCAAACAGAGGTAGACGCCGATACCAACACTTGCCGTATAGTGAAGCTGTCTGACGAGTAGACTTCGACGAAATGTTCACAATCTCATAGATGCTCAAGATTGTGAGCAGCCCAAAAAACGCAACAGCCGCAACTGAAACGAACTTGTTCGGACGCATCACACTTGCGATGACGGAACCGAGTGCAAGCAAGGCCAGGACGACAGCGATCTTCCCGTCGCCAGTGGCGATTCCGTTCTTGCTCGCTGAAATGAATCCGACGCTCGCCGTAATCCAGGGAGTCAAGGTGCCCAAAATTCCAGCGACGCCGGCACCGATCATCGTCCACTCCAGTGGCGAGGGCATCGCCTTCGTTCCTGAGGTGTCGTCGACGCTGACGGCTGTGTCCGCTGAGGCAGGGTCGGGCGCCGCCGACGGGGCCTGACTCTCTCCTTGGCTCGGCGTTACGTAATCAGGATGAGATTCGGGTGCATACCACTTGTTGTCTGCGGCGATCCACAAGCCCGGCCCTTGAGATGTCTGGCTCATTACCCCTCCGTCGATGGGTACCGACGAGTCCGCCTCGCTCGGATTCGTTAGACATTCTCACATTTGGACGGATTGAGCACGGATCGGGAATAGGTGATCGCATCCGTTGAAGATCGTTCCAATCATTGTGTGATTCGCCCTGGGTCTGATGGAGGCTCGGGCTATTGGATTCCAACCAGTTGCTGGTCGGTCTGTTGGGCAGCGTAGGCCGCCTCGAACTCGACGGGCGGCACGTCGTTGAGATAGCCGTGCAGACGCTCGTTGTTGTGCCAGTGGACCCACCCGAGGGTGGCGAGCTCCACGTCCTCGACGGTCCGCCATGGCCCCTGGGCGGGCCCCCGGATGAGCTCGGTCTTGTAGAGGGCGTTGACCGCCTCGGCGAGGGCGTTGTCGTAGGAGTCGCCGACGGTTCCGATCGACGGGACCGCCCCGATCTCGGCCAGCCGCTCGCCGAAGCGAATTGACGTGAACTGACTGCCGGCATCCGAGTGTGCCACCAGTCCCTCGAGGTGCGTGCCCCTCGACCACCGGGCCATCTCCAGGGCATCGAGGACCATCTCGGTGCGCATGGTGGAAGCCACCCGCCAGCCGACGATCATCCGGCTGAAGGCGTCGACGATGAAGCAGGTGTAGGCCACCCCCGACCACGTCGGCACGTAGGTCAGGTCGGTGACCCACAGCTGGTTCGGAGCCGGTGGCGGTGAAGTTGCGCTTCACCAGGTCGGGCGAGCGGGGAGCCGTGTCGTCGCGTCGGGTGGTGATCACCCGACGTCCTCGTTTCACGCCCCGGATGCCCAGCTCACGCATCAATCGGCCCACCTGGTCCCGGCCGATGTCGTGTCCGGCCCGCCGTGCCGCCTTCCAGAGCTTGTGGGCGCCGTAGACGGAGTAGTTGGCCTTCCAGAGCGCCAGCAGGATCGGCAGCAGCACTGCGTCCCGGACGGCACGGGCCGACGGTGGCCGCGACTTGGCCGAGTAGTAGGTGGAGGGGGCAACCTGCAGGACCTTGCAGATGGGCTCGACCCCGAACTCCTCCCGATTGGCGTCGATGTAGTCGACGATCACCTGTGTGGGCGGTCGAGCTCCGCCGCGAAGAAAGCCGATGCGGACTTCAAGATCGAGTTGGCCCGCTTCAGCTCGCGGTTCTCCTGCTCGAGCTGCTTGATCCGCTCGGCATCGGAGGTCGACGTCCCGGGCACCCGGCCTTCGTCGATGTCGGCCTGGTGGACCCAGTTGCGCACCGACTCGACGCCGTAGCCGAGCTGGCCGGCGATCCGTTGCACGGTCCCGTGGTCGGTCCCGAGCTCAGCTCGCAGCTGACGCACGAGCCGGACGGCCTGGGCCTTCTCCTCGGGTGTGTAGCGCCGAGCGGTCGGCTTCCTGCGTGGTTGATCCTTTGACATGACTCCATCCTCGTTTCCAAGGTCTGGAGCCTCCGCGGATACCAGGGCGAATCAGTGTCCGCAAGGTCGATGCAATTGGCGGATTGCCTTTCCTGTGAGCGAACCCGTCTGTCCTGCCACTGAGTTCCCCTACTCTGCGGAAGCAAGTGGAACAATTGTGTGGAGACAGACTGTCCTCAGCTCAGCCAGCTGAGGTTGCTGCGTGCGACGCTGAGGACGAGCCCTCCATCCTCGGCTGTTCGAGCTGCGCCACTTGCGGAGTCCGCGAACGTCATCGTCCCGGTACGTGCCGCGCCCTGACATATCTGTTCCGATATACTCAGAAGGCAATGTACGGAACCTTTATCAGGCAGGCCAGGACCTCCCGTGGCTTGAGCCAAGTCGATTTGGCCCGCATCACTGGCATCGAACAGCCAAATCTCTCGGCCTACGAAAACGATCGACAGATGCCGTCGGCAGACGTGTTGAATCGGATCCTGGTCGGGTGCGGATACATCTTGGAGGCGACCGCCGGAAAGCGGCGCCTGGTGTGCCCCCTTCCTGGATCACGCCGCACGACCAATCCAGACCCACGATTTGGCCTGGACGCTTCACTGCAGATCAGCATTTCGACGCCGAAAGTCCAGCAAATCGACGACGAACTTTCTGCGCTCAAGCTCGAGCAGGTGCTGGCACTCGCCGACGCGGTCCGCGTATCCAAGGCCGCGGATCAGTGAGGCCGATTGGTGATGTCATCATCGAGATCGATTCCGAATTGGAAGCCGCCAGTGTGCGGCACGCGTTCGGTGGGGCATTGGCGCTCGCCTACTACGCCGAACCACGAGGTACCGTGGATGTGGATATCAACGTCGGAGTTCCATTTGAGTCCAGGTCGATGCTCCTGTCGCGCCTCGATTCGATCGGATGGCACTCCGACGCCGGCACCGCACAGACCCTTCCGGCTGCCGGAACGAGACTTCATCAACTCGGCGAGACCGTCGTCATCGACCTGTTCTTCGCCTTCGACGAATTGCATGAGGTCGTCCTTGACCGGGCAGAACAGAAGCCCTTCATGCATGCGGGCGTGCGACACGAGCTCCAATTCCTTTCCGCAGAGGACCTCATCATCTTCAAGATGTCCTTCGGACGGACCAAGGACTGGGTCGACATCGAAGCGATGATCGCAGCTGGCACGCCTATCGACGCCGACTACGTGGAGCGGCAGCTGGTCCAGTTCCAGGGGCCGACGGCCTACCCGTCCGTAGCCCGGTTGCGGGCAATGCTTCGGGGACAACCCCTGTAACCCGGCAGATGGTGGAGGCGGTCTTGACTGGAGTGTCCTCAGCTTCTGAATTTGAGGTTCACGAGCTGGAATTCAGGCCTACTGCGAGTGCCGCCGTCATACCCTTGTCGGCCTACGCCGGGCCGAGCTCATCGGGATCGTCCCCGGTGGATCCCGTATCGGTCGGGTCGGTCGATGCATCGGTGGCCGTGGTGTCGATGATCTCGCCGGAAGCGGCATCGCCGAAGGGTCCGCCATCGGTAGACATCCCTCCGAACCGCCAGATGAAAGCTCGCTGAGCGGCATCCCGTCGCGCCTTGCGCTTGGGACTGAGCGCCAAGAGCAGTCGGTCGACTGCCCAGGCGATCAGGCCGACGACAACAAGGGCAGCCACGATGGCCAGAACGATGAAGCCGACGAAGAACACCAGAACGACCACCCCGGCCAGCACGACAAGCCCGACGATCGTGCTGAGGCACCCGATCCCTCCAGGGACGCGCTCGTTGCTGGGCATCCTCGGATCATCCCACTTTGGCAGCACCAGGAAGTCCCGGTCCGATCCAGGAGACCAGGACGTCAAGGCACTCGGCTCGGCCAGCTGAGGTCGCTGGCTTGGACGGATGAGGACACAATCGGCGGAATTCGGCGCGAGAGCTGCCTGCAAGGCGGGACTAGTTGTGCCTCAAGCTTGAGGCCCGGAGCCGTCTTGTGCCGGAGCTAGGAAGGTTGGCGAGCTTCACGCCCGGTGAGCGTCTCGATCGCCCATTGAGGGCAATCTGGACGAGTGTCACCTACGGTGGGGGTGTGCACCGAGCGCCGTGATCCCAACGCCAGTGACTGGATCGAGGTGCCCCGACGCTTTGTCCGACGCGACGTCGTCAGAGCTCCATTTGAGTGTGAACAGCAGCCCCCGGACGTAGGAGGAATCACGTGGCGAGGACCCAACCGGTGGACGATTGGGCGACGGACTTCGACGTGCTCGACGAGTCCTATGTCCGTGATCCCTTCCCCCGGTGGGACCAGTTGCGTCGCGAGTGCCCGATCGCACGGACCGACCGGAGAGGTCGTGCCTGGCTCCCGACGACCTATGCCGACGTCACCGCCTTGGCCAAGGACGTCGAGCACTTCAGCTCGTCCAACACGAGCGTCATCGATTCGGTGGAGGAGGACGAGAACCCGATCCTGACCTACGGCCTTCCGCCGATCACGTCGGATCCACCACTCCATACGTGGACCCGTCGGCTGCTTCTCCCCTGGTTCTCTCATACGCGGGTGGCAACGTATGAGCCGATGACCAGGGCCCTGTGTGGATCGCTGATCGATGCCCACCTGGAGGCGGGGCGGGCGGACGCCGCTGTCGGATTACGCCCAGCAGATCCCCGTCCGCGCGATCGGAGCGATCCTGGGCATCCCCGAGGAGCTCGCCGACACCTTCACCGGTTGGGTCCGTGACGTGCTCGAGTTCGCTGACGATCCCCAACGTGTCGAGCGGGGCATGCTCGGCATCGGCTACTACCTCTGGGACCGGATCAACGAACGGCGAGCGGTTGAGGGGGACGACCTCCTCACCTATCTGCTCCACACGGACGTGGAAGGCGAGCCCGTCGACGACATGGCCATCCTGGGCATGGCCATCCTCACGATGATCGCCGGCATCGACACCACCTGGAGCGCCATCGGTTCGTCGCTTTGGCACCTGGCGACACATGACGACGACCGCCAACGGCTCGTGGCCGAACCGGAGCTCATGGACACGGCCGTCGAGGAACTCCTCCGTGCCTACGCACCGGTCACGATGGCACGTGCTGTCACCGAGGACATCGAGTTCAACGGCTGCCCCATGAAGAAGGGCGACAAGCTGCTCCTCAATTTCCCGGCAGCCAATCGGGACCCGTCCGTCTTCGACCATGCGGATGAGGTCCGAATCGATCGCCAGGAGAACCGGCACGTCGCCTTCGGATCGGGCATCCATCGATGTGCCGGATCCAACCTGGCGAGGATGGAGCTCCGTGTGGCCCTCGAGGAGTGGTTGCAGCGTGTTCCCGTCTTCCACTTGGCCGACAGCGCAGACGTCCTGTGGGCGGGAGGGCAGGTACGAGGGCCACGCAAACTGGATGTCGTATTCGCCTGACGAATTGCCATTGGCTCCAGGCGGTTCGTTCGCACGGAACCGCGCGGCGTGTCGGATGGCGGCGCGGCCGGCTGGGTCAGTCGGTTCCGCGATCGTGGTCACCTCACCGTGAGGACGAACACCGCGGCACGCGGTGACGTCAACTCAGAGTCCCGCGATCGCAGATCCCATGAGGAAGCGGAAGTTGTCCTCGTAGAACTGTTGTCGCACATCCTCGTTCGCAGCACCCAACGAAGCCTCGAAGCGCTCCAGTGGACGCCGGCCACCTTCGACATGGGGATAGTCAGACGAGAACATCACCAGATCCGCCCCAGCCTGGTCGATGATCCAACCGACGTCCTCGGTGGGGTAGGGCGTGAACCGGATCTGACGATGGACGTAGTCGGACGGTCGCAGGGTGAGCGCTCGCAGACGGTCCTCGTGGCGGGAGAAGGCCTCGAACGCCGACTCCATCTGGCGTAGCCACGAGGGGACCCAGATCGCCCCCTGCTCGATCACCCCGATCCGCAATCCCGGGAACTTGTCGAGCACTCCGTCGAAGATCAAGGTGGCCAGGGTCTGGGCAGGTGGCCCCGGGATCGCCATGTAGTCGACCGATCGAAAGTTCTCGTCGCCGCCATGGAAGTCCGGCGGCACAGGGAGGCCGTTCAAGAAGTAATGGGGGTCGAGCAGATCCCCGGTCCCCCCGACATGGAAGACCACAGGTATCCCAGCCTCCTCCGCCCTGGCCCAGACCCCGAACAGATCGGTGTGGCTGGGTGAGAACGTCGGAGGGCATCCGGACGCCACGAGGAGCGCCGCAGCGCCGTCACCGAGGGCCTGTTCGGCGGTCTCGACGGCCCGCACCGGGTCGGCGAGGGGCACATAACAGGCGGCGAGCAGTCGCCGGTCGACGGAGCAGAACTCGAGCATGCCCCGGTTGTGAGCCCGGGCAGCGGCGTAGGCCAGGTCGAGGTCGCCGCTGTGCTCGAGGTCGTGCAGGCGCCCGTTGTGGAACGTGTTGAACAGCAGCTGACTCTGGAAGCCCAGGAGATCGAGCGCCCGGGGTCGGTCCTCGGCGATGAACGAGCCGGTCGCGGCGAAGTTCTTCCGCGCCATGATTTCGGCACCCTCGACAGCCCTGTACTCACTGGAGGCGTGGCGCTCACGCAGGCGGTCGAATGTGGCGAGGATGTCCTTCTGCTGCTCCTCGAGGCTGCCCGTCTGGCGCAGTTCGTTGCCACCGGGGTAGGTGAGGACAGGCATGGCGTCACGGAAGCGAGGCTCGGCGTGCTCCCGGAGCCATGTGGGGGTCTCCATGATGTGTGCGTCGGCGTCGTGGATCACGCCGTCCTGTGGCGTACGGCATGGCCACCACCCTTCACCTCGTCAACATGCGCGATAGCGACAGTACTGCCCCAGTTGATTGCTACGCCTGACGTCCCACCGAAGGGCCGCGGCACCATCAGACCGACGAGAGCAGCCAAGATAGGCCTAAATCGACGACGGAGGACTGCGTGGTAGCTGGAGGCATCGATCACGAGGCGCTCCGTGAGCGCTATCGGGCCGAACGGGACAAGCGCCTCCGGCCCGACGGGACGGCGCAGTACGTCGAGCCCTCCGGTCGGTTCGCCACGCTGGTGGAGGACCACTACACGGAGCGCGTCGAGCGCCCCCCTCGCCACGACGAGGTGGAGGTCGCCGTCATCGGAGCAGGCTTCGCCGGTCTGGCCACCGGAGCGATGCTTGTCGAGGCCGGTATCGACGACTTCCTGATCATCGACGGAGCCGGGGGCGTAGGCGGGGTGTGGTACTGGAACCGCTACCCCGGGGCCATGTGCGACACCGCCGCAATGGTCTACCTGCCCCTGCTCGAGGAGACGGGGACGGTGCCGTCGATGAAGTACGTCTTGGCACCGGAGATCAATGCTCACGCTGAGCGCATGGCTCGGCGATGGGACCTCCACCGGCGGTGCCTCTTGTCGACGCAGGTCTCCCACCTCGAGTGGGTCGAGAATGCGGGTCGGTGGCGCATATCGTCGGATCGCGGCGACGAGCTGATGGCCCGCTACGTGACCATGGGCACAGGGCCCCTCCACCGCCCGAAGCTGCCGGGAATCCCGGGCCTCGACGCATTCCAGGGCGCTTGCTTCCACACCGCCCGCTGGGACTATGCCGTGACCGGTGGGGACCCCTCCGGCGCACCAATGACGGGGCTCGAAACGAAGCGAGTCGGAATCATCGGCACTGGTGCCACCGCCGTCCAGGTGGTACCCGTGGTGGCCCGTGACGCCGCCGAGCTCTACGTCTTCCAGCGGACCCCGTCCTCCATCGACGTGCGCAACAACCATGCGATCGACCCGGAATGGTTCGACAACCTGACCCCGGGCTGGCAGTCCGCATGGCTCATGAATTTCGCCGTGCTCCAGACCGGTGGTCAGGCGGAAGTCGATCTGGTCCAAGACGGCTGGACCGATATCTCGAAGCGCATCTGGGCCAGGATCCGCGAGCGCACCGGCGGCGGCGGGTTCACGATGGAGGATGTGCGCCTCGCCTACGAGGAGTCTGACGACGAGAAGATGGAGGAGATCCGCGCCCGGGTCGACGCCGTGGTCGAGGACCCGGGCACGGCGGCCGCCCTGAAACCTTGGTATCGCCAGCTGTGCAAACGGCCGTGCTTTCACGACGAGTACCTGCAGGCATTCAATCGCGACAACGTCCATCTCGTCGACACCGGTGGGAAGGGTGTGACGCGCATCGACACCACTGGGTGCTGGGTAGGCGGCACCCACTTCGCCATCGACCTGCTGGTCATCGCCTCAGGCTTCGAAGTGGGCACCGACATCGTACGCCGCTGCGGCTTCGAGACCGTTGGCCGGGACGGGATCACGCTTTCGGAACGGTGGGCCGCCGGAATGAGTTTCGCTCCACGGCATGCACGTGACGGGTTTCCCCAATCTCTTCGTCGTCGGACCCCAGCAACAGGCCAACCTCATCTCCAACATCACCCACAATCAGGTCGAGGCGGCCCGTACGATCGCCGCAATCCTGGCGGCGGCCAGAGAGCGCGGCGCCACCCGAGTGGAGGTCACCCCCGAGGCCGAGGCAGCCTGGACAGCGCCCATGGCCGAGGCGGAACAAGGAATACTCGGTAGCCCGGACTGCACCCCCGGCTACTACAACAACGAGGGGGGTCCCGTCGGCCGGCGCGAACGACTCAATGCCGGCCGCTATCCAGGGGGTGCGCCCGCCTATTTCAGCTATATCGAGCACTGGCGCACCACCGGCGATTTCGAGGGCCTCGTCATTGGCTGAGGCCGCCAGTCCGCACTAACGGCACCGGGCGCTGGACCATCCGCGACCGTGGCCGTGGCCACTATGGAGTGCGAGCGCAGGTTGGGCATCCGGCGCCGACGCTGCGCAAGGGTTGGCCCAGCGTCCTCGGTTGGGGCAGGAATTCAAGAGGCGTCGGCCACCAGGATCGCCCTCTTCGGTCCGGTTGTGTGGGCCCGAGTTCCTGGACAGGGGTTGCGTCCAGTCGCGACGGCGGATGTCGATAACCTCGCTCCGTGCCCGTTCGCTTCCCTTCGACGTCGCGGATCGCCCGCCAAGGTCTTGTGACCATGCTGGCTACGTGCAGCATCGCCCTGTCGGCCTGCTCGAGTTCCTCGGCACCCTCCTCGACGACTTCTGCAACCCGGTCTGTCCCCAACGTCCTGGCCGGCCCGACGGTGGGCGTCACGAACCAGGTACGGGGCCCCGCCGAGTCGAACCTGGCGGGGCTGGACTGGAACACCGGCAACCTGTCGGCCGTGGCTCCGCTGCGGCCCCCGCTGGTGCGGATCGATGCGGAGCTCGGTGCGATCAGCCCCCGCCCCGGGGTCATCGATACCGGTCCACTCCTCCGAAAGGTGGCCACCATCCGGGCCAACGGCGGTGAGCCGCTGGTAATCATCGACTACCTCCCGGCGTGGCTGGGCCGACCGACCGTGGAGGCGTCCTGTTCGGGCTGCGATCCGACGCTTGTGGCCCCACAGGACTGGGCCGCCTATGACGGCCTGGTCCGGACGGTCGTCAAACGCCTAGCCACCGCGTCCCAGCCGGCACGGGTGTTCGAGGTGTGGAACGAGCCCGATCTGACCTTCTGGAACGACACCACGTCCCGTTTCCTCGAGCTCGCCGTCCACACCCACCGAGACGTCGCCACCGTCGCCGCACAGACCCATCTGGCCCTGCAGGTGGGCGGGCCGGCGGCGGCCATGTTCACCGCGGATCCGACCTTCATCAGGAACTACGTGGCCGCCATCGAGCAGGCCGGCCTGCCCATCGACTTCGTGTCATTCCACTGGTACGCCAACTACCCCTGCCTGGGGCCCGACCATCCCGAAAGCGCCGGGGAACGGGCCCTGTGGGAGAAGCTGAAGTGCAGCAATCCCGCACTCACCCCAGCCAGCTACGGGACCCTGATCGCCAAGGTCCGGGCGGCGGTGCAGTCGGCCGTGCCGGCGGGCAGGCCGGTCCCCGAGCTCTTCCTCGACGAGTGGAACATGTCGGCCGGCGGGTACGACGTACGCCAGGACACGAACGTCGGCGCATCGTTCACCCTGGCCTCGCTGATCGACATGGAGGATGCCGGGCTGACCCGGGCCTACTACTACCGGGCCGTGAAGGGCCGGCCCGCGACCCCCGGTGACTGGGGTATCGCCACCCAGACCGGCAGCCACTTGCCGGCATGGTCGATCATCGACACCTGGTCACGCCTGCATGGACAACGGCTCGGTCTGACGGGCACCCCACCCGCCGGCGTCTGGATCCGCGCCGTGCGCTCCGGTGGCTCGATCTCGGTCCTGGCCGCCAACTTCTCCGTGCAGGGCGGAACCACCCAGCCACTGACACTGGCGTTCGACCTGGCCTGCACGCGCGATGCGACAGTGCGCACGATCGATGCCACCCACGGGTCGTTCGACGGCCCGGGGGCCTCCTCGGCCGGTGGTTTCGGTAGCCGGGTGGAGATCCCGTCGAACGGGCGGGTAGGTCTCTCCCTCCCGCCCGACTCCGCCGTCTGGGTCACCACCTCGTGCCCGTCGATCCCGTGAGCACCTCCACCGGATGGACGGGGAGCACCGACGGGACCTGGCTGCCTCGAAGGCGGGCCCCGGGTTCCCGATCGGCCGTCGCACCGGATCCTTCGATCGTATGCCCGACAGACCGGCAGTGTGCCTGAGCAGGCAATTGACCGATCTGGTGGCCATCTGTACGGTGCCGGCAGGCTCCCCGAGGGCCCTCCGGTTGCCCGTGCCGTCACCACAACGGAGTACTTCGTCGCCACCGCCACGCCCGGCGGACAGCCATTCGGCACTCGAGGCCGAACGGCTGAGGATCGAGAAACGGCGTGTCGGCGTGTTCTCGTTGTTCCGCTGGGCAGGGGAACCGGCATCCTCAGCTACGAATCTGCGACGGCTGCTGCGTTCCAATGCGTGCGACGCCGAGCACACGGGCAAGGCAATCACGAGCGCTTCGAGCCCGTTCAACCGCCGCAGTCGACGGCAACCTCCAGCGCTGCGCAGACTTCCCTCATCCTCGCATCCGCGAGATGTCCGATCCGCTCCACCAGGACGGCGATCGCGACGCTTTCCACCGAATCGAGGTTGACGGCGGATGGCCGCGGGATCGGGTCCTCGCCGGGATCGAGATTCACCTCGCTCGGCAGCCCGCGGATGGTTGTCGTACACGGAGCGACGAGGGCGCGGCGCAAGCGTGGAATCGCGGCGTTGCGTGACAGGACAACAACTGGCCTCCTGCCGATCTCGGGTAGCTCACACCACCAGACCTCACCCCTGGCCGGTACGGCGCTCACGACGCCCCCGCAGCCGCGCGGAAGGCAGCCAGATCTCCCCATTCGTCTTGCTCGTCCAGCGGGTGCTCGTCATAGGCCGAATAGGCCGCGTCAACCTGTGCGGAACGATGGCGCGCGAGCAATGCGGCCAGAGCGTCGTCGATGACGATCGAATCAGGCCTGCCTTCACGGACTCGCCGGGCGTCTTCGAGCAATTGCTCGTCGACCGTGGTGCTGAGTCGTACTCGAGGCATGCCACAACGATACCATGATCATGGCATTGCTATGCCACGCCGGCGGCCGTAGGGCAGGACACCGCTCATGCCCGGCGCTCGGGCGGACTCGCCTGACTTGACGTCCTCGCCTTTGGAAGCTGAGTGATTGGAGAGTGTCCTCAGCTTGGATGGCTGAGTATCCAATGTGGGAATTTGGCTGCGATTCCTCCAAGCAAATCTGAACGAGACGTGCATCTAGCTAGAGGTCGGGGGTTCTCTTCGGTCGGCGCTGGAGAGGTGGCGAGCCTTACGGTCGGCGTCGACTGCTTGAAGGTCTGTTGGTTTGATACGCCGGGTCGACTTTGGTCCAACAAGGAGTCACGCCCGGCCACCGTCGTGATTGTCTGGCCAGGGCAAATTGAACCGGTCTCACCCACGGTTGGGGCATGGAGGCGGCCCGGTGCCCTAAAACCGCTGTCCTGATCGAAGTTCCCCGAAGCGAAGCTGTGTTGAGCTCCAATCGAGTGCCGAACAGCTTCTTCTGAACATTGGAGGCCGTAGTTGACGAGGACCCAACCGGTAGCCGATTGGACGTCGGACTTCGATGTCCTCGACGAGTCCTATGTCCGTGATCCATTTCCCCGGTGGGACGAGTTGCGTCGCGAGTGCCCGATCGCTCGGACCGACCGGAGAGGTCGTGCCTGGCTCCCGACGACCTACGCCGACGTCACCGCCTTGGCCAAGGACGTCGAGCACTTCAGCTCGTCCAACACGAGCGTGATCGATTCGGTGGAGGAGGACGAGAACCCGATCCTGACCTATGGCCTTCCGCCGATCACGTCCGATCCACCACTCCATACGTGGACCCGTCGGCTGCTTCTCCCCTGGTTCTCCCACACGCGGGTGGCAACGTATGAGCCGATGACCAGGGCCTTGTGCGGATCCTTGATCGATGCGCACCTGGAGGTGGGACGGGCGGACGCGGCGGCGGACTACGCCCAGCAGATCCCCGTACGTGTGATCGGGGCGATCCTGGGCATGGCGATCCTCACGATGATCGCCGGCATCGACACCACCTGGAGCGCGATCGGTTCGTCGCTGTGGCACCTGGCGACACACGACGACGATCGCCGACGTCTCGTGGCTGAACCGGAGCTCATGGACACGGCCGTCGAGGAACTCCTTCGTGCCTGTGCACCGGTGACGATGGCACGTGCCGTCAACGAGGACATCGAGTTCAACGGCTGCCCCATGAAGTAGGGCGACAAGCTGCTCCTCAATTTCCCGGCAGCCAATCGGGACCCGTCCGTCTTCGACCATGCGGATGAGGTCAGACTCGATCGCCAGGAGAACCGGCACGTCGCCTTCGGCTCGGGCATCCACCGATGTGCCGGATCCAATCTGGCGAGGATGGAGCTCCGCGTGGCCCTCGAGGAGTGGTTGCAGCGTGTTCCCGTCTTCCACTTGGCCGATGGCGCAGACGTCCTGTGGGCGGGAGGTCAGGTCAGAGGGCCGCGAAAGCTGGAAGTCGTGTTCGCCTGAGGGGTCGGTCCGTCGAAGGAGCCACCCCACCCGGCCCTTCGGACGAAGTCGGAGCCCGACCCGCCCCTCCGGACAAGTTGGTTGACGTGATCACGCCGCAACATCAGGCTGTGATGCGGAGGACAGCGGTCAGCCCGACTGGCCTACTGCACCGCGATCAGCAGGACGGGCACTGGACTCCGATCCAGGATCTCGCGAGCCACCGCACCTCGGGATGGATCGTCGTCCTGGGGCCATCCGACGCACACGAGGTCGGGGCGGAATTCGTCGATGGCGCTGAGCACCTGAGCAGCGGGGACGCCGATCCTCAGGTCGAGCTGGGACAATGGAGCGTCGAGCACATGCATGGCGAGGAATTCGCTTGCGTAGGCCGTGGTCTCGTGCTGGATCTGGTCGGTGAAGCTGGGGATCTCCTCGTCCACGTGCGTCACCACGATCTCGAGGCGGGCGTCGGTCGCCAGCCGGATGGTCCGCTTCAGTGCTCGGGCCTTGCCAGGGCTTCCCTCCATCGCGATGAGTACCCGGCGCAGCGTCGTCGGTGGATCTGCATCGGGTTGCACGACCACCACCGGCTTGTCGGTAACGCCGGCGAGCGCCAGTGCAAGGTGCCCGGCGGGCCGGGGACCACCGGGACTGCCGCGGGCTCCGAGGACCAGCGCCACGACACCCTCGTCGGACACGGCGCGCGTCAGCTGCTCGACCGGATCGCCGGAGAGCATGCGCAGCGCCGCGCCTGCGGCCTCCGCCGATGCCCGTGCAGTCTCTTCGCCGTCTTCGATGACGTGGACGGCGTCGCGTGTGCCGTCCAGGGCCTTGGCCACCGCCTCGGCCATCGCGAGCACGGGCCGTGCTGCAGCTGAATTGTCGATGGCGGCGATGATGTCTCTTCATGGCATTGGCTCCCAGCTCGGTCCGTGACGATGGAACTGCAGATCGCGCGATCCGGTGACGTACGGCGTGCCCCCCACGACGACGGAGACGGGCTTGTCGGCGGAGATGGTCAGGCGAGCGCGCTCCTTGCGGACGCGCACCCTGGCACCACGGAACCGCAGGCGCTGTTCGATGGCCGACCATGACGGGGGCAGCACCGGGTCGATGCGGAGCATGCCGGCGTGCGGGCGGAGCCCCATGAATCCGAAGGTGATCGCCTGCCACGTGCCACCCATCGTGGCCAGGTGCAGTCCTTCTGCGGTGGAGCCCGTCAGGTCGTCGAGATCCATCCGCGCCGGCGATGCGGAGTGCCTCGAGCGACCGATCGAAGTCGCGTGCCCGAGCATGCAACGAGGCGTGGATGGCGGGGGACAGCGAGCTTCCGTGGGCGGTCCTCGGCTCGTAGTAGCGGAGATTCGGCTCAAGGCTCCCGGGTACCGCCTCTTCGGGCAGGAGGTGGTGGATCATCAGTACGTCCGCCTGCTTGATCACTTGAGCGCCCCGGGTGCGCTCGGCTCCGAGCAGCAGGTCTGCCGCAATCGGACGGTGGGGGGCGAGCTCGGCGATGATCAGCGGCTCCAACCGGTCGAATCCGGCGAACTGCTGGTAGATCCCGGTGTCGGCGTCGTAGCCGTCAACCAGGGCGTCGGCGAGTTCCGTCCAGGTCAGGCGCTCGTCGACACCGGCGTCCGCGTCGGCCGCCTCCATGGCCTCGGCGGCTCGACGCAGGTTCCACCGAGCCATGACGTTGGTGTACGCGTTGTCGTCCACCGGCTCGTGGTATTCGTCGGGGCCGACGACTCCGAAGATGTGTGCAGCTGCCGTCGACGTCGACTCGGATCCTCGAAGCCCAGTAGCGAGCGGTCTCCACCAGGATGTCGAGACCGGGTCCGCGGGCGAACTCCTCATCGCCGGACCAGTCCACGTAGCAGCACGCCGCCCACGCCACGTCGGCGACGATGTGCTCCTCGAGCTGGCCGGTGCGAATGGGAACGACCCGCCCCGACCGGTCGCGGGCGCTCCTCGGCGTCACATCGAGGCCGGTATGGGCGGACTCCCACGGGAAGCGGGCTCCGGCGCGTCCGATCGACCGTGCCGCCTCGAGGGCCGCGGGCAACCGTCGCAGGCGGTACTCGAGCATGGCCCGGGCTGCCTCCGGGTGCGTGGCGGCCAGGAACGGCAGGACGAATGTGTCCGCGTCCCAGAACACGTGACCGCCGTACCCCGTACCGGAAAGGCCTCGAGCCCCCACCGGTGCCTCGCCACTGTCTGCGACCGATGCCATCAGGTGGAACAGCGCGAAGCGGACGCTCGACTGCAGTTCGTCGTCCCCTTCGATGACCACGTCGGCGTCCTCCCACCGGCGTGCCCAGGCCCGGCGGTGGTCGCTCAGTAACCGGTCGAATCCGATGGCGGCGGACCTGGCGACGGCGTCGACGGCGACCGAGGGATTCAGGCAGCGCGTCCGGACTGGAGAGATAGGTCGCAGATGCGGTCGAGGACCCTGCTGCCGGCGTCCGATCCCTCCGCCGAACGTGACCGCCGAGTCAGCGTCTGCGCGGCGGCAGCGGCTATGCCCCCGGTAGCACCAGCGACCCGGAGCCATGTCGCCTCGCCGGCCCGGCCGGCATCGTACGTGGCATCGTCAGTCGCTGGCAGCAACGTCGGAGCACGGCGGAGCGCGGATCGGAACCGACTGCGGAGTACGGCCGTTGTCGGCAGGGCCAGTGACACGAATCGGGCGCTCTCGATGGTGTCGGCTCCGGTGCCCGCCCGCTCGTGCAGGACTCCTGTTCGCAGATCGAGGACGCGGCGCAGTGCAGTCCCGGCGCCCAGTTCGCCGAGCGCGAAGGCGACCGGTCCCGTGAGGAGGTGGGAGCTCGCGTTCTCCCCCACGTAGACGCCCCTGGCGACCACCCAGGGGTGCCGCCCGGCACGGTCCCCGAGCGGAGCACCGCTCATGCCGACGTGTCCATTGGCCATGGTGAGCAGTGCCTCGTGGACGCGTTCCCGCTCGAGGTCGAATCCATCGACGCAGACAGTCCAACCAGCTCGGGTGGCGACCTCGGGAAGGGACCGGCGGGTGCGGCGGCGCAACTGGTCCGCCAGGAGTTGGTGGATTCGGGCCTCGCCCCCCGACAGCGCCACCAGTCCGGTCGGTGACGGACCCCGACCGCCATTGACCAGCACCACGGCCACGTCCCGGACATCGGGGACGACGACCTGGGCAGGCCGGCGCGGAACACCCGCCAGTCCATCGACCACGGCGAGCACCTCCCGTGGATCGACTCCCCGTCGCCAGAGCTCGTGCAGCACACCGACCGCCACATCCCCTCCGTCCTGGACGGCGATCTGCACGGTGTGGCCCTCGACGTGCACCCGCGGCTCGTCGATCCCGACGTACCGAGCCTCCTCCACGGCGATGCCGGCGAGATGGGACACGCTCGGAATCCCGTGCTGTTGCAGGAACCGCTTGAAACTGGTCCGAGTGCACGGCACCGCCGGGTCCCACGCCAGTTCGACGCTTGTCGAGGGGAGTCCGGCGGGACGGGAGGCCGACGAGGTGCCGATTCCCATCTCGGCCAACCTCCGGCTGAGTGCTTCTGCGGCCCGGTCGAGGATTGCCGGGTCTTCACCGGGCTGCAGCCACTCCAGCTCCTCGGAACCCGAGTGGTCGATGGCAACGGCTCCACCGCCACCGCTGTCGGCAACGATGAAGGGAGGCGCGCCTGCGGCCAACCCTCCCAGTCGTTCGGCCAGGTTGGCGGTCGAGTCGGGAGCCATCCACGCAACAGCCATTCCGGCCTCGTTCAGCGCCAAGAGGTCCTGTCTGGTGCGCACGGAGATCGACGGGTGCGTGCTCCACAGGGTGACCGCCTCGAATCGCCGGTCGAGTCCGGGCGGCAGCCCACCGAGGCTGCTCCGACCTCGGCGGCCGGAGCCGGCGTCCGACTCCCGAGCGCTGCTATCGCTCGTCATGCGAGCCTCCGGTCTTCCACACTCGCTTCGAGGTCAGGACGACACTTGGGCACCCGTCCACATTGGCACCCATCGGAATCATCGAGCCAGGGTCTGAATCCCTTTTGCAACCCGGTCCGCCCCTGGCATCTGCCGTCCGTTCGCCCCGACCGCTCCTGCCGCGGGGCTGTCCCGCACCCGGCCCGGTGGCTTCGCAGCGAGGTCAGCGGGCGACAGAGCTCAGGGAGGCCTGCGGGTCCGGCTGGAGCTCGACGGGGTGACCTTCGACCCTGGCCCGGAAGCGTCGGAGGCCCGAAGATCGAGGCATGTGGATCGACGAGCGCGGTTCGGAGGTGCTGGATCTCCCGGAATGTCGGCGGCTCCTCGCGCTCGGAGCCAAGAGACACCACCACGGACATCTGGGGATTCACACGGACGGCGCCCCCTTGGTTCTGCCCGTCGACTACGCCGTCCACGATTCCGAAGTGGTGATCCAGATCGGCGAACGGCTGTTCAGCAAAGTGAATGGTCGAATCGTGGCATTTCAGGTGGACTACTCCTTCGACGGGCTGGCCAGGGACGGCGGTAGCCCGGAGGGACGGTGGAGTGTCCTGCTCCGAGGCCTGGCCAGCGAGATCGACTGGCCGGCCGCTGGGAGTCACTTCCCGGAGCCCCGCGTGGCGGAGCCCGGTCATCGTCTCGTTCGCGTACGTGGGGACGTCGTCACCGGACGCCGGCTTCGACCACCGGGACCGGATGAAGGCGACAGCGATTGACGACCGTCCGACCTGAGGCCGAGCCGCTGGCTCGGCGGATGCCCACCGGCCGGCCACCGGGAGGTCCGGCGTCGCACGGGAGAGGCGCTGCCGTGGCTGCGGTGACGACAAGTGCGCTCCCCACCTGAGCGCCACCGAGCCATGGACCCGACCGACTGCCGAGCCTGGCTCTTCGACCTGGACGGAGTGCTCACCCGGACGGCAGATGTCCATGCGGCGGCCTGGAAATCGGCATTCGACGAATTCCTGTCCACCTGGACGCCATCGGCACGGGACCCGAGCACTCCATCAGCCGAATTCGACCAGGTCGACGACTACCTCCGCTACGTGGATGGAAGGCCCCGGGCGGACGGCGTCCGCACCTTCCTGGCATCGAGAGGAATCGCACTGCCCGAAGGTGGAGCGGACGACCCACCCACTGCCCGGACGGTGATGGGCATCGCCAACGCCAAGAACCAGCTGCTCCAGGAGATCCTGGAGTCCCGAGGAGTGGAGGTCTACGACGGAGCGGTCGAGCTGGTCCGCCGCGCTGCGAACCCGGGGTGTAGCGACCGCGGTGGTGTCGGCCAGCGAGAACACCCCGGCCGTGCTGCGGGCAGCAGGAATCATCGACCTGTTCGACGCGTGCGTGGACGGCACAGTGGTCAAGCACCGCCATCTGGCAGGCAAGCCGGCACCGGACAGCTATCTCGAGGCCGCCACCATGCTGGGCGTCGACCCGTCACGGTCGGCAATCGTGGAGGACGCCCTGGCCGGAGTCGAGGCCGGACGGGCAGGACGCTTCGGGTTGGTGGTCGGCGTCGCCCACTCCGGCCAGGACGACGAACTCCGGGCTCACGGTGCCGACCTCGTCGTCAGCGACCTGGCCGAGTTGCTGCCCGAGCTGGAGTAGCACCTGGCCGGGAGGGTCCCGCGGAGCGACGATCCCGGGCAGGAGGTGCCCTGGCGGGGATGAGCTCGCTGCACGGCGTGCGGCCAGGCCGGGCGCATCCGGGAGTCGCTGCGTTCGTACCCTCGGTCACGCCCGCTACACCTGGCCGCGGGGTCCCGGGCCGCCTCACCGTCCTCGACCCCACCGGCCGAGGGCAGGAGTGGGGCACTCAGCCTTCGCGGTCGGGGAGTGGCCGCACGTGCTCAGCCTCAGCAGCTGAGGGCGAAGCGCGCCACGCTGAGGGCGCCGTGCGCGCGATGGCAAGTCAGATCCGCCTAACCCCAAGGTTCCCCGGACAACTGGCCCAGCAAGTCGACAGCCGGTCGCTGATCGGGACCTTTGGCACTGGCCCAAATCGGAACCCGGTTGCACAATCGAGTGGGGAGTTGCCGATGGTCGATGAACGACTACGTGTCGCCAACGTCCCGGCCACCGTGCCTGTCCGCATGTTCTGAACGCTCACCGGCTCGAGGCCTGCCGGATTGTGTCAATCGGGAGGTCCCGAGCGTCGGAGTCGTAGCCCTCTCGTTTGGGCAGTCGGCTACTTGGTAGCCCTGGTGCGTGCGGTGGACATCGACGTATTCATCGATGGAGGCATTTGCCGTTAGTTTGCCGAACTCGTCGTTACCTCGGGCGGATCGCCCATCAGAATACCGTGCCCACGTTGAAGAAGGCGTTACGTAGTTATTGGAGGTTCAATGCCATGAAGGAACTTGTGTATCCCAGGCTATTGCTGCCGCGTGTCGAGCAGCTGCCCGACAAGGCGGCGTTCGTCGACGTGACCACCGTGGGTATCCGCTATCAAGGTACGTTCGCCAGTCATCTCGATCGGTTGTTGCGACTGATGCACTCCATGCGAGCCGTGCTCGGCATTGAGCCAGGCGACCGTTTCGGGGTACTGGCCATGAACGGCCATGAATACCTGGAGCTCTATCACTCCGCCATGTTCGGGGTAGGAATCATCAATCCCCTCAACATGCGGTTCACTCCAACCGAGTTGGCCTACGTGCTCAACGACTCTGGCTCGAGGGTGGTCTTCGTTGATCCGGTGTTCGCCCCGCTCCTCGACCGCGCAGTAGCCGCGGGAGCAAGAGTCGACAGGGTGGTCATCATCGGCGGGGAGTCAGATGCCGGTGTGAGGGGAGCCGATCCCACTTTGGCCTACGAGGACCTGCTGGAGGTGGGCAAGCCGATCATGCCGCCGGAGCCGGAGGAGGAGGACGCCGCAATCCTGATGTACACCGGGGGAACGACCGGCTTCCCCAAGGGAGCGTTGCTCGAGCAGCGTGCCGAAGTGCTCAACGTTCACCACGTACTCGCCGCGATAGGACTCCGCGAAGAACGGCGCTTCCTCTTCCAGTCGCCCATGTTCCATGCCGCCCTCGTCGCCGGAGTGCTCGGTATCCCCGCAACCGGAGCGACCTCGGTGACGATCCCGGCGTTCGAGCCTGGATTGGTGCTGAGAACTATCGACGAGCAGAGAATTGATACAACAATGGTGATCCCGATCATGTTGTCGATGCTTGAGCAAGCCGAAGAGTTCTCGCCCGACCGCCTGAAGTCATTGCGTCAGATTGTCTACGGAGCATCACCGATCTCACAGGAACTCCTCGTCCGATGGTTGCAGATGCTCCCTGATGCCGACTTCTTCCAGGGATATGGAATGACCGAGGCGGCCTCGGCGCTCACCTTCCTCGGACCCGAGGATCATCGGCATGGCGGAAGCGCGCTACGGCCGCCGGAAGACCATTGTTCGGTGTCGAGCTTCAGATCACCGATCCGCATGGCAATGCCCTTCCCCGAGGAGAAATGGGGGAGGTGTGTGCGCGAGGCGGCAACCTCATGCGCGAATACTGGCAGAAGCCAGACGAGACGAAAGAGGCAATGCGCGATGGCTGGTATCGCACCGGCGACATGGGATTCGTTGACGAGCACAGCTTCTTGCACCTGACGGATCGATTGAAGGACATGATCGTCACCGGGGGAGAGAATGTGTACTCCATCGAGGTGGAAAACGCCATCGGCTCTCATCCCGCCGTCGCGGAGGTCGCGGTAATCGGAATTCCGAGCGACAAGTGGGGCGAGGCCGTGCATGCGATCGTCGTTCTTCGGCAGGACATGAAGGCAACTGTCGAAGAATTGATCGCGCATGCCCGCAAAGCCCTTGCCGGGTTCAAGATTCCGAAATCAATGGAGTTCCGGGACAGTCCGCTTCCTTTGTCCGGTGCCTTCAAGCCTCTGAAGCGCGAACTAGGCGTTGCTACTGGGAAGACCAAGAACGACAAGTCAGATGAGTCGAGTTCCGTGGCGATTTTCCGAAGTCCAGCCAGCAGACCAACAGATGCGGCAAAGCGAGACCTGGCACCCCGAACGTCCCTTGGCACCTGCCGGGGCCGACGCAGCCCCACGGGACCACGGCTGTCCGGAGCCGTGGACTCAGAGGTATGAGTTGAGACTTCCCGGTGTCCTCAGCTTCCGGACCTGAGCCCAGTGCACCTGTCCTCAGCCTGCGAAGCTGAGGGCTCAACGTACGGAATTGATTGCGAATACTCCCAGCAAGGCGGAGCGAGACGTGCATCAATCTGGAGGTCGGGGGCTCTCTTCGGCCGACGCCGGCAAGGTTGGGGAGCCTCCCAGTTGGCATTGACGGGTGGCAGCACTGTCAGTTCGATGCGCCGGATCATCCTTGGTCCAACAAGGATCCACGCCGGGCCACGGTCTTGCGTGTCGTACCAGGGCACTCTGAACCCGTGTCACCTACGGTGGGGGCGTGAACCGAGCGCCGTGATCCCAACGCCAGTGACTGGATCGAGGTGCCCCGACGCTTTGTCCGACGCGACGTCGCAGAGCTCCATGTGAGTGTGAACAGCAGCCCCCGGACGAAGGAGGCGCAACGTGACGAGGACCCAACCGGTGGACGATTGGACGTCGGACTTCGACGTCCTCGACGAGTCCTATGTCCGTGATCCCTTCCCCCGGTGGGACGAGTTGCGTCGCGAGTGCCCGATCGCACGGACCGACCGGAGAGGTCGTGCCTGGCTCCCGACGACCTACGCGGACGTCACCGCCTTAGCCAAGGACGTCGAGCACTTCAGCTCGTCCAACACGAGCGTCATCGATTCGGTGGAGGAGGACGAGAACCCGATCCTGACCTACGGCCTTCCGCCGATCACGTCGGATCCACCACTCCATACGTGGACCCGTCGGCTGCTTCTCCCCTGGTTCTCCCATACGCGGGTGGCAACGTATGAGCCGATGACCAGGGCCCTGTGCGGGTCGTTGATCGATGCCCACCTGGAGGCGGGGCGGGCGGACGCCGCGGCGGACTACGCCCAGCAGATCCCCGTCCGCGTGATCGGAGCGATCCTGGGCATCCCCGAAGAGCTCGCCGACACCTTCACCGGATGGGTCCGTGACGTGCTCGAGTTCGCGGACGATCCCCAACGAGTCGAGCGGGGCATGCTCGGCATCGGCTACTACCTGTGGGACCGGATCAACGAGCGGCGGGACGTCGACGGGGACGACCTCCTCACGTATCTGCTCCACACGGACGTGGAAGGCGAGCCGGTCGATGACATGGCGATCCTGGGCATGGCGATCCTCACGATGATCGCCGGCATCGACACCACCTGGAGCGCGATCGGTTCATCGCTTTGGCACCTGGCGACACACGACGACGATCGCCAACGGCTCGTGGCCGAACCGGAGCTCATGGACACGGCCGTCGAGGAACTCCTCCGTGCCTATGCGCCGGTGACGATGGCACGTGCCGTCACCGAGGACATCGAGTTCAACGGCTGCCCGATGAAGAAGGGCGACAAGCTGCTCCTCAATTTCCCGGCGGCCAATCGGGACCCGTCCGTCTTCGACCATGCGGACGAGGTCAGCTCGATCGCCAGGAGAACCGGCACGTCGCCTTCGGCTCGGGCATCCACCGATGTGCCGGATCCAACCTGGCGAGGATGGAGCTCCGCGTGGCCCTCGAGGAGTGGTTGAAGCGAGTTCCCGTCTTCCACCTGGCCGAAGGCGCAGACGTCCTGTGGGCGGGAGGTCAGGTCAGAGGGCCGCGCCAAGCTGGACGTCGTGTTCGCCTGACGGGTCGGTCCCTCGAAGGAGCCACCTCGTCCAGACCTTCGGGCGATATCGGCTCCAGGTGGGCGGATCGCACGGCGCCGCGCAGCGTGTCGGGTGAACAGCGCGACCGGCTACGTCAGTCGGCTCCCCGTTCTTCTAGTTGTTCAGCTGGAGCCTTCGCGAAGTCCGAGAGGTGCGGAGTGGCATCGACCAATGCTTCGCAGGCTCGCACGATCTCCGGATCACCGTCTCGTTCGTGGGCGTCAAGATACTCCCGAGCCTCGCCTACGGTCCTCGTGCTCCCTACGCCGAGGCCACGACCGGGGTCGGCAGCGCCGCACACGTGGCGAGGACCGACTCGGACCACACGACGGATCCGGCGGTGAGCCGCATGTCGAATTCGAGGTAGGCACCGCCCAGGAACGTGTCCACCGCGAGCCGATGGACCGGGTCCACGCCCGAAGCCGCCGGATAGGTGATCGACGCCGGGCCGGTGAACCGCAGCTGGTCGCCGAAGGCATCGGTACGGATGGCGAGATCGCAGTTCCACTCTGATCAATTCGTGGACCTGCGTCCCGCCCGGGGGCCCCGGCAGGTGCCGAAGGGAGTACATCGGGGTTCCGCTCGGCAGCAGGGCGTCGAACACGTCAGCCTGGAGCCGCTCGGCCGGGGCGACCACCACCTTCGTCAGGACGCAGTCGTCGGGCCGGGCCAGCGTGCCGACCACCGCTGGCCGAGTCGACGTCAACGGAGATGGTGGCGAGCTTCTTCGGAGCGCCGAGCAGTTCTCGACCGGCGGCCAGTGCGGCCTCGTTGGTCACGTAGATGTACGGGATGTAGAAGCCCGGATTGCCATCGTCGTCGACGACGTGGAGGATCGAGACGTACTCGCCGTACGGTCCGAGCGTGCTGGCCCCGTAGTCCGCCACCAGCACCGCACCGAATGCCGGGTCGTCGAGGTGCAGACCCCGCGGCACCAGATCAGCGACGTCGCCGGCCACGGTGAAGGTCGCCATCACGGCCTTGCACCCCCAGTATTCGATGCCGCGTTCGGAGTCCATCTGGAACAGGGGCGAGTCCAGCGGCGTGCTCTTCCAGGTCACCATGTGGCCATCATCTCCTCGAGGTCGTAGTCGGTCCGTTCGTAGTTGTCGATCAGGTCCCGGGCGGCGTCGAGTGCGAGCACCTCGAGGGTGCCGTCCTCGATGAGCAGGCTCCGCGCATCGCGGAACAGCTTCTCGATCAGGGCATCACGACTGAGGCCCTGGGCGCCGACGACCTGGAGCGCGTCGTGGGCGACCTCATAGGCCGTGCGCTTGGCGAAGACCTGTGCCGCCCGGGAGTGGCGGGGCGAGGCCCCCACGGCCTGTTCGGTCGCCCCGGGCAGGTTCGCCTGGGTATGCGCCAGGGTCGCCCGTGAGTAGGCCCTCGCCGTCTCCACCCGCTCGAACATCCCGTAGAGGGTGAGCTGGATGTTCTTGTGGCGCGACAGCGGCCCGCCGCCCTGGATCCTGGTGCGGGCGTGGTGGAGCGCCTCCTCGAAGGCGGCGCGGGCGACACCGACGGCGACGTTGGAGATCACGGAGCTCGTGAGGCAGAGCAGCTGGTCCTGGAACGCCGGGTAGAGCGGGCCGGGTGGGACGAGGACGTTGCGCTCGGGCACCAGCACCCCATCGAAGAAGATCTCCCCCTGCGGATCGTCCCGGACGCCCATCATGTCGGCCGGCGGTCCACGTCGGACCCCCGGCTGGTCGAGATCGACCACGGCGAAGAGACTGTGGACCAGGTCGCCGCTCCCACCCGCCTGGGCGTGCACGGCGGCGTGCGTGGCGATCGGACCCGAGCTGACCCAGGCCGACTTCTGGCCGCTCAGCACCCATCCACCGTCGGTCGGCTCCGCGACGAGCTGGCTGCGCCCGTAGGCGGCGGAGTCCGAGTCGCGCACGCTGATGAAGTCGCTCCCGTGGTCGGGTTCGGTGATCGCCCAGCAGCCGTGGTAGGCACCGGACTCGTCGTCGACCCACGGCACCATGAGCTCGTCCTTCAGCTCCTGGCTCCCGAAGTTGGAGATGCACATCACCGGGAGCATGTCGACCAGGAACGCGGTGGCGAGGCCGAGGCTGCCCCACCCCAGCTCCTCGAGGACGACCGACTGGGTGAGTGCGGACAGCCGCTCCTCGGGGCCGCCGGCCTCAGGCGGGAGGAACAGCCGGTGGTACCCGACGGCCTTCAACGTCGCCATGGCGGTGAAGAAGGGGGACCCGCTGCTGATCCGCTCCGTCGGCGTCATCCTGTCCAGCGACCACGCTGCCGGCCGGAGGACCTCGACGGCGATGCGATGCGCCTCCCGGCGAAGCACGACGTCGTCGTCGGACAGGTCCGCCAGGTCAAGGAATTGGCCACCCCCGGGGCTGCTCACGAGGCCAGCGTAGGGATCGTCCCGGGGCACCAACAGGGCCGGAAGTCTCTACCGGGCGTCCCGTTCAGCGGCCGGCCATCACCTGGTCGATGGCCTGCAGATCGGCGTCGGACGGTACGCCCCAGCCGGCCTCGTAGCCGAACACGTCCGCGGCAGAGCGGAAGGCGAACCGATCGTCGATGACCGACAGGTGATCGAGGGTCACGAATGCCGGATGGGACACCCCACAGGTTCGGCTGAGCTTGAGGAGTTCCTTTCGGACCTGGACCAGGTAGTTGGCGGCGCGAAGGGATTTGCCGGCCGGATCGAGGCCACGTTGGCGCCACTGGCTGTTGGTCGCGACCCCGGTGGGACAACGGCCGGTGTGGCAGCGCTGCGACTGGATGCACCCGATGGCGAGCATCGCCTCGCGTCCGACGTTGACCGCGTCACAGCCGAGCGCGAACGCCAGGAGGGCGTTCTCGGGAAGGCCCAGCTTGCCGGAACCGATGAACGCGACGTCGTGGTTGATGCCGGCCTCGGCGAACGCTCGGTACACCTGGGCGAATCCGACCTTGAACGGAAAGGCGACGTGGTCGGCGAACACGAGTGGGCTGGCACCGGTGCCGCCCTCTCCGCCGTCGATGGTCACGAAGTCCACACCGCGCCCACCGCCGGCCATCCGCGAGGCCAGGTCCCGGAAGAAGTCGATCTCACCAACGGCAGACTTGATTCCGACGGGCAGACCGCTCTCGGACGCCAGCAGCTCCACGAAGTCGAGGAGGCCGTCCGCGTCGTCGAACGCCGAGTGGCTGTTGGGGCTCCAGCAGTCGACGCCCAGGGGTACACCGCGCATGGCGGCGATCTCCGGGGTGACCTTCGCCGCCGGCAGGAGCCCTCCGAGTCCGGGCTTCGCCCCCTGGCTCAGCTTGATCTCGATCATCCGGATCTCCGGGTGCGCCGCAACGACATCCTTGAACCGGGCGAGTTCGAAGTGACCGCGGGCATCGCGGCAGCCGAAGTAGCCGGTGCCGATCTGCCACACCAACTGACCGCCGAAGAGGTGATGTGGACTGACGCCACCCTCGCCCGTCCCCTGGTAGCACGAGGCGAGCGCGGCACTACGGTTCAGCGCTTCGATCGCCTTGGCGCCGAGTGAGCCGTAGCTCATGCTCGACACGTTCACGATCGACGTCGGTCGGTACGCGCGTTCGCGTCGTCGTGCGCCCCCGATCACCTTGGCTGCCGGGGCGGTGAACTGGTCGTCATAGGCGTCGTCGCCAGGGTGGGGTTCCGGGCGCGGGAACGTCGACTGCTTGACGATGACGTAGTTCGGAGTCGCCTCCAGGTCGTTGTCCGTGCCGAAGCCGAAGTAGGTGTCCGATTCTTTCGCCGAGGTGTAGATCCAGCGGCGCTGGTCCCGACTGAACGGCTTCTCGGAGTCGTTGTCGACCACGATGTACTGCCGGAGCTCCGGGCCGATGCTCTCGAGCAGATAGCGGAGGTGGCCGATCAGGGGAAAGTTGCGGAGCAGTGCATGCTTGCGTTGCGTCAGGTCGTAGACGGCCACCAAGAGGAGCACCACCCCGACCGCAACCAATGCCCAACTCCACCACGCCATGGGCCGATCCTGTCATGGGCGTGATCCCACCGCCATACCGGTACGAGGCGAATGATGTCGACCTGATTGAAGATCGATACCCACTCGGGCAGGTGTAGACGGCAGCACCGGTAGAGAACGGATCCGAGCCGATCGGAAGGCCGGTCGACGGTGGGTGCCGATGATCGAACCACCAGGATGGACAGACCCGCGCAGTCGACGGCGGCCGGACTACAGATCCAGAACGGTCCGGGCCACCCGATCCCACACTGGTGTGGGCACGCAGGCCCGCAGACCTGCGATCACCTGCGCGTCGCATCCGACCAGATACCTGGCCCGCGGATTCCGGGAGGTGACCGCACTCCCGATGACGTCTGCCACTCTCGACGGTTCGGACATGATCGGACCGCGATGCGGGTGTTGGCGAGGAGCCGCCGGTAGGACGGGGCGAAGTCCGAGTCGGCACGCCCACCGAGTTCGTCGTCGACCTCGGCCCAGATGCCCGTGCGAACGAATCCGGGTTCGACCAGCACGACCTTGATCCCGTCGCCTGCGACCTCGGCGCGGAGCGCATCGCTGACCCCTTCCAAGGCGTGCTTGCTCGCCTGGTACCAACCGGTCAGTGGGGTGGTGGCACGACCGTAGATCGACGACACGTTGATGATCCGGCCACTGTGGATCTCACGCATGTGGGGAAGGGCCAGTCGTGCCAGCCGCATGGGACCCACGACCATCGTCTCGAGGGCCGTCCGAGCCTCCTCGTCTCCGACGTCCTCGATCGCCCCGGTGACCGAGAACCCGGCGTTGTTCACGATGACGGTGGGGCGGTACTTCCGGATGACCCGCTCACAGGACAGGGCGTCGGTGACATCCAGGATGGCCGTCTCGACGGCGAGGCCCTCCGATCCGGCTGCCTCGGTGACGGCCCTGGCTTTCGCCCTGGAGCGGACCGTTCCCACCGACCGCAGTCCCCGTCGTGCGAGTTCCAGGGTGGTGGCGAGGCCGATGCCCGAATTCGCCCCCGTCGTGAGGGCCACCTGCTGATCGGTCATCCGGCGGGCCCTGAAGATTGCGAACGCGTCATTCCGAGGTCGACGGGGTGTCCGTCAGCGTCATTCGCCCAGTGGTGGGTGGCTCAGTTCCGCCTGCCGCCGCCACTCTCGCGGGACAGGAAAGAGCCGAGTTCGGAGATGGTGCTCATGAGTGATGCGGGGAACACCACCGTCGAGTTCTTGTCCACGGCGATCTCGATCAGAGTCTGGAGGTTGCGCAACTGGAGCGCCAGCGGATGCTTCATCATGATGTCGGAGGCATCCCCGAGGGATGCCGCCGCCATTGCCTCACCTTCGGCAGCGATGATCTTGGCTCGCTTCTCCCGCTCCGCCTCCGCCTCCTTCGCCATTGCCCGCTTCATGTCCTCGGGAAGTTGGATGTCCTTCAGCTCGACGAGCGTGACTTCAACACCCCATTCGGTGGCGGTCAGCTCGAGGATCTCGCGAATGTCGACGTTGATGCGTTCGGTTTCGGACAGGGTTTCGTCCAGGGTGTGCTTGCCCACCACCTTGCGGAGTGTGGTCTGGGCGATCTGATCGATGGCCGCGCTGACGTTCTCGATGGCGACGATCGACTTCACTGCGTCGATGACCCGGTAGTAGGCGACGGCGGCGATATCGACACTGACGTTGTCCCGGGTGATGATCCCCTGGGACTGGATGGGCTGCGTCACGATACGCAGCGACACCTTGTTCAGGCGGTCGATCACCGGCACGATCACGTGCAATCCGGGCTCCTTGGTCCCGATCACGCGTCCCAGTCGGAACAGGACGCCTCGTTCGTACTGCGTCACGATCTTCAGCGCCATCGCCAGGATGACGATCACCAGCAACACCGCAACCACGAGCCCGACCACGAGACCTGCCATCAGGCGTCGCTGCCAGACGTTTCCACGAGATGCGACCCATGAGCGCGTGCCGCGCCGAAACCCACAAACCTGACCCACTTGCGAAGCCCTCGGCGTGTTCACCTGTTTGAACCTAGGAGTGCAGGCCTGATCTGCAAAGGGTCCAAGGGCACATTTCGTCGTCAGGCCCCGTGTGACCTCAACCTTTGCAGCCCATCCGCCGGGCGTGACGTCCTCAGCTTCATAGGTTGCGGGCAACCCGGAGCGAAAAGTTGATCGGACGCTCGGCCTTCACCCCAATCAGTCGGCGCCGCGCTCCTCGAGCTGCTCTTCGGACGGCTTGACCGCACCGGAGATGTGGGGTGTGGCATCGAACAGTGCCTCGCACGCCGCCACGATCTCGGGATCCCCATCCAGCTCGTGGGCATCGAGGTACTGACGCGCCTCACCCACGGTCGTAGGCCGCCAGTCCGCAGTCCAATCCATCACCCCAACCTATCGGGGGCGGCAGCCGGCGTCATGAAGTACCGTAAGGCGCCTTCAACGCCCCCGGGAGGCGTGGTGCGCAGTTGCATCCGTGTGTCGGCAGCCGGCGTCCTCAGCCTGAAACGCTGGGCACGCCGCACCCCATTGAAGGGGTCACCCCGTCTAGGGTCACCGGCGGCCAGACTTGTAGCAGGCAGACAGCGATCCCGGGTGGGCACATGCCGGGGATCTGGAGAGGCACAGGGCAGTGAGTCACAGACGATGGACAGGTTCTCCCGCGGCACCCGACGGGCACGTCCCGACAGGTCGGGGCCGGCGGTGGTCGGGTCGCACACCGTGGGCCGTCTTCGCCACGGGTGCTGCACTCACCCTCATGGCCGGGCTCTTCCTACTGCCGTCGACCTCCCCCCGGACGGCAGGCCCCACCGACTCGGCACCGTCGATCGGCACCGTCCAGGCGCTCTACTCGCAGGACCTCCTGGCCCGTATCAACGCCGAACGGGCGGCCCGGAACTCGGCGAGCCAGCCGATCCCAGCACTGGCAGTGGACCCGGGGCTCGCCGCCGCCGCCCAGTCCTGGTCAGCGCAACTGGCCGCGACCGGGGTGGTCCGGGACCCGGCACTGGCTGCCTGCGGTTCGGCGCCGACGGCGGGACAGGTCTGTGAACTCGCTGCCAACTCCGGCAACTCCGGCAACGGCCTCTGGCCGGGTGACGGATCGGACGGGATGGAGAGCGCCTACATGTCCTCCCCGGGCCATCGGCAGAACATGCTGGACGCCGGCTACGACCAGGTCGGCATCGGCGTCACCTGCGCCGGCGGCCAGGCGTGGACGGTCGAGGTCTTCGGCTACGCCTACGGCAATATCGGGCCTGCCCAGAGCCGCCAGGCCGCCCAGACCGCGGTCGCGGGCAACCCCGTCCCACCGGCGCCGACAGTGGCGGGCACCCAGACTGGTGACCCCATCTACTGCCCGGGCCAGACGGTCGGCCCGAACGGCCAGACGACGTCGACGGGCGGACAGTACGCCTACCCCAACGCGGTTCCCTCCGTGCCCGGCGAGCCGATGGCTGCGCCCACAGCCGTGGGGATCGCGGCGGCGGCCGGCGACCAGGGCTACTGGGTGGCCAAGTCGGACGGATCGGTGAAGGCGCTCGGTTCGGCGACCGACTTCGGCTCGATGGCCGGACAGGCGCTCGCCTTCCCGGTGGTGCAGATCGTGTCCACACCGGACGGGGGCGGCTACTGGTTGGTGGGCTCCGACGGAGGGATCTTCTCCTTCGGCGATGCCGCCTTCTTCGGCTCGACCGGCGGCCTCCACCTCAACGCCCCGATCGTGGGGATGACACCGACGGCCGACGGTCGCGGCTACTGGGAGGTCGGGGCGGACGGGGGGATCTTCGCCATCGGGGACGCGACCTTCTTCGGCTCGACCGGCGGCCTCCACCTCAACGCCCCGATCGTGGGGATGGCGCCGACGGCCGACGGTCGCGGCTACTGGGAGGTCGGGGCGGACGGGGGCATCTTCGCCTTCGGCGATGCCGCCTTCTTCGGCTCGACCGGCGCACTCCATCTCAACGCCCCGATCGTCGGGATGGCGGCCGCTCCAGCAGGCGCCGGCTACTGGCTGGTGGGCTCCGACGGCGGGATCTTCGCCTTCGGCGGTGCCCCGTTCCGGGGGAGTGCCGGATCCCTCGTGCTGCAGGCCCCGATCACCGGCATCGCTGCCGATCCGTCGACCAGTGGCTACTGGCTGGTGGGCTCCGACGGCGGGGTGTTCGCCTTTTCGGCACCATTCGCCGGCACCGGCTGACTCAGCCCGTCCACGCGTGCCCCATAGCCGTCACTCGGGGCTAAAGGGATCATCAGAGGCGAGCACCACGTGCCAGGTCCTCCGGATCAATGACGTGGATGTGCCTGGACTCCATACTGATCCAGCCCTGCCGTTCGAATTCGCGTAGGCAGGCGTTGACCCGCTGGCGGCTGGCACCGATGCTTGCGGCGATCTCGGACTGGGTCAATCGGTTGGCCGTCGAGCGGGAACCTGCCAGACGGTCTTCGAGGAGGTACTTGGCTACGCGCTGTCTCAAGTCGAGGAACACCAGGTCAGCCGCCACGCCGGTGAGTCTTCGAACCATCGTGGACACGCGCTCCAGCAGCACGATGCATGCAGCAGGTCGCTTCGAGATCAGATCCATGATCACGGAGGCGGGCAGCTCGAGCACCACGCACTTCTCGCTGGCCTGTACGGTCGCCGAGCGAGGACCTTTCGAGAACACGCCGACCTCCCCGATGCTGTCTCCGGGCAGGACCGTGTTGACGATGAACGGGTCACCGTCCCTCGAATACCTCAGGACCTTCATGTGTCCCGAGAGCAGGACGAGCACGGAGTCCGACCGCTCGCCCTCGGTGAAGAGGATCTGTCCCTTGTCGAGTTTCCGGTGGCGTCCCCGCGATGCCAGGTACTGCCGCTCGGACTCCTCGAGGACCCCCAGGATGGTCGCACCGGCGAGTGGGTCGTCCCCCGGATCGATCACGCTCGATCCATCGGGTGGTCAATCGGCGCCGCCGGGCCGGACCTGCCAGGCAGGCATGGTTGCGCCCCGGCAGAGGGGGGGTCTGCGGCACCGAACCTGCTTAGAAGAGGTCCGAAGCGATCATGGCCGGCGGCACCGGGAGGACGCTGCCGCCGGCCCATGATCACCTGGGAGATCCCGCCACCCTGTTGCCACTCTGAAGGTCGCAGCGTGCGCCGTCTGTCTCCCAGGTGACAAGGGCATCCGCACCTGTGTATTCCGAGCGGACAATTCCCCCGCCGGCAGGCCCGCCCGTAGTCAATTGTCCTCTGTCCGCATTCTCCCACCAGCGGGCCGAGTCGACGGCGCCCGGCCATGCGATTTGCCATGGTGGCCAGGCTACGTTGTCGAGTCTGCTGAGTGCCCAATGAGATCGAGCCACGTACTCAGGGACCGCCGCGTGGACCAGTCGGCGCCGTGCCAGCCTCCATAGGGGAGAGGTCACCTCTTCTCATCCTCAGCTTCATAGGCTGCGGATACAGGCGTTCGGGGCACCTCGCTCGCAGGTTCCGATGGGACTCAGGGGATGCTCCGAGTGAGTGCGTGAGCAACTCATCCATGGGGATACTCCACCCCGGCCACGGTGCGGGAGATGCTCGAAACGGACGAAGTGCAGCGATTGCTCGCCAAGGGGAGCCTTCACCTGCAGGACTTGGCGTGGGGCACGTCAAGACGGGAGAAGCTGCCACCGAGCAACTTATGCGCTTCGCGCGGGTCGGCAAGGAACTTGGGCTGATCTGATCGCTCAGACTGTTCCACCCACCCGGTAGGGGTCAGCCACACTGCATCGAATCGGTCAGTGCCGAACCGCCAGGATTGGACTTTGGACACTGGTCCGAGCGCTCCCAACTCATTACCGTGACATAGGTCGTCAAAGCGAGCGGGCACGTGGGGACTGGTTCGCAGCAGTCCCTCGAACCGCCGTTCAAAGTTCGAGGTATGAGTCATGGAGTTTCGCTGATGAAGCCTCATTTCCCTCGCCGGGGTCTAGGACTGCTCCTTGCTGGTGCCCTCGCTGTCTCGGGGGTCGTCGCTGAAACATCCCCCGCCGTTGGAGCACCCAGTGCCAGCGGCCCAGGAGTACCTCGCGCCGTCGGAGCTGCGAGTCCTTCGCCGTCCTGGAATCTCGTCTTCCCCCCCACGCACCCGTCTGCCGACTTCGGCACTTCGATGGTGTTCGATCCACAGATCGGGAAGGTGGTCCTCTTCGGTGGAGAGGGACCCGTTGTCATCTCAGGCGTCTTCGGTGACACGTTCTTCAACGAGACGTGGACCTTCGACGGATCCAACTGGAACCAGCTGTCTCCGGCTACCAGTCCATCGGCCCGAGACGACGCCGCGATCGCGTACGACCCGAGTATCGGAAAGGTGGTTCTCTTCGGAGGTTTCGGCACCGGCGACGCCGCCACATGGACCTTCGACGGCTCCACCTGGACCCAGTTGTCTCCGGCTGTCAGCCCGCCGTGGCGCGGCGGTGCGTCGATGGAGTACGACCCGTCAATCGACCGAATCGTTCTCTTCGGCGGATATGTGGGCCCAGGAAGCCCTGGCGACTCCAAAGAGACGTGGACCTTCGACGGGACCACCTGGACGCAGCTTGCTCCGCTGCCCAGCCCGCCGGCACGGCAGAGCGCCTCGATGGTGTACGACCCGTCCATCGACCGAGTCCTACTCTTCGGTGGCTATACCGGGGCCAGGGAATCTCGCCGGTGACACCTGGGGCTTCGACGGCTCCACCTGGACTCGACTGTCTCCGGCAACCAGCCCACCGGCCCGGCTGGGTGGTGCGATGGCGTTCGACTCGACGCAAGGCAATGTGGTCCTGTTCGCGGGGCTGGGAACGGGCGGTCCTCTCAGTGACACGTGGACGTTCGACGGATCTACGTGGACCCGGCAGAGTCCGTCAACTGAACCGGCAGCGCGTTGGGACGGCTCGATGGTGTTCGATCCGGCGATCGACGCTGTCGTTCTGTACGGCGGCACGATCAACTCCTCGGAGTTTCCCGACACGTGGATGTGGGGTGCGCCCCTTCCTGGAACGGTCCCGGATGCCCCTGTCATCGGTGCGGCCACGGCTGGCAACGCCCAGGCCACCGTGAGCTTCTCGCCCCCATCATCAGACGGAGGGCAGCCGATCCTCAGCTACACGGTCACGGCGAGCGACACGACCGATCCGGCCAACGGCGGCGAGACCGCCACAGGCCCGAGCAGCCCGATCACTCTCACAGGTCTCACGAACGGTGACACGTATACCTTCACGGTGACGGCCGCGAACATCCTCGGACCAGGCCCGCCCTCGGCTGCATCGGACACCGTCGTTCCGGCACCGACAGTCCCGGATGCCCCTGTCATCGGTGCGGCCACGGCTGGCAACGCCCAGGCCACCGTGAGCTTCTCGCCCCCGTCATCAGACGGAGGGCAGCCGATCCTCAGCTACACGGTCACGGCGAGCGACACGACCGATCCGGCCAACGGCGGCGAGACCGCCACAGGCCCGAACAGCCCGATCACTCTCACAGGTCTCACGAACGGTGACACGTATACCTTCACGGTGACGGCCGCGAACATCCTCGGACCAGGCCCGCCCTCGGCTGCGTCAAATGCGGTCGTTCCGGAGTACTTCCACATTTCCACCGCAGCGCTGCCGGCGGCGGCCCGAGGTCTCCCATACGGCCCGGTGACCTTGACCACGGTGGACCCTGGAATCAGCACCAGTCCCTATGTCACCACCCTCAAGTGGGGCAAGATCAGTCTGCTCAAGGGGCTGAGGCTCTCCCACACCGCAGTGCTGTCGGGCATCCCGAACATGCACCTTGGTGCCGGTCCGGGTTCGGTGACCGTCCAGGTGACCGAGACCGTGACCACTCTCAATAGCCGGATGAGACCGGTCAGGACCAAGACGACTGTCCGAGCCACCATTCCCCTGGCCATCACCTGAACCGGAACCTCGGTGACCCAGTCGTGTTGCCGGGAGCACGCACTGAGCGCGATCGGTGCGTGCTACTTCGAGGAGCGGCTCGGCGGTGTTCGTCGGTCCTCAGCTGGACCAGCTGAGGGTAGGAGGTTGAACGTGGGCGGACCGGCCTCACCACCTCACCCCTAACCTGCATGGATGGGTCAGGACCGATGATCAGCTGGATGTTCCGCAGCCGCCAGACCGGCGAGATCACCGTGGCTCAGTTGCCGAATGCGCCGCTCATCGTCTTCTTGGTGGCGGTCACCGTCCGATGGATCTTCCACCCTTCCGGAACCCTGGGCACCATCGTCGCCGTGATAGCCACCGTCGCCCTGATCGTCTGGGCGGGTGACGAGATCATCCGCGGGGTGAATCCCTGGCGGCGCATCCTCGGTGGCGCGGTCCTCGCCCTCACCATCGTCGGGCTCCTCGAGCGCTGAGTGCGACCGGATTCAGCCTTTGCATCAGTCGTGCGGACTCCCATGTCCCCCCTGACCAGGCCGGACACTTGGTGGATCCGTCGTAGCTCGTCAGCTCTGCGGTGTGGCGCCGTCGATCTCCTGGAAGCGTGACGACACCAGGTCACGCATCTCGCCACTGGTGATGATCCAGAACTGGCCATTCCGCACGCCCTCGAGCACATCGTCCGCCACCTCGGCGGCGGTGCGGGCACCCGGACCTTCGAATCCGGACCGCACGGCCTCGAGCATCTGGTCACCTTCCGTGATGCGGACCTCGCTGCCGAGCGCCTCTGGTCGGTTGCGCTCGCTCTCGAGGATCCGTGTCGGCGTGCTGCCCGGGCAGAGCACGCTCACACCGACGGGCGAGCCGGCCATGGCCAACTCCATGCGCAAGGTCTCGCTCAGGGCGACGACACCGACTTTGCTGACGTTGTAGGGGCCGAGGGACGGCAGCCCACTGGCCAGGCCGGCCAAGGATGACGTATTGACGATGTGTGCTGGCCCCCCCTGGGCCAGCATCCTCGGGAGGAATGTGCTGACGCCGTGGATGACGCCCCACAGGTTCACCCCCAGCACCCACCGCCAGTCGTCGAGCGTCTGGGCCAGCGACCGGGTTGAAGGTCGACACCCCGGCGTTGTTGCACAGAAGGTGAACCGCCCCGAAGCGGGCGAAGGCGGCCTCGGCCAGGGCCTCCACGTCGTCGGCCGAGCTCACGTCAGTGACGACCGTGAGCACGTCGCCGTCGATGGAGGCGGCCACGTCGTCGAGGTCAGCGGCGTCGACATCGGCCAACACGACCGAGCAGCCGGCGGCGGCCAGTGCCCGGCCGAGTGCGGCGCCGATGCCGCTCGCCGCGCCGGTGACGACGGCGACCGAACCGTTCGAGAGCTCCATACGTGCCTCCACTCGTGCCTGGACTACTGTCACAGTGAGATTACACTGTAATCCCAAGAGGGATCGGAGCGGCATATGGCATGGGACTTCGAAACGGAACCGGAGTTCGAGGAGCAGCTCGTCTGGATGCGGGCGTTCATCGACCGTGAGCTCATCCCGCTCGAGCCCATCTTCGATCAGCTGCCGCCCGACGAGTGGAAGGCGGTCAAGGCCCATCTCCAGGACCAGGTCAAAGCGCAGGGGCTGTGGGGTGCCTTCCTCGGCCCGGAGCTCGGCGGCGAAGGGCTGGGCCAGCTGAAGCTGGCCCTGATGTCCGAGATCATCGGCCGCTGCATGATGTCGATGACCATCTTCGGCGTCCAGGCGCCGGACAGCGGGAACATGGAGCTGCTGGCCCACGGGGCCACCGACGCCCAGAAGGAGCGCTGGCTCTGGCCCAACCTGCGGGGCGCGATCTCCAGCGCCTTCGCCCTGACCGAGCCCTTCCTGGCCGGGGCGGACCCGACCGTGATCGGCACGACCGCCACCAGGGACGGCGACGAATGGGTGATCGACGGCCACAAGTGGTTCATCACCAACGCCTCGATCGCCGACATCGTCCTCGTGTTCGCCGAGACCAACCCCGAGGGCCGGCCCCACCGGCACGCCTCGGTGTTCGTCGTCCCCACGGGGACGCCCGGCATGGAGATCGTGCGCGACATCGGCACCATGGCCCACCCCGACGCCGCCTACGGGCGGATGGGGAACCACGCCGAGATCGTGTTCCGCGACTGCCGGGTGCCCGCCGACCACCTGATCGGCCAACCCGGCGAGGGATTCGTCCTGGCCCAGCAGCGGCTGGGCGGGGGTCGCATCCACCACGCCATGCGGTGGCTGGGCCAGGCCCAGCGGTCCCTCGACATCATGTGCGAGCGGGCCGTCTCGCGGACCTCCCACGGCCACCTCCTCGGACAGCACCAGATGATCCAGGACTACGTGGCCCTGTCCCACATGGAGATCCAGGCGGCCCGGCTGCTGACCTTCCAGACGGCGTGGAAGATGGACAGGTTCGGGGCCGCCGCCGTGCGCGCCGACCTCGGGATGGTCAAGGCCCACGTGTCGAAGGTCGTCCTCGAGGTGCTCGACCGCACCATCCAGGTGTGCGGCGCCCTCGGCTACTCCACCGACCTCCCGGTGGAGGGGTGGTACCGGTCGACCCGCTTCGGCCCGATCGGCGACGGCCCCGACGAGCTGCACAAGTCGGTCCTCGCCCGCACCCTCCTCGAAGGGCTACACGCCGGTGGAGGGATGGCCGACCGAGCACATCCCGAGCCGCCGTCCGGCCGCCGAGGAGAAGTGGGCCGAGCTGCGCGCCCTGGCCGGGGTGTCGTGAAGGCGGTCCTCTTCGACTTCGCCGGGACCCTGTTCAGCGATCGGGACCTACGCGACGCCCACCTCGGCCAGCTCCGGTTCGTGGCCCGGGCGGCCGGCGTCGACGCCACCGACGAGGAGCTCCGGGCCGCCTACCGACAGGGCATGGGGGTGGCCTACCGCGCCGTGGCCATTGCGCCCTCCTATTCGCACCGCACCCTGTTCGCCGCCGCCTTCACGGCCACCGCGGTCGCCCTCGGCGGGACCATCGACGGGGCCATTGCCGACGAGGCCGTCGATCGCCAGTACCGGGCCACCATCGACGGGGCCGTGCTGCGGCCCGACTGTCTCGACACGCTGGCCGCCCTGCGCCGGGCGTCGATCCACGTGCAGGTGGTGTCCAACATCGACGACGAGCAGATCGGGCCCCTGCTCGACCGCCTCGGGCTGGTCGACGTGATCGACGCGTGGACGAGCTCCGAGGAGGCCGGGTCCTGCAAGCCGGACCCGGCCATCTTCCGCCTGGCACTCGCCAAGGCGGGCTGTGGGCCCGGCCAGGCGCTCTTCGTCGGCGACAGCATCCGCCACGACATCGAGGGGCCGGCCGCCCTCGGCATGCGTACGGCGTGGCTCCCGCCCCGGGCCGCTTCCGACCCCGGCGACGCCCGTCCCGACCACGTGATCGACGCCATCGGCGACGTGCTCGAGCTCGTCGACCTGGATCTGGTCCGATGAGCGAGGAGCGCCTGGAGCGCTTCCTGGACGACACCCTCGGGGACCGTGTCCCGATCCGGGTCACGCCCATGGTCGGAGGGTGGCTCGTGCGAGATCTTCGCCGTCGACCGTGGGGACGTCGCGGTGGGTGCTCCGACGGGCACCCGCGCCACGCCAGCTCGGCCACGGCCCACGACGTGCTGCGCGAGTTCCGCATCCTCGATGCCATCAAGGACACGCCGGTGCCCATCGCCCGACCGGTGGTCGCCTGCAGCGACGCCGATGTCTTCGGTGCGCCGTTCTACGTGATGGAGCGCATCGAGGGCCGGCCCGTCCTGCGGTCCGTGCCCGAGGCATGGGCGGCGTCACCGGAGACGCAGGGCCGGGCCCTCGAGGAGCTCGTCGACGCCCTCGTGGCCATCCACGCCGTCGACTGGCGCGCCTGCGGACTCGGCGACCTCACCCACCACGACGACTACCTGTCCCGTCAGCTCACCCGGTGGCTCACCCAGCTCGACTCGTACGGTGGTCGGGACCTCCCGGCCGCCCGTCAGGTGGCCGACTGGCTGGAGGCCCATCGCCCCGCCGACCAGCCGGGTGCGCTGTGCCACGGGGACTACAAGCTCGACAACGTGCTGTTCGCACCGGATGCCCCTCCCCGGCTGTCTGGCCGTCGTGGACTGGGAGATGGCGGGCATCGGCGACCCCGTCGTCGACCTGGCCTGGGCGCTCATCTTCCACCCCGGGCCCGAGGGCACCCTGCGCCTGGGTATGGCCAAGGAGCCGACGTTCGACGTCAGCCGGCTTCCCGACCGCCACGCCTTGATTGAGCGGTATGCGGCCGGCTCGGGCCGCGAATCACGTCGATCGGCTGGTACGACGTCTTCGCCCGCTGGAAGCTCGCCCTCGTGCTCGAGGGCAGCTACGCCAAGTTCCAACGGGGCCTGTCGGACAAGGCGATCCACGAGTTCTTCGGCACCCAGGTGGACCTGCTGCTCGACAGTGCCGCCACCTTCATCGACAGAGGAGATGCGACATGACGCAGACGATGCGGGCCTGGCAGGTCACCGGCACCGGCGAGCCGGCCGACGTGCTCCACCAGGTCGAGGTCGCCGTGCCGGAGCCGGGGCCGGGCCAGGCACGGATCCGGGTCACGGCCGCGGGCATCGGCCTGCCCGACGTGCTGATGTGCCGGGGCACCTATCCCCTGACCCCGCCGTTGCCGTTCACCCCCGGCCAGGAGGCGACCGGCACCGTCACCGCCGTGGGTGAGGGCGTCGACCTGGCCATCGGCACGCCGATCATGGGGGTGACGGTCTTCTACGAGGGGAGCGGCTCCTTCGCCGAGGAGTGCCTGGTCCTGGCCGAGTCGGCCTTCGCCATCCCCCCGGGCCTGTCGGACGCGGACGCGGCCGGCTTCTGGATCCCGCACCTCACCGGCTGGATCGGGCTGGTCGATCGCGGCCGGATCGCCGCCGGCGACTGGTTGGTCGTACTCGGAGCCGCCGGGGGGAGCGGCATCGCCGCCGTGCAGCTCGGGTGCGCCCTGGGCGCCCGGGTCATCGCCGTGGTGAGCGACGAGGAGCGGGCCGAATTCTGCCTTTCGCTCGGAGCCGAGGCCACCGTCAACCACCGGGACGGGCCGGTCGCCCCGGCACTGCGGGAGCTGACCGGTGGGCGCGGGGTCGACCTCATCTACGACCCGGTGGGCGGTTCCCTGGCCGAGGAAGTCGCCGGGGCCCTGGCCCGCAACGGGCGCCTGCTGAGTGTCGGATTCGCCAGCGGGGAGTGGCCGAGTCTGTCCACCATCCAGCTGGTCATCTCCAACACGTCGCTGGTCGGCGTGTTCGCCGGTGGCTACAGCCGCGACGAACTCGAGGCCATCCATGCCTCCCTGGCCGGCCTGGTCGCCGATGGCCGACTGCGCAGTGCCGTCACCGCCCAGGTTCCGTTCGACGGCCTGGCCACAGCCGCCCAGTCGATGGCCGACCGCGGCGTGGTGGGCAAGCTGGTGCTGGTCCGGTGAAGCGGTGACCAAGGCACCCGACTTCGACCTGGACGCCGAGGAGATCATCACCGCGGCGGTGGAGATCTTCGAGGAGTCCGGCCTCGATGCCGTCAGCATGCGCAGCGTGTCGGCCCGGCTGGGGGTGTCCCCGGTCCCGCTCTACAGCCGGATCGGCAACAAGGAGGCGCTGGTCGACGCCATCGCCGATCGGATGCTGGTCGACCTGGCGCCACCCGCCTCGGTGGGCGAGTCGTGGGACCGGTACGCGGTGCGCTGGACCCGCGAGCTGCGGTCCCGTCTCCGCCGGGCGCGCGACAGCCGGCTCATCCTGAGCTCGGGACGCCACGCCTACGTCGAGGCGTCGCGTCCCCTGGTCGAGGCCATGCGGAACGACGGGATGGCGGCCGACGCCGCCGTCCAGGCGTGCCGCCTCCTCATGTGGGCGACCGTCGGCTTCGGCGCGGTGGAGTCCGGGGTGGAGCCACCGTCCCGGGCCCGGCGGCCGGCCCGACCGGGTGGCGACCCCGGGGGGGTCGACGCCGCCGAGTCCGACACACTCTTCGATCTCCACATCCGCTACCTCCTCGAGGGCATCGCAAGGGATGCCGAGGCCGAACGGTCCGCTTCGGGGAGACCAATCGAAGGAGGCATTGAGCGATGACGATCCCGAGCCTGGATGCGACCGGAAAGGTGGTGGTCGTCACCGGAGGGAGCAAGGGCCTGGGACGGGCCATGGCACTGGGGTTCGCCGAGGCGGGTGCCGACGTGGTGGTGGCCAGCCGCAAGCTCGGGCCCTGCGAGGAGGTGGCCACCGAGATCCGGGCCATGGGCAGGCAGGCACTGGCGGTGCCGTGTCACGTGGGCGACTGGGACGACTGTGCCGCCCTGGTCGACGCCACCCTCGCCACCTTCGGCCGGATCGACGTGCTGGTGAACAACGCCGGCATCGCCCCGGTGCCACCCTCGCTGATCGAGGTGACCGCCGAGCTCTTCGACAAGACGATCGCCGTGAACCTCAAGGGTCCGTTGCGCCTGACGGCACTGGCCGCCCAGCACATGGGGGCGGGGGGCTCGATCATCAACATCAGCTCGAAGGCATCGCTGCACCCCACCTCGTTCACGGTCGTCTACGCCGCGGCCAAGGCCGGGCTCAACGCGCTGACGAAGGCGGCGGCCGATGAGTTCGGCCCGCAGGGCATCCGGGTCAACGCCATCGTGTGCGGCACGTTCCACACCGACAGCCTCCACGCCTCGCTCCCGACGCCGGAGCTGCAGGCACAGATGGCCGGGCACGTGGCCCTCGGCCGCATCGCCTCCGCCGAGGAGATCGTGGGCACCGCACTGTTCCTGGCCAGCGACGCCTCGTCGTACCTGACCGGGGACCTCATCGTCCTGGACGGCGGCTGACGGCATTCGGCCCGATTCGCATCGGGTGCATCCAGCCCGGAGCCGTCGGGGCCGACCGAAATCCGGGGTGGCGCCCGGGTAGAATTGCCTCCGTGGGGGTGCATGCGTCGAGGGCCGATTCCGGTCCCAGGATTGGCCCGTGCCGGCAGCGGATCCGATCCTGCCGGTGCAATCTGGCTGACCGCCCCGTCCGAGTCGACACCACGGTGGAATCGGCGCCCGCCGTGGCTCCGGTCTGCCGTTGAGCCTCCGGTGACCACCTCGATCAGTCAGATGTCGACGGGCGTGGGTCGGTCCGCCACCGGAAAAGACCGGATCTCCGCCCTCGACGGCCTGCGCGGCGTGGCCCTGCTGATCATCATGGGGTTCCACTTCGGCGTGGGCTGGCTGCAGGGCGGCTTCTTCAGCCTGGACATCTTCTACGTGCTCTCCGGCTACCTGATCACCGGTCTGCTGCTGGGTGAGTACGGCAAGCGCGGCCGGATCGCCCTCTCGGCCTTCTGGCTCCGACGGGCCCGGCGGCTCCTGCCCGCCCTCCTCGTGGTCCTCGCCGTGGTGACCCTCTACGTCCGGTTCGTGGCGCCGCCGGGTCTGTATCCCGAGTTCCGCATGAGCGCCCTGTCGGCCCTGTTCTACTTCTCGAACTGGTGGCAGATCGGGGCCAGCGGCAACTACTTCGCGGCCACGGGAGCGGTCTCCCCGCTGACCCACACGTGGTCCCTGGCCGTCGAGGAGCAGTTCTACCTGGTGTGGCCACTGGTGGTGCTGGCGGTCATGCACTTCTCCCGCTCGTTCCTCCGAGGGGTCCGTCTCGTCCTGGTCCTGTCCGTGGCCGGAGTCATCTCCTCGGCGGCGGCCATGGCGCTGCTCTACAGTCCCACGGCCAATCTCACCCGGCTCTACTTCGGCACCGACACCCACGCCCAGTCGATCCTGCTCGGATCGGTACTCGCCTGCACCCTGACCCTGATCCAGATGCGTCGGGGTGCCGGGGGAATGGCGCCGGCGGTGTCATCGCCCGCCGGACGTCGCCTGCTGACCGGGCTCGGCATCGCCGGGTTCGCCGGCACCTTCGCCCTGACCTACGCCCTGCGGGGGACGTCCGGCTTCGACTACCGGGGAGGGTTCCTGCTGTCCGCGTGCGCGGCCGCGGCCATCATCGTCGGAGCGGTCTGTGTCCCCTCCGGGCCCATCGCCAAGCTGTTGTCCCTGCGCTGGCTGATGTGGATCGGCACCATCTCCTACGGCGCCTACCTCTGGCACTTCCCTGTCTACATCTACGTCGACCCGGCCCGCACCGGCCAGACGGGCCTGTCCCTGCTGGCCCTCCGGTTCGGGTCGACGTTCGCCCTGGCCGCGGCCAGCTACTACCTGATCGAGCGCCCGGTCATGTACGGCGAGTTCTGGCGGTCCCTCAAGGCCATCGCCCCGGCCGTGGCCTTCGTGGGGGCGACCGTGGTGGTCGTCGTGGCGGGAACGGTGGTTCCCGAGGTGGCACCGGTGGTGGCCGGCACCACGCTGACGGCATCCGAGCACGGAGCGCTGGCACGGGCCGGGGCCTTCACCAAGGAGCCGGTGCGGTTCATGCTGGTCGGGGACTCCATGGCGGTCACCCTCGCCATCGGCCTCCAGGTGGAGAGCGTCCCCCGCTACGGCGTCCAGTTCATCAACCGCGAGACCCTGGGCTGTGATCTCGACAACATCCCCGTCATCATCGCCAACCGTGTCGACCAACCGGTGTCGGACTGCACCCACTGGCGGCCCCTGTGGGCGAGTGCCGTGGCCCAGACCCGGCCGAACACGGTGGGGATGCTCCTCGGCCGGTGGGACATCTGCGACCACATCTACAAGGGCAAGGTCGTCCACGTCGGCCAGCCCGCCTGGAACGCGCACCTCTACGACGAGATCAACCAGGCGGTCGACACCTTCACGGCCAGGGGAGCCAAGGTCGTGCTCTTCACCATGCCCGACATCAACGCCGCCGACGAGGCGCCGGGGAGCGCCGCCTATCCCGAGAACGACCAGTCGAGGGTGAACGCGTTCAACGGCATCGTGGAGAACGTCGCCGCTCACCGCCCCTCCACCGTGACGCTGATCGACCTCAACAAGAAGCTGGACCCCCACGGGTCCTTCCAACTGTCGATCGACGGGATCGCCGTGCGGTGGGCGGACGGCGTCCACATCTCCAAGGCCGGCGGGGAGTGGCTCCAGCCGTTCATCCTGCCCACGGTGGGGAGGCTGGGCCTCTCGACCCAGGTCAAGCGGGGCGTCTGAGCGGGAGCCTCGGTGTCCATGGGCCGCACTCCGTCCATGGGCCCCCGACGCGTCCGGATGGCGGGAACGATCGATGACTCGGTCCCCGTTCGACATCTCGTCGGCGTGTACCCATCCCCGCTGACACCCGTCAGTGGCCGAGCGGATGGCCGACGGTAGGATCGCCGCCATTCCGGGGATGATCCGCAGGACGACGAGATGCACCGCGGTCCTCCTGACTGCGTCCGTCGCCCTCTCGCTGTCGGCCTGCGGCCTGTGGGCGGATCCGGGCAGGCCCCGCTCCTCGCAGACGGGCTCCCTGGCCTGCACCAGTCGAGTCACGCCGGACTGCAGTGGCTACCAGTACGCCAATCCGCGGCCGGGCACGGTGGTGGTGACGGCACCCACGTCGAGCGCGGTCAACAACCGCGAGTTCTTCTGGAGCCCGAGCAGCCCGATCGCCACCGATCTCACCGTGTGCGCCACCTTCGCCAGCGGGCGGGGGCTCGATCAGCAGGGGGTCGTGCTCCGGCTGCACGAGCTGTCGAGCGGTCGGGTGTCGGGGATCACGGTCACGCGCAACGTCTGGATGGGGGCCTTCAACGTGTTCAACTACCACGTCTGGAACACCCGGACCGATACGGCCGATCCGTTCACCCAGTTCGGCTCCACCATCGTGTCACCTCTGCCGGTCAGCCCCGCCACGTATCCGTTGCACCTGTGCGCGCGCACGGTGGCGTCCGCCGACCAGGTCCAGTTCGTGGTCTGGACCGATGGACAGGCGAGGCCGGCATGGGGAGATGCGCTCCAGGGGGGCGAGGCCACCCTGCCGGCCGATGCCCCGTCGACCGGTCGTGGAGGGTGGTTCGCCGGCCACCTCCGCCCGGGCACGAGCATGCGCTACGCCGATCTGAGCGTGGACGGGGTGATCCAGACCGATCTCCCCTGACGGGACCACGCGATCTCCCCTGACGGGACCACAGGGCGGCGGTCGCGTGGGACCGTGGCCAAGTCCTCGTGCCCTGCGGTCAGCGACCCACCAGCCGCCTGGCCAGGTTGGCGTAGCCGCGGAGCACGGGATGGGCCCGTTCCACCCGGAGGCGGTCCAGCGCCTCCTGCATGGCCTCGACGACCTGGTCGGCGCAGCGCGCCACGACGTCCGGGTCGTCGGCCGCCTCGGGCCCGAGGTCGGGCCACGAGATCGGCGGCAGGAACTCGACCGTGATGGAGGACGGGAGCGGCGGGGGCGGAAGGACCGCGGTGGTGACTCCGAGCGGTCCGAGCAGGATGGGGAAGACCTTGATGTGCATGCCGGGGAGCCCGAGCCACCGGGCGATCCGGTCTCCGCGGGCCAGGACGACCACCGAGTCGTGGCTCCCGTGGGCGACGACCGGGACGATGGGCACACCGGTCTGCAGGGCGAGGCGGGCGAACCCGGAGCGACCCCCGAAGTCGATGTGGTTGCGGTCCGACCACGGTCGGCACGCCTCCCAGTCCCCACCCGGGTAGTTGAGTACCAGGGCTCCCTCGGCCAGGGCCTGGGCCGCGTCCTCGCTGGCCGCGGGGATGGCGCCGATCTTGCGCAGGAAGGTCCCGACCAGGGGGAGGGCGAACAGGAGGTCGTAGGTCAGCGTGTAGGCCGGGTGGGCCGTGCCGCGCCGGTCGACGATGGCCAGGGCGGTCACCCAGGTGTCCGGCATGTAGAACGCCGCATTGTGGTTGCCGATGACCAGGGCGGGACCCTCGGGCGGCAGGTACTCGAGCCCGCGCACGGTGGGGGAGAAGTAGGAGGTGAACGCCCGGATCCGCGAGATCTGCTGCTCGATGTACTCGGGATCCCGGTCCTTGGAGTCCCGTCCGTGCTCCTGTTCGAGTCGGCGGGCCAGCGGCCGCAACGGACCGACCGGTTGTGTCACTACGCCGTGCTCATCGTCACATGTCTCGCTGATCGCCATCTGCCGTCAACTCCCGCTCACCTTGCTGTTCTCCCACATACCGCTTCCGCAGCCAAGGGCCGAACGGCACGGTCGGCCGACGCTCGGGGCGTGCGGGCCATGACAGGGTCGAGAGGGGGGACGGCCAACCGACGACCGCCCTCAGCCGCCCTGCTCCGCCCGGTACGCGTCGACCCACTCCACGGGCACCCGGTCGGGAACCACCATCGGGGCTGACGGGTGGTCCCAGTCGCGCTCCAGTGCCCGGGCGCCGGGCTGCCGCTGGCCGAAACGCTGGAGCAGAAGAGAGAGCCCGACCGAGTACAGCATCATGCCGATCACCAGGAAGATGCCCATATCCCTACCTCCGTGTCCTACCGTGCCTCGGGTCCGGTGCCCACAGGACACCCTCGACGGAGGCCTTACGGCCATCGTGACCCGAACGTGCCGTCCCCGGAAGGGTCCTAGGTCCCGTCGCCGGCCCCGCGTGGTGGGGGAACGGGCCGGCGATGGCGTCGAACGGCTCGTCAGCGGGCCGGATCGGCGCTGGTCGCCTCTCCGCCGGTCGGCACGGGAGGGGCCTTCGGCTCTGGTCGGACGGCACCGGTGGGTGCATGGTCTACGTATGGAGTCTCGACGTTCCTCCGACGACGTGGAACAGGTTCTGACCGGTGCGGCCCGGACGATCACCGGCGCACCCGATGACTACGACGGGCTCCTCGATCTGGTGGGCGACCGGAGGCTGGTGCTGATCGGCGAGGCTTCACACGGCACGCACGAGTTCTACCGGGAGCGGGCGCGGATCACCCGACGGCTCATCGACGACCTGGGCTTCACGGCGGTGGCCGTGGAGGCGGACTGGCCCGACGCCTATCGGGTGAATCGCTACGTCATGGGGATGTCCGCCGACGCCGGCGCCGACGAGGCACTGGAGGGATTCCTGCGCTTTCCCACCTGGATGTGGCGCAACCGGGACGTGCTGGGATTCGTGCAGTGGCTGCGGGCCCGCAACGACGCGCAGTCCCACCCGGCCGCCAAGGCCCGCTTCTACGGTCTCGACCTCTACAGTCTCCGGACCTCCATCGAGGCGGTGGTGGCCTACCTCGACCAGGTGGACCCCTCCGAGGCCGAACGGGCCCGACACCGGTACTCGTGCTTCGACCATGTCGGCGCCGACGGGCAGGCCTACGGGTACGCGATCGCCCGCCTCAACGCCACGCCGTGCGAGGACGAGGTCGTCACCCAACTGGTGGAGCTGCAACGGCGGGCCGAGGGCTACCTGCGTCGGGACGGCTGGGTAGCTGACGACGAGCAGTTCTACGCCGAACAGAACGCGCTCCTCGTACGGGACGCCGAGGAGTACTACCACCAGATGTACCGGGCCGAGGTGTCGTCGTGGAACCTCCGGGACCAGCACATGGCGGGCACGCTCGACGCGCTCATCCAGCACCTCGACCGGCAGCTGGGTGCCAGCAAGATCGTCGTCTGGGAGCACAACTCGCACGTCGGGGACGCCCGGGCCACGGCCATGGGTGCCCGGGGTGAGCTCAACGTCGGACAACTGGCCAGGCAACGCTACGGAGGAGAGGTCAGCCTCGTCGGCTTCACCTGCTTCGACGGCTACGTGACCGCCGCCTCGGGCTGGGGCGAGCCCACCGAGCGCAAGCGCGTCCGTCCGGCCCGCCCGGACAGCTACGAGGCACTCCTCCACACCGTCGGCCTGCCGCAGTTCTGGTTGGACACCGCCGACGTCGCCGTGGGGCACCTCCTGTCCAGCCCGCGGCTCGAGCGGGCCATCGGCGTCATCTACCGCCCCGACACCGAGCTGCAGAGCCACTACTTCGAGGCCAGGTTGGCGAAGCAGTTCGACGCCGTGATCCACATGGACACCACCCATCCCTTGGAGCCCCTCGAGCGGACGGCGCTGTGGGACCGCGGTGAGCCCGCCGAGACCTATCCGTCGGGGCTATGAGATGACCACGGTGGGCCAGGCGGCAGGTCTGCCCTCGTTCACGGACAGACAGGAGGCCGGTCGCCGCCTCGCCGCCGAGTTGGCATTCCTGCGGGGGGAGCGTCCGGTCGTCCTGGCACTGCCGCGGGGCGGCGTCCCGGTCGCCGCCGAGGTGGCGCGCTCCCTGGGTGCTCCCCTCGACGTGATCGTCGTGCGGAAGCTGGGTGTCCCGTTCCAGCCCGAGCTCGGGTTCGGGGCCATCGGCGAGGGTGGGATCCGACTCCTCGACCGGGACCTCATCCACCGGGCCGGCCTCACGGCCCGGGACGTGGCCGCCGTCGAGGACAAGGAGCGGCGGGAGCTCGATCGGCGGGTCCGGCTGTACCGGGGGGAGCGGCCGGCGATGGACGTCGTCGGCCGCACGGTGGTCATCGTCGACGACGGGCTGGCCACCGGCTCCACCGCCCGGGTGGCGGTGCAGGTGGTCCGGGCCATGGGGGCGCGCCGGATCGTGCTGGCGGTGCCGGTGGCACCGCCCCAGGCGGTGGCGGAACTGGAGGCCGAGGCGGACCGGTTCGTGACCGTCGTCACGCCGTCCCCGTTCTACGGTGTCGGCCAGTGGTACGAGGACTTCGGGCAGACCTCCGACGACGAGGTGGCCGCACTCCTCCGCCAGGCCGGCGCCGAGCGCCCTCCCGAAACGGACTCCACCGCACCCGGACTGTCCCTCGAGGTCGAGATTCCCGTCGACGGTGTCGCGCTCGAGGGCTTCCTGGACGTGCCGCCGGCGGCCACGGGGGTGGTGCTGTTCGCCCATGGCAGTGGGAGCAGCCGGCACAGCCCCCGCAACCAGGTGACCGCGGACTCCCTCCGGTCCCGTGGCTTCGGCACCCTCCTGTTCGACCTGCTCACCCCGGCCGAGAGCACCGACCGACGGAACGTCTTCGACATCCAGCTGCTGGCCGACCGGCTGCTGGTGGCCACCCGGTGGCTGCGCGCCCGGGAGGACATCGGTCGCCTGCCCCGCGGGTACTTCGGGGCCAGTACCGGCGGAGGTGCCGCCCTCCGGGCGGCGGCAGCGCCGGGAAACGACGTAGCCGCAGTCGTGTCCCGGGGTGGCCGACCGGACCTGGCCGGGGCCAGCCTCCCCTCCGTGCGGTGCCCGACACTGCTCATCGTCGGTGGAGCCGATGTCGACGTCATCGAGCTCAACCGCAGTGCTGCGGCCGAGCTCCGCTGCCCGTGGCACCTCGCCATCGTCCCCGGGGCGACCCACCTCTTCGAGGAGCCCGGAGCCCTGGCCGAGGTGGATCGGTTGGCCGCACAGTGGTTCGAGCGCAACCTCGTGGCCCCGGGCCATTCGTGAGGATCGTCACGGAGTAATCCTGCGGTAACGGTCGGGTTGGAACGCCCTGATTGTGGGCCGCACCTGACCCGGCGGTGCCCGCCGATCCGGCCGACCCCCGGTCGTGAAGGGCCAGGTCGTCAAGGGCGCTCCGCGCATCCAGCTGCCGGCTGCCGTGGGCCTGGCGTACCCCATGGAACGGTCCGCAGGTGGGCGGATAATGCCTGATCTGTCAGGCCGATTGTCACAAAATGTTTCATTGGTTCGTGCGTCTGTGGTGATATACTGGAGCTAGCAGAATGGTCATATCCGCTAGCAGAGGAGCCGAGGATGCTTGCACCGACAGCAGCACCGCAGATCGGCGATCTCGACCTGTTTGCCGACTGCACAAGGGCCCAGCTGCACCGGATCGGTGTCGCTGACCACCGGTCTCCACATTCCGAAGGATCACGAGCTGATCCGGGAAGGCGGCCTGGCGAGGGAGTTCGTCGTCATCCGCAGCGGATCGGCCCGGGTGACGCGGGACACGAACCACGGGGTCACCCAGGTGGCCGACGTGGGCCCCGGTGACTTTCTGGGTGAGATGGCCCTCCTCAACGGGACGCGCCGGACGGCGACCGTCACGGCCGTCACGGACCTCGACGTACTGGTGAGTTCGGTCGCGGAGTTCCGCTCCATCCTCGAGATCGCCCCATCGGTGGCCCGCAAGGTCCGGCGCGCCTCGCTCGCCCGCACCTCGAGCATCGCACTGGCCGCCTGACCACACCGAGGCCCCGTGCCTCGTCGATCAGCGAACCCTGACAGGAATGATGGCGGAGTTGGTCAACGGCAGGTTGAAGATGGTGACGCCGTACGTCACGGTGACCTTCTGAGGGCCCGACAGGCCGGCGGGAACGGTGAATCCCCCCGAGATCTTGGGCGGAGTGAGAACCGGCGGGTTGTAGACCGCTGGGCTGACCGTGATGTTGTTGGCCGCCGCGACGATCGTCTTGCCGTGCTTGAAGGTGACCGTGACGACCGGGGTCGGAGGTGTTCCGCCGCCCAGGAGCGCGGCGAGCGACGAGAGCGTGGAGAGCCACCAGTAGGTGGTGGCACCAGGTGCGTCGCCGACCGACACGGTCGCCCCGGGTGAGGCTTTGGTCGTCGAGCCGACCAGGGTGGGGTTCGGTGGCAGCAGTGGATCACCGGCGTATTCGACGAGGATGCTTCCCCCCGCCACCGGGGTGAAGCTCGTGAGGTCGATCATGGTCAGTCCGCATCCGGGCAGACCGGCGTTGATCTGGGCGGTCGTCGGCGGGCACACGGCATTCGGATCGAGGGCGTGCGACGTCGGCAGGGTGTACGTCAGGTTGAGCCCACCCGAGAGATCGGACAACGAGAAACTGAGTGCCGACGTGTTCACCTCCGGAAGCGAGTTCAACAGGCTGAGGAGCCCGGGGAGCGAGGCGACCTGACCGGTGAGTAGGGGCTTGGCTGCAGGATCGATGGCGAGCAGCAGGCTGGTCTCCATGACGAGATAGGGATGGAGCGTGCCGAGTCCGGTGCAGGAGATGGCCACCTTCTCACCGGCAGTGGCATTCAACAGGATCGGGAATGTCGAATTGTTGAAGCTGCACGTGGGGGCGCTGGGCGTTGCTGCTCCGGCAGCATCGGCAGCGCCGGTCACGCCACCCACGGCTCCCCCCAACAGGGCGATCGGCGCCACCATGGCGACGCACAGTCTGCCGACTCGAGTCCAGCGCTTCATGTTCCTGCCTCCCTCTCGGTCATCAGTTCGGCCCACCTTCACCACAACGTCGACGTCGGTCGTGACGTTACGGCTGCGGTCGTTGTCGATGCGTATCTGGCGAGACGCCTGGAGCCGCACCGACTCGAGGTCCACGACGGAACTCGACGTTGGCGTGAGACTCGGGTTGCGTTCTCCAGCATGGGCTTACCCACGGTTCTGCGCACCTCCACTATCTTCCCCACGTCGCGACTCGTCAACTACGCGCGACCCGTGATCGCGCCTTGGAGGACACGGCCAGCAGAGGCGCTGCTCCCCGTACGCACGAGCGCCGACGTCGGGCGCTCCCCGCCCCGACTGGCGCTGTCCCGCGTGGCAACAGGCCCTACCGACCTTCCGCGGTCTCCACGGCCGGCGGCGTGCGTTTCGGAGTGCCGGTCAGCGTCGTCCGCGGATGGACGGGGAGGAGCATCGGCGGCCTCGGCGACCGGGTGAAGTCGAAGTCGGAGACCAGGTCGCCGAGCTGGGGCACGTCTTCGCGGACGGTGGGTCTCGGATCGGGTCGCCCGTCGGTCGCCGGGTCGAGGCGTCGGCTGTGGAGGAAGTCGTCCTCGATGAACTTCGCATAGGCGTCGAAGCTGAGCGTCTGGTGATCGACGTACCCGGCCTTCGCGTAGGGACTGATCACGAGGCCGGGGACGCGGATGCCGTAGCCGTTGACGTCGACGGTGGGCGGGACGACATGGTCGTAGAACCCGCCCCAGTCGTCCCAGGTGACGAAGATGGCCGTCGACGACCAGTCCGGACTGCGCATGACCGCGTTCACCAGGCTCGTCACGTACGACTGACCGAAGCTGATCGGCCCGTCCGGATGCTCGCTCACCTCGGCCGACGGGACCACCCAGGACACCGCGGGCAGGGTCCCGGCCTTGGCGGCGTCGTAGAACGACGTGACGGACCGGATGTTGCCCAGCTGGTGGTCGGCCCTGACGGTGTCGAAGTAGGGGAGCGGATTCCAGATGCCGGGGGTCGTGTTGTTCTGCTTCACCGGTGCGCACGAGAGGGCGGCGTCGTTCTCGCAGTCCGGCTCCGAGCCCCTGACCACGTAGTAGCCCCAGGACACCCCGGCCCGATGGAACAGGTAGGTCAGGTCGGTCCAGGCGTAGATCGGCGCCTTCGACCCGGGCTGACCCGTGAAGTCCGGCGGTTCGCCCGGACCGGTGTCGGCGTTGGTGCAGTGGGCGGGGACGTGGTCGGCGCAGTTCGCCGACCACTCCGACACCTTGAACAGGGCGGCGGGAAGACTCCACGAGTCCACCGGCTCGAACATGTGGTCCTGGAGCACGAAATGGTTGGCGTAGGACCAGTAGTTCGGGATGTCGCTCCCCACGTGGTAGCCCATGACGTCGGAGGTGGCCGAGTTGGAGCAGAGCGGGTTGGTGTCGTTCAGGCACCCCTTGAGTCCCGCGTCCGACTCGGCGATGAAGCCGTCCATCTTTCCGCCGTCGACATCGGCGGCGGAATTGAACGCCGCATGTGGACCGCCGCCGTTGACGTCCGAATGGTCGACGAACGGTGCCACGCACGCGCCGGACTTGGGGTCGGGTGCGCAGACCGTCGGACGTCCACCAGTCATGGGAATCCCGTCCGCGCCGGGGTAGGTGCCGAAGTACGAGTCGAAGGATCGGTTCTCCTGCATGATCACCACGACATGACGGATGGCGTGGATGTCGTGTGGAGGGCCCGCCGGCGCGGGTGCATGACCCGACCCCGTTCCCCCGCAGGCACCCGTCACGGTGAGGAGGAGTGGGAGGGCAAGCCGGCGCCAGCGACCGAGCATCAGGTCCATGGTGACATGCCGGGCCCGGTCCTGGCTGCCCTCACCGGGCCGGGACTTCCGCTGCGGTCTGCGCCACCCGTGTGGCGGGGCGGATGCGATGATGGCCCGGTGATCGTGTCCCGACAGTCCAGAACCCGGCGATGACCAGCATGGGCGGCCCCCGGGGGTGCTGGATCGGCCTGGCCGTCATCGGCATCCTCCTCGCAGGGTGCACGACCCAGTCGGCGCCCCCCACGACCGTGGTGCACGCCAGTGGGCCGACCCATCCGGTGTCGCAGTCGGGCATCGCCAACTGGCGCGAGGTCGGCAGTCACGACGAGAGCAGTCTGACCGCCAGTGAGGGCGTGGCCACGGTCACCCCACCCGGGAGCGCCAGCTATCTGCTCTATCGGGGACTGACCTCGGTGCCCAAGGCTCTGGCCGACGAGGGGTGGGGGCACATCGGCGATCCCGATTCGACCGACGGCTACATCATCGACGCCTACCAGGGGCCCAGCTCCGGGCACTCCAAGATGTTCCTGGTGACGACCCCGTCCGGGGCGACCGTCCAGTACACCCACACGTTGGTGAACGGAGAGCTGTACAACAACTCGTTCGACGCCATCGCCCCGGGGGCACAGTGGATGGTGGGGGGCGAGTGGGACACCATGAGCCACCTCCAGATCTTTCCGACCCCCTACCTCGATCATCGGACGTCCCCTCAGGGTGGCCCGCTTCCCTTGACGGGCTACATCAAGCTCGACCACAAGGTCAACGACGTCCAGGGCTGCACCTTCACCTCGAAGACGACGCTGATCTGCGCGTCGGACGACAGCACCCAGAAGCTGTTCTCCAACCAGAAGCCGCTGCTGGAGGTGGTCCTGCCGCATCCGTTGAACGGCACGACCGTCTCGGGCCATGTCGTGGACCTCGGCTCCATTCCCCAACGGAGCGCCTGCCCGGGATTTTTCGAGGCGGAGGGCGTCGACTTCGCCGTTGCCACGGGCACACTTCGAGTGGAGATCATCCAGCCGGGATCGTGCATCCTCCACACCACGGTCTACGAGTACACCCGCTCCGGCTGACGTGCGACCGACGTGCTGGGGGCGCGCCGACGGGCCCAATTGCTGCTGACGGCCCCCTTCCCTTTCCCCATATCTATACCAGCCGATCGTGGGGATGAGCGCCGACGACGCCACCGGGGGCTACTGGCTGGTGGCCACCGACGGCGGGGTGTTCAACGGAGGCACGGCCGGCTTCCAGGGGTCGATGGGCGGGACGGCCCTCAACGCCCCGGTCGTGGGCATGGCCGCCGACCCGGCCACCGGGGGCTACTGGCTGGTGGCGAGCGACGGGGGAATCTTCAGCTTCGATGCGCCGTACTTCGGCGCCGGGTAAGCGGGTGGTGGCCCCGCGGGCCCCCTCGGCCCGGGACGCCGCCCGCTGGGCACCCGGGTGTGCTTGAGTAGATCCGAAGCCGCGGGGGTACCCGGTGATCGACCGAACGGGGTCGGTCACCGGGTGCTCACCCACGAGATCGCCGGGTTGAACCCCCATCCGGCCACCGCAACCGACGAGGACCACCCATGACGCCCCCACCCAACGCCGTCCGCCTGATCGGCCACCAGCGCCGCTTCGCCGAGGCGATCGCCCAGATCGACACCGAGTTGGAGTTCGCCATGGGGCCGGCCGTCGCCGCCCGGCGCGACGAGGTCGTGGAGGCCGCCCGCGCCGCCTACGGGCCCAGTGAGGACTTCCGTGGGGTGCGCGACGCCTGGGACGCCGTGTTCCCCGACGGCGTCTACAGCGCGTCGGGACTGGCGGAGGCCAAGCGCCTGGCCTAGGTGGTGCACCGACGTGAGCTGCGGTGCATCCCGCCGTGCCGTGGCCCCCGGCCGGCGCAGGCGCTCCAGGCCGGCCCGTCGGTCCTCAGCTCAACCCGTTGAGGGCGCCTGTTCCGGGTTCCGCGTGGATGGTCATTGCTGCGAGGTATAGGTGGCCAGTTCGGCCAACTGCGTGGCCGTGCCGACGCCGATGAGGACGTCACCCGGCGCCATCTCGACCTCGGGCGACGGGTTCGGTGTGAAGCTCCCGTCCGGGCGCCGGATCGCCAGCACCAGGCACCCGGTCCGGTCGTGGACCTGGGAGGACCGCAGCGTCTGGCCGGCGAGCGGCGAGTCCCTTCCGACGGTCACTTCCTCGAGGCGGAACTCGAGTGATCCGTCGTGCATCACGACGTCGACGAAGTCGACGACGTGCGGCTGGGTGACGAAGGCCGCCATCCGGTCCCCGCCGAGGCGTTGCGGATTCACCACCCGGTCGGCCCCGACGCGGAGGAGCTTCGCCTCTGACGATTCGCCCCGGGCCCGGGCGATGACGTGGATGGTGGGGTTGAAGGACCGACTGGCCACGGTGACGAACAGGTTGTCCGCATCGGTGTCCAGCGCGGCGATGAGCGTGCCTGCCCGCTCGATCCCCGCCCTCAGGAGGGTGTCGTCCTCGGTCACGTCCCCGATGACGGTCGCATAGTGGATCGTGGAGATCCGCTCCGGATCCCGGTCGATCACGACGATCTCCTGGCCGGCAGTGCTCAGGTACCGGGCGACCTCCCGGCCGACCCGACCCCAGCCGCAGATCACGACGTGCCCCGTCATCTTGTCGATGTCCCGTTCCACCTTGCGCCTCCTGAGTAGCTCCCGCATGTGTCCGTCGATCAGCAGCTCCAACGTCACGGTGAACGTGTAGAGCGCCGTCCCCACTCCCAACAGGATGAGGACGATGGTGAACGCCTTGACGCCGTTGCCGATCGGATGGGGGAATCCGTATCCGACCGTGGATACGGTGACGACCGTCTGGTACAGCGCTTCGAGTGGGCTGAAGCCGAGGATGACGTAGCCCGTGGTACCGATGAGCACGACCAGGGCCAGCGCGGCCAGCCCGAATTGGACGCGACGGAACGGGTTGCCGCTCAACGGCTCGACGCCCCGGGAGTGGGTGGAAGACCGTGATGACCTGGTCCGGTTCCGCTGCCGTCCCCACTTCTCCGGATCACGCGTTCGATGCTACGTGGTCGAGCACGCAGTGCTGGAGCCGGTCGGAACGAGCGTGCCGATCGGATCGCGGAGATCCCGGTCGAGGCCGCGACCGGCCGTGCAGTCCTCACCTCGTTCCGATGAGTACGCAGTGCGTTGCCATCAGTCGGTGATGCGGAGTCTGCGTGCGATCGACTCGACGTCCATGGATGAACTCGCGACTTCCCAGACCAGGTCGAAGGCTTCGTCATCGGACAGGCTCGGCATGAGTCCGTGCAGGTCGAGGAAGACCGTCGTGGCCAGCCATGCCAGTCGCTTGTTTCCGTCGACGAGAGCGTGGTTATTGGTGATGGAGTGCAGGAGGGCCGCCGCCTTGAGGCTGATGGACGGGTAGGCATCCTCCCCGAATGCACTTGATCGAGGCCTTGCGGCCGCCGAGTCGAGGAGGCCGACGTCGCGCACCGGCCCGATCCCGAGGAATCGAACCAGTTGGAGGAGGTCTTCGAGGTCCAGGTACTCGACGCTGCTCATTCGGTGCCGAGGCGATCGAGTACGTCGCCCCAGCGCTCAGTCATCCGCTTGGCGGAACCGTCGACTCGGCCGGTGTGACCGGCACGCTCGAAGCGGTCCAGGACGGCGCGACGGATGATTTCCTGCTTCGAAATGCCCTCTGCCTGAGCGAGGGCATCGAGGGCATCCTCCAACTGCTGGTCGGTACGCACGGTGAGGGCCATTCGTCCATGGTATCAGTGTGATACCACTCCATGGAGGCGTCCGCTTCCGTTCACGGGCCGGCGACCGACCCGACCAGGATGTCCCCCGCTACTCAAGCTGAGGACGGGGGCACAGCGCCGGTGCCCAGTTCCCGTGTCCGGACCCGTGAGTCGGGCCCGCTCAGCAGGTCGTGGTCTCCGTGGACCAGTAGGACGGCAGGGCCGCGTAGGGATTGGGCCGGAGCTTGAGGTCGGTGACGTAGAGCAGCCCGGCATTGCGGGCGGAGGCGGTCGAGCAGGTCGATGCCAGGATGGCGGCCGGGGCTGCGTAGACGATGTTGGCGATCGTGCCCGCCGGTTCGGCGAGCACCCAGGGCGGAGGCACGTACTTCTGGTAGCTGGCCGCCGATCCCTCGAAGGTGACGACGGCATCGGCGGCCGGCGTGCTCAGTTGCCATGACGTCGCCGCCGGGGTACCGGGGTTGCCGACCACCGTGGCGCCGGTCCGGTTGGCGTGCACATAGTCGTACAGCGCCGAGTAGTAGGACCCGACGGTCATGCTGCAGCCCTTGCAGGACGCCTTCTTCGTGGGCACCAGGGACATGTTGTCGAAGAAGATCCCATCCAGGGTGGGATAGAAGCTGTAGTACGTGTCGATGGCCTGCTCGACCGCGGCGATCGTCTTGTGGGTGTACTTCGTGGCGACGTAGCCGATCACGCGTTGACCGTCCGAGTGGCAGCGGGCGAGCGCCGCGGCGTAGTTCGGATCGGCCGCCCGTCCGGGACCGCTGGCCGGGTTCAGGATGGCGATCGATCCGGAGCCGGTGGTGCCCAGGCTGTCGCACAGGACGTTCCACGGATTGGAGGTGCCGGAGGGATAGAAGTACGAGGGCACCAGTTGCGTGCCGGCGAAGGCCGAAGGGGAGACGGACAGCACCGCGGCTGCGAGGACCGCTCCACAGATGAATCGTCGCATCAGCCCTCCGGGACGGGTCGGAGCGGAGGAAGCGGCTCATCACCTCCGGCTCGTCGTTCCGGGCCCAGGCTAAACCAGGCTCGGATCGGATGCCTGGGTGCGGTCCGGACCGGAGCGGACCGGTGTCACGGCCGATGTGGTCGGCCTTCCGTCGAAGAGGCCACCGCCTCCTTCGGCCGGGCCCGGTTCGGGAGCGCCACCAGGACGATCAGGCCGGCCAGGGCGACCACCACCGCGGCCACCACGAACCCGAGGTCCATCCCCGACACGAAGCCCCGCCGGGCGGCCTGGGCCAGGGCCGTGCCCGCTGGTCCGGGGATGTGCTGGGCGACGGCGAGGGCGCCACCCAACGAACCGAGGATCAACTTCTCGACAGCTGCGGGGATCGACTGGTGGGCCAGCAGGGGCGTCAGGAGGGCCTGGTAGCGGAAGGTGAGGACCGTGCCGAGCACGCCCACGCCCAGGGCACCGCCGATCTGCATCGAGGTGTCACTGGTGGCCGAGCCGACACCGGCGTCGTCCCTCGGCAGCGAGCCCATGACCGACTCGGTCGAGGGGGCCATCGTCAGTCCCACCCCGAATCCGATGAGCGCGAACCACGGCATGCAGTCCCGGTAGGTGCTGTGGACGGTCGTCTGGGACAGGAGCCCGAGGCCCACGGCGATCAGCGTCAGGCCGCCGGCCACGACCGGCTTGGTGCCGAACCGGCGGGCCAGGGCCACCGACGACGGTGCGGCCACCAGCAGCACGAGGGCGATCGGCGCCAGGCCCAGTCCGGTCTTGAGCGGGCTGAACCCCAGGCAGAACTGCAGGTACTGCGTCACCAGGAAGAACAGGCCCAGGAGGGCGAACAGCACCAGGGCCAGCGAGGCGATCGCCGCGCTGTAGCGCCGGTTGGCGAAGAACCGCATGGGCAGCATGGGGTGGTCGATGTGCCGCTCCCAGGCCACGAAGGCCCCGATGACCACCAGCGCCCCGAAGAAGGCGGCCAGGATGGCCGGTGAGGTCCAGGTCCGGTTGGGGGCCTCGATGATGGCCCACAGCAACGTCCCGAACCCGATCATCGACAGTGCCGCCCCCACCGGGTCCGCCCGCTTGGCCTCGGGGTTCTTGGAGTTCGGGACGAAGAAGGCGGCGGCCACCAGCCCGATGAGGGCGATGGGGACGTTGATCAGGAAGACCGAGCCCCACCAGTAGTGGACCAGCAGGAAGCCTCCGAGGATCGGCCCGATGGCCACCCCCAGCCCGGCCGTGCCGGACCAGATCCCGATGGCCCGGGCCCGGTCGTGGTCCGAGGTGAAGACGTTGGTCAGGATCGACAGGGTGCAGGGCATGAGGGCGGCGGCTCCCACGCCCATCACGGCTCGCGCCGCCGTCAGGCGGTCCGGGGTGGGCGACCAAGCCGCCAGCGCCGAGCCGGCGCCGAACACCACCAGGCCGCCCATGAAGACCCACTTGCGGCCCACGCGGTCGCCCAGTGCCCCCAGGGTGAGCAGCAGGCCGGCGAACACGATGGCGTAGGAGTCGACCACCCACTGCAGCTGGGTGGACGTGGCCCCGAGGGCGCGCACCACCGACGGCAGGGCCACGTTGAGAATGGTGTTGTCCAGGCTGATCAGCAGCAACGTGACGCACAGGACCGTCAGCGTCGCCCACCGCCGTCCGGTGCTCCTCACGGGTGGGAGCCTCGGGGAGCCGTCACGGACTCGATTGTTACCGAGCGGGGGAGGGCCCCATAGGGCAGGAAGTCACCAGGGCAGAAGTGCGTCGACCGCCTCCACGCGACCATCGGTGGCCGGACTCCGCCGTCCCGGGGGGTGCGGTCGGCCCACCGGGTCCACCGGGTGGGTGGCGTCCTCAGGTGACGAACAGCGAGAGCGGCGAGTCCGGGGGGACCCGCTCGATCGACAGCGGGCTCGCCTCCATGCGCACGAGCAGGCCGTCGAGGTCCCGGGCCTGCTCCAGCTCGATGCCCACCAGCGCGGGGCCGGTGTCCTTGTTGGACTTCTTGACGTACTCGAACAGGACGATGTCGTCGCCGGCCCCCAGCACCTCGTCGAGGAAGTGCCGGAGGGCACCGGGCTCCTGGGGGAAGGTGACCAGGAAGTAGTGCCGGAGCCCCTCGTGGACGAGGGAGCGCTCGATGGTCTCGGCGTAGCGGCTCACGTCGTTGTTCCCCCCGGAGACGACGCACACCACCGGCCCGACCGGCGGGGGGTCGAGCAGGCGGGCGGCCGCCGTGGCCAGGGCGCCGGCGGGCTCGGCGATGACCCCGTCTACCTGGTAGAGGTCGAGCATCTCCGTGGCGACCGCCCCCTCGTCCACCACGACGACGTCGTCGACCAGGTCGCGCACGATGGGGAAGGTGCGGTCGCCGACCCGCTCGACCGCGGCACCCTCGACGAACCGGTCGGTCGCCACGATCTTCACCGGTCCGCCGGCCGCCAGGGCGGCGGTCATGCTCGGGGCGCCGGCCGGCTCGACGCCGATGAGTCGGGTGGAGGGGGAGTGCGTGCGGAACCAGGTGGCGACCCCGGCGAGCAGCCCACCGCCGCCGACCGGGACCACGAGGGTGCCGACCGGGTCGGTCATCTGCCCGGTGATCTCGACGGCGACCGTCCCCTGGCCGGCGATGGTGCGATTGTCGTCGAAGGCGTGGATGTAGTTGGCACCGGTGGCGGCCGAGTCGGCCATGGCCGAGGCGCTCGCCTCGTCGAAGGTGTGGCCGGCCACGACCGTCTCCACCAGGTCGCCGCCGGTGGCCTGGATCTGCTGGCGCTTCTGGCGGGGCGTGGTGGTGGGGAGGAAGACGCGGGCCCGCACGCCGAGGAGCTGGCAGCTGTAGGCGACACCGAGGGCATGGTTGCCGGCACTGGCGCACACCACACCGAGGTCCCGCTCGGCCCCGGTCAGCGACGAGATGACGGTGAAGGCGCCGCGGAGCTTGTAGGACCGGCCGATCTGCTGGTCCTCGCGCTTCAGCCACACGGGCCGGCCCAGGGCGGCACCGAGGCGGACCGACTCGTGCAGGGGGGTGGTGGTGACGACCGAGGCCAGCCGCTCGGCCGCGGCGGCGATGCCCTCGGCGTCGACGGTGTCGCTCATCCGCGCCGCCCGCAGTCGCCCGGGACCGGGATCAGCTGACCAGGACGTCCGGCCGCGGGAATCCCTCGGCCTCGCACAGGGCGTAGTACGCCTCGAGCGCACCGGGGCCGTCGAAGACGCTCTCGATGCTGCCGTCGTCGGCCAGGTTGAGGTTCACCCCGTACATCTGGAACCACACCTGGGTGTCGTCCTCCACGCACTCGAGCGTGTGCACCGACCCGGCGGGCTCGAACAGGAAGGAGCCGGCCCGGTTGACGTAGTCGTACTCGCGGTACTTCCAGGCCCCGGACATCGTGTAGGCGTAGACCGGGCCGGTGTGGCGGTGGGTCTGGACGGCATAGCCGGTCTGGAAGATGTTCTCGACGATCCACAGGCCCTCGGCCACGTCGACCTGGATCACCTTGAGCTTGTTGCCCCCACCGATCTCCGCGAACGGCAGGTCGGCGGCCCCTCGGTGCTGGGCATGGGTGGCTGCGGCGATGCTCATCTCGTCTCCTGGGGTGTCCGGACGGAACAGGCGGCGGGTCGGTCGCCCGACCGGCCCCGTTCCCGTGGTCGCATCCACAGTGGCACAGCCCATCCGTCCGGGTCCACGGGGCCACGCCCGATGCCCCCGGTGCCGTCGACTCCGGACGCCGGCACCCCACCGGGAATCTCCCCCTTGACATCTCCGGGATCCAGAGTATCTTGATATCAAGATACATGGCCTCAAGAGAGTAGGCCACGAGCGAAAGGCAGACACATGGCACAGGCGACACTTCTGGTCAGGCACGAGGTCGAGGACTACGCCGCATGGCGCTCGGCCTACGAGAGCGTGGACGGGCTGCGCACCGAGCACGGCTGCACCGCCGCCGAGGTCCTGGTCGACCCGGCGGACAAGCAGGACGTGTTCGTCCTGCACCGGTTCCCCACCCTCGAGCAGGCGCAGGCCTTCGCCGGCAGCACCGGGCTGCGTGAGGCCATGGGCCGTGCCGGGGTCAAGGGAGCGCCCCGCATCGAGATCGCCGTGGAGGCCTGAGCTGAGCCCGACTCCGGCGAGCAGGCGAGGGGGCGCCCGCAAGGGCGCCACCTCGACCCCGCCGTCCGAGAAGGCGGCATTCGAGAAGGAGTTCCCCGGTGCGTCCTGGCTCTCCGCCCAGGTCTTCCGGAACCTCGAAGTGGTGGGAGGACTGGCCGAGGCCCTGGTGGCCTCGGTGGCGCGTCGGCACGGCCTGTCGCACGTGGCGCTGAACGCACTGGCCGTCATCGAGGGGAACGGCGGCCCGATGCCGGCCGGCACCGTCGGCTCCCGCGTGCACATCACCAGTGGCACCATGACCAGCGTCCTCGACACCCTGGAGCGCAACGGGTACATCCGGCGCCTCACCGATGCCGATGACCGTCGCCGGGTCCTGGTCGACGTGACCCCCGATGCGCAGGCGGTCCTCGATCAACTCCTGCCCGAGGTCGTCCAGACCACGACCGCGGTCATGGAGGGATTCGACGAAGCCGAGCTCACCGCGTTCCTCGACACCCTGGCCCGTGTCCGCGAGGCGATCGACGCCGTGCCGACGGACCTCGGGCCCCCGGCGCCCCGTCGGCGGCCACCCACGCTGAACCGTTCGGGCGACGACCACCCCTGACCACCGCGGTGGCGCGGGCCACGTGGTGGGGTCGGCCGGACGGTGCGACCGGCGCCTACGTGCGGGTGGTGCCGGGTGAGTCGGGTGAGCCGGCGCCGTCCCCGCCGCCGACGTACCGGCGGGTCACGAAGGGCGAGGCCATCGACCGCATGAGGGCGCTGTAGTTCAGCCCGAAGCGGAGCTCGCCTCCCACGTCGGGTGGGTCCGTCGTGCAGTCGAGGACGAGGTGGTCACTGCTGGATCCCAACCAGCGCGTAGCCGTCCGGAACGACGATGCCGTCGGTGTCGAGGTCCTGGCGACCGAGGGCCACGATCACCCGGTGATGCTCCCCTCCGGTCGCACACCGGGCCGCGCCGTGGCCGAACGCCGTCTGGCCCCGGTCGCCCCGTGGCATGGACGGCTTCACCTTGGACTCGATGACCTCCCCGACGATCGAGACGGCGTCCGTGTGGAGCCCGTCGAGGGCGGTGCGCTCGAGGGGCTCGCGACCGAGGAGGAGGGACTCGCCGAGGCGGAGGTGGTTGATGCGGCCGATGTCGGCCCGGGGGTCGAGCGCCCACGGGAGGTTCGCCGAGTTCCCTCCGGAGACGATGTCCAGGGCGACGCCGAACGTGGTCTCGATCGAGGTGGCCAGGGCCGAGAGCTCGGCCATGTTGGCGTCGCCGGGGATGACCCCGTTCTGGCAGGCCAGGTTCGTCCCGATGCCCCGTAGGGCGAGGCCGGGGAGGTCGAGCACGACGCGCACGACGTCGGGGAGGGAGCCGGGCATGATGCCCTCGCGGAGATCTCCCAGTTCCACCATGAGGACGATCCCGTGGCGCTTCCCCTGGCGGTCGGCCGACTCCGCCAGGCGCTCGATGACGTCGATCTCACTGTTGAGACTGACGTCGGCGCTCGCCACCACGCGATCGGCCTGGCTGAGCATGGGTGAGCGGATCAGGGTGATCGGGGCGGTGATCCCGGCCCGGCGCAGGTGCTCGATGTTCTCGATGCGGGACTCACCGAGTGACGTGGCCCCGTTGGCCAGGAACGCGCGGGCGACCTCCGGGGAGCCGAGCGTCGCCTTCGTCACGCCACAGACGGTGATCCCCAACGGGACGAGGGCCCCGACCAGGGCCCGGGTGTTGTGCCCGATGCGATCGAGGTCGATCTCCAGCCTCGGCGCGCTCACGACGCGGTGGCGACCGGCTTCCGTTCGAGTTCGGGAAAGGCGGTCACCACCATGTCGACGAGGCGGTCCGTCGGCCGGGTCAGGGCGTCGGTGGCCGGAATCCCCAGCTCCAACTCGTAGAGGGTGATGGCCGCGGTGACCTCCGCGTCGCTCATGTCCTCGTGGTTGATGGTCAGTCCGATGACCGTGGTGTCGCCGAACGTCTCGATGAGGTCGATCTCGCGTGCCGGGTCGGGAGTCGGGATGTCGGGGAAGTCACCGAGCCGCCGTCGTGCCGGGGCGTGCTGGAGGATGACGCCGTCCGGGCGACTGCCGCGGAGGATGAAGGTGGAGCTGAGGTAGGCGGGATGGCTGAGGGCGCCCTGGCCCTCGATGACGATGACGTCGGGGTGCTCCCCCTCGAATGCCTCGAGCACCGCCGACTCCATCTCGCCGGAGCAGAACTGGCACGGAATGGCGTCGAGGGCCACGCCGTAGCGGGCCCCCTGGATGAGTCCGGTCTGCCCGGTCCCGACCATCACGGCCTTGATGCCGTGGTCGTTGAGGGCCTGGGTGAGGATGGTGGCGGTCGTCCGCTTGCCGACGGCGCTGTCGGTGCCGAGCACGGCGATCCGGGGGCACGTCACCTCGGCGATGCGGCCACTGAACATCCGCAGGTCCTTCTTGTCGCGCGGCTTGCGCACATCGAGGATGGTGACCCCGGCCGCGACGGCCGCCGCCGCGAACTCCGGGTCGTCGTTCAAGAACTCGTGCAGTCCGTTGACGATGCTGACCCCCTGGGCCATGGCATCGAGCATCACCCGGCGCTCCGGGGCCGTGAGCATGCCGCTCGACGGGGCGACGCCGAAGATGAGGAAGTCCGGAGCCGCCCCGTCGAGCCGGACGGCCTCGGCCAGATCGGCCACGACGGGGATGCCGTTCGGCTTGTCGCCGAGGATCACGCCGGTGTCGCCCCCCGCCTGGCGGCTGTCGATCACGGAGCGGATCTCGTAGCGCTCGGAGTGACGGACGAGCCCGTTGGCCGTCTTCCCGTCTCCCTGGCCGAAGTTGGCCTCGCAGTACACGACCGCGGTGGGCCGTGCACCGGTGCCGGAAGCCTGGGGACGCGACGGATCAGCGTGAGCGGCTGGGGCGTGGGGCATGGATCTCCTCGAGACGAGCTCAGAGGAGGCGACGGGGTGAGTCCGATCGGATCGACCGGACAACAGACGGGAGTCCCCACTCAGCGTGAACGACCAGCCTACCGGAATTCGGGCCATTCGACCCGAGGACGACCCCGAGTTCGGGCGCCGCGGCCATCCCTGGAGGCCGCGTCAGTGGACGGGTTCGCCCCGGCGTGCGTCCTGGCCGAACTCCTTCTGCCCCCCGCTGCCCTCCGGCAGGACCAGGGTGCCGTCCTCCAATTGCGTGCGGAGGTAGTGGAACGACCGCGCCGTCTGGGCGAACAGGTGCTCTCCGGCCCGGAGGCGGCGGCGGACGGGGTCCCCCGGCTGCACGAACTGCGCCAACGGCTCGACAACCGTGTCGTAGTCCACGTTCACGAACAGCGGGAACGAGTAGCGCTCCTCGGCCACCTTGCGCACCCGGTGGGACGTGGCCACGAAGTGGCCGTTCGTCCAGGTCTCCAACATGTCGCCGATGTTCATGATCAGGGTGCCGTCGATGGGTGGGGCATCGACCCAGACCCCGTGGGCGTTCATGACCTCCAGGCCGGGGGCGGTCGGCTTGAGCAGCGTGAAGCACTCGAAGTCGGTGTGGGCCCCGAACCCGACGGAGTCGACGGCCGTCTCGTCGACCGGGTAGTGGACCAGGCGCAGCTGGCTCGGCGTGCGGGTCGTGATGGCGTCGAAGAAGTCCGAGGTCTCGCCGAGCGCCAGGGCCAGCGCCCCGAAGAGCAGTCGGCCGACGTCCATGGCACGCGTGTAGTAGTCGGTGACGGCCTCGGCGAAGCCGTCGATCTCGGGCCACAGGTTCGGGCCGAGCATCGGATTGCCGGCCAGGTAGTCCGGGTCGTCGGCCGGCAGGTCGAGGGCGGTGTCGAATGCCTCCTTCCGGTCCACCGTGCCGTCGTAGGTGACCTCTTCACCCGGGGGGACGTACCCCCGATGACACCTCGACCCGCCGATGTACGAGCGCATCTTCACGTCATCGGGCAGGGCGAAGAAGGTCTTCGTGACGGCGAGCAGGTGCTCGAAGGTGGCGTCGGGGATGCCCGTTCCGGCCAGGTAGCAGAAGCCGACGTCGCGGGCCACGGCCCCCAGTTCGTCGGCGATCCGCACCAGGTCGGCCCCGGTCCCGCCCCGGAGGCCCGAGATGTCGACGATCGGCAGTGCGTCGGTCGTGGCGGTGCTCATGGCCCGCCACGCCGGTCGACACCCATCCGCTGCACCTGCCCGCTCTGCGTCACGAGTCCTCCAGTTCGATTGATCGGATGGTATCGACCGAACGGTGGGGACTACCCCGGATCCGGCCCGTTCCGGGCGGAGTTCGCGTGATCGTAATAGTCGGGAATTCCGCGGGCCGGGCCGCCCGACGGTCGCCTCCGACCGGTGCGCTCAGCGGTAGAGGTCGGGTCGGCGGTCGCCCACCAGGTGATTCGCGAGCCCGAGGCGCTTGTCCCGGGCCGCAGCCAGATCGAGGTCGGCCGCCACCAGGGCCGGAGCGTCTTGGAGCCGAGGGGCCGGCCACCAGGTAGCCGGTGCGGTCCGACGATGCAGGCACCTCCGACCCAGCGGGTGCCCCGGTCGTCGCCGCACCGATCGGCCACCACGATGTGCACGCCGTAGTATGCGGCGGCGGCCTGGGCTTTCACCACCTCGATGGGACGCTCGCCCGACGGCCGCTCGGCCAGGGGCCAGTTGACCGGCGCGGCCACCACGTCGGCGCCGGCGTCGGCGGCCAGCCGGACCCACTCCGGGAACTCGAGGTCGTAGCAGACGAGCAGGCCGATGCGGCCGACCGCCGTGTCGACCACCGGCGGTGGAGCGGTCCCGGGCCTGAACACCTCGGACTCGCGTCCCCACAGGTGGACCTTGTCGTAGTGGGCGAGCACCCCGGTGCCGTCGACCACCACGGCACTGTTGGTCAGCGTGTCCCCCGTACGGTCGCAGAGCCCGCCCACCACGATCACCCCGAATTCGCGGGCGGCGGCCACCCAGCCGTCGACCGTCGGGCCGGGGTCGGCCAGGGACAGTGCCTCGTCCCGGTCGGAGAAGACGTACCCGGTATCCGACAACTCCGGCAGGACCACCAGGTCGGCACCGTCGGCGGCCGCGGTGGCGATGGCGTCACGTGCGGACCGTCGGTTGCCGGCCACGTCGCCGACGGACAGGCACAGCTGGGCCGCGGCGACCCGCGTCACGCTTCGGTGGCCCGCACCGGCAGGGGGACCTGCAACCGTCCGCCCGGGACGGACGGCCCCGACCCGGTGCCGGCCTCGAGGTCGTGCTCGATGAACCGCACGGCTCTGGCCCGGGCCCGCTCGAGGCGTTGCTGGGGCACCCCCAGCATCCGTAGCGTCGCATCGGCGATCTGCGACGGGGTGGTCGGGTCGGCCCGGACCACCGCCTTGGCCGTGATCACGCTCTCCACCAGGCCGAACACGAGGTCGGCCGCCGTCGGTCCGGTGCCGGCCGGGAACAGCTCGGCCTCGACACCGGCGCGGACGGCCCGGCGGTAGGACGAGGACAACCGCTGGCGACGACGCCAGAACCAGGCGAACTGCTCGCCACGGGCCTCGGGCAGCAGCTGGAGCGCCCCCAGGTTGTGGGGGCCGGCGCACAGATTGCCCACGTCGCGCTCGGCCAGGACCCAGAGCGTCGCCTCGGGTCCGAGGCCGGCCTGCTCGAGTCGGCGGCTCATCTCGAGGGTCGGCCGCAGGGTCCGGTCGAGCAGCTCGGCGAGGATCGCCTCCTTGCGCGGGTAGTAGTGGAACAGCGACGCCTGGCGCAGGCCGACGGCCTGGGCGATGGCCCTGGTGGAGGTCGGCCGTGTAGCCCTCGGAGGCGAACAGCTCGGCCGCCGCCTGCAGGATCTCCTCCTGCGGATCGGCAGTGGAGGAACGGGGATCGGCCCGGGGGCGCCCGACGGGACTCATGTGAAAACCACGTTAACCCGACCCTTCCGGGCTGTCTTTCTATCGAATGATAGATAACAATCGGAGCCACTGACCGGACCGACAGCACCAGGTGGTCCCGACGGTCGCCCGCTCGGACACGGCGACGCCCGAGGGAGCCCGGGACCATGCCCGGTCCCAGGAGGGCACGGTCGCCGAGCACATGCCGACGCTGCCCGCCACCTCCTATGCGGCCGGTACCGGCGGACGTCGACGGCGACGCCCTGGTGTGGGCCGAGCGGGTGGCCGGCGGCGGCTACACCCACCGGGTGGTGCGGGCCGGCACCACGCTCCGGCTCACCGACCTCGAAGGCGACGCCTGTGCCCACCTGCTGCTGTACCGGGCCGACGAGCCGTGGGAGCGCCTCAACGTGGCCGACACCGTCAAGGTCCAGTGGAACGCCTACCTCGGTGCCGGACAGCTCCTGCTGTCCGACCAGGGCCGGGTGCTGGCCAGCATCGTGGCCGACACCGGCGGCCGCCACGACGCGCTGTGCGGCACCTCCAGTCGGCTCCGCAACGAATTCCGGTACGGCTCGGGGTGGCCCACGGCCCGAGCCCGGCCGGCCGGGAGCTGTTCCTGCTCGCCGCGGCCAAGCACGGGCTGGGGCCCGGCCGACGTACCGCCGAGCCTCTCGTTCTTCCAGGGGGTCCGCGTCGAGCCCGACTCCGGGCGCTCGTGGACCTGGCGTGGGGCGCGGCCCCCGCCCCGACCCACGTCGACCTGCGGGCCGAACTCGACCTCCTGGTCCTGGTGGTCAACACCGCCCACCCCGTCGACCCCCGACCCGGGTGGACGTGCACCACCCTCGAGGTCCTGGCCTGGCCGGGCGAGCCGACCGACCCGGACCGGTGGCCGGCCACGGGCTCGCCCGAGGCGGCAGCGCGCCTATCGCCAACAACCGCGAGGACCTGGCGGCCAGGGGAGCCCGATGAGCCCCATGAGCACCCCCATTCCGCACGTCACCGTCGACGTCACCGTCGAGCCGCCCGTGCGCCGTGGTCGGGCGTGGTGCCCGCGCGGGGTCGACCCTGCGGATCGTCGACCTGGCCGGCAACCAGGCCGTCGACTGCCTCTTCTATCTGGCCGCCGACACCGCCGAGCGCTACAGCGCCCCCGAGACGATGGTGTGGCAGGGGTCGGTCTTCCTCACCACCGGGAGCGTGCTGCGCACGCACTCGGGCCGTCCCCTGCTCACCGTGGAGGAGGACGAGGTCGGGCGGCACGACACCATCGGGGGTGCGTGCTCCAAGGAGTCCAACACCCTCCGGTACGGCCACCACACCCGCAGCCAGCACGCCTGCGTGGAGAACTTCCTGGCCGAGGGGGCGCGCTGGGGCCTCGGGAAGCGCGATCTGGTCTCCAACATCAACTGGTACATGAACGTGCCGGTGGAGGGGTCGGGAGCGCTGGGCATCGTCGACGGCATCTCCGCTCCCGGTCTGGCCGTGACGCTCCGGGCCCACGAGGACGTCCTCACCCTGATCTCCAACTGTCCCCAGGTGAACAACCCGTGCAACGGCTTCGACCCCACCCCGATCCGGATCGTGGTCACGGCACCATGAGCACCGCATCATGAGCAGCCCTCCATGAGCAGACAGGGACACTTCGACTCGGTGCTGGTGGCCAACCGCGGGGAGATCGCCGTGCCGGATCCTGCGGTCGGCGGGGGAGGTGGGCCTGGCCACGGTGGCCGTCTTCAGCGACGGGGACCGGGGAGCCCCCCACGTGGCCATGGCCGACACCGCCGTCCGCCTCGGCCCGACTCCCGCCCGGGACAGCTACCTGCGGGCCGACGCCGTTATCGAGGCGGCGCTGGCCACCGGCGCCGGCGCCATCCATCCCGGCTACGGCTTCCTGTCCGAGGACGCCGAGTTCGCCGCCGCGGTGGAGGCCGCCGGCCTGGTGTTCGTTGGACCGACCCCCGACCAGCTGGCCCTCTTCGGAGTCAAGCACCGGGCCCGGGAGGCCGCGGTCGTGTCCGGGGTCCCCCTGCTGGCCGGCACCGGGCTGGTGGCCGAGCGCGGCCGAGGCGGTGGAGGCGGCCGACTCCCTGGGCTACCCGGTCATGGTCAAGGCCACCGGCGGCGGGGGCGGCATCGGCATCCTCCCGTGCGGTTCGCCCGACGAGGTGGTCGTGGCCTTCGAGTCCGTGTCCCGGGTGGCCGGATCCGGGTTCCGCAACCGGTGGCGTCTTCCTCGAGCGGCTGGTCGAACGGGCCCGCCACGTCGAGGTCCAGGTGGTCGGCGACGGCGACGGCGGCGTGGTGGTGCTCGGGGACCGGGACTGCACCCTCCAGCGACGCAACCAGAAGGTGGTGGAGGAGGCCCCGGCCCCGGACCTGCCCGACGCGGTGCGGCGCACCCTGGCCGACTCGAGTGCGCGGCTGGCCCACACCGTCCGGTACCGGTCGGTCGGGACCGTCGAGTACGTCTACGACACCGGAACGCCGGGGAGGCGGCCTTCCTCGAGGTCAACACCCGTCTGCAGGTCGAACACCCGGTGACCGAGGAGCTCTACCTGGTCGACCTGGTGGCCGCCATGCTGCGACTGGCCAACGGCGACCGCGAGGTCATGGGCGAGCTGGCCGCCGCCGAGCCGAGGGGCTACGCGGTCGAGGCCCGCGTGTACGCCGAGGACCCGTCCAAGGAGTACCGGCCGAGCCCGGGCCGGATCACCGAGGTTGTCCTGCCGGACGGGGTACGGGTCGACGGGTGGGTCGAGGCCGGCACCGAGGTCACCGCCGCCTACGACCCGCTCCTGGCCAAGGTCGTGGCCTGGGCCCCCACCCGTCGGGCGGCCTTCGACCGGCTCGGCGCGGCCCTGGCCGACACCAGGATCGCCGGCATCGAGACGAACCTGCGGCCTCCTCGGCGCCGCCCTGGCCGATCCGGTCGTGCGGGCCGCCGCCCACACCACGGCCACCCTGGCCGACGGTGGCCGACCCGTCGCCCCGCATCGAGGTGCTGAGGGGCGGGACCCAGACCACGGTGCAGGCGTGGCCCGGCCGCCTCGGCTACTGGCACGTGGGCGTGCCCCCGTCGGGCCCGATGGACGACCGGTCGTTCCGGCTCGGCAACCGGGCGCTCGGCAACCCGGAGGGCGCCGCCGGCCTCGAGGTCACCCTGACCGGTCCGGCCCTGTCGCTTCACCGCCTCCAGCGGAGTATGCCTGACCGGCGCCCCGTGTGCGGCGACCGTCGACGGGGTACCCGGTCCACCCCTCGGCGAGCCGTTCGACCGTGCCGGCCGGCGCCACCCTCGAGATCTGGGCGTGGTGGGTCCCCCCGGCATCCGGACCTATCTCCTGGTGCACGGCGGCCTGTCGACGTCCCCGACTACCTGGGCAGCGCGCGCCACGTTCCTCCTCGGCGTGTTCGGGGGCCACGGCGGCCTGCCCCTGCGGCCCGGCGACGTCCTCCGGCCCGGCGCAGCCGGGACCGGCGTGCCGGCGACCGCGGGCCGGTTCCGGCCGGCGCCGGCGGCGGGCTGAGGGCCGCGACTGGTCCCTGGCCGTGCTGGCCGGTCCCCACGCCGACGAGGAGTTCTTCACCCCCGGTGACCTCGACACGCTCTACGGCACGGCGTGGGAGGTCCACTTCAACTCGGCCCGCACCGGCGCTGCGCCTGCGTGGGGCCCCGGCCGACCTGGGCCCGGACCGACGGCGGCGAGGCGGGACTCCACCCGTCCAACATCCACGACACGCCGTACTCGGTCGGCGCCGTCAACTTCACCGGCGACCTGCCCGATCCTGCTCGGCCCGGACGGCCCCAGCCTCGGGCGGCTTCGTCTGCCCGGCCACGGTGGTGACGTCCGAGCGCTGGAAGCTCGGCCAGCTGCGCCCCGGCGACACCGTGCGCTTCACCCCGGCCCCCGACCACCGGACCGGCGGCGTCCGGGCCACGGGGACGCCCGCTCGGGGGTACTGGCCCGCACCCCCGGGGTGGCACCGGCCCCGACGTGACCTACCGGGCCAACGGCGACGACAACCTGCTCGTCGAGTACGGCGACATGGTGCTCGACCTCGCCCTGCGGGCCCGGGTCCAGGGCCTGGCCGACCGGGTGGCTGCCACCGGGATGGACGGGCGTCGCTCGAGCTCACCCCGGGGGTGCGCGGTCTCCAGGTCCACTTCGACCCCACGGTCACCGACCTCGACCACTGTCCTCGACGTGGTCGGCGACCTGGAGGAGCACCTGCCCCCCACGCCACGAGCTCGAGGTCCCGAGCCGCGAGGTCCATCTGCCGCTGTCGTGGGACGACCCGGCCATCCGCGTGTCGATCGAGCGGTACATGGCCGGCGTGCGGGACGATGCCCCGTGGTGCCCGTCCAACATCGAGTTCATCCGCCGCATCAACGGCCTGGCCGACGTGGACGACGTCGAGCGCACCGTGTTCGACGCCACGTACGTGGTCCTCGGCCTGGGCGACGTCTACCTGGGGGCGCCGCTGGCCACGCCGGTCGACCCCCGGCACCGCCTGGTCACCACCAAGTACAACCCGGCCCGTACGTCGACGGCCCAGAACTCGGTGGGCATCGGCGGCTCCTACCTCTGCATCTACGGGCTGGAGGGGCCGGGCGGCTACCAGCTCATCGGACGGACCGTGCAGATCTGGAGCCACTTCGCGCAGAGGCGCCCTTCGAGCCCGGCGTGCCGTGGCTGCTCCGGTTCTTCGACCGCATCCGCTGGTACCCGGTCGGTGCCGAGGAGCTGCTCGACGCCCGGGCCGACATGGCGGCGGGCCGGCTGGACGTCCGGGTCGAGCCCGGCGTGTTCAAGATGGCCGAGTACCAGCGCCTGCTGGTCGACAACGCCGCGGTCGATCGCCGCCTTCCGGGCCCGCCAGGCGGCGGCCTTCGTGGCCGAGCGGGCCGCGTGGGAGCGGGCCGGCGAGTTCGCAGCCCCGTGACGACGGCCGAGACCGCCTCCCCCGACGCCGCCACCGGTCACCGCCCCCGTCGGCGGCTCGGTGGTGAGGCGCTCCCATGACCTCGAGTGTGTGGAAGGTGGCCGCCCGACCGGGTGACGTCGTGGACACGGGGCACCTCCGCTCGTGATCCTCGAGGCCATGAAGACCGAGATGCACGTGACGGCACCGGGCCCCGGGGTGGTCGTCGACGTCCTGGTGACCCCGGAGACCAGGTCGACTCGGGCCGGGCCCTGGTGGTGCTCGGCCCCGGTGGCATGACCACCGGATCCGTCCCCCCGCCGCCCGTCGACCCGCCCGAGTCACGGGCCAGGTCCTCGGTGGAGGCCCGCATCGCGTCGTCGGGTCGAGCCGAGGTGTGGATCGACCGGGTGTCCGCCGAGGACCTGGCCGCGTTTGTTCGCCGCGGTCGAGGCCCGGCTGGCCGCCGGCAAGGAGCTCCCTCTCGCCGGGCGGACCTTCGCCGTCAAGGACAACATCGACGTGGCCGGCGTCCCGACCACCGCCGGCTGCCCGGCCTTCGCCTACGGTGCCGGACACGACCGCACCGGCGGTCGCAGGCCCTGCGTCGACGCCGGGGCCGTCTTCGTCGGCAAGACCAACCTCGACCAGTTCGCCACCGGCCTCGTCGGGACCCGCAGCCCGTTCGGCGCCGTCCGCAACGCCGTCGACCCCGTCCGGGTGTCGGGCGGCTCGAGCAGCGGGTCGGCGGTGGCCGTGGCCCTCGGGCTGGTCGACTTCGCGCTGGGGACCGACACGGCGGGGTCGGGGCGGGTGCCGGCGGCCTTCAACGGCGATCGTCGGGATCAAGCCGACCCGCGGCCTCGTCTCCACCGAGGGTGTCGTCCCCGCCTGCGTGTCCTTCGACTGCGTCTCGGTCTTCGCCCGCTCGCTGGGCCTGGCCGAGCGGGTGCTGGCCGTCCTGGCCGGTCCCTGCCCCGACCCCCTGGCGGCCGGCTCCGGCCGCCGGGCCGACCCCTTCCGACGGGTGGCTCCTCCGACCGCGCCCCTGGCACCGCCGGCCGTCCCGGTGGTGGCCCGGGTCGACCCCGGCGCCCTGGCCGACGTCGACCCCGGCTACCGGGGGAGCTACGAGCGGGCAGCTCGGGCGACTCGAGGCCGCCGGCTGCGACGACGGTCACCGTCGATCCCGCGCCCTTCCTCGAGGCGGGCCGTCTCCTCTACCAGGGCGGGTTCCTGGCCGAGCGCCATGCCGCGGTGGGTGCCTGGATCGACGCCCACCCGGATGACGTGGATCCGGTGGTCGGGCCGATCATCGCCGCGGCCCGGGACCTGTCGGCCACCCGGTTGGCCGCCGACAGGGACCGTCTCGGGCACCTGGCCCGCGCGGAGGTGACCAACGTGTTGGGTGCCATCGGGGCCTGCTCGCTCCTCCTGCCCACCGTCCCGTTCCACCCGACGCTGGCCGACGTGGCCGCCGACCCGGTCGGGGTCAACGCCCGGCTAGGGCACCTTCACCACCTTCGTCAACCTCCTCGACCTGTGTGCCGTGGCCGTGCCGTCGGACCCGGTGGACGGCCTGCCGTGCGGGGTGAGCCTGATCGGGCCGGCCTGGAGCGACCGGGTCCAGGCCGACCTGGCCCGGTTGGCGGGATCGCCCGGCGGGACCGACGACCCCGACGACCGCGCCCCCGACGACGGCTGGGCCCGGGTCGCCCTCCCGGCGGTGGGACTGGCCGTGGCCGGCGCCCACCTGTCCGGCCAGCCGCTCAACCGCCAGCTCACCGACCGGGGGGCGCGGCTGGTGCGCACCACGACCACGGCTCCCGTCTACCGGATGCTGGCGCTCGCCACCGAGCCCCCCAAGCCCGGCCTGGTGCGGGTGGCCGACGGGGCCGACGGTGGCTCTGTCGAGGTCGAGGTGTGGGAGCTCCCGCCCGCCGGGTTCGCCGGGTTCGTGGCCGCACTGCCCCGGCCCATGGCCGTCGGCCAGGTGACCCTGGCCGACGGGACCTCGGTGCCGGGATTCCTGTGCGAGCCCGAGGCGGTCGACGGGGCGGCGGACATCACCGCCACCGGGGGGTGGCGGGCCCACCTGGCCGGCCGCTGACCGGCACCGTGGCCCGTCGGCCCGCCCGGCCCGCTCAGCCGGTGGTGGCGAACCGTTCGGCCAGCGTCCGGGTGAGGGCCGGCCACACCACCGGGTCGTGCCCGGGGACCAGCTGGTAGCCGCGCTCGGCGGCCAGGCGCTTCAGGCGCCGGATGGGCTCGACGGTCTCCTCGGGTGTGACCCCGACTGAACCCGCCCACGGCCAGCTCGTGGTCGATGTTCTCCGTCAGGTCGGCGGCGTCGAAGGCGAACACCAGGCCCCCTCCCCCCACCGACTCGTCGAGGTCGACGACGAAGCTCTGGTGCCCCGGCGTGTGTCCGGCGGTGAGCACGGCCGTGACGCCGGGGGCGAGCTCGGCGTCCCCGTCGGCCAGGTCCCACTCGATGGCCGGGTCGTCGAAGTCGACGCGGAAGATGGCGTGGTGCTCGGGCGTGGGATGGTCGGCGAGGCCGAATGCCAGCTCGGCCCGCTGGGCGTGCACGGGTACCCGGCCGGCGAAGTGGCGCAGCCCGCCGGCGTGGTCGTTGTGGAGGTGGCTGACCGCCACCCGGGTGATCTCGTCCATGCCGATGCCGGCGTCGGCCAGCGCCTCCTCCAGCGGCTCCCCCGGGCCGGGCAGGACCGGGCGGAACGACGGGTCGCCGTGGAACCGCCGCCGCAGCGCCGGGTCCCGGATCAGCGCCGGGTTGAACCCGGTGTCGAGCAGCAGCCAGCCACCGTCGCACTGGAGCAGCACGCCGGGCACCGGTTCCCGTAGGCGCTCCTCGGGCGGGGCCCCGTGCACCGACACCGACTTCGGGAGGTCCTCCCACCCGAGGGTGAGGAGCACCACCCGGCGCACCCCGCTGCCCGCCCGTGTCCTGGTCGTCATGGTTCCTCCCGGAGGCGCCACCCGTCGGGTGGTGGCCCGCCGTCCACCATGGCACGCACCGTGCCGCCGATGTCCAGGCCGGCCGGGACCGGGCCGACCACCCGAGCCGGCTCCCACCCCCCGGCAGACGAGCACCACGCGCCGCCCGGCACCGGACCGGCCCACACCGCCACGGCCATCCCGTCGACGCGGACCAGCCGGGCGAACGACGGGTCGCCGGGACCGTCCCCGTGCTCGAGCACCCGGCCCGGGAGGGGCCGACCCGTCCCGCCCGCCCGGGCGGTTCCTCGGGTGGTCCCACCACTCCACGTAGCCGGTCCCCGACTCGATCAGCACCCCGTCACGGACGACGACGTCGGCCGCGTCGGGATCGCCGTCGTGCCCGCCGCCGTTCCCGCCTCCCGGGGCGAGCGAGTCGAGGTCGTGGTGCCAGGCCACCCGGGCCCCGTCTCCCGACTGCGCCACGACCTCGAGGCGGCCGCTGAAGGCGTGGGCCTCGTCGAACGGATGGGCCGGGTCCCGTCCCGGCCGGGGCAGGCGGAGGTCGGCGAACCACGGCCCGACCTGGAGCCAGATGACGTCGCTGCACTCGTCGGGCGGCCCGCGGTCGATGGAGCGTGCCGTGCGCACCCAGGCCCCGGTGATCCACGGCGGCGCGGCACGGTCAGTCTGGCCGCAGGCGTCGGGGCTCACTCGAGGGTGATCCGGGGGTCGACCACGGCCTGCAGGATGTCGACGACGGCGTTGATGACGACGTAGCCGACCCCGAGGACGAGGGTCACCCCGGCGATGGCCGGGAAGTCGGCCTGGGGGATGCTCTGGTCCACGTAGAGCCCGATGCCGGGCCAGGCGAAGATCGACTCGACCACGACCACCCCGGCGAACATCAGCCCGACCTGGAGCCCGGTCATCGACAGCGCCGCGCTGGTCGAGTTGCGCAGGGCATGGCGCACCACCACGGTGCGCTCCTTCAGGCCCTTGGCCCGGCCGTGCGGGCGAAGTCGGACGCCATGGCGGCCTCGAGCGAGCCCCGCAGCACCCGGCCGATGGACACGGCGGGGCCGAGGGCCACCACGATGGCCGGCAGGATCGAGGTGGCGGACGCCGTCCCAGGCCACGGCCGGCTGCCGTGCAGGAGCCCGTCCACCACGACCATGCCGGTCGGACCGGTGGGCGCGTTCGTGTAGCCGGTGTCGCCGGTGCCGGGCAGCCAGTGCGAGGTCGCCGCTGATCCACGAGGATGACCGAGCAGGGCGAGCAGGAACACCGGGGCCGAGGCCAGGGCGAGCAGCACGGGTGCGGAACGCCCCGGCCCCGCGGAACCGGGCGGCGGACACCAGGCCGAAGACGGCCCCCAGGACCACGGCCAGCACCAGCGCCGTCAGGGCCAGCTCGATGGTGGCGGGCAGGAAGCACGCCGATGTCGGTGGCCACCGGGTGCCGGGTCCGCAGCGACACCTCGAGGTTGCCCCCGAGCAGGCCGCTCACGTAGTGCACGTACTGGGCCAGCAGTGGCTTGTCGTAGCCGAGGACGTGGGTCTCGTGCTTGATGGCCGAGGCCGAGGCGTTGGCCCCCAGGTAGGCGTGGGCCGGGTCGACGTGGCTGAGCTTCTGCAGCAGGAACACGATGGCGGTCAGCACCAGCAGGATGACGACCATCGACGACCAGCCGCTTGAGGGCGAACCGGATCACGCCCGACCTCCCGACGTCGTCACCTGTCGCTCATGACGTCGTTGAGCCCGTCGCCGGACAGGTTCGACGCCATGCGTCAGCAGGAACATGACCAGGGCCGGCATGACCGGCACCCACCACTCCTGCAGCAGGTACTGCAGGCCACGGGCCGCCATGGCCCCGAGCTCGGGGGCCGGGGCCGGGGCACCGAGCCCGAGGAACGACAGGCCGGCCAGGGTGAGGACCAGGTTGCCCACGTCGAGGCTGGCGGTGACCACGATGGCGGGCACGGCGCCGGGCAGCAGGTGGCGGAAGGCCCGTCGGAAGCCGGCCGGCGCCGGCCAGGCGCGCCGCCTCGAGGTGGGGGCGGGCCGACAGGGCACGGATCTCGCCGCGCATGATCCGGGCGTAGAAGGGCCACCACACGATGGCCACCGCGACCAGGGTGTGGAACTCGCTCGGCCCGAGGGCCGCCACGAAGGCGATGGCCAGGAGCGGCCCGGGCAGGGCCAGGAAGAGGTCGGTGACCCGCATGAGGAGGGTGTCCACCCACCCACCGACGACGCCGGCCACCAGGCCGACCGTCCCGCCGATCACCACGCCCGACGTCACCACCAGCACCACGCCCACCAGGCTGTTCCGCAGGCCGAACAGGACCCGGCTGAAGATGTCGAAGCCGACCTCGTCGGTGCCGAGCAGGTGGCCGCCGGTCAGGGGCGGCGTGAAGGGCAGGCCGGACGGGCGTGATCGGGCTGTAGGGGGCGAGCAGCGGGGCGAAGATCCCGGCCAGGACCAGCACGGCCAGCAGGCCCAAGCCGATCTGGTCGGCCAGCGTCGTCCGGCCGAGGGCCCGGGACGCGCTGCCGATCCGAGCCGTGCCCCGCCGGGGCACCGTGCGGGATGAAGGCCTCAGCGACGGCCATCGGTCGATCCTCCGGTGCGAGTGCGGGGGTCACGGTTGGCCAGCACCACCGGGCAGGCCGCCCGGCGCGAGTTCGAGCCGTCCACCGGCTCGAGCGACACCGGGGTCGTGGCGCACGAGGCCGTCGGCCAGTCGGTGCAGCGCGGGGTGGAAGGCGCACCCGGTCGGCGGGATCGAGCGGGTTGGCCGGCTCGCCCTTCAGGCGGACGTGGACCCGCCCCACCTCGGGCACGGCGTCGAGCAGGGCCCGGGTGTAGGGGTGGACGGGGGACGGCGCACAGCTCCTCGGCGTCGCCGATCTCGACGATCCGCCCGAGGTACATGACGGCGATCCGGTCGGCCACCATGCGGGCGGCCGCAAGGTCGTGGGTGACGAAGAGCATCGCCATCCCGAGCTCGCGGCGCAGCCGCCCGATGAGGTTGAGCACGGTGGCGGCCAGCGACACGTCGAGGGCGCTGGTCGGCTCGTCGCACAGCAGCACCTCGGGCGGCACCACCGTGGCCCGGGCCAGGCGCCACCCGCTGGCGCTGCCCGCCCGACAGCTGGGCCGGCCTTGGCCGCGGCCACCTCCTGGGGCAGGCCCACCAGGGCCAGCGCCTCGCGCACCCTTGCCCTGCGCTCCTGTCGGCCCAGGCCCTCGGCCGCAGCCGCTCGCCGATCAGCTCGCCGACGGTGAGCCACGGCGTCAGCGAGGCGCCGGCGTCCTGGAACACCATCTGGGGCCGGGCCCCCTTGCCGAACTCGATCGACCCCGCGTCGACCGGCTGCAGGCCGGCGATGGAGCGCAGCAGGGTCGACTTGCCGCAGCCGCTCTCGCCGACGAGCGCCACCGCCTCGCCCTCGATGAGGGCGAGGTCGACGCCCCGCAGGGCCTGGAGCTGCTGCTTCTTGAACCCGGACCCGACGGCGAAGCGCTTGTGGACCTCGTGGACCAGGACGGCCGGCGCGTTGCCGCGTCCGATGCCGGCGACGGGCGGCCACGGTGCCGACGGTCACCCGGCGGCCACGAGGACCGGCCACGCGCCGTCGACCTCGTCCAGGCGGACGCAGGCGCACGCCGATGGGCGGGACGCCGTCGACCGACCAACTCGGGCAGGGCGCGCATCGCACTCGGCGGCGTAGTGGTCGCACCGCGGGGCGAACGGGCAGCCCGGCGGGTGGTCGCCGGGGGTCGGGCGGCTCGCCGGGCAGGGTGCGCGACGGGCCGGCGACCGGTCGGTCTCGCAGCAGCGAGCCGGGACCGCAGCAGGCCACGTGAGTAGGGGTGGCGGGGCGCTCCGAACAGGTCCGCCGACGGCCCCACCTCGGCCAGCCGCCCGCCGTAGAGGACGGCGATGCGGTCGGCCACCTGGGCGGCGACGCCGAGGTCGTGGGTCACCAGGACGAAGCTGCGTGCCGAGCTCGTCGCGCAGGGTCGGCCAGCAACTCCAGGATCTGCGCCTGGACGGTCACGTCGAGCGCGGTGGTCGGCTCGTCGGCGATGACCAGGGACGGGCTCCCGGCGACCGCCATGGCGATCATCACCCGCTGGCGCAGCCCGCCGGACAGCTCGTGCGGGTACGACTCGCAGGCGCCGGGCCGGATCGGGCACGCCCGACCGCGTCGAGCAGGCGGATCGCCTCGGTCGTGGACCCGGCCGCCTCGACCACCTGGCGCGCCGATCCGCATGGTCGGGTTGAGCGAGGTCATCGGGTCCTGGAACACGGCCCCCAGGTGGGCCTTGCGGACCAGGCGGGCGCCCTCGGCCCCGGCCGTCACCATGTCGGTGCCGCACACCGACGCCCGACCCGCTCACCGTCGGGGCCGGACGGTCGGGAGGAGGCCGAGCAGGGTCAGCCCGAGCACGCTCTTGCCCGAGCCGGACTCGCCCACCAGGCCGAGGATCTCCCCCGGTCGCACCTCGAGGTCGACGCCCCGCAGGGCCCTGACCGTCCGGCCGCCCGGGTGAACGACACGTGCAGGTCCTCCACCGCACACCAGCGGCCCGACCGGGGCCTCCTCCGGCCCCCCCGCCGGAGCGGCGGGGGCCGGGAGGGGGGTCTCGACCGTCCGGTCGGTGGCCGTCGTCTTCATCAACCGGGTCGCGGGCCGGACACGGGACGCGGTGTCCTCATCGACGGTGGCTCAACCCGGGTAGAGCTGGTTGAGCAGGAGCGCCCACGGCATGGCCACCACGTGGGCCTGGTTGACCCCCTTCATCCACGTGTGGAACACCATGGCGTCGTTCCGGTTGGCGAGGTTGAACCAGCACCCTTCCTTGACCGCCGACTGGACCGCCGTGTTGTAGTCGGCGTTGGACCCGGTGGTGACGGCCTGGGTGTCGGCGGCGTCGATGCCGGGCACCGCGCACGTGAGGTACTGGAGCCCACCGGTGGAGTCGTAGGTGATGTGGTTCCAGGTGTAGGCGTTGTAGGCGTCCGGCCACACGTAGTAGGCGAGGATGCTCGGGCCCTGGCTGGCCGCTGCCGAGGCCGACCCCACCCAGCCGTAGATGGCCGAGGTCTGGTAGCCGACCACCTTCGGAGTGAGGCCGATGGCCTGCAGCTCTGCCGCGATCTGCTCGGCCACCAGCTGGTCGTCCGGTGCCCCTGAGTCGTAGCCGACGGTGATGGACTTCTGGTCGGCCGGGAGCTTCTTGACGATCGCCGTAAGGGCCGACGGGTCGTAGGTGATGTTCTGGGTGCCGTAGCCGGCGGGAAGGAGTCCCGAGGGCGTCGCCTGGGTGGCCACGGTCGCCCGGCCCGGGAACACCCCGGCCACGATCGACTTGGCGTTGATCGCCTGCAGCACCGCCTGCCGGTTGGCCTGGGACTGGAGGAAGCCGATGTGCTCGTTCAGGTACACCCCCTCCTCCTCGATGACCGGGAGGGAGTAGAACGACGAGTTGGCGTCACTCCGGTACTGGGCGACGGCCGGTGTGGTCAGGTCGTGCAGGATGCCGGCCAGCTGACCGCTGTTGAACTGGATCTCCTGGGTCGACAGGTTGTCGATGACCGGGATGTTCACCGTCGTGTAGTACGGCTTCTTGCCCCAGTACCCCGGGTAGGCCTGCAACTGGTAGGAGACCCCGACCTTGGCCTGGGTGAGCGTGTACGGGCCGGTGCCCACGTCGTGGGTCTGGAGGTAGGTCTGGTCGTTGTCCGAGCCGGCATTTGCGGCCAGGGCGGTCGGGCTCTCCATGACCGGGCCGTAGGACGAGGCCAGGTAGTCGAGGAACGCGGTGTTCGGTGTACTCAGGTTGATCACCACCGTGTAGGGCGACGGGGTCTGGATCGAGGACACCCCGGCCACCATGTACGCCGGTCCTCCGTTGACCGCGGTGCGGCGTGCGAACGACGGCGCCACGGCCGACGAATTGAACGGTGTGCCGTCGTGGAACGTGACCCCCTGACGCAGCTGCAAGGTGTACGTCATGCCGCCGTTGGACGATGGTCCAACTCGTGGCCAGCGACGGTTGGATGACCCGGTTGGCCGTGCCGGGCTGGTACTTGACCAGGTTCTCGTAGAGGTTGCGGGTCAGGAGGAGTCCCTTGTCCGGCGTAGTAGACGTCGGGGTCCGGTGGCTGACCCGGGTCCTGGAGGAAGCTGAGCTGCAGGGTGTGGCTCGTCGGGAACGTGGACGACGTGGAGGACGAGCTGCTCGAGCCGCAGGCGGCCAGGACCACGGCGACCAGGGCCACCAGGGTGAGCGGCAGGCCGAGGCGACGGACGGGGTGGCTTCCGGCGACCGGACGGGATCGTGCACCGGAGGCGCGTGCCTCGGACACGGAATGCATAGCGGGCATGGGCATCAGGCGACCTCCACCAACTCGTCGGACGGGAAACCGGGTTCAGGACGCTCGAGGGCGGCGAAGCCGGCCACGATCTCGTCGGAGTGCCGCCTGGCCCCGGCCTGCAGGTACTCCATGGCATCGAGGGAGGCGTGGTGACGCTCCTCGGACGAGCCGAGGACGGCGTCCTCGACGACCCGGGCGTAGTAGTCGTGCTGGTGGGCGTCGGCGAATGTGTAGTGGACGCACACGTCGGTCAACCCGCCGGTGAGCACGAGCGTCGACACGCCGAGCCCCTTCAGCAGGATCGGGAGCTCGGTGCCGAAGAAGCACGAGTAGCGGCGCTTGGCGATGAAGTAGTCGTCGGGACCGGGCAGGAGCGTGGGCCACAGCGCCGTCCCCTCTTCGCCCTCGAGGCAGTGCGGGCCCTCGACCCCGTCGAGCTCGCGGCCGAAGTCGACGCCGCTGCGCCGGTGGGCCTCCTGGAAGAAGATGACCGGGACATCGGTGTGCCCGGGCTGCGGCCACGAGGCGCTCGGTGGAAGCGACGACCTGCGCGAAGCCGGCCATCCGGGGGATTCCGCCGACCTCGGTCGGCATCCCCCCGTCCTTTTGGATGTCGACCACGATGAGTGCGGGTCGACCGACGATCATCGGCTGTTTGGCCATGCGTGCTCCTTGGGGATCCCGGGTGGATGCAGCGACCGGACCGCCCCGACCCCCACGGTTCCGTCGGTCGGCACCGTGGGGTGGCAGAGCTGGAGGTGCGCTCAGGCCATTCAACCCTCCCTGTATTTCTATCGATCGAACGGAATGTTTCCAGTCAATGAACAGGTGGGGTCCTCGTCCCGCTCCACCGGGTCTCCGCGGGGCCGCTGCGGGCCGTCCGCGGGGCCTAGGAGGGGGAGTCGGCCACCATTCGACGGGCCAGCAGGCTGACCAGGTCGTAGGTGACGTGGGCTGCGGCGATGGCCGTCAGCTCGGCGTGGTCGTAGGAGGGGGAGACCTCCACCACGTCGGCGCCGACCAGGTCCAGCCCGTCGAGGCCGCGCAACAGGCCGAGCAGCTCCCGGCTGGTGAGTCCGCCGGCCTCGGGGGTCCCGGTCCCGGGGGCGTGGGCGGGATCGAGCACGTCGATGTCGACCGACACGTAGACGGGGGCGCCGCCGATGCGGTCGCGCAACGAGGCGACCACGTCGGCCACCCCCCGCTCCCCGACCTCGGCCGACGACACCCGCCAGAAGCGCATGCGGTCGTCGTCCTCGAGGTCGGCGGCTGAGTACAACGGCCCCCGGGTGCCCACGTGGGCGGCCCGGTCCGGGAGCAGGAGACCCTCCTCCCACGCCCGTCGGAACGGCGTTCCATGGGTGTAGCGGGCGTCGAAGTAGGTGTCCCAGGTGTCGAGGTGGGCGTCGAAGTGGACGAGGGCCACGGGCCCGTGGCGACGGGCGGAGGCCCGGAGCAGCGGCAGGGCGACGGTGTGGTCACCGCCGACCGCCACCAGGCGCGCCCCCTCGGCCAGGAGGGCGTCGGCCGCCGTCTCGATCTGGGTTACCGCGGTCTCGATGTCGAAGGGCGTGCAGGCGATGTCCCCCACGTCCACCACCTGGACGCGTGGGAAAGGGGGAGACGTCCAACTCGGGATGGTATGGGCGCAGGAGTCGCGATCCCTGGCGGACGGCGGCGGGACCGAACCGGGCGCCGGGCCGGTAGCTCGTTCCGGCGTCGAACGGGATGCCCACCACGCCGATGTCCCATGCGCCGACCTGCTCCCGCATCGGGAGCCGGGCGAAGGTGGCGATCCCGGCGAACCGCGGCACCACGGTGGCGTCCACCGGACCGACCGGGTCGCGGCCATCCGGCGTGGTCCGACCCCGGGGACCGTCCGCTACATCGTCGTTGGCGTCTACTGAGGGATCGCGGGACAGGTGCCGAGTGTGCTCGTCGCACGACCGGGGAGGCAAGTCAGGGGCCATGAACCGGTCCATCGAGGCATCGGCGGGGAACGACGGATCCGTCGTTCCGGGGCGGGGCCGAGCATCGGGAGCACGGGCCGGAGGCAGTTGCCGCAGGCGATCACGAGCGCTATGACAAGGCCATGAGGCCTCCGCTGCACGGCCGTCTCGGAGCCTCCCTGCGACGTGCCGCCGTGATCTCGGCCCGGGCCCGGGAGACCGGCGCACCGGTCGACGAGGTCGCCGAGCGGATGGCGGCCGGCGGAACGGACCCGGAGACCCGGTTCGACCGCCGGACGCTGCTGAAGGGGATGACGGCGGCCTCCGGCGTGGTCGCCATCGGACCGGTGGCCGACCGGGTCGGTGGCCGGGTCGGTGGCCGGGGCCGCCACCGGGCCCGCACCGCGCCTCGCATCGTGATCGTCGGGGGTGGCCTGGCCGGCATCCGCTGTGCGCACGCGTTGTGGACCCGGGGACAGGTGGCCAGCACCGTCTACGAGTGGGACGACCGGCTGGGCGGACGGGTCGACACCCTCCGCGACGTGTTCGCCAACGGACAGATCGTCGAGCGGTGCGGTGAGTTCATCTCCTCGGAGCACCACGGGATGCGTCGCCTGGCCGGACAGTTCGGGCTCACCCTGGGCAACACCGATGCCTTCCCCCGCAAGTCGGTCGACACGTTCTGGCTCAACGGTGGGCGCTACACGGAGGCCATGCTCAACACGGACTGGCACGACTTCGGCTGGTCCCTGTTCCAGGGCGCGGTGGCCGCGGCCCCGTGGCCCACGACCCATCTCACGCGCACGCCGTCGTCGGTGGCGCTGGACAACATGTCCGCGGCTGAGTGGATCGACGCGCAGGTCCCGGGCGGTCTCTCCTCGGACTTCGGCCGCCTCTGCTATCTGGACGTGGAGAGCGAGTACGGGGGACCGCCGGAGGAACAGTCGGCGCTCAACCTCATCTACCTCCTGGCCTACGACGACAGCGTCCACGGGTCGAATCTCCAGCCGCGGAGGTCCCCGGCACTGGGCGGCACCGACGAGAAGTGGCACGTGGAGGGGGGCAACGACCAGATCGTCTCCGGAATGCTGGCCCAGCTACCGGAGGGCAGCACGCGGACGGGACAGCAGCTGGTCGCCCTGCGGGACAACGGCAACCGGACCTACACCTGCACGTTCGACGTCGACGGGGTCGCCACCGATGTCCAGGCCGACCACGTCGTGGTGACCATCCCGTTCAACAAGTTGGCCGAGGTGGATCTCACCAGGGCCGGCCTGTCGCACCTCAAGATGACCGCCATCGACCGGCTGACCCTGGGCAACAACGCGAAGATCGCGTTCCAGGTGGCCGGCAGTCCGTGGAATGCGGACGGCTTCGACGGGAACATGTTCGCCGAGAACGCCGCGGTCAGCGGGTGGGACAACTCGGTGGACCAGCCGTCGGCCACCCCGATCTTCTTCGACTACCTGGGCGGCGCACCCGGGGCGGGACTGGCCGCCAAGTACGGACTGGCGGGCTCCGTCGGGACCCCTCCCGCCCGACTGATCGCCGACTTCCTCGCCGCACTCGAGCCCGTCTTCCCCGGATTCACCGGTGCCTGGAATGCGGGCCCCCGGCTGGCCCTGTACTCGGACCCCAACAGCAATCCGCGCCTCGGCGGGGCCTACGCCCAGTACCGGGTCGGCCAGTACACCGGCTTCGGTGGGATCGAGGGGATCCAGGAGGGGAACATCCACTTCGCCGGTGAGCACACCTCGCCGGACTTCCAGGGGTTCATGGAGGGCGCGGTGACGACCGGCGAGCGGGCCGCCAAGGAGATCCTGCGGGGGAGCTCGCCGGGTCCGGTGTAGCCGATCTCCCATACCATGGGGCCTCCTGCAGTTGGCGAGGCATCCGGGAGGCTCGAGTTGGATTCGACGGACGGTGGGTCCGGGCATCGCGGGTCGGCGGTACCGACGCTCGACCACATGTCCACCTGGATCGAGTTGTTCTACGACCTGATCTTCGTCGCGGCCATCCTGATCTTCAGCGCCGCCGTCTCGCACATCCATCCGTCGTCGGACGGGACGTGGATCGTCCTGGTCTTCGCCGCCTCGTGGTGGGTGTGGTTCACGACGACGGTCTGCGCCAATCGCTTCCACATGAGCGACTTCCCCCACCGGCTGCTGCTGCTCTTCCAGATGCTGGTCATCGTGCTGATGGCCATCGAGGCCCGGGTCTCGGTCACCGGGGACTCGACCTACCTCGCCCTGGAGTACGGACTCCTGCTCCTCACCATCGCCGTCATGTACTTCCGCGCCTCGCGCCGGTCCGGAGCCGATCAGAGCTACGCGGGTCACATGGCGACGCTCAACACGGTGATCGGAGTCGTCTTCGTGGTCGCCGCGTTCCTTCCCGAGACGCCCCGCCTCATCGTCTGCGGAGCGGCGCTGGCGTTCCTGGTGGTGCCGTCGATCTGGCTCCTCCGCCAGATGCAGGAGTTCTCGGAGGCGGACGAGCGGCACATCGTCGAGCGGATGGGCGCCTTCACGCTCATCGTGTGCGGCGAGTCCTTCGTGGAGATCGCCCTCACGGTGAGCGGAGCGGTCATCACCCGGGTCGACGTGTTCTCGCTCGTCTTCGAGTTCGTGCTCGTCTTCGCCATCTTCACCAGTTACTTCGAGGACGTTCCCGCGGCCGGCCTCGATCAGCGACGGTTCGGCTGGTGGGCGATGCTCCACCTGGTGGCCCAGATCTCCATCGCGGCGACGGCGGTGTCGGCCTCGAAGCTCATCGGCCTGTCCATCAACCATCGGCTCCCGGACGCCGAGATCCTCCGTCTGACCATCCCCCTGGCCGTCTTCTACGTGGCCCTGGCCGGAATCGGGGCCTGTACGCGCCGTCGGCCGATCGGTCCACTCGCCGTGTTCCGGCTCGCCACCGCCGCGGCTGTCGCCTGGGTGGGCGTGGCGGCGTGGTGGATCCCCTGGATCCACATGGAGGAGGCGCTTCCCCTGCTCACCGCGGTGGCCATCGTCCACGCCCTCACCGTCGTGCGCATCCGGAGGGCGACCTACGCGGTGAGACCCGGCGTGCCGACCGCCTGACGGGCCCGCCCGGTCGAAGTGCGTCAGTCCGTCGGGATCAGGAAGCGGGCGAGCGGTCGGGTCAGCCGCGTAGGTGGGTGACGATACGATCCTGGATGGCCTCCGAAGTCGGATCGGTCCAGACCGCCAGATGGGTACCGCGCTCGACACGCAGGAACTCCGCTCCGGCAATGTGCTCGGCCGCATGTTCGCTGTGGCCGATGCCGACATCGGCGTCGGCCGTGCCATGGACGAGGAGGGTCGGTACGGTGATCCGTGCCAGTCCCAGGTCGGCCAGCCCCGGGAAGTGATGGTGGTCGTTCTTCACGCCCACCTTGCGACCGGACAGCGTGGCGGAGAGGTCCAGGACGAACTCCCGCTTGTCCGGGTGCTCCCAGATGTGCTGGACCAGGGAGGAAGCATCGGCATGGGACAGCGTGCCCTCCTCCTTGATGGTCGAGGTGATCACCGCCTTCGGGGTGTGCGCGACCATCTCGTGCAGGAGCCACCCGCCCAACCCGCTGGTCATCAGACTGTTCTCCAGGCTGGCCAGGCCGGTGGCGAATTCGTACGGACCGCTGACCGCGGCGCAGGCCACCAGTGAGGAGACCCGGTCCGGGTGGTCGGCGGCGAGGAGGTAGGCGGAGGGCCCGCCGCCTGACCAACACACGACCCCGCACCGGTCGATGTCCAACGCGTCGAGCAGTGCCACCAGCAGTGCCGCCGTCCGCTCAGGTGTCCCGTCATCGTGCTCCAGCGGTGTGCCGAGGTAGCCGGGGCGTGAGGGGGCGACGACCCGGAAGCCGGCGTCGACCAGGAAGCGGCCCATGAGCGTCCCCTGATCCGAGCCCCCTGGTGTTCCGTGGACGAAGAGGACGGGGAGTCCGTCGCCGGAATCGACGGTTCCGATCTCGCCGACCGCCGTGACCACCTGGCATTCGACGTTCGTGGACTCGGTCATGTTCGGCTCCTCCATCCGTTGTTCATCCGGGGACGACCACCGCACGACCCCGTAGGGTGCCGGCCTCCATGGCCTCGTAGGCCTCGGCCACCCGTTCCAGGGGGAACACGTCGACATCGGCCCGGATGCGCCCGGATTCGGCCAGCGCGATCACGTCGAGCGTGTCGGCGACGGTCGAGGCCTGGAAGGTGAACACCTCGCCGTCCTTGGGCAGGATGTCGTACAGGCTGCCGCCGGCCAGCTCGCCCTGCCCCGCTCCGATCAGGGCGAACGCACCGCCACGACGGGTGGAGCGCAGCCCGGCGCGGATGGTCGCATCGATGCCCACGAAGTCGAAGACGGCGTCGGCTCCGTCGCCCGTGAGGGCGAGGATGTCCCTGGCCGTGCCCGAGGTCATTCCCTCCATGGTGACGTGGGCGCCCAGTTCGGTGGCGTAGGCCAGGCGCTCGGGCACCGGATCGACCGCCACCACCTGTGCCGCGGTGAGGGCCAGCAGGTGCTGGACGGCGAAGCTGCCGAGCCCACCGGCGCCGATGACCACGACCGTGCCGCCCGGTCGGATGCGGGGGAGGGCCCGCTTCACCGCGTGGTAGCTGGTGGCGCCGGCGTCGGTCAGCGGGCCGGCGACGACCGGATCGAGGGTGTCCAGCTTCACGAGCTCGCGGGCGCTCGACACCAGCACGAAGCTGGCCAGGCCGCCGTCCTTGCCGTAGCCCCGACCGGCCAGGGAGTCGGCGCAGTTGTTGTCCTCACCCCGGACGCACCAGGTGCAGTGGCCACACGAGCTCGGCGAGATCACGGCCACCGGGTCGCCTTCGGAGAAGCCGGACACCCCTGCGCCGAGCGAGGCCACCCGGCCGCCGACCTCGTGTCCGAGGGTGAACGGCACGCTCCACCCGATCGCCTCGCCGAGCGCCCCCGGCATCTGGCTCATCAGGGCGTCGGAGTGGCAGAGGCCGTTTCCGGCCACGGACACCAGCACCTGGCCGGGCCCGGGCTCCGGTACCGGTGCCTCGACCAACTCCGGGGCGTGCTCCCACTCGACGATCCGGTACGCCTGCATGGTGTCTCCCATGGCGCCGAGTCTGGCACTCCGCAACACCCGGTGCCGCCCTGTCGAGGGCGCGGACGGCCACGCGTGCCCCGCCCAACCCCCAACCGCCGCGGAGGACGTGGCACGATAGGCGGATGAGCGAAGCGGGCGAGGCCCTCCTCTACTGGGAGCAGGTGTCCGAGTGGTTCCAGCGCTCGGCGGGCGTCTTCGAGGGCCTGAGCGCGTGCTGCGTCCTCGTCGAGTCGATCCTCGACGGCGAGCCGGCCGCGAACCTGGCTGCGGCGAAGCGACTCAGTGCCCAGACCAAGGACGCCGAGCTCGTCCTCCTCGGCGACCCGTGCCCCGACCAGTGGGGCGCCCGGCAGCTGAACTCGATCGTGTCGACGCTGGCCGAGGTGGGCCACGAGGTCGTGCTCGGCTTCGGTGATCCCCAAGGGGCCGAGCGGACGATGCTCGAGGCGAAGGTGACCAGCGCGCGTCGGATGGTGACGGAACTCCAACGACTGGGCGTGCGTCTGCTGTCCACCGACCGCTAGGCGGTTCGGGACGGGTCGGCCGACCCGGAGCCGGGTCCTGCGGGCGTACCGGGCGGGCGACGCCCGGGAGCGGGACGTCAGCCCAGGAGCTCGGCCAGGGGGAACGACCGGTGCGCCCTCGGGGGGACCAGGTAGTTCTGGCGATGGGTGGCCTTGAGCACGTTGTTGAACGGTCCGTGCACCGCGTTGGTCCCCAGGGCGACGTTGTTGTTCGTACTGCCCGTCCATGGCGTTGCGGACCCGGTGGAACAGGCTGCTGGTCGGCATGAAGGAGAGGAAGTGGACCCCGGCGGCGGGCGTCGTCGCCATCTGATCGAGCTGGGGATTCGAGCTGAAGGCGAACGGGTTGTCGAGGGTGTTGAAGTCCGCCCGCTGGGGGACGGCCGTCCCGGGTGGCCACACGATGCCGTAGTTGTCGACCACACGCTCGTGGAGCCGGGAGGCCGGCTGCATCGACGAGGAGTGACCGACGTAGCCGTGCTGGGCCAGGTCGGCCTGGACCTGGGCCAGTGCCTCGACCTGGGTCGGGCCCTCCGGAATGGTCAGCGTCCCATGGGGGACCTTGGTGGACGGCGTGCTCGACGAGCCCGCCCGGATCTTGAAACTGGTGCCGTACCAGGCCTTCAGGTCCTCGAAGATGTGGGACAGGTGCATCGTGGTCCCGTGGCGGAAGTAGCCGTTCGGCCACCGGTCGGTCACCCCCGGGAGCGTCTCCAGGTTGGCGATGACCGTCGAGCCGATGGCCAACTCCTGGGTCGAGGTGAACCCGAGGAACAGCTCGGCCGAGTTGGGGATGGACCGGGCCCGGGGGATCTTGGCCGCCAGGGCCATCTGCTTGGTCAGACTCTGGGTCCCGCTGCCGATCTGGTGGCCGTCGACGAACCCGCGCCGGATGCTGGTCACCGTCATCAGGGCCCCGGGCGGCCCGTTGAAGATCGCGTCCTGGGCGGTCGTGAGGTTGGCCAGGCTGTCGCTCGCCATCACGAACGCCACGTCGTTGCCTTCGAGGAGGGTCCCCACCGGATCACTCGGGAAGGTGATGGAGTCGATGACGGCCAGGGTCTTGTGCCCGTTGGCCCGGCTGGCCACGACATCGACCGGCAGGTAGGTGTTCGTCAGGGCCGACGGCAGGCGGTTGAAGTAGGGCAGGCCCCAGGCCACCGCCAGTCCCATGCCGGACGGGGTGTAGTCGAGCAGGCCCGACGTCTCCAGGCCGGCGATCGCCGTCTCCAGCACCTGCTGGGCCTGGGCGAAGCCGGCCGGCGCCACGGTGAGGGTGGCGGTCACCACCATGTGGTGGAGCGGCGGGACGATCACGACGGCCCCGTTGTCGGTCACCCGGGAGAGCCCGCTGTACAGGTGCTGTTCGAGCGGCAGCGACGGGGTGGTGGCGGCCGTGAGCCGGACGTCGGGGGAGATCGCCTCCCGCCGGACGGGTGTGGCGATCTGGTCGATCAGGCCGTAGGCGCCGGCCGTGGCGAACGCGGCCGCTGCCGTGCGGCCGAGGAACTCTCTCCTGGAAAGTGACATCGTTGCCCCCTTGTCACGACGACCCCTGCACCCTCGAGCCCGTCCGCCCTGCCCCGGACCTCCGGACCGCCGCCGCCCGGGAGTGTCGGACGCAGACGACGCCGATCCTGCGTACTGCCGGCACTCGCGTCAGCTGTCGACCGGGCGCCAGACGAACCACCCCGGGGGTCGACCAGGCGCCATCCGTCCACCGGTCGGCCGCGTTCGGGCCCGATTCCACCGGGCGATGCCGCCGGCAGAGCCTGAATTCCTCGCGCACGGACCGGGAGGTGTCCGCGAGAGCGGGGACCGGTGGCGGCCCCTTCGACCGGTACCGTGACGCCCCGGCCGATCGCCCGTAGGTTGAGGTGGATGGACGTACCCACCCCGCCGGCTCCGTTCGCTCCCGGCTCGGTCTCGATCCGCCTGTATCCCCACGGCGATCTCGCCGCCGATGCCATCGTGCGCGAACTGTGCGCGCCAGGCGGGCACCGCCCTGCGTGCCGGCTTCGACGGGGTGATGACGAGTGAGCACCACGGCGGCTTCGCGGGCTACCTGGCCCAGCCCCTCCAGATCGCCACGTTCGTCCTGGAGGAGAACCCCTCCGGTTGGGCCGCCGCAGCACCGTTGCTGCTCCCCCTGCGTGCGACCACCCTGGTCGCCGAGGAGGTCGCCTGGCTCCACGCGCGCCACCCCGGCCGCGTCGGGCTGGGGGTGGCCGCCGGCGCGCTCCCGCTCGACTTCGAGGCGGCCGGCCTCGATCCGGCCGATGCCGTCCCCCGCTTCAAGTCCGAGCTCCCCCGGCTGGTCGCCATGCTGCGCGGCGAGGACCTGGGGCCCGTGGCCGGAGACCAGGCGCTCCGGGCCTGCGCCGACGACCCGGTGCCGGTGCTGAGCGCAGCCGTGTCGGTGGCCGCGGCGACGCGGGCGGCGGGGTGTGGAGCGGGCATCCTGCTCGAGGGGATGTCGGGGGTGGACCGGCTGGGCCGCCTGTGCGAGGCGTTCGACGCGGCCGGCGGGACCGGGTCGAAGGTCCTCATCCGACGGGTCTGGTTGGGCGAGGTCCCCGCCGAGCTCGTCCGCCGGCAGCGGGCCGTGTACGACAGCTACTCGAACGCCACCGCCGGGTTCGGCGACGACCAGACCATCGCGTCCACCGACCCGGCCGAGGTCGCGCAGCGCCTGGCCGAGGTGGTGGAGGCCAGCGGGGTCGACGCGCTCAACCTGCGGGTGCAGCTTCCCGGGATGGCGCCCGACGCCGTCCGGGCCCAGATCGAGGCGCTCGGGGCCGAGGTCGTCGGGCGACTGAAGGGCCTCTGGCCCGTCCACCGACCGTGACCGGTCGGCCTACCGGACGGGCGTCCACCCCCCACCGACCAGATGGTTCCCCCCGTCGACGTCGAGGTTGACCCCGGTGATCTGGCGGGCGTCGTCGGACAGGAGGAAGGCCACGGCACCGGCCACGTCACCCGCTTCGGTGAGCCGACCGAGGGGAAGGGCCGAGCCGGCCGCCCGCCCGGCATCGGCCTCCCACGTGCCCCGGGTCGCCGTGGTGCGCACCAACCCGGGGCTGACCGCGTTGACCCGCACCCCCTTCGGGGCCAGGTCGGCGGCGATCGTGCGGGTCATGGCGTTCAAGGCGGCCTTGGACGCGGCGTAGGACACCATGGCCGACGTCGTCTTCCGCGGCGAGCCACTGGAGATGGTGACGACCGATCCCGCCCGCTCGGCCAGCCCCCGGCCCAGCGCGGCCCGGATCAGCGCCAGCGTCGGCCAGGTGTTGATCCGCACCGTCTCGAGGAGCTGCTGCTCGCTGATGGCATCGAAGCTCAGGGGGAACGGCGCCCCGCCGACGGTGCTCACGAGCAGGTCGATGCCGCCGAACGCCTCGACGGCCCGGCCCACCAGCGCGTCCGCGGCCGACTCCGTCTCCATGGAGCCCACGACGCCGACGACGTCGAACCCCTCGGCGCCCATGGCACGCACCGCCGAGTCCAGACGCTCCTGGTCACGCCCGTTGATGACCACCGACGCACCTTCTTCGGCCAGTCGGACGGCACACGAGCGCCCGATGCTCGGCTCGGCGGTGGACCCGGTGACGATGGCCACCTTGCCGGCGAACCGCTGCTGTGCTCCGTCGTTCGCCACGGTCCTCCTCTCGGGGGTGTCGCCCGGTGCCCGGACGACTAGCTGATCGACCCGACCTCGGGCACGGGCCCCGGCGTCGGTCCCGGCGACCCATCGGTGGACCGGCCCAGGAAGCCCAGGCCGGGCGGGACGAGGTCCCGATGGGTCCAGAGCACCAGGAGGCTCACCCCGCCCAGGTAGCAGAACACGATGAGGAGCCGGATCGTCGGGGTGCTGCCCCCGAACGAGCCGAACACCCCGGGCCCGGCCAGGGCGAAGAGCAGGTAGATCGACAGGATGGCGGTGAGCAGGAGCGTCGCGACCGAGACGAACCCGACGGCGGCGGCGTAGCTCTGGCCGACACGCCGGGAGGGATTCGCCTCCGGCTGCGGTGCCCGTGCCGCCTCCAGTCCCCGCCGGAGGTGGGCGGAGAGGAGGAGGGCGCTGATGACGGCGATGAGGCCGCCGATCACCGAGGCGCGGGCCACGGAGTTGGTGATCGACCCGGAGTGCTGCCCGATGAGCTGCACGAGCGCCGCGACGACCACCGTGGAGCCGAGGATCGTGGCGCCGATGGTGACGAACGACACGGCGAAGCAGTAGACGGCCTGCGGGCGGCGGCCGCTCGGATCGGGATCGGCGCGGTTGGCCACCACGATGATGACGAAGACGGCGACGAAGGAGAGCAGGATCACGAGGGCGAGGACGCTGACGAGGCCTCCGGCCAGTGACGCCAGTCCGAGCCCGCTGCTCGACGTCGAGGCCATGCCCGAACCGCCGGTCGGGAACGGCGTCGACGAGCCGCCGACGGACAGGCCACCGGGTACGGAGTTGGGATACGGGACCCCCGAGATCACGGTTGCCGCCGTGCTGGTGATGATGCCGCTCATGGGTGCGCCCTTCCGCCGTGGTTGCCTGCAGTTGCGGCGACGCTACCCGGCGGCCGTTCCACCCGAGGGGATGCCGATGCGTCCCCTCGGGTGGCCACGTCACCCGGTCCGCTCCTCCCGGGACCACCCGGCCGGGGCGCTCGATCCGGGGACCCGGGCCGGGGGACACGGTGCTCCGACCGGCGACCCGGGCCGGCGTCGCTAGTCCCCGTTGTGCCGGGCCAGGTCGGGCAGCTCGAGTCCGGGGACGAGGGCGAGGCTCTGTGCCCGCCGGAGTCGGCCCAGACCACGGAGCGTGACACTCCGGACCCCGACGACCTGGACCCACGGCGGCAGCACCGCCGCCGGGTAGCCGAACGCCAGCAATTCCTCGGGATGGGCCACCTGGCACAGCCGTGCCGCCAGGTTGACGGGCCGGCCGATGTAGTCCTCGCCGTCCATGATCAGCGCCTGTCCGTGGGCGAACCCGCCCCGCAGGGCCAGCGTGGACCCGTCGTAGCGGCCGATGAGCTCGGCCGCGGTGGCCACCGTGGGCCCGACGTCGGCTCCGACGATCATGGCGCCGTCCCCCAGCCACTTGGTCACCATGACGCCCCGACGGACCGAGATGTCCCGGGCCAGGGACCGGAACTGGCTGAGGGTGTCGATCGCCGCGTGCTCACCGTGGGCGGCGATGAAGTGGGTGAATCCGCACAGATCGACGAAGGCGAAGGCCCGGTCGACCAGGGCGATGGTCTCGGCGACCTCCCGTGGCTCCTCGACGCCCCGGGTCGCGGGAGCGGTCCCGACCGCTCCGCTGCCGGCGCTGTCGGGCGGAGCCTCCAGCGCCCCGGGCTTGGAGCGCCGAACCCGGCCGGTGCCGGTGGACGCGGTCCGACCCGCCGTCATCCGTCGGGCCGGCGGCCGTCGCTCGCCATCTGCTGGGGGTGTGGGTCGGGGCATACCACTGTCCTCGAGACGAACCCCCGTCAGCCATCCAAACACATGGAGCTCGGTGACCGATGGCAATTGCGTCCCCTGCGCATCGATGCGGCGACCAGTGGACGATTCCCCCGGCGTGACCCATCATGGAGGGATGTCCATCCTGGAGTCGGAAGATCGAGACCGGTCCCCGGTGGACCGGTCCGCAGGCAACGACCTGGCCACCGAGCGGCGCAGCCGTCGGGAGCTGCGGGAGCTCCTGCTGTCCACCGCCCGCGACATCCTGCGGGAGGAAGGGCTCCAGACGGCCTCGACCAACCTCACCTTCAAACGGGTCTTCGAGCGTGTGGAGCGGACCACCGGTCGCACGGTGACGAACGCGTCGGTCATCCGACGGGTGTGGGACAACATGTCCGACTTCCAGGCCGATGTCCTGGTCAGCATCGCCCAGGACGAGCAGCGGCCGGAGCTCGGCCCCACCCTCGATGTCGTGGCCCGGACGCTCCAGGAGTGCGACCTCACGTCGGTTGCCTCCCGCCAGGCCGTCCTGCGGGAGCTGTGCCGGGTCGGAGGAGAGACCACCACCGGTGCGGCGTCGGACTCCACCCTGTGGTCGGCGTGGATCGGGGTCCTGGCCGTCGCCACGACGGCACCCGATGCCGAGCAGCGGGAGCGGATGGTCGGCGCCCTCAACAGTGGGTTCGACGCCATGGCCTCGTACTGGGAGGGCACGTTCACGGGCCTCACCGGCTACCTGGGCTTCCGGCTCCGTGCTCCGATGACGATGCGCCAGTTCGCCGATGCCGCCCTGGCCTGGGCCGAAGGGCAGACGATCCGGCAGCGGATCAGCGGAGTCGCCCCCCGGATGTCCCTGCCGACGGGACCGGACGGGGGGATGCAGGAGTGGACCCTGTTCGGCGTCGGCCTCGAGGGGCTCATGCTGCAGTTCTTCGAGCCGGACCCCGACTTCGTCCCTCCGGATCCGGCGTCGTCCCTCCTGTAGCGGTCGGGAGCGACGGGACGGTGTTTCCCTAGACCTCGGGCTGTTGGTCGGCCAGGTCCCGCAGCTTGTTCTTGAGGAGCTTGTCGAGCGTCCCGAGGGGGAACTCGTCGACGACGTAGACGGCCCGGGGCACCTTGAAGGCCGCCAACTTGCCGGTGCACGCCTCGATGACCTGACGCTCGAGCTCGGCCTGGTCCGGTGCGTCGGGTGCGGTGATCACGAAGGCCACGACGACCTGGTCCAGCCATTCGTGCTTCTTGCCGACGACGGCGGACTGGGCGACGCCGGGCACGGTGCCCACGACGTCCTCGACCTCGCGGGCCGACACGTTCTCGCCGCCCACCTTGATCAGGTCCTTGTCCCGCTCCTGGTAGAAGACGTTCCCACCGGCTCCCATCTGGACCATGTCGCCCGTCTTGAACCAGCCGTCCTCGAACGAGGCGGCGTTCGCCTCGGGATTGTCGTAGTACTCGAGGAAGATCTGGATCCCCCGGGTGCCCCGCATCCACAGTTCGCCGGTCTCCCCCTCGGCGCAGAGCGCACCGGTCTCCTTGTCGACCACCGCGATCTCGTAGCCCGGGGAGACCCGTCCCATGGAGCGGGTCGGCAGCAGCTCGTTCGGCTTGCCGGTGATGGCGTGGGACACCAGCTCGGTCATGCCGTAGGCGGCGTAGACGCTGATGCCGAACAGGCGGTCGAGGTCCGGGAGGATCAGCCCGAACACCCCGACCCGCAGCTTCGTCTTCGGTCGGTCCGGCTGGCCCAGGGTGCCCATGACGAAGGGCATGAGGGAGATGTGGGTGATCTCGTGGCGCTCCACCACGTCCCAGAATCGGCTGGTCGACCACTTCGGCGTGAGCACGGCGGTGGCACCGGCGCCCAGGACGGGGAAGAACGACCAGCTCTGGGCGTTGACGTGGAAGAAGGGCAGGTAGATCAGGTAGCGATCGTCCGGGCCGAGGTCGATGTTGCGGGACCCGAGCCGGCTGGCCCAGATGGCGTTGGCATGGGTGTGGACCACGGCCTTGGGCTTGTTGGTCGTGCCCGACGTGAACATGATCCCGAACGGCAGGAGCGGCTCGGCCGGGCGTCCCGGCCAGGCGCCGGCCTCGCCGAACAGGTCGTCGAAGGCGTCGAGGTCGAGGTCGGACAGGTCGGCCTCCGTCGGATCTTCGGCGTCCTCGGCGGTCACGGCCACCCACGCGAGGTCCGGGCCGGCGGCCACCACCATCGACGCGTACCTGCGGCTGGGTGATGGCCGCCACGCACTGGGACTTGTCGATGAAGTAGGCGATCTCGGCGGCGACCGACTTGGTGTTCGTGGTCACGCCGACCGCGCCCACCGTGGCGCAGGCCAGCCACCCCAGCACCAGCTCGGGACAGTTGTCGGCGTGGAGGAGCACCTTGTCGCCCTTGTGCACGCCCCGCCCGATCAGCCCGGCGGCCAGTCGATGGGTGTCCTCGAGCAGCTGACGGTAGGTCCAGGTGCGTCCGGCTCCGGTCGGGGGGTCCCAGATCAGCACCGGGTGGTCGGGACGGTGCTCGGCCCAGTGGGCGAGCAGCCAGGGGATGTCCTGGCCGTGCATCTGGAATTCGTGGAGGGGGTCGCGGTCCATCGGCTCAGTATGTCCGACCAGCCGGGCGCCCGGGGCTCCGCTGGCGTCCGGTCCGCACCCGGGCGTCGGGACCGCGCACCGGGCGGAGGGGTCAGGCCTGGAGCCCGTCCCACGACCAGTGCGGGATGGGCAGGCCCGAGGGGACGTCGTCAGCCGAGCGGTGGAACTCGGACATCGACGTCTCCGTGGCCCACGCGAAGTAGTCGTGGAGCACGGTCCGGACCGGGTGCTCGGCGGTCAGGCCGACGTCGTCCAACGCCAGGTCGAAACAGGCGACGGCCCGGCGGTCCATCTCCTCGTGGGGCCCGTTGCCGCTGTGCATCCGGACGACCGCGGTCTCGTCGCCCAGTCGGCTCGAGAACGTGGACGGCCCACCGAGTGCCTCGGCCCAGTAGGCAGCCAGGCGTTCCGTGTGGCGGGGGTGGAATCCCTGGCTGAAGGCGTGGCTGACCACGTCGTCGGCCAGCACCCGCGCATGCCAGGCGGCGGCCAACCGCAGGAGGCCGTCGGCCCCGCCCGCCGCCTCGTAGACACTGAGCATGGGACAGATTCGCGCTCGACGCGGACGCGGGCAAGGGCGCCTGCCCCCGGGCGATGGCTCCCCGCCCCCGGGCCGGACGGCGCGGGGTCGACCGCTCCGGCCGCCCGCTGGGGCTCCGGGCCCGCGGTGGTGACCGCGACGGCATGGAATCATGGCCCCATGACGTACGCATTCGACCCGGAACTGGCCCCGCTGGCCGAGCTCATCCCGGTGGGCGATCTCACCGACGTGGTGGAAGCCCGCCGGTGGATCGGGGAGCTGATCGCCCCGATGAACGACGGGGTCGACACGACCGGCGTGACCATCCGCGACCGGGAGATCCCCGGACCGGACGGCCCGGTCCCCGTACGGATCTACGCGCCTGCGCAGGCAGGTCCGGTAGGGGGACGGCCGGCCCTGCTCGACATCCACGGGGGAGGCTTCGTGGTGGGCAGCATCGCCATGGAGCACGGGCTGGCGGTCCAGGTCGCCCGCGACCTCGGGGCCGTCGTCGTCGCCGTCGAGTACCGCCTCGCCCCCGAGCACCCGTTCCCGGCCGGCCTGGAGGACTGCTACGCGGCGTTGTGCTGGATGCGGGACAGCGCTGCCGAACTGGAGATCGACACCGGACGGATCGGCGTGGGTGGGCAGAGTGCGGGCGGTGGACTCACGGCGGCCACCGTCCTCCTGGCCCGGGACCGCCAGGGTCCCGCGGTGTGCTTCCAGTTCCTCGGGATCCCCGAGCTCGACCACCGGCTCGAGACCACGAGCATGCGCACGTTCGTCGACACCCCGATGTGGCACCGGGCCAACGCCGAGCTGAGTTGGCGGTACTACCTCGGTCCCGACGTGGCGGACGTGTCGCCGTACGCGTCGCCCGCCATCGCGTCGGACCTGCGGGGCCTTCCGCCGGCGTACGTGACGACGATGGAGTTCGACCCGCTGCGTGACGAGGGCATCACCTACGCGCTGCGCCTGATGGAGGCCGGCGTCTCGGTCGAGCTGCACACGTTCCCGGGCACCTTCCACGGGTCGGCCGCCGTCACCGGTGCCGCCGTGTCCCGCCGGGCCCACCAGGAACTCCTCGTGGCCCTCCGCCGGGGGTTGGGCGTCGGGCAGACGTGAGCGCTCCGCGCCACGACCGCACTCCCTGACGGGTCGTTCGCCGGGGCGGCCGATCGACGGGGCGGCCGCTCGGGGCCCGGAGCGAGCCCGAGCCGACCGACACGGCCCCCGGGGTGCCGGCCGACCCAGAACCAGAGGTCGAACAGGGTCGGCGGAACCGTGCTCGACATACCTGGCACCGTCCATTGTGGACCGATCCTGATTGCTCACCAGAGGCGTTGGGCCCCACTGCACCGGGCACGGGGCGGGAGTCGAGGACGCACGGGTCCGGTGGGGAGCCGCACTTCTCCGTGCCCCGGGCCTTCGAGTCGTCGTCCGGGCGGCACGGGCGGATGACCTGCCAGACTTGGCCACGATCGACCGGGCACCCTGGACGGGCCCGGTCATGGAGGAGGGCGACACCATGCCGGGCGTCTTTGTAGTGACCGACAGTTCATCCGACCTCACGACGGGCGAGGTGGCGGCGCTCGATGTCGAGATCGTCCCGCTCACCGTGCGGATCGGTGACGAGGAGTTCGTCGACGGCCGAGACCTCACCGTCGAGGAGTTCTATCGGCGGATGGCGGCATCCGACGAGCTCCCGCAGACGGCCTGTCCGTCACCGGGTGCGTTCGAGGAGGCGTTCCGACGTGCGGCCGACGCCGGCGCCGATGCCGTGGTGTGCATCACCATCTCGAGCGACCTGTCGAACACGTTGCAGTCGGCGCAGACGGCCGCCGTCGGAATCGGGACCCGCCTGCCCGTCCGGGTGATCGACTCCAAGTCGGTCTCGAGCGGGCTCGGGACCCTGGTCCTGGAGGCGGGAGCCGCGGCCCGGGCCGGCGCCGACCTGGAGGCGGTGGTGAGCGGCGTGGAGGGGATGATCACCCGGACCCATGTGTTCGCCACCCTCAACACCCTGGAGAACCTGAAGAAGGGTGGCCGCATCGGGGGAGCGAAGGCGATGGTGGGCTCGATGCTGTCGGTCAAGCCCCTGATCGACATCACGGGCGGCGTCGTCCGCGAGGCCGGCAGGGCACGGACCCGCAGGCGGGCCATGCAGATGCTGTACGAGCAGATGCTGGCGGCCGGATCGGTCGACCACGTCGCCGTCATGCACGGAGAGGCCCCCGACATCGACGAATTCCTCGCCCTGATCGCTCCGCACTTCCCCCGGGACTCGATTCGGCTCGGCGTCCTGGGTGCGGTGATCGGGTCCCACGGGGGAGCCGAGATCCTGGGTGTCAGCTGGGTGGACGCGGACTGACCGTCCGGCGCGCCGACGACCGGGGCGGACCGGTGGGCGATGCGGACCGGTCGGCGACGCGGTCCGGTGGACCCCGGCGGTGCCCTCGGCGGACCCCGACCGCTAGCCGGTTGCCCCGAAATCGGGCAGGTCGGCCTCGAGCGCGCTCCGGAAGGCGTCCATCGTGGTCTGCCGGGCCCGCAGCTTGGTCTGCAGGTGGGCCCGCGCATCGAGTGCGGCCAGTCGCCCACCGAGTTCGAGACCGGCCTCGTCGAGCGCATCGGGGGCGACGACCTGATCGAGGAATCCGGCCCCGACGGCGTCGGACGGTGAGAACACCTCGGCCAGGAGGGTCGCCCTGGTGAAGGCGGCCGGTGTCAGGCGCTGCCGGAGGATCTCGATGGCGGCACGCGGCATGGTGAGGCCGATGGCCACCTCGTTCGCGGTGATCTTGTAGGACCCGGCCGCACCGACCCGGACGTCCGCGGAGAGCAGGACGAACGCGCCCATGGCGATGGCATGACCGGTGCAGGCGGCGACGACGGGCCGGGGGAAGGTGAGGAGGCGCTCGGCGAGATCGAACCCGCCCCGGAGCATCGCCGAGGCCTGCGGGCCGCCGGACCGGAGCACGGCCAGGTCGAAGCCACCGGAGAAGAACCCCGGTCTCCCCCGCAGGAGGACGACGGACCCCTCCGCCTCGGCACCGTCCAGTGCGGCGTGGAGCTCCGACTGCATCGTCGGGGACAGGACATTTGCCTTGCCGTCGTCCATGGTGATGACCGCCACCGCACCGTCGAGGGCACACGTCACGAGATCTGCCATGGCCACAGTCTCTCAGCTGACGTGGCGGAGGACGCGGGAGGGACTCCGGTACCGGGCCTGTGCGACCTCCCGGGCTCGATGGCGGGGGCGTGGGTCCATCGTCCCGGCGTCGACCGCCCGGCCGCGGGGCGCCCGCAGCGGAGCGTCCAGCTGGTGGGCACGGTCGTCGGCGACCCGGTCTCGAGGTACTCGTCGACGATCTGGTCGGCCCGGCGGGAGGCCCGGTCCGCCTGGTGCCGGACCGGGGAGCCCGGTTCGGCCCGTCGGGAGCGAATGCCCTCACCCGGATCCCTCGCGTACCCTGAACGGGACGAACCATGCGGAGTCAGGCGCGGTGACCTATGACCACAACTCGAGCGGTGCGGCCTGTCGGCACGCCGGGACGCGCCCGATGGAGGTCGGTGGTCGTTCCGGTGTCCCTTGTCGTCCTCGCCGTCGTGGGGGCGTCGGCCGCGGTGGTCGGGCCCGCAACGGCCGAGGCGGCACCGGCTGCCCGCCCGGCCCCGGCGGGCTGGGCCCGGCCCAATGTGGTCGGACTGCCGGCCGGCTGGACGCAGACGTGGTCGACCGGCGTGCTCCCCGACAGCGGGTCAGCCGATCGCCCTGTCGTCTCCCGTGGTCGCCGACCTCGACGGTCAGCCCTCCGCGGTGGTCGGTGACCGACGGGGGTACGTCTACGCCTACCACCTGGGCAGCCAGTCCCCGTCGGGCACGTCGGTCATCGGCTGGCCGACGACGGACGGCAGCGGGCCGATCGACTCGACCCCGTCGACCATCCCGGCCGCCGGGGGCCTGGCCACCGTGCTGATCGGCTCGGGCAACGACTTCAATCCGGGTTCCGGCGGGTACCAGGCGTTCCTCCCGTCCGGGAGCCCGCAAGTGGTTCACGCCGGTGGTCAATCCGCCCTCGGACACGTCGCCGGCGGGGGGGGTCCAGGCCGGGATCGCCGGTCGGCCAGCTCCGACCGGGCTCGGCTCGACGCCTTCGCCGGCTCGCTCGGCCAGGTCTCCTACGCCCTCGACGCCGCATCCGGCGCCCCGTTGACCGGATGGCCCTTCTTCAACTCGGACAGCACCCACTCCACCGCGGCCCTGGCCGATCTCTACGGGACCGGACAGACCGAGATCGTCAACGGCGGGGACCAGACGACCGGCGAGCGGACGTGGGCAGTCCTACACCGACGGCGGACACGTCCGGATCCTGACGGGCCAGGGCGACCAGGTCTGCCGGGCCGACACCAACCAGGTCGTCGACTCGTCCCCGGCCGTGGGCGGGTTCCTCTCCGGGGGCGCCACCGGGATCGCCGTGGGGACCGGCCTGTTCTTCCCGGGTGCCTCGGACACCGACACGGTCAAGGCGTACGACACCCGGTGCCGGCTCCGCTGGTCGGCGCGCCTCGACGGGAGCACGTTCTCCTCGCCGGCCCTGTCCGACGTGCTCGGGCAACGGGAGCCTCGACGTGGTCGAGGGGACCGACCAGGGCACCGGGGGCTCGGGCTCGGTGTGGGTCCTCGACGGGGCGACGGGACAGACGATCTGGAAGGCGACCGACATCGGGCGCATCATCGGCTCCGTGGTCACCGCCGATCTGACGGGTGCCGGCTACGCCGACGTCATCGCCCCCACCATCAGCGGCGCCCTCGTCTTCGACGGCCGGTCCGGCGCCCAGATCGCCACCTTCAGCCCGTTCCTCGGGCTGCAGAACGCCCCGCTGGTCACCGACGACCCGAACGGCACCATCGGCATCACCCTGGCCGGGTACGTCGGCCGGTGCCCCCGGGGGGCCTCGGACAGATCGACCACTACGAGATCGCCGGATCGAACGGGGCCCGGGCCGTCGGGCCCGGCACCTGGCCGATGTTCCACCACGATCCGCAGCTGACGGGCAACGCCGGGGGAACCACCCCCCGGGGGTCGGTCGCCCCCTGCGACGTGCCCACGGCCGTCGTGGGCGGGTACGTCCTGGCGGCCTCGGACGGCGGCGTGTTCACCTTCCCGGGCAACCGGCCGTTCTGCGGCTCGACGGGCAACGAGCGGCTGACCCAGCCCATCGTCGGCACCGCGATGGCGCCGGTGTCCGGCGGGTACTGGGAGGTGGCGGCCGACGGGGGCATCTTCGCCTTCGGCGGGGCCGGCTTCTTCGGGTCGATGGGCGGCAAGCCCCTGAACTCGCCGGTGGTGGGCATGGCCGCCACCCCCGACGGCGGTGGGTACTGGGAGGTGGCCGCCGGACGGCGGCGTCTTCGCCTTCGGTGACGCCGGGTTCCTCGGGTCGGTCGCCGGGGAGCGGCTCAACCGACCGGTGGTGGGGATCTCGTCCACGGCCGACGGCAAGGGGTACCGGATGGTGGCCGCCGACGGCGGGATCTTCACCTTCGGCGATGCGCCCTACGCCGGGTCCACGGGCGGGCAGCGGCTGAATGCGCCCATCGTGGCGACGGTCAACGATCCCGACACCGGGGGCTACTGGGAGGTGGCCGCCGACGGCGGGGTCTTCTCCTACGGCGGGGCGCGCTTCTTCGGCTCCACGGGTGGCTCGCCTCTGGCCGCCCCCATCGTGGGGATGGCGGAGACCAGCAACGGCAGCGGCTACGAGCTGGTCTCCTCCGACGGCGGGGTGTACGCGTACGGGAGCGCTCCGTTCCTCGGATCGATGGGGGGGAGGCCGCTGCACATGCCGGTGGTGGCCATGGTCGGTTCCTGAGCCGCGCCGCGGGCGGGGTCGGCCTCCCGGTCCCGAGGGCGCCCGATCCCGACGGCGGACCTACGGGAGGATCAGGTGGGAGTCGCCGAACTCGTGCCACAGGTAGTCGGCCTCGACGGCCGCCCGGTAGGACGCGGTCAGGAGGTCGCGACCAGCGATGGCCTCGAGCATGAGCAGGTGGGACGCCTCGGACTCGTGCCATCCGGTGAGCATCCCGTCGACCACGTGCACGCCGCGCCCGGGCGTGATCACCAGATCGGTCCAGCCGTCCAGCGCCCCGACCTGGCCGGTGCCGTCGTCCGCCGACTCGAGGGCCCGGACCACCGTCGTCCCGATGGCGATGACCCGGCCGCCCCGCCGGTGGGTGGCGTTGACCCGGTCGGCCGTCCACGGCGGCACCCGGACCCGCTCCGCATAGGGCAGCTCGTCGGCCTCCAACGAGGCCACGCCGGTGTGGAGGACGACCGGGGAGACGGCCACCCCCTTGGCCACCAGGCGGGTGATCACGTCCGGGGTGAACGGCCGGCCGGCGCTGGGCATCTCGGCGCTGCCGGGCTCGGTGGCGTACACGTTCTGGTAGTAGCTGATGGGCCATCTCCCCTCGACGTAGTCGTAGGTGATCGGTCGACCGTGCACCACCAGCCAGGACGGTGCCGGCTCGGGGAAGTGCACCTCGGCGACCCACAGCCGGTTGCTGTCCCGGAGGGGCTCGAGGAGCTCGAGCGACGCGCCGCCCACCAGCTCCATCGACCGGGGTGGGTCCCCGCCGCTCCACCGCTCGGTGGTCCGTCCGGCCAGCCGGCGGGGCTCGACGGCCCACAGGTCCCCGTCGAGTCGGGTGGACAGGTGGATCACCGTGCCGGGCGCGGACTCGCGGGGTCACGTCGACGGCCGCCGGGATGGTGCCGGACGTGTTCACCACCACCAGGTCGCCCGCCTGCAGGAAGAGCGGGAGCAGGGTGAAGGTGCTGTGGACGAGGTGGCCGGTGTCGCGATGGGCGACCAGCATCCGCACCGCGTCCCGGGTGAGCCCGCGGGCCTCCGGTGGCTCGGAGGCCTCCAGGCCCGGCGGGAGCTCGAAGGCCAGCCGGTCGGCGTTCACGGGGCCACCTCCGCCAACAGGTCGGCGGCGCGGATCCGTCCGCTGGGCGGCCGCATGGCCAGGAGCACCAGCAGGGCCGGGGCGACCGTGTCGGGAAGGGGTCGGTCCGAGATGTCCTCGCCGGGGAAGGCGGCCTGGTGCATCTCGGTGCGCAGGTCGCCGGGGTCGAACCACCAGATCCGCACACCGGGCTCCTCGACGGCCAGCACACCGCTCACCTGTTCGAGCGCCGCCTTGCTCGCCCCGTAGGTCCCCCAGCCCTCGTAGGCCTCGACGGCGGCGTCCGACGTGACGTTCACCACCGCCCCGCCGCGCGCCTCGAGCAGGGGGAGGGCCGCCTGGGTCAGGGCCAGCGGTGCGGCCACGTTGGTCCGGACCACGTCGACCAGGACCTCGGGGTCGACGTCCCGCAGCCGGGGGAGGGGCGACGGTCCGAGGGTGCCGGCGTTGTTGACCAGCAGGTCGAGCCCGCCGAGCCGGCCGGCCCGATCCATCAGCGCCCGGCGGTGGGTCGGGTCGGTGACGTCCCCGGGTACGGCGTGCAGGTGGGGGCCGAGCCGACGGGCGGCGTCCTCGAGGGACGGTCGGTCGCGTCCGTCGACGACGACGTCCCAGCCTGCGTCGACCAGGACGCCGGCCAGGGCCAGGCCGAACCCACGGGAACCTCCGGTGACCAGTGCGGTGCTCATGGCGGTACGGTATTCCTTGAAGTTCACTTCAAGTCAAGGAAAAGTTCATGGCCAACCAACTGACGATCGGCGAGGTGGCGGAACGGTCCGGGGTGGCCCAGTCGACGCTCCGCTTCTACGAGCGGGAGCTGCTCATCGAGGCGGCCCGGTCGACCGGCGGCCAGCGCCGCTACCACCGGGACGTGCTCCGCCGCATCGCCTTCATCCGCGCCGCCCAGCACGTGGGCCTCACGCTGGAGGAGATCAAGCAGTCCCTCGCCTCGCTGCCGAGCGCCCGGACGCCGACGGCGGCGGACTGGAAGCGGCTGTCCCAGTCCTGGCGGCCCCGGCTCGACCAGCGCATCGCCGAGCTCGAGCGCCTGCGGGACCGTCTGGACAGCTGCATCGGGTGCGGCTGCCTGTCGCTGAAGGTCTGCCTGCTCTCCAACCCGGACGACGTGGCCGCCTCGTTGGGGTCCGGTCCGCAGTGGCTCCTCGACCCCTCCTGATCCCTGCCTGTCCTGATCCCGCCGCACCCGTGGTGTCCGGCGTCGGGTCCCCGGGTTCCCTAGGTTGTGGGCCGACCGCGGCGACGCGGCCGACGAAGGGAGCCGTGCACATGGGGGGACGCGAGTGGTCCGGAGGGGCATCGGCGCGACGGTCGCCACGACGGTACGGGCGGGACCGTCGGACGGCCTGGCTGGTCACCGCGGCGGTGGCGCTGTCCGCGGTGGCCTGCTCGTCCGGCACCGTTGGGTCGTCCTCGCCCTCGACCACCGGGGGCCCGGGCCCGACCGGGACGATGGCCCGTCCCGCCGGTCCGGCCGCCGACCTGTCCCAGGAGCTCACCGGTGGGAACGGCGTCTTCATGGGGGCGGCCACCAGCGAGAGCCTGCAGGGCACGGGCTACGTCCAGCACGAGTACGTCGCCACCGGCACGGCCACCTCCTACCGGGCGGTCGGCGGCCTCCCGGGTGACGGCCGGTGGACGTTCGTGCCCGACACCACCGCGGCCTACCGGACCCGGGTCCTCGTCCGGCGCCCGGCCAGCCCCGCCCGGTTCAGTGGCACGGTCGTGGTGGAGTGGCTGAACGTGAGCGGCGGGGTCGACGCCGATCCGGAGTACACCAGCCTGCGCGAGGAGCTGCTGCGCCAGGGGGACGTCTGGGTCGGCGTGTCGGCCCAGAAGATCGGCGTGTCGGGCGGCCCGGTCCTGGTCTCGGTCCCGGGCACGGCCAGCGTGACCGGAAAGGGCCTGGTGGCGATCGACCCGGCCCGCTACGGGTCCCTCGTCCATCCCGGCGACGGCTACTCGTTCGACATGTACACCCAGGTGGCCCGGGCCATCCGGGCCGGGGGTCCGGCCATGGGTGGGGAGAGGCCGACCCGGGTCCTGGCCGCCGGCGAGTCGCAGTCGGCCATCGCCCTCACCACCTACGTCAACGGGGTGCAGCCGCTCACCCGTGCGTTCGACGGGTTCTTCGTCCACAGCCGCGCCTCGGTGCCCCTCCCCCTCGTCGGCCCGGGCCAGTACGCCGACCTCAGCTCGGCCATCACCGGACTGAAGCCGACCATCCTGCGGACCGACACCGACGTCCCCACCATCGACATCCAGGCGGAGTCCGACGTCACCGGCGTCCTCGACTCGGTGCTGGCCCGCCAGCCCGACACCTCCCGGTTCCGCCTGTGGGAGGTGGCCGGCACGTCCCACGCCGACGTGCACCTGCTGGGGTCGACCACCTCGGCGATCGACTGCGGTGTCCCGATCAACAACGGGCCCATGCACCTGGTGGCCAAGGGGGCGCTGGCCGCCCTCGTCACGTGGGTGCGGACCGGTACCCCACCACCGGTGGCACCCCGCCTCGAGGTCACGTCCGGGCCCTCCCCGCACGTCCGACGTGACGGGGACGGCATCGCACGGGGTGGCATCCGCACCCCTCCGGTCGACGTGCCCGTCGAGGTGCTCTCCGGGGTGCCGGGGCCGAACCCGGCGCTGCTCTGCCTCCTGCTCGGGTCGACGACGCCCCTGCCGGCGGCCCGCATCGCCGCGCTCTACCCGTCGCGGTCCGTGTACGTGCAGCGCTACGCCGCCGATTCGACCCGGACCATCCGGGCAGGGTTCGTGCTGGCGGGCGACCGCCCGGCCCTCCTGGCGTTCGCCGACCCGTCCAAGGTGCCCGCCTGAACGCCTGAACGCTGAGCCTGACCGGTGGCCCGGCCCGGTCAGTCCTCGAAGGCCACCGACCGCTCCAGGTCGAGGTCGGCCGCGTCCGCCTGGGCCGTGGCCGGTCGCCACATCACGGTCACGACCACCACAGGGCCAGGGCCAGGAAGAGCGCCGACCCCCGCAGGGCGGTCGCCACGCCGTGGGCCAGCGCCTGGCTCGGCCATCCAGGTCGCCGAGCCGTGGGCGGACGCGGGTGGGCCGGGGCGTGGCTGGCCGCCGCGAACACGGTGACCAGGATGCCGAGGCCGAGCGAGGCGCCGAGCTGCTGGGCCACGTTGACCAGGCCCGAGGCGGCACCGGCGTCCTCGGGGGCCACCCCGGCCACGCCGGCCGTGGTCAGCGGGGTGAGTGCGGTCCCGATGCCGGTCCCGAGGAGCAGCATGGGCAGGGCGATCGTCGGGAGGTAGTGGCTGTCCGGGGTGATGCGGCTGAGCAGCACCATGCCGACCAGGGCCACCGACACCCCGCCGGCCAGCAGGCGCATGTTGCCGACCCGGGGCCCGATCCGCGGCGCCAGGCGGGCCGCCGCGAACATGACCGCGGTGACGGGCAGGAAGGCGAGCCCGGCCTGCGAGGGCGCTGTAGCCGAGGACGCCCTGGAAGAACTGGGTCAGGAAGAAGAACATGGCGAACATCCCGCTGACCACCAGCATCCGGACCCCGTACGAGCCGGCGCGCTCCCGGCTGGCGAAGAGGTGGAGCGGCGTGATCGGCTGCTCGGCCCGCCGCTCGTTCAGCACGAAGGCCACCAGCAGCACGACCGCCGGCCATGAACGACGCGACCGTGCCCGGGTCGGACCATCCGGCCGAGGCGGCCCGGACGAAGCCGTAGACCAGGGCGGTCATGCCGAGGGTGGAGGTGGCCGCGCCGGCCAGGTCGAAGTGCCCGCGCCGGCGCTCCGACTCGGGCAGGTACCGCGGGGCGAGGACCACCAGCACCACGCCGATCGGGACGTTGATGAACAGGCCCACCGCCAGGACACCCAGCTGGTCAGCATGCCGCCGAGCACCAGGCCGATGCTGCCGCCCCCGCCGGCCACCGCGCTGTAGGCGCCGATGGCCCGGGCCCGCTCGGGACCCTCGCGGAAGCTGATCTGGAGGAGGGCGAGGGTGGAGGGTGCGGCGATGGCGGCACCGATGCCCTGGAGGGCCCGGGCGGCCAGCAGCCAGGACGGCGACTGGGCGAGCCCACCGAGCAGCGAGGCCGACGGTGAACAGGGCGATCCCGACCACGAACACGCGGCGCCGGCCCAGGATGTCGCCGGCCCGGGCCCCGAGCAGCAGGAAGCCGCCGAAGGTGAGGGTGTAGGCGCTCTGCACCCAGGACAGCCCGGTGGCCGAGAACCCGAGGGCCGCGGTGGATCTTGGGGAGGGCGGTGATGATGATCGTCGCATCGAGGATGATCATCAGGTAGGTGGTCAGGATGATGGACAGGACGAGGGCCGGGTGCGGGCGCCCGGCGGGTGGATCCGGCGGGTCGGCCCCGTTGCGGGGGCGCGTTCGATCAAGGTGGATGGACATGTGGTCGCTCCGTTCGACGGGGGCGGGATGAGGCGCTAAAGTGGAGGCGTCCTCCAGAAGTTACCGGAGGGGCTCTCCGGATAGTATACGGAGGGTACCTCCGCTTTGCAAGCCCAACGCGGGGAATGCAGCCATGACCAGCGCAGAGACCATCCCGGACGTACGGTCCCAGCGGCCGAAGCGGGCCGATGCGCGGCGCAACTACGACAAGCTCATCGCCGCGGCCCGTGAGGCGTTCACCGAGGAGGGCGGCTCGGCGTCGCTGGAGGAGATCGCCCGGCGTGCCGGCGTGGGCATCGGCACCCTCTACCGGAACTTCCCGACCCGCCAGGACCTGCTCGAGGCGGTCTACGTCGAGGAGGTGGAGGCGGTGTGCCGGACCGCCGAGGAGCTCATGGGCGACCCGCCGTGGGAGGCGCTGGTGGCGTGGCTGCACCGGTTCCTCGACTACGTCGCCACCAAGCAGGCGCTGTCCCAGGAGCTGTTCAGCCACCTCGGCCGCGACGCCGACGTCTTCCGCGGCTGCCGCACGGCGTTCTACGCGGCCGGCGACCGGCTGCTGGTGCGGGCCCAGGAGGCCGGCGACGGTCCGCACCGACGTGTCGATCGACGACGTGGTGATGCTGGTCGCCGGGATCTCGAAGATGCCGTCGACCTCGCCCGGGCAGATCCCCCGCATCCTCGACATCGCGCTCGAGGGGCTGCGGGCGCCGGCACCGGCCACCGACGACGCCGACCGCTAGGCGGCCACCTGACCGGACGCCTCTCCGACCGGTCGGTCAGCCGGTCCCGGCTGCACCCCCGTCGGCTCGTCCGCCGCGGCGACGGAGCATCGAGATGCTCAGGGCGGCCATGACGAAGACGAACCCGATGTAGGCGCCGAAGGCGACGACGTTCCACGACTGGCCGTGGTAGGTCGTGAAGGTCAGGACCACCCACACGGTGACGGCGTTGCAGGCGGCGACGACCAGGCTGACCCAGCCGAGCCAGCGCGGTGCCCCGAGCTCGGAGCCGCAGGATGGCCAGCCCGACGGCCACCAGGAAGACACCGGTCAGGACCGCACTGGCGGCGTACAGCACGGTGTTGGCGTCGGCGAGCAGGCGGACGACGGTGGGGTCCGGGATGCCCGGTGGCTGTCCGACCATGAACGCCAGCAGGGCGATGGGCATGGCGGCCACGGCGGCCAGCGCGGCGGCGGCCACCCCGCCGCCGAGCACCATCGGTGCCACCGTGGTCGTCACCGGGCCCGACCCGGCCCGTGCGGGAGTAGAGGTAGCCGGCGAACCAGACCAGCAGCGCGGCCGCCGACCAGGCCGAAGATCATGCCGGTCTGCAGGGCCACCCGGTGGGCGTGGGCCCAGGCCACCGTGGCCGCCGGCGGGCCGTCGATGCGGGGCTGCTGCGGGTAGATGAACCCGGCCAGCAGCTCCAGGACCGCGAACGCGGCCCCCGTCGCCGCGCCGACCGTCTCGAGCCGTCTGTCCCTCATGGTGCCTCCCGATCCCCCGTCGTCCCTGCACACTAAGCAGCCACCCGCCCGGGGGTCGGGATGTCCCCGGGGGTCCGCCGGTCGCCGGCCCGGCCCGGACCGGTGCGCGGGGCCCGGTGTACCGTGGCCCATGCCCAGCGTCCTGATCACCGGAGCCTCGCGTGGGATCGGACGGGCCGCCGCCTTCCGGCTGGCCGCCGCCGGATGGGACGTGATCGGCGCCGTCCGCCGGGAGTCGGACGGCGAGTCGCTCATCGAGGGCTCCGGCGGACGGATCACCCCGGTGCTGCTCGACATCACCGATGCCGACCAGATCGCCGCGCTCGACACCGTGCTGCCGGCCCGGCTCGACGCGGTGGTCAACAACGCCGGGATCGTGGTGGGCGGCCCGGTCGAAGGGGTCCCCGTCGCCGAGTTCCGGCGCCAGCTCGAGGTCAACCTCGTCGGCCAGGTGGCGGTCACCCAGGCCGTCCTCCCGCGGATCCGCGAGGCGCGGGGCCGCATCGTCTTCGTCTCGTCGCTGAGCGGCTGGATCTCCTCACCGATGGTCGGCCTCTACTCGGCGTCCAAGTTCGGCCTGGAGGGCATGGCCGACGCCTTGCGCCTCGAGCTGCGGCCCTGGCGCATCCCGGTGGTCCTGGTCGAGCCGGCCCAGACCGACACCGACATGTGGCGGAGCGCCGAGGAGCAGCTGGAGGACGCGGTGGCCCCCTGTCCCCGGAGCACCGACGGCTCTACGCCAAGCACATCGAGGGCCAGCGCAAGTCGATCCCCAAGGGCCAGAAGGCGGCCACACCGGTGGAGGGCGCGGCCGCCGTCATCGAGCAGGCCCTGACGGTCAAGCGGCCGCGTGCGCGCTACGTGGTGGGCACCGGCCCGAGGATCATGGGCGCGGTGGCCCGCGTGGTGCCCACCCGGATCATGGACGGCGTGCTGCGGTCCATGGGGGGCGTGCCCCGCAGGCCCTGAGCCGGCCGCCGCCCGCCCCGCCGTCAGGGGGTGTCGACGAAGCGCAGCGACCCCGGCGTGGTGAGCAGCTCCCCGGTCTCGAGGAAGGTCTTGAGCCCGGACAGGATCATGGGCCACCCGCCGAACAGCTCGTCGTTGGCGCCGTCGCGCAGCTCGTCGTGGACCAGGGTGAGGCGGCACGAGTCGCCCACCGGCTCGATCTCCCAGGTGACCCGTGAGGACCCCTCGGCGGCCACCTCGTCGCTCCACCGCGCCGTCATGGTGTGGACCAGGCGCCTCGGCGGGTCGGACTCGAGGACGACCCCGTCGGCCAGGACGCCGGGCCCCTCGGCGGAGAGCTCGATGGCATCCCCGGGCTTCCACGTCGAGTGGGCGGCGGCGCCGAAGTTGTACTTGGCCCGGGTCTCCGGGTCGGTGATGGCCTCCCACAGGCGCTCGGGGGTGGTGCGGATGTACAGCTCGTAGACCTTCTCCATGGTGCGCTCCAGTTCTGTCTTCAGACCGCTGAGCCCGGCGGCCCAGGGTTCGGTGTACTTGCTCACCCACCGGTCGTGGACGAGCCGGATCGGAACCGGGTTCAAGAAGTGGCGCTTCTGGCGGCCGTGTCGCCTGGAGACGACCAGCCCGGCCTCCTCCAGGAGCTTGAGGTGCTTCATGACCCCGAAGCGGGTCATCGTGAAGCGGGCCTCGAGCTCGGTCAGGGTCTGCCCGTCGTGGCGGAAGAGCTCGTCGAGCAGCTCCCTCCGGGTGGGGTCGGCCAGCGCCTTGAACACCGGGTCCATGGCGTGATGATATGTGACCAAACAGTCACATGTCAAGGGGCGCACGGGGTCATCGGGGTGGCCGCGTCGGCCGGTGCGCCGGCCACCGCGGGTGGCCGGCGACCCTGCACTACCGTTCCAGGACGACGCCTGGTGACCGGGAGGGGCGCGCATGTCGGCACGCATGCTGTTGGCCAGCAACGGGGGGACCTACGTGGGCGGCCTGCTCGGCTTCGTCCTGTGGGTCGTGGTCCTGGTGTGGATCTACAACATCGCCAAGCGCAAGGGGCGCCACGCGGTGGGGTGGCTGGTCCTCGGGTGCTTCTTCTCGTTGCTGACGCTCGTCGTCATCGCGCTGCTGCCGTCGAAGCGGACGACCGACCGGGTGGCCTGAGCCCGGGCGCCGTCGCGGGCCCGACGCCCGCAGGGGTCGGCGGGGCCGGGAGGCTCAGACCGTGGTCGGGATGCGCAGCGGGGCGCCGGTGGTCCACAGGTGGGCGAAGACGTCGCGGTAGGCCCGCCAGGCACTGGCCTCGGTGTAGCTGATCGACTCGTCGTCGCAGAACGACCGGACCAGGGCCCGGGCCCGCCGCGAGGTTGGCCCGGGGCATGGTCGGGAAGAGGTGGTGCTCGATCTGGGCGTCGAGCCCGCCGACCATGAACCCGGTGACCAGGCGGTGGCGCAGGTTCCGCGAGGTCAGCACCTGTCGGCGCAGGTAGTCGAGGTCGTCGGTGGTCGACGGGACCGGCATGCCGACGTGATTGGTGAGGAAGCTCGCCCCGAGGTAGAAGCCGAACGCCGTCTGGGTGATCAGGACGAACACCACGGCCTGCCACACCCCCATGAGCAGGAAGGGCGCCACGAAGAACAGCCCGGCGTGCACGAGGAGCAGGCCGGACTCGGTGGCCGCGCCCCGTCCCGCGCCGGCGCACGAGGTGGGCGATGCTCGCCACGTGGAGGTTGACGGCCTCGAGGAAGAGGAGCGGCACCAGGGTGATGGCCTGGATCCGGGCGAACCAGCGGGGCAGTCCCCGGCGGGCCTCCACCTGGTCGCGGGTGTAGGCCAGGGCGCCCGGCTCGAGGTCGGGGTCCTTGCCCGGCTGGTTGGTGTGGGCGTGGTGCCGGTTGTGCTTGTCGAGCCACCAGCTGAAGCTGAATCCGGCGACCGCGTTGGTCAGCAGCAGGCCCAGGGCGTAGTTGCGCCTCCGGTTGCGGCTCACCTGACGGTGGCCGGCGTCGTGGCCGATGAAGCTGAGCTGGCCCAGGGTGAAGGCGACCCCGAGCGCCACCGCCGCGGTCCACCAGCTGCTCCCGAGCAGCACACCGACCACACCGAGGGCGACGAGGGCGGTCGAGGTGGCGGCGATCTTGACCGAGTAGTAGCCGGGGCGCTTCCCCATGAGGCCGGCATCGCGGACGCGCTTGGCCAGGCTGGCGAAGTCCTCGGGTGGGACGGGCGGGCCGGGGTCCGGGGGCTGCAGGAGGGCGGTGGCGGTCATGGGGACTCTCGGTTCGTGCGCTCGTCGGGTGTCGCTAGGAGTCGTCCGGATGGCCGGCACTCCGTCACGGTGAGCCTGAGGTCGACGGCTGCCCGGTACCCGCTCGACGTGCGCCGGGCGGACCGAGCACCACGGGGGCGTCAAAGTCGCTATGACCCGCCCAGCCTACGGGACGGGCCGGGCGGTGGACGCCGCGTGCCCGGCGGGGCGGTCGGCCGGCCCGGGTGCGGGCTACCGGTCCGCGTCCGGGCGGAATCCGATCGGCCGGCCCGGGAGGCGGTGGATCGAGGCGCCCACCCCGCTGACCCCGTCGGCCAGGCCGTAGGCGACGGCCTCCTCGGCGGTGAAGTAACCGGCCGGCCTCGGCGTCGGCCGCCACCCGGTCCGGGGGTTGCCCGGTGGCCCGGGCGATGCAGGCGCAGAAGGCCGACCACTCGGCCTGGTGGGCGGCGGCCTGCTGCTCCAGCTGGTCGGCGCTGCCCCACAGCTCGACGCGGGGCCCGACCAGACGGAGCGACGTGTGGTCGGCCACCGTCCGCTCGTCGCCCGACGGCCAGGACGGCGAGGCCGGATCCGTGGACCCGTCCGAAGGCCGGTGACCCGGACCGGCACACCCAGGAGGTCGATCACGTCGACCAGCGACAGGGCCGCCGACACCTCGCCCTCGGGGCTGGTGACGCGCAGCTCCACCGGGTCGTCGCCCAGGGCGTCGAGGGTCATCAACTGGGCGGCCACGTGGTTGGCCGCCGCGTGGGTCGAGCGGACCGGACAGCTGGACGATGCGCTGGGCGAACAGGCGCTCCGCCATCCAGTCGCCCGGGACCCTGGCGGCGACCGCGACCGTGTCGCCGATCACGACGGGACACCGGGATCGGGCAGGATCGGCCAGCGTCCACTCGAGGCGCCGGCCCGAGCGCGGTGGCGTAGCGGTCGACGGTGGACAGCAGGACGTCCGAGGCACCGTTCTCGATCCTGGCCACCGCCGACTGGGACGTGCCCATGCGCGCCGCCACCTGGGTCTGGGACAGCCCGAGGGTGCGGCGTCGCTCGGCGAGCTCGTCGCTCAGGGCGTGCCGGCGGACCGACAGCTCGCGGAATCCCGGAAACACCGACTCGTGCCGTTCGGCCATGCTTCCTCCCTCGGTGTCCCGGTGGCGAGCCCGGCGGCTCTCCGGACGGGTCCAATCGTATCCCTGTCATGATATCTCAAACTTGAGATATCATGACAGGGATGGCCCGACGGACGGGCCCGTCGGAGCACGGAGGAGGAGCCGATGCACCCACGCCAGTCACTCATCCCGACGGTGGTCGACGAGTCCGGACGGGGGGAGCGGGCCTTCGACATCTACTCGCTGCTCCTCCGCGAGCGGATCGTCTTCCTCGGCCAGGAGGTCGACGACCAGGTGGCCAACCTGATCATCTCGCAGATGCTGTACCTCGAGGCCCAGGACCCCGAGAAGGACATCTCGCTCTACATCAACTCGCCCGGCGGCATGGCCTACGCCGGCATGGCCATCTACGACGTCATCCAGCACGTGCGGCCCGACGTGTCGACCATCTGCGTGGGCATGGGGATGTCGGCCGCGGCCATGGTCCTCTGCGGCGGTGCGCCCGGCAAGCGCCTGGCCCTCCCCAACGCCCGGATCATGATCCACCAGGGGAGTGCCGGCACCCGGGGTGCGCCGTCGGACATGGAGATCCAGCTCCGTGAGGTGCTGGCCCTCACCCGCCGCATGGCGGAGATCATCGCCCACCACAGCGGCCGGTCGGTCGACGAGGTCACCCGGGACATCGACCGCGACTACTTCATGACCCCCGAGGAGGCCATCGCCTACGGGCTGATCGACGCGGTCATCACCCCGCGGAGCGGGCTGCTGGCCGCGGCCGGTGTGGCCGCCTAGTACCCGGACCGTCTGAGGCCGCACGGCCGGGGCCGTGGGGCGTCCGTCCCGTCAGTCGGCCGGGAGGGCCTCCGGTGGCCGGGTGTTCGCCGAACCGCACGAACACCCCGTCACTCCGCATCGAGCGGGCGAACCAGACGACGGACAGGACGATGGCGCCGATGGTCAGGGACGAGGTGGCCCCCAGCCGCTCGAGGGGGAACGACCGGGTGGACACGGTCAACAGGAGGGTCAGGACCACGGCCCCGTTGAGGAACATGGCGACGGCCCACAGGAAGGACACCCGCACGAAGAAGCGGTGGACGCTGGGCCGGGCCAGCAGTTCGGGGGTGAGCGGGCAGAAGTCGTGGGTGAACCGCTGGGTGAACGGCCGGCCGAGGAGCGCGCTCACCACCAGCAGCGCGGACGCCAGGAAGGCACTCACCGTGGGCTGGATGAAGTAGACGAAGGCGCTGCCGGTGACGAACGAGACGGCGGTCCGGAGGGTGAGCAGGGCCGTGCCCAGGAGGAGCAGGGTCGAGATCCGCTGGCGGCGCCAGGCCCGGCGGCCGATCAGGAGGTAGGACCAGGCCAGCGCACCGAGGAGCGCCCCTTTGAATCCGGCGATCAGCAGCACGCAGTAGTAGGCGGCCACCGGGGCCACGATGCTCTCCACGATGACCGGCAGGGCGTGGCGGAGGACCCGGAGCGGGTGGGGCAGCTGCAGGATGGAGCCGGCACGGCCGTCGGGATGGGCCGAGAATGCCAGCGCGGTGAGCGCCGGCCGGCGGGTGGTCGGGGTGATGTCCGAGGGTACCGACCGCGCCGGCCGCTGTCTGGTCGCCCCTGCCCGGCGTCGTGGCCCGCCCGCGGTGATTCCGTGGTGCGGCGCCGGGGTGGCCGGGGTCATCCGGAGGTCGTCGTGCCGAGGACACGCCCGGCCTCGTCGGTCGGCCGGGTGCCGTCGACGGTGGCGATGCGACCGCCCTCGAGGAGGAGGCGCAGGTCCGGGGCCTCGACCCCCATCGGACGGGCGAAGTGGAATCCCTGGCCGCCGTCGACCTCCTCGGCCCGCAGCACGTCGACCTGGCCGGACGTCTCCACCCCTTCGGCCACGGTCTCGATCCCGAGCACCTTGCCCAGCTGCACCAGGGTGTGGACCAGGGCGACCGCCTCGGACGAATCGGTGATCCCCGAGATGAACGAGCGGTCGATCTTCAGCACGTCGATCGGGAACTGCTTGAGGTAGGCGAGCGACGAGTACCCGGTGCCGAAGTCGTCGACGGCGATGCGGACCCCGAGTGCCTTCAGTGCCTGGAGGCGGGCCACGGTCGCCTCGGCGTCGTGCATGAGTGCCGTCTCGGTCAGTTCGAGGACCAGCCGGGCCGGCTCGAGCCCGCTCAAGGTGAGCGCGTCCTCGACGTCGTCGATGAGGCGGTCGCCGTCGAGCTGACGGGCCGACACGTTGACCGACACGGCGAACTGCTGCCCCGACCGGCCCCACGCCGCGCCCTGCCGGCAGGCCTCGTGCAGCACCCAGGCCCCGACCGGCACGATCAGGCCGCTCGCCTCGAGGGCGGGGAGGAACTCGACGGGCGGGACCTCGCCGCGCTGGGGGTGACGCCACCGCAGCAGGGCCTCGACCCCGGTGAAGTCTCCGGTGGCCAGGCCGAACGTCGGCTGGTAGACGAGGAAGAACTCGTCGTTCTCGAGCGCGGTCCGCAGGTCGACCTCGAGGTGGCGGTGGTGGTCGACGGCGGCCTGCATCGACGGCACGAAGCGGACCGCGCACCGCTTGCCCTTCGCCTTGGCCTCGTAGAGGGCGATGTCGGCATCCTGGAGCAGTTCGTCGGGCGTGTCCCGGTAGCCCTCGGCGAAGCCGATGCTGGCGCTCACCGACACCGGGACATCGGTGGCGGACAGCTTCACGGGTCTGGCCAGCACGCCGAGGATCCGCTCGGCCACCATGGCCGCATCGGCGGCGTCGGCGTCGGGGGTGGACGCTCCGGTCAGCACCACGAACTCGTCCCCGCCGAGGCGTCCGACGGTGTCGCCCTCGCGGATGGCGACCTGGAGCCGGCCGGCCACCGTGATGAGCAGTTCGTCCCCGGCCTGGTGCCCGAGGGTGTCGTTGACGTCCTTGAAGTCGTCGAGGTCGAGGAACAGCACGGCCAGCGGCATCGGTCTCCGCCGGCTCTGCGCCAGCATCTGCCCCAGCCGGTCGAGGATCAGGGCGCGGTTGGGGAGCCCGGTCGAGCGCGTCGTGCAGTGCCTGGTGGCGCAGCTGGTCGGTGCGCTCGTCGACCAGGAGGAGGGCCCGGGACCGGCTCGTCCCGAGCACGTAGACCAGGAGGGCGAGGAGCAGGCTCAGGGCGATGCCGGTGACCAGGATGGCCAGCGCGGTCGGGTTCTGCACCACGGAATCAGGGTTGTGGACGGTCAGGACCTCGACCTGCCACCCGTTGTGGAGGTCGATGGTGCTGGACTGCGCCTGCGACGGGGCCTTCCCGGCGCGGATCGTCTCCGCGATCCCTCCCTGGTGGTAGCGGAGGATCACGGCCGTGTCCGGATGGGTGGCCAACGGGACGTCCAGGATCTTGGCCGGATCGATCTGGGTGCCCGTCCATCCGAGGAACGCGGCCCGGCGGGCCGCCACCGTGGTCGGGATCACCCCGCCCGCGTAGATCGGCGTGCCCACCACCAGCTGGGTGTTGCTCCCCGATCCGTACGGGAGGTAGGCACCTTGTCCCGTGTCGCGGACGGTCAGCAGCGTCGGGCCGAGCGAGGTGGCGCACAGGTCGAGGCCGGCCGGGGTGGCGAATCCGTTGGTCCGGGACTGGGTGACCGACTCGAAGCAGTAGAAGGGGCGGGACCCGGCCGGGGTCACCTGGAAGGTGCCCCCCGGGCCGAGCGTGCCGGCCGGGTCGGCCTCGGAGCGGGCGGCGTAGGCCGCGAGGTCGGCCTCGGGGACGATGACGACCTCGGCCAGTCCCTGGATCTCGGGGAACCGGGAGAACACCCGTCCGGTGTCCACCCACTGACGGAACTGGGCCATGGTCGCGTGGGGGTTGGCCGTGAGGAACGTCCCGGCGCTGACCGCCAGGTCCTGCTCGCGCTGGATGGCCAGCGTCAGGTTGGCGGCGATCTCGAGCGACGAGGTGTTGGCGGCCTGACGGGACTGGGCGGCCGCCGACTTGGCCACCTCCTGCGACCCCAGTACCGAACCGGCCAACCCGATCATGGCGACCAGGGCGGCGACCGCCACCCAGCGCATCCCGTGGGCCTTCACCGCTCCCCTCCGGGGGGAGCGGGCGGCACCGGTGCGACCGTGGTCCGGGTGTCGACGTCCGATGCTGCTCGGGCGATCCGGACTCGGTGGTGGTACTGCGACATCATTCCTCCATCGACCGCCGTCCGGACCGGGGTCTCCGATCCGCCGGTGCGCCGGCCCGGACCCCGTGGGCCCAGGCCATTGCTGGTCGCATCCCCGTTATCGACCCGATGAGCGGGCACCTTGACCGGTTTCGGCAACGGGAGCCGAACCCGGGGCCCCAGGCACGGCCCGGTGCGTCCGCGGGCCGCCGATCGAGCTGCGGGAGCCGGCCCTCGGGCCCGATCCGCCGCCACCGGGCGGAGGTGGCGCCGCCGCCGGCGGTGGGACCCGTGTAACGAATCGACGGCGGGGTCGTTGGACAGGGCAGGGGGTTTCCGTGCGGGGGCCCGAGTCGGTGGCGCTGCACCAAGATTCGGCGCACCATGATCAGGAGGCAGCATCCATGAGGGTCCGATCCGTCACCACGTGCGTGCTGTCCGCCGCACTCGTCACCGGGGCAGCCGGCTTCCTGGTCCTGGCACCGGTGGGGGCGGGCGTCGCATCGGCCACGCCGTCGCCCTCGGTCACGAAGATCGCCCCGGTCAGCGCCCCCGCCGGATCGTCGATCCCGATCGTCATCCACGGCCACCAGTTCGACACGGCACCCGGCACGACCACGGTCACGTTCGACGGGACACCCGCCGTCTCGGTCTCTTGCCCGGCTCCCAGCAAGTGCACGGCGGTCACGCCGAATCTCGCCGTCGGTCCCGTGAGCGTGGTGGTGACCACCGATGGGGTGCCGCTCAATCCGGAGACCCTGACGGTGACGGCCTATGCCGCCCCGGTGGTCCGGATGCTCCTCAACGCCAGGGGGCACACGATCTTCAGCGTGTCCCGCCTGATGGACTCCTACCCGGCCCAGGGGGCACCCGGGTTCGACGCGGTGACCGTCACCAACACCACGGCCGGCGACCAGACGCTGACGGGCCCGCTCGTGCCCACCACGCTGATCCCGGCCGGGACGAGCCAGACCTTCGCGCTGACCATCGGGGGTGGGCCGTACGTGTTCTTCAGCTCGACGACACCGACCGCCGCGCTCACCGTCAAGGTCCGCTAGGCGTCCCGGGACTCCGGGACCCGATCGGCCGGGCGACTCCGGGACCACCGGAACCGGGCGTCCCCGGGCCGGGTCCCCGGGCCGTCGGGCCGTAGGCTTGTCCGATGGAGCGCGACGCGGAGTTGGAGGAGCTCGGGCTGTACTTCCCCGGGGACCCCTTCGCCGCCGACCGCCTGGCGCTGCTGCGCCACCTGCTCGACGAGGGGGCCTCGACGGCCGACCTCGTCGCCTTCCGTGAGGAGCTCCCCGGGTTGGCCCTGGTGCTGGCCCTCCGGCTCACCGAGGCCCTGACCCTCGACGAGTTGGTGGACCAGTCGGGGGTGGAGCCCGACCTGGTGCTCCGGATCATCCGGGCCGCCGGGTTCCCGGCCCCCGGCGCCGGCGAGCGGGTCCTGTCCCCGGACCTGGTCCACCTCTGCAGGCTGGTGCCGACCGCCGCCGACATCTTCGGCGAGGAGGCCATCTTCCAGTTCGTGCGGGTCATGGGATCGACGACGGCGCGCCTGGCCGACGCACTGGTGTCGTCGTTCCTGGCCAACGTCGAACCACTGGTCCGTGACGAGGACCCGGTGGGCCTCGAGGTGGCCAGGGCCAACACGGTGGCGGCGTCGCTCTTCCCGCAGGTGGTCGCCGGCCTGGACGTCCTCCTCCGCCAGCACCTGGTGGCCCTCCGGCGCTCGCCGTCCCCGGAGGGCGAGGACGGCATCGAGGTCCGGGCCCTGGGCGTCGGGTTCGTCGACCTGGTCGACTCGACCGGCATCGCCCTGACCATCCCGATGGGGGAGCTCGGCACCCTGCTGACCGAGTTCGAGAACGTCACGGCCGATGCCGTGGTGACGGCCGGCGGGCGGGTGGTGAAGCTGATCGGCGACGAGGTCCTCTACACCGCCCCGGACCCGGTCACCGCCTGCGCCATCGCCCTCCAGCTGACCGACCTGATGGCGGCCCACCCCCGCCTGCCCCACGTCCGGGCCGGGGTGGCCTTCGGGGAGGTCATGCTCCGCGACGGCGACGTGTTCGGCCCCGTGGTCAACCTCGCCGCCCGCGCCGCCAAGGCGGGTGCCCCCGGTGACGTGGTGGTGGAGTCGGGGCTGGCCGACTCCGCGGGGATCCCGTCGGAGCCGCTCGGCGTCCTGGAGGTGCGGGGCATCGGACCGGTCGGGCTGTGCCGCCTGACCGGTCGCCCGGCCCCGGTCGCCACCTGATCCACCCCGGGCGGGCGCCCACCCCGGTCCGTCGGGCACCGGCGCCGCTACCATCCGACCGGTGCCCCGCCGTGTCCTGATCCCGCTGCCCGACCGCGACTTCGATGTCACCGAGGTGGCCGTGCCCTGGCACGTGCTGGCCTCGCAGGGCCACGAGGTGGTGTTCGCCACCGAGTCGGGCACCGGAGCCCCGGCCGCCGACCAGCGACTGCTCGACGGCGTCCTCTTCGGGCAGCTGGGCGCGGCGGCGGAGCCCAAGGCGCTCTACGCCGGCCTGCTCGACGACCCGGCGTACCGCCGCCCGATCGCCTGGGACTCGGTGGACCCGGAGTCGTTCGACGGACTGCTCCTGCCCGGCGGCCACGCTCCCGGCATGCGCCAGTACCTCGGCTCGGCGCCGCTCCGGGCGAAGGTGGGGGCGTTCTGGTCGCTGGGCCGACCGGTCGGGGCCATCTGTCACGGCGTCGTGGTGCTGGCCCGCACGATCGACCCCCGGACGGGCACGAGCGTCCTGGCCGACCGGCGGACGACGTGCCTGACGAAGCCCATGGAGCGGAGCGCCTACCTGGCCACGGCGTGGAAGCTCGGGCGCTACTACCGGACCTACCCCGCCTACGTCGAGGACGAGGTGGTGGCCGCCCTCGGCGATCCCCGGCAGTTCACCCGAGGGCCCCGGGGCCTGCGGCGCGACGACGCGGCCCACGACGACCGGGGATTCACCGTGCTCGACGGCAACTACCTCTCGGCCCGATGGCCCGGTGACGCGTACACCTTCGCCCGCCGGTTCACCGAGCTCCTCGGTTGAGCCGGGCCGCGGCGCACCCGGTCACCCGTCGAGCCGGGGGACCTCCATGACCAGGCAGCTCCCGGTGGCCGTGGCCACCACCCTGCCGGTCCCGTCGACGACGTCGGCGGCGGCGAAGGCGACCCGGCGACCGGGCCTGGTCACCCGACCGGTGGCCCGGAGCACCCCGCTGGAGCCGGTCACCGGCCGCAGGTAGCTGACGTTCAGGTCGATCGACGTGTAGGTGAGCCCCAGGTCCAGCGTGGTGTGGACGGCACACCCGATGACGGTGTCGGCCAACGTGCAGACCAGGCCGCCGTGGACCATGCCGATGGGGTTGTAGTGCGACTGGTCCGGCGTGCAGGTGAAGACCACCCGCCCGACCTCGAGCTCGCAGATGGCGAAGTCGAGCAGCGAGGCGATGGGCGGGGGTGGCACCTCGCCCCGCTGCATGGCCGCGAGGAAGTCGAGCCCGCGGAGCTGCATCCCGAGGCGCGCCGTCGTCTCCGGGTCGTACCAGGTGACGGTCTTGGAGGCGGCCGGTCCCCAGGTCGACGGGACATCGGTCGACGGGACGCCGGTCGACGGGACGCCGGTGCTGGTCCGGGGATCGGTCCGCGTGCTCATGCCGACCCCGCCAGGGCCGGCACGTCCCGGTCGACGGGCGCCACCGCGGTGCGGGCCGGGCGCCCGGATCCGAGGAACACGCACACCACCCCGGACGAGACGGCCATGGCCGCCGCGAACCACCACAGGTGGTGGAACCCGGCGAGGGCCCGGGCCGGCGACGTCGGGGTCCCGAGGACCACCACGAGGACGGCCACTCCCAGCGCACCCCCGACCTGACGGGCCGTCTGGTTGACCGCGCTGCCCACGGCGAAGCGCTCGGGGTGCAGGCTCGACACGGCGGCCGCACTCAGCACCGGGAAGGTGAGCCCGATGCCCAGTCCCACGACCAGGGTCCCGGGCAGCCACACCGTCAGGTACTCGTGCCCGGCCCCGATCCGCAGTGCGTACCAGACGAGTCCGGAGGCGAACACGACGAAGCCGACCAGCAGCACGGGGCGGAAGCCGATGCGTCCGGCGAGCTTGCCGGCCGGGCCGGACACCAGGGCCACCACCAGGGGCCCGGGGGTCACGGCCAGTCCGGCGACGAGGATCGAGTAGCCCCACACGCTGGTGAGGAAGAGGATGTTGCCGAGCAGCATGGCGAAGAAGCCCATGGCATAGAGCAGGGTGGCGAGATTGGCCACGCGGAAGGTGCGGGACCGGAAGAGGGTCAGGTCGAGCACGGGCTCACGATGGCGGGAGGACCGGACGAGGAAGGCGCCGCCCAGGGCCACCGCCGCGCCGAGCGCGCCCAGGATCGCCGGGCTGGTCCATCCCCAGGCCGGCCCCTGCGAGATGGCCAGCACCAGGGCGCCGAGCGCACCGGCGAGCAGCAGGACGCCCAGGTAGTCCGGTGTGGCCCGGGTGGCACCCGGTGCCGGGCTCTCGAGCACCCGCCGCCCGATGAGCCAGGCGACCAGGGCGACGGGCAGGTTCACGAAGAAGGCGGCCCGCCAGCCGAACCCGGTGATGAGGAGCGCGCCGACCGACGGGCCGGTGGCCACGGCCAGCGCGCCGATCCCACCCCACAGGGCGACCATCTGGGACCGCCGCGCATCGGGGTAGGCGCCGAGCAGCAGGGCCAGCGACGACGGCAGCAGTGCCGCCGCCCCCAACCCCTGGACGAGCCGACCGGCCACCAGGAGGTCGACGTCGCGGGGCGATCCCGCACAGGAGCGACCCGAGGGTGAACACCCCGAGGCCGGCGAAGAAGACCCGACGGCTGCCGAGCCGGTCCGCGGTCCGGCCGGCCACCACCAGGAGGGAGCCGAACACGATGCTGTAGCCGGTGATGACCCAGGCCAGGGTGGCCCGGGAGTCGGCGGCGAAGGTCCGCTCGAGTGCCGGGAAGGCCACGTTCACGATGGAGAGGTCGAGGGAGGCCATGAAGGCGCCCAACGCCGTGACCAGGAAGATCGCCTGGCGCCGGGCCACCCGCTCCGCATCGCCCGCCGCCGGCGCCACGTCAGTGAGTTGTGTCATAGGACGCACCATAGCGGATTGCGTTGCATGATGCAACCCACTAGGCTGGGGGCATGGAACGGAAGAGCTTCGCCGACATGGACTGCTCGGTGGCCCAGTGCCTCGAGATCGTGGGCGAGTGGTGGACCATGCTCATCATCCGGGACGCCTTCTTGGGGGTCACCCGGTTCGAGGACTTCCAGAGGCGCCTCGGGATCTCGCGCAACATCCTCCAGCAGCGCCTGACCAAGCTGGTGGAGACCGGCGTGCTCGACGCGGGTGCCGTACTCCGAGCACCCGCCGCGGGACGACTACCGGCTGACGGACAAGGGCCGGGACCTGTGGCCGGTGCTCACGGCCATGCGCCAGTGGGGGGACGCCTACGCCGCACCCGACGGGCCGCCCCTCGAGGTCGTCCACGACGCCTGTGGTCTGGCCGGCACCCAGATCCTGGTGTGCGAGCACTGTGGTGAGCCGGTCGGGCCCCGCGACGTCCACGCCGTGCCGGGTGCCGGCCGGGCCCCGGGGCTCGTCCGCCGCCGACCCGTGCCCGACGACCACGCCTGAGCGGGGCGCCGGGTCGGAGGCGGCGGGTCAGTCGCCGGACTTGCGGGTGAGCGGCTTGGCCACCTCGGTGATGACCGAGATCAGCACGCCCCCGGCGATCCCCAGCATGATCCCGGAGAGGAACCCGTGGAACGAGTCCTGCTGGACGGCCGAGGTGTTGATGGCCGTGACCCGGGTCAGCGTCGAGGCGCTCTGGCTGCCGACGGGATCGCTCTGGGCCTGGACGTCCGACCAGAACCACTCGGACGACGAGGTGAACGCCGGGTCGGGCTTCGACGTCACCGTGTAGTTCAGCGTGTCGCCGTCGGTGGGGACGAGCCGGTGCACCGCCTTGTGGATCCCCGCACCGCTGACGGGTGGGAAGTAGGCGTTGAGGTAGGCGCCGTTCAGGGTGACGGGCGCAGGTGCGGCCCAGCACAGCCTCACGTAGACGTATCCGGTGCCGGAGATCACCAGGGCCGGCACCTTCGGGGGGGCCGCGGAGCGGCCCGAGCCCGGAGCGCTGACGGCCTCGGGGTCCGGGACGGTGGTGGACCGGGAGCGCCAGGGCAGGAAGCTGGGCGACGGGTCGTCGACCGGCAGGACGTTGGTGTCGAAGCCCCCGGCCGCCGGGTTGGTGCCGTTGCCGGTGGCCGCGCCCTGGAACCCCGCGTAGTAGAGGCCGTAGGGGTCGGGCACGAGTCGTCCCGCTCGGGGACGTGACGCGGGGCGTGCACACGGTCCCTCCGGACGGACGGGCGATGGTCAGGGTCCACCCGAGCTGGAAGGTGGAGTTCCCGTCCGGGTAGGTCCCGCCCGAGGTGGGCACCTGGATCTCGAGGACGGCCCCGTTCCCCCCGGTGCGGGTGAGGGACTCGACGAGGCCGTCGCCCGACCCGGAGGTGTACGGGTCGAACGTGGGATGGCCCCCGGCGGTGAAGGCCACGCTGCCCGTGATGTGCTCGGGCACGGTGGCGTACCCGCTGGACTGGGGACGGAGGCGCCAGCCGATGGCCAGGCACGCCACCAGGACGATGAGCAACAGGACGACGAACAGCGTGTTGAGCCCGTCGAGATACCGGCGGACCGCACCCCGGCGCACCGGCACCGCGGCACCGGCGCCGGCGCCGGCACCCGCGCCGGCCGGTGCCCCGGCCGTCCCTCCGGGGTCAGCCGGGTCCGGGGCGTCCGCGGGCATCGGCGTAGGAGCCCCAGTTGGCGGCGAGCCAGTCCGGCTCGGTGTTCCAGAACTTCCCGAGGGTGGTGAGGTCGTCCCTGGCCTGGCGGATGCCCAGTCGGAACGCCTCGGGTACGTGCTCGGGGTTCATGAGCTCCTCCGGCGGCATCCCGGGGTGGTCGGGGGAGCGGACGAACACCTTCGTCCCACTGGCCTCCAGTGCCTCGATCTCCCGGGTGAGGTCCCCGGGCCGCAGGGTGAGCATGCCGCTCCGGTCGCCGAGCAAGGCGGCCAGCGTCGGGTCCTCGTACAGGGACAGCACCACGGTCCGCCCCGCCCCGGCGAGCAGGTCGAGGTGCACGCCGCTCCCGGACACCCCACCGTCCATGCACGTCCGTCCTTCGATCACCTGGGGCTCGAAGATCCCGGGCACCGCGCTGCTGGCGGCGGCGCCGGTGGCGGCGTGGACGCCGGTCGCCGCCGTGGTCACGCAGCGTGCCCCGGACCCGGTGTCGACGCAGGTCATCCACACGACGTCCGAGGGCCACGACCGCCCGAGGAGCGCCGTGAAGTCCCGGACCACGGTGCGGCCGCTGTGGGCCTCCACCGTGCGGGCCACCTCCCCGATGGCCCGGATGGTGGCGGGCCGGGAGTCCGCCGCGTCGAGGTAGGTGCGGAAGGCCTCCTCCTGTTCCGGGGTCGAGGGACGCGACGGGAGCACGAGGTCGGTGATCGTGCCCACCAGCTCCGGGCTGAGCTCGGCCAGCTTCGACTGGAAGTAGAGGAGGCGGAGCCGCCGATGGGTGAGGGCGGCCGCCACCACCGAGCCGGCCGACGTCCCGACGATCCGGTCGGCGGTGCCGAGGTGGACCCCGCCCCCGGCCAGCGTCTGCAGGTAGCCGACCTGCCACGCCACGAACCACGTCCCGCCCCCGCCGAGCGTCAACCCGCGTCGCACCCCGCGCCCGTGCCCGTCGTCGAACGACACGGGCACCGCGAACGATGGGGGTGGGCCGGGAGCTCCGCCGGGCGGCACGGACACGCGGCCATCCTAGGGAGAAGTCCGGGGTCGTGCCGGGGGCCGCCGGGGGCGGTGCACGGGCGCCGACCGGTTGCGGGGCCGGGTCCGGCAACCTACGGTTCACCACGTCGTCGTCGTCGCATCCCGGCGCCGGCGCGAGGGATGGCGGGGAGCCGTGGACTGGACTGTCGAACACGCCATGGACCACGTCGTGCTGGTGCTCTTCGAGAACCGCTCGTTCGACAACCTGCTCGGCCATCTGTACACCCGCGCCGAGCGCCCCGAGTTCGAAGGGGTCGACGGCCGGACGTTCTCGAACCCGGTGCCGGAGTGGGAGGGGCTCGGGCCGCTCCCCGACACCGAGCCCGGATGGCGGGAGGGCCGGGTCCACTATGCGCGGGCCGCGCCCGACGAGGGGGACGTTCCCAACCCGGACCCCGGCGAGGAGTTCCCGCACACCAACACCCAGATCTACGGCGTGGTGGCCGAGGGCAACCGGTTCCGCAGCGCCGATCAGATGATGGACCACCCGAACCTGCCCCCCGCCGGCGCCGGGGCCACCATGGAAGGCTTCGTCACCGACTACATCAGCCACTACCGGTCGGTGCGGGGGGTGCTGCCCACCTACGAGCAGTACCGGCAGATCATGCGGGGGCTCACGCCCGACCACGTGCCGGTGCTGAGCGCCATCGCCAAGGGGTACGCCGTCTTCGACCACTGGTTCAGCGAGGTCCCGTCCCAGACCTTCCCGAACCGGTCGTTCTGGACCGCGGCCACGTCGTCCGGCGCCGTCCTCAACTCCCCGATGACGCACTGGTACCACGACAACGACGCGCCCGACCCTCTTCGACCTGCTGGACGAGCGGGGGCTGGACTGGAAGGTCTACGTGCTCGACTCGCCCCTGTCGATCACCGGCGCCATCCACCACTCGCGGCTCGACCATGCCTACCGGGACCGCTTCGTCCCCTACGAGGAGTTCGAGGAGGACGTGGAGGCGGGGACGTTGCCGGCCTTCTCGCTGATCGAGCCCAACCTGCTGGCCGGCCACGGCGACTACCACCCGCCCATGGGCGACTCCATGGCCCAGGGCATGGAGCTGCCGGTCGACTGGGTGCAGCCGGTCGACGGCGGCGAGCGGTTCCTGGCCCGGGTGTACAACGCGTTCACCCGGGCCCCACGGGAGCGGGCGCCGGAGGACGGGGGGTCCTGTGCGTGGAACTCCATGCTCTTCATCGGCTGGGACGAGCCGGGCGGGACCTACGACCACGTGGAGCCCCCGCCGGCCGTCCCGCCGGGCGACGGCCCGACCTCGCCGGTGTTCGACTTCACCAGGTCCGGCTACCGGGTCCCGGCCGTACTGGTGTCCCCGTGGGTCGAGCCCGGGACCATCGTGGGTGCCCCGGCGGCGGGCCCGGCGACCCTGCAGTACCGGCACACCTCGCTCCTCAACACCCTGCGCCACCGCTGGGGCCTCGGGGGTCCACTCACCGGGCGGGACGCCGACGACTCGGCGGCCACGTTCGAGGGCGTGTTCACGCGGTCCGAGCCGCGCCCGGACTGGCCGACCGTGCCCATCCCGGCGGAGCCCCCGCCGGAGGGCCCCGAGGTCACCAACGAACAGTTCTTCGGGTCACTGGGGCGCCACCTGGTCCACGGCCTGGCCCACATCGCCCACCGTCGACGGCCGTGCCGTACTCGGGTGTCGACGCCGTCCCTGACGCAGTACGACCCCCACCAGTACCTCCCGTACACGCCGATCCCGCTCCCGACCGGCCTGTTCGACTCCGCCGTGCGGGCGTTCGCCTGGTCCTACTTCCCGAAGCTGCGGGGGAACCGGGACCCCGTCGAGGGCGCGGCGCCGACGGGGCCACCGGTACCTCCGGGGTCCCCGTGACCACACCCGACGTCCAGGACATCCCCATCGGCTGGGGCTTCTCGACCCGCTACACCTACCCGGACTGGCACACCGTGACCCTGGCCGTCCGCTTCCGGGACAGGGAGCTGGTGGCACACACCTTCACCGACGGTGCCGAGGTGGAGCCCCACACGGTCGACCTCGGGGCGGTGGTGGTGTCCGTCGTGTTCCACCACGACCTCGGAGGGGGGACGGTCGGTTGGGAGCTGACCGTCGGACGGGGCCGCTGGCTAGCGCGGGGGACGGCCCGGGCCGCCGGGTCGCCCACCGCACCTTCTTCCACTTCGACCCCTGCATCGGCGAGGTGGGAGGGGAGACCGACGTCTACCCACCGGTGGTCGAACTCGACGGCTACGGGGCGAGCCGGCACCTCCACCGGGCGGGCGGGGACGGGTACGGGTCCAGTCGCAACTCGACCGGCTTCCCCCTGCGCATCCACGTGGACGACTCGGTGGTGCGCCGGGTCGACGGCGTGGGCGCCAAGGTCAAACGCACGATGTTCCCGGAGCACCCGCCCTTCACCTTCAACGCCGTGGCCTGCGTGGGCGACTTCGATCACGACGGCCCGCAGAAGTACACCAACCCGGAGTCCCCCTGGTTCAACGTGTTCCTCGGCTACTACCAGCTCGACTGCCGCAAGGACCGGTGGCACCGCCCCTTCGGCTTCGAGTCGGCGGCGGGTGCCTTGTCCGTGCCCTGCATCGACGACCTGGTCCGGCTGGGGAAGGCCGACTGGAACTACTTCTCGGCGTGGGACTGCGGCGTGCCCGAGGACGAGGTCGTCCGGTACTGCAGTCCCGACTACCGGGAGTCGGACGTCCGGGACCACGGGCTGGTCACCATCGGCGGCACCCGGTGGCGCCACCTCGAGCTGCTCGACATCACGGTGGCCAGCGCCTACATCGCCGAACCCCCGGCCCGGCAACCGGTGGACAACAACCTGCTGTGCGGCCTCTTCCGCGACAGCTACGGGTATCCGCAGGCCGTTCCCGGCTACGACACCAGCTTCATCGCGGCCACGCTCGACTCGTTCCAGTACATGGCCTACTTCGACTCGGTCGACGACCACGGCGTCGGGTGGTTCCACACCCTCGTCTTCGGGGGGACCGTCCACCACGGACAGGACGCCCAGCTGCTCGAGGCCCAGATGGCGGCCGACCGGACGGTCATCGAGGAGCACTACGCCCGCTTCGGGTTCGCCCCGGACGACTGACGCCTCGCGGCGGGGTGCCGCCGGACTCAGCGGGTGAGCGTCGACCCCGGTGCCCGCACGGCGATGGCGTCCCGGCCCGACCGCTTGACCTGGTAGAGCGCCATGTCGGCCTCGTCGACCAGGCGCTCGGCCGTGGGCATGGACCGGTCGAGACTGCTGACCCCGATGCTGAGGGTGACCGTGACGTCGCTCGACCCGGCCAGGTCCCGGCAGATCCGCTCGGCCACCAGCACGGCGCCCTTGGCGTCCGTCTCGGGCAGGAGCAGGGCGAACTCGTCGCCGCCGAGGCGGCTGGCCACGTCGAACGGCCGGACGTTGGCCATCAGGATCGACCCGATGGACACCAGGACCCGGTCCCCGACCACGTGACCGAACTCGTCGTTGACCGACTTGAACCGGTCGACGTCGATCATCAGGAGGCTCAGGGCGCTCCCGGTGCGCAGGGACCGCTCGATCTCCGCGTCCATGTGCTGGCGGAGGATCCGTCGCACCGAGCAGCCCGTGAGCTCGTCGGTCCCGGCCAACTCGGCCAGCCGGGCGAGGAGGTGGCGCTCGTGCTCCTCGATGTCGGCGCGGTTGTAGGCGGCGGCGATCGACAGGACCGCCGCCCCGGCGAGCGAGCCGAACAGCATGTACGTGCGACCCTGGGCGCCGGCGAGGTGCTTGTCCAGGACCGCCACGGCCGCCATCGTCACCATCACCGACACCCCGCACACCGTCGCCGCCCGTCGCGAGAACATGAGCGTCCCGTAGACGAGGGGGAGGAAGAGCAGGAGGAGCAACGGGCTGCTGATGCCGCCGTCGAGGACGGCGACGAGCCCGACCGCGTAGGTGGAGAGGATGGTCCACGAAACCGAGTAGGTGGACCGCCACGGTCGACGGGCGATGACCGGGGCGAAGAGCAGGCCGACCGCCGCGCCGAAGACCCAGGTGGTGACGATGATCCAGAGGGCGGTGCGGTGGGGACCGTGGGGCGTGAGGTACAGGTACAGCATCACGACCACCGCCTCGAGCAGGAAGGTCCCGAACCCGATGCGCATGTGGGTGAGCCAGAACCGTCGCCTCGCGTCGGAGTCGGCTGCCGTGTCGATCGTGTCGGCGAGTACCCCTTGTGCGGTGGCGTCCACGGGCCCGGCCCCCCTGTCCGTTCAGTTCCTTCCCTCATCGTCCCGTCGGAACCGGACCTTTACCCCGGGTTCCCCCGCCGGTCTCCGGGGTGGAACCCGGGTGGCCGGCGGTGGTCGCGGCCGTCGACGCGGTCGACGTGCGGGACGGCGCCTGCTCCCCGGGTGGCTCAGGTGGAGCCCAGGGACTCCAGATGGACCCGGACCGCCGTCAGGGTCGGGGTGTCCCGGCCCTCGGTGCACCGTCCGTACCAGTCGGACAGGAGCACCCGCCCCTGCTCGGCCCGGTCGACCCGCTGGAGGAGGCCGGCGTAGCCCGAGGCGGCCCGGGCCCCGTGCACGGGGAAGCCGAAGCGCTCGGCGGTCTCCAGGGACGCCCGCCAGTCCGCGGCCGCCCGGCCCCAGGGGTGGTCCGGATCGTCCAGGTCGGCCGGGCGGCCGGTCGTCGCCTCGTCGGCGTGGAGCTCGGCCCGCATACGCAGGAGTGCCGAGTCCCACCAGGGCTGGCCGGACTCGGCCGATTCGGCCAGTGCCATGTCGATGACGGCCCTGGTGGTGTCGCGGTCGCCCACGGCCCGGGTGGCCTCGGCGACCCGGGCCAGCACGGTGGTGCTGCCGCCCCGGTTGCCGGTGTCTGCCGCGGCCATGCCGGACTCGATGACGGACGTGACGGCCGAGTGGTCGTCGTGGCTGATGACCCGCTCGGCCCCCGCCCACACACCGCTGATCCCGGACCAGAAGACGAAGCCCTGCTCCTCGGCCAGCCACCGGGCCTGCTCGGCGTAGCGGAGGGTCTCGGCCGACTCGCCCCGCTCCCAGTGGGCGGTGGCCAGGAACGAGAGGGCGAACACCCGGTTGAAGGGTTGGTCCAGGGCGTCGGCCAGGGCGACGGCCTCGCCCAGTTGCGCCAGGCCGCGATCGAGGTGGCCGAGCACGAGGTGGCACCATCCGGCGAAGACGTGGGCGGCCACCCCCTGGTCGGTGCCGAAGCGTTGGCCCAGGACGTGGTGGCGCTCGGGGACGTAGACGGCCAGGGCCCGCCTGGCATGGTCGAGCCCCTCGACGACGCGGCCCTGCCACGTGCGGGCCAGGCTCAGCTGCACGTGGCCGAGCACCTCGAGCATGCCGTCACCGTGACTGTCGGCGATGGCCAGCACCCGATCGGCCAGGCGCGCCCCGAGTCCGATCTCCCCGCGGTTGAGGTAGAAGACCGAGAGCCCGCCCAGGGTCTGGCCGACCCGGGTGTCGTTGCCGATGAGCTCGCAGAGCTCGCGTGCCCGCTCGTAGGCGGCGGCGAGCTCGGGGTCGGCATAGCCGCGGGTGGCGAGTGACGAGCCGAGGGCGATCTGCATCTCGACCTCGACCTCGAGCGACTCGGTCACGTCGGGCAGCTCGCGGGCGAGCGCGATGCCGTGGCGGAGGAAGGCGATGGCCTCCCGGTGCCCGGACCGCTCGGCGGCCAGGGTGGCCGCCCGCTGGAAGTGGGTCGCCGCCTCACGCATGAGGCCGGCGGCCTCGTAGTGCCGGGCCACCACTTCGGGGGCGATGGTCGACCCGGAGGCGTTGCGGGCGTCGAGCTCGCCGGCCACCCGCTGGTGGATGGCCCGCCGGTTCCTGCGCAGCAGGGACTCGTACGCGGCCTCCTGGACGAGGATGTGCTTGAAGGCGTAGGTCCCGTCGGGCTGTGTCCCGTCGTGGAGCAGGAGCCCGCTCTCGACCACCCGGTCGAGGTGGGTGGCCAGTGCCGAGGCGTCCATCCCCGACACGGCCACCAGGAGGTCGAAGGTGAACGACCGGCCGAGCACCGCCGACAGCTGGGCCACCGACTTGGCCGGGCCGAGGCCGTCGAGTCGGGACTGCAACGACGCCTGGAGCGTCCTCGGGATCTCGAGATCGAGCGAGGGGACGGCCGGGTTGCCGGTCGACGCCCCCGCGTCCAGCAGCGGGGACTCCAGTGCGGTGCGTCCGACCTCCTCGACGAACAGCGGGATGCCGCCGGCCGAGGCCACGATCTGGTCGACGATCCCGTCGGGCAGGCGCCGGGCACCCCCGAGCGTGGCGATCAGGTCGCGGACGGCCGTGTCGGCCAGCGGCTCGAGTGCCACCGTGGTCACGTCCGCATGGTCCGTCCACGGCGAGGAGAACTCGGGACGGGCCGTCAACAGGACGAGGATCGGGGCGTCGGACAGGCGGCCCACCAGGCGCCCCACGGCGTCGACGGTCGTCGGGTCACACCAGTGCAGGTCCTCGATGAGGAGGACGAGCGGCCGCTGCCGGCTGAGGGCCAGTACCCAGGACACCAGTGCCTCGATGGTGCGGTCCAGGCGCAGCTCCCCACTGAGGGGCGGCGCATCCGGCACGGGGATCCCGAGCAGGCACGGCGATCAGGCTCTCGGCGTCGGCCACGTCGACGTCGGCCTCGGCCAGGCGGTCGTGGAGCCGTCCGAGCCGCCAGCCGGGATCGGTGTCGGTCCCGAAGTCGAGTTCGTGCTCGACCAGCTCGATCACCGGACGCAGGACGCTCATCTGGGTGTAGGGCGAGCACGAGCTCTCGATCCAGCCGTGGTCGTCGGTCGGCCACGAGGTCGCGTACCTGGAAGGCCAGCCGGGACTTGCCCACGCCCGGCTCCCCGGTCACCAGCACGGCGCGCGCCGTGACCCGTCCGCACCCGGCCCCAGGCCGACCGCAGCACCGCGAGCTCGGCGTCGCGGCCGACGATGGAGGTCCGGCGGGAGAACATCGCCGAGCCGCTGCGACCCCGCCGTCCGTCCGTCGACCCGGTACGCCTCGACCGGGTTCGGCACCCCCCGCAGGTCCAGCGCACCGAGCGGGGTCACGTCGAACCGCCCGGCGACCTGGGCGACGGTGTGCGGCGCTGGCCACCACGGTGCCGGGCTCCGCCGCACCCTGGAGCCGGGCCGCCACGTTGAGCGTCTCCCCACGGCCATCGTCGCCCGACGGTCGGCACCGCCGAGCTCCCCGACCACCGCCGGGCCGCTGTGGACCCCGATGCGCATGGCCAGTCGCCGGTCGTCGTCGAGGACGGCCACCGCCTCGATGATGTCGAGTGCGGCGCGGACCGCCTGGACGGCGTCGTCGTCGTGGGCCTGGGGCCACCCGAACCGGAACAGGATGCCGTCGCCGCTGTACCCCTCGACGTCGCCCCCGTATCGCCGGCCGATGGTCACCGCCTCGTCCTGGTAGGACCGGATCAGGTCGCTGTACTCCTCGAGGTCGGTGGTGGCCGACAGCTCGCGTCGACCCCACCAGGTCGCAGAAGACCACGGTCAGGTGGCGCAGCTCCGTCCCGAGCGCCTCCTCGATCGGCCTGGTCGAGCCCCCCGGGGTCGGGGGCCGCCGGGACCGGCGCGCCGCAGGCGGGACAGAACCGGGCCCGGACGGGCAGGGCTGGCCGGCACGAGCCGCAGGTGGCGGTCAGCTCCATGCCGGGACGCGCCGGTCGGACCGGGGCCGGTGGCGTCGTGGCCGAGACTCTCGGCCATGGCCCGCTGCACGAACGGGGGGAGTGGCCGGTCGTCGGCACCGAGGAGGTGGTCGGCCAGGTCCTGGACCGAGTCGAGCACGGCATCGAGGTGATCGCCGGCGAGGACGGTGAAGACCCGGCCCGATTCGGCCCGCCCCGCCGGGGTGGAGCCGACCAGTGCGTAGGTGGCGACGGTGATCCGCCCGGCCAGGCGCACCTGGGCCGGCGACAGGGACCGTCGGAGGGTGGCGGCGGCCAGCCGGTAGTAGCCGAGGTGGGCGGCCTCCTGGCGGCGGATGGGCTCGGTGACCGTGCGGGTCAGCGCGTGCTCGCCCAGGGCGTCGAAGTGGCGGCCGAGGTGGCGGTAGCAGTCGTAGGTCATGTGCTCGTTCATGGCCCCGCGGACCAGGTAGACGAGCGCGAACACGTCGTGCAGCCACGGGATGTGGGCCAGGGTGCCGTAGGCCCGGAACGACCGCCTCGGGCGGGCCGACAGGGCGGATGGGTCGGCCCCGGGTCGGGCCGGCAGGCCGAGCTCGGCGCGGAGGGCGTCGAAGATCGCGGCGTGGGCCAGCTCGTGGCCCTCCCAGACGGTGAGGAACCGACGGTCGAGTGGGCCCAGGCCGGGGAGCAGGGCGGTGATGTCGGCCACGTTCTGGGGGACGGCGCCCTCCACCGTGGCGATGTAGGCGAGGATCTCCTCGAACCGTCGGCGGAGGGGTGCGGGGGCGACGACGGTGAGGTCGACCGAGTCGAGGGCGATCGGTGGCTCGTCCTCGAGTCGGGCCACCCGAGCCTCCAGAGTCAGCTGCTCCATCAGTTCGCCTCCCCCGGTGGTCACCGGTCCGGGCATCCTACCCGTTGCGACTCTTCATTGCATATGGGCGGACCGGCCCTCCGCCGGGGTCGACGACCGGTCAGGCGTACCGCTCGAGCAGGGTCAGCCCGTTGAGGTTGCCCGCCGCGGTGCACGGCTTCACCTTGGGGCACGAGACCCCGTCGAGCTGCCCCGTGCTCACGGCCGGGTTGGGGGTGACGGTCCAGATCCCACCGCTCAGGGTCTCGATGAGTGGGCTTCCGGCATCGTTGGAGCCGACGGCCACACAGGCCGTCGGCTTCGGGCACGACACCTCGTTGAAGTAGCCCGTCACCGCGGGGCTGGTGGTCGTCGTCCACGTCGTGCCGCTCAGGGTCTCGACGACCGGGTGGGCGGCCGTGGCGTCGTAGCCGACGCCGACGCAGGCGGTCGACTTGGGGCAGCTCACCCCGCGGAGGGTCCCGCCGGTGGACGGACTGGGAGCCAGCGACCAGACCCCGGCGCTGAACCGCTCGACGACCGAGTCGGCGGCACCGGTGTCGTGCCCGACGGCCACACACGTCGTCACCTTGGCGCACGACACCGCGTAGAGGACACCGGCGACGGTCGGTGAGGTGGCGACCGACCAACTGGTGCCGTTGAACGTCTCGACCAGCGCATGGGAGGTGAGGTCCATGCCGACCGCGGCGCAGAACGTGACCTTGGGGCACGACACCCCGTACAGGGAGCCGCTGATCACCGGCCCGGTCGTCACCGACCAGGTGGTGCCGCTCAGCGTCTCGATCAGCAGGTGGCTCGATCCATCGATTCCCACCGCCGTGCACGAGGTCGAGTTCTTCGGGCAGGACACCCCGAGGAGGAAGCCCGCCACGACCGGGGCCGTGGCGACCGACCACACGCCACCGCTGTACGACTCGATCAACGTGCCGCCGGCGCCGTCGGCACCCACCGCGACGCACGACACGGTCGACGTGCACGAAACCGACTGCAGGGTGACGCCGACGACCGGGCCCGACGTGACCGTCCAGCTCGGCGGCGCCGCCGCTCCGGCACCCGGGGGTTCGGCGGTGCCCGCCGCCACCACGGTCCCGAGTACCACCGTCACCGTGCACATCAGCATCGTGATCCTGCGTCCCATGGTCCCCCGCGCTCTGTCGCCGTCCCCGTCCGGACCACACGGTCCGGTGCACCGACGGGGGTGATCCTTACCGAGTTCGGATGGCCCGTCCATCGTGGCCCGTCCGGACGACACGGCCCGGCGTCAGCCGTCCTCGGCCAGGAGCTCGCGGACCCGGGGGACGACCTCGGTGCCGTAGAGCTCGATCGAGCGCAGCAGCAGCTCGTGGGGGAGCTGGCCGGCGCTGTACTTCATGTCGAATCTCGACAGCTGCAGGGCCCGGGCCGTGGCCGCGATCTTCCGGGCCACCGTCTCGGGTGCGCCCACGTACAGCGCCCCCTGTGGTCCGGCCATCTGCTCGAACTCGCCGGGCCCCATCGGGCCCCAACCCCGCTCGGCCCCGATGGTGTCCCGCATCCGCTTCAGGTGGGGCCACAGCTGCTCCCGGGCCTCCTCGTCGGTGTCGGCGATGTGCCCGGGCGAGTGCACGCCGACGGGCAGTCGGGGCAGGTCGAACCGGTCGAGGGCCCGGTGGTAGAGGTCGACGAGCGGTGCGAACCGGGCGCTCTCCCCGCCGATGATGGCGAGCATCAGCGGGAGGCCGTACCGGGCCGCCCGGATGACGGACTCGGGGCTGCCGCCGACGCCGATCCAGGTCGTCAGGTGGCCCGACTGCGTCCTCGGGAAGACCGGTTGGTCCTGGAGCCCGGACCGGGTGCGGCCGGACCAGGTCACCGGTCGCTCGGTCAGGAGCCGGGTGAACAGGTCGACCTTCTCCTCGAACAGCTCCTCGTACTGCGCCAGGTCGTAGCCGAACAGGGGGAACGACTCGGTGAACGACCCGCGGCCGAGGATGACCTCGGCCCGGCCACCGGACACGGCGTCGAGGGTGGCGAACCGCTGGAAGACCCGCACCGGGTCGTCGGAGCTGAGCACGGTCACCGCCGACCCGAGCCGGATCCGCCCGGTGCGCCCCGCGATGGCCGCCAGCACCGTCTCGGGCGAGGAGACGGCGAAGTCGGCCCGATGGTGCTCCCCCACGCCGATGACGTCGATGCCCACCTGATCGGCCAGCACGGCCTCGTCGACCACGTTGCGGATGACCTCGGCCTCGGTCAGGGGGAGCCCGTCGGGGCCGAGGGTGACATCGCCGAAGGTGTCGATGCCGAGTTCGAGGATGGGTGCCATGAGGGGTCCTGACGTCCGGGGGAGGGCCGACGGGGGCGGCACGGGTCCAGACAGCGTACGGGTCGGACCCCCGGAATCGTCCGTCCATCCCGGGTGCGGCGACCGTTTCCGGTGGGTGAACAGTTGGTGACGGGTCTGGTCGGCGGGCCCTGTACCCCTGTACTGTTCGGCGATCGTGCGGGTGTTGCTGATGAGCCCGGTCTCCGGGCATGACATCCCCGGGGGCGACGTCGCCTATACCGAGGCGCTGGTCGCCCGGCCCCCGGCCGGGGTGACCTACACCACCTATGTGGACGCGCTCGGCCGACGGGACGCTGGCCGATCGGGGCCGACGCCCGAAGCACGGCGACATGCGGGGCGCCGACGCCCTCGTCTTCGGGGCCCGGGCCGTCGAGCTCGGCCTGCGCAGGTCCGGCCTGATGTTCCGCGAGCCGTACCGGTACCTGACCGTCGCACCCGGTGCCTTCGACCTGGTGCACGCCCACGTGTTCCCCGTGCGCCTCCTCGACACCGACCTGGCGCTCGTGACCAGTTCCGGCTTCCCGCTGCCGGTCCTCTACGAGGACCGCTTCGGCTGGTCGCACCGGCACGTGACGGCGGCGACGGCGGCCGAACGCCTCCTGGCGCGCGCCGTGGGGGCCGAGGTCCCGTGGCTCCCTCCCCGGCGGGCGGTCCGGGCCATGGTCCAGTCCCGCCACTACCGCGACGCGCTGGTGGCGGCCGGAGCCGACCCCGACGAGGTCGTGGTCCGCACCCTCGGGATCGACGGGGTGGCCGGAGCGGGCCGCACGGGCCGGCCGACCAGGGTCGGCTTCGTCTCGACCATGTTCGAGGAGAAGGGCGGGTCGGTGGTGCTCGCCGCCTTCCAGAAGTTGTTGGCCGAGCGACCGGACGCGCGGCTGGTGATCGTGGGGAGCGGGCGCCGTCCCACCGGCACGGTGCTGCCGGAGGAGTCGGTCGACTGGGTGGGCCGCGGTCAGCCGGCACCGGGTCCTCGACGAGCTGCTGCCGACCATCGACGTCCTCGTCCACCCGACGCGGTGCGACTCCGGGCCGCCGTACGTGATCCTCGAAGCACTCCAGCGGGGTATCCCGGTGGTGACCAGCGACCTGGCCTGGATCGACGAGGGGTTGACCGGTCCGGCGGTGCGGCGGGTGCCGGCCGATCCGTCGTCGGTGAGCGGTGCCCTGATCGACCTGTTCGACCCGGGCACCTATGTCGAGGCGTCGACCGCCGCCGTCGACCTGTGGCGGAGCCGGTACTCGATGGACGTGTTGGCCGAGCTGATCGGCACCACCTACCGCGAGGCGCTGGCCGCACGCACCTGACCGGCCGCCCGCCCGGCCGGCCGCCCGGTCAGGTGGGGCGCGGTCGCGGTGCGACCAGCTCGATGGCCGTGCCGTCGGGGTCGCGGAGCTGCAGCGAGGGATTGCCGTTCTCGGGCACCACACCGGGGTGGTCGATGCCGACAGCCCGGAGGTGGTCGGCCCACGCCTCGAGTGTGGCCCCGTCGGGCACCGCGAAGGCCAGGTGGTCGAGCGCCCCGCCGTCCGACGCCCACGTGGTCGGCCGTGTCGGTGGTCAGGACGATGACCACCCCGGCGCCGGGATGACGGAGCGCCACGTACCCGATGTCGGGGTCGGACCGGAAGGGCTCGAGGCCGAGGGCCGCCGTGTACCACTCGGCACTGGCGGCCACGTCGGTCACCCGCAGCTGCACGTGGGACAGCCCCGTCATCGGACCGGCCACCGGGAGACCGGGCGCGCCGTCCCCGGTGGTCATGCGCCCGACCCGCCGGTCGGCTCGAGGGGGGGACGGGCACCACGATGGCCGGCGCCTCGGTCCCGCCGTCGATCTCGAACACCTTGCCGGTCACCCACGACGAGGCGTCGGAGGCCAGGTAGAGGACCGCACAGGCGATGTCCTCGGGCTCGCCCGGTCGGCCGAGGGGCGTGCCGGCCAGGAACTGCCGGCGCAGGTCGTCGTCGGTCAGCACGATCTCGAGGGAGCGGGTGGCCACTCCGCCGACGTCGAGGGCGTTGACCCGGACCCTCGGTGCGAGCTCCGGGGCCACGTTGCGCGTCATCCGGTCCAGGGCGGCCTTGGCCGCCCCGTAGGCGACGAACATCGGTTGGGTCATCGAGGCCGACCTCGACGAGATGTTGACCACCGACCCCCTCCCGACGGTGTCCACCATCTGGCGGGCGGCCAGCTTGATCAGGGTCAGGGGCGCGGTCACGTTGAAGGCGAAGGTGCGGGCCATGAACCCCTCGCTGGTGTCGAGGGCGGCCCTCGGCATGGCCCCACCGGCATTGTTGACGAGGATGTCGAGCCGGCCGAACTCCTCGACCGCCCGGCTGATCAGCCGGCCGCACTCGGCCTCGACCACCACGTCGGTCGGCACGACCAGGGCCCGACGCCCGAGGGCCCGGACCCGGCCGGCCACCTCCTCGAGGTCACCCTCGGTCCGGGCGGCCAGGACCACGTCGGCGCCGGCCTCGGCCAGGCCGATGGCGATGCCGCGGCCGATCCCGAGGCCGGACCCGGTCACCACGGCCACGCGTCCGCCGAGGTCGAAGCGGTCGAGGATCATCGGGGACCTGCGGTGGGGCGGGCGGCACCGGCGCGGGGGCGTCGGTCGGTGGGTCGGTGGTGCATGGCGGTCGTCCTCCGGTTCGGGTGCGGACCTGGTGGATCGCATGATGCCACCGCCCCGGCCGCGGCACCCGGCCGCCACCATGGCGGCGGTGTCCCCGGGGGACCGGCCCCGGACCGACCGCCCCCGGTCAGGCGGGCGGACGACCGGCACGCCGACGGGCGCGTCCGGGTGCGGGTGGGGCCAGCGGGAACGGATGGGCGGTCGTAGGATCGTCGGGGTCGGCGGGCCCGGATCCCCCAGTTGGTGCGGGACCGGCCCCGGAACCGGCGGGGGAGGGAACCCGATGACCACGCAGCTGCCCGACCGGGCCGAGATCGACGCCACCTGCAAGTTCATCGACGACCACAGCCAGAGCATCTACACGTGGCAGTACGACCGCACCCGGCCCCAGTTGGTCACCCTGTACAACAAGGCCGCCCAGTCCCAGTGGGTGAGCGTCACCGACCTCGACTGGTCGACCGAGGTGGACCCCGAGTCGTTGGTCGACCTGGAGTCCCCGAACCTCCGCCTCATGCGCGAGGTCACGAAGATGCCCGGCTCCCCCATCGCCTCGTGGGGCGACGCCGAGCTGGTCACCCTCGGGATCGAGCTGTTCACCGCACTGCTCAGCCAGTTCATGCACGGCGAGCAGGGGGCCATGATGACGGCCGCCAAGATCGTCGACACCGTCCCGTGGATCGACGCCAAGTACTACGCCGCCACCCAGACCATGGACGAGGCCCGGCACACCGAGGTGTTCGCCCGCTACATCGACGAGAAGGTGGGCGACGCCTATCCGATGAATCCGCACCTCGAGGCCCAGATCACCGGGTTGATCGAGGACAGCCGGTGGGACATCGCCTACCTCGGGATGCAGATCGTCATCGAGTCGTTGGCCCTGTCCGCCTTCGGGGACATGGCCCGACGGACCAGCGAGCCCCTGCTCAAGAAGCTGCTGCGCTACGTGATGGCCGACGAGGCCCGTCACGTGGCCTTCGGGATCCTGTCCCTGTCCGAGTACTACGAGCACCTGTCGGCCGCCGAGCTGAAGGACCGCCAGGACTTCCTGCTCGAGCACACCGTCCACGCCCGGGCCCGGTCGACCACGCCCGAGGTGTGGGAGCGGATGGGCGTGCCCGTGGCCGACGTGGTGCCGTTCATCATCGAGGCGGCGGCGTCCATGGAGGCGTCCCCGTTCCAGAGCTTCCAGAACGGGTTCTTCGCCAAGCTCGTCCCCAACGTGAAGCGCCTCGGCCTGCTCGACGCCAACGACGGCTACCTCCGCGAGCGGTGGGGCGCGGCGGGCCTGCTCGAGTACGAGTTCGCCGGGGACACGAGCGAGGACTACGACACGTACGACGCGGTGGCCGACGACCGGGCGGCCGCCGGGGCCTGAGCCCGTCCGGCGCCCGCCGCCGCGACTGGCCTACGGTGATCCGGCAGCCAGCAACGGAGCCCGGGCGTGCCGCGTCCCGGTCGGACCCAGGGGGTGTCGTGGACGAGTCGACGGTGTCGGTGGAGCCGAGCTCCTTCGTCCCCGATGTCCTGGCCGGCCGGGTGGCCCTGGTCACCGGCGGGGCCACCGGGATCGGCAAGGAGATCTGCCGGGTCCTCGGTGCCCACGGTGCCGCCGTGGTCATGGCCAGCCGCAAGCAGGACGTCCTCGAGGCCGCCGTGGCCGAACTGTCGGGAGCGGGGCTCGACGTCTCCTTCGGGGTGTGCGACGTCCGCGACGCCGACGCCGTGCGGGCCGTGGTCGACGGCGTGGTCGCCGAACGGGGCTCGCTCGACATCGTGGTCAACAACGCGGCGGGCAACTTCCCGGCCCCGATGTCGGCCATCTCGCCCAACGGGTTCAAGGCGGTCGTCGACATCGACCTGCTTGGGTACCTACAACGTGACCCGGGCGGCCTTCGACGCCTGGCTGCGGGACAACGGTGGCTCGATCGTCAACATCAGCGCGCCGTTCGAGCAGCGGGGCGTGGTGTACCAGGCCCACGTGGCGGCGGCCAAGTCCGGCGTCGACTCCCTCACGCGGAGCTGCGCGGTCGAGTGGGGTCCCTACGGGATCCGGGTCAATGCCATCGCCCCCGGATCGATGCTCGGGACCGAGGGCCTGCGGCGGTTCGCGGAGGCGGTTCCGGGCGGGGCCCCGCCGAAGCCGACCAACCCGCTCGGCCGGCACGGCCACGGCTCGGACGTCGCCTACCTCGCCCTGTTCCTGTGCAGCCCGTTGGCCCGGTTCGTCTCGGGCCAGGTGATCGCCGTCGACGGGGCCGGGTCGGCCGACATGCTGCGCCTGCAGGCCGGCCCCATCTGACCCGTCGAACGGTGGGTGGGAGCGGGGTGGGTCAGGGCAGGATGCCGAGGGCCCGGGGCTCCCGGGGGCCCGGGTCGCGACCGTCGGCCAGGTCCAGGCCGGCCAGGAGCGCGTCGCGCAGGTCACGGGGATCCACCACGTCGTCGTAGGAGAGGCGGGCGGCGGCCCGCACCGATGCCTCGGACTGCTCGGCGGCCAGCCGGGCCCGCTCGTCGGGGTCGTCGATGCCGCTGGCGGCCGAGGCCGCCGGCAGGGCCCCGAGTGTGATCGAGGGGAGGGCCAGGGTGACGGTCTGGTTGTCGAACGGGTTCATGGCCATGACCGACGACCCGAACCCGAAGGCCTTGCGCAGGGTGACGTGCAGCTTGGGCACCCGCATCCGGTGCTGCACGGCGAACAGCCGGGCCGCGTGGCGCAGGATGCCCTGCCCCTCGGCCGCGGTGCCGGCCAGTACCCCGGGGTTGTCGGCCAGGAAGAGGCACGGGAGCCCGAACGCGTCCGCCACGTCGAGGAAGTGGGCCGCCTTGTCGGCCGCGTCACCGTCGATGGTGCCGGCCAGCACGCTCGGGTCGTTGGCCACGATGGCCACGCTCCGGCCACCCACGTGGGCGAGGGCGGTGACGATGGACCGGCCGAAGCCGGGCTGCACGTCGAGGAACCCGCCGTCGTCGACCAGGGCCTCGAGGACCGGCCGGATCGGGTACGGCCGCCGGGGGTCGGGCGGGATCAGGGGGAGGAGGTCGACCCGGCGCCTCCCCGTGTCGGGCCCGTCCCTCCGGGGTGGTGCCGCCCAGGCGTTGAGCGGGAAGTGGGCCAGGTAGCGGCGGGCCAGGGCCAGTGCCGCCCGGTCGTCGGCCACCACGTTGTGGACCACTCCGCCGGAGTCGACGGCCACCGCCGGTCCGCCCAGTTCCTCCTTGGTGACGTCCTCGCCGGTCGCCGACCGCACCAGGGGCGGACCCGCCGCGAAGATCGAGGCCGACTCGGTCATGGCCACGAAGTCGCACAGGGGCGCGGTCAGCGCACCGTGCCCGGCCGACGCGCCGCACACCAGGCTGACCAGCGGGACCAGTCCGGACAGCTCGGCCAGTCCCATCAGGTCGCCCGGGCGCCGGCCCGTTGCGGTCTCGGTCACCCGGTGGCCGGCCCCCTCCAGGACCAGGACCAGCGGGACGCGCTCCTGGCGGGCCAGTTGGCACAGTCGGTAGCGCTTGTCGGCCGACCCGCTGCCGATCGACCCCCCGAGCACGGTCACGTCCTCGGCCCCGGCCAGCGCCGGGCGCCCACCGATCCGCCCCGACCCGGCCACCAGCGCGTCACCCGGCGCCGGCGGATCGTCGGTCGAGCCGACCAGGAGGCCGATCTCGACGAAGGTGCCGGGGTCGAAGAGGACCTCGAGGCGCTCGCGGGCGTCGAGGCGTCCCCGCTCGTGCTGCCGGGTGCGACGGGCCTGACCGCCCATGGCCGACGCGTCGGCCTTGCGCCGGGCGATCTCGTCGAGGGCCGGGCCCCACCCGTTCAGCTCGTCGTCCACGCCCACCCCTTTGACCGTGCCCCGCCGCCGTCGGCCGGGCCCACGTATGATTGCCCATCGGTGAATTGGCTGCCGGTCCGGGGGACGACCACTCCAGAGAGGGGTGCCGATGGGCGAGCTACGCGACATCAGGCGGCGGGTCGGCGCGCTGCTCGAGGAGCTCGGCCGCGACCCGGACGAGGTGGCGTCGACGCTGGAGGCCGCCGGCGTCCAGGGTGTCCCGAGGAGCAACACCTCGTGCGCCGTCGCCGTCTACGCCTCGGCCGTCATGAAGGCCGATCCCCGGATCCGGTCGGTGGCCGTCGGCCCCTGCACGCTCATCCTCACCCTGGTGAAGCCGGAGGACGGACGACCGGCCGGCAAGCTGGTGGTCCAACTCCCGAAGCCGGTCCGGGGCTTCGTCGACGGGTTCGACGCCGCCCGCTACCCGCGGGTGCTCCGTCTCGAGGTGGCGGGGTCCGCCACTGCGTCCGCCGCCCCACCGGTGCCGGTCACGGCCCCGACCGCCACGGCCTGATCGCCGGCGCTACGGCGTCGGGACCGGCCCGAAGAACCCGGCGTCCCCGTAGGCGAAGACCCCACCGTCGCCACCGAGGAGCCAGTAGCCGTGACCCGTCGGTGTCCGGGCCATCGAGAAGATCGGCGCCCGGAGGTCGAGGGCGCCCGCAGAACCCAGGAACGGCGCATCGCCGAAGGCGAACACCCCGCCGTCGTGGGCGGCCAGCCAGTAGCCGCCGGCGTCCGCGTCGGCCATGGCGACCACCGGCTGGACGAGGGGCGATCCGGCCATCGAGCCCTGGAACGTGGCGTCGCCGAAGGCGAACACGCCGCCGTCGGCGGCGACCAGCCAGTAGCCGCCCCCGTCCGGCGTGGGTGCCATGCCGACCACGGGAGCGTTGAGCGGCATGCCCCCCATCGAGCCGTGGTACGTGGCGTCGCCGAAGGCGAACACGCCGCCGTCGGCGGCGACCAGCCAGTAGCCGCCCCCGTCGGCGGTGGCGGCCGTGCCCACCACCGGGGCGTTCAGCACCAGGCCGCCCAGCGAGCCGAAGAACGGGGCCCCGGCGAGGGCGAACACGCCCCCGTCGGCCCCGACGACCCACAGGCCGCCCGCCGGATCGGGGGTGGTGCCGACGACGGGTGCCGCCAGGCCGGTGAGGGGGCCGGGCGTCGACGCGTCGCCCACGCCCCCGATGGTGCCCACGGGCATCACGCCCCAGTAGCCGAGCCCGTCATGGGTGGGGGCCAGCCCCACCTGGAAGAAGGCGAACGACGGATCGACGAGGTCGAAGGCCAACGACGAGCCGCCTCCGAGATCGGGGCTGCACGACGTGGGCGGTTGCACCGGGCTCGAGGCCGTCTGCCCGTCGATGGTCAGGCTGACCACGCCGGACGCGGCCGGATCGGCGCAGTGGGGCTGCCACAGCCACAGGATGCCCGGGGGCAGGTGGCCACCGGTGAAGTGCAGGGTGAACGTGGCCGATCCGTGGTTGCCGGCCACGTTCGTGTACGGCGGTCCGGTGACCGGGTCGAGCGACGCCTGTCCCGTGACCGTCACCGAGCAGGTCTGGTGCGGGTCGCGGGGATACGCCGGGAACTCGAATCCGAGCGTCCCGAGTGCGCCGGTCACCAGCGGAGGGCCGAGGTGGAATCCGCAGGCGCCGCCGACGATGGAGACCGCGGCGCCGGCCGGCGGGGCGGCCATGGTCGGCACGAGGAACCCGAGGAGCGCGGCCCCGGCCGCCAGGGAGATCCGGGCCGGTCGGGGGAACCACCGCCCGGGTCCCGCCCTGTGGAGCCTGCCGTGCTGCATCCGTCCACCGGTCATGGTCCGTGCACCTCCCCGAGGATCCCCTCCGCCGGGCCGCGCACCGTGGACGACCGAGGGACAGGCGTCCTCTCTCCCCGACGATGGTAGGACGACCCTCCCTCCCTGTCACCTGCCGAGGGCGTCGCCCGCCCGTCGGTCCCGACCCACGGACCGGCTGCCGCGATCCCGTGCCGGGCCGGCGGGTGGGCCTACGGTGGGGTATCTGGTGGTGGCCGCGGGGCGGCTGCGACCGATGCGGAGCGCCGAACGAGGAGTCGATCATGGCCACACCGAACGGGGGGACGCCGGAGCCGGGCAGCCGGGCACGCGCCGTCACCGCACGTCGAGCCGACGCGTCGTGGACGGCGCCGTCGGTCGGGAACCGCGGCGCTGCTCCTGGCCGGCACCGTCCTCGGCCTCGCCGCCTGCGGGAGCTCGTCGTCCTCGACGACCACGACCACCCGGGCCACGACCACGACCACGACGGCCGCATCGACGTCGACCACCTCGGCGTCCACCACGACGAGCTCGGGCCCGAAGTCGACCGGTTGTGCGACGGCGTCCCTCGCCATCACGTTCGGGAGCCCGAACGGCACGGCCGGCGCCATCCACTACGGGATCACCTTCCACAACACCGGCTCGTCGTCCTGCACCCTCTACGGCTATCCCGGGGTGTCGTTCCTGGCCGCCGGGGGCGCCCAGATCGGAGCGCCGGCCCAACGCCAGGGGAGTGTGACCCCGACCACGGTGACGTTGGCCGCGGGGGGCAACGCCTACTCCTCGGTCGCCGTCACCGATCCCGGGATCCCGCCCTGCTCCGGATCGGCGACCGCCACCCAGGTGCGGATCTACCCCCCGGGCGAGACCCACTCGGCCCTGGTCGCCGCCTCCGGCGTGGCGGTGTGCTCGTCGCCCAACACCCCCAACTACTCCTCGGCCATCGTGGCCCCGGTCACGGCGTCACCGGTCTGACCGGGTAGCCCGGGTCAGGAGGAGCGCCCCCGGGCGGTCACCGGCGTCCGGTCGACGACGACGTCGCCCCGGGTGAGCCAGATCCAGTCGTGCCGGTCCACCGTCGGGTCGCAGTGCGGCGGGACCAGGCGGAGGCGCTCCCCCCGGCGTGGCCTCCAGGCATCGGTGGCGGTGACCAGACCGTGCTCGTCGCCGAAGAAGGCGTAGAGGGAGAGGCGGTGGTCGACGACCGTCGGCACCCCGGCGTCGGTGGCCATGGACTTGAGGCCGGCGTCGACGGTGACGAACCCGGTCTGGTTGGCCGAGACCACCGTGGTGGCGAGCGTCAGGCTCTGGGCGAACGCCGACTCGGGGTCACTGCCCAGGGCGTCCCGGTACTCGCGGTCCATGAACACGTAGCTCCCCACCTGCAGTTCGTTCAGCACGCCCCGCTCGATGTCGAGCAGGCCCGTCCCGGTGCCGCCGCCGGTCCGGAGGGCGACGTCGTGCCCGGCCGACTCGAGGGCGTCGATCACCGTGCCGAGCCGGTCGGTGGCGGACCCCACCGCCCGACGCCGGAGGTCCCGACCGGCCATGTGCTGGGCGTGACCGGCGTAGCCCTGGACGCCGCCGAACCGGAGGGACGGGCGTCGCATCGACCAGCGCGGCGATCTCGAGGGCGGCCCCGGGCCCGGTGACCCCGGTGCGGCCGAGGCCCGACGTCGACGTCGCACAGGACGGTCACCGGGGCGTCGGCGGGCACCGCCGCGGCCAGCTCGGTGACGCCGTCGACGTGGTCGACGACCAGCGACAGGTGACACCGCCGGGCCAGGGCGGCCGCCCGCCGCGCCGCTCCGGGTCCGCCCAGGGGCGAGGTGACCAGGACGGGGACGGGCGGGCCTCCGTCGGCGTCCAGGACGGGGACGAGTGCCTCCGCCTCGGACAGCTTGGCCACGCAGATGCCGACCGCGCCGCGCATCGAGCTGCATCCGCGCGATGGCCGCCGACTTGTGCGACTTGGCGTGGGGTCGGAGCGCGATGCCGGCCGCGTCGGCGGTCCGCTGCATCGCCTCGATGTTCTCCTCCAGCAGGTCGAGGTCGCAGAGCAGGGCCGGCGTGGGCACCAGGTCGACCGACCCCGGTCGACCCAGGTGCGCCGAGCACCGGTGCGAACGCCGGATCGTCCTCGTGGCCGGTCGTCTGGTCCCGTGCAGTCGACTCAGCCGAGCTCGGCGCCGACCAGCTCGGCGACCCGGAAGGCCGAGTCGACGGCCTGGTGGGTCCCGGCTCCCCGTCCCCCGGCGTCGCACCCCACCAGGAACAGTCCCGGGCAGCGGCGTCCTCGGATCGGGCTTGCCCCGACCGACCTGGCCCACCACCTGGGCGACGCCCACCGCCTCGCCGCCGCTGCCCGGCACGGTGGCGTCCCGGGTCATGCGCGAGATCTGGCGGGGCCCGTACGGCTCGGACCACAGGGTGTGCCGCTCGAGGTCGGGCCACAGGTCGGACACCACGATGCGGGCGCGCCGCACGGCCTCGTCGGCCATGGGCGAGGCCGGGTCGGGGGACACGAACACCTGGATGTTGGCCACCTGGTGACCGGGCTCGGCCACCAGCGACGGGTCGAACTCGCTGGCCACGTCGACCGCGATGAGGGGAACGTCGGGCCACTCGCCGGCCTCCATGGCGGCGAAGCGCTCCGAGTCGAGCCAGCTCTGGTCGGAGAAGATCGGGCGTCAGGGCGGCGTCGAACACCCGCTCGTCGAGGACGTAGCGCAGGCCGGCGATGCTCCAGCTCGGCTCCAGACCCTCGACCATGGCCACGTACTCGGCGGGGAAGTGCCGCGGCGCCGACCAGCTTGAGGACGGTGGGCTGGATGCCGGCGTTGGAGACGACGACCGGCGCACCGCAGGACACGGTCCCCGCACCGCACGCCGGTCGGCCCGGCCGTCCTCGACGACGATCTCGTCGACCCGGGTGGACCGGACGAACGCACCGCCGTGGGCGTCGACGTACGGCGGCGCACGCCTCGGCCACCTGCCCGTAGCCGCCGGCGTGGAAGCGGCCGGCCCCGCCGAGGACCACCTGGCGGAGCACGAGCACGCCCTCGCTGGCGGCCAGCCGGTCGACCGGCACCACGAACAGCATGTTCATGGTGGCCAGGATCTGGCTCTCGAGGCCGGCCGGCAGTCCGAAGGGCCGGAGGAACGCCAGCATCCCCACGTCGTCGAGGGCCTCCACCTCGTCCTCGGTCATCGACAGGATCGACAGGTAGAAGGTGGCCGAGGCGCTCCATGTCCTGCGTCGGTCGCCCCGAAGGTCCGCTGCAGGGTGGCCAGCTCCCCGGCGTCACCGGTCTGGCGCAGCGGGCTGCGCTGCGACCGCCACGTCCCGTCCGGTGCCCGGTAGCGGATGGACGCGGCCGTGTCCCTCCGGGCACCAGCAGCGCGCACGCGGTCCTGGATGCCGAGCACCTCGACGAGCTCGTCGAACCGGGAGCCCACCGCCGGGATCCCGACGGCACCGAACATCTCGTAGCGGTAGCCCCGTCGGTCGAGCGTCTGGGTCTTGCCCCCGGCCCGGGGCGTCTTGTCGACCAGGGCGACCCGTCGGCCCTGACGGGCCAGCAGGGCGGCCAGCGGGGCACCCCCGTAGCCGGCACCGACGACCACGGCACGTCGAACTGGTCGTCCTCCGGCTGCGACACCCGGTCCCCCGATCGTCCGGGCACCGGTGACGGGGCGGTCCACCCCGGCGCACGCCCGGTGGCCGTCGTCGGATCAGTGTCCCATACCGATCGTGGCCCGGATACTCCGGGACGCCACGCCGGATCCACCGCGCACCCGGTGGCGGGGCTGGTGCACACTGGACCGGTGACCGACGATCCGACCCCTGACCTCCGGACGCCGCGACAGCGCATGGAGGCGGGCGACCTGTACGTCGTCGACGACGAGATCGCCGCCATGCACCTGCGGGCGGTGGCCCTGACCGAGGCGTACAACGCCACGCCGGCGGCCGATCCCGTCCGGCGCCGCGCGCATCCTCGGCGAGCTGCTCGGGTGCGGTCGGCCCCGACGTCGAGGTGCGGGCACCGTTCCACTGCGACTACGGGACCAACATCCGCATCGGGGCCCGCACCTTCGTCAACTTCGGACTGGTCGCCCTCGACGTGACGCCCATCACCATCGGCGACGACGTGCAGATCGGGCCGAACGTGCAGCTGCTGACGGCCACCCATCCGCTCGATCCCGCACTGCCGACGGGCCCAGTGGGAGGCGGCCGCGCCGATCACCATCGGCGACAACGCGTGGCTCGGCGGCGGGGTGATCGTCCTGCCCGGGCGTGACCATCGGCGAGGACGCCGTCGTCGGCGCCGGGGCGGTGGTCACCCGTGCGTGCCCCCCGGCGCGGTGGCCGTGGGCAATCCGGCCCGCGTGATCCGTACCGTCGACCGCTGACCGGTCGAACCCGACCGGTCTGGCGCGGCCCGGGTCGGCGCCGCGTCAGCGGGGCCGGAGCAGTCGGCGGATGGAGGCGGCCGCCGGACCCCCGTCGGTAGAGCTCGGCCGGCCGGCCCGTGGTCACCATCCGCACCTGACCGGTGGCCTCCACGAATCCGGGTGTGGCCAGTACCTTGCGCCGGAAGTTGGCCGGCTCGAGCGGAACGCCCCACACCGCCTCGTAGGCCCGACGGAGGTCGCCCAGGGTGAACGGCTCGCTCGATGAGGCCGATGCCCAGATCGGAGTGACTCGAGTCCGGCATCGACCGATGCCGAGGGCGGCCGACAGGATGGCGGCGTGGTCGAAGGCCAGGGTCGGTCCCTTCTTCGCCACCACCTCGGCGACCGGCCACCAGCGACCGCTGGCCGACCTTGCCCCCGGCCGGCGGCGTCGCCCGCTCGGTCACGGCCACGAAGCCGACCGACACCACCCGCGTGCGCGGGTCACGGTCGGGATCGGCGAACGTCGCCAGCTGCGACGAGTCGCTCCGGTGCCACCACCACGCCCGTCCGTGCCGCCACCGCCCGGGCCGCGGCCGCCGCGAGCTCCTCGTCGGGATCGACGACGGTGCCCGGCAGCGCCCACGCGTCCCGCGTGCGGGTCGCGTCGGCGCTCGACGAGGAGGACCGACGAGCTGCACCTCCGTCCATGGCGAGCAGCGACGACGTCGACGGTCACCGCGACCGCGGGCCGGTCGTCCGGGCCGAATCCACCGGGCCCGTCGGACGCGTCGCCGACCCGACTTCGGTGTCCCCGGTGGTCGCTTGCCGGACTTCCGCGCCTTCGTCCCGGCCGGTGCCCGTTTGTCCGACTTCTTCCGATCCTTGGCCATGGCACCACCCTAGATCCGCCCGGGCCTCCGTACATGTCATTATGACGTTAAGTGAGGTGACCAGGGGTGACGTGCGAATCGGTGCCTGGCCGTGCAACGGCCTGCCGCGTCCGGAACGCGGAGGGGCGACGACAGCGGCGCGGGTCGACCGTCCCGGTGCCGGCGGCGACCGCGACAGAGGTGAACAGATTGTGACTTGTTTCACGTGGAACTACGGGAACCCTTGCATCTACTGGGTTCCGGCGACCACGCATTCCGCATACCCTTGCTATCGCTGATCAGTCACAATGACGCAAACGATGGCCTTCGCGCGGTCGAGCGATGGGACGGGCCGGTGGACCACGGCCCGCGCCGGCTCAGGGTCGGCGGAGTCCGCACCGGTGTCGTCGCCCCGCCGGCCGCGGCCAGCTGCCCGCATGCCGCGTCGATGTCGGACCCCCGGGTGGAGCGGATGGTGACCGTCGTGCCGTGGCGTTCGAGGATCGAGCGGAACGCCTCGATGCGGTCGGGCGGCGTGCCCGTCACCGGGTACCCCGGGGTGGGATTGAGCGGGATGAGGTTGACGTGGGCCCGGACGGACGTGGCCAGTCGGGCGAGCTGGACGGCCTGTCCGTCGTCGTCGTTGACCCCGTCGATCATCGCCCACTCGAACGACACCCGGCGTCCGGTCTCCTGGCGGTAGTCGGCGCACGCCTCCATCAGCGCGGGGATCGGGTAGCGCTTGTTGATCGGCACGAGTTCGTTGCGCAGCTCCTCGGTGGCCGCGTGGAGCGACACCGCGAGCCCGACCGGGAGCGGCGCGGCGGTGAGCCTGCGGATGCCGGGGATGATCCCCACCGTCGACACCGTCATCGACCGCGCCCCGAGCCCGAAGTCGTCGTGGATCCGTTCGATGGCCGGCCACAGGTTGTCGAAGTTGGCCAGCGGCTCACCCATCCCCATGAAGACGATGTTGGAGAGTCGACGGGGACGGGCCGCCCGCACCGCCACGGCCACCTGCTCGAGGATCTCCCCCGACGTGAGGTGGCGGCGGAAGCCGGCCTGGCCGGTGGCGCAGAAGCTGCACGCCATGGCACAGCCGGCCTGGCTCGACACGCACACGGTGGACCGACCGGGGTAGTGCATCAGCACCGTCTCGATGACGGCTCCGTCGTGGAGGGCGAACGACCACTTGGTGGTCTGGTCCGCATCGGAGGACCGTTCGTCGATCAGGGCCAGCGCCGGCGGCAGCGCGTCGTCGAGCCTCGTCCGCAGGGCGGCGGGCAGGTCGGTCATCTCGGTGGGACGGAGCACCCGGTGGTAGAGGCCGTCCCACACCTGTCGGGTGCGGAAGGCCGGCTCGTCGCCGAGGAGGGCGGCCAGGTCGTCCTGGCTCTGGTCGTAGGGGCCGGGCACGGACCCAAGGATAGGGACGGAACCGGTGCGGGGCGCCGCCGGGCCCCGGGTGGTCGAGGCCGACCCCGGTGGTCAGCTGGCCAGGTGTCGGCGGAACCAGTCGACCGCCGGACCCGCACTCGCCGCGAACCCGGACTCGTAGGCGTCGAAGTGGCCCCCCGGGATCTCGACGACCGACACGTTGGGGATGGCGCCGGCGAGTTCCATGGCCGGTTGGGGTGGGGTGAGGGTGTCGGCGGGGGCCACCACCACCAGCAGCGGCACCCGGGCATCGGCCAGGAAGTCGAGCGGTCGGAACTCCTCGGCGAAAGCGCTGATCCGCAGTTCGTCGCGCCAGGCCGGCGCCCGTTCGGCCGCCACCCGGGTGAACCAGTCGTAGGCGCCGTCCTCGAACATGACGCCGGCGCCCTCGGGTGTCGCCGTGACGGCGGCGATGGTGGCGTCGGCGTCGCCGGACTCGAAGGCCTCGATCAGGACGGCCATGGCCCCCGCCGGCAGGTCGGGCCCCCCGACCCCCAGTCCGGGCACCTGGGCCACGCCGCACCGGACGGGCAGCTCCTCGGCGGCCAGCATGATCACCTCGCCGCCCGAGAAGCTCGATCCCCACAGCCCGATGCGTCCGGCGTCGACGGCCGGGTCAGCGGCCAGCCAGGCGACGGCGTCCCGGTAGCCCTGGAGCTGGAGCGAAGGGGCGGAGCACTGACGCGGTTCGCCGTCACTGGCGCCGAATCCGAAGTGGTCGTAGGCCAGGGTGGTGAACCCGGCCTCGGCGAACGCCTCGGCGTACCGGTCGAGGAACATCTCCTTGACCGCGGACAGGCCGTGGGCCATGGCGATGCCCGGGGCCGGGGAGCTGGCCGCCCGGTAGCACCACCCTCGCAGGGTGGCACCGTTGGAGGTGAATTCGATGTCGTCGCGGGGGAGTGCCATGGAGGGACGGTAGCGGCAGGGGCCCGACGGCGCCGGGGCCCGGCCGACGCGACGTCGGAGGTGACGGACCGGGGCGGCTGTGCCAGAGTCGTCGAGGTGACGCGGGACGGGAGCAGTCGAGCGGAAGGTGCGGGCGATCTGCCTGGCCCTGCCCGGGCGCCACCGAGCGCCCGAGCCACGGGGCCCCGGCCTTCTTCGCCGGCGAAGCAGTTCGTGATGCTGTGGACCGACGGCCACCACGACAACCACTTCCCCCACCTGTGGTGCGCGGCGCCCCCGGGTGCCCAGGAGGGATTCGTCGCCGCGGACCCGGACCGCTACTTCCGACCGCCCTACGTCGGATCACGGGGCTGGATCGGGATGCGACTCGACGACGACGTCGACTGGGACGAGGTGGCGGTGCAGTGCGAGGAGGCGTTCCGGACGGTGGCCCCCGCCCGGTCGGTCTCCCGGCTCGACGGACGGCCCTGACCGGCGCTCGCCACGGTCGCCACCGGTTCGGCCGCGGGTCGGCCGCGATACCCTATGGGGGTATTGAGCCGACAGACACGAGGTGGGCACGATGGACGCATCGACCAGCAGGGACAGTCCGGGTGACGCCGACCCACCGGGTTACGCGGCCGACAAGGACGCCGTGCTCAAGCGGCTGCGGCGGATCGAGGGACAGGTCCGGGGGATCTCGGGCATGGTGGAGGACGACCGCTACTGCATCGAGGTGCTCGACCAGATCTCGGCGGTGACCCGGGCCATCCAGGGCGTGGCCCTCGCCCTCCTCGACGACCACCTGGCCCACTGCGTGGCCAACGCGGTCGAGGCCGGTGGCGAGGAGAAGGACGCCAAGCTGGCCGAGGCGGCCGCCGCCATCGCCCGCCTGGTGAAGTCGTGATCCCGCTGCTCGGCGTGGCCAGCGTGCTGGTCGACATCGGCCGGGGCCTCCGCGAGGGCCTCTTCATGTTCTGGGAGACCCTGTGGGCCCTCGTGCTCGGCTTCACCCTGTCCGGGTGTCGTCCAGGCCTTCGTCTCCAAGGACCAGATGCGGGCCAAGCTCGGCGACCACCGTCCGGCGTCGGTGGCCCGGGCCTCGGGCTACGGCATGGTCTCGTCGTCCTGCTCCTACGCGGCGTCCGCCATGTCCAAGTCGCTGTTCGCCAAAGGGGCGGACTTCGTCAGCGTCACTGGTGTTCATGATCGCCTCCACCAACCTGGTGGTGGAGCTGGGCATCGTGATGCTGGTGCTGCTGGGGTGGCAGTTCGCCGCTCGCCGAGTTCGTCGGTGGGCCGATCATGATCGTCCTGCTGGCCCTCACCGGCGGGCTGGTGTTCACCCCCGTGCTCGCTGGCCAGCGGCCCGCAAGCGGCTGGCCGGCGGGGCGGACGGCGGCCACGACCACGCGGCCATGGTCGGCGTGTCCGAGGCCCGCCAGGAGGAGCTCGAGTCGGAGCCGTGGGGCACCAAGCTGCGGTCGCCCGCCGCCTGGTCGGACGCCTCGAGCTACGCGGTGGCCGACGTCACCATGCTCCGCAAGGAGCTGGTGATCGGGTACACGGTGGCCGGGCTCCTGGCCGTGCTCGTCCCGACCCACGTGTGGAACGCCCTCTTCCTCCAGGGCCACGGCTTCTGGACGACCCTCGAGAACGCCATGGTCGGCCCGATCATCGCCGTCCTCAGCTGGGTGTGCTCGATCGGCAACGTCCCGCTGGCCGCCGCGCTGTGGGGCGGCGGCATCAGCTTCGGCGGGGTGATCGCCTTCATCTTCGCCGACCTCATCGCCATGCCCCTGATCCTCGTCTACCGGAAGTTCTACGGCTGGCGGCTCACGGTCCGCATCGTCGGCCTGCTCTACGTGCTGATGGTGATCGCCGGGCTGGCCACCGAGCTCATCTTCCGGGCGTTCGGCGCGGTGCCGGCCAACCACGCGGTCGGCGTGGCGCCCGCCCACTTCAGCTGGAACTACACCACCTTCCTCAACCTGGTCTTCCTGGTGGTGGCCGGCGCGGTGTGGTGGCTGGCCCGGAACAGGGCCCGGTTCGGCGGCGGCGTCGGGCTACGCCATCGACCCCGTCTGCGGCATGCAGGTGCGCACGGCCGACGCCCCGGCCCGCGCCGAGCACGAGGGGACGACCGTCGTGCTTCTGCGCCGACCGTTGCCTGGAGCGGTTCGAGGCCGACCCCGAGCGCTACACGGGCGCGGTGGGCGCCGCTGCACGAGGCATGGGCGCCGGCGGGTCCGACGAGGCGGTGGTCGACCCGGTGTGCGGGATGTCGGTGGACCCGGACCACGCGGCCGCCCACCGGGTGCGCGACGGTCACGACGTTCTGGTTCTGCGGGGTCGGCTGCGCACGAGCGGTTCGACCGAGCAGGCCGGTTCCGTGAGCCGGTGGCGACGGCGTCGTCCACTGGTGCCGTCGTCCGACTGCGCCGAGCGGTTCGACGCCGGTGCCCGGCGCGTCCGACGGGCTGGCGCCCGGTCCGGCTCAGCCGTTCTTCAGGAGTTGGGAGAAGGGCACGTCCTTGTCGTTGCCCGGCTCCTTGGGAGCCCCAGCACCCGCTCGCCGATGATGTTGCGCTGGATCTGGTCGGTCCCGCCGTAGATCGAGGGGGCCTGGGCGTAGAGGGCGGTGCCGGTCACGCCGGGCAGGAACGGATTGCCGGTGGCCTCGTTGAGGGTGGCCTGGTCCTCGGCGTCGTAGGCGTGGAGCATGCCCTGGGCCCCGACGATGCGCAGGCCGAGGTCCCGGGTGAGGCGCATGACCGCGCTCATCGACAGCTTCGAGATGTTGGCCATGCCCGGGATGTCGCCGCCCGCGGCCCGGGTCGCCTTGAGGCGCTCGGCATTCAGCCGGCCCAGCTCGTTCAGCGTGTAGAGACGGACGAGGTCCTGGCGGATGAGCGGGATCGGTGATGCGTGCCGTTGCCCCGGGCCAGTCCGGTCAGCAGGTCGTCGCGCCGGGACGGGACGGTCGCCCGGGGCACTCGCCGCCTTCGTCGGCCCGGGTCGGTCGCCGGCGGTCGGGGCGAAGTCGCCGACCCGCTTGTCGAGGTTGCCGGCGACGGTGCCGGGCATGACGATCGTGCCCCGGCTGCCACCCCCGGTGCCGAGGCCGGCCCGCTCGTAGCCGAGGGTGGTGTTGGCCACCGCCCAGCCCTGGTTGAGCCCGCCGATGAGCTGGTCGGCCGGGACCCGGGCGTCGGTCAGGAACGTCTCGTTGAACATGGCGTGGCCGGTCATCTCGCGCAGCGGGCGCACCTCGACGCCGGGCTGGTGCATGTCGATGGCGAAGTAGGAGATGCCCTGGTGCTTGGGCGCCTCGGGCGAGGTCCGGGCGATGAGCATCCCGAAGTCGGCGGTCTGGCCGAGCGAGGTCCACACCTTCTGGCCGTTGACGATCCACTCGTCGCCGTCGCGCTCCGCCCTGGTGGTGAGGCCGGCGAGGTCCGAGCCGGCGCCCGGGCTCGCTGAACAGCTGGCACCAGGCCGCCTGCCCGGTGACGATGTCGCGCACCAGGGTGTCGATCTGCTCCCGGGTGCCGTGGTCGGCGATGGTCGGGGCGGCCAGCAGCAGCCCGAGCCCGTAGGGCGCGCCGACGGCGCCGAAGGCGGCGATCTCGTTGGTGACCTGCACGCCCGACGCGCGCGGGCCACGCCCGTGCCGAACGAGCCCTCGGGCAGGGTCGGTGCCGCCCATCCCGACGTGCCGAGGCGCTCCCACCACTCGGCCACCGTCAGGTCGGGGTCCCAGTTGTCGGCGAGCCAGCCGCGCAGCTCGTCCAGCAGCTCGTCGGTGTCGGTCGTGTCCGGAGCGTGTCGGTCACCGGGTGCTCCCCTCCGGGCGGTCGATCGCCCGTGCGGGCGTCCGGGGGCCACGCTAACGCCCTGCCCCGGGAAGTGTCAGTCCGACTGTCCGACAGTGTCCCGCGGGTCGGCACGGCCGGCGGGGCGGGCGGCCGCCGAGCGGGTCGACGGGTCGGTGGATAGCATCGGCGGCGAGGGAGCGGTGCACCACGAGACGAGGAGGGCACCATGCCCGGTGTCGATCACTTTTCCGTAGGGGCCCCGTGCTGGGCCGACCTCTGGACGTCGGACGTCGAGGGGAGCCGCGCCTTCTACTCGGCGCTGTTCGGGTGGGAGGCCGAGGAGCCGAGTGAGGAGTTCGGCGGCTACTTCATGTTCACACCGCGACGGCGCGCCCATCGCCGGCGGCATGGGCGACATGGGGCCGGACATGCCGGCCAACGACACCTGGAAGGTCTACCTGTCGACCGATGACATCGCCGGGGTGGCCGACCGCCCTGGAGGCCCACGGGGCCACGGTCCTGGCCCCGCCGATGGCGGTGGCCGACCTCGGGCAGAACATGGTGTTCGTCGATCCGACCGGGGCCCACCTCGGCGCCTGGCAGCCGGGGACGTTCCCGGGATTCGCCACGTTGAACGAGCACGGTGCACCCAGTTGGTTCGAGCTGTTCACCCGGGACTTCGCCGGCGCACTCGACTTCTACCGGTCGGTGTTCTCGTGGAAGACGGAGGTCGAGGGCGACACCGACGAGTTCCGGTACTCGACGCTGCGGGACCCCGACGACCGGACGACCAGCTGGCCGGGGTGATGGACGCCTCCGCCTTCCTGCCCGAGGGCGTGCCCGCCCACTGGTCGGTGTACTGGGACGTCGACTGACGTCGACGCCACCGTGGCCAGGGTCACAGCAGCTCGGCGGCGCGCTGGTCGACGGTCCGACGGACACCCCCTACGGCCGGATGGCCACCGTGACCGACCCCGCCGGGGCCATGTTCAAGCTGCGCACGCCGCCGGCCTGACGGGCCGCGCTCTCGACCGGTCCGGGCGGCGCCCGGGCTCGACCGCCGGCCGGGTGCGCACGCTCCCGGGCGTGCCACGCTGGTGGGCCAGTACATCGTTCCAGCACCTGAGGTGACCCATGCCCATCGCCACCATCAACCCCGCCACCGGTAAGACGAGCAGACCTTCGAGGAGATCTCCGACCAGGAGGTCGAGCGCATCCTGGCCCGGGCGGCCGCCACCTTCCGGACCTACCGGACCACCTCCTTCGCCGAACGCGGCGCCTGGATGGTCCGGGCCGCCGAGATCCTGGAGGACGAGGTCGACCGGATCGCCGCCATGATGACCACGGAGATGGGCAAGACCCTGGCCGCGGCCAGGGCCGAGGTGCTGAAGTGCGCCAAGGCGTGCCGGTACTTCGCCGAGCACGCCGAGTCCTTCCTGGTCGACGAGCCGGCCGACGCCGGCGCCGTCGGGGCGGCACGCCGCCTACGCCCGCTGGCAGCCGCTCGGCCCGGTGCTGGCCGTCATGCCGTGGAACTTCCCGCTGTGGCAGGCCATGCGGTTCGCCGCCCCGGCGCTCATGGCCGGCAACGTCGGCCTGCTCAAGCACGCCTCCAACGTCCCGCAGACGCGCCGTCTTCATGCAGGAGCTGTTCGACCGGGCCGGATTCCCCGAGGGCTGCGTTCCAGACGCTGCTGATCAGTGCCTCCCGGGTCGAGGCGGTCATCCGGGACGACCGGGTGGTGGCGGTCACCCTCACCGGGTCCGGGCCCGCCGGCTCAGTCGGTGGCCTCCATCGCCGGCGACGTCGTCAAGAAGTCGGTGCTCGAGCTCGGCGGGAGCGACCCGTTCGTCGTGATGCCCTCGGCCGACCTGGCCCGCGCCGCCGTGGTGGCCACCACGGCCCGCTGCCTCAACAACGGGCAGTCGTGCATCGCCGCCAAGCGGTTCATCGCCCACGTCGACGTGGCCGACGAGTTCGAGCGCCGGTTCGTCGAGCAGATGTCGGCCCAGCGGGTCGGGCGACCCGATGGACGACGGCCACCGACATCGGCCCGCTGGCCAACGCCCAGCAGCAGCAGGACATGGTCGACCTGGTGGCCGACGCCGTCGCCAAGGGCGCCGACCGTCCTCTGCGGTGGGGTGGTCCCCGAGGGTCCCGGCTACTACTACCCGCCGACCGTCCTCACCGGGATCACCCCCGAGATGCGCATCCACACCGAGGAGGCATTCGGTCCCGTCGCCACCCTCTACCGGGTGGCCGACATCGACGAGGCCATCGAGCTGGCCAACGCCACCGAGTTCGGCCTGGGGTCCAACGCCTGGACCGAGGACCCGGTCGAGCGGGCCCGGTTCGTGGCCGACCTCGAGGCCGGCATGGTCTTCATCAACGGGAACACCACGTCGTTCAACGAGCTGCCCTTCGGCGGGATCAAGTCCTCGGGCTACGGGCGCGAGCTGACCGCCCACGGCATCCGGGAGTTCTGCAACCTGAAGTCGGTCTGGGTCGGGCCGTGAGGGTGCGGTCCGGCATCGCCTGGGCCACCGCCACGTCCGCCGTCCTGGCCCTGGCCGTCGGCGTGCCCCTGGCGTCGGGTACGGCGTCCGGTGCCCCGGCGTCGACCCCGCGTCAGGTGGTCGGGCCACGGGGAGGCCCGGCCTTCGCCGCCGACGCACCGGACCCCGACATCGTCTACGCCGACGGCACGTTCTACGCCTTCACCACCGGCACCGCGTTCGGGAACAACCTCCAGGTGCTCACCAGCCGGTCCCGGGACCCGGGCGACGGGCTGGAGTCCCTACACCGGGGGCTTCGGCTCGACCGCGCTGGCCTCCCCGCCGGCGTGGCAGCAGGCCGGCACCCAGACCTCGCCGGGTGTCGTCTACACCGGCGGCCACTGGGTCCTCTGGTACGACGCGGCCCGGGCCGGCCACGGGGTCGACACCGGGTTCACCTGTCTGTCCGTGGCCACCGCCGCCACCCTGACGCCGACGAGCCCGCGGTTCACCGACACCTCGGCCGACTCGCCGTGGTGCCCGCCCGGCGGGGTGCTCGACCCGAGCCCCTTCGTCGACCCCGCCACCGGCGCCGCCTTCCTGGTGTGGAAGACCAACGACGGGTCCACGTCCGCCCCCTCGCAGGTGTGGGGGGTCCGCCTCGACCAGAGCGGCACCGGCTTCGCCGGGGCGCCGGCCCTCCTGATGAGCGTGACGGTGGCCGAGCACACCACCGACAATCCCCAGATGGTGTCCACCGGTGGCAGCTGGAAGCTCCTCTTCTCGGGCGGGAACTTCGAGGACAGCTCGTACAACGAGCAACTCGCCGACTGCGCCGGCCCGCTCGGCCCGTGCGCCAACCCGCCCGGACCCGTTCCTCACCACCTCGGGGAGCGGGTACGGCCCCGGCGGAGGGAGCCTGTTCGTGGACCCGTGGGGATCCTGGTGGCTGGGCTACGCCGGGTGGAACATCCCGTGCACCAACTGCACGTCCACGCCGGGCGCGGTCCGCCAGCTGTTCGTGACCAACGTCTACCTCCCGACCGGACCACCACCCGTCGAATACGAGGGCATGGCGTCCCTGCCGGGCGGCAACGGGTACTGGCTGGCCGACTCGACCGGGGCCGTGACTCCCCACGGGGCGGCGACGTCGTACGGGTCGATGGCCGGCCGGCCGCTCAACTCGCCGATCCGCCACATCGTGGCCACCCCCGACGGCAAGGGCTACTGGCTGGTCGCCGCCGACGGCGGCACGTTCAGCTTCGGTGACGCCGGATTCTTCGGCTCGATGGGTGGCCAGCACCTGAACGCCCCGGTGGTCGACCTGGCGCCGACCGCCGACGGCAAGGGCTACTGGCTGGTCGCCTCCGACGGCGGGATCTTCGCGTTCGGCGACGCCGCGTTCCACGGCTCGATGGGTGGGCGTCCGCTCCACCTGCCGGTGGTGGGGATGGCGGGGGACCCGGCCACCGGCGGCTACTGGCTGGTCGCCGCCGACGGCGGCATCTTCGCCTTCGGGGCGCCGTTCTTCGGCTCGATGGGCGCATCCAGCCTCAATGAGCCGATCAACGGCATGGCGTCGACGCCGGACGGCCAGGGGTACTGGTTCGTCGCCTCGGACGGCGGCCTCTTCGCCTACGGCGACGCCGGCTTCCACGGATCGACCGGGGCATTCGTCCTGGTGGCCCCGGTCACCGGGATGGCCGTCGACCCGGCCACCGGCGGCTACTGGCTGGTCGCGTCGGACGGCGGGGTGTTCGCCTTCGATGCGCCGTTCTTCGGCGCCGGCTGACCGACCGGACCGCATCCGGGCCCGTCGAGTTCAACGGACTCCACGGGCCCCTCGGATCGAAGCGGGTTCAGACCGCCTGGTGCGGTACGTGCTCGCCAATATTGCCTGCCGCCTACCGGCACTTTCGGGGCACCGTGAAAAGCCCACTGTCAGTCCCGGTCGCCGTCCTGCTCGGCCATCCCCAAGAGCCCAAGTTCGGCGTCCGACGATTCCACCTCCCCCCGTCGTACCAGCCACGCCCGCCCCCACGACCGGAATGGAGCCTCGGCAAATCGGTATGAAACGGCGACCACGACGGTGATGACCACCACGTCGACCGGCAGTGCGTCGTGAAACTTCAGATGGGTGACCGAGGGCACCAGGATTAGGAGGGTAAGCCCGTAGAGGTAGATCCCGTAGGAGCGAACGCCGATCCAACGGGGCGCCGGGCTGGCCAACACTCGGGAAGTGAACGATTCCGCGTTTAGTGTGCAATGAAGGAGTAGTGCCGTGGCTGCCACGGCGACTAGCAGGGTCACCGCGTCGCCCTTCGCTCCCTGCAGGTTGACCAACAGGGCCGGGACGAACACGGCGAGGCAGGCCAGTGCCAGTCGGTTGTCACGGAGAACGGGCGTGAGCCGGCTCGTCCCTCGCGACTGGATGGACCAGCAGGCGGCCCAGCAGCCCAAGGCGAGCGGCACCAGATGCCCGGTCGGAAGCGCGTAATTCCCGATAGTCAGCCAGATCACGATAGAAATGCCGACAAATCCGATCATGGCACGTCGTAATCCGATCGAGGTGAGCCGGCCCAAGGCAATGGCAAAGAGGAAGGGCCAGACCATGTAGAACTGCTCTTCGACCGAGAGCGACCATGACTGGTTATAGGCGGTGCCGAGTCTATTGGTGAACGCTGCCAAGAAGTCGTTGAAGTACAAGAGCGCACCGGCCGTGCTGATCGGGATCAACGATGCCTGATGGGCGAGGATGGCGGTGGGTAGTGCTATTAGAGCCAGCCACAGCACGAGCGCCGGGGCCAGTCGGAAGAAGCGGCGCAAGTAGAACGCTGCGTAGTCGACCCTGCCTTGTCGCTGGCGCTCCCGGAGGAGAATGCTAGTGATGAGGTAGGACGACAGGACGAAGAAGACATCGACCCCTAGGAAGCCGCCGGGGAAGTACTTCTTATCGGCGTGGAGGAGGAACACACCTCCGATCGCGAGTGCCCTGATCCCGTCGAGGGAGTCAAGATGCCCGGACTGCCTGCTCAGGCCCGCCCACCTCATGGTTTCCCCCGCTCGCGCCTTCGTCCGGCAAGGTGCCTACCCGTCGGTCCCATATCAATCGGACTCGACGACTAACCGATGACGATCAATCCGACAGTAGCGGAACCGGGTGGCTGCTCGCATCCATGGGTCTGCTGCAGGCCGATTCAGGTGTTGCGTTGTTCAGTTGAAGAGTGCCCTTCCTTTTTGGAGGCAATGGCCCAAGTCTTCAACGCAGCAGAAGTCTCCTGCGCCAGTACGCCGGCTCGGGGCGCGTTCTTCAGCGACGAGCGCTTGCCGACCGCGAACTGCCACACTCCGGCACTTCCGGGCGTGTGGACAAGTCTGTCGAATCAGGTTGATGCGAGATCGATGCACCGGTGGGAAACTGGTCGGCATGGATGGCGATCAGTCGATCCGGGATGAGCTCGAGCCCTGCCGTGTTCTCAGTTCCATCACCATCGCTCGACTACGGCGATCTGCCTGACGCTCCATCTCAGCTCTTTCGGGACTGGTTGGAATCGGCCATAACGGCAGGCGTTCCTGAGCCCCACGCAATGACACTCTCGACGGTTGACCCTGATGGTGCCCCCGATGCCCGTGTGCTGATTCTGAAGGACCAGATTCGAGACGATTGGTACTTCGCATCGAGTTCAGTCAGTGCCAAAGGGCGGCAACTTCAGGGGGAGCATCGTGCGGCGCTCACGTTCTACTGGCCGGGAATCGGTCGGCAGGTGCGCATCCGGGGTCAGGTTGAATCGCTAAGTGCCGCTGCAAGTGGGTCCGATTTTCTGGCTCGTGGCCTTGGTGCTCGATCAGTGGCCTTCGCAAGCACCGAAAGCTCTCCGCTTGAGGACAGAAATCAATGCGTGGTCGCAGTCACCGGGGCCAGAGAACTCCTGTTGGGCGATCCGGATCTCGTGGCAGCCCACTGGTCGCTCTATTCGCTGACTGCGGATCAAGTGGAGTTCTGGCAAGCAGATAGCGATCGCCTGCACCATCGAATTCAGTACTGCATGACACACGGAGCGTGGGCCCGAGGCCTCCTCTGGCCTTAGCGGGTTGAGACTGCCGTGTCCCTGACCGCCGGTTAGGTAATCGCCGGCATCCCAACCATTGCGCGGAACTCGTCCGTCGTATTTGTGACTGGGAACGGCTCGCTCGGTACCTCGAGGCCTAGACGATCGCAAATGGGATCCCAACCGTCAGTCGGGGACCACTCCAGCAGGCGATCCGCCGGGACGCCCTGTCGCACCGATGCGTTATGTCGCTCGAAGGCATCCATCATCGCGGCCGGGTCATCAAAGTCATCGCTGAAGCGATCGCGCAGCAGCTGAACGACGGCATTCATCCAGGGCGCCAACTCTGGGGGAACCTTGTCAAACGATTGAAAGATCGTGTTGGATGCGCTGCGGTACCAAGATTCCGGATCTCGAACAGAGAGCAAGACGAGGGCGTCTGGGTTAGCGGCGGTCAGTTCAGGCCAAAATGAGCAACCGGGCCAGTCGACCAGAGACACATAGCCAACGGGCATCGTTGCCCAGTCAACGGATCGGCCTTCGATTGCATCGATCCAGCCGGGAGCTTGGGTCGGTTCTCCGAGAACCTCGAGCATGTGATGACACGGGCCGCCCAACAACTGTTCAAGCGCGATCTTCAGTGAATGGGTACCCGTGCGACCGACCCCGGCCCCCACAACTTTCAGCGTCATTTCGTTCCACCGATCTCTCGCTGTGCATGATTGCTACCGAGACAGTACTTCCCATCGGTTCTTGGGGCCCAGGGCACACTCAGGGTTCGGTAAGGTCCTTCGTGCCGGTCATGCGGTTCTGGGGGTGCCCCTGAACACCGGGACTGCGTCACACGCGTCAACCCGGTCTAGAGCTATGCGAGCATTCGCGTGGTGGAACTGCCGCAGATACTTTGAACACGGAATTCTTCTGCTGGCTACGTTGAATGAGGATGTGAATGCAGCCTGTCACAGCCTGATTCTCGACTGAGACGAGCCACGGTGATGCCAAACCCAATGAAACGTAGGTGTCGACCCTCTGCCCTGGATGCACCGAGTCAGTTTCGGCTATCCCATCAGGATTGCAGCTGTCGCCACATGATGGACGACTGGGTGGGCGACTGAGCTGAACGCCGGATGGGCGGGACAATAGGGCGACGCCATCAAAGAGCGACCGGGACAATCACCAGGCGTGCCAATGCCCCTGCTGGTGCTGCTCATCCGAGGGGGACTCGTACCATCTCTCCCACTCTTCGTCACAGGATCGGCGCTGTCGCCGTGATCACTCCCTGGAGGAGGTCCACGGATACTGCCCCGTGGTCACTCGGACCGAATGTGCCCTTGGACCCTGGTGGCCGAAGTGCCCATCACCGACGCTGGACGCATGCCCGACGCCGTGACGCCTGATCCGGACGCCCCGGTCCTCGATGTGCACGAGTTGAGCCGGAGTTTCGGCGAGCGGATCGCGGTAGAGCAGGTCTCGTTCGCCGTCGCCCCGGGGGAGATCTACGGGCTGCTCGGCCCCAACGGGGCGGGCAAGACGACGACCATGAAGATGGTGTGCGGGCTGCTCCGCCCCGACAGCGGAACGGCCCGAATCGCCGGTCACGAGGCCGGCACCCTGTCGGCAAAGGCCCTGGTCGGCTACGTCCCCCAGGACATCGCCCTCTACCCCGACCTGACCGCCCGGGAGAACCTGCGGTTCCTGGGTCGACTCTTCGGCCTCGGCGGCCGGCTGCTCGACGAGCGGGTCGACGAGGCGCTCGAGCTGACCGACCTCGGAGATCGTGCCGGCGAGCGGCTCGACTCGTACTCGGGAGGCATGCAACGGCGACTGAACATCGCAGCCGGCCTGCTCAACCACCCGTCGCTGCTGGTGCTCGACGAGCCGACGGTGGGGGTCGACCCCCAGAGCCGGCACGCCATCCTCGAGCACGTCCAGGACTTCGGGCGCCACGGGATGGCTGTCGTGTACACCACCCACTACATGGAGGAGGCCGAGCGGGTCTGCGACCGTGTCGGGATCATCGACCAGGGGCACCTCGTGGCCGAGGGGACCCGACGCCAACTGGTGGACCAACTCGGCGAGCGGGACCGCATCCAGTTGGGTGCCTCCGGTGACCTGGATCGGCTCGCCGACGCCTGCCGTGGATCGGCGGCGTCGACGGCGCCGCCGTCAGCGACCACCAGGTCCAGCTCCTGGTGCACGACGGACGGAGCCTCCTACCGGCGGTACTCGAGGCGGCCGAGCGGAGCGGTGTCCCGATCAGCAGCGTGGACGTGGTGGAGCCCGACCTCGAGGCGGTGTTCCTCCACCTGACCGGCACCGCACTCCGCGAGTAGGCGGGGGTCGACATGGCACCACCTGCCCTGGTCATCGCCCAGAAGGACCTGCGTCAGCGCATCCGCGACCGGTCGGCCCTCGTCCTCGGGGTGGTGGCCCCGCTGGTCATCGCCGCACTGATGAGCGTGGCGTTCCGCGGGGCGGAGACGATCCACCTCACCCTGGCCGTCGTCGACCTCGACCACGGGGCCACGGCCACCGGTCTGATCAGCGCCCTCCACGGTCCGGCGCTCCGCGACCTCGTCACCGTGGTGGACGAACCGTCGGTCGGGACGGCGTCGACCGCCGTCCACGGTGGTCACGCCGGCGCCGCCCTGGTGATCCCGGCAGGCTTCAGCCAGTCGGTCACCGGCAGCTCAACCGTTGGCCCTGACGGAGCTGACCAACGTCAACAACGCCATCGCCGCACAGGTCACCGAGGCGATCGCCCAGTCCTTCGTGGCCCAAGTCAACGCCGACCGACTCACGGTGGCAACGGCGGTGGCGGGCGGGCAGCCGCCGGCCGAGGCCGCAGCTGCCCTGGTCAACGCCCACCCCGCGCTGTCGGTGACGACGGTGCAACGTGCCTTCGGGGCCCACCAGCTGAAGGTCATCAGCTACTACGGCCCGGCGATGGCGCTCTTCTTCCTGCTGTTCACGATCAGCTTCACCTCGCGCAGCTTCTTCGTCGACCGCGACCAGGGGATGATCGAGCGGATGCTGACCGCCCCGCTCCACCCGCGGAGCGTGCTCGTGGGCAAGGTGCTCTCGGCCTTCGTCTTCGGCATCGTCAGTATCACGGTGATCGCCGCCGTCACGTCGTTCGCCTTCGGCGCGGACTGGGGGAGCCCGGTGGCGGCCGGCCTCCTCTCACTGGCCATGGTGCTGGCGGTGACCGCCACCACCGCGCTGGTCATCGGGGTGGCCCGCACGCAGCGCCAGGCCGAGGGCATCTCGTCCTTCGTCGTCTTCGGCCTGGCCCTGCTCGGCGGCAACTTCGTCTTCGTCGCCGCTACGCCGGCACTCATGCAACGGCTCGCTCTGCTGACACCCAACGGCTGGGCCCTGCGCGGCTACACCGACCTGGCCACCACGGGCGGAGGGCTGTCCGTGGTCACCGGGCCGGTGGCCGCCATCCTCCTGTACACCGTCGTCGTGGCGGCGGTGGCCGCTGTCCTGGCGCCGAGGGCCCTCACCCGATGACCGTGTTCGCCCTCATGGGAGTGTCGATCCGACGGGTCACGCGCGATCGTCTGTCCCTGTTCTTCATCGTGGTGCTCCCGGTCCTCGTGATCCTCATCGTCGGTGCGTCGGTCCGCGGATTCTCGACCATCCGGGTCGGGGTGGTCGACACGGGTTCCGGGCCGGCGGGCGGGCAGCTCACGGCGTTGCTGGCCGCGACCCCGGGGATCGAACTGCACCGGTACGGGACGACCGCCGACCTCGAGCAGGCGGTCCGTCGCTCTTCGGTGCAGGCCGGACTGGTCCTGCCCGACGGGATGAACACCGCCGTGCAGGGACGGTCCACCGTGGAGCTGGGGCTGGTCGCCGAGTCGTCGAACCCGACGCAGCAGGCCGCGGTCACCGCGGTCCAGTCCGTCGTGGCCCGCTACGCAGGCGAGATTCAGGCGGCCCGGTTCACCGCGGCAGCCACCGGTTCCGGGTTCGGTACGTCTCTGGCCCTGGCGCACCGGACGGCCCCCGACGTCGCCGTGGTCCACGTCGTGTCCCGGCAGGCCGGCACGACGTTGACGACGCTCCCCCAGGGATTCAGCTACTCGGCCCCCACGATGCTGGTGCTGTTCGTCTTCCTCAATGCGCTGGCGGGCAGCGCCGTCGTCATCGGCAACCGCAAGCTGGGGATGTACGAGCGCATGCTGGCCGGCCCGGTCCGGAGCGGCACGATCATCGCCGGGGAGGCGCTCGGATTCGTGGCGGTGGCACTCGCCCAGGCGCTGCTGATCATCGGTGTCGGATCCGTGCTGTTCGGCGTGTCGTGGGGCAATCCGCTGGCCGCTGCTCTCCTCGTCGGCGTCTGGGCTCTGGTGGGGGCGGGCGCCGGGATGCTCGCCGGCACGCTCTTCGCCTCGCCGGAACAGGCCACTGCCGTTGGACCGGCGCTCGGGATCGCGTTCGGGATGCTGGGCGGCTGCATGTGGCCGCTGGCCATCGTCGGGCCGACGATGCGCGCCGTGGGGCACGTGACCCCGCAGGCCTGGGCGGTCGACGCCTGGACGCGGCTGCTGTCCCAGCACGGGACGCTCGCCACGATCGCCCCGCACCTCCTCGTCCTCGCCGGATTCGCCTCGGTGTTCCTGGCCCTCGCCACCTGGCGGCTCCACAGACGCCTGTCCTGACCCACGGCCCGCCGGGCCGCCGCGGATCCACCCCAGCGGCCGGCACACCCGGGCGTGACCCCCGGCGCCGGTACGATCGGTCGATGCTCGGCGATCGGCCTCTGATGGCGTTCATTCCCGTGAGCGACCTCGATGCCGCGAAGTCCTTCTACGGGGAGGTGCTCGGCCTGCGCGTCAGAACGGAGGATCCCTTCGCGGTGGTGCTCGATGCGGGGGGAACCCTGTTGCGCCTCGCCCGGGTCGATGCCCTGCGGCCGCAGCCGTTCACCATCGCCGGATGGCAGGTACCCGACATGGGGGCGGCCATCGACACCTTGTCGAGCCGGGGCGTCGAATTCGTCACCTTCGAGGGCATGGTTCAGGACGAGAAGGCGATCTGGTCGACTCCCGGTGGGGATCAGGTCGCCTGGTTCAAGGACCCCGACGGGAACACCCTCTCGTTGACCTGTCTCGCGGCGTGCTGATCGGGGGTGAACGAGCCCCTGATCTCCGACCCGACCGGACACCGCCGCGACGCACCAGCGCACGGGAACCCGACGCGTTCAGCCACGCCACCGACGTCGCTTGCAGGTGGGCCGCCTAAGGTGGCGGGGATTCGTAACGTCCGATCCGATCCGACAGGGGCGATGTGGTGGTCACTACGGGCATGGCAGACAACGACGATTCCGCCGAGATCGACGAGATCATCCAGGAGCTCGGCGACTGGCGCGGGCCGAAGCTCTCGCGCCTTCGCGCGCTGATCAAGAAGGCGGTTCCCGGTGTCACCGAGGAGTTGAAGTGGCGGAAGCCGTCGAATCCACACGGTGTCCCCACCTGGTCCCACGACGGTCCGATCTGTACGGGCGAGACCTACAAGAAGGTCGTGAAGCTCACGTTCTTCAAGGGCGCGTCACTCGCGGATCCGACTGGACTCTTCAATTCGAGCCTGGGAGGGAATACCCGGCGCGCCATCGACGTCGGAGAGGCCGACGAGATCGACGGGGTGGCGTTGACGGCGCTGCTCCGCGAGGCGGTCGCCCTCAACCGCGGATCCGCCACTCCCAGACGGAAGGGTTGACCTGGCTCGCTGGCGCGCTCGCCCGCCAGCGAGCAGCTGAGATCCCGACGCTCGGGCTCGGGATGGCGGGGAGTCCTCGTCGGGTGGCTCGCGGCGACTCCGGTCCCGCGGACCGGACCATCGATCCGCCAGCTCGGTATCGCCGGGATCCGGCCCGGGGAAACGGTCGTGGCCCAGCTCGGGCAAGACGGGACCTAGGGCCCTGGCGATGCGAGCGGACCTGGGAGAGGGTGAGTTCTGGGTGGCGGAGCCTCGCTCGGCCGGCCCGACCGGCCCCTGGGCTGACGCACCGTCGGCTCGTGGGCCACGTCGGTGGACAGGACAGATCGCAGGTGTGAGACCGAACAGGCAGGTGGGCGATGGGAGCGACGGAGGACCATCGGAAGGCCGTGGTGGACGGCGCGTCCCAGGAGATCGCCCAGCTCGACCGGCTGATCCAGTCGTGCAGGCAGATGCAGGTCGAGCTTCGCCAGTCCCTGCTCCTCATGGATGAGGGGTACACCATGACGACGATCCTCTCCCGCGGGGGAACCTCCGGGGTCATCCCACAGCTGACGGATGCCTTGGAACGGACGAACGCATCGAGGAGGGTCGGGCGAGCGGCCATGATCCGCCTGGCCCTGGCCGAAGGCATGACCACGAAGCAGCTCGGCGAGCGACTCGGGATCTCCCGCCAGCTGGTCGAGCGGTACCGGGACGAGGTGTAGTCCGGGCGTCCCGGGCCCGGCTCGCCCATGCAGGTGCTCACGAAGGACGTTCGGCCCTACGCGCACCCGCGGTTGCCGCGTAGTTTCGGGTCGGACGTCCAACAAATGGGAGGGACCACGTGGCGACAGCGGAAGTGGAGAGTGCGGCCCATGATCTGGTCGTGGCGGTCGAGCGGTTGACCCGTGCCATCGATTCCGTCGGTGACGATCGGCTTGCCTGCCAGTACGTGCCGTTCAAGGTCCCCATCACTCTGGAGCACCTGGCTCTGAGGCTCAACGCGGGACAGACGCAGCCGTAGGCAGCAGCCGACATGGCTCGTGCGGGTACCACCGACCGGTGACCGTCTCCCCATGGGGTCCACCCTCGCCCGACGGGCACGCAACGGCTCCGACCACCGGACTCCGCTCAGTCGTGCATCGCCCCTTGCCCGGTTCCCCGGTCCATGCCGATCATCCCGGCCCGGGTGTTCCGCAGGTCCCAGTAGCGCCGGGTCCGTCGGGGGCGCCGGTCCGGTCCTCCGGCCGACCGGACCACGTCGATCCACCGGGCCGTGAACGCGTCCGCCTCGGCGAACGCGTCCGCCGGCTCCGGGGGCGCCTCGAGCCAGCGTGCCTCGACGTGGTCGCGCTCGGCGGCGATCAGCGGGAGGAGGCGTGCGGGGTCGGCCAGCACGGCCCGATGGAGCACCTCGTGGCGCCACCACAGCGTGTCGGGGTCGAACCGGTCGGTCGGGTCGGGACCGAGGTCGAGTGGCTGGTCGACCCGCACGGGCTTGAACAGGCCGGTGCACGGGGCCGACGTGGCCGTGGCCCAGTGCCGGTGGTCACCGTCGCGCCCGAGGTCGGCGACCCACGATCCGGTGGTCTGCGACGTCGCCTTGATGCCCCCTCCGGCGTGCATGCACGGTGCCGCCTTGGCCCCCATGACCGGAGCGAACCGGGGATTCGGCCCCCGGGCGCCGTGGTCCCGCAGCACCGCCATGAGGTCGGCAGGTGACGACGCGCCACACGACCCGGTGATGCCCCGGCGGATGCGGCTCCGGGCGAAGTAGGTGGGCACCCGGGCGGCGTGCCGGTCGAACCCCGGGATGGTGAGCCCGTTGCTGATGGACCGCACCCCCGAGGTCACCCGTTCGACGTCCCACAGCGCTCCGGCGGTCTCGACGACGTAGGCCCCGGTGGCATCGGCCACCAGGAAGCTGTTGTGGTAGGTGAGCCCGGGGTCCTCGTGTCCGCACCCGCCTCCCTGGCCGTGCCGCCCGAGCAGGGTGGTGATGACGTCCACGGCCGCCGCCGCCGTGTCCGCCCGCTCGAGGGCCAGGCGCAGGAGGTCCATGCCGGTCAGTCCGGTGGGGGCGTAGGGCTGGTCGGTGAACACGGCCTCGTTCCCGATCACCACCCCGTGCTCGTTGGCGCCCATCTCGGCCCCCCACATCCAGAACGGCCGCGACAGGAGCACGGCGTTGGTCCGGGCCACCTGATCGATCTCGATCCAGGTGCACCGCAACCGGGTGCCGGCGGCATGGGTGTGACGGGGTTGCCAGTCGAGCAGCTGGGCCTCGTTCGGGTTCCGGTCGCTGTTCTTGGCGAACAGGACCCGGTCGGGCGCCACCATCACCAGCGTGTCGCACATGGGTCGACACTACCCAGGCGGCTGCGGCCGGGACCTGCTCAGCCGGTGGGGCGCGGCCCGTCACCCGGTGGGGTGAGGATGCCCTGGAGCGCGGCCACCACCGGGAGCCACACGTCCTCCACCTCCTCGTCGCAGTCCCCGTCGACGTCGTCGATGGTCAGCCGGACGACGGTGCCCTCCGGGTGGGCACGGAGTTCCCAGGTGATGATGCGGCAGGGCGCGGTGCCCTGCTCGAGGGCGAACGACAGCGAACGGGGCGGAACGGCCCGGATCACCTCGCCCCGGGCCACGTGGCCGGCCGGGGCACACAGGTGGACCGGCGATCCGGGCGCCCACTCGGACTCGATGCTCATCCCGTGCAGGTACCGCGCACTTGCCTCCGCGGCAGGTCAGCGCGTCCCAGACCCGGTCCTGGGTGGCACCGCTCAGGAACGAGAACCGGTGCGAGTTCCTCACCACCATCCGTGCCTCCCTCGCTTCGCCCGCCGGCTCCGTCCCCGGCTGCCGCCGGACACACCCTCTCCCGGGTGATCCTCGTCGCTCACGGGCGACGACGCAACTACCAGTCGCCGATGGCGGTGCCGAATGGAGACCCTCGCGGTGGGCCACGACCCCGATGACCAGGGACCAATGCCTCTGTGGCGACCGGGCCGCCGGGGATCACGATGGGAGCGAAGCGGACGACGAGGAGGTGCGCATGACGATCCTGGTGGCGTACGGAACGAAGATGCACGGGACCGAGGGCCTGGCGGGGATGGTGGCCGACGCGTTGCGCACCGAGGGATTCGCGGTGGACGTGGCCCCGGCCCGGGACGTCGGTGACGTCACCAGGTACGACGCGGTGATCGTGGGTGGCGCGCTCTACGCCTTCCACTGGCACAAGGACGCCCGTCGGTTCGTGAAGCACCACGTCGACGAGTTGGCCGAGCGCCCGACCTACTTCTTCTCGAGCGGGCCGCTCGACGACACGGCGGCGGACGGTCGACATCCCACCGGTCAAGGGCGTCCAGGCCCTCATGGACCAGGTGCACGCCCGGGGGCACGTCACCTTCGGTGGCCGGCTCCCGGCCGACGCCAAGGGCTTCCCGGCGAGCGCCATGGCCAAGAAGAACGCCGGCGACTGGCGTGACCAGGAACAGGTCCGGTCCTGGGTCGACTCGATCGTTCCCGAGCTCCGCAGTGTCCAGCACGCCTGACGGTGCCGGGGGTCCGCGCCTCGCAGGTCCGGGGGCACTGGACTGGGGTCCGGCAGGGGAGGCCGCTCGGAAGCGGCGCGTCCTCCCGCAGCCATCGCGACGTATGCAGGCATGACCACGCAACCAAAGGAGTGACGCCATGGGCCGACAGCACGGACACGGAACCGGATGGCGCGGGGCCGTCATCGTCGGCATGGCCCTCGTGGCCGGGGCCGGCATCCTCGGGGCGTGCGGGAGTTCGTCGTCCTCGACGACCACGACCGGTGCGTCCGGCACGACGGCCACGACCGGTTCGGGATCCGGTGACGCCTCCTCGAAGCTCGATGCGCTGGCCGGCAATGTGAAGGCGGCGCAGAAGTCGTCGTTCCAGGCCGTCTACACCTCGACGAGCGGTGGCTCGACCTCGACGATCACGTTGGCCCAGTCGCCCCCGAAGCAGCTGTTCAGCACCACCGACAGCTCGGGCTCCACCACCTCGCTGATCAACACCGGGACCACCACCTACTCCTGCACCACCGACAGCGGGGGCACGGCGACCTGCACCTCGATCGGGGGCGGACTGGCCGGGTCCGCACTCACCAGCCTCATCAACGTCTACAACGGGAGCGCGGCGCTGACGGTGCTCAAGGGCTGGCAGTCGACCCTCGCCGCCCACATCGCCGGCGCATCCCTGACGTTCACCGACGAGACCATCGCCGGCCAGCCGTCGACCTGCGCCCACTGGAGCCACTCCGGCGACACGGCCACGTACTGCGTCACCTCGTCCGGGGTCCTGGCCAAGGTCGAGTCGGGCGGATCGTCGGGCGGCAGCAGCTTCACCCTCACCAGCTACACCAAGGCGCCTCCGGCGTCAGCGTTCGCCGTCCCCCAGGGGGCGACGGTGGTGACGATCCCGACCGGCGTGTCGGTTCCGTGACCGATCGTCCCTGGCCCTCCGCTCAGAGGAGTGGAGCGGCCTGGACGCTGAGTCGCGGGTCGAGGTGGGTGGTGTCGTTGAACCGCCGGACGACCCACCGGCCCCCGCTCACCACCAGGTGGGAGAGGGAGGCGTTGTCGGCGCCCACGAAGGCCCACGGCTCCGCACCCGAGGCCTGGGCCAGGATCTCCCCGATCGTTCCCCCGTGGGCCACGACCACCACCCGCTGGTCCGGGTGCCGGCGCGGCGATGCGCTCGACGCCCGCCCGCACCCGCCCGGCGAACCCGGCGATCGGCTCGCACCCCGGGATGAGGTCCCAGCGCCGCTCGCGGATCATCTGGAGCGCCACCGGATCGCGGTCGACGAACTTCTGCTCGAAGACCCATCCCTCCCACTCGCCGAGGTAGATCTCGCGGAGGTCGTGCTCCACCGCGGGCTCGATACCGAGCAGTGCGGCCAGGGGGGCGGCCGTCTCGGCCGTCCGGCGCAGCGTGGTGACGTAGACGGCGTCGACGGGCTCGGCGGCCAGCCGGGCCGCCACCCGTCGGGCCTGCTCGCGTCCGAGGGCCGACAGCGGTGGGTCGGCATGGCCCTCGAAGTCGGCGAACGGCTCGCCCTCGACGGCGTCCTCGGACTGCCCGTGACGGACCAGCAGGAGTTCGCACGCCCCCGGAGGGGCGCTGAACCGCCCCTGGGGGAACCGGCGCGGGGCACCGGGGGGACCCGTCACGGCGCTCTCCCCGATGGGCGAGAGCGACTCGGGCGGTCCGGACATGCGGGCAGGCTAGACGCCGAGGCTCGAGGCCGAGGCGGCCTCGAACCACCGCACGGGCAGGAGGCGCTTGGCCAGGACGCCGACCCGTTCGCCGGCGGGGCCGACCGACCGGCGACGGGGTGGGCGGGCCGCCGTGAGCACGCGCTCGACCACCTCGGCCACCGCCGCCGGGTCGCTCCCGCCGAGCTCGTCCTCCTCCATCTTGCCGATGGCCTTGGCCGCGGCCGCGGCATACGGGTCGTCGTCCGTCCCCTCGACGGTCCGACGGCTCCCGGTGAACCCGGTGCGGAAGTTGCCCGGCTCGACCAGGGTCACCCCGACCCCGAAGGGCTTGACCTCCCAGGCCAGGGCCTCGGCCCATCCCTCGAGGGCGAACTTGCTGGCCGAGTAGTACGCCTGGAAGGGCAGGCCGATCACGCCACCGATCGAGCTCATCAGCACGATGCGGCCCTTCCGCTCCCGCAGCGACGGGAGGGCCGCCGTCACCGTCCGCACCGTGCCGAAGAAGTTGGTCTCGAGCTGTGCCCGGGCGTGGGCGATGGGCGTCCGCTCCACCGCGCCGGCCAGGCCCCAGCCCGCGCAGGTGACCACGGCGTCGATCCCCCCGTGGTCCCGGATCACCTGTTCGACGCCGCCGGCGGTCGAGGCGTCGTCGTCCACGTCCATGGTGATGGTGGGCCACGGCTGGTCCGCGGTGGCGCGCCGGCTGGCCCCGATGACCAGGAACCCCCGGGCGGTCAGGTGCTCGGCGCATGTCCGGCCGATGCCGGACGACGCACCGGTGATGAGGACGACGTTCTGGTTCATCGGGGAGACCTCGGTTCGGATCGGTGGTCGGTCACGAGGGAGTCGGCGGCGCCGGTGAGCCGGCGGTCGGGGATGATCCACATGACCGCCACCGCGCAGTACAGGGCGTAGGGGAGCCACGGCGAGACCACGGTGAGGGCCATGCCGGCCGCCGTAGAGCACGAGGGACAGGTAGCCCTTGGTGTCGGTCCCGATGGAGCGCCCGACGGTCGAGTCGGACCCGTTCACCCGGATGATCATGCGGACCAGGACCGAGTAGGCGGCGCCCGCCCCGAGTCCCACCAGTCCGTAGGCGACGGCCGGCAGCCTGGTGCGGGGGAAGCGGCCGACCCAGGCGGTCACGATGGGGAAGAGGGAGAGCCAGAACAGGAGGAAGAGGTTGGCCCACATGACGGAGCCGCTGATCCGCTCCGTGGCCCGCAGCAGGTGGTGGTGGTTGTTCCAGTAGATCCCGACCATCACGAAGCTGAGGACGTAGACGAGGAGGTGGGGCACCAGTCCACGGAGTGCCGCGGGCGTGCTGCCCTCGGGCGTCGGGATGCTGAACGCCATGATGGTGATGATCACGGCCATCACGCCGTCACTGAACGCCTCCAACCGGTCGGTCTCGCTCAGCCGCATGGTGCCCCGGGCCCGGTCGTCGTCACGGCATCAGCATCGCATCTCCCGATGGGGTCGGGGTGCCTCCGCCGGAGGTGCGGCCGGTCAGCCGGCCAGGATCCCCTCCACCTGGTTGAGGGCGGCGGTCATCCCCTCCTCCATGCCCATGGTCGAGGATCCGCTCCATGTCCTCGACCGAGGCGAAGCGGGTCACGATGGTCATGGTGGCCCCGCCACCGGTCCGCTCGACCAGGTCGAGCCGCATGGTCATCACCGGCAGCCCGTCGTTCGGCGTGCCGTCCTCGTCGGCGAAGCCGTCCTCGAGCTCCAGGCTGTGCGGGGCGTCCACGCCAGGATCCGCCACCATCCATGGGGTCGGTCGCCGTCCGGGCCGGTCATGAAGTACGTGCAGCGCCCGCCGGGGGTCAGGTCGTGGTCCACGAACGTGGCCGGGTAGGTCGGCGGTCCCCACCAGCGCTCGAGCTGACGGGGGTCGGACCACAGCTGCCAGGCCCGGGCCACGGGGACGTCCAGTTCGGTGGTGATCGACAGGGTCAGCTGCTCGGTGTCCTTGGCGACGGCGGTGACGGTCATGGGGCTGCTCCTTGGTCGGTGGTGGTGAGGATGTTGGTGAAGCGTTCGATCCGGGCCCGCCAGACCGTCTCGAACTCGTCCAGCAGGCGTTGGGCGGCGTGGACGGTCGCCATGTCGGTCCGAACGAGCTGCTCGCGGCCGTGCCGGTGCTTGGACACGAGCCCGGCCCGGTCGAGGACGGCCACGTGCTTCTGCACGGCGGCGAAGCTCATGGCGTACGAGCGGGCGAGCGCCGACACCGACAGCTCGCCGTCCATGGACCGCCGGAGGATGTCGCGCCGGGTCGGATCGGCGAGCGCGTTGAACACGAGGTCGGCCCACTCCTCGTCCGTTCCCAGCTGCTCCGGCATTCCTACAACCATCTGGTTGTAGGTTACGGTGCGGGACGGCGCCCGTCAAGGCCGACGGCCCGGTGGTCGCCGGTGAGGGCCGTACGATCTGGCCATGCTTCCCCCTCCCCCCGTTGCCCACCGCCGCCCGCCCCTGGTGCTGGTCACGCTCTGCCTGTTCGCCGTGGCCGCCGCGGCCTGCGGGTCGTCCACGTCGTCCCCGACCACCACGACGTCCGGAGACGCCGCGGCCGTGCGGGCCGCCGTGGCCGACGGTGCGGTGGCCTCGAAGACCGACGCCGTCGGGGATCGAGTGGCTGTGCCGGCCGGGTACGCCCGACGATCCGTGCACCGGTGACCTGACGACCACCGTCCTGGCCGCGTCCGGACCGCCGACGGTGCAGCACGCCGCGGTCGCCCCCGACCCACCGGTCGACTGCTTCTACGTGTACCCCACCGTCAGCCAGCAGCCGACCGTGACCGCCGACCTGCACATCGACGCCTCGGAGTCCTCGGTGGCCCGCATCCAGGCGTCGCGCTTCTCCCAGGTGTGCAAGGTCTACGCCCCCATGTACCCCCAGATCACCGTGGGCGGACTGACCGCCGGTGCCCGGACGGCCGCCGCCGCGGTCACCGCCTACGCCGGGGTGCAGGCCGCCTGGCAGCGACTACCTGGCCAACTACAACCACGGACGCGGCGTCATCGTCATCGGCCACTCGCAGGGCTCGGGCATGCTGATCGGCCTGCTCCGGCGCCAGGTCGACCCCGACCCGTCCCAACGAAGGCTCCTGGTGTCGGCCATGCTGCTCGGCGGCAACGTGACGGTGCCGGTCGGCAAGGAGGTCGGCGGGAGCTTCCAGCACATCCCGGCGTGCACCTCGAACTCCCAGGTGGGGTGCGTGCTCGCCTACTCGAGCTTCGATGCGCCTCCCCCGGCCGACTCGCTCTTCGGGCGACCGGGCCAAGGGGTGACGAAGCTCTCGGGCGACTCCGGCACGGCCGGCCTCCAGGTGCTGTGCACCAATCCGGCCGACCTCTCGGGCACGGCGGCCGCGCCGCTCTCCCCCTACTTCCCCACCCGGTCCCTCCTCACCGGCCTGGGTGGGCTGGCCGGCCTGACGCCGCCGGTCCTGCCCACCCCGTGGGTCGCCGAGCCGCAGCTGTACTCGGGGCAGTGCCTGTCCCAGGGCGGCGCCACGTGGCTGCAGGTGCGTGCGCCGATCACCCCGGGGGACCCCCGCCAGGTGGTGACCCAGACCCTGGGCCCGACGTGGGGACTCCACCTGGTGGACGTGAACATCGCCCTCGGTGACCTGGTGGACGTGGCCCGGGCCGAGGCCGCGGCCTACACCCGCCGCGGCTGACCCGGGCCGGGCCGGGCTCAGGCGCCGGGGGGAACGGGGATCGGCGGGGTCGTGCCCACCGCCGAGTAGGCGATCGACACGATGAGCGGGGACCCTCCCGACGCCGAGCGCAGCGTGAGGCCGGCCAGGTGACCGTTGCGCACGACGGCCGTGCCGGTCAGCGGCGAGCCCGCCCCGGTGGCCGCTCCCTGGACGATGCGGGCCGCCGCGGTCGGCGACAGCCGGAAGGTGAAGGTCGTGTCCCCGGGAGTCGCCGACGCCACCGCCGCGACCGAGGTGGCGGTGTCCACGACACCGAACGTGGACCTCGGATCGGCCGAGCCGGCCGACGGCGTCAGCCGGTTCTGCCAGGTCCCGTCGGTGGCCCGTACGTACGACTTGGCTCCGACGAACAGCACCTCGGTGGTCCCCGGCGTTGCGCCCCTGACCGTCAGGTGGACGATGTCGGGTGCCTGGAACTGCCCGGCCACCTGGGACGACGACGGCCCCACCGTCACGGTGCTGGCGAAGGTGAAGTCGGCGGCACCGGCCAGGGTGTGGGCCGCGGAGCGGAGCGCGGTGGTCGCCGGCGACACCGCGGCGGTCGACTGCCCGGCGACCGGCGCCGAGGTGGCGGCACCGCTGCCGCACGCCCCGGTGGCCAGGACCAGGGCGGCCAGCCCGACCACGGTCAGGCCCCGGGCAGGTGACAACCGCCACCGTGGAGCCCCGGAGGGCTCCACGGTGGCGTCACCGGACGGGTGAACGTGATCCGGCACGGGCGCGCTCAGTGGCCGGAGGGCGAGGAGCCCGAGTGCGAGCCGCCGTCGCCCGAGCCGTGGTCGTTCCCGGGGCCCGGGTCGGAGCCGGAGGGAGACTGGTCGCCACCGGACCCGGACGGGGTGGTCTGCGGCGAGGTGTGGCTCCCCGAGCCACTGTCGGAGCCGGTGCTAGAGGCATGGCCGCCCGGGTCGCCGTGGCCCGCACCGGTGGGAACCGCCGGCGGGGTGGTGGCGGGCACGGTCGTGGTGGGCTCGCTCCCGGCCGGCGCTCCTCCGTCGTCGCCGTGGTCGCCGACGTGTCCCTTGTGGTCGTCACCGGTGGCGGGCGGTCCGCCGGGGGTGGAGTGGTCATCGGGCCCGCCCGTGGCGTGGTCGGGCACGTCCACCTCGGCCCTCACGATCGGCCCGGACGGGCTCAGTTCCACCTTGACCTCGAGGACCTGGGTCGACGTGGCCGAGGTGAAGACCACCTTGACGCCCTCGGTGGTCGTGGTGGGGACCGACGCGGTGACGCCGGAGCCGTCCACCGGGGTCACCGTCAGGCTGCTGACCGCGCCGGTGGTCGGGTCGACGGCGAAGCTGAGGCTGCCGACGCCGGGAAGGGTGACGGTGACGGTGCCGGCCGACGAGGAGACCGTCGGGGCGCTGGATGCCTCGTTGGTCGCCGCCGGTGGGGTGTTCGCCCCGGCCAGGGCGACGGATCCACCCGTGGCGCCCAACCCAAGGAGTGCTGCGGACGAGAGGAAGGCGATGCGGCGGATGGACATGTGGGTGCTCCCTCGATGCGTATCGGGTGCAGTCGACCCGGAAGGGGACTGTCACCACCTACATCGACCGGTGGATGTAGGTGTCACAAGTTGGACCCGGGGACGTCGGCGTGCACCTGTCGGCTGCACGGATCGCCTCCCTCGCCGGGACGGCCGGCGCAAGTGGCGGGCTACGCCTGCCGGAGACCGGAGGCGTTCAGCGTCGGACCGAGGGCATCATCGGCGCGGCGCGCTCGTCGATGGCCGCGAAGTCCAGGTCCTCGGGTGGCTGGGGGAAGCAGATGGCGTAGCCCTGGGCCACGTCGCAGCCGGCGGTGGCCAGGAAGCCGAAGTGGTCGGAGCGCTCGACCCCCTCGGCCACCACCCGGAGTCCGAGGGAGTGCCCGAGTTCGATCGACGAGCGGATGATGGCCTCGTCCCGTCCGTCCCGACCGTCGATGCTGAGCCGGGCCGTGAACATGCGGTCGATCTTGAGCTCGCCGACGGCGAGGTCGCTCAGGTAGGCGAGGGACGAGAACCCGGTGCCGAAGTCGTCGATGGAGATGACGAGCCCGGAGTCGGAAAGGGTCTGGATGATCTCCTTGGACCGGGCCAGGTCGGCCATGACCATGCTCTCGGTGATCTCGAGCACCAGCGCGTCGGTGGACAGCCCGTGGCGGCCCAGCACGTCGAGGATCTGGGCGGGGAGCCCCCCGTCGAGCAGATTGGTGGTCGAGAGGTTCACCGCCACCGACACCGGGTGCCCGTCCCGGCGCCAGGCGGCGCACTGGGTGACGGCGGTCTCGAGCACGAACGTGGTGAGCGAGCCCATCAGCCCGCTGTCCTCGGCGAGCGGGATGAACTGGTCCGGGGGGATGAACCCGAGTGTCGGGTGCCGCCAGCGGAGCAGTGCCTCGAGGGTGGAGATCCCGCCGGAGCGGAGGTCGATCTGGGGTTGGTAGTAGACGGTCAGCGCCTCGTCGGCGATGGCTGCCCGGAGGTCCTCCATCAGCTTCAACCGGTCGGCTCCGTCGTCGAGGTCGGACTCGTAGATGTCGTAGGCGCTGTGGGCCGCCTTGGCCCGGTACATGGCGACGTCGGCGCAGCGCATCAGCTCGATGGCGTCGGTCGCGTGCTGGGGGGCGAGTGCGATGCCGATGCTGGCCCCAACGTGGAGGCTCGAGCCCTCGACGTCGAAGGGCGGCTCGATCTCGCTGGTGATCCGCTCGGCGATCGACATGGCGAACTCGACGTCGGCCCCCGTCAACAAGACGGCGAACTCGTCGCCTCCCAGCCGCACCACGATGTCGCTCGACCGGGTGACGTTGCTCAGCCGGGGCCCGATGAGTCGGAGGAGCCCGTCGCCCGTCGGGTGCCCGAAGGAGTCGTTGATCTCCTTGAAGTGGTCGAGGTCGATCATGAGCAGGGCCAGGGCCTCGTCGCCGCTCCACGAGGTCGCGGTGGGTGGCGAAGATGGCGTCGAGCTCCCTGGTCAGGAGCCGGCGGTTGCCCAGACCGGTGAGGTCGTCGGTGATGGCGTGGTGGTGGTTGGCCCGGGTGAGGGCGTGGAGCTCGTTGCGGGACAGGGTGGCCCGCACCCCGACCAGGGCCAGGGTGGCCACCGTGAGGCCGAGCGCCACCGAGCTGATGTGCATCCAGTTGCCGGCGAAGATGATGACCACCGCCGCGGTGGCGGCGACGGCCGGGAGGACGAATCCGGGGGCGCGGGCCTCGTCGTCGGACGCGGCGGGCACCCACCCGCTGCCAGACGGTGAGGGACAGCAGGAACAGCGCCGTCATCCAGCTGGCGTCGAGGATGGTCCCCGACTGGTAGGTGCCGGCGGCGTTCTGGAAGAGGTAGACGGTGTCCCCGATGGCCAGGACCAGGCACCCGGCGACGAGCAGGAGCAGGCGGACCGGCCACCCGGGCACGACCACCAGGGCCCCGAAGGCGAAGGCGAGCAGGATGAGGTCGCCGATCGGGTACGCCAGGTTCACGGCCACCGCGGCCGGCGATCCGCTGACCGAGTTGATGATGGTGTCGAAGACGAAGGCGGAGCAGACGGCGGCGGCGCCGAGCCCGGCAATGGCCCCGTCGAGCCAGGTGCTGGCCTGGAAGGACCGCACCTCGCCCCGCATGATCAGCATGATGCCCAGATAGGCGAGCGGGTACATGATCAGGTAGAAGGCGTCGGCCGCCGACGGCGTCGGGGGCGAAGCCCCGCCCTGGGACTCGAGGGTGAAGATGCAGTCGCCGATGGCCCAGGCCAGGAGGCCCAGTCCGAAAGCCAGCCCGACCGACCGGCCCGGGCGCCTCACCAGGAACCGCGGACAGGCACAGCAGGGCCACGGACAGCTCGAAGGCGTCCACGGTCCAGTTGTCGAGCCACGTCCAGAACTGGCCGGTGTGTCGGAACAGGAGCGTGGCGATGTAGGCGGCCAGCCACAGCCCGGCCACGGAGTAGGCGATCACCGCGACCCGCGGCATGCGCTGGTCGCGTGCCTCGGTCTCGCGGCGGAGGGGCAGGGCCGGCACAGTCACCCCGGTGATATCGGTCGGTCGTCAAGATTTCTGAAGGAACCCGGACCGCTGGGTGCGGGGTGGTGCGTGGGTCGGGACCCGGCCGAGGGCGCCCGGCCGGGTCGAGGCGTGGAGGCGCTGGGGTGCCTCAGAGCTCGTCGACGTAGGTGTCGGTGCCCGGCACGGTCCGGCGGAACGGTGCGGCCAGGCGGAGCGTGGCGTCACCGGACCCCTCGACGGCGTCGGTGTACGCCCGGACCCGGTCGACCGCGGCGGCCGGGTCCCCGTCCACGAACAGCAGCTGCACCATCCGGTCGGTCCCGCCGGGAGGGGACCCGAGGTCCATCGGGGCACCCTGGTCGCCGGCGTCGGGGACGGAGGGGACCCATGCCGCGGCCAGGTCGATGGGGGAGCCGGAGAGCAGGCCGTCGAGGTGGGACGTGGCCAGCGTGGCGTGCAGGTCCCGGCCCGTGCCCGACGCCGCGTCCCACCACAGGGCGATCAGGCCCTCGTAGCCCCGGTCGAGGGCCAGTTCGACCGGCACGGGGTCGTCGGCGCGGTAGGCGGTGTCCACGTAGTGGAAGGTGGAGGTGTGGACATGGGTCCGCTCGGGGAACCCGCGCCCGTGGGTGTACAGGTCCCGCACCTGGTTGATCGACCATTCGGCGAAGTGCTCGTGGTGGTGGCCCTGCTCGACCCAGTAGATGGCCACGTAGCTCCCGGCGTCGGTGGGGACCGCGATCGGGCTGGCGGCGGGCCACCGCAGGTCCTTCAGCGCCCGGGTGGCCACCCACCGGCTCCCGGCGAACAGCCACGGACCGACCATGCACCCGCCGTAGTAGTGGTCCCGCTCGTACCAGCGGTTGTAGGCCCGCTCGAATCCCGGGTTCGGCTCGACCAGGGTGAGCAACATGCTCCCCACCTTCACCGGGTAGTCGTCGATCCCGCCGACCTCGAGTGGGTTGTACATGCCGGTCCTCCCTTGTGCGCGCAGCCTGGTCCGGAGGACACGCTAGGTCGTCCGACCGGCGCGGGCACGGGCGGCGGCCGGCATCCCGCCATCTGCCGGCACCGTCCGGCGTGGGCAGGTGGTCGAAGGGTGTGCCACCATGAGCGGACGGTGGTCGGGGGGTGTCCCGACCCGACTCTCGGGGGAGCGACGTGGACGATCTGACAGGCAAGGTGGCGGTGGTGACCGGCGGGGCGGCCGGCATCGGCCGGGGCATCGTGGGCGCGCTGCTCGACGAGGGCGCCCGGGTCGTCATCGCCGACATCGAGGCACCCGTCCTCGACCGCACCGTCGCCGAGCTGTCCGACCGGGGCGACGTCCGGGGCGTGGTGACCGACGTGTCGGACGCCGCGTCGCTCGAGGCGTTGGCCGACACGGTCTACGACGAGTTCGGGGCCTGCCACGTCCTCTGGAACAACGCCGGGGTCACCTCGGGTGGCGGCGGGAACCCGTGGGAGCAGGAGCCCAACGACTGGCGCTGGTGCTTCGGGGTCAACGTGTTCGGGACGGCCAACGGGGTCCTGGCCTTCGTCCCGCGGATGGTGGCCTCGGGGCGAGCCGGGCGTGGTGGTGACCACGTCGTCCGGTGACGGGGGCATCGCCCCGGTGCCGTACGCCTCGGTCTACGCGTCGTCCAAGGCGGCGATCAGCTGCTTCACCGAGGCGCTGGCCCACCAGTTCCTGGCCCAGGGGACCAACCTGCGGGCCGCCGTGTTCTACCCGTCGGGCGGACTGCTCGAGACCGGGCTGTGGGAGGCCCAGCGCAACCGGCCGGCCGACCTGGCCCGGGTGCGTCCCCGCCCTCCGGCGCCGGGCACCACCTTCGCCGAGTTCAAGGCGGCCCTGGCCGCCGCCGGGCGTCCCACCGACGTGGTCGACCTCGACGAGCTCGGACGGTTCGCGGTGCAGGGGGTGAAGGACGGCAAGTTCGTCATCAGCCACAACCTCGACATGGCCGGTCGCCTGCTCCACGCCCGGGCCGACGCCATCGCCAAGGGGGAGCTGCCGCCGTCCGCCCTCGAGGGCCTGGGCTGACCGTGCCGTCGCGCCCACCGCGCCCGAGTCGACGTCCTAGGGGGACACCATGACCATCGAGCTCACACCCGACCACCGCTACACCGTCATCTCGGCCGATGCCCACGCCGGCGGGGACATCCCGGACTACCGCCCCTACCTGGCCTCGAGCTGGCACGACGAGTTCGACTCCTGGGCCGCCTCCTACGTCAACCCCTACGCCGACCTGCTCGCCCCGACCGCGTACCGCAGCTGGGACTCGGACCGCCGCCTGGCCGAGAACGAGGCCGACGGGATCGTCGCCGAGGTCATCTTCCCCAACACCGTGCCCCCCGTTCTTCGAGGAGGGCAGTCTGCTCGCCCTGCCCCCCACCGCGGCCGACTACGACCGCCGGTGGGCCGGGCTCCAGGCCCACAACCGGTGGCTCGCCGACTTCTGCGCCAAGGTGCCGGGCCGGCGGGCCGGGGTGGCCCAGATCTTCGCCAACGACATCGACGACGCGGTGGCCGAGGTGCGGTGGGCGGCCGAGCACATCCGTCCGTCCGGCGGGATCCTCCTGCCCCCCATCGCCCCGGGCTCGGGGCTGCCCGGCCTGTGGGAGGCCTACTACGAGCCGCTGTGGGAGGTCTGCGAGGAGCTCGGCATGGTGGTCAACATCCACGGCGGCGGCGGCCTGCCCGACTACGGCGACGCCGAGGTGGCCCGCGCCATCATGCTGGTCGAGCTCCCCTGGTTCTCGCACCGCTCGGCCTGGCACCTCATCTTCGGGGGCGTGTTGGAGCGCCATCCGTCGCTGCAGGTCGTGCTGACCGAGCAGGGGCTGGGGTGGCTGCCGCGCGGGCCTCGAGACGCTCGACTGGTTCTACGGCCGGATGACCATGGGCGGCGCGGCCGAGGCCAGCTTCTTCGGCGCCGCGGCCAAGGGCATGTCGATGTCGCCGTCGGAGTACTTCGCCCGCAACTTCTCGGTGGGGGCCAGCTTCCTGCGGGCCAGTGAGTCGGCCGTCCGCCACGAGGTCGGGGTCGAGCGGATCATGTGGGGCTCGGACTATCCCCACTCCGAGGGTTCCTACCCCTACAGCCTCACCGCGCTGCGGGCCGCGTTCGGGACGTGTGACCCGGCCGAGACCAGGCAGATGCTCGAGGACAACGTGGCCCGCACCTACGGCTTCGACCTCGAGGCCCTGCGGGTGATCGGGGACCGGATCGGCCCGACGGTGGCCGAGGTGGCCACCCCGCTGGCCGTCGAGGACTACCCGACCGACTCCACCTGCAACGCCTTCGACCGTCACCAGGTACTGCGCTCCTGGTAGTCGGTCGGTGCGACCGGGTCAGCCGGGAGACCGCACCCCGTACTCCTCCTTCCACCACCGCGCCCCGGCACGGGCCGCCGGGTCGCTGCGCAGGGTGGGGTCCTGGCCGAGCAGGTCCGGGGACGGGCCGATGCGCCGGGCGATGGGACGGAGCTCGTCGAGGTCGAAGCCGTAGACCTTGGCCGCGGTCAGGCCGAGCAGGTCGGCGGTGTCGTCGACCGGCACCTGGGCGAAGTCGGCCTGGAGCTTGGCCAGGGTGTGGGGCCAGGTCCCCTCGGGGTGCGGGTAGTCGGTGCCCCACATCACCACGTCGGTCCCGATGACGTAGCGCCGCCGGATCTCCTCGCGGGACATGGTGGAGGCCCCGATGAAGATGTTGGTGCCGAAGTAGTCCGAGGGCAGCTTGGAGATCTTGCCCTCCAGCATGGCGGCCAGCTTCTTGGTGGTGTGCCCGCCACCCATGTACTGGTCCCACTTCCACATCATGTCGGGGGCCCAGTAGGCGGCGGCCTCGGTGACCACGAACTTGAGGTCCGGGAAGCGCTCGAACGCCCCGCCGAACAGCAGGTGCCAGGCCGGCCGCACGGCCCACCACACCACCTCGGCCAGGTAGACGCCGGTGTGGTCGCCGTACTCCTCCATCGGCGCCTCGCCCGAGTGGGTGTGCACCGGGAGCCCGGCCTCGGCGCAGGCCGCCCACACCGGGTCGTAGACGGCGTCGTTGTAGGGCGTGCGGTTCCGCCACATGGTCGGGATCATGATCCCCCGGACGCCCGGCTGGGCGGCCACCCACTCGATCTCCTCGACGGCCCGGGCGATGTCGTGGGTGATGGGAACGAGCGCGATCCCGCCCCGGCGATGGGGGGAGTGGGAGCACATCTCGGCCAGGAAGCGGTTGTGGGCGCGGGCCCCGGCGAAGGCCAACTCGGGATCCTCGATGGCCCCGGCGAACAGGCCGGCCCCGAACGGCGGCGACGCCATGCCGGTCACCGCGTCGGCATCGGCGAACAGCACGTCGGCGGCCACGCCGTCGGCGTCGAGCTCCTTGTCCCGGATGACCGGGTCGAAGGCGCCCTTCAGGCCCTCCTCGTTCCCCTTCTCCCATCCCATGATGTAGTCGTAGTTGAAGGCCAGCGCCTCCTCGCGGTGGGCGTGCCGCTCGGCCAGGTAGTCCTCGAAGGCCGGGTGGTACGCGGCATCGAGATACGGGCGGTAGTCCTCACAGGCCAGTCCGGCGTGGCCGTCGGCCGAGATGACCACGTAGCGGTCGGACCCGGTGGACGGCACGTCACTCATCGGGAGGCCCCCAGCACGCTCAGGTCGTCGTAGCGCTGGTGCATGAAGGGGACCAGCCACTCGGCCGGCACCCGTTCGACGATCTCCCCGACCTGGGACGACGAGAGCTCGGCGTACTCGAACGACAGGACCTTGCCCATCGGGAAGTCGGCGATCGGGTCGAGCGGTGCGTCGAGCAGCTTGCACTCGCCGGTCACCGGGCGGACCACCCGGGCCGTCTCGTGGCGGCGGCAGTAGACGAGCGCGGGGTCGGCCTCGAGCCCGTCGCCCGACGGGTCGGGCAGCAGCTTGAAGTAGAAGTCGAGCTTGTCGATCTCGTAGCCGGGCTGCTCGGGCCCGAGCGTGCCCGACGACCTCGGCGATCGTCGACCCCATGCGGGCCACCCGGGCGGTCAGCGTGTCGCCGTCGGTGGTCGAGGTCGAGCTGGGCGATCTTCTTGGGCTCGCCGAACGTCTCGCGTCCGCCGATCGTGGCCTGCTCGGTGCTCATGGGCATGAACAGCGCGTACTCGCCCTCGACGTCGCCGTGCCGGGCCCGGACGCCGAACCAGCCGGCACCGAAGGTGGGGAGGCCGGTCCCCAGGTCGACCACGGCGATGCGCAGTCGGGCGGTGGCGGCCGACGGCTCGAGCGGCCGGGGCAGGACCTGGGCGATGGCGTCCGGCGTCGGTCTCGAAGACCACGGTCACGGCCTTCGACCAGATCGGGCTCCTGGTGGCCTCGACCTCACGGTTGGACACCTGCTCCGGTTGACGTGCCCCGTAACGGATCTCCCGCATGGCGACTTCCCCCTTCCCCCGGCGGCCCTCCGGCCGCCGTTCCAAGTGTGGCACGCACCGGGGACGGCCGCCCGCGGTGTGCGGGGTCAGGCGAGGGCGGTCTCCACGTTCTTCTCGTCGACGTGGACCACCCGGGGGCGGTGCCCGGCCAGCTCGTGATCCTCGTAGTCGGCGTAGGTGAGGAGGATGACGGTGTCCCCGACGTGGACCAGGCGGGCGGCGGCGCCGTTGAGGCAGATCTCGCCGGGATCGCCCACGATGGCGTAGGTCTCGAACCGGGCCCCGTTGTCGACGTCGAGCACGGTGACCTGCTCGTGCTCGAGGATGTCGGCCGAGGCCAGCAGCGCCGGGTCGATGCTGATCGAGCCGATGTAGTTGAGGTCGGCCGCGGTGACCGTGGCCCGGTGGATCTTGGACTTGAGCATCCTGCGCCGCATGCGCTCCAGGCTACCGATCCGGAGGGGGTCCGCGGACATCTCCCCCGTCTTGGGGCGCCTGGAATCCCGGTGCCCGACGCCGTCAGTCCGCTCACCCCTTGGTCTCGAACCGGACCAGGGGCGAGCGGGACAGCTCCGCGCCAGTGCGCCGATCCCCGGGCCCCGGCCGGCCACCGAGGCGTCGAGGAACCCGGCCACGTCGCCGTCCAGCACCGGCGTCCACGGGGTCCCGCCGGCGATGGGGGCCAGGTGGTCGGCCCCGATGAGCGAGACGTAGGAGACCGGGGCGTCGACCTGGGCGAAGACCGTCTGGCTGGAGGAGTAGGGCACCACCGAGTCGGCCGTGCCCTGGACGAGCAGGAGGGGCACGCGGGACGGGACGGCGGCGACGGTCATCGGATCGGGGGCGTCGGCCACCACCGCGTCCACCCGGGGATCGACGGTCCCCGTCCCGTAGCCGACCAGGAGGGCGACGTCGGCGCCGTCGGAGTGGCCGACCACGGCGACCTCGGACCGGTCGACCTCGTCGGCGCGGCGTCGCCTGGTCGAGCGCCGTGATCACGAAGGTGACGTCGGCCGCCTCGTCGGCCAGGTGGGACTCGTCGAGGGGGAAGCCCCGGGCGGGGTCCTCCAGCGGGAAGGACGGGGCGGCCACGACGTAGCCGGCCGAGGCCAGCGTGGAGCAGAACCGCTGGTAGTCGAGCGGGCCCGTGTCGTACCCGTGCACGAACACGACCAGCGGGAACGGCCCGGGTCCGGCCGGGGTCCACACCGACGGTGGGGAGCGCGCGCCGGGTGGCCAGCACCGCGCCGCCGCTCACCACCGGGCGGGTGTCGTCCACCAGGGGCAGGTCGGACAGGGTCACGGCGGCGCCCGGACGGCGGTCGTCGGTCGGAGTGGTGCCGCGTCGACGTGGGAGGCCGACGTCCGCGGTGCCGGGCGGCGATGGTGAGCACCCGGCCAGGCCGCCGCCGGCGATCGCCGCGGCCAGCGAGGGCGGCGAGCGCCGGCCCGGGACGTCCGCTGCGATCCGGAGGCGCGCAGGCGCATCCGGCCAGTGTCGCGCCGTGTAGCCTCGCCCGCCCGGCCGGCGCCGGGCCGACCGGGCCTCAGCCGACCCGCACCGACACCGGGGTCGGCTGGGAGGCCGAGCTGTCGCCCACGGCGATCCGGTAGGTGCCGGGCACGGTCGTCCACCCTGCGGGCTGGAACGTCCGCAGCTGGCTCGTCGGGCACGGTCAGGGTCACCACACGGGACATCCCGGGGCCAGGGTCACCGTGGCGAACGCCGCCAGCTGGCCGGGCGGCTCGCCGGCCGCCTTCGGGTAGGTGAGGTAGGCCTGGGCCACGTCGGTGCCCGCCCGCCGGCCGGTGTTGGTGACCAGCACCGACACGGCGTACCCGTCACCCCGGTGGGTCACGGTGGCGTGGCGGTAGGAGAACGTCGTGTACGAGAGGCCGAAGCCGAAGGGGAACAGCGGGCGTGGTCCCGGTGGCGTGGTTGAACCGGTAGCCCACCTGCAGGCCCTCCGAGTAGGTCGAGGTCAGGCCGATTCCGGGCCACTGGGACCTGGCGGGGACGGCCGACTTGGCCATGCTGGTCGGGAAGGTGACCGGCAGGTGGCCGGACGGGCTCACGTCGCCGGCCAGCACGGCGGCGATGGCCGCCCCGTCCTGCTCGCCCGGGTACCAGGCCTCGACCACCGCCCCCACCTTGGACAGCCACGGCATCACCACCGGGCCGCCGGTGTTGAGCACCACGACGGTGCGGGGGTTGGCGGCCGCCACCGCGGCGATGAGGGCGTCCTGGTCGCCGGGGAGCGACAGGTTCGGCCGGTCGAAGGTCTCGGCGCTGTAGTCGGCGGCGAACACCACGGCGACCTTGGACGCCTTGGCCGCGGCGACCGCCTGGGCGATGGCGTCGCCCACGTAGGCCATCCCGAGGTCGAGGATGCTCGGGATGTCGAGGGAGGTGGCGTCGGCCACCGGCGTCCACTGCAGCGACAGGCGGTAGTGGTGGTGGGCCGCCAGCACGACCGAGCCCGACCAGGTCCCGGTGTCGTGGGTCACGTGGTCGCTGACGGCCGGGCGGCCGTCGAGGGTCAGCGCGGCGGCGCCGGTGCCGGCCAGCGAGAACACGTAGCGGCCCGACCGGGGCAGGGTGAGGGTGCCGGTCCACGACACCTGGGACCCGGTCCAGCTCCGGCGGGATCTCGATGCTGGTGGCGCCGGCCGCCGTGGGGTCGAGGTCGGGCAGGCGGCCGCCGTCGGCGTCGTCGGTCGGGGATCCGCTTCGGGCGCTCGGCCGGGGGGTTGGTGCGCACCTGGTCGCGGTCGGGGCCCCGGCCGACGGCGCCGGCTGGATGGCGGCCGCGGCCAGCGGGTCGATGGTCGGTGATGGACTGGCCGCCCCCGTTCAGCGGGCTCACCGAGAGGGTCAGTCCGTGACCCTTGCCCGAGGCCGGGGTGAGGAAGCGGGTCGGGACCGACGGGAGGTGCCTGGTGGTGGACCCGCCCGTCGGCGTAGCGCACCGTCGCGCCGGGCCCGTAGCCGGGCCGCGTGATGGCGGCCAGGGGGGTCGAGGTGAACGGGGGCACCACGTGGGAGGACCCGAATCCCTGGGTGACCGGGTGGGTGGAGGCGTCGGCGCCGATGACGGCCACCGAGCCGCACCGTGGGCCGGGTGGAGCGGGAGGAGGGCCGACCGGTTCTTCAGCAGCACGGCGGACCGCTCGGCGGCGGTCAGCGCGAAGGCGGTGTGGCTGGGCACGTCGACCGGGGTGCCCGGTGCCCCGGTGGCCGGCCGGCCGATCACGCCGTAGGCGAACATCTCGGTCAGGATCCGCTCGACGTCGTCGTCGACGGTGGCCTGGGCCAGGCGGTGGCTGGCCACGAGCGGCGGTCAGCACGTCGACCGACGACGGCTTCAGCAGCTGGACGCCGGAGCCCAGCGGCCAGCGGCTGGTCGTGCACGGCCCCGAGGTCGGACCGCACGAATCCGGCGAAGCCCCACTGCTGGAGGACGAGACCGAGCGCGGGGTCCTGGCACTGGAACGTGCCCGTCGAGCCGGGGGTAGGCGCACATCAGGCGTGGCCACGTGGCCCTGGGTGACGGCGGCCTTGAAGGGCGGCAGGTAGATCTCCTGGAGGGCCCGGTCGGGCACCACGGCGTCGAGTGCGCCACGGTTGGTCTCCTGGCTGTAGGCCACGAGGTGCTTGGCGTCGGCCATCACCCCGCGGGCCTGCATCCCCTGGATGTCGGCCAGGCCCAGCTGGGTGGTCAGCAGCGGGTCCTCGCCGTAGGACTCGTCGGCCCGCCCGCTGGTCGGCACCCGGTCGATGTTGAGGTTCGGGCCCTGGCTGACGTCGATGCCCTGGCCCCGGGCCTCGGCCCCGAGCACCTCGCCGTACTGCTCGGCCAACGAGGTGTCGAACGTGGCCCCGATGGCCAGGGGCACCGGCAGCTGGGTGACCCCGGTGTCGCCGAAGGCGAGGCCCCACGGGCCGTCCTGGAGGGTGAGCGACGGGATGCACAGCCGGGCCACCCCGGCGTTCACGTTCTCGTAGTCACCGGACGTGTCGAGCACGATCTCGCCCGAGCTTCTCGGCCAGGGTCATGCGCCCGACCACCAGTTCGGCCAGTGCCGCCGGGGTGTCGCCCGCGGCCATGGCCGAGGCGAGCCACGGGCAGGCGGCCACGTCGATCGGCGGGGTGGGCAGCCCGGTCGCCGCGCCGGCCGCCGGCGCCTTGGCCGGGGGCGTGGGCACGGTGGCGGTCGCCGCGCCGGCCGCGGCCGGGAGCGCGACGGACACCGCCACCGCGGTCACGACGGCCACCACCAGTGGGGCGAGACGGCGCCACGGGGCGCGCGGCTCCAGGTCAGGGGTACGGATCACCACCTGATCGTACGGGTCACCGACCGTCCCGAGGGGTCATGCCCGACCGGCGCGTCGATGTCCGGGTGCCCGGTCAGGTCGGGATCGGGGGTGGCCCGGTGCGCCGCCACCCGGTCGACCGGCGGCGCCCGTCGGTGCACGACACCACCGACCACTCGTCCCGTGTCCACACGTAGACGGCCGCCTGGCCGAAGCGGAGGCCGAGGGCCACCCCCTCCGCCTCGGTGAGGCCCGAGACGGCCACGCCCTCCTCGCGGTAGGGCGGAGTCGAGGTCCCGCCCGACGGCGGGCCAGTGGGTGAGCCCCAGGCGGTCGAGCTCGGCCACCAGTCGCAGGTTGGCGGCCCGGTTGTCCCCGGGCGGCACGGGGACGCCGTCGGGATTCCAGGCCGTCACCACCACGACCGGGGGGTCGAGGCCGTCCGGCCACCTTCCGGTGGTGCCGACCTCGTCCGGGACCAGTCGGAACGGCTCCCGGTCCGGCGGGGCGACGTCGACCACCGCCCGGGCGTACGAGGCCCAGTCCTCCTCAGTGGCCATGGGTGCCCGGCCACGATGGACGGGTGCGGAGTGCCGGCACGCCCCCGATGATGCCAGCCGGGTCGTCCGGCCGCCGGGTGGGGCGGGACCGACGGAATCCACGCTCAGCCGGGCACGACCTCGGTCCCCGTCCGCCCGGCCAGGACGGCCGTGGCGTCCGACAGCCGGCCGATGACCGCGGTGCGGCCGGTGGCCTCGACGAAGCGGCAGGCGGCGTCGACCTTCGGCCCCATCGACCCGGCCGCGAACCGCTCGGCCCGGAGTTCGGAGGGGGCGGCCCGGTGGATCGGCCGGGCCTTGTCCGTCCCGTACCCGGAGACGACCTCGGGGACGTCGGTCAACAGGACCAGGCGGTCGGCATCGAGGGTGCGGGCCAGGAGGGCCGCCGTCAGGTCCTTGTCGATGACGGCTTCGACACCCCGGAGCCCGCCGTCCTGCCCCCCGCTCGACCGGGATCCCGCCGCCACCGGCGCAGACCACCACCGACCCGTCCTCCAGGAGGCGGCGGACCGTCGCCACCTCCACGATCTCGAGCGGCTCCGGCGACGGCACGACCCGCCGCCATCCGGGCCCGTCGGGGCGGACGGCCCAGCCGAACCGGTCGGCCAGGCGGCGGGCCTCGTCCTCGGCGTACACCGACCCGACGAACTTGGTGGGATCGGCGAACGCGGGATCGCCCGGGTCGACGACCGTCTGGCAGATCAGGCTCACCACCGCCCGGCCGGGGAGCAGGTTCTCGAAGGCCTGGAGGAAGAAGTAGCCGATCATCCCCTGGGTCTGCGCCCCCAGGACGTCGAGCGGGAACGGGTGGGTGAGGTCGGGGTCCCGGGTGCTCTCGATGGCCAGGAGCCCGACCTGGGGCCCGTTGCCGTGGGTGACCACCAGCTCGTGGTCGTGGCTGAGCGGCGCCAGGGCCGCGACGGCACCGAGGGCGTGCCGTTCCTGGGCCTCCGCCTCGGGGATCTCGCCGCGCTCGAGCAGCGCGTTGCCGCCGACGGCGACGACCAGGCGCACGTCAGCCCCCGTCGGTGCCGACCGGGGAGGCGGCCCGGCGGACGATCGGGCACGTCATGCACCGGGGCCCGCCCCGCCCCCGGCCGAGCTCGCCGCCCTCGATCGTCACCACCTCGATGCCGTGCTTGCGGAGCATGGTGTTGGTGGCCACGTTGCGGTCGTAGCCGAGGACCACCCCGGGGGCCACGGCCAGGTAGTTGGTCCCGTCGTCCCACTGCTCGCGCTCGGCGGCCCGGATGTCCTCGTCGGTGGCCAGCACCGTGACCCGGTCGACCCCGAGGATGGCGGCCAGGGTCCGCCACAGGTCGTCGTTGAGGGAGACGGACAGGTGGCCGGGCTCCGGGCCCGCCTCGACGGTCCAGCTCCGCAGGTTGCGGTCGAAGAACGGATACAGGACGAAGGCGTCGTGGTCCACCATCGACAGCACGGTGTCGAGGTGCATGAAGGCGTGGCTGTGGGGCAGCTCGATGGCCACCACCCGGGTGGCCTGCCCGGCCGTGAACAGGGCGCGGGCCACGGCCTCCACGGCCATCGGCGTCGTGCGCTCGCCCATGCCGATGAGGACGGCGCCGTGCCCGATCACGTGGACGTCGCCGCCTTCGAGGGTGGCGGGCCGGAGGTCCCGGTCGTCGCCGCCGTAGTAGGTGAGGAAGTCGTGCCCCGCGAACATCGGGTGGTGGCGGTAGATGGCGCGGGTGTGGAGTGACTCCCGTTGCCGGGCGGGCATGGCCATCGGGTTGATGGTCACGCCGCCGTAGATCCAGCACGAGTTGTCCCGTTGGAACAGGTGGTTGGGGAGTGGGGGCAGGACGAAGTCGTCGGCCCGCAGCATCTCCCAGGTCAGGCTGTGGGCACGCAGTGGCTGCAGGTCGGCCTTGAGGACACCACCGACCAGGTACTCGGCGAGGCCGGCCCCGTCGAGGTCCTCGAACAGGCGGCGTACCGGGTCGACCAACGATCGGCCGAGCAGCTCGGGGGTGCACAGCCGGTCGAGCACGTAGGCCCGCCCGTCGGGCAGGTCGAGGGTCTCGGCCAGGAGCTGACCGAAGTAGTGGACCGTGACCCCCTTGTCCCGCAGCGCCTGGGCGAATCCGTCGTGCTCGACCTTCGCCTTGGCGGCCCACATCACGTCGTCGAACAGGAGGCCGGAGATGTTCTCGGGGGTCAGGCGGGACAGTTCGAGGCCGGGCCGGTGGATGATCGCCTCGGTGAGGACGCCCACCTCGGAGTTGACGCTGAACGGCATGGGACTCCTTCTGGTCGCAGGGACTGGGGGACGGCGGCCGCGGGGGGACCGATCGGGTCAGACCGAGGTGGCCCGCTCGACCGACAGCTCCTCGGGAGGAAGGTCGACGGGTTCGGGGGCCTCGCCCATCCGCTGCCTCCGGGCGTTCAGGAAGGCGTACAGCACCAGTCCGGCCAGGATCACCACCAGGGCCTGGTAGACGACCTGGTAGCCGGCGGCGAAGGTGACCCACATCGAGAACAGCACGCTGGCCCCGGCCACGGCCAGGTCCCGCGCCAGCCGCCAGCCCTCGACCCGGCGGCGTCGGCTCACGAGATAGGTGAGCTGGGCGATGGCCGAGAAGAAGTAGGGGATGGCCACCGTCACCACGGTGAGGTCGACGAGGTAGGTGAAGACGGTCAGGCCCGACGTGGTCGTGTAGCGCCACAGCATCAGCACCGACGGCAGGGCGGTCCCGACCACGATGCCGAACCAGGCGGTGCCCTTCTTGTCGGTCCAGGCGAACGGTCGGGGGAACAGGTCGTCCTGGGCGATGGCCCGGGAGGTCTCGGTCACGATCAGCGTCCATCCGTTGAGGGCCCCGATACCGGAGACGACGGCGATGGCGGCGATGAACTTGCCGGCCCAGCCGGCCCCGTTGAAGATCGTCTGGAAGGCGTTCACGAACGGCGAGCCGTTGTCGATCAGCGCGTGGTGGGGCACCAGGCCCATGACCGCCGCGGTGATGAGCACGTAGAGGATGGCGCTCAAGCCGGTGCCGAGCAGGGACGCACGGCCGACGTTGATCCGGGGGTTCTTCACCCGCTTGGCCGTCATGGCCGCGGCCTCCACGCCGATGAAGGAGAACAGCGCGACGCCGGCCGCGATGCCGATGCCGCTGTACAGGCTGCCGCCCGAGGCGTTGAACGGGCCGAAGTTGGCCTTGTCGACGAAGAACCACCCCACCAGCCCGACGAACAGGAGGGGCAGGAACTTCAGCACGACGGTGACGTTCTGGAACCAGGCCATCTGTCGGATGCCGACGAGGTTGACGGCGGCCGGTACCCACAGCCCGACCATGGCGATGCCCCAGTTCTCGAGTCCGGTGATGTGGTCGAAGCCGAAGAGGGCGTCCACGTAGAACACCCAGGACGACACGATGGCGGCGTTGCCCGCCCAGGCCTGGACCCAGTAGCACCACCCGACCAGGTAGCCGGCGAAGTCGCCGAATTCGTGTCGCGAGTAGGCGTACAGACCGCCGTCGCTGTTGGGGATCCGCTTGGTCAGCTGCCCGAAGAGGACCGCCAGCAGCATGGCGCCGACGGCGATGACGCCGAGCACCACGATTCCCGAGGTGCCCGCCCCGGCGATGACGGCCGGGGCGGTGAAGATCCCCGTGCCGACGATGCTCCCGATCACCAGTCCGGTGGCCGAGGTCAGTCCGAGGGTGTGGGCCTTCTTCTGGTTCCTGGGGGAGAGCGGTGGTCCATCGGCCACCTGTCCGGACTTCGGGGGCTCGGTCACTAGGGCCATGGGGACTCCTCCGCATCGCACACACGGGCCCGTCGGTTCGGGCCTCGTTGATCAAGTGTGCGGGCGCGGAACGCCTGTCGGCAGAGGCGAAATACCCTGCCGCCGCGATCGGCCGTTGCCGAGGGTGGCTGTCCACCCCCTGGTGGTCGCTCGTGCCTTGTCCGGCAACGGGCGCGACATCGGCGGTGGTGACGCGACGTGCCGACGGTGCGGTCGGTCAGTCCGTGTCGGAGGACTGCGCACCGTCGCGTTGATGGGTGGTGTTCGTGTCCACCTTCGTTCCCACGATGCAGCGCGCCACGCCCGGAACCCGGACCGTACCGTCCCCCGCGAACGCGCCGACCTCGGCAATGGCACTCGCCCGGATCCGCTCCCGGGCCGCTCCATCAGCCTGATGGAGCGCCGCAACGGCAAGCGAGACGTGCTCGCTGATCATCTCCCAGTACTGCGCCGGCGATCGCGTCACGAGTTCGACGCCGACGTCCCATTCGGCAACGTCGCGCAGCCCTGCGCCCTCGTACAGGGCACTCACGGTACCCGGCGCGGCGCACCGGTACATGTTCGGCCCGTCCGGGTCGGGTGGTGCCACCACCACCTCGGTCGCGATCGCCCGCATGGCGATCGTCGTCCACGGATTCTCCTCAGGCTTGACCCACACCGACGAGCAGACCCGTCCGCCCGGCTTGAGCACCCGCGCGAACTCGGCCGTCGCCTTGGTCATGTCGGGGAAGAACATGTACCCGAAGCGCACCGAGACGCTGTCGAACGTGCCGTCGTTGAACGGCAGGTCGTCGGCGCTGCACACCGTCGTCTCGATGTTGGCGATCCCCTGTGCCCTGGCTCTTCGCGAAGCCACCTCCAGCATCTCGGCTGCGAGGTCCGTCAGGACGACGCGTCCACGTGGCGACAGTCTCGCGATACTCAGTCCCGGTTCGCCCGTGCCTGCGGCAATATCGAGATGCTGCTGGTGTTCGGCGATGTGGAGGCTCCCGATCATCGCGGCACCGATCGGGCCCAGCTGCTCCATGATGACCGAATCCCACTTCTCCCAGCCGGCAGAGAGCCCGGCCCACGTCGCTCGCTGACCGTCTCGGATCTCATCGGCGCTGGACATCGCCCCTCCCCCTAGTGATCCATCCACCGGACACGATGGCACTCCTGGGCGCGGGTGCACCAGGCCCGATCGGGTCTCAAGCTGCCACCCGGACAGGCCGCCCGCGACGACGAGTGCCGGGTGGGCCAGCCCCGCCTCGGCAAGTGCGGCACCGGAGCCGAGCAGATGATGCCGGATGTGGCACTAGCGGAAGGTGGCGGACACCGGCAGGTGCTTGACCCCGCCCACGAAGTTGGCCTGGGCCCATTCGGGCTGCCCGTCCACCTCGATGGTGTCGACGGCGTCCAGCAGCCTCGGCAGGATGGTGCGCAGCTCGCGGCGGGCGAAGGTCGATCCCAGGCAGAAGTGCTCGCCGCCACCGAAGGCGATCATCCGGTTGGCATTGGGTCGGGCCGCGTCGAAGGCCATGGGCTCGTCGAACATCCGCTCGTCGCGGTTGGCCGACGGGTAGGAGAGCAGGAGTCGGTCGCCCTCGGGGATCTCCACGCCGGACAGGGTGGCCGGCCGGGTGAGGTAGCGCAGGAAGTGGCGGACCGGGGAGGTCCACCGGATCATCTCGTCGACCGCGTTGTTCACCAGGTCGGGGCGCTGCTGGAGCAGGGCGACCTGGTCCGGGTGGCGGAGGAGGGCCTCGAGGCCGCCGGACAGGGCGAAGGACGTGGTGTCGTGCCCGGCGGTGGCGACGATGGTGTAGTACCAGAGGCGCGCGTTGCCGTCCATGGGGCAGCCGTTGACCTCGCTGGTGGCGATGACCGTGGCCAGGTCGTCGGTCGGATGGGCCCGCCGGTCCTCGGTCAGCCCGTCGAAGTACCGCTCGAACTGGGCGATGGTGTCGGTCAGCAGGGCCATGGGATCGCTCAGGTCACCGAGGTACTCCGGGTCGGCCGCGCCGAAGATCCCCTGGGTGAGCTTGAGCATGGTCGCCTCGTCCTCCTGGGGGATCCCGAAGATGCCCATGATCACCCGCAGGGTGTAGGGGACGGCGATGTCCTGGGCGAAGTCACAGGTCCCGTCCAACTGGCGGAACTTGTCGACGAACTCGTCGGCGATGGCCTCGATCGAGGCCTGGCGCTGGGCCACCGCCCGGGGCCGGAACCAGTCGTTGGCCACGTTGCGGTGGTCGCGGTGCTCGTCCCCGTCCATGTGGATGAGGGTCTCGCCCTCGATCCCGATCGACTTCAGGAAGGCGAACTGGGCATCCGGGCCGAGCACCGAGTTGCGGGTGTTGAGGAAGTGCTCGTTGTCCCGGGAGACGGCGAACACGTCCTCGTGGCGGGTGACGGCCCAGAACGGGGTGTAGCCCTCGACCTCGACCCGCAGGACCGGCGCGTCGGCCCGCAGCTCGGCCGCGGCGGCGTGCCACGCCTCCTGGTCCGCATAGAGGACGGGGTCGATGAAGATGGTGCCCCGGGTGTCCGGCTCGCTCATGTCTGCTCCCGACTCGTGTGACGATCGCTCCGACGGTGGACCGGGTGGCCCGATCCGACGGGCCGATGCTACCCAGCGGCCGGCGTGGTGCCCGGCAGGCCCCGGTCTCCCTACGCTGGAGCCATGACCCCCACCGGCCCCGCGCACGCGTCGGCACCGTGGTGGCGGACCCGTCCGCCGACCGACACCCCGGGAGGGACCCTCGCCGAGATCGACGGCTCCCGCCTGGTGGACCTGCGCCGGTCCGTCCTGCGCGACGGGCGGACGGACCTCCCCGCGTCCTATCCCTTCGACGGCGAGCCCTCCTCGCTCCACCTGGGTGTCACCGCCCCTGACGGGACCGTGGTGGGCGGGGTCACGGTGGTCGTCGACCCGTGGCCGGGCTTCGCCACCCTCCGACTGGCCCTCATGGCCGTCGAGCCCGGCCACCAGGGACGTGGCATCGGCCGGTGCCTGGTGGCCGGGGTGCAGGAGCGGGCGGCGGAGGCCGGACTCGCCGTGTGGGCGGCCGCCCGGGTCGGTGCCCTCGGGTTCTACACCGGACTCGGGTTCGTCCCCCGGGGGGACGTCTACGTCGGGCCCATGGACCTGCCCCACCGGCGCATCCTGTGGCGGTCCCGCTAGTCCGCGGCCGTCACCAGGGCGGCGGGACGTCCCCTCACCGCCCGCACGGGAGGGTACGGCGGCCGGGACCTCGCTCAGTCCCGTTGGCGGGGTTCGGAGTGGTCCCAGTCGGCGAGCAGCGTGCGCAACGCGGTCAACAGGATGAGGGGCTGGTCGAGCATGGCGTGGTGGCCCGCCTCGGGGATCTCGATGACCGGCGTGACCCGGCCGAGCTCGTCGTACATGAACCGCCCGATGTCCCTGGTGACCAGGCCGTGCTCGGACCGCAGCAGGGCGAAGCGGCACCGGACCCGGGACAGGTAGGGGAGGGCCACGCTGCGCAGGCCGCCGCCGAACTGGGCGAAGACGTCACGGTCGAACTTCCACTGGTAGCCGCCCTCCGTCGGCTTCACCGAGTGGTGGGCCACGAAGTCCATGACGTAGTCGAGGTAGTGGTCCTGGGCCGGCACCGTGCGGAAGTGGGCGAAGGCGTCCTCCAGCGTCGGGTAGACCCGGGGCCGGCCGAACGCCTCCTTCAGCCGGTAGGAGGCGATCTCGGGGTCCGGCTCGGTGACCGGCGAGTCGCACACGATGGCCCCGCTGACGGCGTCGCCGTGCCGGGCGGCGGTGCCGATGGTCACGAAGCCGCCCATCGAGTGGCCGACCACCACCGGGGGACCGGCGATGTTCCCGGCGTCGGCCACGGCCATGACCTCGTCGGTCCACAGCTCGAGCGAGTACGCCGGACGGTGCCCGCTGTCGCCGTGGCCCGACAGGTCGACACACACCACCCGGAACTCGTCGGCGAAGGTGGCGGCCACGTGGGTCCACCAGTGGGCGTGGGCCCCGCCGCCGTGGACGAAGACCAGCCCCCGGGTGCCCGGGGTGCCGAAGGTGAGGGCGTGGATGGGGCAGCCGGCCACGTCGACCACCAGGTCCCCCCGGGGCACGGCCAGGGCCCGGGTGAACCAGGACGGGGCGTCGGGCAGGGCGGCATAGGTCATCGGTGGTGCTCCTTGATGGCTTCGGTCACGTCGTGTTCGAGCGGCTGGCCGGCCAGCCACCGCTCCAGGTTGGCCCCGAACAGGTCGGCCTGGCGCTGCAGGCGCCCGAAGCCTCCGGCTGCATTGTGGGGGGTCACGCGCACCCGGGGGTGGGTCCAGAACGGGTGGTCCGGGGGGAGCGGCTCGGTGTCGAACACGTCGAGGACGGCGGCCGAGGGCGTGCCCGAGTCGAGGGCGGCGAGGAGGGCCTCCTCGTCGACGAGACTGCCGCGCCCCACGTTGACGAGGACGGCGGCCGGCTTCATGGCGGCCAGGAACCCGGCGTCGACCAGCCGACGGCCGCCCGGCGCGGCCGGAGCGCTGAGCACCACCACATCGGCCTCGCCGATCACCTCGCCCAGCCGGTCCGGGGTGACCATCCGGTCCGCCGGGTCCTCGGGCGAGGGGGTGCGGCGGCACCCGATGACCTCGGCCCCGAGGGCGCGGGCCCGTGTGGACACCGCGCTCCCGATGTGCCCCAGGCCCACCACCAACCACGTCGAGCCGGCCACCTCGCGCCAGTCGTGGATCCGCCACTCGAAGGTCTCGGCCTGTCGCCGCCACTCCGCCGCCGCCTGGAACTCGTCGAGCACGGCCCGCAGGACGAACTCGGCGATGGGCAGGCTGTTGACGTGGGCGTTGCACACCCGGACCCCGCGGTCGGCCAGGAGCCGGAAGGGCTCGGACTCGTAGCCGGCGGCCGGTGACTGGAACCACCGCAGGGACGGGCAGTCGACCAGGAAGCGGAAGAAGGCGGCCACGGGCGCCCCTTCCCGGAAGAGGTCGGACGTCCCCCAGGCCACGTCGGGCCGGGCCTCGGGCCAGGGGACCCCGTCCCCGTCGGCGCCGGTCAGGCTGCCGTCGGTCTCCATGACCAGCCACTCGACGCCCGGCCGGTCGAGGCCGAGGGCGAACGAGTCGTGGGCGGTGCGGGTCAGCAGGGCGAGCATCTCGTCACCCACGGCGGTGGGCGTCGGGGACGGCGGTGGTGCGGGTGGTCACGGCCTCTCCCCTTCGCGCTCGGGCCCGTCGGTCCGCCTCATCATGCCAGCGCAGCGGTCGACGGGCCCCCGCCGGTGGTAGAGAGGGGGGCGTGATCACCACCGAACGCCACGGCTCCGTCACGCTCGTCGTCCTCGACCGACCCGGGTCCCGCAACGCCCTGACCGGGGCCATGATCGCCTCGCTGGCCGACGCCCTGGCCGACGCCGACGCTGACCCCGACGTGGGGGCGGTGGTGCTGACCGGACGGGACCCCGCCTTCTGTGCCGGACTCGACCTGACCGACCTGGCCAAGACGTACGACGACGTGGCCGCCGCCCCCCGGGCGGGAGGTGACCCGGCTCTGCGGAGCGTACGTCGCGGTCTCACCCCCGACACCACCACGCCCTGCATCGGGGCCATCAACGGGCCGGCGGTGACCGGCGGGCTGGAGCTGGCCCTGGGGTGCGACTTCCTCATCGCCTCGGACCGGGCGACCTTCGCCGACACCCACGCCCGGGTCGGGGTCCTGCCCGCCGGGGGGATGACCATCCGGCTCCCGCAGCTCGTCGGGGTGAACCGGGCCCGTCAGATGTCGCTGACCGGCGACTTCGTCGATGCGGCCGACCGCGTGCGCGTGGGGCCTGGTCAACGAGGTGGTGCCCCACGACGAGCTCCTGCCCCGCGCGCTGGCGCTGGCCGGGACGATCGCCGAGTCCGACCGGGCCACCATCGGCGCGCTCCGGGCGATGTACCGGACGCTCGGCCATCGGGGCGACGACGAGGACTACCGGGAGGAGGCCCGTGCCTCGCGCCGGTGGATGAAGGAGCGGTTCGACCCGGCGGCCTTCGCGGCCCGACGGGACGGGATCATCAAGCGGGGGTCGTCCCAGCAGTAGGGGCGGTCAGGCCGGGTCGTACCCGGCCTCTTTGAGCATGCGGCGGAGGTCGACGACCTGCTGGGTGTCGACGTCCGGGCCCCGGGGGGACACGAAGGTCTGGGTCTCGCCGCCGAGGGTCACCCGGAACCGGCCCTCGTGGGTCTCCTCCACCTCGGCCACGGCCTGGAGCAGCGACAACACGTCGTGCCACTGGATGTTGTGGCTGGTCGGGTGGGTGAAGAGCTTCTCCACCGTCTTGCGGTGGTGTGCGTCCAGCTTGGTGCCGTCGGTCATTCGGGTCCTCCATGGTGCCGGCGCTCTGCCGGACCCCCATCGTACGGGCGGAGGGGTGGGCCCCCGGCAGGGCCGTTCGGCCCTTCTCGTCCCGTGCCCGGGCGCGGTGGGCGTGCCAACATGGCGCCCATGACCGACGCCGCCGCCAACAAGGAACGGGTCCAGCAGTTCTGGGCCGCGCTGTACGCCCGCGACTGGGACGACATCGCCTCGTTCTTCACCGAGGACAGCGAGTACACCGACGTGCCCTCGCCCGCCGACGACATCGCCCGGGGCCCGGACCAGGTGGTCGCCCGCCTGCGGCTCGGCCTCGAGAAGATCTCCGGCTACGAGCACGAGCTGCGCCTGATGGTGGCCGAGGGCGACACGGTGGTGACCGAGCACGCCGAGACCTGGCACTGGCACACGGGCGAGGAGGTCACCCTTCCCTTCGTCTCCGTCCAGGAGCTGCGCGACGGCTCGATCATCCGCTGGTGGGACTACTGGGACCTGTCCACCCTGATGAACGGGGCCCCGGCCTGGTGGATCGAGGACATCGCCAAGGGCTACCTCTGAGCCGACCCGCCGGGCACGGCCGCCCGTCGCTCAGCGGGCGGCCTCCCACACGGCCAGCTGCGGAGACTCGTCGCCGATGGTCGTCTCGTCGCCGTGACCGGTGAGCACCCGGGTCTGCGGGGGCAGCACCAGCAGGCGGTCCCGGATCGAGTCGACGATGGTGCCGTAGTCCGAGAAGCTCCGGCCGGTGGCGCCCGGCCCGCCCCGGAACAGCGTGTCCCCGGTGAACACGACCTCGCCCGCCGCGTCGTGGAGGCACACGCCACCGGGCGAGTGGCCCGGTGTGGCCAGCACCGTCAGCGACACCCCGCCCACCCGGATGACCTGTCCGTCCGCCAGGTCGGCGTCGGGGGCCCGCCCGGGATGGACCACGTCCCACAGCATCCGGTCGGCCGGATGGAGCCAGACCGGGGCGTCGAGGGCCTGGGCCAGGGCGACGGCGGCGTTGACGTGGTCGTTGTGGCCGTGGGTGGCGATGATGGCGAGGGTGCGTCGGTCACCGACCACCTCGGCGATGGGCCGGTGGTCGTGGGCGGCGTCGACCACCACCACCTCGCGCTCGTCCCCCACGACCCAGACGTTGTTGTCGACCTCGAAGTCGGCTCCGTCGAGGGAGAAGATCCCCGAGGTCACCACGCGCCCGATCATCAGATGACCACGACCGACCGCAGCACTTCGCCGCGCTCCATGCGGTGGAAGGCCTCCTCGACGTCGTCGAGCCCGATGGTCTCGCTGACGAAGCGGTCGAGATCGAGTCGGCCCTGCAGGTAGAGGTCGACCAGCATCGGGAAGTCACGGCTCGGCAGGCAGTCCCCGTACCACGAGGGCTTGAGCTGCCCGCCCCGTCCGAAGAAGTCGATCATGGGCAGGTCGATGCGCATCTCGGGTGTGGGCACGCCGACCTGCACCACCGTGCCGGCCAGGTCCCGGGCGTAGAACGCCTGCTCCAGCACCTTCGGGTTCCCGACCGCCTCGATGCACACGTCGGCCCCGTTGCCGCCGGTCAGGGCCTGCACCGCGGCCACGACGTCCTCGGTCGAGGCGTCGACCCCGTGGGTGGCACCGAACTCGGCGGCCAGTGCCAGCTTCCGGGGATCGAGGTCGACAGCGATGATGGTCGACGCGCCCGCCAGCTTCGCCCCGGCCACCGCCGCGCAGCCCACCCCGCCGCAGCCGAACACGGCCACCGAGTCACCCATGCCGACCTCACCGGTCAACAGGGCCGCCCCCAGGCCGGCCATCACGCCGCAGCCGAGCAGGCCGACGGCCTCGGGCCGGGCCGACGGGTCGACCCGGGTGCACTGGCCGGCGGCCACCAGCGTCTTCTCGGCGAATGCCCCGATGCCGAGGGCGGGTGACAAGGGCGTGCCGTCGGCGAGGGTCATCTTCTGGGTGGCGTTGTGGGTGGCGAAGCAGTACTGCGGTCGACCCCGGCGGCACGACCGGCAGTCGCCGCACACCGCCCGCCAGTTGAGGACCACGAAGTCACCGGGTGCAACGGTGGTCACGTCGGGCCCCACCGCCTCGACGACGCCGGCCGCCTCGTGGCCGAGCAGGAAGGGGAATTCGTCGTTGATGCCGCCCTCCCGGTAGTGGAGGTCGGTGTGGCACACCCCGCAGGCCTGGATCCGCACCACGGCCTCGCCCGGCCCCGGGTCGGGCACCATGATGGTCACCACCGCCACCGGTCGGCCCTGGGCGAGGGCCACCACCCCGCGTACTTCGCTCGCCATGTCGCGCTCCTGTCTGGTCGTCCGGTCGATCGGGCCACAGTGTGGCACGGCCGCCCGTCCGGCTCCCGGCCCACGTGGGCCGTGATCGCCGCCCGCTGATACCGTGTCGAGCGCGGACCCCGGCGGGGCGTCCGGGCTGGGGCACCAGACGGCCAGGGTCGAGCACCGACCGGGCCAGAGCGGAAGAGGAGTGGTGTCCATGGCACTCGATCATCTCGGGACGGACGTGTCCGCCGGCCCGCCGGCACCTGCGGACAGCCGACGCGACGACCTGTTGCGGGCGGCGCTGCACGTGATCGCCGAGCGGGGGTTCACCGACTCCCGGATCGCCGACGTGGCGGAGCGGGCCGGAACCAGCCCGGCGCTGGTCATCTACTACTTCCAGACCAAGGACAACCTGCTGACCGAAGCCATCCGCCTGGCCGAGGACCGTTGGTTCGAGCAGGGCGTCCGGCGCATGCGGGCCGTCCCCGACGCGGTGGGCCGGCTCGAGGAGATCGTCTCGTGGATCTGCCTCCCGCTCCCCGACGACGAGTTCCCCGACCCGTGGACCCTGTGGATCGACCTGTGGGCCCGGTCCCTGCGCCACCGCGAGGTGGCCCGGGTGCGGGAGGAGTTCGACGGCCGGTGGCGCAGCGCCATCGCCCGGGCGGTCGCCGACGGCCAGGCCGAAGGGACGTTCGGAGCCACCGACCCGACCGAGTTCGCCATCGCCCTGCTCGCCCTGCTCGACGGCCTGGCCGTGCAGGTGGCCCTCGGCGACCCGGCGGTCGGCCCGGCCTTCGCCCTCCGGGTGGCCATGGGCTTCGCCGCCGGGGCCCTGGGCTTCACCTGGTCCGGATCCGTGGCCGGGGCCGCCACGGCGCCCGCCTGACCGGAGCCGCCGGACGGGCACGTCCGGATCAGCGGTACCGGGTCGACCTCAGGCCGTGGACGACAGGATCTCGGCGATCAGCCCGATGCCGGTGTCGGGGTGCAGGAGGGCCAGCCGACCGACCGGCTCCCCCTCCCAGGTGGTGTGCATGACGAAGCCGGTCTGCTCGGCCAGGAGGTGGTCCGACCAGGCCTCGTACTCGGCCTTCCCCCAGCCGGTCCGCCGGAAGAGCACCACCGAGAGCTCGGGTCGCCGCACCAGCTCGAGCTGGGGGAGCGACTCGACGAGGTCGGCCACCTCCTGGGTCGTGGTGAGCACCGTCTCGATGGCGTCGCGGTAGGCGTCGGTCCCGTTGACGGCGAGCGAGAACCACAGGGGCATGCCCCGGGCCCGCCGGGTCAGGTGGTAGGCGTAGTCGCTGGGGTTCCACTCCTCGGGGGTGTCCTTGTGCATGACGTCGAGGTAGGAGGCGTCCTGGGAGTGGACGGCCTTGGCCAGCCGCGGCTCCCGGTAGAGGAGTGCGGCGCAGTCGAACGGGGCGAACAGCCACTTGTGGGGGTCGACCACGAACGAGTCGACCCGTTCGATGCCGTCGAACCGGGCGCGGATGGACGGGGCGAACAGGGCGGCACAGCCGTAGGCCCCGTCCACGTGGTACCAGAGCTTGTGCTCCTCGGCCACGTCGGCCACGCCGTTCAGGTCGTCGATGATGCCGGCGTTGGTGGTGCCACCGGTGGCCACCACGGCGACCACGTCGTCCCCCCGGGGGTCGGCGGCCAACGCCGCCCGCAGGGCCTGGCCGGTCAGCCGGTGGTCCTCGCAGGGGACCAGGAGCGGCTCGACGCCGAGGACGCGGAGGGCCTTGCCCACCGACGAGTGGGCCTCCTCGCTGATGGCCACCACCGGGTGTTCGGGGGCGGCGTCGCCCATCCGGTACGCGGCGGTGTCGCGGCCGACCATCAGCCCCGACAGATTGCCGGCCGACCCACCGGCCACGAAGCAGCCCCCGGCCCCCTCGGGCAGTCCGGCCAGGTCGGCGAGCACCCGTAGCGCCTGGTTCTCGGCGGCCACCGGGCCGGCCGCCTCGATCCACGACGTGCCGTGCAGGGACGAGCAGGCCACCACCATGTCGAACAGCAGGGCCGCCTTGGTGGGTGCGGCCGGGATGAAGGCCAGGAACCGCGGGCTGTCGACCGACACCACGGCGGTGGCCAGGGTCTTGTCGAACAGCTCCATGACCGCGGCCGGATCGACGCCTCCGGGGGTCATCAGCCCTTCGAGGCCGGCGGCCAGTGACTCGTGGATGGCCCCGCCGTAGTCGAGGGGGACCGGGTCGAGGGAGAGCCGCCACCGGCAGTAGTCGAAGACCAGGTCGGTGAGCTTCTCGTCGTAGACGAACATGGGATTGCGCATGGTGTTCCGTTCTGGTGGCCCGACCGGACCATGTTCGCAGACGTCGGCCGCGCGGCCTGCACGTCTGGACCGGCCACCGTGGCCACCCGACGGGGACCCGGCCCCGGCGTCCGGACGACCGGGACGGTGGCTCAGGTGGGGAGGCGGTGGACGGAGACGGCGTAGTCGCCGGCCGGGTCGAACTGGTCGGCGTCCCAGGTCGCGTACCGGAGCTCCAGCTCGAGCCCGGCCGTCGCGCAGTCGGCGTCGTACCGGTCGAGGCCGTAGCCCCGGCCCAGTTGGAATCCGGCCACCAGCCGGCCACCCGGGGCCAGGTGCCGGGCGCAGCCGGCGACCAGGGCGGCCTGGGTGCCCTCGGGGGTGAACAGCGGCACGTTCCCGGCCATCAGGACGAGGGGGAAGGTGCGCCCGAGGTGGGCGTCGGCCACGTCGACGACCCGGAAGTCGACGTCGGGAGCCAGGGTGCGGGCCGTGGCGATCATCGACGCGTCCCGGTCGATCCCGACCACGTCGTAGCCGCGCCCCGCCAACTCGGCGGCCACCCGCCCGGTACCGCAGCCGGCGTCGAGCACCGAGGACGGGGCGAAGCGGTCGACGAAGTCGGCCTCGCCGTGGACGTGCACGCCGGAGGCGGCCAGCTCGTCGAAGCGACGCTGGTAGGCCTCGCCGTCCCAGTCCGTGGTGCCCGGCGGCTGCCCATCCGGCGGCCCGTCCGGTTGCCCGTCCGACGGAGTGCCTCGCGGATCGCTCACCGGGTCGCGCTCGGGAGGTCGTTCATCGCCGGGTCCCCGTCAACCGGAGGCGGCGCCCGATCCCGCCGCGGCCAGGCGGACGGCGGCCTCCGGGTCGAGCAGCGCACACACGTCGTGGACCGGCAGGCCGCCTCCCGTCACCGCCCGCAGCGCCCGTCCGCCCGCGCTGCGGGCCGGAGGGGTGTCGGTGGTCAGGACGACCAGTGGCCCCAGATCGCGGCGACCGGGCTCGGCCGACCGGGCCTCGTGGAGCACGGACGCCACCCCCAGGGCCCGCCACAGCACGTCGGGCCGCCGGAGGCCGGGCCGGGTGGCCGAGTACGCCCCGGTCGAGGAGGAAGAGCCACGTACGGCCGCCGGCGTCGCGGGCCCGGTAGTCGACGGACACCCCCAGGTCGGACAGGCCCGGGGCCACCTCGACCTCGGTGAATCCGGCGTCGGCCAGGGCCTGCTCGGCCAGGTCCCGGGCCTTCGCCCCCTGGGCGACCGCCCGATCCTGGGGCGTTGCGTCCACCACGGCGGCGACCGTCCGCGTGGGGGCGACCGTGACCCGATGTCGACCCCCGGTGGCGGCGGCCCGCTCCTCGGCCGCCCGCCGTTCGGCCAGGGCCACGTAGTCGGGGTCGGTGTCGAAGCCCACGAAGTGGCGCTCGGTGCGGACGGCGGCCACGGCCGTCGAGCCCGACCCCATGAAGGGGTCGAGGACCAGGTCCCCCCGATAGGTGTAGAGCTCGATCAGCCGGCGGGGCAGCTCGACCGGAAAGGGCGCCGGATGGCCGACCCGGGTGGCCGATTCGGCGGGCAGGTCCCACACGTCGGTGGTGGCGTCCACGAACTCGTCCATGGTCATGGTGCCCTCGTGGGGGAGGCCGGCCCGGGCCCGCTCGTCGGCCGGGACGGCGCGGTCGAAGCGGCCCTTGGAGGCCACCACGATGCGCTCGGACACGTCGCGCAGGACGGGATTGCCGGGCCGCTGGTAGGTGCCCCAGGCGCAGGAGCCGCCGGCGGCATGGCTCTTCTGCCAGACGATCTCGCCCCGCAGCAGGTAGCCGAGCCCTTCCAGGAGGGTGACGACGTCGGCGGACAGCGAACGGTAGGGCTTGCGGCCGAGGTTGGCCACGTTGACGGCGATCCGGCCCCCCGGCTCCAACTTGGCGAAGCACTGGGCGAAGACGTCGCGGAGCATGCCCAGGTAGTCGGCGAAGTCGGCCGGGACGTGGCCGACGCCCATGGCCTGCTCGTACTCCTTGCCCGCGAAGTAGGGGGGTGAGGTGACGACCAGGGCCACCGACCCGTCGGCCACCGAGCCGTGGGCGTCCATGTCCCGGGCGTCGCCGACCCAGACCGAGTCGAGCGCGGTCGGGCGGGCCACGGCGTCGTCGTCGGACAGGCGGGGAGGGGGGAAGCGGGCGTAGAAGCCGGAGGCGTCGTGCCCCTCGCGCCGGCCGACCCCGAAGGCCGAGGTGGTCGTCGGCCCCGTCGGCGGACGACCGGCACGGCGGAGCGGGACCACGGGAGTGGTGGCGGGGCGGGCTCCCATCGTCGGGAGGCTATCGGCGCGACCCCTGCTCCCCGGGGATACGGCGTCGGGGAGCCCGGGCGGGCCCCCACCGCAGGGGTCTCCCGGGACCGCGGGGTCAGCCGGCGGCCAGATGGGCGGTGACCGACTCGCCGACCATCACGCAGGCGGACAGCGACACGCACGCCACCGCGGTGAGCGGGCAGGGCGACGGGCGCGGCCACGGCCCGGCGCCAGATGCCGCCCGAGGTGCCGGCGGTGGCGGCCAGGACCACCACCCCGGCCTGGGGCGCGGTGGCCGCCGTCGTCCCGACGGCCACGCACGGGCCCGGCGGCGCACGACACGCCGAGCAGGTCGGCCGAGGTCGGTGGTGACCGGGGCCGACGGTCCACCTTCCGCCGCCGTTGGCCGACGTCAGGACGACACCCTGGCCGGTCCGGGCACCGCCGAGCACGGTGGCCGTGGTGCCGACCGCGGTGCAGGAGGCGCCGGCGCCGGCCGCGGCCTGGTCGCGTCGGTGCCCGGTGTGCAGTCGATGCCCTGGAGTGCTCCGGTCCCGACCGGGACGTGCTGGGGCGCCCAGGTCGTCCCCCCGTCGGACGTCACGTCGATGACGCCGATCACGTGGCCGACGTCGACCGACTGGGCGGCGGTGGCCCAGCAGTGGGTGGCGTCGGTGCACGACAGCGCCGGTGGCGACCGAGGCCGGCGCCGGCAGTCGGCCCGCGCGCCACCCAGGTGCCCGGCGGGCGACGGGACGAGGGTCGTCACCACGCCCGGAGACGACGCCCAGTGCCGTGCACCGCCCGGCGGCTCGGCAGTCGACGGCGGTGACGTCGGTGGTGCCGGCCGGGCACCGCCTGCAGGACCCAGGTGGTCCGCCGTTGGTGGTGGTGAGGACGGCACCCGGGCCGACGCCGGTCACGCCGACCTGGCCCACCGCGGTGCAGGACCGGGTCGAGGTGCAGGCGATACCGGAGAGGTAGCCGACCGTCGGGGGGAGGGTCAGGACGGTCCAGGTGGCACCCCCGTCGGTGGTGGCCACGAGCGCGGGTCCGGCGGGCGCCGACGAGGTGGCCAGGGTGCGACCCGACGGCCCAGCACCGCTGGGCGGTGGCGCAGGCGACGGCCCGCAGCGTCTGGACCGGGTGCCGGGAGCGTGGTCGTGGTCAGGGCGCCCTGCCAGGGTCCGAGGGATGCCGACGGGTCCGGTGGCGGAACCGGACGACCGGCGGACCCGTGGTCCCGCCGCACGCCGTCGTGGCACCGAGGGCCACGGCGGCCGCCACCACGGCCAGCGAGCGACGCGTGGAAGGGATGGGGGATCGCTTGCCGGGCACCGCTCTTGCCTCTCCCGCCGGCTCGGTGGACGCCCGGCAACGCGGACGCGGGCGCTCCGACTGTCCGAGATTGTGCCACGGACGGCCGGAGGGCCCGGTGATGACGGCCCGCCGCGGCCGGCGCCGTCTACCGTGACTACCCGTGGTGGCCACACTCCTCCCCGTGCGGTGCCCGGGGCCGTCCCACGGTCGGGGCGAGTCGTGAACGTCGTCGACGTGGTGGTCATCGTGACGGCGCTGGCCGCCGCCTACCAGGGGGCACGGGTGGGCGCCGTGGTCCAGGTGTGCGCCATCGCCGGGTTCTTCGCAGGCCTCTACGTCGGGGCCCTGCTGGCTTCGGAGACGGTGCGGTGGGCCCACTCGCCGACGGCCCGGACGGCGGTGGCCCTCACCACCATGCTGTTGGTGGCCTTCAGCTTCGGGATGGCGGGACGGATCCTCGGCGGGACGCTGACCAGCCGGGTGCAGACGGGGACCGGCCCGCTCCATCGACGCCGTCCTGGGGGTGGGGGTGGCGGTGGTGGCCGCACTGGTGACGGTGTGGCTCCTGGCCAGCACCATGGTCAACAGCTCGTCGGCGGCGCTCGACACGGCCATCCTCCAGTCCCGGATCATCAACTCACTCAACGGCGTGCTGCCGGCCCCTCCGTCGGTCTTCTCGCAGGCGCAGGGATTCCTGACCGCCGAAGGGTTCCCACCGGTCCTGGCCGCCCTGGCGCCGGCGTCGGCCCGACCGGTCCCCCTGCCGTCGGACGCGCAGCTGCGCCGCGCCGCCCTGGCCGCCGGGCCGGTCCACCGTCAAGGTCGAGGGGTACGGGTGCGGGGTCCTCCAGGAGGGGTCGGGGTTCGTGGCGGCCCCGGGCCTGGTGGTGACCAACGCCCACGTGGTGGCCGGCATCGCCCAGCCGCGGGTGCAGGTCGGCACCACCGTGCGGGCCACCGAGGTGGTGCTGTTCGACCCGTCGTTCGACCTGGCCGTGCTGCGGGTCGACGGGCTGAAGGCCCCGACGCTCCGCCTCGACCCCGCGCCCGTGGGCCGGGGCACCCAGGGCGCGGTGCTGGGCTTCCCGGGGGGCGGGCCGTTCACGGTGGACGCGGCCGGGGTGATGGCCGCCTTCGAGGCGCAGGGTCGGGACATCTACGGTCGCGGCCTCACCGTGCGCAACGTCTACGAGCTCGACGCACTGGTGCAGGCCGGGCAACTCGGGTGGGCCGTCGGTCCTGCCGGACGGGCAGGTGATCGGCGTGGTGTTCTCGCGCTCGACCGTCGACCCGTCCATCGGGTACGCCCTGACCTCACCCGACGTGCTGCCCCGGTTGGCCCGGGCCGAGGGCACCGTCCAGCCGGTCTCCACCGGCGGCTGCGCACCGGCCTGACCCCGGGGCGACACCCGTCCGGGCCCGTCGGGGACCGCCGGGGCGGGTCGGTCGGGCTAGACAGGGGACATGGCGCTCCCCATCGAGGACTACGGGATCATCGGCGACCTGCACACGGTGGCGCTGGTCGGTCGTGACGGCTCGATCGACTGGCTCTGCCTGCCACGGTTCGACTCCGGGGTCGTGCTTCGCCAAGCTGCTCGGCACCGAGGACCACGGGTCGTGGCGGATCGCCCCGAAGGGCGTGGAACGGGCGACCCACCGGCACTACCGGGGCGACACACTCGTGCTCGAGTCGGAGTTCGTCACCGACGAGGGGACGGTCCGGATCATCGACTGCATGCCGATCCGCCAGCAGCATCCCGAAGTGGTCCGCCTGGTCGAGGGCGTACGGGGCACGGTCACCATGGAGATGCAGCTGACCATCCGCTTCGGCTACGGCCAGGTGGTCCCCTGGGTGCGGCGGACGGACGGCACGCTGACCGCGGTCGCCGGTCCCGACGCCCTGTCGCTGTGGACGACGGTCCGGACCCACGGGTCCGACCTGTCGACGGTGGCCGAGTTCACCGTGTCCGAGGGCCAGACCGTCCCGTTCTCCCTCTCGTGGTACCCGGCGACGGACGCGCCGCCACGGCCGGTCGACGCCGTGTACGCCATCGCCGACACCGAGCAGTGGTGGGAGGAGTGGGTCGCCCAGTGCACGTATGACGGCGAGTACCGCGACGCGGTGGTGCGGTCGTTGATCACCTTGAAGGCCCTCACCTACGAGCCCACCGGGGGGATCGTGGCCGCCGCCACCACCTCGCTGCCCGAGGCGCTGGGCGGCGGCCGCAACTGGGACTACCGGTTCTGCTGGCTGCGCGACGCCACGCTTGACCCTCGAGTCGCTCATGCGTGGCGGCTTCTACCAGGAGGCGATGGCCTGGCGGAGCTGGCTCCTGCGGGCGACGGCGGGGGACCCCTCCCAGATGCAGATCATGTACGGGGCCGGGGGCGAGCGGCGGCTCGACGAGTGGGAGGTCGACTGGCTGCCGGGCTACGAAGGATCGCGTCCGGTCCGCATCGGCAACGCCGCGGCCGGGCAGTTCCAGCTCGACGTCTACGGCGAGGTGATGTCGGCCCTCTACGAGTCGGCCCAGCCCGGACGATCCCGACGGCGGTCCGGCGTGGGAGCTGCAGCGCTCGCTGATGGAGTTCCTGGAGACCGGATGGCGGGAGCCGGACGACGGCATCTGGGAGGTGCGGGGCCCCCGCCGCCACTTCACCCACTCCAAGGTCATGGCCTGGGTGGCCATCGACCGGGCCATCAAGACGGTGGAGGAGTACGGCGTCGACGGGCCACTCGACCGGTGGAAGGTGATCCGCCAGGAGATCCACGACGAGGTGTGCGACCGGGGCTTCAACGCCGCCCGGGGCTGCTTCACCCAGTACTACGGGTCGGACGAACTGGACGCCAGCCTGCTGATGATCCCGCTGGTCGGGTTCCTCCCGGCGACGGACCCCCGCATGCGGGGCACGATCGAGGCCATCGAGCGGGAGCTGGTGGAAGGGGACTTCGTCCTCCGCTACCGGACGGCCGACACCGGCGAGGTGGACGGCCTGACCGGCCGGGAAGGCGCCTTCCTGGCCTGCTCGTTCTGGCTGGCCGACTGCCTCTCGCTCCTCGGTCGGGAGCACGACGCCCGCGAGCTCCTCGAACGGCTGCTCGACCTCCGCAACGATCTCGGACTGCTGGCCGAGGAGTACGACCCGGTGGCCGGGCGCCTGGTGGGCAACTTCCCCCAGGCCTTCTCCCACGTGTCACTGGTCAACTCGGCGGCCAAGATCTCCGGCCACAGCAAGCCGTCCGCCGACCACGTGTTCCTGGGTCTGGCCCGCCAGGCCATGGGCGGGGTCCGTCCCGCCGGTATGTCCCGCATGCACATGAAGCCGGCTCCGGCGTCGGCGAACTGCGCGCGCTGATCACCGAGGGTGCCCGACCGAACCGGGACCGCCCGACGTCCCGGGTGGCGGGGAGCACCCGGCCGGCCGCCGGTCGGGGCGTGCCGCCCGCAAGGCGACCGACACGGCCGGCCGCCGAGCCGGTGACCGTCCGGACGTCGACGACCGTCAGGCCGCGGGGCGCCACCAAGAAGGCCCCGGCCAGGAAGGCGACGGCCACGACGGTCCCCACCAAGAAGGCCCCGGCCAAGAAGGCCCCGGCCCGCCCACCAAGAAGGCCCCGCCGACCAAGAAGGCCCCGGCCAAGAAGACCCCGGCCAGGAAGGCGACGGCGACCGGGTCGGCGGCCGGGCGGGCCCCGGCCAAGCGGGTGGCTCCCGCAAGAAGGCCGTCAAGCGGGCGAGGTGACGGGGCGGTGAGCGGCCAGCCACCGGCCCGGAGGGCCACCACCACGGCCATCCCTTCGATCCCGAGGATCCGGCACCGCCGCCCACCGGGACCCGCATCGCCGAAGGGGTCCTCGAACTCGACACCCTGCTCGGCGGCTGGGAGCGGGTCACCGCCGGCTACCTCATCGAGGGCGATGCACCGGTCCTGGTGGAGACGGGCAGCCAGAGCTCGGTTCCGGCCCTGCTCGCCCACCTCGACCGCCTCGGCCTCGGCCCGGACGACCTGGCCGGCGTGGTCGTCACCCACATCCACCTCGACCATGCCGGGCGGTGTGGGCGACGTGGCCCGGGCCTTCCCGAAGGCCACCGTCTACGTCCACCCGAAGGGCGCCCGCCACCTGGCCGACCCGACCAAGCTCGTCGACTCGGCCGCCCGCGTCTACGGTCCCCTCCTCGACTCCCTCTACGGGCGGCTCGATCCGACCCCCGCCGAGCGCATCCACATCCTGGAGGACGGCGAGGAGATCCGGGTGAGCGCCAACCGGTTCCTGACCGCCGTCGACTCGCCCGGTCACGCCAAGCACCACCTGGCCCTCCACGACAACTGGAGCGGCACGCTGTTCGCCGGGGATGCCGTCGGGGTGAAGCTGCCGGACGCCGGCGTGCTGCGACCGTCGACCCCGCCGCCCGACTTCGACCTCGACCAGGCCCTCCACTCGCTGCGGCGGTTCGCCGAGCGGCGTCCGACCGGGCTGGCCCTCGCCCACTACGGCCTGCTGGCCGACCCGCTCGACGTGCTCGACGAGGCCGACGGCACGCTCCGTCGATGGGCCGACGTGGCCGAGGCCGGCGTACCGCGACGGACGGGACATCGCCGCCGCCCTCACGACGGCGTTCGCCTCCGACCTCGACGGGGTGCCCGAGGAGCACCGCGAGAAGCTCGAGGTGATGAACGGGGTGCACTCGAACGCAGCCGGGCTCCAACGGTGGCTGGCCGGCCGGGTCGCCTCCGAAGCGGACCCGACCCCTCCGGGCTGACCCGGGCGAACGCCACGGTCGACGAGATGGGATGGCCTCGTCCTCACCACGGTCGTGGAAGGACACGTGGAGGAACAGGTCGTCGGCCAGGCGGAGTACGGGGTAGCTGACGTCGTCCGGTGCCGTCGCCTCGAGTTCGGCGAAGACCGCCCCGACCCGATCCCGCTCAGGCCGGCTCGACCGCCGACGGCGGGGGGATGACGCCGGCCCCGGTGGTCAGGCAGGCGTCCTTGGCGTTCGGGTCGGCCGGCGCCGGGAGGACGGGCGGGGTCGAGGAACGCGGGCTCGGACCCGAGGTCCACCATGGCGAACAGGCTGGTGGCGTTGGCGTCGCGCCGCGTGAGGGCGGGGAGGTTCCACTTCTCCTCCACGGTCTTCAGGATCGACGTGTGGTCGTAGACCGTGTGGGAGACGAAGTCGCGGCGGGCGAAGGGGCTGACGACGCCGGCGGGCACACGGAAGCCGTACCGGTCGAAGGCGCCCGGTGGGTCCGCGGGGCCGAGGGTCGGAGGGATGTCGTCCGGGGTCACGGCGGCCGGAGGGGCGACGTGGTCGTAGTAGCCGCCGTGCTCGTCGTAGGTCCAGATCAGCATGGTCGACGGCCAGCCGGGACCGGACATGACGGCGTTGACGACCTTCGCCCAGGAACTGGTCGCCGAACTGCACGTCCTGGGGATCCTCCTCGGACTGCTTCTCGTAGTTCGGCTCCACCAGGCTGAAGGACGGGAGCGTTCCCGCGGCTGCGTCGGCGTAGAAGCGGTCGATCCCGGCGAGACCGGACACGGAGGGACGGGACCGTCAGCAAGGGGAGGAACACGCCGAGGGTCGGCAGCGACGAGTAGTAGTCCTTCCAGGTGATGCCGTACTTGTTGAGCTGCTCGAAGATGACGCCGTTGGGGGGGAGCCCCGGCGGGAACGTGTCGTCGATGAGACCGAGTGACGTCCCGGCGATGAGGAAGCGCCGGTTGGGGTCGGTCTGGGCCATGGCCGAGCAGAAGTATCGGTCCGCGATGGGGAAGGTGCCGGCCAGTCCGCAGGTGAAGGGGAGGTCGTCCTTGGTCAGGTATCCCATGGACTCGGCCGACGTGCTCGTGACGAAGCCGTCGAGCAACCCGTGGTTGTACGCCTCGTGGGTCACGCGCCAGTCGTTGCCGATCCCGCGGGTCTGACACTCGGTGGGCATGTGGAAGGAGCGGACCAGATTGCCGTGCCCGTCGGGATTGGTGGCCGTCGGCCGGCCGTGTCGGTCCACGGCGAATCCGTCCCCCCGGCCGATGAGCCCGAGGACGTTGTCGAAGGAGTGGTTCTCCATCATCACCACGACGATGTGGTCGATCTGCGGGAGTTGGTCGACACCGACCGGTCGACCGGGGAAGGGGAGCGACCCCGGCTGGCGGAGTGCGACCGACGGGGCCCGGGACGTCGGGGACGAGCCCGAACTGCTGCTGCACCCGGCGAGCGCGGCCGACGCTCCGACCAGGGCGCCGCCCAGCAGCTGGCGTCGACTCAGTGGCATGGGCCGACCGTAGTCGGGCGAGGATTCCACGGCGCAGTGGTTGCGCCGGCGGGGTGGACCACCCGGAGATCTACCCCTGGGCCGGGGACTGGGCCCTCGGCCGGAGAGGCGCACGGGGGACGAATCGGTGTGCGATCCCGGAATCCGCGGAGCTCCATCAGGAACCCCCGGTCGTCCGGATGCCTACACGAGGGCGTCGACGCGTGGCTCGGCGGCCCCGGTGGGTTCGATCGGGGTGTCGAGCTTCGTTCCCTCGAGGTCGAGACGGGGGAGGATCCGATCCAACCAGGTCGGGAGCCACCAGGCTCGACGGCCGGCCAACGCCATCACCGCGGGGACGAGGGTCATGCGCACCAGGAATGCGTCGATGGCCACCCCCACCGCCAGGGCCAGGCCGATCGACTTGGTGACCAGGTCGTTGGTCAGGACGAAGCTTCCGAAGACGGAGATCATGATCAGTGCGGCGGCCACGACCACCCGGCCGCTCTCGTCGAATCCCTCGCGGACAGCGTCGTGGGCCTCGACGCCGTGGACGTAGCTCTCGCGCATGCGGATGACCAGGAACACCTCGTAGTCCATGGCGAGTCCGAACAGGACACCGACCAACAGGATGGGGAGGAAGCTCACGATCGGTCCCGGATCGGTGACGCCGAAGAGTCCGTTCAGGTGGCCCTGCTCGAAGATGAACACGACCACGCCGAACGCCGCGGCGATGCTGAGCAGGAATCCGACCACGGCCTTCAGTGGCACGAGGAGCGAGCGGAAGACCAGCAGCAGCAGGACGAGGGCCAGTCCCACGACGACCAGGAGATAGATCGGCAACACGTCGAGGAGTTTGGCGGACACGTCGAGATTGACGGCGGTCTGGCCGGTGACCAGCACCCGTATGCCGCGTGGCCGCCTGGATCTTGGCCGCCTCCGTCCGGATGTGGTTGACGAGGTCACTGGTGGCGACTGCCGTCGGTCCGCTCTTCGGTGTCACGCTGACGATGGTCACGTCCTTGGCCGTGTTCTGCACCGGGAACGAGACCGCTTGGACGTCGGCCAGGCTCCTGAGCCCGGCCACGGTCGCTTCCGCCACCTTGGTGGGGCTCGCCGAGTTGGGAGCGTCGACCACGACCAGCAGGGGACCGTTGAAGCCGGGACCGAAGCCCTTGCTCAAGAGGTCGTAGGCGGTCCGGGCCGTGGTCCCGGCCGGTTGGGACCCGGCGTCGGGAAGTCCGAGGCGCATGTCGAGCACCGGTGAGGCGATGACGAGCACGGCGATGAGCCCGCCGGCGATGATCGCCAGGGGATGGCCCGTGACGACCCGGGCCCACCGGAGGCTGGCCGAGGCGTACGGCGGGACCAGCGGGGCCGTGGCGTGCACCCGTGCCCGCGGGGCCGTGATCTTCGTGCCGGCGAATCCCATCAGCGCCGGGAGCAGCGTGATGGCGATCGACACGGCGATGACGACGGTTCCGGCCGCGGCCAGGCCCATGACGGTGAGGAAGGGGATGTTGACCACGGACAGGCCGGTCAGGGCGATCACCACGGTGAGCCCGGCGAAGATGACGGCCGATCCCGCGGTGGCGGTGGCACGGGCGGCGGCTTCGGCGTGGTCGAACCCCTTGGACAGGTTCTCCCGGTACCGGTGGAGGATGAACAGTGCGTAGTCGATGCCCACCGCCAACCCGATCATGGTGGCGAGGATGGGAGCGGTGGCCGAGAGGTCGACGACCGCTCCCAGTGCGTTGACGCCCAGGATCCCGATGAGCACGCCGATGATCGCCGTGACCAGCGGGAGTCCTGCTGCGAGCAGGGCGCCGAACGTGATGGTCAGGACCAGGTAGGCGATCAGGATGCCGAGACCCTCGGAGCTCTTGGAGCCGGGCGGCGGGACCACACCCCCGCCGAAGGCCACGGTGATCCCTGCGGCACGTGCCGGCTCGGCGCTCTGCTCGAGTGCCGCCTTGGAACGGTCGGAGATGTCGGCCACGGGAACGGAGTAGATGGCGTCGGCGTAGGCGATCCTCCCGTCCTTGGAGACGGTGCCCAGGGTGAAGGGATCGGTCACCGCCTCGACCTGGCCGGCAGCCTTGGTGCGGGCCAGGGTGGCCTCGATGGCGGCCTGGAGTCGTGGCTCGGTCAGGCGCTGTCCGGCCGGTGCCGCGAAGACGATCCGTGCCGAGGCTCCCGCGGCGGCCGGGAACTTCTGATTGAGGAGGTCGATCGCTTCCTGGGACTGGGTCCCGGGGATGGTGAACTGCGTGCTCGGGGGCTGGGCGAACACGTGGGACAGGACGCCCACGGTGAGCAGCACCAGCAGCCAGGCCACCATGACCACCCGGCGGCGTCGGAACGACCACGCCCCCAGTGCGTACAGGTGCCCGGCCATCATCGGCCCCCGTCGACGGGTGCCGACCGGTCGACCGGTGCAGCGGGGCAGTTGGCGCGGGTCCGGCCAGCCGTGGTGGGCAAGGACTCGGGACCGGGCGAAGGCATGGATCTCTTGTCGTCAGATCTGGCGACGATCTTGACTCCCGGCGGAGCCACGCCTGGTGCGGCACGAAATCCGCCGTTCCCGCCGGTAGCACCGGTTGGTGCGGAGGCCAGGGCCGCACCCGTCCGGGTCGCGGCGGGGCACCCTCAGGGCCCGGGTGCGGAAGGGCCGTGTGGACGCCATCGGGGGTCCACTCCGCGATGGGTGGTTGAGTACATTGACCTGCGGAAGCGACACGAGTGGAGACAGGCGAGGGCGGGGGAGGTCGAGTCCGCGCCTCGCGTGTGCTTCGGAAAGGTGCTCATGAGCCAAGGCCCGCCGGATGCCAATTGGTGGTTGGCCAGTGACGGGCGGTGGTACCCGCCGGAGTGGGCGCCACCACCGGCGTCGCCACCGATGGGCTACGCCCCGGGACCGGGATCGGGCCCGTTCGTGGTGTGGCCCACCGTCCCCTACGCCACCTTCGCCCCACCGGCGACGAACGGCCTGGCGGTGGCGTCGCTGGTGCTCGGGATCCTCTGGATCTACTGGATCGGCTCGGTCCTGGCGCTGGTGTTCGGGTATGTCGCCATGATCCAGATCCGGGAACGCAACGAAGGTGGTCACGGCCTGGCCGTAGCCGGGATCGTTCTCGGCTGGGTCGGGATGGGCATCGGCTTGCTTGCCCTGGCCATCGCGCTGATCGCCGCCTGCACCGGGTCATGACGGTGCTCGATCCGACCCGGGATCCGCCTGCATCCGTGCCCACCCGGGGGCGGTCCGGCATGCTCGGTCCCCTGCGGCGACCGTGGGGTCTGGCGTTGCTCTGCACGGCCGCGGTCCTCGCTTCGGTGAGCAGCCTGTACTTCGGGGCCTCCTCGGACTCGGGAACCGATGCCGCCTGGCAGGCCGGGATGTACATCCTCAGTGCCGCATGGGCGTTCCTGGCGGTCACCGCCATCTGCGGAGCGATCTGGGCGACGCCCGACCCGGTCGGTCCCCGGGCAGACCGCATCGTGCTGGTCATCGGCGGGGCAGCTGCCGCCACCGTGGCGCTGGCTGACGCGGTGTCCACCTTCGCCCAGGCGAACCTCTGGTCGGACTCCGCGTACAACGCACTGCAGATCGTCCTGGCGCTGGCCGACCTCACCATCGGCACCTCGATCCTGATCGTCGCCGCCCTGTACGGCAAGCATCGGGTCGCCCCCGGCGGTCACGTCCCCCTGGCACCGCTGCTCGTGGCCGGCGTCACGTATCTGGGATTCGTCTACGAGGACGTCTACAGCACCACGTGGTTCGACTTCACCCCGGTGAACAATGCCGTCGCCGCGATCCTGGTGGGTGTCGGCTTCGGCGGAGTGGGTGTGGCCCTGCTGCTCGCCGCCATGCTGAGGCTGGGACCGGTCTACCGGCTCCTCGTGGCCGGTGCCGCCCTGGTCGTGGTCGGCGCCGTCGAAGGGGTCGTAGCCGGCGTCTACCTCAGGTCGAGCGTCGCCACCGTCCTCTCGATCGGTGAAGCCGCCGCCTTCTTCATCATCGCCGGCGTCCTGCTCGGTTCGGCACTGCTGGCCCCGTCGCGCCGGGCGGCCTCGGCGGGCCGACCCACCACCCCCCCGTGGCCACAACCGGTCGGCGCACCCGGTGAGCCCGCGGGCGACGCCGTGCCGACTCCCCGGGCGCCGGAGTGGACCCCGCCGGGGTGGATCCCTCCCGACGCCCCGACGACGCCTCCCACGCCCGTGTCCTGACTGCCGCCCGGAGTGGACCTCACCGCTCCAGGTTGGCCAGCAGCAGGTCCACCGTGGCCCCGGCCTCGGCCCGCGCCACCACCGGATCGGGCGCCGTGGCCACGTACTCCGCCGCCGCGATCACCCCGGCGAGGAGCATCCGGGCGAGTGGCTCCGTGGGGGTGTCGTGGAGCTCGCCGATCTGCACGGCGTGCACGACCGCCTCGCGCACCAGTCCCATGGCGTACCGGTCGGTGATCTCCTGGCGGACGTCGGTCGGCACCACGGCCGGCCCGTCGACCGCGCAGATGCGTCGGACGGTCGGGTCGAGCACCGCGTCGAGATAGGCCTGGCAACCGGAGCGCAGCATCTCGAGCGGACGATCGGGACCCACCTCCATGGCCGCCTCCGCCACCGCGGACACCACGTCGCGCTCGACTTCCTCGTACACGGCGATGAACAGCGCCTGCTTCGTGCCGAAGTGGTGCTGCAGGGCGCCGCGGGTGACGCCGGCTGCGGACACGATGGCCTCCTGTCCGGATCGGGCGTAGCCGAGCTCGGAGAAGAGTCGGCGCCCGGCCTCGAGCAGCGCGGCCCGGGTCGACTCAGACCGCTGTGCCTGTGTTCGCCGGGATCCGGGATCGGTCTTGACCATACATGTACATTGCATGTAAGTTACATGCCAAGAGAATGCTACATCGCTCGATGGGCCAGGAGGATCGGAATGACGCTCGGACGGACCGTGGTGGTGCCAGGGATGATCGAGGAGTACGGGGCCTTCTCCGGGTTGCTCCGCAGCCTCTCGGCCGACGAGTGGCAGGCGCCCAGTCGCTGCCAGGGGTGGAGTGCCGCTGACGTCGCCGGCCATGTGGTCGGCCAGATCGCCGATGTGAGCCAGCTCCGACTCGAAGGGCTCGGCACGCCGGAGGTGACCGATCGGCAGGTGCGCGAGCGGCGCGGTCGTGGGCCGGACGAACTGGCCGACGAGCTCGACGCCGCCACCGAGGCCGCCGGCGCGTTGGCCGCCGCATTCGACGACGAGGCGTGGGACGCTCCGGGCCCGCCGGGGACGCCGGGCACACTCGGCCAGGGGCTCGAATCGCTGTGGTTCGACACGTTCCTGCACGCCGACGACATCCGGCAGGCCGCCGACCGCGCGACGGTGCTGGGTGACGGACTGCTGCCCTCGGTGTCGCACATCGCGCAGATCCTGACCGACCAGGGGTGGCCTCCGGCCACGCTGCGCCTCGACGGGCTGGAGGAGTTCCTCGTCTCCGGAGGTGGTCAGGCCATCTCCGGCGACCCGATGACCTTCATCCTGGTCTCGACCGGCCGCGCCGATCCGAGCCTCATGGGCCTGGACGAGTCGGTGAACATCTACCGCTGACCGACGATCGTCCGGTCGAGGGCGGACCGGCGTTCTGACGCTCGGAGGACGAAGCCACGATGGCGATCAGTGCGGAACTCGGACAGGCCAGATCGGTAGCGCTGTCGTCCGGGCCGATCGGTGCGGATCAGACGCAAGCCTTGATCAACGTGCGCCCCGGGGGACTCGAACCACCCAACCTCCGGATTAAGAATCCGGTGCTCCACCGTTGAGCTAGGGGCGCGACCGAAGCATAGGCACCTCGGACGGGCACGGGTGCCGCCGGGTCGGACGAGGAGGAACAGGTGGGAGCCGGGGCCGGGGGCGGGGGAGCGTGTCTCCTAAGATGGCGGCTCCGGTGCGGGTCCGTCCCCATCGCCGGGATCCCCAGAAAGCAGACCCCGCCGTGACCAACGAGAACGAGCAGCCGTCCGACGAGTCGGGCGCCCCGACGATCGATGCCCTCATCGACGAGCGGCGCAAGAAGCGCGGGGCCTTGATCGACCTGGGCATCGACCCCTACCCGACGCGTTTCGACCGCACGGCGATGGCCGACGACCTCCACGAGCGCCACGCCGGCCTCGACGCCGACGTCCGCACCGGTGAGCACGTCCGACTGGCCGGACGGGTCACCGCCGTGCGGGACCACGGCAAGCTCGCCTTCGTCACCCTGTCCGACGCCTCGGGCTCGATCCAGCTCCTGCTGCAGGCGGCCTCCCTCACCGAGCAGGCCGCCGCCGTGCTCGATGCGGTCGACCTCGGGGACTGGGTCGGGGCCGCCGGCGAGGTGATCACCTCCCGTCGGGGCGAGCTGTCGGTCGACGCCACCGAGCTGTGGCTGCTGGCCAAGGCGCTGCGCCCGCTGCCGGACAAGTGGCACGGCCTGACCGAGACCGACACCCGCTACCGTCAGCGGGAGGTCGACCTGCTGGCCAACCCGGACAGCCGCCGGGTGTTCGACATCCGGTTCAAGGCCATCGCCGCCATGCGCCGCCACATGGAGGCGGAGCACTTCGTCGAGGTGGAGACCCCCATCCTCCAACTCCAGGCCGGCGGGGCCATCGCCCGCCCGTTCCTCACCCACTCGAACGCACTCGACATCGAGCTCTACCTCCGCATCGCGCCGGAGCTGTTCCTCAAGCGACTGGTCGTCGGCGGCTACGAGCGCGTGTTCGAGATCGCCCGCAACTTCCGCAACGAGGGCATCAGCACCCGGCACAGTCCGGAGTTCACCGCCCTCGAGGCCTACCGGGCCTTCGGCGACGTGGGCGACGCCATGGACCTGACGGAGGCCCTGGTGACGGGGGCCGCCCGGGCCGCCATCGGCCGGTTCACCGTGGCCTTCGGCGACGACGAGATCGACCTCACCCCGCCATGGCCGCGTCTGGCGCTGCTCGACCTGCTGGAGGAGCGTCTGGGCGTCCGGGTCCATCCGACCGACACGGTCGACGGGTTGCGGGCGGTGTGCGAAGCGCACGGGATCACCCCACTCCCCGAGTGGGGTCCCGGCAAGCTCGTCTTCGAGCTCTACGACCAGGTCCTGCTGCCCGAGCTCACCACTCCTGTCTTCGTCTGCGGCTTTCCGGTCGAGGTGTCCCCGCTCGCCCGCCACACCGTCGACGACCCGTCCATGGCCGACCGCTTCGAGCTGTGCATCGTGGGCCGGGAGTTCGCCAACGGCTACAGCGAGCTCAACATCCCCGAGGAGCAGGCGGAGCGCTTCGAGGTGTCGGCCGCAGCCAAGTCACGCGGCGACGACGAGGCCCACCCGGCCGACCAGGCCTTCGTGCGGTCCCTCCAGTACGGACTGCCGCCCACCGCCGGCATCGGCATCGGCATCGACCGGCTGATCATGCTCCTGGCCGAGGTCGAGGCCATCCGGGACGTGATCCTCTTCCCCATGCTCCGTCCCGAGGCCGTCGACTGAGCACCCGCATTGCGGTCGATCCGTCCGAGGTCGAGTGGTCTGGCGGTCACTCCGGGTAGAACGGGGTCGGAACCCCGACCCCACCCGGCGCACACCTCACCCCAGGAGGCCCAGGAGTGACCACGACCGAGCAGCGTCCCGGGACGACGTCCCGTCCCGTTCCCGAGTCCAAGCCCGCCCAGGACAGCGTCCTCGCCCGGCTGGCCGGGTGGTGCCACGACCACCGCTGGTGGGTGCTGGTGGCCTGGATCGTCGGCCTGGTGGCCGTCAACGTGCTGGCCCAGTCGGCCGGCAGCAACTTCTCGAACAACCTGTCCGGCGGGACCCAGTCGGCCCAGCAGATCCTGAACTCCCAGTTCCCGTCCTTCTCGGGCAGCCCGGCCCAGGTGGTCGTGACCACCACGGCCCCCTTCACCGACCCGGCCAATCGGGAGCGGACGGACAGGGTGGCCGCCGCGCTGGCACCACTGGCCCACGTGTCCTCGGTGACCAGCCCGTTCAGCCCGCAGGGTGCGGCCCAGATCTCCAAGAACGGGCACATCGGCTACATCCGCATCAACTTCGACCAGTCGGCCGGCACCTTGCCGACCGGTGCCGTCCAGAAGGTGGTCGACACCGCCCAGTCCTTCGGGGCACCGGGCTACCACGTGGCCCTGGGGGGTGAGGCCATCGGACTGGTGGCCGGGGCCAAGCCCGGGCCGAGCGAGGGCATCGGTGTCCTGGCGGCCATCATCATCATGCTGCTGGCCTTCGGCTCCGTGGTGGCCATGGGCCTGCCCATCATCACGGCCCTGTTCGGCATCGCCGTGGCCTTCGCCGTGCTCGACCTGCTCTCCCATGTGGTGACCACCCCGGTGTTCGCACCCGAGATCATGGCCATGATCGGGCTCGGCGTCGGCATCGACTATGCCCTTTTCGTGGTCACCCGCTATAGAACGGGTCTGGCCGAGGGCCGGGACCCACGCGGCGCGGTGGCCATCTCGCTCGCCACGTCCGGCCGGGCCGTGGTGTTCGCCGGGACCACGGTCATCCTCTCGCTTTGCGGCCTCTTCATCCTCCAGCTCCCCTTCATGCGGGGCCTGGCCATCGGGGCGATCGCCGCGGTGCTGCTCGTCATGCTGGCCGCTACCACGCTGCTGCCGGCCATGCTGGGCTTCTCCGGCCTGGCCATCGACAAGCTGGCCATCAGGCGCCTGTTGCAGAGTGGGGCCGAGCCCGACGAGCGCGGCTACTGGTTCCGCTGGAGCCGCAGCGTCCAACGCCATCCGTTGGTCTTCGCCCTGGCTGCGGTGGCCGTGCTCCTCTGCCTGGCCCTGCCCATGTTCTCCATGCGCCAGGCGTTCACCGATGCCGGCAACGACCCGGCCTCGACCACCACCCGTCAGGCGTTCGACGCCCTGGCCACCGGGTTCGGACCGGGCTTCAACGGTCCGTTGATCGTGGCCGCCACGGTGCCGGAGGGCCAGAAGGGGACGGTCGAACAGCTCGACGCCAAGCTGCGCGCCACTCCGGGCATCGCCTTCGCCACACCGGTCCAGTTCAACCCGTCCGGCACGGCGGCCCTGATCGTGGCGTACCCGACCACCGCACCACAGGCCGCCCAGACCCATGCGCTGGTGCACACCCTGCGAGACGAGGTCGTCCCGGCCTCCACGGGCGGCACCGGGGTGCGGGCCTACGTGGGCGGGGAGACGGCGGGATCGGTCGATGCCGCCACCTACCTGTCCAATCGGCTGCCCTGGGTCATCGGAACGGTGCTGCTGCTGTCGTTCCTGCTGCTGATGGCCGTCTTCCGCTCGTTGGCCATCCCGGTCAAGGCCGTGCTGGTGAACCTGCTGTCGGTCGGCGCCGCCTACGGCGTGATCGTGGCCGTGTTCCAGTGGGGCTGGCTGGGCGGGTTCTTCGGGATCGGGGCCACCGGGCCGATCGACCCCTGGATCCCGTTGATGATGTTCACGATCCTCTTCGGCCTGTCGATGGACTACGAGGTGTTCCTGTTGTCCCGGATCCGTGAGGAATGGCGCCTCAGCGGTGACAACTCGACGGCCGTGGCCGACGGTCTGGCCAAGACGGCACGCGTCATCACGGCCGCCGCCGCCATCATGATCTGCGTGTTCGGGTCGTTCGTGTTCGGCGACCCGCTCCACGTGCTGAAGGTCTTCGGCCTGGGACTGGCGTCGGCCATCCTCATCGATGCCACCCTGGTCCGGATGGTGCTGGTGCCTTCCGTCATGGAACTGCTGGGCCCGGCCAACTGGTGGATGCCGGCCTGGCTCGACCGGGTCGTCCCCCGGCTGGGGACCGAGGTCGACGTCGAGGCGGTCGAGGCCGCCCCGGCCGCGGCACCGCTGCCGGCCTGACCTGCAGCCGGATGCGCGCCGCGCGAGCGTGCGTCGCCCGATGGATGTGGTCCCCGCTCCGTCGAGGAGATCGGACCCGGGCCCAGCGAGCGGATGGCGCGCCTGAACCGGTGCCAGGACCCGCATCCGACGAACCCGGTGTCCGATTCGCCTGGAGTTGCCCTCCTAGGGAGCAGAGGTTGCCGTGTCGGGAGGCGTCGTCGAGGTCGTCGATGCAGTCCCGGAGCCGGGCTCGGCGGTCGATGAGGAGGAGCTGGGCGTCGTGGTGGTCGTGGTCGAGACCACGGAGGTCGTGGGGGTTCCACCCGGTGTCGTGGTCGGCGCTGTGCTGGCCGGCGGGGTAGTGGTGGCCGGGGAGTTCGGACTGGCGGGCGAGGAACAGCCGGCCGGCGGCACGCCGCTTCCCGCCTGACCCGGCATGAGGATCGTCCCCGCACATCCGAAGTTCGAGAAGGTCGCCAGCAAGGTCACCGAGCCCCCGTCGGAAAAGGTGTCGGTCGCCTTGACCTGGCGGATGAATCCCGCACCGTCGATCGACACGATGGCGGTGTTGGTGGTGTAGCCCTGGCTCTTCAGGGTGGCGAGTGCCGCCGTGATCGTCTGCGCCTCGGCGCTCGACGTGCCGGCCGCACCGGCCAGCTGACTCAGGTCGTTGGTCACCTGGTAGTTCGTCACCGGCTACGCCAGCCACACTTCCGGTGCCCGTCTGCGTGGCGGAGCTGACGGCGGGTTGGATGAGATCCAGGTATCCCGTCGGGCTGGACATGCCCATCATGGCCATCGCACCCTCGCGGTCGCCGAGTGTCCCCTCGGTGATGCCGGCGAACCCGGGAAGGGTGGACCCGGAGGAACCCTGATCCGACGCCAACGGCGCCAGGCCGGTGTCACCGGTCGCCTCCTCGTAGACGCTGGTGCCGTTCACCCTGACCACGACGTCCAGGCCGCCGCCGATGTTCGCCGATGCCACCATGGCCAACGGATTGGTGTCGATCACCCCGCTCCCCTGGACCGGCGGGCTCGGAGCGGCGACCGGCGCGTTGCAGACCCGCTCGGTCTGCCACTTGAGGCCGGCGGGAAGCGATCCCGATGCAGGAGTCATCGGCCCCGTGACCACTCCGTTGACAGGGGAGACCGACACGGCGCCAGTCCGCGTTGAACGAGCTCGTGCCGCTGGACGAGGTGGCAGAGCCCATGCACGATGACCACCCCACCACTGGCACCGATGGAGGCACCTCGGATGATCGGCGGCTCCCGTGGGCACGGGCACCTTTTCCTCCTGGCACACCGTCGTCGACGTGGTGGTCGGCGTGCTGGTCGATGCAGGGGTGCTGGAGATGGAGTAGGCGAAGTCGAAACTTCCGCTGTCGGTGGTGGCGCTGAGGGCAGACAGCACGGTGTGCTCGGCCTGGCCGTTCCCGAGCCGGGGATGCTTGGCCACGTCGTGGGCCGCGGTGGGCTTCGGGGTGGAGCCTCCAGCCACCAGTGCCACCGGTACGGCCACCACGACCAGGATGAGGGCGGCGGCGCCGACGACGCCCGCACGGCGCCACGACCGGGGCTGCTCGGGGTCCCGCTGGGTGCTCCTCGTCGAGCCAGAGTCCGTCTTCCGCCATGGCGACTGCTCCTCCTACCGATGAACGAGTACCCCTGCGCCACATTACCTGAGGGATTCGAAATAGAGAAGGGGTGTTATCCACAGGAGTAAACTTGGTAAGTGCGATCGTGAGCTGGAGTTTCCCCTCGGCGCTCCTTCGTATCAGCCAGGCTTGCCCTGCGGAGGCGACCAGCTGGTCGGCCGCCGACCTGGCCTTGTCGTGCGGCTCGCCGAAGTCGTCGATCAGCCAGCGGGCGAGATCCTCGGGGAGGAAACCATCTCCTGAACCGGTCGCATCGGCGACGGCCCGAAACAGGGGAACGGCCAGGAATGCCTCACGTCGGGAACGTGACGACTCGGGTTCCCGGCCGGCCAGGATCTGCCGGCCACGGTCGGTCAGCTCGATCCGGGCACCCCGACCGGTGATGACGCCGAACAAGCGGGCACTGGCGATCCGGCTGAGGTAGGCGCCGTTGTTGGTTCCGCTGTATCCCAGGGCGGGCGCCAGCAGGTCGGGTGCGATGGTGCCACCAGCGGACTCCGCCAACCTGGCGACCTCGATCGAGGCGGCCAGGTCGTAGCGAACGGATCTGAACCTGGAACGGGCCACCTCTCCAGTCTTTCAGGTGGATCACCGAGGTACCGCATGGTCTTCGTAGGGCGGATCCGGGCCCCATCCGATGATCGGGAACCCGTAGGCTGATCGCTCACGGAGCAGCCGGTGGATCGCTGGGCCCCGCCCGATCGGGCCCGATGCCCGGACAGGATCCATGGATCTCGACGACATCAGGAGCCCACGATGACCCAACCGGACGACCGGCGGCCAGTCCGACAGGCGGATGCCCAGGCCACCGCCACATTCCTCACATTGGAATCGTCGGTCGCGTCCGTGGTCGCCACCGCTCCCACGACCATCCGACTGGCCGTGGCGTGTGTCGCCGCAGGGGGACACCTCCTGGTCGAGGATCATCCCGGTCTCGGCAAGACCACGCTGGCCAAGGCACTGGCCGGTACGCTTGGACTCGGTTTCAACCGCCTCCAGTGCACGGCCGACCTTCTCCCGGCCGACGTGGTGGGCGCCACGGTGCTCGGGCCGGACGGCACGCAGCCGACCTTCCGACCCGGACCGGTCTTCACGAACGTGCTCATGGCCGACGAGCTCAATCGGGCTTCGCCGAGATCCCAGTCCGCCCTCCTCGAGGCGATGGAGGAGCACCAGGTGAGCGTCGACGGCGAAACCCACGCCCTCCCGGCGCCGTTCTTCGTCCTCGCCACCCAGAACCCGTTCGATGCGACGGGCACGTCGCCGCTCCCCCATGGCCAGCGGGACCGGTTCCTGGTCCGGCTGATGCTCGGCTACCCGAGCCGAACGCAGATGGACGCCATGCTGGCGGGACCCGATCCCGCCGACACGGTACGTCACGTGCGTCCCTCCGTGACGCCCGACGAGCTCAGCCAGCTCATGACCGCTGTGGCCGCTGTGCATCTCGCCCCGCCCGTGCGGGGCTACATCCTCGACCTCGTCGAGTCGACCAGGGCCCATCCCTTGGTGGCGGTGGGTGCCTCACCGAGGGCCGCGCTCGCCCTGACCAGGGTCTCCTCCGCTCTCGCGGTGGCGTCCGGCCGGAGCTTCGTCACACCGGACGACGTACAGGAGGCGGCGGTGCCTTCGCTGGCCCACCGCCTCCTCCTCCATCCCGGCGTGGAGGTGACCGGTGGAGAGGGAGAGGCCCTGGTGGCCGAAGTCACCTCCTCCATCGCCGTTCCGCTCCGGTTCGACTGATCGACGGATGAGCCTGTCGAAACTGCGGCCCACGTCCCGAGGGATCGTGGCACTCGGGACTCTCGTCACCGTGGTGGTCGCCGCCGTGGTGACGGGAACACCGGAGCTCGCACCCCTCGCCGTCGCCCTCGGTGTCCCGCTGGTGGTGGGCCCCGTGGTGGCCTTCCGGCGGTCGAGCTTCGCGCTCGCTTCCGTGGCATTTCACGCGGACGTCGAGCCGGGTGCGGTGGAGGCGGGCTCGACGATGGAGGTCAGACTCTCGGTGACCAACCGGTCGTCCACCGGTGCCAAGGTTCCCCAGCTCTCCCTCCCCGACATCGAGGGAAGGTGGCAGGCCACCGGCGCCGATCCCCGCCCGGGCACGAAGCCGCGCTGGACCGCCCCGTCGGTGCCCTCCATCCGGGCCCTCCCGCACCCTGGTCCGGGGCGGACGGAATCGTGCCTCCTGGAGGTGCCGACCGGTCGGCGCGGCGTCTTCACGCTCCCACCGCAACAGACGTGGTCCCATGACCCCTTCGGCCTGGTGGGCGCCGCCGGGTCCCCGGACGCCCGTCGTGGTCGCCGTGATCCATCCCGTTCCGTATCGCCTCGATGGCCTGGTGATCGGGAGTCCGACACCCACGGTCGGATCGACGTCGACCTTGACCGTGGACTCGGGCTCCGGCGACGGCATGGGCGAGCTCCAGGGGATCCGACCGTACGTTGCCGGTGACCGGCTGAGTCTCCTCCACTGGCCGGCGAAGGTCCGATACGGGACGTGGTTCGTCCGACAGTTCGATGCCGAAGGAACGGGCTCGGTGTCCGTCGTCATCGACGACCGGGCCGGCGTGCACCGACGCGTCGAGTTCGAACGGCTGGTGTCCGCTGTCCTCTGGGCCGTACTCGAGACGACGCGATCGACGCGAGCGGTGCACCTGGTGGCACTTTCCGGTCGGTCCTACTCCTTCGCCCCGAGTGAGCAGGGGCGTGCCGAGGCCCGGCTGGTTCTGGCGGATCTGCAGCCACTGGCGCTTCGGAGGTCGATCCTCTCTCCCGGGATCCCGGCTGACGCGGTGGTACTCACGACCCGGACCGGAGCCGAGCGGCTGGTGCAGCATCTGCCTCGCACCGGCTCGCCGGATGACGTCGACGACCGTCTCGCATCGGTCGGCCCCGATGCCCGGGTGGTCGTCGTATGAGTCGCCGCCCGGCGAGAGAATTCGCCATGTTCGGGGCGTCACTCGTGGCGGCCTACTCGGTCGGCCGAATTGCGACGGGCGTGATCACGGCCACCGTGGTCACCGCCGCCGTCGGGACCGCGCTGGTCGCCGCGTTCCCCCGTCGACCGACCGTCGGCCTGGTGTTCGGCGTGGCGGCCGTGGCGGCGGGTGCCCTGTGGTGCGGACTCTACGCAGTGGTCGGCTCGGCGTTCCCGTCCGTCCACGCATTCCGGGTACTCCACGCATCGCTGCTGTCGGCCAGGGGGCTGCTCGTATCCTTCGATCTCCCATTGGCCCACACCCCGGGCATCGTGGTCCTCTCCGTCCTGCTGGGCGGACTCGTCGCCGTGGCCGGGAGAGCCTGGGAACGACCTGGCCGTCGGTCTCCCTGGTCCCGGCGGTCGTCGTCGCCGCCTGGTCCACGATCGACCTGCCGTCGACGAGTGCCGCGATCGCCGGCCTCGCGCTGGGTGGATGCGGCTTCGTCCTGCTCGTCGGTGAATTCGGCCCTGGTCGGCGTGCGGCGACCACGGTCGCCGGCATCTCGCTCGCGGCCGCGGCACTGACGGTCGGATGGTCGGCCGCCGCCGGGTCGAGCGGGGCGTCACCCGGGGGTCCGGAGGCCCCTGCTGTCGCTCCGTCGGCCCTGTCGCTCGCCACCGATCTCACCGGAGTGGAGCGTAGGGATGCCAACGTCGTGCTCTTCCGGGCCACGTCAGCTGTCTCCACCTACTGGCAGGTGGCCACGTTGACGACGTACGTGGGCAATCGGTGGATTCCCGATCCGGCGACGAGGGACTTGATGGACGGGTCGTCTCCCGCCACGACCGTCGCCCCTCCGGTCGACACGCACGTGTTCGTGTCAGGTGTGACCTTGTCCGCGTACAGCGGGCGGCTCCTGCCGGCCCCACCGATGACGGTGCACGTGTCCGGGGAGGTGTCACCGGTGGTCACCCCGTCGGGAGTGGTCGCCACCGCGCCGGTCGGCGCGGAGAGCAGCTATACGGCTACAGCTGTCGTGCCGGCTCCGGTGAGTGACACCTCGTCGACCGACGTTCCCGTCCAATGGGGACACGGCACTGGGGCCGATCCCCGCGTCCGTCCGCTCGCTCGCCGTGGCGATCACCGGTGGCCAGACGTCCCCACTCGACAAGGCGGAAGCCCTGACCGACTTCTTCCGTTCCGGGGAGTTCCACTACAAGATCGACGCCACTCAGCCCGGCGGCGTAGACCCACTCGTGGCCTTCCTGACTCGAACCCGCACCGGCTCGTGCGAGGAGTTCGCCGGCGCCTTTGCGGTGCTGGCGAGGGAAGCGGGACTGACTGCCAGGGTCGCCGTCGGATTCACGCCGGGACGGACGGTCAACGGGGTCACCGTCATCCGTGGGAGCGATGCCCACGCGTGGCCACAGGTGTTGATCGGAGCGACGTGGGTGTCGTTCGAGCCCACGCCACAGCTTCCCTCCGGCGAACTGACCCCACCGGGCGTCCTGGGTCCCGCCGGACTCGGACACGCCAATCCGACAGGTCATGCCAGGTCCACCGCCCGTGTCCATTCCGGCGGTGACGACCCCGACCCCGACGATCCCGTCTGCCGCCGTCACCGGCGGCCACCGGTGCGCTACCCGTCGACGGTGCTCGTGGTGTCGGCGATCGTCCTGGTCGTCCTGTCGCCATCATGGCGGCCCTAGCGGTACGGCGGCGCCGGCGCAGGTCGACCCCCGTCGATCGCCTGAGCGCGGCGTGGGAGTCGATTGACCGGGCACTGGTACGGCGGGGTGTGGCTCGGCCCGTGTGGCGCACTCCGACGGCGCACGTCCGTGCCCTGTCGGGCGGTCGATCAGGGATGACCAGGCGCGTGCAGACCATCGAGGACATGACTGTCTGTCGCATCCGCGCTTGGAGGACGTGACCTACGGCTCCGCCCACCTCACCGAGGAGGACGCCGAGCTGGCAGGTCCAGGCAGGTGAACGCGGACGGAAGGCGATCCTCGCCGGCGCATGTTCCCCGTCCCGGACACGCAGACTCGGGGGGAAACGGGCTGCTCCGCGGACCGAGGTGCTCGCAGACGCTAGTCCCGAGGTCGCTCGGTGGATCCGCTCGCCGAGCGGTCCCGAAGGACGCCGACCGTGCCGGGGAGGTCGGTGTCTCCCCCGGGGCGGGCATCGCGCCGCACCGGTGAGATCCGGTCATGCGATCGTGCCGATCAACGGCGCGGCCGAACCGGTCGGTCCACCGGCGGGCGAGGTCGACGACCGCGGGTGGGGACACCACCTCGAATTCGGCGCCCGCCCGGCCGAGGGTCATCAGCACCCAGTCCAACGAATCGGTGGTCATCCGCAGGCGGCACCTGGCTCCGTCGATGTCCTCGATCGTGGCCCACGTCCCGATGCGGGAGCGGACGTCGGCCGCGTCGGCGTGGACCACCGCCTCCACGTCGTAGCGGGTCGGCAGGTTGTCGATGCCCCTCCGGACGAACTCGGCGGCGTCATCGGCCGGTAGCTCCCGGGGGAGGAACTGCGCCCCGGTGGGCCGTGGCCCGGTCAGGCGATCGAGCCGGAAGCTGCGCCAGTCGGAACGGTCCATGTCCCAGGCGACCAGGTACCAGCGTCGACCGAGCAGGACCAGCCGATGGGGCTCGACCCGCCGGTCGGTCCTGGCCCCGTCGCGGGCGGTGTAGGCGAACTCGATCCGTTCGGTGCCCCGGCACGCCTGGGCGATGGACGTCAGGTCACCCGGGTCGATGTTGGCGGCCGGTTGGCTCCACGGTGCGGACACGGTCATGGCAGCCAGGGCGTCGACCCGACGCCGCAGGCGGGCCGGCATCACCTGCACGATCTTGGCCAGCGCCCGGACCGAGGCATCCTCGATCCCGACGACGCCACCCCCCTGGATCGCCGTCTGCAGGCCGACCCCGAGGGCGACCGCCTCCTCGTCGTCGAGGACGAGGGGAGGCAGCGCCGCGCCGGCGGCCAGTTGGTAGCCACCGTCGATGCCGCGCTGGGCCTCCACGGGGTACCCCAGTTCCCGCAGGCGGTCGACGTCGCGGCGCAGTGTCCGCGCCGACACCTCCAGGCGCCGGGCCAGCTCGGCCCCCGGCCAGTACCGGCGGGTCTGCAACAGGGAGAGGAGGCGAAGCGTCCGGGAACTCGTATTGGCCACGATTCCCAGTATGTCCTCATTGCGGACAGAAAGTGACCGCTTCTCGGTTCATAGTGGTCGCAGACCCATCGAACGAAAGGCGTTCCCATGCACACCGACACCCGGACGACGACCCAGGAGCAGACAGACCTCCTCGACACCCTCACCGCCCACCGCGGCTACCTGCTCCGGACCGTCCAGGGCATGACCGACGAGCAGGCCGGGCTCCGGCCGACAGCCAGCGAGCTCTGCCTGGGCGGCATCGTCAAGCACGTGGCCCTGATGGAGGAGGGCTGGATCAACTTCATCGTGGACGGACCCGGCGCCATCGGGCCGGCAGACGCCGCGGCCTTCGAGCGCCACCTCGCCGGCTTCCTCATGGACGGCGAGTCCCTCGACGCCCTGGTGTCCCGGTACGAGGTCGTGGCACGCCGCACCGAGGAACTGGTGGCCTCCCTCCCCTCACTGGACGTCTCCCACCCCCTGCCCGAGGCCCCCTGGTTCGAGGCGGGGGCCAGCTGGTCGGCCCGACGCACCCTGCTGCACGTCATCGCGGAGACGGCCCAGCACGCCGGTCACGCCGACATCATCCGCGAGAGCATCGACGGAGCCAAGACGATGGGGTGAGCGGATCGGGGTGGGCGGATCGACGGCGGGCACCACCGGCCGATGCAACTCCTTCGGCGACGAGCCATGCGCCACGGTCCGAGCGCGAGCGGGTGTGTGAGTTCAGGACATCCTGGGCTCGCACAGAGCGGAAGGGGGGGGATTCGAACCCCCGGAGGCTTTCACCTCACACGCTTTCGAGGCGTGCGCATTAGTCCGCTCTGCCACCCTTCCGCCGGCGAGTGTAACGGAGCCGGACCGGGGTCCCGAAACCGCCACGGGACCCCGGCCGACCACGTACCCGTACCCGGTCGGGGTCCGCGCACTAGAGTCGGCCAACCGAGCAGACCGTCGGGGTCGATGGGGTGTGCGCACCGGCCGCGGCGGACGACAACCAGGGGGATTTCGTGGCACGTATGTCCGGGAAGACGCGGCTGGCCGCCGTAGGCATGGTCCTGCTGTTGGCTTCGACGGGGATGGCCTGCAGTTCCACCAGTTCGACGTCGACGACGACGACGGGAGGCGGTGGATCGGGCGGCAGTTCCACGATCCCGGCCAGTGCCTTCAGCGACCACACCGGGGTCACCGCCAATTCGGTCACCGTGGGCAACGTGTCCACGCTCTCCCTCGGGGGGCTGTTCAAGGGGGCCGTCGTAGGCACCCAGGCGTACCTGGACTACGTCAACTCGACCGGCGGCGTGAACGGGCGCCAGATCAAGATCGACAGTGCCGACGACAACTTCACCGGCGCCACCAACAAGCAGGCCACCCAGAACGCCATCAACAACGACTTCTCGTTGGTCGGAAGCTTCTCCCTCGAGGACAACTTCGGCGGGACGCTCCTGGCCGCCAACCCCGGAATGCCCGACGTGTCGAACGTCCTCGACACCACGACGGGCAAGCTGCCCAACGTCTTCGAGCCGGTCCCCCTCAACGGCGGATGGCAGGAGGGCCCGCTCCAGTACTTCAAGAAGAAGTTCCCGAGTGACATCAACGCGGCGGCCACGCTGGTAGGCGACCTGCCCTCGGCCCAGCACGACTGGGAGGGCGAGAAGTACGTCATGGAGAAGGTCGGCTACAAGGTCATCTACGAGCAGACCTACGGCGTGGCCCAGACCAACTTCGACCAGAACGTCATCGCCATGAAGAACGCCGGCGTCAAGATGCTGTTCGTGGACTCGATGGCCGAGTCGTACGCCTCGGGCCTGATGAAGTCCCTCACGGCCCAGAACTTCCACCCGATCGTCATCCTCGGCGCCGCCACCTACACCAACAAGCTGGTGCCCGACTCGGGCGGCCCGGCCGCGGTCAACGGCAGCTACCTCCAGCAGAGCACCACGCTCTACCTGGGCCAGGACGCCTCGGCGGTCCCGTCGGTGGCGAGCTTCCTCCACTGGGTCAACGTGGCCCAGCCGGGCTACACCCCCGACCTCTTCACCCTCTACGGGTGGCTGTCGGCCGAGGTCTTCACCCAGGCCCTGCAGGGAGCCGGCGCGAACCCCAGCCGCGGGTCGCTGTTGACCCAGCTGGGCAAGATCACCACCTTCGACGGCCAGCACATCATCGGCCCGAACAACGTGGCGGCCAAGACGCCGGGCAACTGCTACCTGATCGGCCGGGTCGTCAACGGGGACTGGCAGCGCCTCGACGACCCACCGATCAGCGGGCCCGACCACGGGTTCCGCTGCGACTACTCCTACGTGACCCCTCCGGGAGCCTGATCCACGTCCGCCCCGGGTCGACGGTGTCGGCTCAGGGGCGGACCTCGACCACCGTGCGCCCGACCGATCGGCGGGCCCGGTGGTCGTCGAGGGCGGCCCCGGCCTCCTCCATGGTGACCCGGCGTCCCACGTGGGGCCGGACCGAGCCGTCGGCCACCAGGCGCAGCAGGTCGGCGTGCACCTCGTCGGCCACGTCCCGGCCGTAGGGGTTGAAGCCGAAGCGGCGCATCCCGGGGTCGACCTCGTCCACCCAGGCCACCATCACCCCGACCAGGTCGATGTTGCCGATGCACGCCATGCGCAGGGGCCGACCGGTCATCCCGTTCTCGTCGTCGTCGGCGAACCCGACGGCCAGGTACCGGCCGCCGCGGGCCGTGCACCGCCACGAGCGCTCGACGAAGTCGCCGCCGGTCAGGTCGTAGACGACGTCGGCGCCGACATCATCGGTCGCCTCGAGCACCGCCTCGACGAAGTCGGTCGTGGTGTGGTCGATCACCAGATCGGCCCCCAGCGACGCACACAGCGCACCCTTGTCGGGACCGCCGGCGACGGCGATCACCCGGGCGCCCGCCGCCTTGCCCAGCTGGATCCCGGCGGTGCCCAGCCCGCTGGCCGCCGAGTGCACCACCAGGGTCTCGCCGGCGGTCAGGCGTCCCCGTCGGAAGAGGGCGAGGTGGGAGGTGTGGAACGGCATGATGAAGGCGGTGGCCTCGGCGTCGTCCAAGCCGTCCGGGGCGTCGAACACCGACACCTTGTCGGCCAGCGCGTACTCGGCGATGCCACCGAGGGCGGTGGTGGTGATGGCCACGATCCGCTTCCCGAGCCACTGCTCGGTCCCGGCACCGGTCTCGACCACCACGCCGCAGACGTCCATGCCCAGGGTGTAGGGCGGAGGGGTCGGCACCGAGACCAGCTTGCCGAGGCACCGGTCGATGTCGTTGAAGTTGAGGGAGGCCGCCGCCACCTCGACGAGCACCTGACCGTCGCCGGGTACGGGTCGGTCGACCTCGCCGGACGGCCAGGACCTCTCCCGGTGGGCCGTTCCTCGTCACCTGCAGCGCGCGCATCTCGTGCCATCCGACTCCCCCTGTGTGCACCCCCGCACGGCGCGGAGGGTGGGACGGGTGGAGCCTACCGGTGCCCCTCGGGACCGGGTCGGTCCGTCACGCCTCCCGGCGACGCTCGCGGAAGAACGCGGTGAGCAGCGCGGCGGCCTCGTCGGCCCGCACCCCGGCCGTCACCGGTACCTCGTGGTTCAGCCGGGGGTCGGCGCACAGGTTGTAGAGGGAGCCGCACGCACCGGCCTTGGGGTCGGTGGCGCCGAAGACGACCGCGCCGGCCCGGGCGGCCACCAGGGCGCCGGCACACATGGGGCACGGCTCCAACGTCACCACCAGGGTGACCTCGCAGAGACGCCACGCGCCGAGGGCGGCGGCCGCGTCGCCCAGGGCCAGGATCTCGGCGTGGGCCGTCGGGTCACCGGTCAGCTCCCGCTCGTTGTGCCGCGAGGCCACCACCCGACCTTCGACCATCGCCACGGCGCCGACCGGCACGTCGCCGTGGGGGAGCGCCCTGCGGGCCTCCTCGAGGGCGAGGCCCATGGCCAGGTCGTACCCGGCGGGGTCGGGTGGGACCACCGCGCTCCCGGGTCCCGCCGTGGTGTCCGCTCCCATGATCGGGAGCATAGGGACTCCGGTGCCGGGGCCAGGGAACCCGGCGGTCCGGCCCGACGGCCGCCGTCCCGCCCCGGAGGGAGGGGTCTGGACAGAGTGCACGCTCCGGGGTACTCTATCCAGAGTATCCAGTCCGAGGAGATGCCGTGGCCGCCCGCAACCGCAACAATCCGCTGGCCCTGGCCGTCCTCATCTGCCTGTCGGAGCGTCCGATGCACCCCTACGAGGTGGCGACCACGCTCCGCCAGCGCCAGAAGCACGAGAGCGTGCGCCTCAACTACGGGTCCCTCTACGCCGTGGTGGCCTCACTCGAGAAGCGCGGCCTCATCGTTCCCCAGGAGACCAGGCGTGCCGGCCGGCTGCCGGAGCGCACCGTCTACGACCTCACCGACGCGGGTCGGATCGAGGCCCACGACTGGCTCACCGACCTCATCTCCACGCCGGTCAAGGACTTCACCAGCTTCGAGGCCGCACTCTCGTTCCTGCCCGCCCTGCCTCCCGACGACGTGGTCGACCTGTTGCACGAGCGGGCCCAACGCCTCGAGGCCGAGCTGGCCCAGGCCGCCGCCCTCCAGGCGCTGGTGGCACAGCAGCGCCTGCCGCGCCTGTTCTGGGTGGAAGAGGAGTTCCGAACCGTGCTGCGCGAGGCCGAGCTCGGCTACGTGCGCCGACTCGCGGGCGAGGTGGCCGACGGGACACTGGAGGGGATCGACTGGTGGGCCGAGATCCACCGCACCGGGGCCGAACCCGTCTGGAACCCTCCGCCGCTCGGTGCCGGCCCAGACGAGACGATCGACCGATGACCGCCGACCCGCGAGGAGCGACCCTGATGGACCGCATCATCACGACCCGAGATCTGAAGAAGTCGTTCCGTTCCCCCCGTGGGAGCGTGGACGCCGTCCGGGGGGTGAGCATCGACGTGGAGCGCGGGGAGATCTTCGGCTTCCTCGGCCCGAACGGGGCCGGCAAGACCACCAGCCTGCGCATGCTGACCACCCTGCTGCCCATCGACGGCGGCACGGCCGTGGTGGCCGGATACGACGTCGCCGCCCAACCCGGGAAGGTGCGGGAGCGCATCGGCTACGTGAGCCAGCTCGGAGGTGCGGACGACATGGCCACCGGACGCGAGAACCTGATCCTCCAGGGCCGCCTCTACGGCGCCGACCTCCCCACGGTCAGTGCCCGGGCCGAGGCGCTGATGGGCATCCTCGACCTGGCGGAGTTCGCCGATCGCAAGGTGAAGACCTACTCCGGAGGCCAGCGCCGCCGCCTCGACGTCGCCCTCGGCATCGTCCACGAGCCCGAGGTCCTGTTCCTCGACGAGCCCAGCACCGGGCTCGACCCGCAGAACCGGGCCAACCTGTGGGACCACGTCCGCGCCCTGCGCGACCGGGGCACGACGATCTTCCTCACCACGCACTACCTCGAGGAGGCCGATGCCCTCTGCGACCGGCTGGTCATCATGGACCACGGGGAGATCGTCATCGAGGGGACACCCCGCGACCTGAAGCGCCAGGTGGCCGGTGAGTCGGTGGTGCTGAGCCTGCGGAACGAGGACGGGGCCGGTGTCCGGGCCTCCGCGCTGCTCGGGTCCCAGCCGTACGTGCGGGAACTCTCCGAGGAGGGCGATCAGGTCCGCCTCTACGTCGAGGACGGCGGGGCCGCCCTGCCCCAGATCCTGCGGCTCCTCGACGCCGAGCAGATCGGCGTCAAGTCGGTGAGCCTCAGCGAGCCCACCCTCGACGACGTGTTCCTCCGCCAGACCGGTCGTTCGCTCCGCGACGCCGGCACCGGCTCCGACGACGAAGGGAGGGCGGCATGAAGACCGTCCGGGATACGGGACTCCTGTTCCACCGCTACACCGTCCAGATGCTGCGCAACCCGGTCTGGCTGTTCGTCGGGTTCTCCACCCCCATCCTCTACCTGGTGCTCTTCACCCCGTTGCTCAAGGAGCTGCCCGGGGTCCGGGGGTTCCCGACCGGGGGTGTGCTGCAGATCTTCCTGCCCGGAATCCTGGCGCTGTTGGCGTTCGCCAGTGGCTCCAGCGCCGGCTTCGGCACCATCTTCGAACTGCAGTCCGGACTGATCGAGCGACTCCGGGTCACCCCGGCCAGCCGGTTCGCCATCCTGTTCGGGCCGCTCCTGTCGGGCATCGTGACGATGACGGTCTTCGACGCCGTCGTGGTGGCCGTCGGCGTCGCCTTCGGATTCCACGTGCACTGGGCCGGGCTCGCCGTCCTCGCGGTGCTCCTGTGGCTCCTGGCCATCCTGATGGGTGCCTTCTCGACGGCCACCGCCCTGGTCACCAAGGAGATCAGCGCCTTCGCCGCCATCATCAACGGGATCAATCTGCCGATCCTGCTGCTGGCCGGGGTCCTGTTGCCGATCTCCCTCGGCCCGCTGTGGCTGCGGGCACTGGCCCACCTGAACCCGCTCTACTACCTGGTGGTGGCGGCCCGGTCGCTGGCCGTCGGCCACATCGCCACCACCGCGGTGTGGCAGGCCTTCGCCGTCCTCGTGCCCCTGTGCGTGCTCGTCCTCGCCTGGGCCACCCGGGTGTTCCGCCGGGCCGTCGCCTGACGGCCCGGCAGTCCGGGTCCCGCGGCGGAGGCGGTGGGATTTGAACCCACGGTGAGTTTCCCCACACACGATTTCCAATCGTGCCGATTCGGCCGCTCTCGCACGCCTCCGTGCCGTCGGACGCCCGGTCGACCCGGGGCGTCCACAGCCCCGACAGGCTACTCCGGTCGTCGGGGCGCCCGGCACGTTGCACGCCGAGGCCGGGAGCGGTGCGGACGGACGCCGCGGGCGGTGGGAGTGGGCGGCGACGGAGGAGGAGGGGGCGGTAGGATCGTTGTCTCCCCGGTGGTGGGTGCGGCGGCTGGGTCCTGCGCAACGTCCTCCCGTGAATCGAGTCAGGGTCGGAAGGCAGCAGCTCTCAGCGGGCAAGGCCGTGTGCCGCAGCCAACCTGGCCGCCGCACCGACCACCGGGGCCGTCCGTCCCCCGGGTCACCGGCGACGGGTCGTGGGCCCGAGATCCCGGCCCGACCCGACCGGTAGGCTCCCGGCGTGGCCGACGTGACCGAGGAAGTCCCCTACCAGTCCCTGTACCGGCGCTTCCGTCCGTCGACGTTCGCCGAGGTACGCGGCCAGGACCACGTCGTGCTCGCCCTGCGCAATGCGGTCCGCGACGGCCGGGTGGCCCACGCCTACCTGTTCAGCGGCCCCCGGGGCACCGGCAAGACCTCGACGGCCCGCATCCTGGCCAAGGCCCTCAACTGCACCGACCTGCACGACGGCGAGCCGTGCGGGGTCTGCTCCTCGTGCGTCGAGATCACGAGGGGCACGTCCCTCGACGTCCACGAGCTCGATGCCGCGTCCAACAACGGGGTCGACGCCATCCGCGACCTGGTGTCCCGGGCCGCCCTCGGCTCTCCGGGCCGCCAGAAGGTCTACATCGTCGACGAGGTCCACATGCTGTCCACGGCCGCGTCCAATGCGCTGCTCAAGACCCTGGAGGAGCCGCCGGCCCACGTCATCTTCGTGCTGGCCACGACCGACCCCCAGAAGGTCCTGCCGACCATCCGCAGCCGGACCCAGCACTTCGAGTTCCGCCTCCTCGGCCCCGACACCCTGTCCGAGCTGCTCGCCCAGGTCCGCACCGACGCCCACCTCGACGTCGGCGACGACGCCCTCGACATCGCCGTCCGCCGCGGGCGCGGTTCCGCCCGCGACGCCCTGTCGATCCTGGACCAGGTGGCGGCCTCCGACGCCGTCGACGACGACCTGCCGGAACTCGACGAGGTGGTGGAGTCCCTGGCCGAGCGGGACGTCGAGCGGGCGCTGGTGGCCGTGGCCCACCTGACCGCCGCGGGGTTCAGCCCGCAACAGCTCACGGTCGACCTGGTCGACCACCTGCGCCAGGGGTTCCTCGCCCTGGTGGCCCCCGAACTGGTCACCGTGGCCGGGGCCGAGCGCGACGTGCTCGCCGCCCAGGCCGCCCGGGTGGGCCTGGCCACCCTGGTGCGGGCCATGGAGGATCTCGGCCGGGCCCAGGTCGGGATGCGGGACGCACCGGACCCCCGGGTCAATCTCGAGGTGGCCCTGGTGCGCCTGGTCCATCCCGAGGCCGACGATTCACCGGCCGCCCTCCTGGCCCGCATCGAGCGGCTGGAGGCGTCCACCGTGGCCGGCACCGGGGATGCGACGCGGGCCGCGTCCCGCACCGACCCCGACCGCCAACGGTTCCCCGACCGGCGCCGCACTGGCCGCACGGGCCGCAGCGGTGCCCACCGGCCGTGCGACCCCGGTAGTGGACCCGCCGGCGGAGCCGCACGAGCCCCCCGCCCCGGTGGCGGCGGCTGGCGAACCGCCACCACCGGGACCGACCGGGTCCCGCCCCACGCTCGGTGCCCTTCGACGGCGGTCCGGATCCACCGGAACCGGCACCGGTGGACCCGACGACGCCGCCCGGGTCCGTCGCCGACGTCGAGGAGCATCCGGCGGTCTCGTCGGTGCCGGTGGCCCACCCGTCGGAGGTCTCGCCGTCGACCGTCCCGACGTCGGCGGCACCCTTCCCCAGTCGGGACCAGCTGGTCCAGGCCTGGGGCGACCACGTCATCGGGCGACTCCGCCCCAAGGCCAAGGCGCTCTACCAGGCCGGTCGCTTCATCGCGGCCGACGGGGAGCGGGCCCAGTTCGGGCTGCCCAACGAGATCCACCGCAACCGGTGCGAGGACATGCGGTCCGAGGTCGAGGCCGCCCTGGCCGACCAGTTCGGCCGACCCGTCCCCCTGGTCCTGGTGGTCGACGGAATGTCCGCCCCACCGCCGGCGGCCGACGAGCGGGGGACCGACCGGAGGGCCGACCGGAGGCCCGGGCGCCCCGCCCGCCGACGCCGCGGCGCCGGCCGACGACGGCGGGGACCTGGCCGATTTCGACGCCGACAACCTCGAGGTGGTGGAGATCGACAACTCCGCGGAGGCCCGACTGCTGCAGGCGTTCCCCGGTGCCGAGGAGGTCGTCTAGGTGGCCGTCTTCAACGGTCCGCTCCAGGCCCTCATCGACGAGATGGGCCGGTTGCCGGGCATCGGCCCCAAGTCGGCCCAACGCATCACCTTCCACCTCTTGAAGGTGGCCCCCGAGGACGCCATGCGGCTGGCCGAGGCCATCATCGCCGTGAAGGAGCGGATCACCCTCTGCACCCGGTGCTTCAACGTGGCCGAGGGCGGCGAGTGCGCCATCTGCCTCGACGACCGGCGCGACGCCACGGTCATCTGCGTGGTCGAGGACCCCCGTGACATCGCCTCGGTGGAGAAGACCGGTGAGTTCTCCGGCCGGTACCACGTCCTCCAGGGATCACTGAACCCCATCGAGGGCATCGGGCCGGAGCAGCTCCGGGTCCGGGAGCTGCTCCTCCGGCTCGACGACGAGGGGATCAGCGAGGTCATCCTCTGCACCAACCCGAACCTGGAGGGTGAGGCCACCGCCATGTACCTGGCCCGCCTGCTGAAGCCGATGGGGCTCACCGTCACCCGGATCGCCAGCGGACTCCCGGTGGGGGGAGACCTCGAGTACGCCGACGAACTGACCCTCGGCCGGGCCCTCGAAGGACGGCGCGAAGTCGACGCCTGACCGTCCGGGGCGCGTGCGCGGCGGCGGTCCCGGTGGGCCACGATGGGGTGATGCCCGCCCCGACGCACCGACGGCTCCCGCCAGCTCTGGATCCTCCGCCACGCCAAGGCGGCCGAGGCGCCGCCCGGCGGACGTGACCGGGACCGCATGCTGACCGAACGGGGACGACGCGACGCATCGGCCCTGGGGGCTCGGCTGGCCGCCACCGGCCGACTCCTCGACACCCCGGGGCTGGTCCGGCCGGACCTGGCCCTGTGCTCGGCGGCCGTGCGCACCATCCAGACGGCCGAGCTGGTCCTGGCCGATCTCGCCGACCACGAGGACCAGGTGCCGCTCGACGCCTTCCGCAGTCTCTACGAGGCCGGGCCCGACACGGTCCTCACCTACCTGCGCGAGGTCGACGAGCACGCCCGGTCGGTCCTGGTGGTCGGCCACAACCCGACCATGTTCCACCTCGCCTGGGACCTCCTGGCCGACGGGTCGCCGGGTCGGGACCGGCTGGAGGCGACGGGCTTTCCCACCTGCGCCCTGGCCGTGGTGGACCTGGGGGCCGACGGCTGGGAGGACGTGGCCGGGGGTCACGGGACCCTGCTCGGACTGTTCGCCCCGCCCTACTGAACGTCGCCCCCGGGGGCCGGTCGACCGCTGATGCGCCGCAGCGGCGCCGTCATCCGCCAGCTGGTGGACGTCCGGACCCGCTCGAGCTCGAGCTCGACCCGCTCGGCGTGGGAGGTGGAGACGTCCCGCTCGTGGCGCAGCCGGGCGACCTCCGACTCCAACCGGGCGACCTCGGCGTCGGCCGCGGCGCGATCCTCGGTGAGCTGGTGGTGCGAGGCGGTGAGCTCCTTCCAGTCGGCGATCAGCGGTGGTGGTCGGTGGACAGCACGGTGACGCCCTGGTTCAGCTCGGACATCCGGTTGCGAGCATCGATCAACTGACGGTGGAGGTCGAGGACGTCGGCCACCCACGGCGGGTCCGGCCCGAAGTCGATGGCCGGGAGGGCGGCGTGGGTGCCGGACAGCTCGCGGAGCTGGTCGGCCATGGCCGCGAACTCGGGCGGCACGGCGTCTTCGAGGTGTCCGGCCCGCCGGGCCAGTTCGGGGGCGATGACCGCGCTCGCCTCGGCCACGTCCCACCCGCCGGGATCGAGCGGGCGGATCCCCTGGGCGTCGAGCCACTCGGCCAGCGTCTCGGCCGTGGTCGTCGGGAGGTCCAGGAGCTGTCCGGACTCCACCACGTGGACCGGTCGGCCGGCCAGGGCGGCCAGGGCGGCGCGGTTGTAGGCGGACCAGAGGGCCAGACCGTGACTGCGGGTCGAGGCGTCCCGACGGTGGAGCGAGTCGGCCACCTCGGCGGGCGAGCGCCACACGAACACGGCCGCCACCGGATCGTCGAGCAGCCGGAGCCAGTAGGGGAGGAGCAGGCAGAGCCGGGGGTCCTTCCACACCTTGGGCCCGGGGGTGCCGTAGACACGGTCCAGGGTGGCGAGGGCCTCGTCGTCGAATCCGGTGACCACCGGGTCGTCCTGCCACCCGTCGGCCAGGGGCGGTGGCCCGTCCCACAATCCGTTGACGGCGCGCAGCAGCCGATCGTCCAGCTCGATCAGCGCGTGGCTCTCGTAGTGGATCGGATTGTCGGGGTTCCCCTCGACCAGGTCCGACGCCGGGGGGAGGGCCAGGCCGAGCCCGGCCAGCATCCCGGTGAGGGCCGACGTGTTGCTCCGGTGCATGCCCACCACGAGCACCCAGGGCCCGGCGGCCCGGCGGGACGGCGTCGTCATCGGATCGGCCGACCCCTCCCCGGGGGCCGGTCGTCCGGAACCCGGGGAGGTCGGTCGGTCACCGTTGATCAGAGGGTGCGGAGCACTGCGGCGTCGCCCTGGCCGCCACCGCCGCACAGGCTGACGGCGGCGGTGCCGCCGCCCCGGCGCTTGAGCTCGAGCAGAGACGTCAGGGCCAGGCGGGTACCCGACATGCCGACCGGGTGGCCGAGGGCGATGGCCCCCCCGTTGACGTTGACGATGTCACCGCTGATGCCGAGGTCGTCGGCCGAGGCCAGGCCGACGGCGGCGAAGGCCTCGTTGATCTCGAACAGGTCGATGTCGCCCACGCTGAGCCCGGCCTTGGCCAGGGCCACCGACGTGGCGTGGGACGGCTGGTGGAGGAGCGACGGGCTGGGGCCGGCCACCTGTCCGTAGCTGACCAGCTCGCCGAGCGGGGTGACGCCCAGCTCCTCGGCCTTGGCCCGGGACATCACGACCACCGCGGCACCGCCGTCGGAGATCTGGCTGGCGTTGCCGGCCGTGATGGTGCCCTCCTTGTCGAAGGCGGGGCGCAACTTGCCGAGCGAGTCGGCCGTGGTGTCGCCGCGCACGCCCTCGTCGGTGTCGACGACCAGCGGATCGCCCCGGCGCTGGGGCACTTCGACCGGGACGATCTCCTCGGCGAACTTGCCGTCCTTGATGGCCGCGGCGGCCCGCTCGTGGGACAGGGCGCTGAACGCGTCCTGGCGCTCCCGCGAGACCCCGTCGGCGCCGTTGTAGCGCTCGGTCCCCAGGCCCATGGCGCACTGGTCGAAGGCGCAGAACAACCCGTCGTACATCATCGAGTCGACGAGCTTGCCGTCCCCGATCCGGTAGCCCGCCCGTGCGCCGGGCAGCAGGTAGGGGGCCTGGGTCATGGACTCCATGCCGCCGGCGACCACGATCTCGGCCTCGCCGGCGTTGATCATCAGGTCGGCCAGGTAGATGGTGTTGAGGCCGGACAGGCACACCTTGTTGATGGTGGACGAGGCCACGCTCATCGGGATCCCGGCATTGGCGGCGGCCTGGCGGGCGGTGATCTGCCCGGCGCCGGCCAGGATGACCTGACCCATGAACACGTAGTCGACCTGATCGGGGGCGACACCGGCACGCTCGAGGGCGGCGGCGATGGCGAAGCCGCCCAGCTCGGTGGCGGCGAAGCCGCCGAGGGCCCCGGACAGCTTGCCGATCGGGGTGCGGGCTCCTGCGACGATGACGGATCCGGACATGACAACCTCCGCGGCCTGACGGCCGAATCAGGCGGCGTCCCCCCCATGGGCACGCCACGACAGGAGGCCATGATACGGCCTGCGCCACATCGTGCCATCCGGGGCGCCCCCCACCCCCGGGAGCCCCCTGTTCCGTCGGGCTATCCTCCACCCCCATGCAGCAATTCCTCTCCGCCATCCTGGCCGGCGCGTCCGGTGAGGAGATCGCCGCCATCCCGATCCCCGAGTCCTACCGGGCCGCCTACGTCAAGCGTGACGAGCAGACCATGTTCGAGGGCCTGGAGTCCGAGGACAAGGACCCCCGCAAGTCGCTCCACGTGGGCGACGTGGCCACCCCCGAGCTCGCCCCCGACGAGGCCTACATCGCCGTGATGGCCAGCGCCATCAACTTCAACACCGTGTGGACGTCGATCTTCGAGCCGCTCCCCACCTTCGGCTTCCTCGACCGGCTCGGCCGGGAGGGCGTCTGGGGCGCCCGACACGCCCTCGACCACCACATCGTCGGCTCCGACGCCTCGGCCGTCGTCCTCCAGGTGGGCTCCGCCGTCCGCAGCTGGAAGCCCGGCGACAAGGTCACCGTGCACTGCAACTACGTCGACGACCAGAGCCCGACGGCACACGACGACTCGATGCTGGCCGACAACCAGCGGATCTGGGGCTTCGAGACGAATTTCGGCGGACTCGCCGACCTGGCCGTCGTCAAGGCCAACCAGCTCATGCCCAAGCCGACCCACCTCTCGTGGGAGGAGGCGGCGGTCAACGCCCTGTGCAATTCGACCTCGTACCGCATGCTGGTGTCGCACAACGGCGCCCCGATCACCCAGGGCGACAAGGTCCTGGTGTGGGGGGCCTCGGGTGGCCTCGGCGCCTATGCCGTGCAGTACTGCCTGAACGGCGGGGCGACCCCGGTCGGCGTGGTCTCCTCGCAGTCCAAGGTCGACCTGCTCCACGACCTCGGCGTCGAGGCGGTCATCGACCGCAAGGCGGCCGACTACCGGTTCTGGAAGGACGAGCACACCCAGGACGAGTCCGAGTGGCGCCGGCTCGGCAAGGACATCCGTGGCCTGGTGGGGGACGACGTCGACATCGTGTTCGAGCACCCCGGCCGCCAGACCATGGGCGCCTCGGTGTTCGCCGCCAAGCGGGGCGGCACCATCGTCACCTGTGCCGCCACCTCGGGCTACATGATCGAGTACGACAACCGGCACCTGTGGATGAAGCTCAAGACCATCAAGGGCTCCCACTTCGCCAACTACCGGGAGGCGTGGGACGCCAACAAGCTCGTGTGCGAGGGCAAGATCCTGCCGCCCCTGTCGGCCGTCCACACCCTGGACAACGTGGGCGAGGCCGCCTACCAGGTGCACCGGAACCTGCACGAGGGCAAGATCGGCGTGCTGTGCCTGGCTCCCGAGGAGGGCCTGGGCATCGACGACCACGAGCTGCGCCAGCGGGTGGGCGAGGACCGGATCACGCTCTTCCGGAGGCACGGGGCATGACCGAGATGCTGCTGACCGAGATCGACCATGTGGCCATCGCCGTCCCCGATCTGGACGCCGCCGTCGCCTACTACGAGGAGACGTTCGGAGCCACGGTGACCCACCGCGAGCGCATCGACTCCGACGGCGTGGAGGAGGCCCTGCTCAAGGTGGCGGACAGCTACGTCCAACTCCTGACGCCCACCAGCGACTCGTCGCCCGTCGCCAAGTACCTGGAGAAGAAGGGCCCCGGCATCCACCACGTCGGCTACCGGGTGGCCGACTGCGCCGTGGCGCTGCAGTCGGTCAAGGACCACGGCGGCCAGGTCATCGACCAGGCACCCCGTCCCGGCTCCCGTGGCACCACGGTGGCCTTCGTCCATCCGAAGGGCGCGTTCGGCACGCTCATCGAGTTGGTCCAGGAGTAGACGCACCCCCGCATGGACCGCGCATCCCGGGCCGACGCCCCGCCGAGCGCCGACCGCGGCGAACCGACCGGCGCCCGCGACCCGGACCGCACGGCCCCGGCCGCACCGGGGCCGGGCATCGGGCTCCCGCACATCCGGGCCCGGTCGACCAGGGCCCCGGCCCCCGTCCCGTCGCTCGACGAGCTGCCCGGGCCGGTCGCCGTCGCCCCCGCCGGGGTCGACGACGCGCCCGAGGGACCCGTGACGGTGGCACCCGTCGAGCCCCGGTCGTTCCCGCCCGGGGTCGGGGCCAGACTCGGCTCCTACGTCTACCTCCTGGTCGACCCGCGGACCGGGCGCCCGTTCTTCGTGGGCCGGGGTCGGGGTGACCGCTGCTACCGCCACGTCCGGGCGGCCCGGACGACCCCGTCGCCGGACGACACGGCGACCGGGTACCCGGTGCTGGAGCGCATCCGCGAGGTCGAGGCCGGCGGCCGGCCCGTCCGGGTGGAGATCCTGCGTCACGGGTTGACCCCGGCCGAGGCCGATCTGGTCGAGGCATCGGTCGCCGATGCCCTGGGCCTGGGACACGGGACCCGGCTCGGGGGCCAGCGTGGGCCTGCGGTCGAGGTCGGTGCCGCCCTGGCCAAGCGGGCCAAGATCAAGCGCGCCCACCCGGTCGTCCTCCTGCGGGTCGGTCCCCACGGGTCGCCCGCCGACTACGACACCGCCCGGCACGGCTGGCGGATCGGACGGCGGTGGACCGACACGGACTCCATCCGGTCTCCCCGGTGGGCACTGCTGGTGGCCGGCGACCTGGTCGTGGCGGTCTTCCGGATCGACGGGTGGGAGCCGACACCGGCGGCGTCCGGCGGCGTCGGGCGGTTCTCATTCCTCGGCACCCCGGATCCCGAGCTCGACGCCCGCTACGTCGGACGCAGCGTGGCCGCCCACCTGGGCACCGGGACCCCGAGTGCGGTGACCTACGTCTGGTGTGGGCCCCACTGGGTCAACACGGCGAACTAGCGCCTCCGGGCCACCGGCCCGGCCCCGATCGTCCCGGCCCGGTCCCGGGATCGAACCCCTCCGACGGTTCCGATAGCCTCACCGTCCATGGATCACACGATGACCCAACGACTGAAAGACCTCGAGGAGCGCCGGGAGCTCGCCCGCAACGGGGCTCCCCCCGGGCGGTGGAGAAGCACCACGCCAAGGGCAAGATGACGGCCCGGGAGCGCATCGACTACCTGCTCGACGACGGCTCGTTCCAGGAGCTGGACATGCTGGCCCGCCACCGGGCCCACGGCATGGGGCTCGAGGAGAACCGCCCCTACACGGACGGCGTCATCACCGGCTTCGGCACCATCGACGGTCGCCGGGTCTGCGTGTTCAGCCAGGACTTCACCGTCTTCGGTGGCGCGTTGGGCGAGGTCTTCGCGGAAAAGATCCACAAGGTCATGGACCTGGCCTCGTCCATCGGCGTGCCGATGATCGGCCTCAACGACGGCGCCGGCGCCCGCATCCAGGAGGGCGTGGTCTCCCTCCACTCCTACGGCGGGATCTTCCACCGCAACGCCCAGGCCTCCGGGGTCATCCCCCAGATCAGCGTCATCCTCGGGCCCTGCGCCGGAGGGGCGGTCTACAGCCCCGCCATGACCGACTTCATCTTCATGGTCCGAGAGACCAGCCACATGTTCATCACCGGCCCGGACGTGGTGAAGACGGTGACCGGCGAGGACGTGACGCTGGAGGAGCTCGGAGGCGCCATGAGCCACGCCACCAAGTCCGGGGTGGCCGCCTTCGTCGCCCCCGACGAGAAGTCCTGCCTCGATGACGTGCGGTACCTGCTCAGCTTCCTGCCCTCCAACAACCTGGAGGAGGCGCCCGTCCTTCGCACCGGCGACGACCCCGAGCGGCTCACCCCCGAGCTGTCCGACCTCATGCCGGAGTCTCCCAACCAGCCCTACGACATGAAGACGGTCATCGAGGCGGTCGTCGACGACGGCGAGTTCTTCGAGGTCAACCACCACTGGGCCATGAACCTGGTGTGCGGGTTCGCCCGGATCGACGGCCGGGCGGTCGGCATCGTCGGCAACCAGCCCCAGATGCTGGCCGGCGTGCTCAACATCGACGCGTCCGAGAAGGGCGCCCGGTTCGTCCGCACGTGTGACGCCTTCAACGTCCCGCTGATCACCTTCGTCGACGTCCCCGGCTTCATGCCCGGCACCGACCAGGAGTACGGCGGCATCATCCGCCACGGCGCCAAGCTGCTGTACGCGTACTGCGAGTCGACCGTCCCCCGGGTGCAGATCATCACCCGCAAGGCCTACGGCGGGGCCTACGTGGTCATGAACTCCAAGTCGATCGGCGCCGACCTGGCCTTCGCCTGGCCGTCGGCCGAGCTCGCCGTGATGGGCCCCGAGGGCGCGGTGGAGATCGTCTACCGCCGTGACCTGGCCGAGGCGGCCGACCCCGTGGGCCGGCGCAAGGAGCTCGTCGAGGAGTACACGGAGCGCTACGCCAACCCGTACGCGGCGGCCGAGCGCGGCTACGTGGACGACGTGATCGATCCGGCCGAGACCCGGCGGATCCTGGTCCGGAGCCTCGACCTCCTGGTGTCCAAGCGCGAGGACCTGCCCAAGCGCAAGCACGGGAACATGCCCCTGTGAGCGGGCTCGGAGCGGGCCGGGAGCGGCGGGAGCCCGTCGACCCGGCCGTGCTGGCCGCCCTGGCCGCCGCCGTCGACCAGGTCTGGCCCCGGCCCGTCGTCGTGCTGGCCCCGGAGCCCTCCGGGCCGCCCCCCTGGCGGTTCAGCGGCCGGTGGTGGACCCGCCCGGCCACCACGCGCCGTGACCGACCCTGGACCGGGGGCTGACCTTCCGCCTCACCCGGCGGACCACCGTGACCTTCAGGGCACCGGACGCGCACGTCCCCGGACCTGAACGGCGGTCCGGGGACGTGCGTGGTCCGTGATGCGAACGGGATTCCTCAGATCTCGGCGTCCTCCGGCGTCCGCCGCATGTGGACGAAGCCGAGGATGGTGAAGATCAGCATCACCACGGCCAGGGCGAAGCAGGCGATGGCCGCGAAGAGGGCGATCTGGCCCATCTGCCAGAAGGCGTAGGCCTCGAGGAGCAGCCCCCGCAGCGTCGTGCCCTTGAAGACGGTGTCGACCTTGGCTTCGGCCGCCGTGTAGGCCGGCGTGCCCTTCGGAAGCGCCATGGCCTCGGACGACAGCTGCGCGTAGGACTTGCCGCCGCCGATCTCCTGGAGGTGCACGGCGATGAAGTGGTCGGCGTAGGCCTCGGCCTGCTTGCCGGTCGTCAGCTGCTGGCCCGCGTACTGCGAGACCACCGGGATCATGTCGGGGGTGATCTCGCCCCCGGCGGTGGCATGGGCGAAGGCTGATGCCGGTGGGAAGGTGATCTGCTGCTGCGCCAATTGGTTGTGCACGTTCGAGTTGGCGAAGCTGTACGCCCAGAGTCCGAGACTGCCCGCCACGATGAAGAAGATGGTCAGGCCGGCTCCCACGATCGTCAGGATCGAGTCGAAGGTCTTGCGCTTCATGGTCCATCACCTCGGATGAGGCATCCGGCCGTATCTCGGTGGAGGCCTGCCATCGACGGTATTGGTCCGTCCGATGGCCCCGTAGGGCCACATGACCATTTCAACAGGGCCGAAGGTCCCGGTCACGCCTGACCGGTCGGGCCGTCCGGGAGCGGTCAGTCGGTGGTGGTGACGAAGTCGATGAGCTGCTCGACGGCTCCGACCAGCGCGGGCTCGAGGTCGGCGTAGCTGGACACCGCGGCCAGGATGCGTCGCCAGGCGGTGGGCGGATCCCCGAAGCCGAGCGCGGCGCACACGCCGGCCTTCCACTCCGTGCCCTTCGGGATGTGGGGCCAGGCCTCGATGCCGACCACCGACGGCCGCACGGCCTGCCACACGTCGACGAACGGCGTGCCGGTGATCAGGACGTCGGGCCGGCGCAGCCCCTGGGCGATCCGGTACTCCTTGCTGCCCTCCACCAGGTGGTCGACCAGGACGCCCAGCCGGCGGGCCGGTCCCGGGCGGAAGTCGGCGATGGCCCGGTCCAGGTGGTCGATCCCGTCGAGCCGCTCGACGACCACCCCTTCGATGCGCAGGTCGTCACCCCACACCCGCTCGACGAGCTCGGCATCGTGGACCCCCTCCACCCAGAGCCGGCCGGCCCGGGCCACGCGGGCCGGGGCGTCGCCCACCGACAGCGAGCCCGAGGCGGTGACGACCGGCGCCCGGGTGCCCTCGGACGAGGGCGCCCGGACCAGGCTCACGGCCCTGTCCGTCCACGGCGAACGCCCCGGGGGTCAGCCGGAACACCCGCTCCTGGCCCGTGCGGCCCCGGAGTTCGACCCCGCCGCCCTCGATGCGGACCAGGGTGCCGCTGAACCCGCTCGCCCGGTGGACCAGCGCCATGCCGGATGCGGCCGGCACCACCGGGTAGACCTTGGCCAGCCTGTCGGCGGGCGGGGCGTCGATCGGCCCGGACAGGATGCCCGAGGACCGACGTGGGGTTCGGGGGTCCCGGGTGGTCACGGCGAGACCCTAGCAACGGCGCAATTGACCGCCGCGGAGGAACCGTGGCCGTGGCGGCGGGACCCCGACCGCGGGTGTGGTCGGATCCGGTGCCGCGTGCCCGTGGGACCGCTCAGCCGACCGAGGCGGCCCGGTGCCGTTCGACCAGGTCGATCATGTCCTCCATCATCTGCCCGATGGCGAAGTCCTTGGGCGTGTACACCCGGGCCACGCCCTTGCCCAGCAGGAGGGCCTCGTCCTCCGGGGGGATGATCCCGCCCACCACGACCGGCGCGTCGACCCCTTCGGCCCGCAGGCGTTCGACCACCTCGGGCACCAGCTCCAGGTGGCTGCCGGACAGGATCGAGATGCCGACCACGTCCACGTCCTCGTCCCGGGCGGCCGCCGCGATCTCGGCGGGGGAGAGCCGGATCCCCTGGTAGACGACCTCGAAGCCGGCGTCCCGGGCCGCGACCGCGATCTGCTCGGCGCCGTTGGAGTGGCCGTCCAGGCCGGGCTTGGCCACCAGGAGCCGGGGCGGTCCACCGGCCCGTTCGGCCAGGGCCTTGGAGCGGGCCAGCACCGCCTGGAACTCGGCGCCGCGGTGGCCGACGCCGCCGCCGACCCCCGTCGGGGCCCGGTACTCGCCGAACACCTCGCGCAGGGCGTTGGCCCACTCGCCGGTGGTGCCGCCGGCGTGGGCCAGGGCGATGGTGGCCGGCATGACGTTGTCCGTGCCTTCGGCGGCTCGACGCAGGGCGTCGAGGGCACGCTGCACGGCCGGGGCGTCCCGACCGGCCCGCCACGCCTCGACGTCGGACCGCAGGTGGGACTCGACGGCGGGGTCGACCCGCATGATCGACCCACCCCCGTCACCGGCCGTGGCCAGCGGCGAGTCGGCCGTCTCGGTGAAGCAGTTCACCCCGACCACCTGGAGCTCGCCCGTCTCGATCCGGCGGACCCGGTCGGACTGGCTGCCCACCAGGCGGGACTTGAGCTCGTCGATGGCCTCGAAGGCACCGCCGAGTGAGAGCACGTCCTGCAGTTCGGCCCAGGACGCCTCGGCCACCTCGGCCGTCTTGCGCTCGATGACCACCGATCCGTCGAAGATGTCGCCGTACTCCAGCAGGTCCGACTCGAACGCCAGGACCTGCTGGATCCGGAGCGACCACTGCTGGTCCCACGGCCGGGGCAGCCCGAGGGCCTCGTTCCAGGCCGGAAGCTGCAGGGCCCGGGCCCGGGCCTTCTTCGACAGGGTGACGCCCAGGGCCTCGAGCACGATGCGCTGGACGTTGTTCTCCGGTTGGGCCTCGGTGAGGCCGAGCGAATTGACCTGGACGCCGTAGCGCATGCGACGCAGCTTGGGATCGGCGACCCCGTAGCGCTCGGAGCACACCCGGTCCCACAACTCGGTGAAGGCCCGCATCTTGCAGGTCTCCTCGACGAAGCGCACGCCGGCGTTGACGAAGAACGAGATGCGGCCGACCACCTCGGAGAACCCGTCCTCGGGGATCTGGCCGGACTCGCGCACGGCGTCGAGCACGCCGATGGCGGTGGCCAGGGCGTAGGCGACCTCCTGGTGGGGTGTGGCCCCGGCCTCCTGCAGGTGGTAGCTGCAGACGTTGATCGGGTTCCACTTGGGGACGTTGCGCACGGTGTAGGCGATGGTGTCCACCGTCAGCCGCCGGCTGGGCAGCGGCGGGAAGATGAACGTCCCCCGCGACAGGTACTCCTTCACGATGTCGTTCTGGGTGGTGCCCGACAGGACCCGGGGGTCCACGCCGCGGTCCTCGGCGTTGGCGATGTAGAGGCCGAGCAGCCAGGCGGCGGTGGCGTTGATGGTCATCGACGTGTTCATCGACTCCACCGGGATCTGGTCGAGCAGCTCGGCCATGTGCCCCAGATGGGCCACCGGCACCCCGACCTTGCCGACCTCTCCCGCGGCGGCCGGATCGTCGGGGTCGTAGCCGATCTGGGTGGGGAGGTCGAAGGCGATCGACAGCCCGGTCTGGCCCTTGGCCAGATTGGTCCGGTAGAGCTCGTTGGACGCCTTGGCCGTGGAGTGGCCCGAGTAGGTCCGCATGACCCACGGCTTGTCCCGGGCCGGAAGGGCTTGGCCCGCCCCCGTCGTCCCGGTGCCCGGCACAGCCTTGTCGACGTCGCTCATGTCCCCATTGTTGCCCGATCTGGGCCGGAGCGACAGGTGGGGAGCCCCGGATCGGCCCCCGACTACTTCTTGTAGTCGAGGAAGCCCCTGCCGGACTTGCGGCCCAGCTGCTCGGCGGTGACCATGCGGCGCAGGAGGGGAACGGCGGCGTAGTTCGGGTCCCGGAACTCGTCGTAGAGGGCGTCGAGGATGGCCAGCGACGTGTCGAGGCCGACCAGGTCGAGCAGGGCGAAGGGGCCCATGGGGAACCCGCACCCTCCCTTCATGGCCGCGTCGATGTCGGCGATGGAGGCCACGCCCTGCTCGTAGAGCCGGATGGCGTTGTTGAGGTAGGGGAAGAGGAGGGCGTTCACGATGAACCCGGCCTGGTCCTTGACCTCGACCGGGGTCTTGCCGCAGGCCTCGGCGAAGGTGCGGGCCTCGGCGATCGTCTCGTCGGAGGCGGTCAGGGGGCGCACCACCTCGACCAGCGACATGACCGGGGCGGGGTTGAAGAAGTGGATGCCGCACACCTTGTCCGGACGGCCGGTCTTCATGGCCATCTCGATCACCGGGAGCGTCGACGTGTTGGTGGCCAGGATGGCGTGGTCGCCGGTGATCCGGTCGAGGTCGCTGAACAGCTCCTTCTTCACGGCCAGGTCCTCGACGACGGACTCGATGACCAGGTCGCACCCGCTGAGCGCATCGAGCTCCGACGTGCCGGTGACCCGGCCCAGGGCCTGGTCACGCTCCTCCTCGGTCTTCTTGCCCTTCTCCACCTGGCGGTTGAGCGACTTCTCCAGCGCGGCCAGGGTGGCGTCCGCGGTCGACTGGCTGCGGGACCGCAGGACCACCTCGAATCCGCTGACCGCGGCCGTCTCGGCGATGCCCGAGCCCATGATTCCCGAACCGACAATTCCCACGTGTGCGATTGACATAGGAGGGGATGCTAGTGGTGGTGCCTGAACGGCGCCGAATGCCGGCCCGGCGGCTGGGTCGGGTTGCGCTTGCCGTCGGCGTGGGCGACCGCGACGATGGCGACGTGACCGACGCCCCGACACCGACCCCGACCGACGCGCCACGCCCCGACGGGGCCACCGGGACGGGGGCCGGGCGGGCCCCGGGGCCGCATGGGCCGTCGGGGCATCTACAGCCGCAGGCTGCGGGCCCTCGACGAGCGTTGGTCGCCGCCCGGACGCCTGCTGGCCGCGGCCATGGCCCACCCCGGTCTGGTCCTCGCCCTCACCCGCTCGGGCGGCCCGGTCGTGCGCGACGGTCGGGTCCTCAACCGCGGGGTGCAGGCCCTCCTCGAGCTGTCCGCCGCCCTGGAGAAGGCCACCACCAGGGGCGGCGGCACCCCGGACCCGGTCGACACCCGCGAGCGTGTTCGAGGCCACCACCAGACTGGTCATGCCGACCCGCACCGACGTCCACGTGACCGGTCGGACCATCCCCGGCCCCGAAGGCGCCCCGGACATCCCCCTCCGCGTGTACCGGCGGTTCGGGGTCGGGATCGCCACGCCGGACCGGCGTCCGGCCGCCATCACCTACTTCCACGGCGGGGGCTGGGTCATCGGGAACCTCGACTCCCACGACGGCTCGTGCCGCCTCCTGGCCGCCGTGACCGGGTGCGTGGTGGTGGCCGTCGACTACCGCCTCGCCCCTGAGCACCCGTTCCCCGCCGCGGTCGACGACTGCCTGGCGGCCTACGCCTGGGTCCAGCGCAGCCACCGCGAGCTGGGCACCGCTCCGGGCCGGGTCGGGGTGATGGGCGACAGCGCCGGAGGCAACCTGGCCGCCGTGGTGTCCCTCGCCACCCGGGACGGGGAGGTCCCCGCTCCCGTGGCCCAGGGCCTGGTCTACCCGGCCCTCGACGCCCGACTCGACTCGCCGTCGATGCACGACCTCGGCGAGGGGTTCTTCCTCACCCGTGCGGGCATGGAGGCCTTCCGGGGCCACTACCTGCCCGACCCGGCGGACTGGGAGTCCTGGCGGGCGTCGCCGCTGCTGGCCGCCGACACGGCGGGCGTGGCCCCGGCCCTGATCGTCACGGCCGGATTCGACCCGCTGCGTGACGACGGCGCCGGCTACGCCCGGGTGCTGGAGGACGCCGGCGTGGCGGTGGAGTACCGCTGCTACGAGGACATGGTCCACGGCTTCTTCGGCATGGGCGTGGTGCCGGACTGCCTGGCCCTCGCCACCGAGGTGTGCGATGCCATGGGCGCCCTGATGCGCCGGGCTCCCGGGCCGGCCGGCGACTGAGCGGCCACCGGACGGGCTCTACACTCCGGTCATGGACGCGACTCCCGGAATCCTGGCCCTGGTCGGCGGCGGCGAATGGCAGGAGGGCTGCGACTTCGATGCCGAGTTCCTGGCCGCCTCCGGCTCCGACGACGTCCTGGTCCTCCCGACGGCCGCCGCCTACGAGCACCCCGAGCACCTGGTGGCCCGGGCCGGCGAGTGGTTCGCCCCCCTGGGCGGGAGGGTCGAGGGACTCATGGTGCTGTCCCGGCTCGGACGCCGAGAACGACGGGGCCGCGGACATCATGCGCCGGGCCCGGCTGATCTACCTCGCCGGGAGCTCGCCCATGCACATCCGCAGCGTCCTGAAGCACTCGGCCGTGTGGGACGCGCTGGTCGCCGCCTGGCGGGGCGGTGCGGTGGTCGTCGGCTCGTCCGGGGCGGCCATGGCGCTGACCGATCCGATGGTCGACGCCCGGGGCGGCGGCCTGACCATCGGACTGGGCCTGGTGACCGGCGTGGCGGTGGTGCCCCACTTCGGCGACGCGGCCGAGGACGGGACCGGCGAGAAGCTGCACCGCTCGGTGCAGCTGGCCCCGAGGGACGTCCCGCTGGTCGGGATCCCCGAGCGCACCGCGCTCATCCGGGATCCGGCCGGCACCTGGCGCTCGGCCGGGGCCCAGCCGGTGACCGTCTACCTGGGCGGCGCCCAGGCGCCCGGCGGGCTGGCCGTCGCTGCCGGCCTGACCCCCACCGGCCCGCGTGGGACTCAGTCCGCCTCGGTGATGACGACCGACTCGATCACCACCGGCTCGGTGGGTGCGCCCGACCGGCTGCCGACCGACTCGATGGACTTCACGACGTCGAGGCCGCCGACCACCTTGCCGAACAGCGAGTACTGCGGGGGAAGGCCGACACCGTCGGGACCGCTGACGATGAAGAACTGGCTGCCGTTGGTGTTCGGGCCGGCGTTGGCCATGGCCAGCGACCCGATCTCGTAGCGGCCGGGCTTCGGCAGCTCGTCGGCGAACTTGTAGCCGGGCCCACCCCGTCCGGTGCCGTCCGGATCGCCGCCCTGGCACATGAAGCCGGGGATGATCCGGTGGAAGGTGACGCCGTCGTAGTAGTGCCAGCGGGCCAGGAAGACGAAGTTGTTGACCGTCAGGGGCGCGCCGATGTGGTCGAGGGCGATGGTGATCGCCCCCTTGTTGGTGAGCATCTCCGCCGTGTACGTCTTGGTCGGGTCGATGATCATGGGTGGCGGCGAGTCGAAGCGCTGGGTCTTCGGGCTGGAGCCGTCTGCTGCGGGGACCTCGGGGGCCATGGTCCACCTCCTGGTGGGTTCGGGAACGGGGTTGGCGGTCGGACCCGGGGTGACGGGCCCGGTCGGGCTAGGACGACGTGACCGTGACCGACAGCATCCGGTGGATCACGTTGGGCGGCGTGCCGTTGTTCGAGGCGTTGCCGTCGGCGTTGATCTTCTGGACGACGTCCTGGCCGGAGGTGACCTGGCCGAAGAGGGCGTAGTCCGGCGGGAGCGACTCGCCCTGGGGACCGGCCACGATGAAGAACTGGTTGCTGGAGGTGCCGGCCGGGGCGGTGCCGGTCTTGGCCATGGCCAGTGCGCCGAGCGGGTACTGCGGGGTGGCGGTCGCCGGGACGGCGCCCTGGACGGTGTAGCCCGGGCTCCCGCCGCCGGTCCCGGTCGGGTCCCCCGTCTGGTTCATGAACTGGGGGATGACCCGGTGGAAGGTCACGCAGTCGTAGTACTTCTTGTCGGCCAGGAAGACGAAGCTGTTGACGGCCGCCGCCGAGTTCTTGGCGTCGAGTGTGGCGACGATGGTGCCCACGTCGGTCTTGATCGTCGCCGTGTACGTCTTGGAGGGGTCGATCGTCATCGGGGGGAGCCGGGAACTGCGGGTTGGGCAGGGTGGCGGTCGGGCTCGACGGGCATCCGGCGGCCTTGGAGGCCTGTGTCCGCGGTCTGCTGGGCGGCCGACACGGCGGGTGCGGTCGGTCGTGGTCGTCGACGTGGCCGTCGACTTGGCGCCCGGCTTGAAGAGGAGGACCGACACGCCGACCACCACCGCCACCGCGATGGCGATGGTGATGCCCCGACGGAGCCCCTTCTTGCGCTTGGCCGCCTTCTCGCTCTGCCTCGCGACGGGCCTGGCGTCCGGCCTTCTGTCGTTCTCGCTTCTCGGTGCCCACGGATGAGCAGGGTAGCCGGTCCCGACCGGGGGGTCCGGAGCGCCCCGGTCGATCGGCGCCGGCGGAGGCGGAGGTCGGGCCCCGGGGGCCCGTGCGGCGGGCTGTAGCCTTGTGGGCCATGTCTCTCGTGGTCCAGAAGTTCGGTGGCACGTCGGTCGGCGACGCCGACCGCATCCGCGCCGTGGCCGACCACGTGGCCCGGACCCGCCGGGCCGGCGACGACGTCGTCGTGGTGGTCAGCGCCATGGGCAAGACCACCGACGCACCTGGTCCGCCTGGCGGACGACGTGAGCTCGGTCCAGCCCGACCGGGAGGTCGACATGCTGCTGAGCTCGGGTGAGCGGATCACCATGGCCCTCCTGTGCATGGCCCTGGCCGAGCTGGGGGTGGACGCCGTCTCCTACACCGGGAGCCAGGCCGGGATGATCACCGACACCGCCCACACCCGGGCCAAGATCCTGGAGGTCCGGGGCGATCGGCTGCGGGAGACCCTCGATGCCGGGGGCGTGCCGGTGGTGGCCGGGTTCCAGGGGATGTCGGTCGAGCGCGAGGTCACCACCCTCGGACGCGGGGGGTCCGACACCACGGCGGTGGCGCTGGCCGCCGCGCTGGGCGCCGACGCCTGCGAGATCTACACCGACGTCTCCGGGGTGTTCACCACCGACCCCCGCATCGTTCCCGAGGCCCGCAAGCTCGCCCGGGTCAGCTACGAGGAGATGCAGGAGATGGCGGCCACCGGGGGCCGCGTGCTGGCCCTGCGGTCGGTGGAGTTCGCCCGTAACCACAATGTCCCGCTCCACGTGCGGTCCAGCTTCACCTGGGAGCCGGGCACGTGGGTCGAAGAGGAGGATCCGTCCATGGAGCAGGCCGTCGTCACCGCCGTCACCCACGATCTGTCCGAGGCCAAGGTGACCGTCACCGGGGTGCCCGACAGGCCGGGCCTGGCCGCCAAGCTCTTCCGGGGCCTGGCCGACCGGAACATCAACGTGGACATGATCGTCCAGAACATCTCGTTGCACGGCACGACCGACATCTCGTTCACCATCCCCGAGTCCGACCTGGCCGCCAGCACCGAGGTGTGCGAGGCCCTGGTGCCCGAGCTCGGCGCCACCGGGGTGGTGAGCGACGACGACGTGGCCCGGGTGTCGCTGATCGGCGTGGGCATGAAGACCCACCCGGGCGTCACCGCCCTCACCTTCGAGACCCTGGCCGGCGTCGGCATCAACATCGAGATGATCTCGACCTCGTCGATCCGCATCTCGTGCCTGATCCGGGCCGAGCAGGCCGAGGACGCGGTGCGGGCCCTGCACGCCGCCTTCGAGCTGGCGTAGCCCGAGCGGTCGCTGGACCGCGCCGCCCGGTCGGGCCGGCTGCATGGGATGAGGCCCGGGGCGGGGCCCCCGTAGACTGGGGGCATGCGCATCGGAGTCGTCGGAGCAACCGGCCAGGTCGGGACCGTCATGCAGGCGATCCTGGAGGAGCGCGGGTTCCCCGTCGACGAGCTCCGCCTCTTCGCCTCCTCCCGGTCGGCCGGGCGCACCCTCGCCTTCCGGGGTCAGGACCTGGTGGTCGAGGACGCGGCCGTGGCCGACCCCTCGGGCATCGACATCGCCCTCTTCTCGAGTGGGGCCACCGCCTCGCGCCAGCTGGCCCCCCGCTTCGCGGCGGCCGGGGCCATCGTGGTGGACAACTCGTCGGCGTGGCGGATGGACCCCGATGTGCCCCTGGTGGTGCCCGAGGTCAACGAGTCGGCCCTGTCGTCGATCCCGAAGGGGATCGTGGCCAACCCCAACTGCACGACCATGGTGGCCATGCCGGTGCTGAAGCCGCTGCACGATGCGGCCGGGCTCATCCGGCTGGTGGCCTCGACCTACCAGGCCGTGTCCGGCTCCGGCCTGGCCGGGGTGGCCGAGCTCGACGAGCAGCTGCGGGCCACGGTGGACGGGGCGGCGGGCCTGACGTTCGACGGCGCGCGCCGTCACCGGCCCGGCCGCGTCCGTCTTCCCGGACCGCATCGCCCACAACGTGCTGTCGATCGCCGGCTCCCTGGTGGAGGACGGATCGGGGGAGACCAACGAGGAGCAGAAGTTCCGGGACGAGAGCCGCAAGATCCTCGGCATCCCGGAGCTGGCGGTGACGTGCACCTGCGTGCGGGTCCCGGTGTTCACCGGCCACTCGCTGGCCATCGTCGCCGAGTTCGCCCGGGCCATCACCCCCGACGAGGCCACCAAGCTGCTGGACGGGGCCCCCGGCGTCGAACTGTCCGACCTCCCGACCCCGCGCCGGGCCGCCGGCATCGACCCGTCCCTGGTCGGCCGGATCCGGGTGGCCGACGGCGCCGCCCACGCCCTGGCGCTGTTCGTCAGCGGGGACAACCTGCGCAAGGGTGCCGCCCTCAACGCCGTGCAGATCGCCGAGTCGCTGGTGCGCCTCGGCATCGTCGGCCTGACCCTACGCGGCGTACCAGGAGGGCGGCCCACCGCGGCACGTGTCCCACCTCGGTTCCGGCAGATCGGGACGTCGGTCAGTAGGGTCGAGCCATGGACACGCCCCGACCCCGGGCCTCCGTCGGTTGGGCGTTGTCTCGTCGTCCTGGCCTGCACGACCGGCACGCTGGTGGCCGCCGCTCCGTCCCTGGGGCCGCTCCGCCCACACATGCGCAGGCACGATCTGCGGTGACAACGGGAGGGAGCAGATCTGTATCGAGGGTTGGAGCACCGGAATCACGTTCACGTACTCCGGCGACGCCAGCCTGGGCTCTGCGGTCCAGAATGGTGGAGCGTTGTCGGGCGCGTGACGGGCGGAGTGCGTTCAACGCACTCAACATGCGGGTGAGTTGGCAGGGAGCGGGGACGTACTACCTGCCCCTTCCTGCGGGAGCGTGGGACGTCGGGGCGACGGGCACTCCGGCTGTCGGCGTCCTCACCGTCGGCGCGGCAGAGCCACCTCCGCCGACGACGTGCTCGACCGTCGCCCAAGGGACGGCCGCGACGTCGGTCAGCCAGCCGCTGCCGTGGGTGTCGGGAATTGCGTCACCATGAACGGCACCTGTCGCGGCTACTGGATCACGTCGCCCACCGGGGCGGTCAACAGTGTCGGTGGGGCGGCACTCCTGGGTGGGGACAACAGCACAAACGGGGGTGTCGCGCCGGAGGGGTCACCACGCCGATCACCGGCTCCATCGTCGGTATCGCCCGTACCCCTGATGCGAACGGCTATTGGCTCGCCGCGTCAGACGGCGGGGTCTTCGCCTTCGGCCCGGGTTACTTCTCCACCGGCGATGCGCCTTCTACGGATCGATGGGAGATCGCACGCTCCGTCGACCATCGTCGGTATCACCGCCACACCGACCGGCAAGGGCTACTGGCTCGTCGGCTCCGACGGTGGCGTCTTCGCCTTCGGGGATGCCGCCTTCTGCGGATCGATGGGAGGATCGCACCTCCGTCGACCCATCGTCGGCATCGCCGCCACGCCGACCGGCAAGGGCTACTGGCTCGTCGGCTCCGACGGTGGCGTCTTCGCCTTCGGGGATGCGACCTTCCGAGGTTCATTGGGCGGCGCGCCCGTTGAGCCAACCCGTCGTCGCGGTGGCTGCGGACTCCGACGGATCGGGCTACTGGCTCGTCGCGTCCGACGGGGGAGTGTTCGCGTTCGGCGCTCCGTTCCTCGGCTCGCTCGGGGGGAGGGTCGCTGTCCGCACCGGTTGTCGGAATCAGTCCGTCGCCGGACGGCGGGGGCTACACCTTGGTGGGAGCGGACTCGGCGGTCTACGCCTTCGGGGACGCCCGATACCTCGGGGTCCCGCTCCAACCGGGGTAGCGCACCGACGGATCCCGGGAGGCCACCGGAGCGCCCTGATCGTTCCGGGCCGGTCGACGGTGGCCGGATCGGCACCGGCCGGACGACCGGATGGCTGAACGCCCGAGCGGGGGTAAAGCGACCTTGACACTGGCCTGCGGTGTCAAGTACCCTTGACACATGAGGAACCGGGTCAGCGAGCTCCGCCTGGCCCGGGGGTTGACGCAGGGGGAGTTGGGAGCGGCCCTGGGTGTGTCCCGCCAGACCGTGAATTCGATGGAGAACGGCCGGTACCTGCCGTCGTTGCCGCTGGCCTTCGCCCTCGGCCGGTTCTTCGACCTGCCGATCGAGAAGCTGTTCGAACCGGACGAGGAGGACGTGAGATGAAGGTGCGGACCAAGAGCGGCCACCGGGGAGTGACCGCCGGGGTGCTCGTCGTCGGCGGAGGCGCCCTCACCGCGGCCACGTGGAGCCACGGGAACCACGGAGTGGCCGTGGCCACCGCCGCCTTCTACGCGGTGGCGGCGACCGCCAGCTTCGTGTGGGCGGGGGGCTCGGGGGACGTGGCCGCCATCATGCGGGCCGGAGGCGACGAACGCCAGCGGGCGATCGACGTCGAGGCGACGGCGGTCACCGGGCTGGTGCTGATCGTGGCCATCGTGGTCGGCGGCATGGTCGAACTGTTCCGCACCGGGAGCCTCGGCCAGTACGGCCTGATGGGCGCCCTGGCCGGCACCACCTATGCCGTGAGCCTGACCGTCCTGCGTCGCCGCCGCTAGGCCTCGGGCCTCAGGCCCGGCGTCGGGTCCGGGGTGTCGCCGACGACCGGGCTGGTGCGGGCCAGCACGGCCACCCGCTTGGCCAGGTTGACCGCGTGGTCGCCGAACCGCTCGTAGAAGCGGGCGAGGAGGGCCAGCTCGACGGCCACCGGCAACGGCATGGTGCCGGCGACCACCTCCACGGTCAGGCTGACGTGCAGATCGTCCATCTCGTCGTCGAGGTCGTCGACCAGGGCCCATCCGGCGGACTGGCGCTCGGCGTAGGCGTCGGTGGTGGCCCGCCACATGTGGACGGCCACCTCGCCCATGCGCTCGAGCAGGCCGCGACTGCGGGCCGAGAGCTCGGCGCCGAGGCCCCGGGCGGCCCGTCGGGCCACGTGCTCGGCCAGGTCGCCGTTGCGCTCGAGGTCGGGCAGCATGCGGATGACCGTGACCAGGTAGCGCAGCTGGTTGGGGGAGGTGATGCCGGCCACCGTGAGCTGCTGCAGGGTCAGCTCCTCGATGTCGTGGCACAGCGAGTCGACGACCTCGTCCCGGTCGGCCAGGGCCTTGGCCGCCTCACGGTCGCCGGCCAGCAGTGCGTGGGTGGCCCCGGACACCGAGTCGCCGACCAGGGCGAACAGCTGCATGACCTTGCGGTCGATCTGCTCGAGGGGCGACTCCATCCACCCACCGTACCGCCGGACGGTCGGGCCGGTCCCGAGGGTCGTCGCGGGACGTCAGGGCTCGGGCGGGCCGTCCCCCTCGTCCGAGGGCGGCCACGGACTCCTCGCTCGACGATGATCCGCGGGCCCGGAGCCCCACGACAGGTAGCGCCACGACCAGTTGATGAAGACCACGATCTTGTTGCGGAAGCCGACCAGGTAGAACGAGGTGCAGTCCCAGCCAGGCCAGCCAGCCGAACGTCCCCCGGACCACCCGTCCGCTGCGGAACTGGGTGATGGCGGCCCGTCGGCCGATGGTGGCCATGATCCCCTTGTCCTTGTAGGCGAACGGGGTGGTCGGCCGCCCGGCGACCTTGGCCACGATCTGGCGGGCCGCGTGGCCTCCCGACTGGATGGCCACCTGGGCCACCTGGGGGCACACCGTCTCGGCGTCGGGACCCGAGCCGCCCCACAGCACCGCGGCCGCGTCGCCCACCGCGTAGACGTCCTCGTGTCCGACGACGGTGAGGTCGGGACCGACGATCAGGCGCCCGTTGGGGCCGGTCGGGGCGTCGATCTCGCCGGCCACCGTGTGCTCCACGGTGACACCGCCGGCCCACACCACGGTGCGGGTGGGGATCACCGCGCCGTCCTCGAGCTCCACGGCGTCGGCCCGGACCGCCTTGACGAGATGGCCGAGGCGGAGCTCGATGCCCCGTCCGGCCAGGGTCTCCGCCGCGTACGCCGAGGCCGACTCGCGGAACGGGGTGAGGAGGCGGTCGAGGGCGTCGACCAGGATGATCCGACCGGCCGCCCGGTCGAACCGGAAGCCGTCGTGGCGGACGGCCACGTCCAGCAGCTCGGCGAGGGCACCGGCCACCTCGACCCCGGTGGGGCCGCCGCCGACCACCACGAAGGTCAGCGCCCCCCGTGCCGCCGCCCCGTCGGGGTGGGCGTCGACGTCCTCGAGGCGGCGCAGGACGTGATCCCGCAGCCGTCGGGCGTCGGTGAGGGTGTACAGCGGGAAGCTGTGCTCGGACGCGCCGGGGATGCCGAAGAACTTGGCGGTGGCGCCGCTGGCCACGATGAGCGAGTCGAAGGGCAGCGACTGGGCGTCGGCGAGCAGGACCTCCCGGCGGTCCCAGTCGACGCCGGTCACCGTGGCCATGTGGAAGGTCACGTTGTCGGCCTTCCCGAAGATGACCCGGATCGGGTAGGCCACGTCGCCCGAGTCGAGGCCGGCGGTGGCCACCTCGTAGAGGAGGGGCTGGAACGTGTGGAAGTTCCGCTGGTCGACGATGGTGACGTCCACGTCCTTGCCGATGAGGGCCCGGGCGGCCGACAGCCCGCCGAATCCGGCCCCCAGGACGACGACGCGGTGCATCGGCCCATGGTGACACAGGGGCCGTCGGACGGTGCGTCCCACGCCGGTCCACCCACCCGGCGGCCCCGGTGTCCACCGCCGCCGTCCGCCATCCCGTCACACCCCGTCGGTACGATCCGCAACGACCGTGCCGGTGGCCCCGGACCTCCGGGGCGCCACCCCGCTCCGTCCGGGCGGGGATCCGTATCGGGCACGTGGAGGGACACCATGCTCACCGGACTCCTGCTCGGACTGCTGACCGGCTGTGTGCTCGGCCTGGTCGGTCGGGCTGCTCGTGCGGTCGGGCCAGTCGACCCGGTCCCGGACGACCCAGGCCCGCCTCGAGGCCGAACTGGACCAGACGCGCCGGGCGGCGGTGGAGCGGGAGGCGTCCTTCGACGACGTCCGGCGGCAGCTGACCGACGAGTTCGCCCGACTCTCGTCCGAGGCGCTCCGCCAGAACGCCGACCAGTTCCTGGTGCTGGCCGACACCCGCCTGGGGGAGACCCGCCAGGCCGCCGAGGGTGACCTGGCCAAGCGCCAGGAGGAGATCAGCCGACTGCTGACTCCCATCGCGGAGCAGCTGGGCCGGTACGACGAGGGGATGCAGCGCCTCGAGGTCGAGCGCCAGCGGGCCTACACGGCGCTCACCGAGCAGATGCGCCACCTGTCCGCGTCCCACGACCAGCTCCAGCGCGAGACCCGCAACCTGGTCACCGCCCTGCGGAGCCCGCAGACCCGGGGACGGTGGGGGGAACTCCAGCTCCGTCGGGTCGTGGAGATGGCCGGCATGCTCGAGCGTTGCGACTTCTCCGAGCAGGTCAGCTCGGACGGCGACACCGGGCGGATGCGGCCCGACCTGGTGGTCCACCTGCCGGGGGGCAAGAACGTGGCCGTCGACGCCAAGGTGCCGATGCAGGCCTTCCTCGACGCCAACGAGGCCGAGGACGAGTCGGTGCGCCGGGCCCACCTGGCCAGCCACGGTCGGCAGATGAAGGCCCACGTCGACGCACTGGCCAAGAAGGAGTACTGGAAGCGGGTCGACCCGTCGCCCGAGTTCGTGGTGGCGTTCATCCCGGGCGACCCGCTGCTGACCGCCGCGCTCGAGCACGAGCCCGGGCTGATGGAGTACGCGGTGGCCAACCACGTGCTGCTGGCCACGCCCACCTCGCTGATCGCTCTGCTGCGGGCCGTCGCCTACGGCTGGCAGCAGGAGGCCCTCACCGAGAACGCCCGACAGGTCCAGGTGCTGGGCGCCCAGCTGTACGAGCGGATCTCGGTGCTGGGCGAGCACATGGCGGGGGTGGGCCGCAGCCTGACCGGCGCGGTCACCGCCTACAACAAGGCGGTGGGCTCGCTCGAGGGCCGGGTCCTGGTCACGGCCCGCCGGTTCGCGGAGATGGGCGTGGTGGGCGTGGGGGAGCGGGAGCTGGCCCAGCCCGTGCCGGTCGACGCCGCCCCCCGACCGCTGCAGGCGACCGAACTGGTGGCCTCCGCCCTCCGGGCGGTCGACGCCGACCTCGAGGTGGCCGGTGTGGCCTCCGGGGTGCCGCTCCCCGACGCCGACACCCCCTGAGCCCCGGCGTCCCGACCCGTGGACCGGGGCGACCGGGTCCCCCGTCCGGGGCCGATCCTGTCCGCCCGCGGGCCGGATTCGTCCTGGTCAGGACCGAGTATTACGATTCCGTTGCGATTCTCATGGAATTCCAAGGTGGGGATACTAAAACGACGTGGTCTGTACCCTCCGGTGGACATCCGTCCCGGGCCAGGTGTGCGGCACAGGAGACGAAGGAGACACCGCGTGAAGATCCTGGTACTCGGAGGAGATGGCTACCTCGGCTGGCCGACCGCGCTCTACCTGTCCCGCAAGGGCCACCGGGTGGGGGTCGTCGACAACTTCGCCCGCCGTGGCTACGACCTGGAGATGGGGGTCGACACGCTGATCCCGATCGTCAGCCTCCAACAGCGGGTCCGCCGCTGGAAGGAGGTGTCGGGCAACGACATCGACGTCTTCGTGGGCGACCTCACCGACCCCACCTTCGTGAGCGAGACGCTCGCCAGCTTCGAGCCCGACACGGTGGTGCACTTCGCCGAGCAGCGTTCGGCCCCGTACTCGATGATCGACCGCAAGCATGCCGTCTACACCCAGGTGAACAACGTCGTCGGCACGCTCAACCTGCTCTACGCCATCGCCGAGCAGAACCGGGACATCCATCTGGTCAAGCTGGGCACGATGGGCGAGTACGGCACGCCGAACATCGACATCGAAGAGGGATTCATCGAGATCACCCACCGGGGCCGCACCGACGTCATGCCCTACCCGAAGCAGCCGGGCTCCTTCTACCACCTGTCCAAGGTGCACGACAGCCACAACATGATGTTCGCCTGTCGCATCTGGGGCATCCGGGCCACCGATCTCAACCAGGGCATCGTGTACGGCCACGAGACCGAGGAGACCAGCCTCCACCCGGACCTCGCCACCCGGTTCGACTACGACGGCGTGTTCGGCACCGTGCTCAACCGGTTCTGCGTGCAGGCCGTCACCGGCCACCCGCTGACCGTCTACGGCGCAGGCGGCCAGACCCGCGGCATGCTCAACATCCTCGACACGCTGGCCTGCGTGGAGCTGGCCTGTGAGAACCCGGCCGACCGCGGGGAGTTCCGGGTCTTCAACCAGTTCACGGAGTCCTTCTCGATCCAGCAGATGGCCGAGATGGTCGTGAAGGAGTACTCCGGCAGCGCCACCATCGAGCACCCGCCGACGCCGCGGGTGGAGAAGGAGGAGCACTACTACCGTGCCGCGCACACCAAGCTGCTCGACCTGGGCCTGGTGCCCAATCTCCTGACCGCCTCGGTCGTCCGCTCGCTGCTGGCCGTGTGCGAGCAGTACAAGGACCGGGTGGACCCGGCCGCCATCCTGCCGACCGTCGAGTGGCGCAGCACGTCCTCGAGCCTGGCCACCGCCGGCTCGAACGGGACGTCGGCCGACGGCGTGGGCGACACCGAGTCGGCCGAGGTCGGCTGAGGGGCTCCCTCCGCCGCCGGCTGCGGGGTCCGCTCCCGGGCCCGGCACTATCGTCCTCTGGATGCCGAGAGCCAGCCGCAGACGTCGTCGCCAGCACGGGCGCGGCCTCGGCCAGTCGGTTCTGATCGCCATCGCGGCCGCCGTCACGGTGGTCCTGGTGGCCGGCTCCCTCATCGCCATCCACACCCAGTCGAAGGGCTACCGCACGGCCACCACGTCCGGCTACGTCGCCCTGGCCGACCGGGTGGGCCAGGCGTCGACCGTCACCGGCGCCCAGTTGTCGTCGCTGATGGACCGGTGCGCCGGGCCTGACCAACGCGGCGTTCCCCGACACGGCCCGCGGCATCCTCCAGCAGGGTCTCGACGCCGCCGTCTCCGACACCCAGGCCCAGGCCCGCCAGGCGAGGAACCTGGCGTCGCCCCCGGCCCAGGGTGGGCTGTCCGCGCAGTTCACCGAGGTGATGGACCTCCGGGCGTCGGCCACCGCCGCGCTGCGCACGACCATCGACCGGCTGCTCGGGATGCAGCCCCTCCCCGTCGCCGGCGGGCCCGTCGACGGCCGCGCCCGGTGGCCCCGGCCACCCTGATCTCGGCCGACCAGGCCGCCACCGAGATGGCCGCCGAGGGCAGTCCTTCGAGCAGGCCGACGCCGAGTTCCGGGCGCTGCGGTCCTCGGCCGCCGCCCTGCGCCCGCCCGCTCCCCTGCAGCCTCGGTGTGGGTGCCGGCCCCGGCGGCGACGGCGCCGCTCGGGAGCGCGTCGCTCGGGGCCACGGCCGCCGCAGCTGGCGTCGTCCTCGGCGCTGGAGGCGTTCCACCACCTGGTCATCACCGCCGTCGGGCTCAACCCGCCCGCCGTCCCGACGGGTGGCGTCGGCTCGGTGTCGACGTCGTGCGTCGACCCGCAGTCGACGGTCCCGGGCGCCACCCCCACGGTGGTGCCCGCCCACCACCACCCTGGCCGCCCTGGTCTCGGTGACCAACTGCGGCAACGTGCCCGAGGCCGGGGTGACGGTGACGGTGACGGTGGCCGTGGCCGACCCGCCCGGCACGGCCCCGCCGCCCGCCGGACTGCGGGGGCGGCCGGGTCCAGGCCGTGGTGGCCCTGGCGTCGGGCTCGTCGTCGGCCCCGGTGCTCGCTCCGCTGCCGGTGGCGGGCGGGCACCGCTACACGCTGACGGTGGCGGTGTCGCTCCCGCCCGGCCAGGCCGACCCGACCGGCTCGACCCAGCAGTTCCTGGTCGCGGTCACCGGGTGAGGCGGGCGATCGCGGCCGCTCGGTTGGTCAGTGCCCGCGGGTGAGCATCTAGGATTGGACGCAGAGATCGGAGAGATGAACCCAACGGAGGGGTGGAGGCGAGTGGCCGAGAGCATCACGATCACCGACAACCGCACGGGGCAGTCGCTGGAGATCCCGCTGGAGAACGGGGGAGTGTCGGCGACGGACTTCTCGAAGCTGCTTCCCGGGGTGTGGTTCTACGACCCGGGCTTCACCGCCACCGCGGCCTGTGAGAGCGCCGTCACCTACCTCGACGGCGACGCCGGGATCCTCCGCTACCGGGGCTACCCGATCGAGCAGCTGGCCGAGGACTCGACCTTCCTCGAGGTGGCCTTCCTCCTGTTGAACGGCGACCTGCCGACCACCGCCGAGTTCGAGGTGTGGGAGCGGGAGATCACCCTCCACACCTTCATCCACGAGAACGTACGCAAGCGGTTCCTCGAGGGCTTCCACTACGACGCCCACCCGATGGGGATGCTGGTGTCGGCGGTAGCGGCCCTCTCGACCTTCTACCTCGACGCCAAGGACATCTTCGACCCCGACTCCCGCGACAAGCAGATCATCCGCCTGATCGCCAAGATGCCCACCCTGGCCGCCGCCGCCCACCGGTTCAGCGTGGGCATGCCCTTCGTCTACCCGGACAACTCCCTCCCCTTCACCTCGAACTTCCTGTCGATGATGTGGAAGATCGCCGAGCCCCGCTTCGAGGCCGACCCCGTCCTGGCCCGGGCCCTCGACGTGCTGTTCATCCTCCACGCCGACCACGAGCAGAACTGCTCGACCACCGCCATGCGGGTGGTCGGCTCCTCGCACGCCGACCCGTACTCGGCCACCGCCGCGGCCGCGGCGGCCCTCTACGGCCCCCGCCACGGCGGCGCCAACGAGGCGGTCATCCGGATGCTGACCGACATCGGCTCACTCGACAACGTCGAGCCCTTCATCGAGTCGGTCAAGTCCGGCCAGGGCGGCCGGCTCCAGGGCTTCGGCCACCGCGTCTACAAGAGCTACGACCCCCGGGCCAAGATCATCAAGCGGACGGCCGACGAGGTCTTCTCCATCACCGGGAAGAACCCGCTCCTCGACATCGCCCTCAAGCTCGAGGAGATCGCCCTGTCCGACGAGTACTTCACCTCGCGGAAGCTCTACCCGAACGTCGACTTCTACTCGGGCCTGATCTACCAGGCCATGGGCTTCCCGCTCGAGATGTTCCCCGTGCTGTTCGCCATCCCCCGCACCGCCGGGTGGCTGGCCCACTGGCAGGAGATGCTCAACCAGGACTCGAAGATCGCCCGCCCCCGCCAGCTGTACATCGGCGCCGACGAGCGCAACTACGTCCCGATGGCCGAGCGCTACCTGCAGGCGCCGGCACGCGGACCTCCGGTCGGACCGGGCCGCGAGCCGGTGGCCGGCTTCAGGACGCCTGGCCGGCTTCGCCACCTGGCGCATCAGGCCCTCCTGGACCATCGACACGGCCAGGGTCCCGTCCCTCGTGAACATGAAGCCCCGGGCCAGGCCCCGGGCGCCCGAGGACGTCGGGCTGTCCATGTCGTAGAGCAGCCACTCGTCGGCCCGGAACGGCCGGTGGAACCACATGCAGTGGTCGAGGCTGGCCCCCATGAAGTCGGGGTCGTCCCATCCGACGTCGTGGGGGGCGAGCATGGTGTCGAACAGGTACATGTCCGAGGCGTAGGTGGCGATGCAGGTGTGGAGCAGCGGGTCGTCGGGCAAGCGTGCCGTCGGCCCGCAGCCACAGCTGCTGGCGGGGCTCCTGGACGGCCCGGTGCATCCAGGGCAGGGCACCGATGTGGCGCTGGTCGATGGGGTGCGGGCCGGTCGTACCAGTCGCCGACCTTGTCCTTGTAGGGCTCGAGCCGCTCGCTGCATGGTGGGCAGCGACTCGGGGTCGGGCACCTCGGGCATGGGGACCTGGAAGTCCAGCCCCGGCTCGTCCACGTGGAACGACGCCGACAGGTGGAAGATGGCCCGGCCGTGCTGGATGGCCACCACCCGCCGGGTGGTGAAGCTCCGCCCGTCGCGGATCCGGTCGACCTCGTACAGGACGGGGACGTTCGGGTCGCCGGGCCGCAGGAAGTAGGCGTGGAGCGAGTGGGGTCGGCCCACCTCGACGGTGCGGCCGGCCGCCATCAGCGACTGGGCCGCCACCTGGCCGCCGAAGATCCGCTGGCGTTCCTCGTTCGGGTTGGCGCCCCGGAAGATGTTCACTTCGATGGGCTCGAGGTCGAGCAGTTCCACCAGGAGTTCGAGTGCGTCGCTCACGGCCCTCATCCTGTCAGGTCGCCGGCGGCGACGCGGACGGCCGCAGCCGGGTGCCAGCCCGCTGGCTGACGGGACCCGGGACCCACCGCTACGGTGGGCGCCGTGCCCGAGACCACCTTCCCCGACCGGTTCCTGTGGGGGACCGCCACCGCCGCCCACCAGATCGAGGGAGGCAACGTCAACAACGACTGGTGGGTCATGGAGCACGACCCGACGGTCGGGCTGCGTGGACGTGAGCGGCGACGCCTGCGACTCGTTCAACCGGTACCCCGAGGACATCGCCCTCGTCGCCGGCCTCGGGCCTCGGTGCCTACCGGTTCTCCGTCGAGTGGAGCCGCATCGAACCCGAGGAGGGGGAGTTCTCGACGGTCGCCCTCGACCACTACCGCCGGATGGCCGCCACCTGCCACGAGCACGGCATCCTGCCCGTCGTCACGTTCCACCACTTCACCCATCCCCGGTGGCTGGCGGACGCAGGAACGTGGGAGGCACTCCACGCCCCGGACCGGTTCGCCCGCTTCTGCGAGCGGGTCACCGCCCACATGGGCGACCTCATCGGCATGGCCTGCACCCTCAACGAGCCCAACGTGGTGGCCACCATGGGATGGCGCCACGGGCTGTTCCCGCCCCGCGTCCGCGACCGCACCCGTCGCGACGTGGTCAACGCCGCCATGGTGTCGGCCCACCGCAAGGCGGTCGAGGCCATCCGGTCGGGACCGGGCGACTTCCCGGTCGGGATGACGGTGTCGATGACCGACTTCCAGCTCCAGCCGGGGGGCGAGGAGTGGATCGAGCGCCTCCGCCGGCCGAACGAGGACGTGTTCCTCGAGGCCACCGGGGGCGACGACTTCATCGGCGTCCAGACCTACACCCGCATGCGGGTCGGCCCGGACGGGGCGCTCGGCCCCGAGGACGGCGTCCGCACCACCCAGATGGGCTACGAGGTGTGGCCCGAGAGCCTGGGGGCGACCATCCGCCGGGCCACCGAGGTGACCGGCGGCCTGCCCGTCTACGTCACCGAGAACGGCATCGGCACCGACGACGACGCCCTGCGGATCGAGTACGTGACCCGGGCGCTGGCCGGGGTACGGGAGTGCCTCGACGACGGCATCGACGTCCGGGGCTACTTCTACTGGAGCCTGCTCGACAACTTCGAGTGGGTCCTCGGCTACGGCCCGACGTTCGGCCTGGTGGCCGTGGACCGGGAGACCTTCGAGCGCACGGCCAAGCCCAGCGCCGGCCTTCTTCGGCGGCGTGGCCAGGGCCAACGGACTCTGAGCCGGCCCGCCGTGCCGACCGGCCCGGAACACCCCGACCGGAGCCCGGCGCGCCGCCCTCAATGTTACGGATGCGTGACGAGTAGCATGGCGCCAATGCCGAGCACCGCCGACAGCCCGACCATCGTCGGAGCGAGCTCGTCCACCTGTGGGAGAAGCGGGACACACCGGAGGCGGTCCATCTCTTCAAGTACACGATGGTCTCGGTGGTCTCGACCATCGTCTCGTTCGGCGTCCTGGCCCTCGTCTTCGGCGTCCTGAAGCTGTGGGGCGAGATCGGCAGCACCGTCTTCGCCAACGCGGTGGCCACCATCCCCTCCTACTACCTGAACCGGAAGTGGGTCTGGGGCAAGGGCGGGCGCTCCCACCTGACCAAGGAGATCATCCCGTTCTGGTCGCTGTCGGCCGTGGGGATCGCCGTGTCGATCTTCGGCGCGGCGGCCGCCCGGCACCTCAGCAAGGTCCACCACCTCAGCCACCTCGAACAGACGGTCCTCGTGCTGCTGGCCAACCTGGTCTCCTTCGGGATCTTCTGGGTGCTCAAGTTCCTGATCTTCAACCGGATCTTCCACGTCCACCCGCTCGAGGAGCTCGACGAGCTCGTCGAGGCCGCTTGACCGCGGGGAGTCCGTCCCCGTGCTGATGGCCACCGCCACGCCCACGGGGTCCGCTGGTCCTGGTGACGGCGGTGTTCCTGGCCAGCGCCGTGGAGATGGTCGAGGCGCTGACCATCGTCCTGGCCGTCGGGGTGACCCGGGGTTGGAGGTCCGCGTTCGAGGGGGTCGCCGTGGCCCTGCTGGTCCTGGCCGGCCTGGTCGTCCTGCTCGGTCCGGCGCTCGTCCACTACGTGCCGCTGTCGGTCCTCCGGCTGGTGGTGGGCGGTCTCCTCCTGGTGTTCGGACTCCAGTGGCTCCGCAAGGCGGTGCTGCGGGCCGCCGGCCTGAAGGCCAAGCACGACGAGGACGCCATCTTCGCCGAGCAGGTCGCCGAGCTGTCCGAGGCGCCGGCGGCCAGGGGTCGGGACGCGGTGGCCTTCACCGTGGCGTTCAAGGGCGTGTTCCTGGAGGGCCTCGAGGTGGTGGTCATCGTGATCACCCTCGGGTCCACCTCGTACCCGCACCGGTTGGGCCTGGCCGCCGTGGCGGCCGGTGCCGCGGCCCTGGTGGTGCTGCGTCGTCGGCCTGATCGTCCACCGCCAGCTGTCCGGTGTCCCGGAGAACGCCATGAAGATGGGGGTCGGGCCTGATGCTGGTCAGCTTCGGCACCTTCTGGTCGGCCGAGGGCGTGCACGTGACCTGGCCCGGGTCCGACCTGGCCATCCCGGTCCTGGTGGCCTGTCTACGGACTGGTCGCCTGGGTCCTGGTGGTGGCGCTGCGGCACGACACCGACGGTGGCGGATCGCCGGACTGGCCGCCTCCGGCGGAGGCCACTCGATGGCTGACGACCCGGCGGCGACCGGACGCCGACGAGCGGCCCGACCACGGCCGGTCGGCGACGCTCGGGTGGCTGTACGCGTTCGGGCGGTTCTGGCGGGAGTTCCTGATCGGCGACACGCCGGAGCTGTTCGTCGGGGCCGTGGCGGTCATCGGCCTCCTGGCGGTGATCTGCCTGCGGCCCGGGCTCCGCACGGTCGCCGCCTTCCTGGCCCCGGTCCTGGTGGCCGGGGTGCTGACGGCCTCGGTGTACCGGGCGGCCCGCAACCGCGCCTCGTAGGCACGGCGACGCCCGGACCGGCGTCCCGCACGCCGCGTCAGTCGCGGAAGTTGTTGAACTGCAGCGGGATCCCGAAGTCCTCGCCCTTCAAGGCGGCGATCACCGCCTGCAGGTCGTCGCGCTTCTTGCCGTCACCCGCAGCTGGTCGCCCTGGGTCTGCGACGACACGCCCTTCAGGTTGAGGTCCTTGATGAACCGGTTGATCTTCTTGGCGTGGTCCGAGGAGATGCCGGCCTGGATGCCGAGGCGCTGGCGGGCCGTCCCCTTGGACGGCCTCCTCGACCTTCCCGACGTCGAACGACTTGAGCGAGACCTCCCGCTTGACCATCTTCTCCTGGAGGACCTGGTAGAGGGCGCGCAGGCGGTCCTCGGTGGAGGACGCCAGGACGAGCTCGTTGTCGTTCAGCTCGATGGTCGAGTCGGTGCCCTTGAAGTCGAAGCGGGTGGTGGCCTCGCGGTTGGCCTGGTCCACCGCGTTGCGGACTTCCTGCATGTCAACTTCGGAGACGACGTCGAAGGTGGGCATGGCGAAACAGTAGCGCCGCGCGAAGCGGTATCCTTGCCCGCCTGCGGGTCGGTGCCCGAGCGGCCAAAGGGAGCAGACTGTAAATCTGCCGGTTCTGCCTTCGAAGGTTCGAATCCTTCTCGGCCCACGCAGACAGGAGCCCCGGTCGGGAGCGTGCAGACGTTCCGGGCCGGGGTTCCCGCACGTCCGGAGGCCCCGGCTGGGCCGTTCGGCCCTGGGAGCGGCCCGTCGACCGCCGTACCATGCAGTCGGAGGAAGGGCGAGGAGGCTGCCATGCGTGCACTGCGACTACTGGAGTGGAAGTCCGAGCCCGTGCTCGTCGAGGTCGACGACCCGGTCCCCGGCCCCGGGCAGGTGGTGGTCCGGATCGGGGGCGCGGGAGCGTGCCACTCCGATCTCCACCTCATGCGCGAGTTCGAGTCCGGGACTGCTGCCCTGGGGCCCGCCGTTCACCCTCGGCCACGAGAACGCCGGATGGGTCCACGCGCTCGGCTCCGGGGTCACCGGGCTCGAGCCGGGCCAGCCCGTGGCCGTCTACGGCCCGTGGGGGTGCGGCACGTGCCCCCGGTGCCAGCTCGGGATGGAGAACTACTGCGAGCGGCCCGACCTGGCCCCCGCACCCATGGGCGGCGGTGGCCTCGGCCGCGACGGCGGCATGGCCGATCTGATGCTGGTCCCGTCGGCACGGCTGCTGGTGCCCCTTCCCGACGGGCTCGAGCCGGTGACCGCGGCGCCGCTGACCGATGCCGGGCTCACCCCGTACCACGCCGTCCGCCGGTCCTGGACGAAGCTGCCGCCCGGCTCGACGGCGGTGGTCATCGGCGTCGGCGGCCTCGGCCACCTGGCCGTCCAGATCCTGAAGGCGACCACCTCGGCCCGGGTGGTGGCCGTGGACACCCGCGAGGAGGCGCGGACGCTGGCCTCCAACGAGGGGGCCGACCTGGCCGTGGCCCCCGACGACGACGCCGTGGCCGCCATCCGCGACGCCACCGGCGGCAAGGGGGCCGACGTGGTGCTCGACTTCGTGGGCGCCGATGCCACCATCGCCCTGGGCGCGGCGGCGTCCCGGTTCCTCGCCGACGTGACCGTGGTGGGCATCGCCGGCGGGACGTTCCCGTTCAACTTCTTCTCGCTCCCCTACGAGGTGTCGGTGCAGACCACCTACTGGGGCTCGCGCCCGGAGCTGGTGGAGGTGCTGGACCTGGCCGCCCGCGGCCTGCTCCGACCCACCGTGACCACCTTCCCCCTCGACGAGGCCGTGCACGCCTACCACCTGATGGAGTCCGGGTCGGTGCTGGGTCGCCAGGTCGTGGTGCCCTCGATGGGCAAGCTGACGGGTGCGGGCCTGGGCGGTGGGCCGGCCGGGGCCGATCGACGGCGGGCCCCTCGACTGCGGTCGAGCGCGAGGCACCCGAGCCGGGGCCGGGCCAGGTGCGCGTCCGGGTGTCGGTCTGCGGCGTGTGCCGTACCGACCTGCACCTGGCCGAGGGCGACCTCGACCCGCGTCGGCCCGGGGTGGTGCCCGGGCACGAGGTGGTCGGACGGGTCGATCGCGTCGGGCCGGGATGCACCCTGCTGGCCGAGGGGGACCGGATCGGCATCCCGTGGCTGGCCCGCACCTGCGGCACCTGCCGGTTCTGCACCGACGGGCGCGAGAACCTCTGCCTCGACCCCCGCTTCACCGGGTGGGACGTCGACGGCGGCTACGCCGAGTACGCCGTGGTCGGGGAGCGGCTTCGCCTATCGCGCTGCCCGAGGGCCTGGGCGACGTCGAGGTGGCCCCCCTGCTCTGCGCCGGCATCATCGGCTACCGGGCCCTGCGGCGGGCCGAGCTCCCCCCGGGCGGGGTGCTCGGGATCTACGGCTTCGGCGGGCTCGGCCCACCTGACGGCCCAGATCGCCCTGGCCGAGGGCGCGACGGTCCACGTCATGACCCGCTCGCCGGAGGCCCGCGAGCTCGCCCTCGCCCTCGGCGCGTCGAGCGCCCAGGGGGCCGACGACCCACCGCCCGAGCCCCTCGACGCCGCCGTGCTGTTCGCTCCGGTCGGCACCCTCGTCCCGCCGGCGCTCGAGGCGCTCGACCGGGGAGGCACCCTGGCCGTCGCCGGCATCCACCTGTCCGACGTCCCGGTGCTCGACTACCAACGGCACCTGTTCGAGGAGCGCACGCTGCGCAGCGTCACGGCCAACACCCGGGCCGACGGGGTGGCCTTCCTCGAGCGGGCCGCCGCCATCGGCATCCGGGTGTCGGCGGTGCCGTACCCCTTCGACCGAGGCCGACCGGGCCCTGGCCGACCTCGCCCACGACCGGGTCGACGGTGCCGCGGTCCTGGTGGTGGAGGGCGGATGACACCCGCTGGTCGACCACCCGGCTCCGGACCCCGGACTTGGTTACAATGTCGTTACGGAATGACGGCGTTCAGCGTCGGACGGGAGACCCGGCCGACCTGTCGGGGGACGTGGACCCACTCCGTGGAGGACGCCGACGACCCGCCGGGGGCCGGAGGCGCATGATCGACACGAAGACCCAGGAGACCCCCGACCCCATGGCATCGGAACGCACAGCGGCGGCAGTGCCCGAGGACCAGGTGACTCCGTGGGGCCCGTCGACCACCGGGGGCACGGCGGCTCGGATACCTCGGACTGGTCGACTCCTGGCGTGACCGCCTCACCGGTCCGGCCGACGACGTGGACGCGTTCGACGGACGTCGACGACGGAGCCGAGCCCCGTGGCCTGGTGCTCCGCCCGGCCCTCCTCGGGTTCGTGGCCGTCCTGGCCGTCTGCATCGGGGCCTCCATGCCGAGCTCGCCCTTCAAGCTCGAGATGCCCGGCGTCTGGTTCTTCGGCGAGCCGTCGACGGCCACCCCCAGCCGCTGGGGCGTCTACTTCTCGCTCGCCGCCGTCTACGGCGGGCTCTTCCTGTTCATGCGGGTCTGGTGGGCCATGGCCCGCCTGTACCGCCGGCGGCGGGGCGTCCCCTACCGCACGATGCTGGGTGTCTTCGCCCTGTGGTCGCTGCCGGTCATGGTGATCGCCCCGCTGTTCAGCCGCGACGCCTACTCCTACGCCGCCCAGGGCGAGATGGTCAGCCACCACATGAACCCGTACCTGTACGGGCCCTTCGAGCTGGGCAACAACGCGTACACGGCCCCGGTGGACCCGCTGTGGGGCAACGCCCCGGCCCCCTACGGCCCGATGTTCCTGCAGCTCGACGGCTTCTTCGCCCGGATCACGTTCCACAACGAGTTGGCCACCATCGTCCTGCTCCGCCTCCTGGCCACTGGTCGGCGTCCTGCTCATCGCCGTGTGCGTGCCCCGTCTGGCCCGGCTCTACCACCGTGACTCCGCCGAGCTGTTCACCCTGATGGTGCTCAACCCGGTGACGATCTTCCACCTCATCGGCGGCGCCCACAACGACGCCCTGATGCTCGGCCTCCTGGTGGCCGGGGTCACCCTGGCCAAGGAGAAGCGGCCCATCTGGGGGATCGTGCTGTGCGCCCTGGCCACCGCGGTCAAGGCTCCGGCGGCCCTCGGGATCCTCTACATCGGCTGGAGCTGGCTGGGGACCGGGGTGCCGGTCAGGGACCGGATCCGGCCGGTGGTCACCGCCGGCCTGATCGGGACTCGGCGTCCTCGGGGTCTTCTCCTTCGTCAGCGGCCTCGGGTGGGGCTGGATCTCGATCCTCGGCACACCCGGGGTGGTCCGCTCCTGGGCGTCGCCCACCACCGGCCTGGCCTTCGGCTTCACCGGGATCGCCCACCTGTTCCACGTGGGGCTGGGCGTCAGCGGCGTCCTGTCGGTGACCCGGTTCCTCGGCCTGGTGGTCGCGGCGGTGTCGGCGGTCTGGCTGCTGCTCAACAGCGACCGGATCGGCACCCTCAAGGCCCTCGGCCTGACCCTGCTGCTCTTCGTGCTCCTCGGACCGGTCGTCCAACCCTGGTACCTGTCGTGGGGCCTGATCCTGCTCGCCCCGGTGGCGCTCGGCCAGCTGCGGTCGCTGGTGATCGGGCTGTCGATGGTGACGGCCTTCATCGAGCTGCCCGGCGGGACCCAGCTGGTCACGACCCTGCTCCACGGCGACCCGCTGCTGATCGTGCTGACCCTGCTGTGGATCCTGGTCGTCATGACCGTGCCGCTGTCGTCGTGGGACCAGCGCCGGCCGGCCGTCGACGGCCGACCGGCCGACGTCCGGGGCCATCGCCTCGGCCTGACCGGGCCCGGTCGTCCGCCCCGCCGATCAGTCCAGGTCGGCCGATCAGTCCAGGTCGGCGCCCGAATCCGGATCCGCCGAGCATCCGCTGGAGCACGGCGACGTCGAGCCACCGGTTGAACTTGCGGCCGATCTCCTTCTCGACGCCGACCAGCTCGAATCCGCACGCCTCGTGGAGGGCGATGGAGGCGGCGTTGCCCCCGCCGACCCGGGCGATCATCGAGTGGAACCCGTGGAGGGTGCCCAGGCGGACCAGCTCCTCCAGCAGGGCCCGGCCCACGCCCCGGCCCCGCCGGCCCCCGTCGACGTAGACCGAGTCCTCCACGGTGGTGGAGTACGAGGGCCGGTCCCGGTAGGTGGACAGGGAGCCGAAGCCGAGCACGGCGCCCCCGTCGTCGACGGCCACGACGGCCGGGTAGGTGCCCTGGTGCTCGACCATCCAGGCCGTCCTGCTCCTCGACCGTGCGGGCCCGGAGGTCGAAGGTGGCGGTCGAGCCCAGCACCTCGGCGTTGTAGATGAGGCGGATGGACTCGGCGTCGTCGGGCTCGGCCAGGCGCACGTGCATCCCGGCGATCGTAGACTGGGGGCCCACTGTTCAGAGGTCCCCGGTGTGGCTATGATCTTCCCTCTGCTGCTCTGTCGAGCTGCATTGCCCCTGTAGCTCAGTGGTAGAGCACCGCCATGGTAAGGCGGGGGTCGTGGGTTCAATCCCCACCGGGGGCTCGCCCGTGGCGGCGTAGCTCAGTTGGTTAGAGCACACGGCTCATAATCGTGGGGTCGCCGGTTCGAGTCCGGCCGCCGCTACCAGTTCACCGCTGTGCCAGGGCAACCAGGTGGTCGGGCGACGCCCGGCGGCCGGGCGCAGGTCGAAGCATCCCGGGTCGAGGCAGTACCCGGGCGGACAGGCAGTACCCGGGCAGTACGTACAACGGACCCGGGGCCGGCACCGGCCCCGGGCACAAGGGAGTCACCGTGGCAAAGAACGAGAAGCGCATCCAGGTCACCCTGGCCTGCGAGTCGTGCAAGCGGCGCAACTACATCACCACCAAGAACAAGATGAACGACCGCGAGCGGATCGAGATGAAGAAGTTCTGCTCGTGGGACCGCCGCCACACCCTCCACAAGGAGACCCGCTAGGCGCCTGTGGCAGCCCGGCCGGCCGAGGGGCCGGTGGACAGGCCACCGCCTGGGACGGCACCCGTCCCCGGTGGTAGCCTGTAGCACCGCCCTTGCGTTCGGAAGTCCGTGCGCGTCACGGCGGTGGACAGAGGGCAGTAGCTCAACTGGTAGAGCACCGGTCTCCAAAACCGAAGGTTGGGGGTTCAAGTCCCTCCTGCCCTGCTCTGCACCTGTGACAGTGGTCGAAGGAAACGGCACGTGAACCGAGAACAGAAGCGAATGATGCAGCGGCAGGGCCAGGACCCCGAAGGGGAGTCCGCGCCCACCCGCACCGCCGCGCCTCCTCGCAAGCCGGTCAAGCGTGAGCCCTTCCGGATCGGCCAGTTCTTCCGGGAGGTACGCTCGGAGCTGCGGCAGGTGGCCTGGCCCAACCGGGCGGAGGTCATCAACTACACCACGGTGACCCTGGTCACCCTGCTGTCCCTGATGGCGCTCATCTTCGTACTCAACTACGCCTTCGCAAAGGGCGTCCTCTGGCTGTTCAAGCCCTGATCGGTATGACTGTGACCCAAGACGGAACCACTGCCCCACTAGGCGACGACCCGAGCATCGACGAAACGACCGCCGAGGCCGTCGTCGACGTCGTCGGACGACGCCCCGACGGACGACGCCCTGCCTGTCGACGACGATCGCCGAGGCCGACGCCGAGGCGGTCGTCGACGGACGCCGAGGTCGAGGACGACGACGAGTACGAGGACGACGAGCCCTTCGTGGTCAGCCCCTACGACCAGCCCGGCCGCTGGTACGTGGTCCACACCTACGCCGGCTACGAGAACAAGGTGAAGTCCAACCTCCACAGCCGGACGGCGTCGATGGGCATGGAGGACCGGATCTACGAGGTCGTCATCCCGATGGAGGACGTCGCCGAGTTCAAGAACGGCAAGAAGGTCATCGTCCAGAAGAAGGTCTTCCCGGGCTACCTCCTCTGCCGCTGCGAGCTGGACGACGACAGCTGGGCCGTCATCCGCAACACCCCCGGCGTCACCGGCTTCGTGGGCCCCGGCACCAAGCCGACCCCGCTGTCCCGGCGTGAGGTCGAGGGCATCCTGCAGGTCAAGGTGGAGGGCGGCGAGGCCCCCGCCAAGCGCAGCCGGCCCCGCCTCGAGCACGAGGTGGGCGAGACCGTCCGGGTCAAGGAAGGCCCGTTCGCCGACTTCTCGGGCCAGGTCGCCGAGATCAACGAGGACCAGCTCAAGCTCAAGGTGCTGGTCAACATCTTCGGCCGGGAGACCCCGGTCGAGCTCGAGTTCAGCCAGGTCGCGAAGCTCTAGGGCTTCCCCGCACGCATCCACGTACCAGGAGACACACCCCCATGGCCCCCAAGAAGAAGATCCTCGCGGTCGTCAAGATCCAGCTGCCCGCCGGCGGCGCCACGCCCGCGCCCCCCGTCGGCACGGCCCTCGGGCCGCACGGCGTCCAGACCATGGACTTCGTGAAGCAGTACAACGCCGCCACCGAGAAGCAGGCCGGCTCGATCGTCCCGGTGGAGATCTCGATCTACGAGGACCGGACGTTCTCGTTCGTGCTCAAGACCCCGCCGGCCGCCGCCCTGCTGCGCCAGGCCGCCGGGATCGAGAAGGGCGCGTCGACCGCCGGCCGCGAGACGGTCGCCACGGTCACCGACGCCCAGATCACCGAGATCGCCACCATCAAGCTCCCCGACCTCAACACCACCGACATCGAGTCGGCCAAGAAGCAGGTCGCCGGCACCGCCCGGTCGATGGGGATCGCCGTCGCCGGCTGAGCCGGACGACCGCGCCGAACCGAACAGACGAAAGAGACACCATGTCCAGGGGAAAGAAGTACACCGCCAGCATCGCCGGCATCGACCGCCAGCACCTCTACTCGGCCTCCGAGGCGGTCGACCTGGTGAAGGCCTCGGCCAAGGCCTCGTTCGACGAGACCGTCGAGCTGGCCATCCGCCTCGGGGTCGACCCCCGCAAGGCGGACCAGATCGTCCGCGGCACCCTGTCGCTGCCCGCCGGCACCGGCCGGACGGCCCGGGTGGCCGTGTTCGCCGCCGGTGAGAAGGCCGCCGAGGCCCGTGCCGCCGGGGCCGACGTGGTCGGCGCCGACGACCTGGTGGCCCGGGTGTCGGGCGAGGGCTTCCTCGACTTCGACATCGCCATCGCCACCCCGGACCTGATGGGCCAGGTCGGAACCCTCGGCCGGGTGCTGGGCCCCCGTGGCCTCATGCCCAACCCCAAGACCGGCACCGTGACCGACGACGTCGAGCGGGCCGTGCTCGAGTTCAAGGGCGGCCGGGTCGAGTACCGCACCGACAAGGTCGGCAACGTGCACATCCGGGTGGGCAAGGCCTCCTTCGAGAAGGCCAAGCTGCTGGAGAACATCCACGCCGTGATGGACGAGATCCACCGGGCCAAGCCGGCCGGGGCCAAGGGCAAGTACGTCCGGGCCGTCACCCTGTCGTCGACCATGGGCCCCGGCGTCCACATCGACCCGCTGCTGGCCCGCCGGGTCGACGAGGATCTGGTCCCGCCACCGCCTGACCGCCCCCGCTGGCCCCGGCCGGCCCCGGTGGGCTAGAGTCTTCTTTTCCCGATCTACAGAACTGCCGTAGACCTCCGGTGTACCGGTCACCCGGTACCGAAGGGACCCGAACGGGTCCGCCTGATGAGGCGTTCCGCTCCGAGCACCCGTTGCTCGTAGCTGGCCACTCGATGGTGTCTGCGGCCCGAACCTGAGCGATTCGCTCGGTGGAGGCACGATGGACAATCCGAGGGCCGAGAAGGTCGCCGTCGTCAACGAGGTGCGCGACCGCATGGAGGCCGCCGACGGCGCCCTGCTGACCGAGTACCGCGGCCTGACCGTCGCCGAGCTGGCCGAGCTCCGCCGTGAGCTCGCCGCCGCCGGGGGCGACTACAAGGTCTACAAGAACACCCTGGTCCGCCTGGCCGTGGCCGACACCCCCCGCGCCGGGATGAGCGACCTGCTCACCGGGCCGACCGCCATCGCCTTCGTCCAGGGCGACGTCAGCGCCGTGGCCAAGGCCCTCCGGGACTTCGCCCGGGCCAACCCCAACCTGATCGTCAAGGGCGGCGTGGTCGGCTCGTCGGTCATGTCGGCCGCCGACATCGACGTCCTGGCCGAGCTGCCGTCCCGCGAGACCCTGCTGGCCCAGTTCGCCGGCGCCCTGTCGGCCCCGCTCCAGCAGCTGGCCGGCCTGGTCCAGGCCCTGCCCCGCAATCTCGCCTACGGCATCTCCGCCCTCCTCGAGCAGCGACAGGCCGAGGCCCCCGCCGCCGAGGCACCGCGCGGCCGCCGAGGCCGCGGCGAGGCCCCGGCCGAGGAGGCACCCGCCCCCGAGGCGGCCGAGGCGACCACCATCCGAGACGGCTGAGGCCGCACCCGCAGACGGGGCGGACGCCGCCCCGGAGGCCGACGAGGCACCGGCGGCCGAGTAGCGGCCCCACGAAGCACCGAGCACCCCCAGCACCACATCCACCGACCAAGCAACGACACACCAGGAACAAGGAGTAACGACGATGGCAGGAACCCTGACCAAGGACCAGATTCTGGACGGCATCTCTGAGCTGTCCGTACTGGAGCTCAGCGAGCTCCTGAAGGAGTTCGAGGAGCGCTTCGGCGTCACCGCCGCAGCCCCCGTGGCCGTGGCCGCGGCCCCCGCAGCCGGCGGCGGCGGCGGTGGCGAGGCCGCCGCCGAGGAGGAGAAGAGCGAGTTCGACGTCATCCTCACCGATGCCGGCGACAAGAAGATCCAGGTCATCAAGGAGGTCCGCGCCCTGACCAGCCTGGGCCTCAAGGAGGCCAAGGACCTCGTGGACGGCGCCCCCAAGCCCGTGCTCGAGAAGGCCAACAAGGAGGACGCCGACAAGGCCAAGGCCCAGCTCGAGGGAGCCGGCGCCACCGTCGAGCTCAAGTAGCACCTCCCGGGTCCCGACCGCCGGCCACCGGCGGTCGGGACCGGGCTGCAGGTGGTCGACGCGGCGGGTCCGGGAGTGCCCGGACCCGCCGTCCGGACGGGTCGGAATCCTTGACGGAGGCCCCGGGTTCTCGTACCTTGTGGGGGCCTGGCTCCGGGGTTTCCCCGTGGGGGTTGTGATCTCGTGCGCTTCCGGTTATGCTTACTGGTTGCCGTGCCTGCCCCTGTCGCCTTCCTCAGCCGTTTGCGCTGAGTGACGCGCGCCCTGACGCCCCCGACGACTGCTCCGGCGGCAGTCGTCGACCCCGCTGTCCACGCCCCGCCGTGCCGCTTCGACACCTGATCCACCGCAGTACCCCGTCCTTGCCCCATTCGCCTTGCAACTGGGAGGAGTAGGCCGTTGCCTACACGGTCCAACAGCCCGGAACGTTTTTCGTTTGCCAACATCGACGAGGCGCTGCCGCTGCCTGACCTCGTCGCCATCCAGCGGGACTCCTTCAAGTGGTTCCTCGACCGTGGCCTGGCGGAGACGTTCAACGACATCAGCCCGATCGAGGACTTCACGGGTCAGCTGAGCCTCGAGCTCGAGTTCGACCCGACCGACCCGGACCTGCGCCCGCCGCCGAAGTTCTCGGTGGAGGAGTGCAAGGAGAAGGACATGACCTACGCCGCGCCGGTCTTCGTGCGCGCCCGGTTCATGAACGCCGGCACGGGCGAGATCAAGGAGCAGACGGTCTTCATGGGGGACTTCCCCGTCATGACCGACAAGGGCACCTTCATCGTCAACGGGACCGAGCGGGTCGTCGTCAGCCAGCTGGTCCGCTCGCCGGGCGTCATCTTCCAGCCCGGCCGCGACGCCAAGACCGTCTTCACCGGCACCATCCACCCCTACCGGGGCGAGTGGATCGAGTTCGACGTCGAGGCCAAGCCGGGCAAGGACGTCACCGCCGGCTGCCGGGTGGCCCGCAAGCGCCGCCTGTCGCTGTTCGTGCTGCTGCGCGCCCTCGGCTACGAGGACCAGGCCTTCCTGGAGCGGTTCGTCCGCCACTTCGACTTCCTCGAGGGCCAGTGGGAGAAGGAGCAGAACCTCGCCCCCACCCGCGAGGAGGCCCTGCTCGAGATCTACAAGCGCGCCCGTCCCGGCGAGCCCCTGTCGGTCGAGGCGGCCCGCCAGTACTTCGAGAACGCCTTCTTCAACCCCAAGCGCTACGACCTGACCCGGGTCGGCCGCTACAAGCTGAACCGGAAGCTCGGCCCCGAGATCGAGCGCATCTCCGACATCCTGAAGATCGACCTGGAGCGGCCCTCGCCGACCCAGGGCGTGCTCAGCCCGGCCGAGATCCTGGCCTCGTCGACCTACATGCTCCACCTGGCCAAGCACATGGCCGACGGCGAGTCGAACTACCGGATCGACGACCAGGACCACTTCGCCAACCGCCGCATCCGGTCGGTCGGCGAGCTCATCCAGAACCAGGTCCGCGTGGGCCTGTCGCGGATGGAGCGGGTCGTGCGCGAGCGCATGACCACCCAGGACGTCGAGGCCATCACGCCCCAGACCCTGATCAACATCCGCCCGGTGGTCGCCGCCGTCAAGGAGTTCTTCGGGACCAGCCAGCTCGTCGCAGTTCATGGACCAGAACAACCCGCTGTCGGGCCTGGCCCACAAGCGGCGCCTGTCGGCCCTCGGGCCGGGCGGCCTCTCCCGTGAGCGGGCCGGCTTCGAGGTCCGTGACGTCCACACCTCCCACTACGGCCGCATGTGCCCCATCGAGACCCCCGAAGGCCCGAACATCGGCCTGATCGGCTCGCTGGCCACCTACGCCCGGGTCAACGAGTACGGCTTCATCGAGACCCCGTACCGCAAGGTCGTCAAGGGCCAGGTCACCGACGAGATCCTGTACCTCGCCGCCGACGAGGAGGAGGAGCACGTCATCGCCCAGGCCTCGGCCGCCCTCGACGCCAAGGGCCGGTTCACCGAGGAGAAGGTGCTCGTCCGCCGCGGCCCGCAGGGCACCGGCGTGCGGGTCGGCGTGGCCTCCACGTCGTACGGCACCACCTCCGAGATCGACTTCGTGCCCCCGGCCGAGGTCGACCTCATGGACGTCTCGCCGAAGCAGATCGTGTCGGTCTCGACCGCCCTGATCCCCTTCGTCGAGCACGACGACGCCAACCGGGCCCTGATGGGCGCCAACATGCAGAAGCAGGCGGTGCCGCTGGTCGTCCCGGAGGCCCCCTACATCGGCACCGGCGTCGAGGCCCGTGCCGCCCGTGACGCGGGCGACGTGATCATGGCCGAGGGCGACGGCACCGTCGCCGACGTCTCGGGCGACCAGATCACCGTCGAGTACAAGGCGGGCGCCAAGGACGTCAACGGCCACGCACTGGGCAAGAAGGTCTACCGCCTGGCCAAGTTCCGCCGCTCGAACCAGAACACGGCCATCAACCAGAAGGTCATCGTCGTCGAGGGCCAGAAGGTCTCGGCCGGCGACGTGCTGGCCGACGGCCCCGCCACCCACAACGGCGAGCTGGCCCTGGGCAAGAACCTGCTCGTGGCCTTCATGCCGTGGGAGGGCTACAACTACGAGGACGCCATCATCCTGTCCGAGCGCCTGGTGAAGGACGACGTGCTCACGTCGATCCACATCGAGGAGCACGAGGTGGACGCCCGCGACACCAAGCTCGGCGCCGAGGAGATCACCCGGGACATCCCGAACCTCTCCGAGGAGATCCTCGCCGACCTCGACGAGCGCGGCATCATCCGCATCGGCGCCGAGGTCGGCCCGGGCGACGTCCTGGTCGGCAAGGTCACCCCCAAGGGCGAGACCGAGCAGACCCCCGAGGAGCGCCTGCTGCGCGCCATCTTCGGCGAGAAGGCCCGCGAGGTCCGCGACACCTCGCTCAAGGTGCCCCACGGCGAGCAGGGCACGGTCATCGACGTCCGGGTGTTCTCCCGCGAGGACGCCCACGAGCTCCCGCCCGGCGTGGAGCAGCTGGTCCGGGTCTACGTGGCCCAGAAGCGCAAGATCTCCGAGGGCGACAAGCTCGCCGGACGCCACGGCAACAAGGGCGTCATCTCGAAGATCCTGCCCATCGAGGACATGCCCTTCCAGGCCGACGGCACCCCGGTCGACATCGTGCTCAACCCGCTCGGCGTGCCGAGCCGGATGAACGTCGGCCAGGTGCTCGAGTCGAGCCTCGGCTACGCCGCCCGCTGGGGTTGGGAGGGTGCCGGCGACGTCGCCACCACCCCGCTCCGCGGCACCGAGACCAAGACCCGCCCGCGTACCGATCCGGCCGTGTGGGTCTCGACCCCGGTGTTCGACGGCGCCCACTGGGACGAGGAGGACCAGGCCGGTCGCCACCCGACGATCCAGCAGATCTTCCGGAAGCTGAACCCCGACGGCGAGGACGGCTCGATCCAGGTCAACGACGCGGGCAAGTCGCAGCTGTACAACGGCCGCACCGGCGAGGCCTACGACAACCCGATCTCGGTCGGCTACGTGTACATCCTGAAGCTCCACCACCTGGTGGACGACAAGATCCACGCCCGGTCCACCGGCCCGTACTCGATGATCACCCAGCAGCCCCTGGGCGGCAAGGCCCAGTTCGGTGGCCAGCGCTTCGGGGAGATGGAGGTGTGGGCGCTCGAGGCGTTCGGCGCCGCCTACGCCCTGCAGGAGCTCCTGACCATCAAGTCGGACGACGTGCTGGGCCGGGTCAAGGTCTACGAGGCCATCGTCAAGGGGGAGAACATCCCCGAGCCCGGCATCCCCGAGAGCTTCAAGGTGCTCATCAAGGAGATGCAGTCGCTCTGCCTGGACGTCGAGGTCCTGGCGCCCGGCGGCGAGGAGATCGAAATGCGAGAGCTGGACGAGGACGTGTTCCGGACAGCCGAGGAACTTGGTATCGACATCAGCCGACCCGAGCGTGGGTCGGACGAGGAAGATGCCCGACGCGCTGCCGAAAGGGGATTCTGATGTTGGATGTCAACGAATTCGACCAGCTGAGGATCGGACTGGCCACGGCCGACTCGATCCGGGGATGGTCCAACGGCGAGGTCAAGAAGCCGGAGACCATCAACTACCGCACCCTGCGTCCCGAGAAGGACGGCCTCTTCTGCGAGAAGATCTTCGGTCCGACCAAGGACTGGGAGTGCTACTGCGGCAAGTACAAGCGCGTCCGCTTCCGGGGCATCATCTGCGAGCGCTGCGGCGTGGAGGTCACCCGCTCCAAGGTCCGGCGCGAGCGCATGGGCCACATCGAGCTGGCCGCCCCCGTGGTCCACATCTGGTACCTGCGCGGCACCCGCAGCTGGCTGGCCTACCTGCTCATGGGCACCGAGGCCCGTGAGGAGCTGAAGGCCAAGCAGCTGGAGAAGGTCATCTACTTCGCCGCCAACCTGGTCACCTGGGTCGACGAGGCCAAGCGCCACGAGGACCTGCCCGAGCTCGAGGCGGAGCTCCGCGCCGAGATCGCCAACGATCGAGAAGCAGCGCGACCTCGACATCGACCGCCGGTTCAAGGCGCTCGAGGGGGAGCTCGCCGACCTGGAGAAGGCCGGGGCCAAGGACGCCGAGATCAAGGCCCGCCAGCGCCTGGTGGACAAGGAGATCGCCGGGGTCCGCGAGCGCTACCAGGGCGAGATCGAGCTGGCCCAGCGCGCCTTCGACGAGTTCAAGAGCCTCCACTCCCGCAAGATCCTCGAGGACGAGCTGCTCTGGCGCGAGATGCGCATCCGATACGAGGACTACTTCGAGGGCGGCATGGGTGCCGAGACCATCACCCAGCTCATCGACCGGATCGACCTCGACGCCGAGGAGATCAAGCTCCGCGAGATGATCGACGCCGCCGACGGGCGCAAGCCCCTGTCGGCCCAGCGCCGCCAGAAGGTCATCAAGCGCCTGAAGATCGTCACCGCCTTCAACCGCCGTGACGAGCAGGGCCGCCGGATCAACGACCCCCGGGCCATGATCCTCGACTCGGTGCCGGTCATCCCGCCCGACCTGCGCCCGATGGTGCAGCTCGACGGTGGCCGCTTCGCCACGTCCGACCTCAACGACCTCTACCGCCGGGTCATCAACCGGAACAACCGCCTCAAGCGGCTGCTCGACCTGGGCGCGCCCGAGATCATCATCAACAACGAGAAGCGGATGCTGCAGGAGGCCGTCGACGCGCTGTTCGACAACGGCCGCCGCGGCCGCCCGGTCACCGGGCCGGGCAACCGCCCGCTCAAGAGCCTCTCGGACATGTTGAAGGGCAAGCAGGGCCGGTTCCGCCAGAACCTGCTCGGCAAGCGCGTCGACTACTCCGGCCGCTCGGTCATCGTCATCGGCCCGAACCTCCAGCTCCACCAGTGCGGCCTGCCCAAGCTGATGGCGCTCGAGCTCTTCAAGCCCTTCGTCATGAAGCGGCTGGTCGACGCCGAGTACGCCCAGAACATCAAGTCGGCCAAGCGCATGGTCGAGCGCCGGCGCCCGCAGGTGTGGGACGTGCTGGAAGGCGTCATCAAGGAGCACCCGGTGCTGTTGAACCGGGCCCCGACCCTCCACCGCCTGGGCATCCAGGCCTTCGAGCCCGTGCTGGTCGAGGGCAAGGCCATCCAGGTCCACCCGCTGGTCTGCACCGCCTTCAACGCCGACTTCGACGGCGACCAGATGGCCGTCCACCTGCCGCTGTCCGCCGAGGCCCAGGCCGAGGCGCGGGTGCTGATGCTGTCGTCGAACAACATCCTGTCCCCGGCCACCGGCCGCCCGATCACCGTGCCCACCCAGGACATGGTCTTCGGCATCTACTACCTGACGCTGGTCGAGGACGGGCTGAAGGGCGAGGGCCGGGTCTTCCGGCACGCCTACGAGGTGGAGACGGCGTTCGACGCCGGCGACATCGAGCTGCACGCCAAGATCATCCTGCGTCCCGAGGCCGGCTCGGCCATGGCCCACTCGATCGCCCTCACCAACGGCGCCGAGGTCGACGACGAGGGCAACCTCACCGGCCTCGCCGAGGGCGACCCGGTGGAGATCGAGACGACCGCCGGTCGGCTCTTCTTCAACACCGCCCTGCCGGACACCTACCGCTACATCAACGACGTGGTCGGCAAGCGGAACACGGCCATCGGCACCATCGTGGAGGAGGTGGCGTCCGGGCTTCCCGAAGCGGGAGGTGGCGGCCAGCCTCGACCGGATCAAGTCGCTCGGGTTCCGCTACGGCGCCCAGTCCGGCCTGACCATCGCCATCTCCGACGTCGTCACCCCGAAGGACAAGGGCGCCATCCTCGACCGCTACGAGAAGGAGGCGGACAAGGCGGAGCAGCAGTTCAAGCGGGGCATCATCACCGACGACGAGCGCCGCCAGAAGGAGATCGAGATCTGGACGTCGGCCAACTCCGAGGTCGGCAAGGCCATGGAGAAGACCATGTCCGAGATCAAGTTCAACCCGATCGACATGATGGTCGACTCCGGTGCCCGAGGGAACAGCCAGCAGATCCGCCAGATCGCCGGCATGAAGGGCCTCGTGTCCAACCCCCGTGGCGAGATGATCCCCCGCCCGATCAAGTCCTCGTTCCGCGAGGGCCTGTCGGTGCTGGAGTACTTCATCTCGACCCACGGCGCCCGCAAGGGCCTGGCCGACACCGCCCTGCGTACCGCCGACTCCGGCTACCTGACCCGGCGCCTCGTCGACGTGGCCCAGGAGCTCATCGTCCGTGAGGACGACTGCGGCTCGGTCCGCGGCATCTGGATCGACGGGATCGTGCCGGACGGCGCGGGCACGAGGTCGTACCTCGAGACCCGGGTCACCGGCCGCATCCTGTCCGAGCCGGTCACCCTGTCGGACAAGACCAAGCTGGACGCCGGCACCGTCCTGACCGACGAGCTGGTCGCCCGGCTCCGGGACGACGCCGCCATCGACCGCGTCCGGGCCCGCTCGGTGCTGACGTGCGAGGCGGAGCAGGGCATCTGTGCCGCCTGCTACGGCCTGTCGCTGGCCACCGGCGAGATGATCGAGCTCGGCGAGGCGGTCGGCGTCATCGCCGCCCAGTCCATCGGCGAGCCCGGAACCCAGCTGACCATGCGGACCTTCCACACCGGCGGCATCGTCGGCGAGGACATCACCCACGGCCTGCCCCGCGTCGTCGAGCTCTTCGAGGCCCGCACCCCGAAGGGCGCCGCCGTCCTGGCCCGCCACTCGGGCGTCGCCCGGGTCGAGGAGGACGAGTCCGGTCGCCACATCACCGTGGTGGCCGACGACGGCGAGGAGCACACCGTGCTGGTCGCCCAGCGCGCCCACCTCGAGGTCACCGACGGCCAGGAGGTCGCCGCCGGCGACGCCCTCGTCGAGGGCCCGAAGGACCCGAAGGAGCTGCTCGAGGTCAAGGGCATCCGCGAGACCCAGCAGTACCTGGTCGAAGAGGTCCAGAAGGTCTACCGGGACCAGGGTGTGTCGATCCACGACAAGCACATCGAGCTCATCGTGCGCCAGATGCTGCGCCGGGTGCTCGTCGCCGAGCCGGGGGACGCCTCGTTCCTCCCCGGCGAGCGCGTCGACAGCCGGATCTACGCCGAGGTCAACCGGGCCCTGGTCACCGACGGCAAGCGTCCCGCCGAGGGCCGTCCCGAGCTGATGGGGATCACCAAGGCGTCGCTGGCCACCGAGTCGTGGCTGTCGGCCGCCTCCTTCCAGGAGACCACCCGGGTGCTCACCGAGGCCGCCATCGAGGGCAAGTCGGACCAGCTCTTCGGCCTCAAGGAGAACATCATCATCGGCAAGCTGATCCCCGCCGGCTCCGGCATGGAGCGGTACCGGGACATCAAGCTGGAGATGCCGGGCGCCGAGGCCATGCCGGCCTGGGCCCTCGGGGGCATGGACACCGACACCGAGGACCTGGCCGCCTGGCTGCGGGACACCGGTGGCGACGGCTCGCTGGGCACGTTCAGCTCGGACATCGACGCCAGCTGGCTCGGTGCCGTGCCGTCGGCCGAGGACCTGGCCGGCGGGTCGCCCGACTGGGCGGGGCCGACGTGCCCGCCGCCGAGGACGGCCCCACGGCGGCCGGGGCCTGAGTGGGCCGGGTGGGCGTCGGACCGCACGGTCCGCGCCCACCCGGAGCACGCCCCCGCACCCGGGCCGCTCCCGCCCGGAACGGGCGGCGGGACCCGTCCGGGGGCCGTTCCCGGTCCGGATCCGGGCCCGGGGGCGCACTTGCCCGCCGCCTGGCCATGCCGTAGCATGGAACCCTTGCGGCTGCGTGTCGCACGGTTCGGCCCGCCTGCGTGCAGGCGGCCGGTCCGGCAGACCCGAACGGCACACCTCGCAGTGCGCCGGCGCAGTACGCAGCAGTCCTGAAGCATCCCTGCAGTCCACAACCTAGAGGTCACGCGTGCCCACGATTTCCCAGCTCGTCCGCAAAGGCCGGGCCACCAAGCCGACCAAGTCGAAGACGCCGGCACTCCGCGGCGCCCCCCAGCGCCGCGGCGTGTGCACCCGCGTGTACACCCACACCCCGAAGAAGCCGAACTCGGCCCTGCGCAAGGTCGCCCGCGTGCGGCTGACCAGCGGCCTCGAGGTCACGGCCTACATCCCCGGCGAGGGCCACAACCTCCAGGAGCACTCGATCGTCCTGGTCCGTGGCGGTCGTGTGAAGGACCTCCCCGGTGTCCGGTACAAGGTGATCCGCGGCACCCTGGACGCATCGGGCGTCCGGGAGCGGAATCAGGCCCGTAGCCGCTACGGCGCCAAGAAGGAGTCCTGACGTGCCCCGCAAAGGTCCCGCAGTCCGTCGTGAGCTCATGCCCGACCCCGTCTACCACTCGGTGCTGGTCACCCAGGTGGTCAACCGGGTCCTGAGCCGGGGCAAGCGCACGCTGGCCGAGCGCATCGTCTACGCCGCCCTGGCCGACGTGGCCGAGAAGTCCGGCAACGACCCGGTCGCCGTCCTGAAGAAGGCCGTGGAGAACACCCGCCCCGAGCTCGAGGTCCGCAGCCGCCGGGTCGGCGGCGCCACCTACCAGGTCCCGGTCGAGGTGCGGCCCCGCCGGGCCACCACGCTGTCGATCCGCTGGCTGGTCGGCTACTCGCAGCAGCGCCGCGAGAAGACGATGGCCGAGCGCCTGTCCAACGAGATCCGCGACGCGGCCAACGGCATCGGTGCCGCCGCCAAGCGCCGCGAGGACCTCCACAAGATGGCCGAGTCGAACAAGGCGTTCGCCCACTACCGCTGGTAGCCGGACCCGCCTCGCCCATCGACGACGACACGAGCACGACCCGAGAGTTGACCACGCATGTCTGACACCACGACCCGCAACCACCCGCTGGCCAAGACCCGCAACATCGGGATCATGGCCCACATCGACGCGGGCAAGACCACCACGACCGAGCGGATCCTCTACTACACCGGCAAGAACTACAAGATCGGCGAGGTCCACGAGGGCGCGGCCACCATGGACTGGATGGTCCAGGAGCAGGAGCGCGGCATCACCATCACGTCGGCCGCCACCACCTGCATGTGGCACGACACCCTGATCAACATCATCGACACCCCGGGCCACGTGGACTTCACCGTCGAGGTGGAGCGGTCGCTGCGCGTGCTCGACGGCGCCGTGGCCGTGTTCGACGCCGTGGCCGGCGTGGAGCCCCAGACCGAGACGGTCTGGCGCCAGGCCAACAAGTACGAGGTCCCCCGGATCTGCTTCGTCAACAAGATGGACCGGACCGGCGCCAACTTCGAGATGTGCGTCGACATGATCAAGGACCGCCTCGACTGCACCACCGCCGTCGTGCAGCTGCCCATCGGCGCCGAGGGCGACTTCCGGGGCGTGGTCGACCTGGTCCACATGCGGGCCCTGGTGTGGGACGACGGCATGGGCGAGGACTGGGTCGAGGAGCCCATCCCGGACAACCTGCGTGGCCGCCGCCGAGGCCGCCCACGCCGAGCTGATCGACGTGGTCTCCAACCACGACGACATCATCATGGAGAAGTACCTGGGCGACGAGGAGATCCTCCCCGAGGACCTGACCCGCGCCCTGCGCACGGTGACCCTGGGCAACCACGCCGTGCCGATCCTGTGCGGCACCGCCTTCAAGAACAAGGGCGTCCAGCCCATGCTCGACGCCGTGGTCGACTACCTGCCGAGCCCGCTCGACATCCCGCCGACCATGGGCACCGTCCCCCGCAAGGAGGGCGTCGAGGTCGAGCGCCCGGCCGACGACTCGGCGCCGTTCTCGCGCCCTGGCCTTCAAGATCATGACCGACCCCTACGTCGGCAAGCTCACCTACCTGCGGGTCTACTCGGGCACCCTGACCAAGGGCTCGGCCGTGGTCAACTCGACCAAGGACCGCAAGGAGCGGATCGGCCGCATCCTCCAGATGCACGCCAACACCCGCGAGGACCTCGACGCCATGTTCGCGGGGGACATCGTGGCCGCCGTCGGCCTCAAGCAGACCACCACCGGGGACACCCTGTGCGACCCCGACAACCAGGTGATCCTGGAGTCGCTCACCTTCCCCGAGCCGGTCATCCACGTGGCCGTCGAGCCCAAGACCAAGGCCGACCAGGACAAGCTGTCCAAGGCCCTGTTCGCCCTGTCCGAGGAGGACCCGACCTTCCGGGTCCAGTCCGACGAGGAGACCGGCCAGACCGTCATCTCGGGGATGGGCGAGCTCCACCTCGAGGTCCTGGTCGACCGGATGCTCCGCGAGTTCAACGTGGACGCCAACGTGGGCAAGCCCCAGGTGGCCTACCGCGAGACCGTCCGCAAGTCGGCCGAGAAGGTCGAGATGAAGTACGTCCGCCAGACCGGCGGCAAGGGCCAGTACGGCCACGTGGTCATCACCCTCGAGCCCACCGGGCCCGGCGGCGGCTACGTCTTCGAGGACAAGATCACCGGCGGCGTGATCCCGAAGGAGTACATCCCCTCGGTCGACCAGGGCATCCGGGAGTCGATCACCTCGGGCGTGCTCGCCGGCTACCCGACGGTGGACATCAAGGTGATCCTGACCTACGGCTCCTACCACGACGTCGACTCCTCGGAGATGGCGTTCAAGATCGCCGGCTCCATGGCCATCAAGAAGGCCGCCCAGCTGGCCAGCCCCGTGCTCCTCGAGCCGGTGATGGCCGTCGAGGTCACCACCCCCGAGGACTACATGGGCGACGTGATCGGCGACCTGTCGTCCCGACGGGGCAAGGTCGAGGGCATGGAGCAGCGGGGCAACAGCCACATCGTCCGGGCGCAGGTACCGCTGAGCGACATGTTCGGCTACGCTACCGACCTGCGCTCGCGTACGCAGGGGCGGGCCACGTACTCGATGCAGTTCGCCGCGTACAACGAGGTCCCCGAGTCCATCGCCAAGGAGATCATCGCCAAGGCGCGCGGCGAGTAGGCGTCACGGCACCGGGTCCGCCCGGCACCGTGCGGCCGACCAGCCTCACCACCGTCCGGACAGCAGTCTGCCCGGACGTCAGCAGCCAGCAGCACGCAGGACCAGCAGCACCGCAGTACCACCACTACCGAGGAATGACGGAGGCAACCGCCTCCGTCGTGGCGGGCCCGAGGGGGCTACCGTCCGAGATCAGGGAGCATCACCCCAACCATGGCCAAGCAGAAGTTCGAGCGCACCAAGCCCCACGTGAACGTCGGGACGATGGGACACATCGACCACGGGAAGACCACGCTCACCGCGGCCATCACCAAGGTCCTCCACGACAACGACCCGACCACGTCGTTCACCCCCTTCGACCAGATCGACAAGGCCCCCGAGGAGCGTCAGCGCGGCATCACGATCTCCATCGCCCACGTCGAGTACGAGACGCCCAACCGGCACTACGCCCACGTCGACATGCCCGGCCACGCCGACTACATCAAGAACATGATCACCGGTGCCGCCCAGGTGGACGGCGCCATCCTGGTCGTGTCGGCCGCCGACGGCCCCATGCCCCAGACCCGTGAGCACGTGCTGCTCGCCCGTCAGGTCGGCGTGCCCTACATCGTCGTCGCCCTGAACAAGGCCGACACGGTGGACGACGAGGAGCTCCTCGACCTGGTCGAGCTCGAGGTGCGCGAGCTCCTCAACGAGTACGAGTTCCCCGGCGACGACACCCCCATCATCCGGGTCAGCGCCCTGAAGGCCCTGGAGGGCGACCCCGAGTGGGCCGCCGAAGATCACCGAGCTGATGGACGCCGTCGACTCCTACATCCCCGAGCCCGAGCGTGACGTCGAGAAGCCCTTCCTCATGTCGGTCGAGGACGTCATGTCCATCACCGGCCGCGGCACCGTGGTGACCGGCAAGATCGAGCAGGGCATCGTCAAGGTGGGCGAGGAGGTCGAGATCGTCGGCCTGCGCGAGACCCAGAAGACCACGGTCACCGGCATCGAGATGTTCCGCAAGCTGCTCGACGAGGGCCGGGCCGGCGACAACGTCGGCGCCCTGCTCCGCGGCACCAAGAAGGAGGAGGTGGAGCGTGGCCAGGTGCTGTGCAAGCCCGGCTCCATCACCCCCCACACCAAGTTCGAGGCGACCGTCTACGTGCTGAACAAGGACGAGGGTGGCCGGCACAAGCCGTTCTTCACCAACTACCGTCCCCAGTTCTACTTCCGCACCACCGACGTCACCGGCACCATCACCCTGCCCGAGGGCACCGAGATGGTCATGCCCGGCGACAACACGGACATGACGGTCGAGCTGGGCAAGCCGATCGCCATGGACGAGGGCCTGCGCTTCGCCATCCGCGAGGGTGGCCGGACCGTGGCCTCGGGCCGGGTCACCAAGATCCTCGAGTAGTCACCCGCCCGAGACCGCACATCCACGAGAGGACGCTGTAACCCATGGCCGCAGAGGGCCCCCGTCAGAAGATCCGCATCCGCCTGAAGGCGTACGACCACGAGATCCTCGATCAGTCGACCGAGAAGATCGTGCAGACGGTGCTGCGCACCCAGGCCAAGGTCCTGGGTCCGGTGCCGCTGCCCACCGAGAAGCACCGCTACACGGTGATCCGGTCCCCGCACAAGTACAAGGACAGCCGGGAGCACTTCGAGATGCGGGTCCACAAGCGGCTCGTGGACATCGTCGAGCACACGCCCAAGACGGTCGACTCGCTCCAGCGGCTCGACCTCCCGGCCGGCGTGGACATCGAGATCAAGATCCAGACCGTCTGAGCCCCCGACGGGACCGGTCCGCCCGGCGCCCCGGGTCGCCCTAGCGGGCGGGGGGCCGATGGTATAGAGTTTCCGGTCGGCCTGATTCCGGGCCGAACCATGCGAATGGGACGTGTTCGAGCGCCCGCCGCCTCCGGCGGCGGGGACCTCGGGCCAAACCAGGCGAGCGCTCCGCTCGGGTTCATCCGAGCGGAGCGTCTGCGTGCGAGCCGATGCGAGTCGGCAGGCACCTCCTCCGCCCGGTCTGACCCGGGGGAGTACCAAGCGGAGCACCTGCGGCGGGCACGTGCGCCCGCCGGGGGGCGCCCCGGCCGGCATCCGGCCGAGGCAGCACCAGCAGCACAGGATCGGCACCCACCGGTGTCGAGCAAGAGCGAAGAGTCGAGACGGAGAAGCTCCAGTGGCCACCAAGGCGATCGTGGGCGAAAAAGTCGGAATGACACAGATCTGGGACGACCAGAACCGGGCGATCCCGGTGACGGTGCTGCGCGTCGCGCCGGTCCGGGTCGTGCAGGTCAAGACCCCCGAGACCGAGGGGTACTCCGCACTGCAGGTCACCTGGGGCCACCGCCGCCCCACCACCCTCACCCGGCCCGAGCAGGGCCACTACGACAAGGCGGGTGTCGACCCCGGTCGCCGGCTGGTCGAGCTGCGCATCGACGACATCTCGGAGTACGAGGTCGGCCAGCAGCTGACCGCCGACCTGCTCCAGGCCGGCGAGCTGGTGGACGCCACCGCCGTGTCCAAGGGCAAGGGCTTCGCCGGCGCCATGAAGCGCCACAACTTCAAGGGCCAGGGCGCCAGCCACGGCAACCACAAGGCGCACCGCGTCGCCGGGCTCGATCGGCGCCTGCGCCACCCCGGGCCGCGTCTTCAAGGGCACCAAGATGGCCGGCCGCATGGGTGGCCAGCAGGTCACGACGCTGAACCTCGAGATCGTCCAGGCCGACCCGGAGCGGGAGCTGGTGCTGGTCAAGGGCGCCGTCCCCGGCCCCCGCGGCGGCATGGTCGTGCTGCGCGACGCCGTCAAGGCCCCGGCCGGCAAGGGAGGCGGCAAGTGAGCTCCGACACCATCGACTTCGAGACGGCCAGCCCGTCCGAGATCCGGCGCTTCCTGCGCCCGGCCCCCGAGCACCGCACGGTCACCCGCCGGTCCATCGACGGCGCCGAGCTCGGCGAGGTCGACCTCGACCCCGAGACGTTCGGCATCGAGCCCAACCAGGCCGTGCTCCACCAGGTGGTGACCGCCCAGCTGGCCGCCGCCCGGGCCGGCACCCAGTCCACCAAGACCCGGGCCGAGGTCCGCGGCGGTGGCATCAAGCCGTTCCGCCAGAAGGGCACCGGCCGGGCCCGTGCCGGCTCCAGCCGCTCGCCGGTGTGGATCGGCGGCGGCGTCGCCCTCGGGCCGAAGCCCCGCTCCTACGCCCAGAAGACCCCCAAGAAGATGAAGGCGCTGGCCCTGCGCTCCGCCCTGTCGGACCGGGCCGCCCTCGGCCACGTCGCCCTGGTCGACCAGTGGTCGTTCGAGGCGCCCAGCACCAAGGCCGCCGTCGCCGCCCTCGCGGGCCCTCGAGCCTCGAGGGTCGCGTCCTGGTCGTGCTGAGCGAGGACGACTTCGTGGCCGACCGCTCGTTCGGGAACCTCCCCGAGGTCCAGACGCTCCTGGTCAACGAGCTCAACGCCTACGACATCCTGGTCAACGACTGGGTCGTCTTCACCGACGAGACCCTGCCGGGCAGCCCGAAGGTCATCTCGGCCGTCGAGGTCGACGTGGTCGAGGACGAGGACGGCAACGTGGTCGAGGTCGTCGAGACCGAGGTCGACATCGTGACCGACGGCAAGGGCCACGTCACCGAGATCATCGAGACCGAGGTGGACGAGGTCATCGGCAGCGACGGCGAGGTGGTCGGCGTCGTCGAGACCCAGGTCGACATCACGCTCGACGACGACGGCGAGGTGACCGTCGCGTCACCGAGACCGAGGTCGTCGACGTCGCCGACGAGGCAGAAGGGAAGCAGTCGTGAGGGATCCCCACAACGTCCTGATCCGGCCCGTCGTGTCGGAGAAGTCGTACACCCTGATGGACAACAACGTCTACGTCTTCGTGGTCGACCCGTCGGCCACCAAGATCGACGTCCGCCACGCCGTCGAGCAGGCCTTCGACGTGCGGGTCACCAACGTCAACACCCTGAATCGCAAGGGCAAGACCAAGCGCAACCGGAAGGGCGGCGGCCTGGGCCACCGCCCCGACACCAAGCGGGCCATCGTCACCCTCGCCGCGGGTGACTCGATCGACCTGTTCGAGAACTGAGAGACCGGGACACCTCATGGCATTGCGTTCACGTAAACCCACCAGCGCCGGTCGGCGGTTCCAGACCGTCTCGGACTTCGCCGAGCTCACGACGGACCGCCCCGAGAAGTCGCTGCTCGCCCCCAAGCCCCGCACCGGCGGGCGCAACAACCACGGCCGCAAGACGTCGCGCCACCGTGGCGGCGGGCACAAGCAGCAGTACCGCATCATCGACTTCAAGCGGGACAAGGACGGGATCCCGGCCAAGGTCGCCACCATCGAGTACGACCCCAACCGCAACGCCCGCATCGCGCTGCTCCACTACCTCGACGGCGAGAAGCGCTACATCCTCGCCCCGGCCGGCATCGCGGTCGGCGACCGCCTGCAGTCGGGCCAGGGCGCCGAGATCCGCACCGGCAACGCGCTGCCGATGCGCTACATCCCGGTGGGCTCCACCATCCACAACGTCGAGCTCCGCGTCGGCCAGGGCGGCAAGATGGCCCGCGGCGCCGGCATGAGCGTCCAGCTCGTGGCCAAGGAGGGCGCCTTCGCCACCCTCCGCCTCCCGTCGACCGAGATGCGCCGGGTGCCCATCGACTGCCGGGCCACGCTCGGCACCGTCGGCAACTCCGAGGCCGAGCTGATCAAGATCGGCAAGGCCGGCCGCAACCGCTGGAAGGGCGTCCGCCCGCAGACCCGCGGTGTGGCCATGAACCCGGTCGACCACCCGCTCGGTGGTGGCGAGGGCAAGACGTCCGGTGGCCGCCACCCGGTGTCCCCGTGGGGCCAGCCGGAGGGCCGCACCCGGTCCCGCAACAAGGACTCCGACAAGATGATCGTCCGTCGTCGCCGCAAGCGCGGCGCGCGCCGGTAGGGAAGACAGAGGGAACGACACACATGCCCCGCAGCCTCAAGAAGGGTCCGTTCGTCGACGACCACCTCCTGAAGAAGGTGGACGTCCTCAACGCGGCCGGCGACAAGAAGGTCATCAAGACCTGGTCCCGGCGCTCCACGATCATCCCCGACATGGTCGGCCACACCATCGCCGTCCACGACGGCCGCAAGCACATCCCGGTCTACGTGACCGAGTCGATGGTGGGCCACAAGCTCGGCGAGTTCGCCCCGACCCGTACCTTCAAGTTCCATGCCGGCCAAGAGCGGGCGGGGAGGCGCTGACGTGCCCGGAGTGAAGACCAACGAGCGTGAGGGCACCCGTGCGGTGCTCCGCCACAGCCGGATGTCGGCCTACAAGGTCCGCCAGGTGCTCAACCTGATCCGCGACCAGGACGTCACCCTGGCCGCCGAGATCCTGGCCAACGGCGACCGCGAGGCCGCCGCCGTGGTCGGCAAGGTCCTGGCCTCGGCCGTGGCCAACGCCGTCCACAACGACGGGCTCGACGCCGAGGAGCTGTTCGTGTCGGCCTGCTACGCCGACGAGGGCAGCACGCTCAAGCGCTGGCGCCCCCGGGCCCGTGGCCGGGCCACCCGCATCCGCAAGCGCACGTCCCACATCACCATCATCGTGAGCCGCATGCCCGACGAGCGCATCGCCCGCCGCCGGGCCAAGCAGTCCGCCGCCGGCGCCCAGCGCTCGCGCCGGGTGGCCAGCTCGCGGCGCCAGCGGACCGAGTCGGCGCCGTCGACGTCGACCGCCGCCACCGCCACCACCGACACCGGGGCCGAGGCGTGGCCCGAGGACGCGGTCCACGCCGACGACGTGGTGACCGAGACGGAGGCCGGCCCCCTGGAGGAGTCGGACCTCGACACCGAGGCCGAGGGGACCGGGACCGATGAGGTCACGGCCGAGGCCACCGACGGCGACTCCGCCGCCGACGAGACAGACGGCGACACCGCCGAAGAGAAGGGCTGAGTAGATGGGCCAGAAGGTAAATCCCTACGGGTTCCGGCTCGGCGTCACGACCGACTGGAAGTCGCGCTGGTTCGAGGAGCGCAACTACCAGAACTGCGTGATCGAGGACTGGGAGATCCGTGACTATCTGATGTCGCAGCTCGAGTCGGCCGCGGTCAGCCGCATCGAGATCGAGCGGACGCGGGACCGGCTGCGGGTGGACATCCACACCGCGCGCCCCGGCATCGTCATCGGCCGCCGCGGCGCCGAGGCCGACCGGCTGAAGAAGAAGATCGAGGAGATCACCGGCCTCAACAACCGGATCCAGCTCAACATCCAGGAGATCAAGCAGCCCGAGCTCGACGCCGCCCTGATCGCCCAGGGCATCTGCGACCAGCTCGCCCGCCGGGTGGCCTTCCGTCGTGCCATGAAGCGCTCGATCCAGACCGTGCAGAAGGCCGGCGCCCTCGGCGTGCGTGTCCAGTGCTCCGGTCGCCTGGGCGGCTCCGAGATGTCGCGCAAGGAGTCCTACCGCGAGGGTCGGGTGCCGCTGCACACGCTGCGGGCCGACATCGACTACGGCTTCCGCGAGGCCAAGACCACCTACGGCCGCATCGGCGTGAAGGTGTGGATCTACAAGGGCGACATCCTCCCGTACAAGATCTCCTCCGAGGAGAAGATCACCCGTGAGGCCGCCATGGCCGTCGGCGAGACCTCCGGCCAGTCCGGTGACGCCGCGCCACGGCGCCTGATCACGGCCGGTGGCGGACGCCGCCTGGCCGGGCAGGGTGAACCGGGCAGCGTCGTCACCCTCGACGCCGAGGCCACCGAGACCGAGGTGCCCGAGGGCCTGGTCGACCACACCCCGGCCGACATGGCCGCCCCGCCCGCCGTCCCCGACGAGCTGGAGCGCATCCTCACCGAGGACGAGGAGATCGAGCGCCGGACGCGCGAGCACCACGAGACCCCGCACTTCCGCAAGGAGGTGGACTGACATGCTGATGCCCCGCAAGGTCAAGCACCGCAAGCAGCAGCGCGGCCGGATGTCCGGCAAGGCCAAGGGTGGGAGCGACGTCACCTTCGGTGACTTCGGGATCCAGGCCCTCGAGCCGGCCTGGATGACGGCCCGCCAGATCGAGGCCGCCCGTATCGCCATGACCCGCCACGTGAAGCGTGGCGGCAAGGTGTGGATCCGGGTCTTCCCGGACCGGCCCGTGACCCAGAAGCCCGCCGAGACCCGCATGGGCTCCGGCAAGGGCAACCCCGAGCACTGGGTCGCCGTGGTCAAGCCCGGACGCATCCTGTTCGAGCTGGCCGGCGTCGAGCCGGACCTGGCCCGCGAGGCCATGGACCGGGCCATCCAGAAGCTCCCGTTCAAGGCCCGGTTCGTGATCCGTCCCGGGACCCACGGCACGCCGGAGGTGCAGGTCTGATGGCCACCGTCGCAGAGATCTCCGAGTACGACACCGAGGAGCTGGAGCGCCAGCTCAACGAGACCCGTCGTGAGCTGTTCAACCTCCGGTTCCAGCTGGCCACCGGCCAGCTCGACAACTTCTCCCGGCTGGGCCACGTCCGCAAGGACGTCGCCCGCATGCTCACCGAGCTGCGCAACCGTGAGATCGCCGAGGCCGAGGGACTCTCGCTCGACCAGCTGCCGGCCCACAAGGCCGCCGCCCGTCGCCGCGACGAGGACGAGGCCAAGGGCCGGGACAAGACCACCGCGTCGGAACGTCGGGCCGCGGCCCGGGCCGAGGCCGAGGAGCAGGCCGCCGACGAGGCGCCGGACTCCGAGGTCGGGTCCGACGAGGGTAGCGAAGACGCAGACGCAGAGGAGAAGGACTGATGGCCGACCAGCAGCGTGCCGACGGCGCGACCGAGGAGCGGGCCAATGCCCGCAAGGTCCGCGAGGGCCTCGTGGTGTCCGACGCCATGGACGCCACCGTGGTGGTGGCCGTCATCGAGCGGGTCCGCCATCCCCGCTACGGCAAGACCGTGCAGCGGACCAAGAAGCTCTACGTCCATGACCAGGAGAACACCGCCAAGGTCGGCGACCGGGTGCGCGTCATCGAGACCCGGCCCCTGTCGAAGCTGAAGCGCTGGCGGCTGGCCGAAGTGCTGGAGCGTGCCCGATGATCCAACAGGAATCCCGACTCCGCGTGGCCGACAATTCCGGGGCCAAGGAAGTGCTCTGCATCAAGGTGCTGGGCGGCTCGCGCCGTCGCTACGCCTCGATCGGGGACATCTTCGTGGCCACGGTCAAGGACGCCATCCCGGGGGCCGCGGTCAAGAAGGGCGACGTCGTCAAGTGCGTCGTCGTCCGGACGAAGAAGGAGAAGCGCCGTCCGGACGGCAGCTACATCCGCTTCGACGAGAACGCCGCCGTCCTCATCAACGACCAGCAGCAGCCGCGGGGGACCCGCATCTTCGGTCCCGTCGGCCGGGAGCTGCGCGACAAGCGCTTCATGCGGATCATCTCGCTGGCGCCGGAGGTGCTCTAGATGCGTATCAAGAAGGGCGACAAGGTCCAGGTGCTCTCGGGCAAGGACCGGGGCAAGCAGGCCAACGTGGTCCGGGCCATGCCGGCCGAGGGCCGGGTCATCGTGGAGGGCGTGCACGTGGCCAAGCGCCACGCCAAGCCCACCCGGGCGACCATGCAGGGGGGCGTGATCGACAAGTTCATGCCGATCTCCGCCTCCTCGGTGGCCATCGTGTGCAACGCGTGCGGCGTCCCGACCCGCATCGGCATGCGCTACGACGAGCAGGGGCGCAAGCTGCGTGTCTGCCGCAAGTGCGGGGCGGACCTGTGATGGCCTCGACGTCGGCGGCCGAGCGGCCGCGCCTCAAGCAGCGCTACGACGACACGGTGCGGGCCGAGCTCAAGGAGACCCTGGGCCTCGACAACATCATGGAGGTCCCGCGCCTCACCAAGATCGTGATCAACATGGGCGTCGGCCGGGCCACCCAGCAGAAGTCCCTCATCGAGGGGGCCATGCGGGACCTGGAGATCATCGCCGGCCAGAAGCCGGTCGTGACCCGGGCCAAGAAGTCCATCGCCTCGTTCAAGCTCCGCGAGGGGCAGGAGATCGGGGCCAAGGTCACCCTGCGGGGCGACCGGGCCTGGGAGTTCTTCGACCGGCTCGTGGCGATGGCCATCCCCCGCATCCGTGACTTCCGCGGGCTCTCGCCCCGGTCGTTCGACGGCCACGGCAACTACACGTTCGGCGTGACCGAACAGCTGATCTTCCCCGAGGTCGACTACGACCGCATCGACACCACCCGCGGCATGGACATCACCATCGCCACCACCGCACGAACCGATGACGAGGGCCGGGCACTGCTCGCCGCCTTCGGCTTCCCCTTCCGCAAGGAGAACCAGTAACCCCATGGCGAAGAAGGCTTTGATCGAGAAGCAGCAGCGCACGCCCAAGTTCAAGGTGCGTGGGTACACCCGGTGCCGCCGGTGTGGCCGGCCGAAGTCGGTGTACCGCAAGTTCGGCCTGTGCCGGATCTGCCTGCGGGTGATGGTCCACGCCGGGGAGATCCCCGGCGTGACGAAGGCCAGTTGGTGAGAGGAGGCGACGAACGATGACGATGACCGACCCGATCGCCGACATGCTCACCCGCATCCGGAACGCCAACACCGCCCACTTCGACACCGTGTCGATGCCCGGCTCCAAGCTGAAGGAGTCGCTGGCCGCCATCCTCGTGGAGGAGGGCTACATCGGTGGGTTCCAGGTGAGCGAGACCCCGGGCAAGCCCGGCAAGACGCTCCAGATCACCATGAAGTACGCACCCGACCGCGCCCGGACCATCTCCGGGATCAAGCGGGTGTCCAAGCCCGGCCTGCGCATCTACGCACGGGCCGACAAGATCCCGCGCGTGCTCGGTGGGCTCGGTGTGGCGGTGGTCTCCACCTCCAAGGGCCTGATGACCGACCGCGAGGCGCGCAAGAAGCGCATGGGCGGCGAGGTGCTCTGCTATGTCTGGTAGCCGCCTCGTGACCCGGGTCGCGCCCGCCGCCGGCCGTAGCCATGGAGGTACCCGCTGATGTCCCGCATCGGACGTTCGCCCATCACCGTGCCCTCCGGGGTCACCGTCGCCGTCGACGGTGAGCACCGCGTCACGGTCAAGGGCCCCCAGGGCGAGCTCGCCCGCCAGGTCCCCTCGGCCATCAGCATCCACCAGGACGGCGACGTCCTGACGGTGGAGCGGCCCGACGACCAGCGCCAGAACCGCGCCCTCCACGGGCTGACCCGGTCGCTGGTCGCCAACATGGTGGTCGGTGTGACCGAGGGCTTCTCCAAGGAGCTCGAGATCGTGGGCGTCGGGTACCGCGCCGTGCCGAAGGGCCCCGGTGGGCTCGAGCTCGCACTGGGCTTCTCGCACCCGGTCAACGTCACCGCTCCCGACGGGGTGACCTTCGAGGTGCCGAGTGCCACCCGCATCATCATCAAGGGAATCGACAAGGAAAAGGTCGGCCAGGTCGCCGCGGACATCCGCAAGCTGCGCAAGCCCGAGCCCTACAAGGGCAAGGGCATCCGCTATGCGGGCGAACGCGTCGTGCGCAAGGCCGGGAAGGCAGCCAAGTAATGGCACGCACTGATCACAAGCTGGAGCTCCGCCGCCGCCGCCACAAGCGTGTGCGGCGCAAGGTCGAGGGCACCGCCGAGCGCCCGCGCCTGGCCGTGTTCCGGTCCAACAAGCACATCACCGCCCAGCTCATCGACGACCTGACCGGCCGCACCCTGGCCTCGGCGTCGACGGTCGAGGCCTCCCTGCGGGAGACCGGTGGCGGCAACGTCGAGGCGGCCAAGGCGGTGGGCACCCTCGTGGCGTCCCGGGCCAAGGACGCCGGAGTCACCACCGTGGTCTTCGACCGCGGCGGGTTCGCCTACCACGGGCGGGTGGCCGCCCTGGCCGACGCCGCCCGCGCCGAGGGACTGGAGTTCTGAGATGGCCGTGAACAACAACGAGCTGCAGTTCGAGGAGCGGACCATCCGGGTGAACCGGGTGTCCAAGGTGGTCAAGGGCGGTCGTCGGTTCTCCTTCGCCGCCCTCATGGTGGTCGGCGACGGCAACGGCCGGGTCGGCCTGGGCTACGGCAAGGCCAAGGAGGCCGGGCTGGCCGTCCAGAAGGGCATCGAAGAGGCCCGCAAGAACATGTTCGACGTGCCGCTGGCCGGCTCGACCATCACCCACCCCATCGTGGGGGAGAGCGGTGCGGGCCGGGTCATGCTGAAGCCCGCCGCCCCCGGTACCGGCGTCATCGCCGGTGGTGCGGCC
>CAWHIB010000002.1:0-190390 GCA_963829265.1 uncultured Acidimicrobiaceae bacterium
GATCGCCAATCGGCCCAGTGGTCAGGTGGACGAGGTGATCGACCCAGATGACCTCGAGATCCGGGAGTGGACCTTCGACGGCTCCGGCTACCGCACGGCTGGCGATGTTTGCCTGGCCCGGAACCTCGAGGAGCAACTCGAATTGGGCCGGCATGTATCCCGTGAGGAGGAAGGGCAATGAGTGGCGAGAATCGCCGTCATCTCGCGGGAGTTGATGCAGCCGATGTCAGATCCTCCGTGCCCAACAAACTCCTGTACACGGTCGAGGAGGCAGCTGCCCTCCTCTCGCTGAGCCGGACCAGCGTTTTTCAGCTGATCTGTGACCACAGGCTGGCGGCAGTCAAGATCGGCGGCCGGCGGCGGGTCGCCCACCGGGCTCTCGATGACTTCGTCGCCTCCCTGGAGGCCGCTCGGCATCTGGAGGAGAACCACTCGTGACCCGATGGTGGTTTCAGCATGGCCAGGAAGGGCGACGATCCACCCTCCTGGTAGAACGGATGAACTGCCGGCACCTTGCGCGCTCGGCGCGACGCACGCCGGCGAGCCTCCTGGTCGGAGGCCGGGGTTTGAACCCTCCTGGTACCAGCCCCTCAATCAGTGGTCCCTCGCGCCCGGCGTGCGCCTCGGACCTCGATGAAGGGGAGCGCACATGGCCATCAGGGCACGAACGACCAGGGGTGGAACCGTCTACGACGTCCGGATCCGGGATCCTCTGGGCCGCAAGTACTCACGGACGTTTCCCACGAAGAAGGGCGCTGAACAGTTCGAACACCTCGAGCGGGCCGACAGACTCCGTGGCGACTGGATCGATCCGCGGCGCTCGAGCGTCAAGTTTCGCGACGTGGCCGAGGAGTGGCTAGTCTCCAACCCGGGCAAGAAGCCGTCGTCGCTGGTCCGGGATCGCTCCACCCTCGACGTCCATCTCCTGCCCGAGCTCGGCGACTGCGCCGTGGGCCAGATCACGCCCGCCGACGTTCAGCGCCTCGTCCGGGCTTGGTCGTCAACACCGCGCCGCGCTCTGTCCGACGTCAGTACGCGGTCCTCCGCGCGGTACTGACCTTCGCCGTCGACACCGATCGGATCACTCGTTCGCCGTGCCGCAGAATCCGACTTCCAGAGGTCGAACCGGTCCGGCACCGCATCGTGACTCCCGACGAGCTCCACCGCCTGGCCGGGGCGGTTGGTGAGGACTCGGGTGCAATGGTGTACCTGGCCGGGGTCCTCGGCCTGCGCTGGGGAGATGCGCCGGCCTGAAGGTCGTGGCCGTCGACTTCAGCGCCAACACGATCGCCGTCATCTCCCAGCTGACCCGTGGCCACAAGGGTGCAATTGTCGACGGTGCTCCCAAGTCCAAGAGCCATCGGACCATCGCCGCACCTCAGGCACTGATGGACATGCTGGCCGAACACCTCCGCCTCCGCGGGCTGTCAGCTCGAGATCCCGACCGCTATCTGTTCGTCGCTCCGGACGGTCGGGAACTTCACTACTCCAACTGGCGCCAACGCGTGTGGGTCCCCGCACTGAAATCGGCGGGGCTCGAGGGACTCACCTTCCACGCCCTCCCTCACGCCAATTCGACGGCCATGGTCGCCCTCAGCGTCGACATCAAGACGGCCCAGGTCCGGGTGGGGCACAAGCGGGCCTCCACCCTCCTCGACATCTACGCCCAGGCCACGACCGCTGGAGACCGCAGAGCTGCTGAGGAACTCGGGCGCCACTTCCTGGGCACCCGGAGCGATGAATCAGGGCCGGACACCCCGCCAACTGGCTCCAGTGGAGGTTCGGCGGATGCTCGATCCGGGTCCCGTCCCGCGACCTGATCGGGCGCCACGCGGGATGAACGTGGGATGGACCTTGGTTCCGGGCCCTGGTCCAGACGACCCTCAGGCCGTCTATCAGGGGAAACATCGAGTGGGGCTAACAAGAATCGAACTTGTGACCTCAGCATTATCAGTGCTGCGCTCTAACCAACTGAGCTATAGCCCCGCAAACCGGTTGCTCACGCTACACCACGACGGCCCGGGAGCCGAAGTCGACGGCCGGCTCCGACGGGCCGGCGTGCGCCCCGGGGCCGATCAGGAGTCGCCGGCCGTCTCGCCGGCCACCGGTGCCACGGCGGCCACCGCGTCGCCCTCGCCCAGGTTCATGACCCGGACGCCGGTGGCGTCCCGGCCCTGGCTGGCGATCTCCCGGACGGCGGTCCGGATCACCACGCCCGAAGTGGAGATGAGCAGGAGCTCGTCGTCGAGGCCGGCCATGAAGGCGGCCACCACCCGGCCGCGCTTGGCCGTGAGCTTGATGCCCCGGACCCCCTGGCCGCCCCGGGCCTGGCGGTTGAACCTGTCCACCTTGGTCCGCTTGCCGTAGCCGGCGTCGGTCACGATCAGGATGTCGGCCTCGTCGCGGGCGATGTCGCAGGACACGACCTCGTCCTCGGGCTTGAGGCGGACGCCCCGGACGCCGGCGGCGTCCCGGCCCATGGCCCGGACGTCCTGCTCCGAGAACCGGATGGTCATCCCCGAGGAGGTGACGATGAACACGTCGTCGTCGCCGTGGGTCTCGACCACCCGGACGAGCTCGTCGCCGTCGCGGAGGTTGATGGCGATGAAGCCCTCGCGGCGCGACTTGTCGTACTCGCTGAACGCCGTCTTCTTGATCTGACCCAGCTTGGTGGCGAAGACCAGGAAGCTGTCGGCCGGGAAGTCGCGGGTGCCGACGATGGCCTGGATGCGTCTCGCTCGGGGCCAGCGGCAGCAGGTTGACGATGGCCGTCCCCCGGGCCGTGCGCTCCTTCATCGGGATCTCGAGGGCGCGCAGCCGGAAGACCCGGCCCCGGTTGGAGAACAGCAGGAGGTGGGCGTGGGCCGACGTGTGCACCACGTCGTCGATCAGGTCCTCCTCCTTCAGCTTCGCCCCCTGCACGCCACGGCCGCCACGGGCCTGGGTGCGGAACGCGTCGGCCGACACGGCCTTCACGTAGCCGGCCCGGCTCATGGTGACGACGAGCTCCTCGTCCTCGACCAGGTCCTCGACGTTCATGTCGCCCGGGTCGTGGGTGATGACCGTCCGGCGCTCGTTGGCGAACTTCTCGCGGATCTCCCCGAGCTCGCCGGCGATGACGCTGCGCAGCTTGGCCGGGTCGTTCAGGATCGACTCGAGCTCGGCGATCTCCTCGAGCAGCTTGGCCAGCTCCTCCTCGAGGTTCGTCCGGCCGAGGCGGGTGAGGCGGGCCAGGGTCATGTCCAGGATGTGGTTGGCCTGCTCCTCCGAGAAGTCGAAGGGCGTGGCGCACAGCGCCTCGAGCGCGGCCGGGCGGTCGTCGGAGCCACGGATGGTGGCGATGACCTGGTCCAGCATGTCGATGGCCTTGAGCAGTCCCTCGACCACGTGGGCCCGGGCCCGGGCCTTGGCCAGCAGGAACTCGGACCGCCGGGTGACCACCTCGACCTGGTGGGCCACGTAGTGGGTGAGCATCTGGGCCACGTTCAACGTGCGCGGCACCCCGTCGACCAGGGCCACCGCGTTCACGCTGAAGGTGGTCTGCATCGGGGTCTGCTTGAACAGGTTGTTCAGGACCACGTTGGCGTTGGCATCGCGCTTCAGCCGGATGACCAGGCGGGTCTTGCCGCCCGACGAGTCGTCCTGGGCCTCGGCGATGCCGTCGAGGTCGCCCGCCCGGACCAGGTCCTCGATGCTTCTTGGACACCGAGGCGATCGACGTCTGGTACGGCATCTCGGTGACCACGATGCGGGTGGCCCCGTCGCGGCCCTCCTCGATCTCGGCGACGGCCCGCAGCTTGATGGAGCCGCGGCCGGTGCGCAGGGCGTCCAGGATGCCCTGGCGGCCGAGGATGAGGGCCCCGGTCGGGAAGTCCGGGCCCTTGATGAACGCCATCAGGTCGTCCGGCGTGGCGTCGGGATGCTCGAGCAGATGGGTGGTGGCGTCGATGACCTCGCCCAGGTTGTGGGGCGGGATGTTGGTCGCCATCCCCACGGCGATGCCCTGGGAACCGTTGACCAGCATGTTCGGGAACCGGGCCGGCAGGACCGTCGGCTCCTCGGAGGTGGCGTCGTAGTTGGCGACGAAGTCGACCGTCTCCTGGTCGATGCCGTTCATCAGCTCCAGGGCGAGGGAGCCGAGCCGGCACTCGGTGTAGCGCATGGCGGCCGGTCCCTCGTCGGGTCCCGTGCCGCCGAAGTTGCCGTGCCCGTCGATCAGCGGGTGGCGCATCGAGAAGTCCTGGACCATCCGGGCCAGGGCCTCGTAGATGGCCGAGTCGCCGTGGGGGTGGTACGAGCCCATGACGTCGCCGACGACCTTGGCGCACTTGGTGTGGGGGCGGTCGGGCAGCAGGCGCTGGTCGTACATGGAGTACAGGATCCGGCGGTGGACCGGCTTCAGGCCGTCCCGCACGTCGGGGAGCGCCCGCGAGACGATGACCGACATCGAGTACTCGAGGAACGAGCGCTCCATCTCCTCCTGGATCTCGATGGGCTCGATGAATCCGGTGACGACGTCGTCCGTCGTGTCGGACCCGCTCCGTCCCTCATTGTCACGTCCTGGCATCCACTGTCCCCGTCTGCGTCGCTGTCGTCTGCACTGCTGTCGTCACCACCGCGACCCGTCCGGTCGCGAGTCCCCGCGGTCCGGCCGCCCCTCAGATGTCGAGGAAGCGCACGTCCTTGGCGTTGGTCTGGATGAAATTGCGCCGGAGTTCGACGTCCTCGCCCATCAGCACCGAGCACACCTCGTCGGCGATGGCCGCCTGCTCGACCGCCACCTGGAGCAGCGACCGCTGGCCCGGGTCCATGGTGGTGTCCTTGAGCTCGCCGAAGTCCATCTCCCCGAGGCCCTTCAGGCGCTGGAAGTCGGCCTTGTGGTTCGGGTGCTCCGCCAGGAAGGCCGCCTTGGCGTGGTCGTCCTTCAGGTAGATCTTCTCCTTGCCCACCAGCGTCGAGTACAGCGGGGGCTGGGCCACGTAGACGAAGCCGCCCTCCACCAGGGGCTTCATCTGGCGGAAGAAGAACGTGAGCAGGAGGGTCCGGATGTGGGATCCGTCGACGTCGGCGTCGGCCAGGATGATCACCTTGTGGTAGCGGATCTTGGTGACGTCGAAGTCCTCGGCCAACCCGGCGCCGATGGCCGAGATCAGGGCCTGGATCTCGGTGTTCTTCAGCATCTTGTCGATGCGGGCCCGCTCGACGTTCAGGATCTTGCCGCGGATGGGCAGGATCGCCTGGGTCTTGGGGTTCCGGGCGTCCTTGGCCGAGCCGCCGGCCGAGTTGCCCTCGACGATGAAGAGCTCGCTCTCCCGGGGGTCCTTCGACGAGCAGTCGACGAGCTTGCCGGGCAGTCCGGCGCCGTCCAGCGCCGACTTCCGGCGGGTGAGGTCGCGGGCGGACCGGGCGGCGACCCGGGCCCGGGCGGCCAACAGCCCCTTCTGGATGATCTGGTTGGCCTCGCGGGGGTTCTCCTCGAACCAGTCGGCGAGCTTCTCGTTGGTGGCCCGCTCGACGAGCGACCGGACCGGCACGTTGCCCGAGCTTGCCCTTGGTCTGGCCCTCGAACTGCGGGTCCTGGAGGCGGACCGAGATGATGGCCGTGATGCCCTCGCGGATGTCCTCGCCGAGGAGGTTGTCGTCCTTCTCCTTCAGGGTGCCCTTGGCCCGGGCGTACTTGTTGGCCACGTTGGTGAGGGACTTCTTGAACCCCTCCTCGTGCATGCCCGCCGTCGATGGTGGAGATGCCGTTGGCGAAGGAGTGGATGCTCTCGTAGAAGCCGGCGTTCCACTGGAGGGCGATCTCCACCTCCATCGTCTCCTCCTTCTGCTCGAAGGAGCAGACCTTGCGGAAGAGCGCCTCCTTCGAGGCGTTGAGGTGCTTCACGTAGTCGACGATGCCGTCCTTGTACTGGAACGTCTGGGCAGGCTTGCCGTCCGGCCGCTCGTCCACGAAGTGGATCTCGAGGCCCTTGTTGAGGAACGCCATGACCTGCAGCCGCTCCATCACGGTCTGGGCCCGGAACTCGACCTCCTCGAAGATGGTCGGGGTCCGGCCAGAACGTGACGGTCGTGCCGGTCCGGCCCCGCGGCGCCTTGCCGGTGACCTCGAGCTTGCCGACCGGCTTGCCGCCGTCGTCGAACTCGATGACGTGGTGGTCGCCGTCCCGATCGATCTCCAGGAGCAGCCGGGTGGACAGCGCGTTGACCACCGAGATGCCCACGCCGTGGAGCCCGCCGGAGACCTTGTACCCGCCGCCCTCGCCGAACTTGCCGCCGGCGTGGAGCACGGTCAGGACCACCTCGGCGGCCGACTTGTCCTTGGTACTTCGTCGGAGTCCGGTGGGGAAGCCGCGGCCGTTGTCGGCTACCCGCACCCCGCCGTCGGCCAGCAGCGTGACGTCGATCCGGTCGCAGTAGCCGGCCATGGCCTCGTCGACCGCGTTGTCCACGACCTCCCACACGAGGTGGTGGAGGCCCGTCGGGCCGGTGGAGCCGATGTACATCCCGGGTCGCTTGCGGACCGGGTCCAGGCCTTCGAGAACGGTGATGTCGCCCGCGTCGTACGTGGACTTCCCCACGGTGCGTTCCTTCTCCGGCTTCAGCGCCACAGGCGCGCCCTTTCGCAGTGTCCTAGCGGGTGGGAACCGGCGTCCCGACGAGCTCCCGGCCGTGCGGAGCGCACGTCCGGGCCCTCGGATCTCCCCCGATTCCAATGCCCCAGTGTAGCCGCCCGGTGTATCGCCCCGGGCCGATGGTCGAGGTCCGCGCGGCCCGCGTCTCAGCGCTGAACCCGGACCTCCAGGCGGCCGGGCCGCTCGACCCCGGCGTAGGCCGAGGCCCGGTCGAGCAGGGTGTCGCCGAGGCGGCGGACCTGGGTGGCCCAGGCCGGGTGGTCGACGGTCACCACCAGGGCCGACCGGTCGATCCGGACCGGTCGGACGTGCTCGGCCATGGCCTCGCCGACGATCTCCGTCCAACCGGCGAACAGCCGGCCGACGCCCCGACCGCGCCCTCCAGGCCCAGCCGCTCGCGACAGCGCCTCGAGGGAGCCGTCGAGGGGGCGGGGCTCGGAGTGGCGCCGGTGCGGCGGTTCGGGGCTCACGCCGGTCCCCCCGGTGGCCACGACGTGGCCACCCGTCGGCCATGTCGTAGACCTTGGCCGCGGTCACCTCGGGCGGCGCCGGCTGGGCGGTGGTGAGCAGCGCCTGGCCCGGCGGGAGGCCCTCGAGCAGCGCCTTCGAGCGCAGCGGGTCGAGTTCCGAGAACACGTCGTCGAGCAGGAGTACCGGCGCCGTACCGAGACGCTCGGTGGCCAGTTCGTGGGCGGCCAGCTGGAGGGCCAGGGCCAGCGACCGCTGCTCGCCCTGGGAAGCGTGGGTCCGCGAGGGCAGGCCGGCCAGGGTCAGCTCGAGCTCGTCGCGGTGCGGGCCCGACCGTCGAGACCCCCCGCTGGACGTCCTGGTCCCGGGCCGCGGCCAGGGCGTCGAGCAGCGGTCCGGTCCACGAGCGCACGTAGGCCATCCCGATCTCGGTCGGCGCGCCGGCCAGGCGGGCGTAGTGCTCGGCGACCAGCGGGGCCAGCTGCTCGACCAGCTGCTCCCGGGCCTCGACCAGGCGGGAGCCCGCCTCGTCGAGGCGGGCGTCCCAGACGTCGAGGGTCGTCGCCGTCTCGGGCCGCAGCGTCCGACCGGCGGTCCGGAGCAGCGCCGCCCGCTGGCGCAGCACCTTCTCGACGTCCTCCGCCGACCGGGCCGCCTTCGGGTCGACCACGGCCAGGGTCTCGTCGAGGAACCGGCGGCGGTCGCGCCGGTCCGGCCCGGACGACGCCGATGTCCTCGGGAGAGAACACGGTCACCCGCAGCGCCTCGTGCAGGTCGCCCCGGCGGCGGACCGCCTGGCGGTTCACCTGGGTCCGGGACCGGCCCGTGGCCCGGATCTCCGCCTCGATGGTCAGCGTCCGGTCCTCGACCCGGGTCTCGGCCCGCAGGATGGCCCGCTCCGTCCCCCGCCGCACGAGCGCCTCCCTGGGGCGACCCGCGGAAGGACTGGAGCGTGGCCAGGTAGCGCGGCCGCCTCGAGCAGGCTGGTCTTGCCCGCGCCGTTGAGGCCGGTGATCACCGTGGTCCCCTCGGGGTCGAGCTCGATGACGGTGTCGGCCAGGTTGCGGAAGTCCGTCACGGCCAAGCGAGACGAGGTGCACGGGGCTACCGGCGCCCGGACCGGATCAGGACACGCGCACGGGCATCAGGAGGTACCGGAAGTCGGTCTCCTCGGCGGCCCGCACGGTGGCCGGCTTGGTGGCGTCCACCGTCTCGAGGAGCACCTCGTCGCCGGCCACGGCCTCGACCCCGTCGATCAGGTAGGTCGGGTTGAAGGCGATGGTCAGGTCCTCGCCCCTCGAAGTCGGCGTCCACCGTCTCGCTGGCGTCGCCGACCTCCTGGGAGACCACGGTGAGGTCGACACCCCCGTGACGCATGGACAGCCGGACCGGGGTCGTGTTGTCGCGGACGAGGAGGCGGACTCGGCGCAGGGCGTCGAGCAGCGAGTCCTTCCCGACATGGAGGCGGTTGGGGTACTCGGCCGGGATCAGCTGGCGGTAGTCGGGGTAGGTGCCGTCGAGCAGCCGGGTGCTGACCTTGACGTCGCCGGCCGTGAACGTCACGTCGTGGTCGCCGATGGACAGACCCACCTTGGCGCTGGCGCTCCGTCCCCGTCGGCCCTCCCTCGGACCCCTTGCCCGACCCGAGCGCCGACAGGCGCTGGAGTTCGGCCAGGGCCCGGGCCGGCACCAGGATCTGCGACGTGCCCGACGAACGCGTCGCTCCCCTCGATGTCGCGCAGGGCCAGCCGGTAGGAGTCGGTGGCGACCAGCCGGACGCCGGTGCCTTCGGGCGCGATGAGCACACCGGTCAGCAGCGGCCGGGCGTCGTCACCCGACGCGGCCCGGACCACCTGGCGCAGTGCGCTGGCCAGTGCCCGCGGCCGGCAGGAACGTCGCCGGTTCGGGCGGTTCGGGAAGGGACGGGAAGTCGGCGACCGGGAACGTCCGCAGGCTGAACCGCGAGCGGGCCGCCCCGATCTCGACCTTCTCCCCTCGGACTCGATGGTCACCGCACCGGGCTCGAGCGAGCGGACGATGTCGGCCAGGAGCTTGGCCGGCGCGACGCAGACGCCGTCGGTGATCCCGATCGCCTCGGTCGACACGTGGACCGTCAGGTCGAGGTCGGTGCCGATCACCGACAGGTGGTTGCCGACCGACTCGATCCGCACACCACTCAGGACCATCTGCGCCGACGAGCGTGTGCCGACGGCCCGTCCGGCCGTCGCCAACACCTCCACCAACGAGTCACGCTCGCATCGAAACTTCACGAAGAAGTCCTTTCTCGCATTGCTTCTTAGTTAGTTAATTGGAAATTTCTAGTGATGGTAGTAAGGGTTGTGGATTGTGGACAGACCCTCAGTTCTCCCTGGTCGGAGGCGGTGCCGATTTCCACCGCCCGTCCCCGGAATGACGCGCGGACGGTTGCAGTCCGATGTCCGCGGCGGTGTCCTGTTATGGACAAGTTCACCGGAGTTCACAGAATTACCCCAGTCGTGACCAGGGATTTCCACAGGATGAGCACAAGCTCTGGATACCGGCGACCGTCAGGACCCGCTCTTGATGCGGACGATGAGGTCCGTGACCTGGTTGTAGATCTGGTGGCGCTCCTTCATCAGCCCGGCGATCTTCTCGACGGCGTGCATCACCGTGGAGTGGTCCCGGCCCGCCGAACTCGCGTCCGATCGCCGGGTAGCTGAAGTCGGTGAGCTCCCGGAAGACGTACATGCTGACCTGGCGGGCGGTGACGAGCGGGCGACGCCGGTTGGGACCGCACAGCTCCTCGACGGAGAAGCCGAACGTCTCCGAGGTGGCCTCCAGGATGACCTGGGGGGTGATCCGCCGGGGCTGGTCGGCCGAGACGATGTCGGACAGGACCTCCTCGGCCAGCGCACGGCTCATCGGCTGGTGGTTGAGGCTGGCGAAGGCCGTCACCCGGATGAGCGCACCTTCGAGCTCCCGGATGTTCTCCTTGACGTGGGTGGCGATGAACTCGAGCACGTCGTCGGGGACGGCCACCTGCTCGTGCTCGGCCTTGGTCTGGAGGATGGCCAGGCGGGTCTCGAGCTCGGGGGGCTGGACCTCGGTGATGAGGCCGGACAGGAAACGGCTGCGGAGCCGGTCCTCGAGGGTGGCGATCGACTTCGGCGGCCGGTCGGAGGTGAGGACGATCTGCTTGGACGCTCCGTAGAGGGAGTTGAAGGTGTGGAAGAACTCCTCCTGGAGGGACTCCTTGCGCTCCATGAACTGGACGTCGTCGATCAGGAGGACGTCGCACTCCCGGTAGCGCCGTTTGAAGGCGGTGGTGGAGCTGTGGCGGATGGCGTCCACGAACTCGTTCATGTAGGTCTCGGTGGTGACGTAGCGCACGTTGCGGCCGCTGAAGTTCTCGAGGACGTAGTTCCCGATGGCGTGGAGGAGGTGGGTCTTGCCCAGCCCGGCGTCGCCGTAGATGAACAGCGGGTTGTACGAGCGGGCCGGCGACTCGGCCACCGACTGGGCGGCGGCGTGGGCGAACCGGTTGGACGAGGCGATGACGAAGGTCTCGAAGGTGTATCGGGGGTCGAGGACGGGTGACGTCGACGGCGCTCGGATCCGCGCCGTGGACGGGCACGGCACGGCCGGTGCGGGGCGGACGTCGTCGTCGACCTGGGTCGGCGGCGGCCACGGCCCGGTCGTGCTCCTCGGTCGGGGGCGACGACCTCGAGCTGGACGACCAGGTCGCGTCCGAGGGTGCCGGTCACGGTGTCCTGGATGAGGCCGAGGAACCGCGACTCGACCCGGTCCCGGATCAGCTTGTTGGGCACCCCGAGGACGATCTCATCGCTCTTTGATGGACACCGGTGTGATCCCGGACAGGTAGGCCTGCCAGATGGCGTCCGACACCTGCTCGCGAAGAGCGTCGGCGCACGATATCCACAAGTCTTCGGTGTCGTTCACGTGGGCCTCCGCCCTTTGACTGCGCAATTGGTCCACAAAGATATCCACAGCTGTGGACGAGCACCATCCGACGGTGCCGCCTCCCCGTGCGACGGACGGGGCGCTGTCACTGCCTGTTCACTCGAGATCTGGTCTGCGCACGCTGGCGCCGGGCTGGGACCCGGCCGGCGCACCCGGTAGCGCGCCCTGGGTCGGAACGGTACACCGTGCCCGCCGATGGTGCCTGCGGGCTCCGACTAGAGCGCCGGCGCGTTTCGGCGTAGCATGTACGTCGAATGCCCAGTCCCGCGTGACCGGGCCCCCTGCCGATCGGGACACGATGTCCGCGGTCCAGGGCGAGGAAGGAAGTGGATGGATGAAGCGGACGTACCAGCCCAACGTGCGCAAGCGCGCCAAGACCCACGGTTTCCGCAAGCGGATGTCGACCAAGGCCGGCCGGGCGGTCATCCGGGCGCGCCGGGCGAAGGGACGCCAGCGCCTGTCGGTGTGACCACCGGCGTCGGCCGGCCGACGGCCCGGTGTCGGACCGGTGCGGTCCACGCGGAACCTTCGCCGACCTGCGGCGGAGCCCGTCGCGGGGTCGTAGCGGTCCCGGTGTCGGTGTCCTTCGTGGCCCGGCCCGAGTGGGACCGGCCCCAGGTGGCCTATGCGGTCAGCCGCAAGGTGGGGAACGCCGTCCAGCGCAACCTCGCTGCGGCGCCGGATGCGGGCCATCGTGGCCGAGCAGGCGGCCGACCTGCCGATCGGGGCCTACGTGGTGCGGAGCTGCGACCGGACGGCCCGCACGCTCGAGTTCGACGAACTGAAGGTGGCCATGAGCCGAGCACTGGAGAAGGCGACGAGCCGGACGCCGTCACGGACGGGCCGATGAGCCGCGGCCGACCGCCAGATGCGACGCGAACGTCCCAGGTGGACGGCGAGTCCGTCGCACGAGCCGACCGGTGCCGGACCGGACGCCGGACGGGGCCCGGCGACCGCCCGGGCTCCTCGACCGCTGATCCGCGGCTACCAGCTCGCCCGCTCCGGCCGGCCCACCGGCTGCCGGTACCTGCCCAGCTGCTCGGAGTACGCGGTCGAGGCCATCGACCGCCACGGAGCCGGCCCGCGGGCCCTGCCTGGCCGTCCGACGCATCGCCCGCTGCGGCCCGTGGGGCGGCCACGGCATCGACCCCGTGCCTGAACGGAGCACCCCATGAGCTCGCTGACCCACGCCATCGGCAGGATCTTCCAGCCGATCCTCAAGCTGATCGCCGAGATCCTGGCGTTCTTCTACGCCATCATCCCGAGCTACCCGGTCGCCGTCGCGCTGCTGACCATCGTGGTCATGGCGGCGCTGACGCCGCTGACGGTCAAGAGCACCAAGAACATGGCGGCCATGCAGGCCCTCGGGCCGGAGATGAAGAAGCTGCAGCAGAAGTACAAGGGCCCGGAGAACCGGGTCGCAGCTCAACGAAGAAATGATGAAGCTCTACAAAGAGCACAATGTCAACCCGGCTTCCGGGTGTCTTCCGATGCTATTGCAGATGCCGTTCTTCTTCATGCTCTACAGCGTCATCCGGGGCATCACCAATACGGTGGGCAAGGGCGCGGCGCTGCCGTACACCGATCACCAGCACGGCGTGCTCGACCGCCAACGTCCGAGCAAGTGCTGCCACGTCAGCGTGTGCGCCGACCCGCGGTACATCTCGCCGAGCACGAAGATGTACCACGACATCGTCGCTGCTCACGGCCAGCTGGTGTCCGGCGGGCATCGACTTCGCCGCCAAACTGCTCTCCCACCACTCCTCGCCCTGGGCCTACGTCCCCTACGCCATCCTGGTGGTCGGTGCCGTCGGCCTCCAGTACCTGCAGATGGCTCGGCTCAACGCCCGGAATCCGCAGGCGGCACAGGCAAATCCGCAGGCGGCCATGCTGCAGAAATACATGCCGCTCATCTTCGGTTTCATTTATCTCAATGTGGCCGCAATTCTGAACGTCTATTTCATTGTTTCGAGCGCCATCCGGATCGGCACGCAGGAGGTCCTGTTCCGAAAGGGGATCGTGCCCGGGCCCAACTCGCCGGCGCCCGGCGCAGGGCGTAAATCCCGGACCCTGATCGGCGTCCAAGGACAGCGGCGTCGAATCGACGGAGAAGGCCGCTGCCGAAGCCGAAGGGCGCCGGGCGACGGCGCCAAGGCGCGGCACGGCCAAGGGTCCGGCGGTGGCTCGAGGACCAACGGATCCGACGCCGTCGGCCAACGGGAGCACGAGCAGCGCTTCCGACAGCGGTCCGGATCGGGGAGCGCGGCGAAGAAGCAGCATCCCCGGTCCAAGGCCAAAAAAGAGAGAAAGGCGCGCTGACACGTGGAGTGGGTGGAAGCAAGCGGGAAGTCCCTCGCCGAGGCGAAGGAGACGGTGCTCGACATGCTCGGGGTGGCGGAGGATGACGCGGAGTTCGTCGTCCTGAGCGAGCCCAAGGCCGGGCTGTTCGGCCGACTGCGGGGCGAGGCGCGGGTGCAGGCCCGCGTCCGCCCGGTGGCCCCTCCCCCGAAGCGGACGCGCCGCCAGCGGCCCGACCGCAAGCGAGACGGCGGCGAGCGGTCCCGGTCCAACGGCTCGGCCAAGGGCAGGCAACGGCCGAGGGCGGGGATCGCAGGGCGGAGCGTGACGCCGTGACGACGCGGACGAGCGGGGTGCCGGGCCGAGCCGCGGCCTCCGCCGAACGGGTGCGAGCGGATCGGGCGGATCGAACCGCGCGGAACCGGTCCCGGGGCGGGAGGTGCGTCCGGGGGCGAACCAGTCGAAGCAACAGGGCAAGCAAGCATCTGGGCGTGCGTCCGGAGATCGAGAGGACAACATGGAAGAGTCATTGACACTGGAGCAGCAGGGTGAGGCGGCGCAGCAGTTCCTGTCCGGGCTCGTCCAGGAGTTCGGGCTCGATGCGCCACGGTCTCCTTCTCGGAGGTCGACGAGGAGACCGTCCAGGTCGCCGCCGCCGGTGACGACCTCGGACTCCTGGTCGGGCCGCGCGGAGCGACCCTCGCCGCGGTCCAGGACCTGACGCGGACGTTCGTCCAGCGCCAGTCCGAGAACCGGACGGACCGGATCCTCGTGGACGTCGGTGGCTACCGGGAGAAGCGGAACGCCGCGCTCCGGCGGTTCGCCGAAGGGATCGTCGACGAGGTCAAGAGTTCCGGTGACGAGCGGGCCCTCGAGCCGATGTCCCCGGCCGACCGCAAGGTGATCCATGACACGGTCAACGAGATCGAGGGCGTGGAGACCCGCTCGGACGGCATGGAGCCGACCCGGTACGTGGTGATCGCCCCGGCCTGACCCGACCGCCGACGGGAATCGGCAGGAGTCGACGTGGCACCGGGGCAACCCGGTGCCACGGTCGCGTCCGGGCGAGGTGCTCGCCGCCGTGCGACTCGCCCGGTGATCCGCGTCGGGCAGCCGTCGGTGGCACCGTGGAGCCGAGCGGTGAGCGAGTGGCAGGTGACCGGACGGACCGCATGCAGTTGCGGCGCCGGCGAGTCGATCCGGCGCTCGACGCCGTCTTCGAACGGTCCTTCGAACTCGGCTTCCTCGGGAAGCATGCCGGTCGCCGATCAGATCGACCATGCCCTCGGCTTCGTGGCCATCCTCGAGGCGGAGTCGGGAGGCCCTCCGGCGAGCGTCCTCGACCTCGGGACCGGCGGAGGGGTCCCGGGCTGGTCCTGGCGTCCTGCTGGCCGGAGACGCGGGTGGTGCTGATGGATGCCAACGAACGTCGCACGGCCTTCCTGCATGACGTCGTCGCCGGCTGGGCCCGCGGCGACCACGTCGAGGTGATCCGTGGCCGGGCCGAGGAGCTCGGGCGGGTGGAGCACTCCGGGAGCGGTTCGCCGCCGTGACGTCGCGTTCGTTCGGCCTACCGGCGGCAACCGCGGAGTGTGGTTCGTCGTTCCTCGAGGTCGGCGGGTTGATGGTTGTCTCCGAGCCCCCCGAGACCGATCCCGTGAGCGGTGGCCTGAGTCGGGCCTGCCCAACTGGGCTCGACTCGGTCGGCTACACGGCGTCCCGACGAACGGTTCGGCTACCAGGTGCTCAGGAAGTCGAGAGCACCTCGATGACCGGTACCCCCGCCGTGTGGGCATCCCGGTGAAGCGCCCGTCTTCTGACATGCGGCCGTACCGAGTGGCCGGCGGACCATCCCTCATGTTTCACGTGAAACATCGTCGAGGGTTAGGACGACGGCCCACTCCGCGACCGGGCTGCTCGCTGAGCCGCCTGCGGACCTCGGCCGGGTACCGATGGCCGGACGCGCCTTGTGTCGCCCGCCGACCTCATGGACGCCGATCGATGGCGACGGAGTCCGCCACCTAGTCGGCCGCTCGACGGTCGATCCTCGATCGGACGGAGTCGACTGCCGCCACCCCCGTGCCCGATCGATCCTGCGGTCCCGGGACATCGTGGACGCAGTGTTCCTGGGCATCCTCCGGATCGGGTCGACCGCGGCGATGTTCGGCCCCGTGGAGCGATCCCGCCCGCCGAGCGAGCCTCGATGTCGAGCCTCGGTGGTCCGGATGCACGCTCGGCGTGACCGATCGGACCACCGTTCCGGGGTGGTCCGGCGCCGGTCTGGATGACCAGGTGAACGTCCGGCATGGCCGCCACGAGCTTCGGCGCGGACTGCGGACCCTGTCGTCCCCGGCAACCTGGCGGCTCAGGTCCACGCCCGTGCCGACCCCGGACGGCCGTGGACGGGCGCCCTCGCCCGACTTGGCCAGAGCACGCCGAGTCGATCGGGATCGCGAGCTGTCCTCGACTGCCGGTCGCGGGATGCGGACGCCCGGCCCTGAGGAGGTCGGCATCCGCAATGGCGGATGGCAGGTCCAAGCCGCCTCCGACCGGCCGGTCAGCCGATCCGGCGGACATCGGTGCGACCGCCGGCGCACGGGCCGACCTGCTCGACCGCCTCGGGCAATGGCCTGGTGACCTGACGGATCGCCATCGGAGGAGTACCGAGTCCCCGCTCGGGCTGTCGGAGGGCCCGACGTCGACCAGCGGCGTGCGGACTCTGCCATCGACTGAGTCCGTCGGGCGGCCACGGCGCGACCGGGTCCCGAGCGACTCGGGCGTCGCCCGACGAGACCGGTCGCAGCGGCGTCGGGCCGGCGCCATGGCCGAAGTCCGGACGGCCCGGAATCCCGGGCCTCCGTGTTTCACGTGAAACATTTGGTGGTGATGCTTGACGTGAGGGTCAGGGCAGGGGAGTATGAGGCCCTTGCACCCTGCCTACTCGAGGAGACGATAATGCGCGGCCGACGTCGTGGTCGGAACAGGCCATCCCCTCCGAGTCCCCCGTCCGACGGAACCGCTCGGCGTCTGCATCCGGAGGTCAGGGGGCCGTCAGACTGCTCGACGCCTCGGACTCGGACGACGAACGCCAGCGACGGGTCGGCCGCCACCGATGACGGTGCCGGTGCGTGGCGAGTCGGTGATCACCGAACCGCTCGACCGCCGAGGTGGACGACTCCCCCACCCCGAAGACCGCGTCGCCACCCGTCGGTGCGAAGGTCGGCTCCGGGTCATCGGTCGACCCCTGCTGACCCCGATGTCCGGCGCAAGTGAGCGAGTCCGAATCCACGGCCGCCGCGTCCGGCAGCTGCCGGCCACGAGTGGGACGCCTGGGATCAGTCGAGGCGGTCGCCCCTGAGGAGCCGATCGCGTCGTCGACGAGCTCGGAGCCCGGGGAGGCGACGGCCGCTGAGCCCGCCGGACGCCAGCCCCAGGCCGCGTCGGGCAACCCACTTCCCCGGTCCTGGCGGTGGCCAACCAGAAGGGTGGGGTCGGCAAGACCACGACCTCGGTCAACCTGGGCGCCGCCCTGGCCGAACTCGGATTCCGGGTCCTGGTGATCGACCTCGACCCCCAGGGCAATGCCACCACCGGTCTGGGCATCGACGCCCGGAACTTCGAGCTCTCGATGTACGACGTCCTGATGCGCGACTCGTCGCTCGAGGACTGCGTCGAGCCCACCAGCATGAAGAACCTGTTCGTGGCCCCGGCCACCATCGCCCTGGCCGGCGCCGAGATCGAGCTGGTGCCGGCGTTCAGCCGGGAGCTCAAGCTGAAGCGGGCCATCGAGTCGGTGATCGACGACTTCGACTACGTGCTCATCGACTGCCCGCCGTCGCTCGGCCTGATCACCGTGAACGCCCTGGCCGCCGCCGACGAGGTCCTGGTTCCCATCCAGTGCGAGTACTACGCACTCGAGGGTCTGAGCCAGCTGATGCGGAACGTCCACCTGGTGGCGTCGAACCTCAACCCTCGGCTCGACATCTCGACCATCGTCCTGACCATGTACGACGCCAGGACCAAGCTGGCCGACCAGGTGGCGACCGAGGTCCGTGAGCACTTCGGCAACAAGGTCTGCCGGATCGTGATCCCCCGGACGGTGCGGCTCTCGGAGGCCCCGTCCTTCGGCCAGCCGATCACCGCGTTCGACCCCGCATCCCGCGGGGCCATTGCCTACAGGGAACTAGCCAAGGAGGTCAGCGGTGGCACGTCGTAGCGGGCTGGGGAAGGGCCTGAGCGCCCTCATCCCCACCGAGGTCATGGGCGATCGCACCTCGGCGCTCCGAGAGGTTCCCATCGGCAACATCAAGCCGAACCCCCGCCAGCCGAGGGTGAACTTCGACGAGGAGACGATGTCGTCGCTCGCCGCCTCCATCAAGGAGCTCGGTGTGCTGCAGCCGGTGCTGGTCCGCCGGATCGGAGGAGAGTCGTCCGACGAGTTCGAGCTCATCGCCGGCGAGCGACGGTGGCGCGGCCTCGCGCCGTGCCGGCCTCCACACCATCCCGGTGCTCATCCAGACCTCCGACGACACCCACAGCCTCGAGCAGGCCCTGGTGGAGAACCTCCACCGCCAGGACCTCAACGTGCTGGAGGAGGCCGCCGCCTATCAGCAGCTGATCGAGGAGTTCGGGTTCACCCACGACCAGGTGGCGACCCGGGTGGGGAAGAGCCGCACGGCGGTGACCAACATCCTCCGGCTCCTCCAGCTGCCGTCGGGGGTGCAGCGGCTCCTGGCCGAGGGGCAGATCAGCTCCGGGTCACGCCCGCGCACTGCTCGGCACGCCCGATCGTGGCTACCAGGAGGTCCTGGCCCGCCAGGTGGTCTCCGACGGGCATGACCGTGCGGGCCATCGAGGACCTGATCCGGGCCCACAACGACGAAGCCAACGGCGTGGTGCGCGACCTGGTGGCCACCGACGACGGGGGAGTGCGCCGGCGACCAACGGCGCCGGCCAGGTCGGTCCCGCGCCGGTCCCGTCCGTCGGACGGATCGACGGACAGAACGGGGGGACGACCCGGGCCCCGCCAGCTGCCGCCCCCGGGGATCCTCGAGTTGGAGGAGCTGCTGTCGAGCCACCTCAACACCCGGGTGAAGGTTGACCTCTCGTCGAAACGGGGCAAGGTGGTGGTCGAATTCGCCACCCTCGAGGACCTGGAGCGGATCTACAAGCTCATGGTCGGCGGGCGTGGAGACATCCACGGTCTGAGAGTAGCCACTCTAGCGTAAGGTTAACTGACATAACTATCATAACCCCAGGTAATTCGCTCACTCTAGGTGGTAGTTCACAGCCCTGAACCCAAAGTAGAGCTTCGTCCACAACCTGTGCATGAGGTTGTGGATTACCCTCTGCAGCCGAGGTGAGGTAGAGGTCGACTGCTGGGGGACGTCCCGGGACCCGTCAGTCCCAGGCGGTGTCGACCCACTCGGCCAGCGAGTCGAGGAAGGCGCGGGCGATGACCGCCGACCGCTCGACCATCACGCTGGCCGGGCTGATCTCGCAGATCACGGCGGGCATGCGCGTCTCGCGCAGGAGCGGGAGCGACATCCCCCTGGTGCCGAGGTCGGGAAGGACCAGGGTGGTGGCCAGGGCCACGTGGAGGAGCTCCGCCAGGCGGCTCCCACCGGGTGACGAGTAGCGGTACCCCGAGTAGTAGGACGCCGAGCAGCCGGCCTCGGTGCCCAGTCGGATCCCGATGAAGGCCTCGGCCTCGGCCGCGTTGGCCTCGGAGGCCTGGATGGACCCTTCGGGATGGTGATGGGTGGTCACCAGCGCACCCTGACCGGCCAGGACCCGGCGCACGGCTCCGACCGTCGCCCCGAGTCCGCCCTCTTCGCCGAGGGACACGCGGAGACCGTCGAGGGTGCGGGGGGCCTGGCGCAGGCGCTCCCGGTCGCGGACGGCCGACACCAGTTCGGACCCGTCGTGGCGGGACCCGAAGCGGAGGAGCTCGGACACCGTGGCCGCGCCGGCGATCCCGTCGACCGGGAGGCCGGCGTTGCGCTGGAACTCGCCGAGCGCGCCGCTGGTCAGGTCGCCGAAGATGCCGTCGACCCGTCCCGAGTCGAAGCCGAGGGCGCTGAGGCGCTGCTGGAGCTCGGCCACGTCGTCGCCGCGCAACATGGGGGATCGACGGTAGAGGAAGCGGTCGCCCAGGTGGCGTCCGGCCTCGACCAGGGCGGACCAGGTCTGGCGTCCGCAGATGCCGTCGACCCGGAGCCCACGGCGGTACTGGAACGCCTCGACCGCGGCCCGGGTGCCCTCGCGGTAGGCGCCCTCGGGGTCCACTCCGGCGGAAAAGCCCAGCTCAGCCAGCCGACGCTGGACGTCGGTGACCGCTTGGCCGGTATCGCCCAGGGCCAGGTGGATCGTCCGGTCGGGGCTCAACGTCGGGGACCGGCCCACCGGAGGGCCGCCGACGGGCGGGGTGGCCCGACGGGGGCCACCGGGGCCCTCAAAGGTGCGCCGAGAGCTCCTGGAGCAGCTGCCCCTTGCCCTTGGCACCGACGATCCGCATGGCCGGCTCGCCGTCCTTGAACAGGATCAGGGTGGGGATGCTCATGACGTCGAAGCGACGGGTGACGTCCAGGTTGTCGTCGATGTTGAGCTTCACCACCTCGAGCTTGCCGGCCTGCTCGTCGGCGATCTCCTCGAGTACGGGGGCGATCATCTTGCACGGGCCGCACCACTCCGCCCAGAAGTCCACCAGCACGGGAACATCCGAGGCCTTGACATGCTCGTCAAAACTAGCGTCGCTCAGGTTGGTGATCTTCTCGCTCATGGTGCTCGTTCCTCCTGGGCCCGGTCGGGGCCGGACCGATGTGTCTGTGCCGACAGGCTAGGTCAACCGCGTTGGAGCCGGTCTCATTCCCGGGCACGGGTGGAGGGACGTCGTCAGTGGTGCGACGCGGCCTGGTCCTCGAGCCAGCGCTCGGCGTCGATCGCCGCCATGCAGCCCGACCCGGCGGCCGTGATGGCCTGGCGGTAGCGGTGGTCCTGGACGTCGCCACAGGCGAAGACACCCTCGACGTTGGTGTAGGTGGTGTTGCCCAGGGTCCGCAGGTAGCCGCTGTCCTCCATGTCGAGCTGGCCCTTGAAGATCCCGGTGTTGGGCTGGTGGCCGATGGCCACGAACAGGCCGGTCACCGGGAGGACCGACTCCTCGCCCGTCTCGTTGTTGCGGACCCGGATCGACTCGACCTTGGTGTCGCCCAGCACGTCGACGACCGACGAGTGCCACAGGAACTCGATCTTCGGGTGGTCGATGGCGCGCTGCTGCATGACCTTGGAGGCCCGCAGCTCGCCCCGACGGTGGATGAGGGTGACCTTGTCGGCGAACCGGGTCAGGAAGAGCGCCTCCTCGAGGGCCGAGTCGCCCCCGCCGACCACCGCGATCTCGTGGCCCCGGAAGAAGAACCCGTCGCAGGTGGCGCAGGTGGACACGCCGTAGCCGAGCAGCCGCTCCTCGTTGGGCAGCTGCAGCATCAGCGACTTGGCCCCGGTGGCCACGATCAGGGCGTCGGCCGTGTACGTCGGCTCGGCGGCGTCCGGGTCACCGACCCAGAGCCCGAACGGGCGGCCGGACAGGTCGACCCGCGAGACCTTGGCCGTCACGTAGTCGGTGCCGAACCGGGCGGCCTGCTCCCGGAAGTTGGTCATGAGCTCCGGCCCCATGACCCCGTCGACGAAGCCGGGGTAGTTCTCCACCTCGGTCGTGAGCATCAGCTGGCCGCCGGGCTGGTCACTGGTCGAGGAGGGCTCCCCCTCGATGACCAGGGGGGACAGCTGGGCGCGCGACGCATAGATGGCGGCCGTCAGCCCGGCCGGGCCCGAGCCGACGATGATGACCTGCCGGGCCTCGGTCACGAGGGGCTGGTGGCGGTGGCCGATGCGCCGGCCGACCGGTCGATCCGCTGCGACCAGGACACGAATCCGGCGACCACGAAGAGCGTCCCGACGATGAGGTCGGACACCCAGACCCGGTTGCCCGGGATGTAGACGGTCAGCAGGCGGATCAGGGTGATCGACAGCAGCGTCACCGTCACGACGGCGGCCGTGAAGACGATGATGCCGAAGACGATGGCCCGGGTGGCCAGGGTCAGGGGCCGGACGGCCTTGACCTGGATGAAGTCGACGACGGTGTCGACCGCGTCGGCCCCCCGCGTCGGGAGGTCGTTCAACGCGGACAGGCCGGGCAAGGACGTCGCATGCTGCTCAGGCTTCGGATCCATGGCCCGAGGATACCCCGGACGGCACGCGTCCCCCTCGGACGGTCATCCCCACCGGGGCCGACGACGGGCTCAGTCGACCGTCACCATGCAGACGCCGATGGTGCCCGGGCCGGTGTGGGTGCCGACCACGGGGCCCAACTGGCTGACGATGAGCGGATGCTCGCTCTTCACGTCCTTCAGCAGTCCGAGGAAGGTGTCGATGTCGGTGGCCGCGCCGTGGGCCACGGCGACGCGGCTCAGCGGGGGCGAGTCGAGGATCTTGTCCGCCAGGTACTGGAGGGACCGGCCGCGGGTGCGCTGCTTCGACTCCTCGGCCACCTCGCCGTCCACCAGGGTCACCACCGGCTTGATGGACAGGAGCGAGCCGAGCAGGGCCCGGGCGCCGCCGATGCGGCCTCCCTTCTCCAGGTGCTCGAGGTTCTCGACCGCCCCGTACAGGGAGGTGCGGGGGATGAGGTCCTCGGCGCGGGCCTGGAGGGCGTCGAGGTCGGCTCCTCCGGCCGCCAGGTCGGCCACGTCGAGCACCATGAGTCCCAGGCTCATGGTGAGCGAACGGCTGTCGACGGCACGGACCTCGATCCGGTCGGCCACCGCCTTGGCCGCGGTGGCCGCGGCCTGGAACGTGGCCGACACCCCGCCGGAGATGCTGAGGCTCAGGACCCCGTCGTACCCGTCGTCCGCCGCGGCCAGGAACGCCTCCTGGAAGGCGCCGGGTGAGGGCGCGGCCGTCTCGGGCAGCACCGGGCTGGCCTTGCAGCGGGCCCAGAACTCCTCGGTGGTGAGGTCCTTGCCGTCGACGAACTCCTCGTCGCCGAACCGGATGGACAGCGGGACGATCGTGACGCCGTGGGCGGCGGCCACCTCGGCCGACAGGTCGCACGCGCTATCGGTTACCACCCGGATCCGGGCCATGGGGCTCCTCCTCATCCTCTGGGGGCACCACGCCCTCCGCGTCATCCACCGGCGCTCCGCCGCTGGTCCGTCCACCCCCCGGGCTGCTCTGCGGAGCGTCCCTGCGTCCGCCGGGCACGGGGCGCAGATGGCGCACCGGGGCCTCGTCGGACTCCGCGCCGAGTCTGCCACGGAACGGCACCGGCGGCGCATCGTCGGACGGCTCCGCCGGCCCGTCGGCGTGCCCCCCGCCGGAGGTCCCGTCGGAGGGGGTGATGAGCCGGATCGACGAATGGGCGGCGCGCTGTCGGGGACCGTCGGGCCCGGCCCCGGCCGGCACCGGCCCGTCGGCGGAGGGGAGGGGGGGCGGGGCGATCGGCTCGGGCCGCTCGGCGGCACGCGCCGCCCGTTCGTCGTCCACCCGCCGCGCCTCGCGTGCGGCCAGGGCCACCGTGGTCCCGACGAAGGCCACGACCCCGACCACCACGGCCAGGACCACCCGACCGAGGAGCGCCATTCCGGAGTCGGCGGCGGACACGTTGACGGCCAGGACCGTGGCGACGGCCATGACGCCGGTGGCGATGAGGACCCGGACGATCGGCGTGGTCAGCTCCTGGCCCCCGAGCCCCTGGTCCTTGCCGGCCACCACCGACAGGGCGATCATGGCGGCGACCGTGTAGGCGATCGACACCGAGAGGGCCAGTCCCCGCACACCGAGCGGGCCCACCAGGGCGATCCCGAGCACGATGTTGATGGCGTTCTCCACCAGGTAGATCCGGAAGGCCGTGCGGGTGTCCTGCATGGCCTGGAGGACCCGCACCATGTAGAGGAAGGTGCAGAACCCGGGCAGGCCGAGGGCGAACATGGCGAGGGTGGCGGCCGTCTCGGAGGCCTGGGCCGGCGTCTCGGCGCCGTGGGCCAGGACCAGCTCGATGAGGGGATGGGCCAGGATGATCATGCCCACCGCCGACGGGATGATGATCACCAGGATGCTCCGGAGCCCGAAGGTCATCCGGTGCCGGAAGGCGGCGATGTTCCCCTCGGCCCACCGGGCCGACAGCGACGGGGTCACCGCGCTCATCACCGACACGGCGATGATCCCGTAGGGCAGTTGGAAGAACGTGTAGGCGTAGGTGTAGGCCGACACCGCACCGGGCACCCGGGCCCCGTCGGCCAGGGCCAGCACCACCACCAGGGCGACCTGGTTGGACACCACGATGCCGAACGTCCACCCGGCCAACCGGCTGATCCGCCGCATGGCCTCGTGGCCGGGCTGCCACCGGAACCGGATGTGCAGGTCGGATCGGAGCAACGACGGGAGGAGCAGGGCGGCCTGGACCACCACACCGAGCGTGGTCCCGATGCCGAGGAGGACCAGGGCCGAGTGGTGGGCCTCGATGTTGGCCAGGGTCGGGTTGGGCACCAGCTGGTGGAACCACACCAGCATGGCGATGACCACCAGGTTGTTGGCGATCGGCACGAACATCGGCGCGGCGAACTTGCCCTGGGTGTTGAGGAGCGCGGTGAACAGGGCGATGAGCCCGTAGCAGGCCAGCTGGGGGACGAACCACCGGAGGAGGAAGACGGCCACCTGCTGCTGCTGGTGCACGTCGGCGTGGTGGTTGGTGACCGTGTACAGGCTGATGATCGACGGGGCCAGGACGAAGAAGGCGATGGTGGCGACGACCAGGATGGTCACGGTGACGGTGACGACCGCCGAGATGGCCTCCCACGCCTCCTTGGCCACCTTGGTGGTCAACTCGGCCACGAACACGGGCACGAAGGTGGCGGCCAGCACCCCGCCGATGACGATGTCGGTGATGATGTTGGGCGTGGTGTTGGCCAGGTTGTAGGCGTCGGCGAAGCCGCCACCGCTGAGCGCCGCCGTCATGGCCACCACCCGGAACACCCCGGTGAGCCGGGACAGGGTGGTGCCGACCGCCATGCCGGCGGTGGCACCGGCCAGGCGCTTGGTGGCACCGCGGGGCGGGGTGGGGGGTCGGGACGCGCCCTCGATCGACGGCGGCCCCCTCCTCGATCGAGGCGTCCTCGTCGGTCATGGATCCACGGGGGCGCCGTCGGGCGGCACGGTCGCCACCGGTTCCGGGATGGCGGGCTCCGGCGGGGTCGGCTCCGGCTCCGCCTCGTCGGCCCGCCGTTGGGCGCGCCGTCGTCGGGACGTGCGGAACCACCACACGGCCAGCACCGCCACCGCGCCGACGGTCAGGGCGACCCCGACCACGGACGACGAGGTGGACCGGACCGACATCTCGCCCTGGGCCAGACGCACCGGGCCCTCCGGGGCGCGGAGCGTCGCGTCGAGTCGGAAGACGCCCGACGTCCGGGTCTGGACCTGCACGTTGACCACGTTGCGGTGGTGCGGGAGGAGCGTGACCGCCTTGGACCACTGGGTCTGCCCGTTGGGGAACAGGAGCTTGTCGCTGCTCAGGACCAGGGTGGCGACCACCGGGTAGGGGGCGTTGGAGTCGATGACCACCGGGACCCGGCCGCTGCGGGCGGTCAGCGTGATCGACTGGCCGCTCTCCACGGCCAACTGGCCGAACTGGGCCGAGACGGCGGCACCGGCGTTGGCGACCACCGCGGACTGCTGGGCCGCCCGGAGGTTCTCGGCCTCGCCGCCCAGGACGAGGTCACCCAGCTGGAAGGCCAGGGCACGGGCGCCCACCGCCGACACCGCGAACCCGTTGACCCGTACCCGCTGGGCCCGGATGGCCGCCACGGGAAGTCCACCGGATCCGCCGGTGGCCAGGAGCCGGCATCCCGAGCGGCAGGTGGCCGGAGTGGGGAACAGGGCGAAGGCCTGGGCGGTGGTGACGGCCTGGATCACCGGATTGCCGTCGAGTGCGCCCAGCAGGGCGTCGACGAACGCCGGGTCGTCGCTCCATCCGGACGGGGCGACGGCCAGGACCGCCCGGGGGGAGACCCCGTTCGGGCGCTCGTAGTAGAGCTGGGCCAGCTCGGCCACCAGTTGGTGGGCGGCCAGGACCGGGTTGCCGGGATCGGCGGTGAACCGGGCGGTCAGGTCGTCGTCGGAGGCCATGGCCGTGACCGTGGTTCCCCGGGTGCCGACCAGGGTGAACGGGGCGGTGGTCGAGCCGTCGGCGGGGGCGGCGGTCAGCTGTGATGCGGGGAGTACCAGCTGGTGGAACCCGTCGGTGCCCAGCGCCCCGATGGTGGCGGAATCCAGCCCGTTCCCGGTGATCCACGCTCCCAGATCGGGCGACTGCCCGGCGGGTGCCGCCGGGGAGGCGTGGCCGGTGGCGGCGGCGACCACCTGGGTGCCCCGGGCCACCTGGAGGGCGAGTTCGTCGGCCAGCCCGGAGTCGACGAGGGCGGCGGCGTCGACCGGGGTGTAGGGGGCCGAGGTCAGTTGGTGGACCTGGGAGGTGGCGGCCAGCTGGCCGAGCTGGTCGATCGTCGCCTGGTGGGCCGGGGTGTCGAGCAGTCCGAGGGTCTGACCGCTCACCTGCAGGGTCACGGGGACCGACCGGTGCGCCACGGCGATCCTGTCCACGGTGGCGGCCACCGCGTCCACGGTCCGGTCGGGCGGGGTGGCGAGCGCGGCCGACGGTCGGGCGAGGAGCTCGGCCGGGGTGGGGGACCGGGAGGCTCCCTGGGTGATCTGGACGGGCAGGGTCACGGCCACGCGGAGGGGCTGGGTGCCGGCCGACGCCTCGGTGAAGACCAGGTGGGTGGTGAACGAGCCGAGCACGGCCGGTCCCGACGTGTCGACCAGCTGGATGCGGACCGGGAAGACCCCCCCGGCCGGGAAGGACTGGCACTGCCCGCCGACGGGCCGGAGGTGGATGGTGAAGGCGGACGGGCCGCCGGCGGTCGTGGTGCCACCCACCACCACCGGCATCGAGAGGTCGACGGCACCGCCGGGGAGTGCCGGGAGGGAGCGAGACGGGGATCGGCGACGTGGTGGCCGAGACCGGGGTCCCGAGCGAGGTCGTGGCCGTCGACTGGTCGAAGCCGGAGATGCTGGACAGGCAGGGGTAGACGGCCACCGTGATCCCGAGCCGGGCCGACGGCACGGTCGGATGGGTGGCCCGCAGGTGGACGTCGAAGTCCTGTCCCGGCGTGACCCATCCGGACTGGGCGTCGAGCACCAGTGGTGGGGCCGGGACGGTGGTCGCGGTGGTCCGGGCGTCGGGCGTGGAGGTGCCCCCGGCGGGGACGCGGACCGGCCAGGAGGCCGACGAGGACGGCGACGGCGGGCACGAGGGCCCCCGTCACCCGGTTCCGACGGGCGCGCGCTCGGGTGGATCGGCTCGGCTCGGGCGGGATCCGGCGACGCGGGATCGGGGGACACGGCCGCCCGGCACCCCTGGGTCCGGGGTGGACCCTCCCCTGGCCGGGCCGGTGCCGCCGGGGTCACCGCCCGCGGGGCAGGCTCTGGCTCGTTGCCGGTCCACGTCGAACCGCAGCCTAGGTCAGCCGCACTACCCTCGGCTGCGTGTTCCCCGAGCGACTCCGACCCCTGGTCGACGCGACCGCCGACCTGTCGGACCGCTTCCGTGCGGCCGGCCACACCCTGTACCTGGTGGGTGGCTCGGTGCGCGACGCCATCGTGGCCGACGACGCCGCTCCGGCCGCAGACGTGGGTTCCGACCTGGACTTCACCACGGACGCACGGCCCGATGCCATCGAGGCAGTGCTGCGCGGCTGGGCCGACGCCATCTGGACCCAGGGAAAGCGGTTCGGGACCATCGCCTGCCTGCGGGGCGACCAGAAGTACGAGATCACCACCCATCGGGCGGAGGCGTACCACGCCGACTCCCGCAAGCCCGACGTGGCCTTCGGTGACAGCATCGAGGACGACCTCGCCCGGCGCGACTTCACGGTCAACGCCATGGCGCTGAAGCTGCCCGAGCTGGAACTGATCGATCCCTTCGGCGGACTGGTCGACCTGGCGGAGAAGCGCCTCCGGACCCCGCTCGCCCCCGACGTCTCCTTCGCCGACGACCCGCTGCGCATGCTGCGGGCGGCACGCTTCATGGCCAGGCTGGACCTGGAGCCGACCGACGAGCTGGTGGCGGCGGTGCGGGCGGGCCACCGACGCCTGTCCATCGTGTCGGCCGAGCGCATCCGGGACGAGCTCGACAAGATCATGGTGGCGCCCGTCCCGTCGACCGCCCTGTGGTTCGTGGTCCGGACCGGTCTGGCCGACGAGTTCCTGCCCGAGCTGCCCGGCCTCGCCCTCGAGCAGGACCCGATCCACCGCCACAAGGACGTACTGGGCCACACCCTGGCCGTGGTGGACAAGACCTCGCCGGACCGCCTGCTGCGGCTGGCCGCCCTCTTCCACGACGTGGGCAAGCCGCGCACCCGTGCCTTCGTCGACGGCGGGGTCACCTTCCACCACCACGAGGTGGTGGGGGCCCGGATGACCCGCAAGCGGATGCTGGCCCTGCGCTATCCCAACGACGAGGTCGACCTGGTGACCGAGCTGGTCAACCTCCACCTCCGCTTCCACACCTACCGGCTGGGCTGGACCGACCGGGCCGTCCGCCGCTACGTGCGCGATGCGGGGCCGCTGCTGGACCGGCTCAACGAACTCACCCGGTGCGACTGCACCACCCGCAACGCGGCCAAGGCCCGGGCCCTGGACCGGCGGATGGACGAGCTCGTGGCCCGGATCGCCACCCTTCGGGAGCAGGAGGAGCTGGACGCCATGCGCCCGGATCTCGACGGCGCCCAGGTCATGGACCACCTCGGGATCGCCCCGGGGCGCGACGTGGGCCAGGCGCTGGCGTTCCTGCTCGAGCTCCGGATGGACGAAGGCCCCCTCGGTGAGGAGGAGGCCTTCCGTCGTCTGGACGTGTGGTGGGCCGACCGGGGTCGGACGGCCTGAGGGGTCAGGCCTCGGGCCAGACCGGGCCCGGGTCGCCTGCGGCGAACGACTCGACCATCTCGTGGGCGACGTCGTCGTGGTACTGCACCGGCGGCGACTTCATGAAGTAGGCCGACGGGCCGAGCAGCGGGCCGCCGATGCCCCGGTCGAGGGCCAGCTTGGCGCACCGCACCGCGTCGATGATCACGCCGGCCGAGTTGGGGGAGTCCCACACCTCGAGCTTGAGCTCGAGGTTGAGCGGCACGTCGCCGAAGTTGCGGCCCTCCATGCGGATGTAGGCCCACTTGCGGTCGTGCAGCCACGGCACGTGGTCCGAGGGGCCGATGTGGACGTCGTCCGCATCGAGGTCGCCGTTCTCGATCTGGCTGGTGACGGCCTGGGTCTTCGAGACCTTCTTGGACTCGAGGCGGTCGCGCTCCAGCATGTTCTTGAAGTCCATGTTGCCGCCCACGTTGAGCTGGTAGGTGTGGTCGAGGGCCAGGCCGCGGTCCTCGAACAGGCGGGTGAGGATCCGGTGGACGATGGTCGAGCCCACCTGGCTCTTGATGTCGTCACCCACGATGGGCAGGCCGGCATCGTGGAACTTCTTGGCCCACACCGGATCCGAGGCGATGAAGACCGGGATGGCGTTGACGAATCCGATCCCGGCCTGGAGGCAGGCGTCGGCATAGAACCGCTGGGCCTGCTCGCTGCCGACGGGCAGGTAGCTGACCATGACCTCGGCACCGGACTCCTTCAGGGCGGCGACCACGTCGATCGGCTCGGCCGGGGACTCCTCGACCGTCTCCCGGTAGTACTTGCCGAAGCCGTCGAGGGTCGGGCCGCGCTGGACCGTCACCCCGAGGTCGCCGACCGAGGCGAACCGGATGGTGTTGTTCTGCCCGGCGAAGATCGCCTTGCCGAGGTCGGCGCCCACCTTGGTGGCGTCGACGTCGAACGCGGCCACGAAGTCGAGGTCGCTGACGTGGTAGCCGCCGAGGACCACGTGCATGAGGCCGGGCACCGTGTCGCCCGCCTCGGCGTTGCGGTAGTACTCCACGCCCTGGATCAGCGAGCTGGCGCAGTTGCCCACGCCGGCGATCGCTACTCGGATCTTGCTCATCGTGTGAATCCCTTCATCTGTGTGATCGCGACCCGGGGGGTCGCCTTGGCAGGAGCTCCCCTAAGGGCGCCGGTACTCATGACGCCCCCGAGGGGGACGTCGAGGTCATGGCGTCCCCGGAGTGGGGATCGCCAAGATCGGTGGTGTCGGTGGTGCGGACGGAGTCGTTGCGGCCCAGGTCGTTGCGGCTCGGCTCGTGCGGACGGTGCCCTGCTTCTGGCGCTCTGCCTCGATGAGGCGGTCGAGCCAGGCGATGTCGTGCTCGGTCGCCTCGGTGCTGTGCTCGACCAGCGAGCGGGTGTAGACGTCGAGGCGATCGCCCGAGGCCCGCACCAGGTCCGTGGCCAGGCGCCGGGTCAGTTGGGCACGGCGGCGCTCCAGCAGCGCCAGCCGGGCCGAGGGGGCGAGGTGCCGGGCGAAGGCCAGGCGCAGGCCGAAGCTGCGGGCGTCGTCGGCGCCGGCGGGCTCCTCGCCCTCGAGCAGCTGCTCGAACAGCACCCGTCCCGCTTCGGTGATCCGGTAGACCTTGCGGGACCGCTTGGTGCCGAGGGTGGCCCCCGACCGGCGGGCCCGCAGTCCGGCGCGCTCGCCGCTCAACGACCCGGTGGAGGGGATCGGCGCCGGGGCGGTCCCGCCGGACGCGGTGACGGTCACCGCGCCGGACCGCTCCAGGCGGGACAGGGCGGGGTAGAGGGATCCGAAGGAGATGTTGGCGAACAGGCCCAGCTCATCGCGGAGGCGGCGACGGATCTCGTAGCCGTGCATCTCCTGCTCGAACAGCAGGCCCAGGATGGCCAGGTCGAGCACGTCAGGCCTTCCGGCCGACGGGGAGCGGGGTGTTCACCAACTGCATACCGACAACGATACATCATTTCGATGTATCGGGCTGATACATCGAAATGTCCTCCCCGGCGCCGGTGGACGACCGGGCGGTCCCCCGGATGCCCGGACCGCCGCGTCCGGACGGGGTCCCGGCGCCGGCCGCCTTCGGTGTCGCGGCGGGACCCAGGCGGTACCCTGGCCCGGTGAGTCTGCGACCTGGAGCGCTCGATGGCATCCAGACCTCCCCCACGGGTGGCCAGGTCGAGTACCTCCTCGCCCGCAACTCGGTCATCCGGGAGTTCCGCAAGGGTCGGTTGTCCCGCCTCGACGTGTGTGACGCCCACCCCGAGCTCATCCGGGCCGCCACCAACCTCGGTCGGCCGATGGGCGAGCAGTGCCCGATCTGCGAGGAGGCCGACCTGGTCGACGTGACCTTCGTCTTCGGCTCCAAGCTGCCGGCCGGTGGTCGGTGTGTGGCCACGCAGGCCGAGCTGACCCGGTACTGGCGGCGCAAGGAGCCGGTGGTCTGTTACGTGATCGAAGTGTGCTGTGGATGCCGCTGGAACCACCTGGCCCGGATGTACCCGGCCGGTGCCGGCGTCGACACGGTGGCCCGCAAGCCGCTGCGCAGCCGCTCCAAGGCCTGATCGCCCCGACACCCCCTGTCCGGACCGCACGGACCGCAGTACCATGGGAGGGCAGCAACTCGTACTCCGCGGGCCCGTCCCGCCGATGCCGCCGGCAGCCCCCGGGCGCTGGACGGTAGAAGAGGAGGAAGCACATGCCCGATCCACGGTCCGCGCCCGTGACCGTCCCGATGGTCCGCGCCACCAAGGTCCGCGACGGCCACCGACCCCTGGTGATGGTCACGGCCTATGACGCCCCGGGTGCCCGGATCGTCGACGCCGCCGGGGTCGACCTGATCCTCGTCGGGGACTCGGTGGCCAACGTGGTCCTCGGCTACGAGGACACCCTCCAGGTCACCATCGACGACATGGCCCACCACGTGGCCGCCGTGGCCCGGACGAGGCCCGGTGCCCTCATCGTGGGCGACCTCCCCTGGATGAGCTACCACGTCGACGTGGCCGACACCGTCCGCAACGGTGCCACCCTGATCCGGGCCGGTGCGCAGTGCGTCAAGCTCGAGGGGGGCGCGGTGCGGGCACCGATGGTCGAGGCGTTGGTGCGCGCCGAGATCCCGGTCATGGGCCACATCGGCCTCACCCCCCAGTCGGTCAACGCCCTCGGGGGCTTCCGGGTCCAGGCCCGGGACGACGAGGCGGCCGCCACGCTCATCGCGGGGGCCCGGACCCTGGTCGAGGCCGGGGCGTTCGCCATCGTGGTCGAGGGGGTCCCCGAGAAGGTCGGGCACGCGCTGACGGAGGCGCTCGACGTCCCCACCATCGGGATCGGAGCGGGCGCCGGGTGCGACGGCCAGGTGCTGGTGCTCCACGACCTGCTCGGCGTGACCGAGCGCACGGCCAAGTTCGTCCGGCGCTACGCGACCCTGGCCGACGACGCCACCGCGGCGGTGGCCGCCTTCGCCGCCGACGTCCGTTCGGGGGCCTTCCCGGCCGACGCGGAGGTCTACCACTGACGGTCGGCTAGAGTGCTCTGGCTGTTCCGGCCACCACGCAGCGCCACAGGTGGTCGTTGTCATAGTCCGACCTGCCCCACGCCGTGGGGCTCGGGCGCTGAGCGCCCGATCCAGAGGGAGGTGAGCCGTAGATGCGGCCTTACGAAACCATGGTCATTTTCGACACCGCCGCCGATGAGGCAGCGGTCAACGGGGTCCTCGACCGGGCCCTCGCCGCGCTCGAAGGCCAAGGGGGGCAACTCCGGCCGGGTCGAGCGCTGGGGTCGACGGACCTTCGCCTACGAGCTGCAGCACAAGCGCGAGGGCTACTACGTCGTCATCGAGCTGAACGCCGAGCCGCCGGCCGTCGCCGACATGGAGCGGGTGTTCGTGCTGGCCGACGAGGTCCTGCGCCACAAGGTCATCCGGCTGCCCGACAAGGTGGCCGGTCGTCGTGCCGCCGCCGCCGCGCCGCCGTCAACGGGGAGGGCTGATCATGGCCGGCAACGCAGTCACCCTGGTGGGCAACATCACCCGTGACCCCGAGCTCCGCTTCACCAACACCGGCCAGGCCACGGCCAGCTTCGGGCTGGCCGTGAACCGACGGTGGCAGAACCGGCAGACCCAGGAGTGGGAGGAGGCCACCTCCTTCTTCGACGTGGTGTGCTGGCGGGAGATGGCCGAGAACGCCGCCGAGTCCCTGTCGCGCGGGTCGCGGGTCATCGTGACCGGGCGCCTCGAGCAGCGCAGTTGGGAGACCCCCGACGGCGACAAGCGCTCGAAGGTCGAGGTCGTGGCCGACGAGATCGGCCCGAGCATCCGCTGGGCGACCGCCCAGGTCACCAAGAACGAGCGGCGCGGGCCCGGTGACGGGCCGTCCTCGGGTGGCGGCGGCGGTGGCGGAGGCGGCGGACAGTCGAGTGGGCGGACAGTCGAGTGGGGGCGGCGCACCCGCCGACTCCGGGTACGGATACAGCGAGGAGCCTTTCTAGTCATGGCCAGGAACAACGATCGTGGAGGCAGCACCGCTCGCCGGGCGCCCAAGGACAACGGGCGACGGGTCAAGAAGAAGCCCTGTGCGCTGTGCAAGGACCGGGTGGAGTGGGTCGACTACAAGGACGTCGCCATGCTCCGCAAGTACATGAGCGACCGGGGCAAGATCCGCGCCCGTCGCGTGTCGGGCAACTGCACCCAGCACCAGCGTGACGTGGCCATCGCCATCAAGACGGCGCGTGAGCTCGTGCTGCTCCCGTACACCCAGCGGACGACCACGGAGCGCCCCGGCGGCCGTGGCGGCCGTGGCGGCCGTGACGGGGGCTTCGCCGGTGGAGGCGGACGCCGGGGACGTGACGAGGAGCGGACCCTCGGCGAGGAGGGCGCATCGACGGCCATCCCCGACGGCACGCCGCCGCTCGACCCGGAGGCCGCCGGTCGAGGTGGTCGAGGTCGAGGTCGTGGAGCTCGAGACCGGCGAGGAGATCGTCATCGTCGAGGAGGCGGGTGAGGAGTCATGAAGGTCCTGCTCCGCTCCGACGTGGACGGGGTGGGCAAGCGCGGCGACATCATCGACGTCGCCGGCGGCTTCGCCCGCAACCACCTCCTTCCGGCCGGCAAGGCCATCGTCGCCTCGGACGGCGTCGAGGCGCAGGCCGCCGCCATGCGGCGGTCGCGCGACCTGAAGGACGCCCGGGACCGCGAGGGCTCCGAGACCGTGGCCAAGACCCTGGTGGGCAACACCATCGCCATCTCCGCCCGGGCCGCCAACGACAGACTGTTCGGCTCGGTCAGCACCGCCGACATCGTGCGCCACGTCGAGGAGCAGACCGGGGCGGTCATCGACCGCCACGACCTGGTGCTCGAGGAGCCGATCAAGACGGTGGGCGAGCACAACGTGCGCGTCGAGCTGGTGGGCGGCGTGGTCTTCGAGCTCACGGTCAACGTGGTCGCCGAAGCCTGAACCGGCCGCCGGCCACCGGACCGGCCCCGGCGACCGACGAGCTGCAGCGACCCGCCCCGGCCCTCGGCCGGGGCACGTCGCCGTCCCGGGGCTCCGCGACGGGGTCCGCCGCTCCGCCGGTCCGCGACGGCGTCACACCCGCTCGCGATGATGTCCCCGTGCCCCGACGACGTCCGCAGGCGAGCCCGTGTTATCCACGCTCCGTCCACAGTCGGAGGCACGGGGTTTCCGCAGGAAGATGCCCTTACGTTCCACAGGCCCGATCGGCGAGGGTTGACCCACGATGGTCCAAGCCTTCGACGACACACGCCCCCGCCGCCTCCTGACCCCCCGCGCCGGGGGTGCCGGCACCGGCCGGACGGGTCCCGCCCCACAACCTGGAGGCGGAGGAGTCCGTCCTCGGCGCCATGCTCCTCTCCCGGGACGCCATCGCCTCGGCCATGGAGACGTGCAAGGCCGAGGACTTCTACAAGGCGTCCCACGGGTACATCTTCGAGGCCATCACCTCCCTCTACGGGCGGGGGGAGCCGGCGGACTGGGTCACCGTGACCGAGGAGCTCCGGCGCCGGGAACTGCTGGAGTCGATCGGCGACACCTCGGTCTTCGTCTCCCTCCAGGCCAACACGCCGTCGGTGGGCAACGCCGAGTACTACGCCAAGATCGTCGAGGAGCTGGCCCTGCTCCGCCGGCTGGTGGCGGTGGCGGGCGAGATCTCGGAGCTCGGCTACAGCGTGCCCGAGGACGTGAGCGAGGTCCTCGACCGCGCCGAAAGCCTGGTCTTCGACGTGGCCCAGCGCCGGGTGGTGGACACCATGACCCCGCTGGAGGAGCTGCTCGGTGCCACCCTCGACCACCTCGAGCTCCTCTTCAGCCGGAGCGAGACGGTGACCGGCCTCGCCACCGGCTACACCGACCTCGACGAGCAGCTGGCGGGGCTCCAGCCATCCAACCTGGTGGTGGTGGGGGCCAGGCCCGCCATGGGGAAGACCGCCTTCGCCCTGGGCATGGTCGCCCACGCCGGGGTGAAGTTGAAGAAGCCGGTCCTGCTGTTCTCCCTCGAGATGAGCCACATGGAGCTGACCCAGCGCCTGTTGTCGTCCGAGGCGCGGGTCGACGCCGGTCGGATGCGCACCGGGAAGCTGCGCGAGGCCGACTGGCCGAAGATCGGCAACGCCATCAGCCGGATGAGCGAGGCGCCGATCTACATCGACGACAACCCGAACCTCACCGTCATGGACATCCGGGCCCGGGCCCGCCGGCTGAAGAGCCGCGAGGGCCTCAGCCTGGTGGTGATCGACTACCTCCAGCTGATGACCGGTCGCCACGGGTCCGAGAACCGTCAGGTCGAGGTGTCCGAGATCAGCCGTGGCCTGAAGATCCTGGCCCGCGAGCTCGAGGTGCCGGTCGTGGCCCTCTCGCAGCTGTCCCGGGGGCTCGAGAGCCGCCCCGACAAGCGGCCGATGCTGGCCGACCTGCGCGAGTCGGGCTCGATCGAACAGGACGCCGACGTCGTCCTCTTCCTCTACCGCGACGAGATCTACAACCCCGACGCCACCGAGACCCAGGGCACGGCCGAGGTGATCGTGGCCAAGCACCGCAACGGCCCGACGGGCACCACCCGGCTGGCCTTCATCGGCCACCACGCCCGGTTCGACAACATGGCCCGGGTGTAGCCGGAACCCGGCGACCGGCTCCCCTCAGTCGGGGAGGCCGAGGTGCAGGAACCGGTCCGAGGTGGTGAAGCCCTCGCGCTCGTAGAGGGGGCGTCCGTCCTCGGTGGCCCACAGCAGCAGGCGCCGGAGGCCCGACTCCGCGGCGGCGGACCGGCACTCGTCCATCAGGCGGGTGGCGATGCCCCGGCGCCGCCGGTCGGCCCGGACCCACAGGGCGATGACCCACGCCTCGGCGGTCCGGGCGTCCTCGGGCAGGGGGGCACACCGGTGCACCAGGAGACTGACGCCCCCGACCACCTCGTCTTCCGCCTCGGCCACCCACGCCCGGTACCACCCGTCGGCCAGGCCGTCTGCGACCCACCGCCGGTTGTCGGCCGCGAACCGACCGGACCGGTCGAGCTCCCGGCCCCGGTGCTCGGACAGGAATCGGCGCCGGACCTCGGCCACGGCGTCGGCCCGCTCCGGCCCGACCTCGACGACGGTGACGGGCCCGCTCCCGGTGAGATCCCGCATCCGACAAGCATGTCCGGTCATCGGTTGACCTCGGCGGATTCACCGACCGCCGGCATTCCTGCACAGCCATTCGAACGCCATGGCCGTTGGCCCGGCCACGTGGAGTGGCCGGAACCCGACGACGTGTCCGACCGGCGATCCGGGCTCGCCCTGCTGACCGGGTCGTCCTCCGCCAGATTGCAGAGACTGTCAGAATTGATGATGGCAATTGACAGGCACTCGGACAACACTTCCGCCAGCGGAACGGTTCCGCGCGGGTATCGAGAGCGTCACGTTGGACGGACTGGCGGATCCATTGCGGAGTTCCGTGTTCCGGAGCGGTCTCGACCGGTTTCGTAACTGACAGGGGTAGCTTCATGCGCCGTGTTCTGGTTGTTCTCTCGGTCCTTCTCGGGACGCTGACCATGGGTCTGGTCACGGTCCCGACGGCGGTGGCGGGAGCGACCGTTCCCACCACGACCATCTATGACAGCACCGACCCCGCATCGGTCCAGCTGACCTCGCTCGCCTTCCAGGCGGTCCAGGCCACCGAGATCGGCAACCAGGTCGTCTTCGCCCCCGGGACGTCCCGAACGCTCAACAACGTGGTCGTCTCGATGGACAGCTGGGGCTGCGCCACCGGGAGCGGCACGAGCTGCGTGACGCCGACCGGTGCCACGTTCGCCCAGCCGATCACCCTCAATCTCTACGCGGCCAACCCGGACAACACGCCCGGCACCCTCATCACGTCGGTGACACAGACCGTCAACCTGGCGTTCCGGCCCTCCGCCGACAACGTCAACTGCACCGGCGGAAAGTGGTTCAATGCTGGTGACTCGACCTGCTACAACGGCATCGTCACCGACGCCACCTTGAACCTGGGCGACATCACCGTGCCCAACAAGGTCATCTACGGCGTGGAGATCCGCACCTCGAGCTACGGCGACCCCGCCATCGGCGGACCGCTCGGTACGTCCACGGCCTGCTTCACCTCGTCGAGCGGATGCCCCTATGACTCCCTCAATGTGGCCCTCACCAACGACCCGTCCAACGTGACGGTCGGATCGAACGCACTGACCAACGGCATCTACTGGTCGACGATCACCGCGAACTGGTACTGCGACGGCGGTGCCGGCGGTACGGGTACGTTCCGGTTCGACGGCGGATGCTGGGGTGAGACGTCGCCCTACACCACGGCGCCCTTCTATGTTCCTGCGGTGCAGTTCAACGCAGAGTCCACCTGCACGACAGCGTGCTATGTGAGCCCGACCGGCAGCGACGCGAACGCCGGCGCCGCCGACTCGCCGTTCGCCACCATCCAGCACGCCGTCAACACCGTGTCCTCGGGTGGTCAGGTCAACGTGGCAGCAGGCACGTACAACGAGAACGTCCACATCACCCAACCCTTGACGCTGTCCGGGGCCAACGCCACCATTCCGGGCACCGGTGGCGGTCGCGGGCCCGAGTCGGTCATCTCGACCAGCAACGCGGGCAACGACTACACCGTCCAGGTGAGCTCACCTGGCGTGACGGTCGACGGCTTCACCATCCGGCAGACGGCCACGGTGACGTGCAGCTCCTGTGCCGCCTTCGGCGTCCAGATCGACCCCACGGCAAGCGGGACCACCGTGACCGACAACATCATCAGCGGCATGACCACCTCGGGCAGCAACCCCGGGACACAGGCCGGCAACCCGATCGGTGTGGATGTCTCCGCCAACAACACGGCGACGCCGAACAACGTGACCGTGGCCCGCAACCTGATCGAGAACATCACCTCGGTCGGCACGCAGCACAAGTCGGCCCAGGGCATCCAGGTCGGTGACTCGAACAGCACGCTCACCGGCACGGGCCTCGTCATCTCGCTCAACCACATCACCAACATCCAGGGTGGTGCCTGGGGTGCCTACGGGGTCATCTTCAACCGGCCGTCCTCGGGCTCCCAGGTGGTGGGTAACACCATCGACACACTCAACGGTCACTGGTCCCACGCCATCGGGCTCGAGGGCAACGTGATCTCGCCGGTCATCTCCAACAACGCCATCAGCGGGATCGCGGCGACCACGACGGACTCCGCCGACATCTTCACCGACGCCACCAACCTGAGCGTGGCATCGGCGACGGTCACCCACAACAGCCTCGGTGGCGGGACCTCCGGCGGCATCGGGAGCGTGTCGACCGGCGCACTCACCGCGGCCAGCAACTACTGGGGCTGCCCGAGCGGACCGAACACCGCCGGCTGCTCCGCCACCGGTGGGACCGGACCGCTCAACCTCACCCCGTGGATCGCGACCTACACGCCGGACCCGGCCCACGCCGGACAGCCCGGCTTCTGGCCGATCAGCATCACGGCCGGCTCGAACACCGCCGTCATCACCTCGGCTCCGTCGGTGCAGATCGCCGTGGGCAAGAAGGTCAACTTCACGGTGACGACCCACGGCAACCCGGCGGCCACGCTCACCGCGGTCGGGCTCCCGGCCGGGATGACCTTCACGCCTGGGACCCATGCGAAGGCCGGGACGGCCAGGCTGCGGGGCAACCCCGGGGCGGGTGGGGACTACACCTTCACGATCCACGCCAACAACGGCGTGGGCCCCGACACCACCCAGTCGTTCACCATCCACGTACTGGCGATCTCCTCGTCGGCAGGCACCTCCTTCTCCAAGGGCGGACCGCCGACGCAGAGCTTCACCATCACCACCACGGGTGCCGGGGCGGGCGTGACCCTCACGGCGGTCCTCGGCACCAAGCTGAGTGGCCTGACGTTCCACGACAACGGGGACGGCACGGCCACCATCTCGGGCCAGCCCCTCTCCACGGCCAAGTCCCATACGGTGACGGTGACGGCGACCTCGGGTCCGGCCAGCACCAATCAGAAGCTGACAGTGGGGATCACGAACTGAACCTGACGTGTGTCGCCATGTGAGGACTCCCCCGGGGGGCCGGCTCCGCCGGTGACCCGGGGGAGTCCCGCGTCCAGGGGGCCGGCCCGACACCCGAGCGAGTCCCGTGGGAACCCGCTCCTTCGAGGCGCCGGCGCGGCGGGGGCCGCTCGTCCGATACCCCCCTGCCCTCGCGCCGCGTCGGACCGAGCCTCAGAACTTGAGCGGCATCGTCGACTGCGGTCCCGGGGTGGGTAGCGTGGCGGCGTGATCGTCGACACGAGGGTGGCCCGTCGGGACACGGGTCGGTGAACATCCTGGCCGTCGACCAGGGCACCTCGGCCACCAAGGCCCTGGTGGTGGGGGACGGCGGGGCGATCCTGAGCGTGGCCGAGTGCCCGGTGCACCCGAACGCCTCCGGGGACGGTGCGGTCGAGCAGGACCCGGCCGAACTGCTGGCGTCGGTGCTGGCGGCCGGCCGGGCGGCCGTCGCCCAGGCCGGGGTGGTGGTGCACGGCATCGGCCTCGCCAACCAGGGGGAGACGGTGCTGGCCTGGGACCGCTCCAGCGGCCGCCCGTTGACGACCGCCCTGTCGTGGCAGGACCGGCGGGCCACCTCGGTCACCGACGGCCTCGGACCGCACCGCGACCGGCTGGCCGCCATCTCGGGGCTCCCGCTCGACCCGTACTTCACGGCGCCGAAGCTGGCCTGGCTGCGCCGCAACCGGACCACCGAGGGCGTCGTGACCACGACCGACACCTGGCTGCTCCACGCCCTGACCGGCGGGTTCGTGACCGACGTCACCACCGCGTCGCGCTCGATGGTCCTCGACCTCGACAGCCGGGGCTGGTCGGACGAGGCCGTGGCCATCTTCGGCCTGGACCGGACCGACCTGCCCGAGGTGGTGGGGTGTGCCACGCCGATCGGGACGACCGCCGCCTTCGGGCCGTCGCTCCCGGTGACGGGCCTGGCCGTGGACCAGCAGGCCGCGCTGGTGGGCGAGGGCTGCCTGGCGGCCGGCCAGGCCAAGTGCACCTACGGCACCGGCGCCTTCCTGCTGGTCACCACCGGCGCCACGCCGCGGCGGTCGACCCACGGCCTGTCCGCCTCGGTGGCCTGGGACGTGCCCGGCTCGGTGGCCTACTGCCTCGACGGCCAGAGCTACACGGCGGGGGCGGCGGTGACGTGGCTGGTCTCGATGGGCCTCCTGGACGGCGCCGGGGACCTCGACGCGGTGGCCACCGGGGTGCCCGACTCGGGAGGGGTGACCATGGTGCCCGCCCTGGCCGGCCTGGGCGCCCCCTACTGGCGTCCCTCGGCCACCGGCACCCTCGAGGGCCTCGGCCTGCACACGACACCGGCCCACGTCGTCCGGGCCACCCTCGAGGGGCTGGCCGCCCAGGTGGCGCTGGTGGCCGCCGCCGCGGCCGACGACCTCGGCGGGCCGCTGGTCGAGTTGCGGGTCGACGGGGGCCTCACCCGCTCCGGGTTCCTGATGCAGCACCAGGCCGACCTGCTCCAGGTCCCGGTCGAGGTGTTCGCCTCGCCCCACGCCACCGCCCTGGGCGTGGCCGCCCTGGCCCGGCTCGGCCTGGAGGGGCCCGGGGCGGCCCTCGACGTGCCGGGTCCGGCGCCCGCCGCCCGCTACGAGCCCCGGATGGGAGCCGACGAGGCGGCCGAGCGCCTGGCCCGGTTCACCGCGGCGGCCGACCGGGCCGTCGCCGCCTCGGTCGGGGACTGAGCCGCGGTGACGGCGGGAGGACCGGAGGTGGACGTCGCCGTGGTCGGCGCCGGGGTGGTGGGGTGTGCCATCGCCCGCCATCTGGCGCTGGACGGGGCCTCGGTGGTCCTCCTCGACCGGGCCGCCGACGTGGGCGACGGGACGTCCAAGGCCAACACGGCCATCCTCCACACCGGGTTCGACACCGAGCCGGGCTCCCTCGAGTCGGCCCTGGTGGGCCGGGGCCGGCAGCTCCTGGCCGCCTACGCGGCGGCTTCCGGGATCGCCGTCGAGCCGACCGGGGCACTGTTGGTGGCGTGGGACGACGAGCAGGAGGCGGTCCTGCCCGCCCTGCTCGACAAGGCGATGGCCAACGGGTGTGCCGACGCGTCGCTGGTGGGGGCGGACGAGGTGCGCTCCCGCGAGCGCCATCTCGGGCCCGGGGCGCGGTCGGGGCTGGCCGTGCCCGGCGAGTGGGCCATCGACCCGTGGTCCGTCACGCTGGCCTTCGCCACCGAGGCCGTCGGGGCCGGGGTCCGCCTCCGACTGGGCGCGCCCGTGACCGGGGTCGACGTGGGCGCCGAGGGCCACGAGGTGCAGGGGCCCACCGGGTCCGTGCGGGCCCGGTGGCTGGTCAACGCGGCCGGCCTGGGTGCCGACCGCATCGACGGACTCCTCGGCCACCGCGACTTCGTGGTCACCCCCCGACGGGGCCAGCTCATCGTGTTCGACAAGCTGGCCCGCCGGCTCCTGACCGGCATCGTGCTGCCGGTGCCCACGGCCCGGACCAAAGGGGTGCTGGTCTCGCCCACCACCTGGGGGAACGTGCTGCTCGGCCCGACGGCCGAGGACCTGGAGGACCGGACCGACACCGCCACCACGGCCGAGGGGATCGGCCGCCTGCTGGCCGACGGGCGGCGCATCCTGCCGGACCTGGTGGACGAGGAGGTCACGGCCACCTACGCGGGCCTGCGGGCGGCCACCGAGCACCGCGACTACCAGATCAGGCTCCATGGCGACCAGCGCTACGTCGCCGTCGGGGGCATCCGCTCGACCGGCCTGACGTCGTCGATGGCCGTGGCCGAGCACGTGGCCGGGCTGCTGGCCGGCGCCGGCGCCACCTGGTCCGGGCCACCGGTGGACTCCGTGCCGCCGGCCATGCCGCCGTTGGGCGAGTCGCAGGTGCGCCCGCTGCGCGACCCGGCCCGGATCGCCGCCGACCCGGCCTACGGGACCGCGCTCTGCCACTGCGAGCAGGTCAGCCGGGGCGAGGTCCGCGACGCCTGCCACGCCCCGGTGCCGGCCACCGACCTCGGCGGCGTCCGGCGCCGCACGCGGGCCATGAACGGCCGGTGCCAGGGCTTCTACTGCGGGGCCGCGGTGGTGGCCCTGGCCGCCGCCGAGACGGGCCGCGACCCGGCCGCGCTCACCGGGACGCCCCGGTGAGGGATCGGCGGGTGACCCGTGCCTGACCCGGCGGTGCTGGTGGTGGGGGCGGGCCCGGCCGGCCTCACCGCGGCCCACGAGCTGGCGTCCCGGGGGGTCGGCCCGGTGTGGGTGGTCGACCGCGAGGCGGTCGCCGGGGGCGTGCCCCGCCACTGCGACCACACCGGGTTCGGGCTGCAGGACCTCCACCGGACGCTGCGCGGCCCGTCCTACGCCCGGCGCCTGACCGACCGGGCCGTCGACGCCGGGGCGGTCCTGCGCCTGTCCACCACCGTGGCCGGCGTGGCGCCCGACGGGGCGGCCACCCTGGTCGGCCCGGGTGGCCTGGAGGTCGTGCACCCCGACGCGGTCCTGCTGGCCACCGGCGCACGCGAGCGGCCGCGTGCCGCCCGCCTGGTGCCCGGTGACCGGCCCGCCGGGGTGTTCACGACCGGCCAGCTCCAGCAGTGGGTGCTGCTGGCCGACCTGCCGGTGGGCCGACGCGCCGTGGTGGTGGGTGCGGAGCACGTCGCCTACTCGGCCGTGCTCACCCTCCGTCACGCGGGGGTGTCCACCGTCGCCATGGTGACGGAGCTGCCCCGCCACCAGACGGTGGCGGCCTTCGCCTGGATGACCAGGCGGGGACTGCGGGTGCCGCTCCGCACCACGTCCCGGGTGGCGGCCCTGCACGGGCACGGGCGCCTGGAGGCCGTCGACGTCGAGGACCTGGCGACCGGCCGGGTCGACCGGCTCGGGGCGGACACGGTCGTCTTCACCGGGGACTGGGTGCCCGACCACGAACTGGCCCGACGGATGGAGGTCGCCACCGACCCCGCCACCGGCGGTCCCCGCACCGACGGGTGGGGCCGGACGTCGCGTGCCGGCGTGGTGGCCGCCGGCAACCTGGTCCATCCGGGGGAGACGGCCGGCATCGCCGCACTCGGCGGACGCGCCGCCGGCCGTCGCCTGGCCCGGGACCTGGCCCGGGACCGCACGCAGGACCGCCCGCGTGCGGGTCCCTCCGACCACCGGCACCGTGGTCGTCACGGTGGACCGACCCCTGACGTCGGTGGTGCCGGTCCTGGTCGACCCGGGGGACCTCCCCGGCCGGCTCCTGGTGCGCACCGGCGGGTTCACCGGGCGCCGCCTGGTGGTGGCCCGACAGGGCGGGCGCGAGATCGGGCGCCACCGGCTCCGGCACTCGGTGCCCCACCGGTCCCTCGGCCTGCCCGGGTCGATGCTGGCCGGCACCACCTCCGACGGCGGTCCGGTCGAGCTGACGCTGTGCTGACCGACCCGGTACCGGTTCCGGCCGGCGCGGTACGGTGGGAGGAAGGCACTCGAACCCGGGGGGAGAACGTGGCCGGTCTGAACTTCGCCGACATCTTCGAGACGGTCGTCGACACGAGGCCCGATGCACCGGCACTGGTCGTCCGGTCGACGGCCGGTGACGAGGTGCGCCTGAGCTTCGCCGAGCTCGACGCCCGGGCCAACCGCCTGGCCCACGTCCTCCTCGACCTCGGCGTCGGCCCGGGCGACCACATCGGCTGCCACCTCTACGACGGCAACCAGTACATCGAGGCGACGCTGGCCGCATTCAAGGTGCGGGCCGTGCCGGTCAACGTGAACTTCCGGTACGTCGACGAGGAGCTCGAGTACCTGTTCGACAACGCCGACCTCAAGCTGCTGCGTCACCGAGCCCGACCTCGAGGCCCGGGCCGAGCGCGCCGCCAAGCAGCTGGCCTGGCACTGCCCCGTGGTGGTGGCCGACGACCGCTACGAGGCGCTGCTGGCCGCCCGACCGGCCACCCGGCCGGTGGTCGGGGACCGGGGCCCGGACGACCTGTACGGCCTGTGGACCGGGGGGACGACGGGCATGCCCAAGGGCGTGATGTGGCGGCACGAGGACATCTACCTGTCGGTGGTCGGGGGCGGGGGCAACCCGGCGCTCGGCATCGCCGCGGTGGCCGACCTCGACGACGTGGCCGCCCGGGCCGCAGCCGACTACCCGATCCCGGGGGCGTTGACGCTGTGCCCCCTGATGCACGGCGGCGGCTGGTGGATCGCCTTCTCGGCCCTGCTGTCGGGCACCTACAACGTGCTCATCCGCGACCTCGGGTTCGACCCGGAGTTCGCCCTGCGGGTGATGGCCGAGGAGGAGGTGCGGGTGGTCATGACCATCGGCGACGCCTACGCCCGTCCGCTCATCGACCACCTCGAGGCCGACGGCGCCGACCGCCACGACCTGTCCAAGCTCCTGGTCTACGGGTCGGGCGGCGCCATCCTGTCGCCGTCGATGAAGGCGGAGCTGAACCGGCTGCTGCCGCACGTCATCGTGATGGACGGGTTCGGCGCCTCGGAGACCGGCGGGCAGGGCAGCCTGGTCGGACAGACCGAGGACGGTGCCCCGGTGTTCCAGATGGGCCCCGGCAACGTGGTGATCGCCGACGACGGCACCCTGTGCACGGCCGGGGGACGGCCGGATGGGCATGCTCGCCACCAGCGGGCACATCCCGCTCGGGTACTACAAGGACGAGGCCAAGACGGCGGCCACCTTCCCGGTGGTCGACGGGGTGCGGTACGCGGTGCCCGGCGACATGGCCAAGCTGCTCGCCGACGGGACGATCGCCGTCTACGGACGGGGATCGGTGTCGATCAACTCCGGCGGCGAGAAGATCTTCCCCGAGGAGGTCGAGAAGGCGCTGAAGAGCCACCCGGCCGTGTTCGACGCCATCGTGGTGGGCACCCCGAGCGAACGGTGGGGCTCCCAGGTGACCGCCGTGGTCCAGCTGCGCACCGGGCTCGAGGTGACGCCGGACCTCGACGACCTGCGGGACCACTGCCGGGACCACCTGGCCGGCTACAAGCTGCCCCGCGACGCGGTGTTCGTCGACGCCGTGCGGCGGTCGCCGTCGGGCAAGCCCGACTACCGCTGGGCGAAGGACGTGGCCACGGCGGCCCTGGAGGGCTCGCTCACCACGGGATAGGGGTGGCGTCGTCCCCCGGTCCCGTCGGGGATGATGGGGCCATGGTCGACTACGTGCTCCCCCGGGTCCCGGCTTCGGCGGGCGCCCTCCTGCACGACGGCGGTGACCGGATCCTGATCCTGAAGCCGTCCTACAAGTCCGGGTGGACGATCCCGGGCGGCCAGATCGAGGAGGACGGCGAGTCCCCGTGGGAGGGGTGCCGTCGCGAGGTCGTCGAGGAGACCGGCCTGGTCGTCGACTCCGGTCGCCTGGTGTGCGTCGACTTCCTCCCCCCGCGCCCCGGGCGTCCCGGTGGGATCCGGTTCCTGTTCGACTGCGGCGTGGTCGACGCCGACCGGCGCGATGCGCTCGTGCTCCAGGACGGCGAGATCGAGGACGCCCGGTGGGCCACGGCGGACGAGGCCGACCGGCTGCTGAGCGGTCCCGTCGGCCGCCGGGTGGCCCGGGCGCTGGCCGCCGACGGCACGCTCTACCTCGAGGGTGGCCGCCCGGTGCCCGGGGTGGGGGCCTGACCGGGCTCAGGCCGCGCCGGGCACCCCGAGCCCGGCGGCGAACGCCGCCACCTGCGGGCGGACCACGTCGGCCTCGCGGGTCACGGCGAACCACGGCTCGGGCGGCACCACGTCCCCCACCGGGAAGACCTCCACCAGGTCGCCCGCGGCCAGGCCGGCGGCACAGGCGTAGGCCGGCAGCAGGCTGACGCCGAGGCCGCGGGCCACCGCGCCGGCCACGGCCCGCAGATCGGGGGCCGACCAGGCGCAGGGTGCCGGCGAACGGTCGCCCCAACGAGGCCTGCCAGAACCGCCGGGTCCGGGGCAGTTCGGCGCTGTAGGCGACCCAGTCGCGGCCCGGCCAGGGTCCGGCCCAGGCCCGCCAGGTCGGTCGGCGTCGGTCCGGGCACGTGCCCCGGGGCCGCCACCAGGACGAAGCGGGTGGTCCCGAGCGGCACCGGGGCGAGGCCGCGCCGCGCCGGGTCCGTCGGTGGTGACGACCACGTCGAGCTCGCCGTGGTGGAGCAGGGACACCAGCTCGGCGTCGGGCCCGAACCGCACCGCCAGGGCCGGCGCGTCGACGTCCAGGTCGGGGGACGACCCCGTAGGCGAAGTACTCGGGGGAGGAGCCGAACCGGAGGGCGGGGGTGCCCGGGCGGACCGACCCGCCGTCCAGTCCGGTGAGCACCGGCTCGAGCCGGTCGAGGGCATCGGCCACCGACACGTAGAGCTCCCGGCCGGGCCGGGTCGGCTCGACCCCGGCGGGGCGTCCGCACGAACAACGGGGTCGCCGACCGACCGCTCGAGGGACCGGAGCTGCTGGCTGGCCGCCGGCTGCGAGAGGTTGCGCAGGGCGGCCCCCTCGGTGACCGAGCCGGTGCGGTAGATGGCCACGAACGTCCGCAGCCACTCGGCGGTTGCCATAAGAGCAGCTTATGTCAATGGTGCACGATCGTACATTGCCAATGGTCGGCACCGCGCCGCATGCTGGGGAGATGCCCGACACCACCTATACCCACGGACACGACGACGGCGTCCTGCGCTCCCACCGGTGGCGCACGGCCGCCAACTCGGCCGCCTACCTCCTGCCCCGGCTGCCACCCCGGCCAGGACCTGCTCGACGTCGGGTGCGGCCCGGGCACCATCACCTGCGACCTGGCCCGGGCGGTGGCCCCGGGCCGGGTGGTCGGCATCGACGCCGCCGCCGAGGTCGTGGAGCAGGCCCGGGCGAGGCGGCCGCCCGGTCCGGTCTCGGCAGGTGACGTTCGAGGTGGCCGACCTGTTCGCCCTGCCGTTCGCCGACGACTCGTTCGACGTGGTCCACGCCCATCAGGTCCTCCAGCACGTGGCCGACCCGGTGGCGGCCCTGGTCGAGATGCGGCGGGTGTGCCGGCCGGGCGGGGTGGTGGCCGCCCGCGACGCCGACTACCCGACGTTCACCTTCGCCCCGGCCGAGCCCGACCTCGACCCGGGCCATCGCCGCCTACGGCGAGCTGACCCGGGTCAACCGGGCCAACTGGGACGCCGGCCCGGCACCTGCTGGGCTGGGCCCATGCCGCCGGGTTCGCCGAGGTCGAGGCGTCGGCGTCGGCGTGGTGCTTCGCCACCGAGGAGGACCGGGCGTGGTGGGGCGGCCTGTGGGCCGACCGGTTCGCGGCGCCGGAGTCGTTCCTGTCCGGCGCAGCTCGAGGCGCACGGGATCGCCGACCGGGCCGACCTCGAGGCCTTCGGGGCGGGCTGGCGCCGGTGGGCGGCGTCGCCCGACGGCTGGTTCGCCGTGCTCCACGGCGAGATCCTGGCCACGCCGTGACGGCCGGTCGCGGCGGCGACCCCGGGCGGTCAGTCCCGGCCGAGCGGCGGCGGCCAGCGAACCGGTCCGGGGGCCTCGACCATGGGGTAGTGGCCCGACCCCGTCGAGCCGGACCACCCGGGCGTCGGGTCGGGCGGCGGCCAGCCGGTCGGCCATGGCCGGCACGGCGATCGGGTCGTCGACGCCCCAGACGACGGTGAGGGGCGACGGGTGGTCGCACCACCGGTGGGGTGAACCGTGCCTCGTGGCGGCGTCGCTCGTCGATGTAGCGGGCGTGGCGGGCCAGCAGGCGCTCGCCCCCTCGGCCGAGATCAGCTCCCAGGCCGCCGCCACCTCGGCGTCGTCCACCCGGTGGCCGGGGCTGAAGGTGGCCACCAGTCCGTCGACCACGGCGTCCCGGGTCAGCACACCGGCGGCCGAGCCGCTCGTCGGGCAGGGCCTCGAGGAACTGCTGGCCGGCGCTGAGGTGGACCAGGTCCATGAACAGGGTGCCGTTGGCCAGCATCCGGTCGGTGACCTCGACGGGCCACGAGCCCTCGATCTGGCGGGCCAGGAGCTCGCCCCCGACGGTGTCGCCGATGTCGTGGGTGAGGAGCCCGAGGCGGTCGATCCCGAGCTCGGCCACCAGGGCCTGGGCCAGGTCGGCCTGGTCGACCAGCCGGTAGGGGCGGTCGGGCTTGGCCGACAGGCCGTAGCCCGAGCAGGTCGAACAGCACCACCCGACGGTCGACGGCCAGGGCGTCGACCACCCGGTGGAAGTCGAACGAGGAGGTGGGGAAGCCGTGGAGGACCACCAGGGGCGGTGCCGTCACCGGCCCGGTGGCCGGCACCTCGACGACGAAGATCCGGTGGCCGAGCAGGACGTGGGCGCGGCCCCGGGCCCGCCAGGCGTCGACCAGGGCACTCACGTGAGGAGGCGGCTGCGGAAGAGGTCGAGCACCTGGTCGAGTGCCGCTCGGGTCGGCGTGCCCGGTCGGTCGTCGAGGTCCTCGGTCAGGACCGAGTGGGCGCCCTTGCGGTGGCCGTGGGGATTGCCCGCCGACGAGTCGAGCTCGACGCCGACGAATCCGTCACCGAGCAGCTCGCGCAGCGCGGCGAACCGCTCGGCGGGAGCCGCCCGGTCGCCGGTGAAGCGGAGGCCGAGCACGCAGACCCCGGCCGCCACCCGCTCCCGGACCCGTTCGGCGTCGGCGTCACTGATGCCGAGGCCACGGCGGCGACCGGCGGAGATCGGGATCGGGAGGGACGGCTGGCTCAGCACCGGGGCCAGCACCACGTCGTCGACCATCATGGCCAGGGCGAACCCCCCGGTCAGGCACATGCCCACCGCGCCGACCCCCGGCCCGCCGCACCGCTCGTGCTCGGCCCGGGCCAGGGCCCGGAGCCACACGGTGATCGGACTGGTGCGGTCGAGGGCGAACGAGGCGAACTCCTTCGACACGCAGGTCTTGGCGAACTCCTTCATGGCCAGGGGCATGGTCGGGTCCCGGCCGTCGTCGCCGAAGACGTGGGGCATGACCGCGGTGCACCCGATGCCGGCGACCATGCGGGCGAACCGGGCCACCGCGGGGGTGATGCCGGGGATCTCGCTGATCACGATGACGGCCGGCCCGGAGCCGGTCCGGTAGACGGCCCGGGTCGCGCCCTCGAACGTGAAGGAGGAGTGTTCGAAGTCGTCGAGGGGGTCGGGCATGGCCAGACGCTACCGCCGGGTCCCGTCACCCGCCCGCCGTGCGGTCGTCGGAAGGGCCGTCGTGGGAGAGGCGCGGTCAGGCCGGGGCCAGGGTGACCACCACCGGCCGGTGGTCCGATCCGGTGCGGTCGGCCACCCGGGCGTCGACCACCCGCAGGGCCGGCGTGACCAGGACGTGGTCGAGCTGGCTGTGGGGCCGGTGGGCCGGCCAGGTGCGCCCGACCACGGCACGCCGCCAGCCCCGGAAGAACGAGGATGCCGGCGGGCCCCACATGTTCATGTCCCCGGCGAGCGACGGCCGGCCGGTCGAGCGGGGGCAGCAGGCGGGCCAGCCGCCGGTACTGGGCCGGGGACAGGTGGGTGATGTGGGACATGTGGGTGCCGTGCACGGTCAGCTCGCGCCGCACCCAGGGCGGTGGTGCAGCGGATGACGGCGCGGCGGGCCGGGTCGCGCCGGAGCTTGCCCAGCGACAGGACCTCCGGCATCCCGGCACGGCACCCGGGAGAGCAGCGCCACCCCCCACCGGCCGCTCGTCGAGGCCCGGTCCCGCGAGCCGGCCGGCACCTTGAAGCGCTCGTCGTCGAGTCGGAGGGTCTTGCGCACCTGGCCCAGCAGGGGGGCCCAGCGCCCGGTGTCGGTGTCCACCGGTGCGTAGAGCCGGGCATGGGCGAGCGTCGGCCTCGGCCACCACGTCGTACCCGAGGTGGCCGGCCACCCGGGCGGCCGTGCCCGGGGTGCCGTCGTCCGGGGTCCAGGCCTCCTGGAGGACCAGCAGGTCGGCGTCGAGGGCGGCGCACTCGGCCACCAGGTCGTAGGGACGTCCCCAGCCGTCCACCCCCATGTGGACGTTGAAGCTGGCCACCCGCAGGGTGGCGGGCCCCGACGCGGTCGCCCGGTCGGCCCCGGCCGATCGGTCCGCGGACGCGTCGCCCGGCGGGACGACCGGGTCGTCTCCGTCCACCGGGTCAGTGGCGCCCGAGGGTGGCGGCCACGGCGCGCAGCTCGTCACGGAAGTCGGGGTGGGCGATGTCGGCCAGGGCGGCGGCCCGCTCGCGCACGGTGCGCCCCGACAGGTCCGCCGATCCGTACTCGGTGATGACGACACCGGTGTGGTGGCGGGGGGTGGAGACCACCGATCCCTCGGGCAGGGTCGGCACGATCCGGGAGCGGGTGACCCCGTTGGAGACGGCGGTCGACCGCAGGCAGATGAGCGAGTGGTCGTCGAGGCGCATCTCGGCGCCGGCCACGAAGTCCTCGTGGCCGCCCACCCCGGAGATCTGCCGGCCGTCGATGTTGTCGGCCACCACCTGGCCGTAGAGGTCGACGCTGAGCGCGCCGTTGATGGAGACGAAGGCGTGGTTCTGGGCGATGACGGTCGGGTCGTTGACCACCTGGACGGGCACGAAGGCCACGTCCTCGTTCCCGTCGAGCCACGCGTAGAGCTCGGCCGATCCCGAGGGCGAAGGTGGTGATCGGACACCCCGTTGAACAGGCGCTTGGCGTCGTTGGTGACCTTCCCGGCCTGGTGGAGGCGCATCAGTCCGTCGGTGAACATCTCGGAGTGGATCCCGTAGCCGCCGCCCGGGCCCTCGGCCAGCTTGGTGGCCACCATGTTGGGCACCGCGCCGATGCCGATCTGGAGGGTGGCGCCGTCGGTCACGTAGGAGCGGGCCTGCTCGGCGATGGCCTCGTCGATGTCGTCGGGCTCGGGCTGGGGCAGGGTGAACGGGGCGCCGTCCGCCTCGACCAGGACGTCGACCAGGTCGAGGGGGATGGTGTTGGTGAAGTCGGGGCCGAGCGACGCGGGTCCGGGGCAGGTGGGGGTTGACCTCGACCACCAGGAGCCGGTCGGGGTCGCGGCCGGCCAGCAGCAGCTCGTCGTAGGTGGCGCCGATGTGGAGCGAGAGGTTGACCGTGCCGTCGAGGGGCGGGGCGGCCAGGACGGTCATCACCCGCGGGTCGTAGCGCCGCAGGATGGGGGCGAACTGGCGGAAGCCGCCCGGGACGAGCTCGATGTTGGCCCCTCCGGCCAGCAGCATGCGCTCGGCCGGGCCGAAGAAGCCGCACCGGTAGGACACGTTGGGGTGGGCGAGCACCGTGTAGTAGCCGAGGAGGAGGGCGCCGCCGACCGTCAGGTCGACCCAGTCGTCCCGTCCGCCGAGGGCGGTCAGGAAGGCGTCGGGGTTCGCCGGGCCGAGACCGAAGCCGATCGGTGTCGGTCGTTCGGATCCGGGCCGCCGCCTCGTCGGGCGTGCAGGTCTGTGGTGCCATCGCCCCAGTGTGGCACCGGGCCCGTCCCCCGGTGCGGGTACCCGGTCCCGGCGACCCCGGGCCGCCCGGGCCGGCACGTCGGGCGACCGACCGGGCGACAGTGGGAGCATGGGCCGATGCGGTTCGACACCCAGCTCGCCGGCCTCGAGGACGCGGCCGACCACGCCCGACGACTCGAGGCCCTCGGCGTCGACGGGGCCTTCACCTTCGAGGGCCCCCACGACGTCTTCACGCCCGCTGATCCTGGCCGCCGGGGCGTCCACCACCCTGGAGCTGGCCACCAACGTGGCCATCGCCTTCCCCCGCAACCCGGTCCAGCTGGCCCACCAGGCCTGGGACCTCCAGCTGCTGGCGAAGGGGCGGTTCACCCTCGGACTGGGCAGTCAGATCCGGGCCCAGGTGGAGAAGCGGTACGGGGCCGAGTTCGACCGGCCCATCGCCCGGATGCGGGAGCTGGTGGGTGCCCTGCGGGCCATCTTCGCCACCTGGGAGACGGGCGAGCGCCTGGACTTCCGGGGCGAGTTCACCTCCCACACGCTGATGCCGCCCGATGTTCAACCCCGGGCCCCACCCCTACGGACTGCCCCCGATCGCCCTGGGCGGCCTCGGGCCCCAGATGGTCTCGCTGGCCGCCGAGGTGGCCGACGGCCTCCTGGTCATGCCCTTCAACACCGGGACCCACCTGCGGACCCGGACCCTGCCCGCGGTGGCCGAGGGACTGGCCCGGGCCGGGCGGACCCGGTCCGACCTGACGGTGACCGGCGAGGTGATCGTCTGCTGCGGGCGGGACGAGGCCGAGATCGAGACGGCCCGGCTGGCCGGCCGGTGGCTCCTCTCCTTCTATGCGTCGACCCCGGCCTACCGTCCGGTCCTCGAGGCCGAGGGGTGGGAGGACGCTCCAGCCCGAACTGAACGCCCTGAGCAAGGCGGGCCGCTGGGACGAGATGCCCGCGCGCATCGACGACACCATGCTCGCCACCCTGGCCGCCGTCGGGTCGCCGACCGAGGTGGCCGCCGAGGTCGTCGACCGGTTCGGCGGCCTGGTCGACCGGGTCGGCTTCTACACGCCGTACCTGGTGGCCGACGAGACCCTCGGCGAACTGGTGGACGCGCTGGCCGGCGCCGACGTCCCCGATCCCCGACCCGAGCCCGCATCGGCACCGTGAGCCCCCGCCCGCCGTGCCGACCGATCCGCAGGAGCGACCGTGACCGAACCCGACACCACCTACGACGAGTTCTCCCTCTTCCACGAGAACGCCGAGGAGGTCGGCCTCCCCTTCGTGGTGCCGGTGGTGCGGCGCGCCTCGCTCGAGGTGGCCCCCGGGTCGGCGGGTCAGCGCCCTGGTGTGGGGGGAGTCCCCGCCCGAGCTCGTCCTCATCCACGGCGGGGGGCAGAACGCCCACACCTGGGACACGGTCGCCCTGGCCCTCGACCGGCCGTTGCTGGCCGTCGACCTGCCCGGCCACGGCCACTCGGACTGGCCCCAGGAGTCGGCCTGGCTCGATCCGTCGACGATGGCCGACGACGTGGCCCGGGTGGTCGAGCGCTTCGCCCCCGACGCCCGGGCGGTGGTCGGCATGTCGCTCGGCGGCGCCACCGCCATCGCCCTGGCCACCCGCCATCCCCACCTGGTCCGACGCCTGCTCCTGGTCGACATCACCCCCGGGGTGAACGGCGACAAGACGTCCGACATCGCCGCCTTCCTGTCCGGGGCCGGAGACGTTCGCCACCTTCGACGAGATCCTCGGAGCGCACCATCGAGTTCAACCCCACCCGCTCCGAGTCCTCGTTGCGTCGCGGGGTGCTCCACAACTCGGTCCAGCTGCCCGACGGCACGCTGGGCCTGGCGGCACCAGGTCGGCCGACCGACGGTCGACACGGGTCTCCACGTCGAGCGGGCCGACTTCCAGGCCCTGTGGGACGCCCTCGAGGCCATCCCGGTCCCGGTCCTGCTGGCCCGGGGCAGCCGGTCGCCGGTGGTGGACGACGACGACGTCGCCGAGTTCCGGCGCCGCCGGCCCGACGACCGGGTGATCGTGGTCGAGGACGCCGGCCACAGCATCCAGGGCGACCGGCCCCTGGAGCTGGCGACCATCATCGAGGAATTCGTCGCCGGGGGATGACGCGACCAGTTCATCACGATCTCCCCAGATGTTCGTGTCCCGTTCACTCCACGTTCACTTTTCGTTCAACTGACCTCGGTACGTTCGGAGTGGACGGCACCGCCACCGGAACCGGTGGCCCCGACCGAGCGCGAATCCCCCGAACCCGAAGGGCAGAACACCTGTGACCAGCTCGACGTCGACCCGTACACACCGGAGCCGCCGGACGCGCGGCGATGCTGGCCGTGGGCATGGCCGGCGCCGCACTGCTGTCGGCCTGCAGCTCCTCGTCGTCGAGCTCGACCACCACCACGACCACCAGGCCCGGCGGCACCCTCGCCGCCAACAACGCCGCGTTCCTGGCCGCCGACCTCAAGGCGCCGGCCGGCTCGCTCAACGCCTCCGGCTCGACCTTCGTCCAGCCGTTCTTCCAGTCCGCGTTCTACACGTACACCTCGAAGAACCAGGCGCCTGACCGTCAACTACCAGGGCGTGGGCAGCGGCGCCGGCATCACCGCCTTCGAGGCCGGGACCGTGGCCTTCGCCGCCTCCGACGTGCCCATGTGCGCCTCCGACCTGGCCAAGGTGCCGGCAGCGTCCGGCCCGGTGATCCAGGTCCCCGACATCCTCGGTGGCGTCTCCATGGCCTACAACCTGCCCGGCGTCTCGACCCGGTTGAAGCTCGACGGACCCACCCTGGCCGGCATCTTCGACGGCACCATCACCACCTGGAACGCCTCGCAGATCACCGCCCTCAACCCCGGTGTCACCCTGCCGGCCCACGCCATCACCCCCGAGGTCCGGGCCGACAGCTCGGGCACCACCTACATCTTCTCGGACTACCTCAAGTCGGCCAACCCGACGACGTGGACGCTGGGTGCCTCCAAGACCATCCAGTGGCCGGCCACCGCCGTCCAGACCCCGAAGAACTCGGGAGTGGCCGCCTCGATCCAGTCGACGCCGTACTCCATCGGCTACGTCGAGCTGTCGTACGCCATCCAGAACAAGATGAAGTACGCGGCGGTCAAGAACTCGGCCGGTGTCTACGTGGTCCCGAGCGGGACCACCGTGGCCGCCGACGCCGACCAGAAGACCGGCGTTTCGCCCACGGACTTCTCCATCGTGAACCAGGGCGGCGCGGCCAGCTACCCGATCTCCGGCTACAGCTGGGCCATCCTGCTCCAGAAGCAGACCAGCGCCACCACCGGGGCCCAGGTGGTCAAGGTCCTCGACTGGACCACCCACACCGGCGGCGGCCAGGACCTGGCGGCCTCGCTCAACTACGTGCCGCTGCCCCCGGCCGTCCAGAACCAGAACCGCACGCAGCTGCTGACCGTGACCGGACCGAGCGGTCAGGCGCTGCTGACCAAGTGACACGACCCGGCCGGGGCACCGGGTACCTGCGGGCGTGAGGCCCTCGCCATGACCGCCGTCGAGACAGCGTTGCCCGGTCCCGGCGGGCGCGGCACGGCGGTTCTCGCTGCCGGACAACGGGTACCGCGGCGATCCTGGCCGTGGTGGCGCTGCTGTTCGGCGCGCTGGCCGTCTGGTTCCTGGTCGCCATCGTCATCCAGGCCAAGCCGGCGTTCTCGACGCTCGGCTTCTCCTGGATCGTCGGGAAGACGTGGAACCCGTCGCACGACCAGTACGGGCTGCTGCCCTTCATCCTCGGGACCATCGAGTCGACGGCCATCGCCGTGGTGCTGGCCGTGCCCATCGGCCTGGGCACGGCGATCGCCCTGGCCTTCCTGGTGCCCCAGCGGGTCAAGGCGGCCCTGTCCACCACCGTCGAGCTGCTGGCCGCCGTGCCCAGTGTCGTCTACGGCCTGTGGGGCCTCGATGGTCCTGGCCCCGGTGTTCCGCGACCACGGTCGAGCCCTTCCTGACCACGGTGCTCGGGTGGACCGGACTGTTCGACGGGCCCGACCAGGGGGTCGGCCTCCTGCTGGCCGGCGTCATCTTGTTCATCATGATCCTCCCGACCATGGTGGCCATCTCCCGTGACGTGCTGGCCGTCGTGCCGGGCGAGCAGGTCGAGGGGGCCATGGCCCTCGGGGCCACCCGGTGGCAGGTGCTCCGCAAGGTGGTCCTGCCCGGGGCCCGCACCGGCATCCTGGGCGCCTTCACCCTGGCCACCGGCCGGGCGCTGGGGGAGACGGTGGCCGTGGCCATGGTGATCGGGAACTCGCCCTACATCGCCCACTCGGTGAAGTCGCCGGCCGCCACCATCCCGTCGCTCATCGTCAACAACTTCGGCGAGTCGACCGGCACCGAGCTGAGCGTGCTGTTCGGGGCCGGACTGGTCCTCCTGGTCATCGGGATCCTCGTCAACTCGGCCGCCCGCTGGCTGGTGTGGTCGACGGGCAACGACTCGGCCGGCATCGAGGTGGGCCGATGACCACCGTCCTCGACCCGCCGGTCGACCCCACCGTCGAGCGTCGGCCGGCGATCCAGGCCGCCGCCGCCTCCAGCCTGCGCCGCCGCAACCTCGGCTCGAAGGTGGCGCTCGGGGTGTGCTGGCTGTTCCTGGCCATCGCCGTGGTCCCGCTGGTGGCGGTGGTGGCCTACGTGGTGGCCAAGGGCCTGCCCGGCCTGGAGCGTGGACTTCTTCACCAATCCGACCACCCCCGAGGGGATCCCGGGGGGTGGGGTCTGGAACGCCATCGTGGGGACGGCGGTGATCACCACCATCGCGGTGGCGGTGGCCGTGCCCATGGGCCTCCTGTGCGGCCTGTTCCTGGCCGAGTCGGACGGGCGGGTCGCCACCACCCTGCGGTTCACCGCCGACGTCATGACCGGGATCCCGTCGATCACCGTGGGCATCTTCGGCTACATCGCCATCGTCCGGAACTTCGGCTACAGCGGGTTCGCCGGGGCGTTCGCCATCGGGTTCATCATGCTCCCGGTGATCATCCGGGCGGGCGAGACGGCGTTCCGGGGGGTGCCCCGCTCGCTCAACGAGGCGGCCATGGCCCTCGGCGCCCGACGGGCGACCATCGCCCGCAAGGTCGTGGTCCCCACCGCCCTGCCGGGCGTCATCACCGGCGTGCTGCTGGCCGTGGCCCGGGGCCTGGGCGAGACGGCACCGCTGCTGCTCACCATCCTGGGCAACCAGTACCTGCAGTGGAACCCCACCAAGGCGATGGAAGCCGTGCCCATCCTCATCTACAACAACAGCAGCCAGCCCTATCCCGACCAGGTCCAGATCGCCTGGGGCGCGGCGCTCCTGCTCATGGTGGTGGTCCTGGTGTTGAGCATCGGGAGCCGACTCCTGGCCGCCCGCCTGCAGAAGGAGCGACGATGACCGACGCAATCTCCCGGACCCCGAAGATGGAGGACATCGTGACCGTGCAAGCCCAAGAGGCGCTGCTCGAACCCCCGACGGGGGAGGTCGTCATGACCCTGCGCGACGTGGCCGTGGCCTTCGCCGGGCGCACGGCGGTCCGGGACGTCACCTTCGACGTCCACGGCGGCGAGATCACCGCCCTGATCGGTCCGTCGGGCTCGGGCAAGACCACCCTGCTCCGGGCCCTCAACCGGATGCACGACGCCGTGCGGTCGGCGTCGGTGTCCGGAACGGTCCTCCTCGGCGACCTCGACGTGTACGCCCCCACGACCGACGCCAACCTCCTGCGCAGCCGGGTGGGCATGGTGTTCCAGCGGCCCAACCCCTTCCCCACCATGAGCATCTACGACAACGCGGTCTCCGGGCTCCGGTTCAACGGGGTGCGCAAGAAGGCGCTGCTCGACGAGGCGGCCGAGTCGGCGCTCATCGCCGCCGCCCTGTGGGACAGCGTGAAGGACCGCCTGAAGGCCCACGCCAGCACCCTGTCGGGTGGCGAGCAGCAGCGGCTGTGCATCGCCCGGGCCCTGGCCGTGGAGCCCGAGGTGCTGTTGATGGACGAGCCGACCTCCGCCCTCGACCCGATCGCCACCAAGCGGATCGAGGAGCTGGTGGTGGAGCTGAAGGACCGGGTGACCATCGTCATCGTGACCCACAACATGCAGCAGGCCATGCGGGTGTCCGACCGCTGCGCCTTCTTGTTGATGGGCGAGGACAAGGCCGGCGAGCTGATCGAGTACGGCCCGACGGCCAAGGTGTTCAGCGAGCCGACCGACCCGCGCACCCTCGACTACGTGAACGGCCGGTTCGGCTGACCGGAGGCGCTCCGTCAGGCGCTGACCGACTCGCCGGCGGCCCGGGGCCCGGTGGACGGGGGTTCGCCGAAGGTCCCGTCGGGGTCGATGCGGAAGCCGACCCCCCGCACGGTCACGATGTAGCGCGGCTCGGTCGGCTCGGGCTCGAGCTTCGACCGGAGCCGGTGGATGTGGGTGTCGAGTGTCCGGGTGTCGGTCAGGTAGGTGTCGGGCCACAGCAGGTCGATGAGCTCGTCGCGGGAGCGGACCCGCTGGGCGGGCCGCAGCAGGGCGGTCAACAGGTCGAACTCCTTGCGGGACAGGTGCACCGGTCTGCCGCCGACGGCCACTTCGCGGCGCACGTGGTCGACGGTCACGGACCCGAAGGCCTCCTCCGGCCCGTCGTCCGACCGAGCCGGCGGGATCGTGGGTCCCGGCCGCGGGGTCGAGGTGCGGGACCGGGTCACGGGGGTGGACCCGGCGGAGGATGGCGTGCATCCGGGCGACGAGCTCCCGCAGGCGGAACGGCTTGGTGACGTAGCCGGAGGCACCGAGCTCGAGGCCCAGGACGACGTCGAGCTCCGAGTCGACGGCGCTGACCATGAGGATCGGCACGTCCGAGATGGCCCGCAGGTTCCGGCAGACGTCGATGCCGTGCATCCCGGGCAGCAGCATGTCGAGCAGCACGATGTCCGGGTGGTGCTCGGCGAAGAGGCGCAGCCCGTCGGGTCCGTCCGGTGCCACGATCACGTCGAAGCCCTCGTGGCCGAGGCCGGAGGACAGGGCCTGGCGGTAGGACTCCTCGTCTTCGACGACCAGGACCTTGATGCGTTCGCGTTCCACGGACACCGGCGCCTCCTCCCTGCGCCACGGTAAGGAGGAGAGGTGAACGCCGGAAGATCGCCACGGAACCGCCCGGTGATCATTCCGTGAACGTCACGTGGCAGCCCGGAATCCTCCCAGGTCAGGAGGGTGGAGCCTCGGGACCGGTGGGTCGGTGGTGCCCGGTCGGCCTCCTCAGAGGGCGTGGCCGGCGGCCAGGCCGAGGGCGGCGGCGCCCAGTCCCAGCACCAGGCTGGCACCGAGGTTGGCGGCTGCCGGCCCCACCCGCCCCCGCTCCGTCAGGCCCACGGTGTCGAAGGTGAAGGTCGAGAACGTCGTGTAGGCGCCGAGCAGGCCCGTCCCCAGCACGGTGACCACGGCGGGCCGGACCCCGCCGTGCTCGGCCAGGCCGACCAGCAGTCCGAGGACGAACGACCCCGAGACGTTGATGAGCAGCGTGCCGAAGGGGAACACCGGTCCGAGGCGCCGCCGCACCCCCAGCTCCACCTCGTAGCGGAGCAGGGCGCCGCAGCCCCCGGCCACCAGCAGACCGACGATGATCATGGCGGCCCCCCCGGGTCCCGGTGGCCGGACGACGGCTCGTCACCGGCCAGCAGGTCGGGATCGGGCAGGTCGGGGCCGCCCGGAATGGGCAGCACCCGGCCCCGGGCCACCGTGATGCCGACCAGGGCCGCGCCGAGGCCGGCCAGCAGGCTGGCCACCAGGTAGCCGACGGCCGTCCCGGCGTGGCCGTGGCGGACCCGCTGGTCGATCTCGACGGCGAAGGTGGAGAAGGTGGTGAACCCGCCGCAGAAGCCGACGGCCACCAGCGGTCGAAGCCAGCGGTCGCCGGGCCAGCGCTCGGACACCAGGGTGACCACCACCCCCAGGACGAACGAGCCGACGACGTTGACCGTCAGCGTGGCCCAGGGGAACCCGAAGGCGTCGGTGGCCACGGCGCGCTCGACCCCGTAGCGGGCCAGGGTGCCGAGGGCGCCGCCGCCGGCGATGGCCGCCATCGGTCCGGGTCCGTGGTGCGGATGGTCGGCGCGGGGGCGGCGGGGGGACTGGTTGCTGGTCCCGGTCGACTCGGGCACCGCTGCGCTCCTTCCGGGTGGCGACGGGTGCCGCGGGTCGGGCGGTGCGGGCGTCCCGGCTCCGTCGGCCAGAGGAGTCTACGGCAGGGTGTCGGCCGTCCCTGTGACCCGGTGGCCGACGCACGCGGGCGACGGACGGGGAGGCCTCAACTCGTAGGAGTCCGCCCGCACGCCCCGCGACGACCAATGGGGGAGGGCATGGGCGGGGGCGCGCCGGGCGGACTCCTACGGTTTGAAGCGGTAGCCCACCCCCCGGACGGTGATCAGGTGGACGGGTTCGGCCGGATTGGCCTCGACCTTCTTGCGGAGCCGCTTGACGTGGGTGTCCAGCGTGCGGCTGTCGCCCTTCTTGCGGTCCTTCCAGATGCGGTCCATGCACTGCTTGCGGGTGACGACGTGGCCGCCCTCGGACACCAGCAGGGTGAGCAGGTCGAACTCCTTGCGGGACAGCTCGAGGTCCCGTCCGTCCAGGGTGGCCTCCCGCCGCGCCACGTCGACGATCACCGGCCCGAAGGTGTAGGTGCCGCACGGCGCCGACGGGACGAGGCTCTGGGGCTGGCGGCCCACCCGGCGCAGCACGGCCCGGATCCGGGCCGTCAGCTCGCGGGGACGGGGTGGCTTGGTGATGTGGTCGGCCGCCCCCGCCTCGAGGGCGAGCACGGCGTCGAGCTCGTCGTCCTGCTCGGTGATCATGATCACCGGTATCCACGGGGCGACGGCGGTGATCCGCCGGAAGACGGCGAACCCCTCGGAGTCGCCGATCTGCGTGTCGAGGATCACCAGGGACGGCGAGCCGGAGGTGAGCAGGGCGAGCCCCTCGTCACCCGTCGACGCGGTGAGCACGTCGAATCCCTCGATGGACAGGGTGGCGGCCAGCGAGTCGCGGGTGAGGTGGTCGTCGTCGATGACGAGGATGACGGGCGCCTCCTCGTGGGGCAGGGTCCGTTGCTCGACTTCGCGGAAGGTCAGGGTCATCGGATGCGCCGGAAGTGCTGACCGCGGAAGAGGCGTGCCGGTGCTGGACGGACCGGCGGCCGGTGGCGGTGCCGAGTGGCTGACCACGGCGGAGGTCGTGCGTGACGACCTGGACCCGGGGATGCGTTGCCATCCCTGTCGACAGTATGAGTGGCAGGTGAACGCCACACGATCGCTCTGTTATCAGACGGTAATCATTGGTCGAATTTCCCACCCGGTCCCGGTGGGGTGCCTACAGTCGGTCCTGCGGCCCCCGACGGGCCCGACGGACGACGGAGGCGATCGAGGGATGGACGGCAGCGACGACGTGGTGGAGCTCCTGGGCACCGACGAATGGCGGGGCGTGGTGGGTCACTACGGGCGTCTGGCCGACGTCCACCTGCGCCAGCTCTTCGCCGAGGACCCGTCCCGCGGCTCGGCCATGGTGGCCCGGGCCGGTGACCTCGTCCTCGACTACTCGAAGCACCGGGTCGACGGCGACGCGTTGGCCGCCCTCCTGGCCGTGGCCCGACGGGCGGGGGTGGCCGGTCGACGCGACGCCATGTTCGCGGGGGAGCGCATCAACACCACCGAGGACCGGTCGGTCCTCCACGTGGCCCTGCGCATGCCCCGGACCAGCCACCTGGTGGTGGACGGCCGCGACGTGGTCGCCGACGTGCACGCCGTGCTCGACGCCATGGGCGCGGTGGCCGAGCGGATCCGGTCGGGCGCCTGGACCGGCCACACCGGTCGAGCGCATCCGCGCCGTGGTCAACATCGGCATCGGCGGATCCGACCTCGGGCCGGCCATGGCCCACGAAGCGCTGCGGGACTACGCCGACCCGGCCATCGAGTGCCGGTTCGTGTCCAACGTGGACCCGGTCGACCTGTACGCCAAGACCCGTGACCTGGACCCGGCGTCCACGCTGTTCGTGGTCAGCTCCAAGACCTTCACCACCCAGGAGACCCTGACCAACGCCCGGGCGGCGCGGTCCTGGCTGCTGGAGGGGCTCGGCAGCGGCGACGAGGCGGTGGCCCGCCACTTCGTGGCCGTGTCCACCAACGAGTCCGGGGTCGTCGACTTCGGGATCGACCCGGCCAACATGTTCGGCTTCTGGGACTGGGTCGGGGGCCGCTACTCCTACGACTCGGCCATCGGGTTCTCGCTGATGGTGGCCATCGGGCCGGCGGCGTTCGCCGACATGCTGGCCGGCTTCCACACCGTCGACCGCCACTTCGCCGAGGCACCCTTCGAGGCCAACCTGCCGGTCCTGCAGGGGATGCTGAACGTCTGGTACGCCAACCTGTTCGGCGCCGAGACCCACGCCGTCCTCCCCTACAGCCAGCGCCTGGCCCGCTTCCCGGCCTATCTGCAGCAGTTGACGATGGAGTCGAACGGCAAGTCGGTCCGGCGGGACGGCTCCCCCGTCGAGGGCAGCACCGGGGAGATCTTCTGGGGTGAGCCGGGGACCAACGGCCAGCACGCCTTCTACCAGCTGATCCACCAGGGCACCCGGCTCGTCCCGGCCGACTTCATCGGCTTCGCCACCTCCACCCACGAGGACGGCGACCGTCAGGACCTGCTCATGGCCAACTGCTTCGCCCAGACCAAGGCCCTGGCCTTCGGGCGGACGGCCGAGGAGGTGGCGGCCGAGGGCACGCCGGCCGCCGTGGTGCCCCACAAGGTGATGCCGGGCAACCACCCGTCGTCGACCATCCTCGCCCCCGAGCTGACCCCGTCGGTGCTGGGCCAGCTCGTCGCCCTCTACGAGCACACCGTCTTCGTGGAGGGGGCGGTGTGGGGCATCGACTCGTTCGACCAGTGGGGGGTGGAGCTGGGCAAGCTGATGGCCGGCCAGCTGGCACCGGTGCTCAGCGCCGACGGCCGCTCCCGACCTGTCCGACCAGGACAGCTCCACGGCCGGTCTGGTCCGGACCTACCGGGGCATGCGGGGTCGACCGGTCTGAGGCGGGCCGGACCCGTCACGGCGCCCGGCCGGGGGGCGGGGTCAGGCCGAGGCCAGGGCCCGCCACAGGGCCCGGTAGCTCGGGGTAGGTGATCCCCTCGGTCACGTACCCCGCCTGCTCCAGCTCGGCGTGGAACCGGGGCAGGTTGCGCCACGGCACGCCCATGTCGACGTGGTGGGCCAGGTGCCAGCCGGTGTTGAACGGCACGAACCAGAACCGGGCGAGCCAGCCCTGTCGGACGTTGTGGGTGGTGACCCGCCGGTCGGGGCTGGCCTCGAGGCCGCCGTGCTCGGCGATGGCGCGGAGCCGGTTGATCACCCGCCACTGGGTCATCCAGGGGAGCCACCACAGGAGGGGGTAGATCCACCAGCGGCCGGTGGCGGCCCACAGGACGGCCCACAGGAGGAGCTGGACGCCCAGGATCGAGAGCGAGGTCCGCCGGTAGGCGGCGACCCGCACCGACCGCAGCAGCGGCGTGAAGTTCTTCCACCCCGAGATCCCGACCGCGTCCCGCATCAGCCGGCGGGCCAGCGTCCGGGTGTCGCACGGGTACCCGCCGTAGAAGGCGATGTCGGGCTCGTTCGGCCCGAACTCCTCCTTGTGGTGGGCGAAGTGGCCGCGGCGGTAGAGGCCGATCGGGGTCCAGGTGGGGTAGGCGACGAGCCACGTCCCGACCCAGTCGTTGGCCCGCTTGTCCGTGAAGAGGAGCTTGTGGGCGGCCTCGTGCATCAGGATCGCGAACCGGGCGTACATCGGGCCCATCAGGACGAAGGCGATGAGGTACGACCACCACCGGTCGAGCCACACCGCGCCACCGATGATCACGGCCACCCACAGCCACACCGAGGCCACCGTGACGGCGTTGCGCCGGTCGTCGATGCGACGCAGGTCGGCACGGAGCTCGGGCCGCGCCTTGCCGCTGTCGAGCAGGCGGTCGGTGGGGAGGACGTCGGGGCGGGCGGCCTTGTCGGCCACCATGGTGGGCGCCATGTCCGCTATGTTACAGATCGATGCCAACCGGTGCAATCACGTAATGACGGGACCGTCCCCCCGCCCCCTCCGGCCGTGACCGACCCGCTGACCGGCACGCCCCCGATGACGGCCCGGTCGGTGCTGGCCAGCGCCCTGTTGGGCGAGGACCCGCCCGAGCTCCCGGTGGCCCACCTGGTCCACCTGGCCGGCCTCTTCGGCATCAACCCCAATCGGGCCCGGGTGGCCCTGAGCCGGATGGTGGCCTCGGGGGAGGCGACGACGGACGGTGCCGGTCGCTACCGCCTCGCCGGTCGCCTGCTCGAGCGCCGGGACCGCCAGGGGGACAGCCTGGCCGGGCGGACCCGGGAGTGGGACGGCGGATGGCACCTGGTGGTGGTGACCACCACCGGTCGCTCGGCCGAGCAGCGGACCGCCCGACGGCGCCGACTCGACCTGGCCCGCCTGGCCGAGCAGCGTGAGGGGGTGTGGCTGCGGCCCGACAACCTCGACCTGCGTCCCGATCCGGCGGACGACCACGACCTCGCCGTGTTCGCGGCCGTGCCGGAGGGAGATCCGGCCGTCCTGGCCGCCACCCTGTGGGACCTCGGGGGGTGGGCGTCGCGGGCCCGGGTCCTGCTCGCCGCCCTGGACGGGCGACCCACAACCGGCCGTGACGACCTGGCCCCGGGGTTCGACACTGTCGGCGGCCGTGCTCCGCCACCTCCAGGCCGATCCGCTGCTGCCGGCCGCACTCGTCCCCGACGACTGGCCGGCCCCGGCCCTGCGTGCCGCCTACGCCGACTGGGACCGTGGGTACCGCCAGGTGCTGCGGGCCTGGGGCCGCACCATCCGGTCGGCCTAGGATCGCCAGCCGGGGTGGCCGTCGGTCGCCCCGGACGTGGCAATGGACCAGGGGTGGCAATGAGCATCGGCGCACAGGGAGGCACCATGACGGACCAGGCAGCGGAGGGGGGCGGCCAGTTCGCCGGGCGGGTGGCCGTCATCACCGGTGGGGCCCGGGGCCAGGGGCGCAGTCACGCCGTGGAGCTGGCCCGCCAGGGCGCCGACATCGCCCTGGTGGACCGGTGCGCCGACCTGGGCACCGTCACCTACCCGCTCGCCACCGAGGCCGACCTGGCCGAGACGGTGCGGCTGGTCGAGGCCGAGGGCCGTCGCTGCGTCTCGGCCGTGGCCGACGTGCGCGACCTCGACGCCATGATCGCCTTCGTGGACGGCGTGGTCGACGAACTGGGCTCGGTCGACATCCTGATCGCCAACGCGGGGATCTCGACACTCGGGTCCATCTTCGACCTCGATGCCGCCGGCTGGTCCGAGACGGTCGACACCAACCTCACCGGGGTGTTCAACGCCCTGCGGGCCGCCGCCCCCCACATGCGGCGCCGGCGCTGGGGCCGCATGGTCACCATCTCCTCGATGATGGGTCGGTCGGCCAATCCGCTGATCCCGGCCTACTGCGCCGCCAAGTGGGGGGTGATCGGCCTGACCAAGTCGGTGGCCCACGAGATGGCCCACTCGGGCGTCACGGTCAACGCCATCGCCCCGGGCAACATCTCGACCGACATGCTCCACAACGACATGCTGTACAAGCTGATGCGCCCCGACCTGGAGCAGCCGACGAAGGACGACGTGGCCGGCGTGATGGCCTCACTGCACGTCCAGCCGGTGCCGTGGTTGGAGGCCGAGGAGATCACGTCGGCCGTGGTCTTCCTCTGCTCGGAGGGGGCCCGCCACATCACCGGCTCGGTCATCGACGTCGACGCCGGGGCGTCGGCCCGCTTCACCGCCTGACCGCCTCCGGCCCGCCACCCGCCCGGGCGCCGGCAGGCGGCGGTGGCCCCGCCCTACTGCTGGGCCATGGCGGCGCGCTGCAGGGCCGCCGCGGCGTCGGCCGGGGGTGCCTTGCGGACCACGTCGACGGTCACCTTGTGCAGGGTGCCCTCGAAGGGGAAGTGGCCCCGGTAGCGCTGGCTGACCGGGCTCCCGTGGTCGTAGCCGACGCTCGGGCCCACGCTGGAGATGATGTGCATGGCGAAGGGCACCGGGGCGTCGCCGCAGGGCGCCCCGTCGATCAGCAGCCGCACGGTCCCGCCGACCCCGGTGCGCCGGAACTCGACGGTCAACAGCGAGGGTCCCTCGGGGACCACGGTGTCCGACACCACGACCGTGTGGTCGTTGAAGCTGTTGTAGTCGAGCACCAGCCGGTCGTCCTGGACGAAGAAGCTGATGCCGGAGTTCTCGGTGCCGGTGGCGAACAGGACCCCTCCCTCGCCCCGTCGGCGGTCGACGGTGGCCGACAGGTCGAAGCCCCGGCCCCCGAGCCCGGGCGACACCTGGGAGGGCATCGGGGCCATGGGCGGGAAGTACTCGTAGTGGCGGCTCGTGGGGTGGGGGGAGTGGTCGCGGAACCGGGTGAAGAACAGCTCGATGCTCCGGTCGTCGAGCGGCAGGACCCCCTGGTCCTCGGCCTCGACCCACCACCGGTCGATGAGTTCGGCCAGCTTCTCGGGATGGACGCCGGCCAGGTCGTGGCACTCCGAGCGGTCCCGGTCGAGGTGGTACAGCTCCCAGACGTCGTCGTCGAAGGGGACGCCCTTGACGTGGCGGGTGACCGCCTTCCACCCGTCGGACACGATGGCCCGGTGGCCGAACATCTCGTAGTACTGGGTGCCCTTTCTGGTGGGGGCCCCGGCCGCGTCGAACGTGTACGCCATCGAGGTGCCCGAGATCGGCAGCTGCTCGTAGCCGCGGTAGACGTCGGGGGCGGTGATCCCGAGGACCTCGTAGATGGTCGGGGCGATGTCGTTCACGTGGTGGAACTGGTCGCGGATCTCGCCGGCCCCGGCGATCCGGTCCGGCCACCGGATGATGAGGGGCACGTGGACGCCACCCTCGTGGGTGTTCTGCTTGTACCACTTGAAGGGCGTGTTGCCGGCCTGGGCCCACCCCCACGGGTAGTTGGCATGGCTGTGGGGCCCGCCGATGTCGTCGATCCGCTCGGACCGCCTCGTCGGGTGTCTCGAGGATCATGTTGAAGTACTTCATCTCGTGCATGACCCCGAACTCGCCGCCCTCCTGACTGGCACCGTTGTCCGACAGCAGGACGATCAGGGTGTTGTCGAGTTGGCCGAGTCGCTCGAGGTCGTCGACCAGCCGGCCGACCTGGGCGTCGGTGTGCTCGAGGAAGGCGGCGAACGCCTCCTGGAGCCGGGCGGCCAGGCGTTGCTGACTGTCGGGTAGGCCGTCCCACGCCTCGACGCCGGGATTGCGCGGGGCGAGCTCGGTGTCGGGGGGCAGCAGGCCGAGCTCGATCTGGCGGGCGAACCAGCGCTCGCGGGCCACGTCCCAACCCTCGTCGAAGCGGCCGCGCCACTTGTCGAGGTACTCGGCCGGAGCCTGATGGGGGGCGTGCATGGCCCCGAACGCCAGGTAGGTGAAGAAGGGCCGGTCGGGCCGGATGGAGACCGAGTCGTGGATGAACCGGATGGCGTGGTCGACCAGGTCCTCGCTCAGGTGGTAGCCGTCGTCGGGGGAGGCGGGGGGCTCGACGTGATGGTTGTCGTAGACGAGGTCGGGGGAGAACTGGTCCGTCTCGCCCTCGAGGAAGCCGTAGAACCGGTCGAAGCCCCGCTGGAGCGGCCACTGGTCGAAGGGGCCGGCCGCCGAGGCGTTCTCCATGGCGCACAGGTGCCACTTGCCGACCGCGAACGTGGCGTAGCCCTCGTCACGGAGTACCTCGGCCATGGTGGTGGCGTGGTTCGTGATCTGCCCGCGCATGTGGGGGTAGCCGCTGTCGAAGTTGGAGATGGCGCGCATCCCGACCGTGTGGTGGTTGCGTCCGGTGAGCAGGGCGGCCCGGGTGGGGGAGCACAGCGGGGTGACGTGGAAGTTCGCATAGCGGAGGCCGCTGTCGGCCAGGGCGTCGATGCGGGGGGTGGTGAGGTCCGAGCCGAAGCATCCGAAGTGGGAGAAGCCGGTGTCGTCGAGCAGGATCACCACCACGTTGGGTGCGCCGGCTCCCGGGTGGGCCGGCACCGGCCACGACGGGGTGGACTCGGCCTCGGTGCGGGCGATGACGCCACCGAACGGCTCGAACTGCTGCATGGGACCTCGTCTCGGAGAGCGTCGGTGCGGTGCACTGCGCATCAACTGTCAACCCGAGTGACGATAGATTCTGCCGGGGACCCTGTCCACCGGCGACCGGTCGGGGGGCGGCCGGTCGCCGGTGGCGGTCAATCGAAGCGGGTCGACGACCCTCTGTGGAGCTCAGAGGCGATCACCAACACCAGCAACGAGAGCGCGAGGGCCAGCGAGGTCGCGCCCAGGACCTGACTGAAGGGCGGGGTTCGGTCGCCGGCCAGGAAGAGTCCGAGGACGAGTACCAGGACCGCGGTGACCCGGGCCACCATCCGGGCCGGTCCCCACCACCACGCGTCGACGTTGCGGGTGAGTGCGAAGGTGGCCGGAGCCACGACCAGGGCGAAGGGGATCGACGTGGGCCAGAGTGGACCGTTCGGGATGAGGTGGAGGCAGTGGTAGCCCAGGATGGTGGCCAGGGACGCCACCAGGACCAGGGCGGGTGCCGCGAACGACGGTGGCGTCCAGGCGGCCGTCCCGTGGTCGCCCGCATTGCCGACCGGCCGGGCCCGGGGGACACCGTCGGCCCCGACGGTGGTGCGGACGGTGCCGTGAGGAGGAAGTCCCCGGTACCCGTGGCCCACGGTGAGCGTCCCGCTCACAGTGGTCTCGGTGAACTGCTCGTCCATCGGTACTCCCGCCATTCCTCGGATCGGGGAGCGGACACCCGGTGATGAACCGGATGCCCGCCGCTCCCTCCGTTCCCGGGTACCGCCTGGTCCCGGGAGGTGAATCCGCCACCCATTGGCAACCAGTATGCACCTCTGAGTCACAACATGCAACCAGAGATCGCAACACGTGTTGCCACCGGCGACAGTTTCGACCGTAGGCGCCGGTCGAGGCCCCCGATCTGGGACGATGGAGTTGTGGACCAACCCGGGAACGACCAGAAGCGCAGGCGCACCAAGGAGGAGCTCCGGGAGATCCTGTTGGAGGCGGGCCGGGGGATCCTGATCGAGGAGGGGCTCGGGGTGGGGGCCGGCGACCTCACGTTCAAGCGGGCGTTCGACCGCGTCGAGGCCGCCACCGGGACCCGCCTGACCAACGCGTCGGTCATCCGCCGGGTGTGGGAGAACCAGGCCGAGTACCAGGCCGACGTCCTGGCCTCCGTGGCCGGAGCGGGCGATTCGACCGGGGAGCTGCTCTCCACCATGGAGGCGATGGCGCACGCTGTTCGACGTGCTCGACCGATCGAGCCCCGAGGCCCGGCTCCGGTCCATCACGGAGGTGTGCCGGGTGGCCGGCGAGGCGTCGTTCCGGGCGTTGGTGGCGTCGCGGGCCTGGGCCCTGTGGGTGGGGATCTGGGTACTCGGGGCGACCGGTGCCCCGTCCCCCCATGCCGGGCGCATCCGCCGGGCGCTGGTCGAGGGCTACGAGCTCGACACCGAGCAGTGGGGGGAGCTGCACGCGGCACTGGCCGCCCACCTCGGTCTCCGGCTGAGGGCGCCCCTCACCCTCCGGCACTTCACCGTGGCGGTCGGCGCCCTGGTCGAGGGGTGCGCGCTGCGTCAGATCGTGGCCGAGGACCTGACGTTGATCGAACGTCCGACCGGCCCGGGAGGGGCGGACCAGCCGTGGACCCTGTTCGGGGTCGGCCTCGAGGCTCTGGCCCATGAGTTCTTCGAACTCGACCCCGACTGGACGCTCCCCGCCGACGTGGACTGATCCGGCCCTTCGCACGTCGGGTCGAACGACCCTGCGGAAGGTGACCCACCTGCGGGAGACTGTGACCGCGGCCAACAAGGAGGAACCGTGCCCCGATCCGGACCCGTCGGACAGCGCTTCGACATCCTCTTCGTCGGCGACGCGGCCGCCGACCTCTACCTGACGCTGTCCGAGGACGCCGTCATCGTGGAGAGCGGGCCGGAGTCCCGGCGCCTGGTGCTCCCCTTCGGGGCGAAGCTGGCCTGCGAGGTGACCACGTCGGTGGCCGCCGGGGGGAACTCGGCCAACGCCGCGGTGGCGTGTGCCCGACTCCGGCTGCGGACGGCACTGGTCGCCTACGTCGGTGCCGACCTCCCCGGTCGGGAGGCGGTGCTGGCGCTGCAGTCCGAAGGGGTCGACGCCTCGCTGGTGCGCCTCGACCCGACGGTGCCGACCAACCGCAACTTCGTGGTGCGGGTTGGCCACGAGCGCACGATCCTGGTCCACCACGAGCAGCACGAGTGCCTCTGGCCGCACCTGCGGCCGTCGGAGGTCCCGTCGTGGCTCTACCTCTCGTCGGTGGGCCGGGACGCCCACGAGTACGAGGACCAGATCGTGGACTGGCTGGAGACGGTGCCCGAGGTGGCGTTGGCCTTCGAGCCCGGAACGCTCCAGATCGCCCGGGGCGCCGCTTCGCTCGACCGCCTGTTCTCTCGGTCCGCCGTCGTGGTGTGCAACCGCGAGGAGGCGGCGTCGCTGACCGGGGGACACCCGGGTTCCGATCCCGTCGAGCTGCTCGACCGGATGACGGCACTCGGTCCCGAGCAGGTGGTGATCACCGACGGGTCGGCGGGCGCGTACGGGACCGACGGCACGGAGCACTTCGTCGTGCCGGTCTTCCCGGACGACGGGCCGGTGGTCGATCGGACGGGTGCCGGAGACGCCTTCGCCGCCACACTGGTCGCCGGGCTGGCCTCGGGCCTGCCCCTCGAGGAGGCGATGGCCCGGGCGCCCGTCAACTCGATGCGGGTGGTCCAACAGGTCGGGTCCCAGGCCGGGTTGCTGGACGACGAGACCCTCGAGGCACTGCTGGCCACGGCTCCGGAGGGCTTCGGCGTCCGCAGGCTCGTCCCCATCCCGTGAGGCGGCGCCGGGCCCCGTCCGCCGACGGCCCGACCATCGCGGGAGCCGACAGGAGGACCGCGTGGGACCGCTACGGTCCTGGTCCGTGTCCCGGTCGCCCCTGCTGCTCCTTCCCCCGTCCGAGGGGAAGACCCTCGGAGGCCGCAGGGCCGGAAGACCGGACACGTTCGCCGGGGACCTGAGCGGGCCCCGGGCCGCGGTGGTGGCCGAACTCGGCCGGGTCCTGCGCTCCGCGTCGGCGGCTACCCGGTCCGCCGTCCTGGGCGTGCGTGGCGAGCTCCTCGAGCGGGCGCTGGCGGCCACGGGCGAGTTCCTCGACGGCACGGCGCCGGTGCTTCCTGCGTGGAGGCGCTACTCGGGCGTCGTCTGGGCCGGGCTCGACCCGGGCACCGCCACCCCGGCCGACCGCCGGCGCATCCTCGTCCCCTCGGGCCTCTACGGCATGACCACGGCCGCCGACCCGGTCGCCGACTACCGGCTCAGACTGGTGGTGTCCCTCGGCCGTCTGGGCCGGCTCTCGACCTTCTGGCGCCCCACGGTCACCCCGGCCCTGTGCCGGCGGGCCCGAGGGCGGGTGGTCGTCGACCTGCTCCCGGCCGAGCACGCCCACGCGCTCGACCTGACCGCGCTGGCGCCCTCGACCCGGGTGGTCCGGGTCCGGTTCGTCGGCCCCGACGGGAGGCGAGCGGTCGGGCACGAGGCCAAGTCGGCCAAGGGTCGACTGGCCCGTGCGGTGCTCGACGGCGGACTCGATGCGGTCCACGACTTCGCCTACGAGGGATGGCGGGCCGCCATCGACGGGGACCTGGTCACGGTGGTCGCCCCCACCCCGTGACGGCCCGGCAACCGGTTCCTTACGGAATTCATACGTTCCACTCACCAACCGCTTACGCACGGGCAGTCGAATGACTCCGTGCGGTGATCACGGTCGTGGTCACGAAGAACGTGTCAGCCCGGAGGTAGGACGAGATGGACGAACACCCGAACGAGGAGCAGGACAGCCAGTCGACGGAAGGGGAGGCCACCGTGCCCGTTCCTCCGGCCGCCGAGGCGACGACCGAGCCCACTCCCCCGGTCGCCGAGGCGACCACCGGACCCACCCCGCCGGTGGGCGGGCCGACGACGGCCTGGCCCTCGGCCGACCCGAGCGTCACCCAGCAGCAGCCGCTGACCCGGCCGGTGCCCCACGTCCAGCCCCCGAGCCAGCCCCCCTACCCGGGCCAGCCGATCGCGGTGGCCGAGGACGACTTCTACCCGGCGGGGGCCCACCCGGCCCCGAGCGGACCCTGGGTCTCCGCGCCCGCGCCCGGCACCTGGGGTGTGGCGGCCGCGCCGGGCTGGGGACCCCACGGACCGGCGCCGCTCCCGGCACCCGGTGGATGGGGTGCCGGGGTCGGCGGCGCCGTTCCGCCGACGGCCTGGCCGCCCGCCCCCTACGGCTACTACCCGCCACCCCCGCCGCCCCAGACGAAGGCCAGGAACCACAAGGGCCAGGTGGCCGTCATCGCCTCGCTGGTCGCCGTGGTCGCGCTCCTCATGGGTGCCACCATCGGACACGCCACCTGGCCGACGGCCACCACCGCGGCCTCGCCCCCCAGCTCGTCCGGCGGCACCGGGTCCGGTGTCGGCGGTCAGTTCCCGTTCGGGACCGGCGGCTCCGGCGGCTCGAGCGCCAACGGCTCGGGCAACTCCACCACCGGCGCCGGCGCGCCGGCCGACGTGACGGGCATCGCCGCCAAGATCTCCCCCGCCCTCGTGGACATCAACACCAACCTCAGCTACCAGAACGAGCAGGCGGCCGGCACCGGCATCGTCCTGACGTCGAACGGCGAGGTCCTGACCAACAACCACGTCATCGACGGGGCCACCAGCATCAGCGTGACCGACATCGGGAACAACCAGACCTACAAGGCCAACGTCGTGGGCTACGACCGCAGCGGTGATATCGCGGTGATCCAGCTCGTCGGGGCCTCCGGCCTGCAGACGGCCAAGATCGCGCCGTCACTCCCGGCCGTCGGCGAGGGCGTGGTCGGCGTGGGCAATGCCGGCGGCACCGGTGGCACCCCCAGCTCGGCCGGAGGCTCGGTCACGGCCCTCAACCAGTCGATCACCGCCAGCGACAGCGGCGGCGGCAACTCGGAGAACCTCGACGGGCTCATCGAGATGAACTGCGACATCCAGCCCGGCGACTCCGGGGGGGCCCTGGTGAACTCCGGCGGCAAGGTGGTCGGCATGGACACCGCCGCCTCGACCGGCTCGTCGGGAACGGGTGGCGCCGCCCAGGCGTACGCCATCCCGATCGGCACGGCGCTGTCGGTGGCCAAGAGCATCGAGTCCGGACGGGGCAGCGCCACCATCCACATCGGGGCCACCGGCTTCCTCGGGATCCAGGTCCAGGACTCCTCGTCCAGCGGAGCGGTCGGCTCAGCCATCGGCGGAGGACAGGGATCGACGACCGGCGCCGTGGTCGCCGGGACGCTGCCCGGCTCGCCGGGGGCCAATGCCGGGCTCAGCCAGGGCGACCTCATCACCAGCGTCGACAACAGCCCGGTCGACGTGGCCTCCGATCTCTCCCATGCGCTCGAGGCCCATCATCCCGGCGACGTCATCCGCCTCCAGTGGACGGACCAGTCGGGCGTGTCCCACACCTCGTCGGTGACGTTGGCGGTCGGTCCCCCCGCCTGACCGCCCCACCGACACCACGGCCCGACCTCCCCGCCCGGGGGACCACGATCACGTGGTTCCCCGGGCGTCGGGCTGTCCGGGACCGGGTCGCGCACGGTCATCCAGGCACCGTCGGACGGGCACGCTCAGGCGAGGATCCTCGGCCAGCCCTCGCCGGCCGGCGAGACGAAGTAGGTGGTGAGGGTCATCGACTCGTGCAGCCACGACCCGTCGACCCGGCGGTAGACGTCGTCCTCGGCCCCGACCATCCACCGCGACGTGCCGTCGGTACCGGTGCACGGGGACAGCAGCTCCCACCGACCCGTGGCCCGCTCGCCGTCCACCGCGATGCGGGGGGTGACGAAGAAGTGGCGCGAGAACACGAGGGTGGGGGCGGCCAGGCGGGCGGCGATCTCGTCCCGACCCCTGGCCACGCCGAGCCCCGGGCCCCCGTCCCACACCCCGTCCTCGCAGAAGAGGTCGGCCGCCCGGCGGGCCAGGTCGTCGAGGGCGTGCCGTCCGACCACGGCCCCCTTGGCGAACCGGGCGTCGACGACCGCCGCATAGCGCGCCTTCAGGTCCTGGATGGCCAGCACCGACTCGGCCGCGTCCAGGCGTCGCTCGAGCCGGTCGAGCCGTTCGTCGGCCGCGTCCCCGGTCACGCCCGCACCGTGGCCGCCCGGGTCAGGTAGGACCACGCCTTCGGGCCCACCCCGTAGCGCTGGTCGAGGTCCTCGACGACGAAACCGGCCGACCGGGCCAGGGTCGACCAGCCGGGGGACCACCTGGTCACGGTAGAAGGGCACGGGTGCAGGCTACCGATCCGGCAGGCCTCCGTCCCGGGTGGCAGGGTGGCCGAGCGGCCGGGCAGCACGACCGTCATGTTCTGTCATATGGTATGCCAGAACAGACCCGGACCCGGTGAGGAGTGGTCGACATGCAGGTAGTGATCCTGGGCAGTGGCAGCCCGATCCCGTCCCCGGACCGGGCCGGCCCGTCCACGCTGGTGCGCACCTCGGCCGGCGACCTGCTGTTCGATGCCGGCCGGGGCGTGTCCATGCGGGCCGCTGCCGTGCTGTCCGGACCGGGCGCCTTCCAGGCGCTGTTCCTCACCCACCTGCACAGCGACCACGTCACCGACCTCAACGATGTGATCACCACGCGCTGGGCCATGTCCTTCGTCCCCCACCCGCTCACGGTGTTCGGCCCGGTGGGCACGGCCGCCCTGGTGGCTGCCACCGAGGCGATGCTGGGGACCGACATCGGCTACCGCCTGGCCCATCACGAGGACCTCACCTGGCGACCGGGGACCGAGGTCACCGAGGTGACCGAGGGCGTGGTCTTCGAGCAGGGCGACGTGCGGGTGACGGCGGCTCCGACCGACCACGCCCCGGTCCATCCCACCGTCGGCTACCGCATCGACGACGGCGGTAACTCGGTGGTCATCGCCGGGGACACCGTCCCGTGCGACGGACTGGACCAGCTGTGTGCCGGGGCCGACCTGCTGGTGCACACGGTGGTGCGCCGCGATCAGATCGAAGCCCTCGGCGTGCCCCGCCTGATCGACGTCCTCGACTACCACTCGTCGGTGCCGGATGCGGCCCGGACGGCCGAGCGGGCCGGAGTCGGCACCCTGGTGCTGACCCACATGGTGCCGGCGGTCCGACCGGGCGCCGAGCAGGAGTGGATCGACCAGGCTGCGGCCGAGTTCGGCGGGACCGTGGTCCTGGCCGAGGACCTGACCACCATCGAGGCCGCGCCGGCCGTTCAGTAGGCTGCGCCCCGGTGGCCAGTACGCAAGACGACCCGCAAGGGCAGGAGCCGGCGGAGGAGTCCGAGCCGGATGCGCGGTTCACCTACGCCAACGAGCGGACGTTCCTGGCCTGGAACCGGACCGCACTGGCCCTGATCGCCACCGGGGTGGCGGCTGCCCAGCTGCTCCCGGAGTTCCACGTCTCGGGTGGGAGGCGGGTCCTCGGCATCCCGCTCATCGCCCTCGGTGCCCTGGTGGCCGTTACCAGCTTCCGGCAGTGGAAGCTCAACGAGCGCGCCATGCGTCGGCGCCAGCCGCTCCCGAAGTCACCCATGGCACTGGTGCTGTCGATCGGCATCGGCGCCATCTCCGTGATCGCCGTCGTCCTCGTCTTCCTCGGGTCCAAGTAGGGGACCGCCATGACCGACGACCGTGCTCCGCGACCCGACGGTGGGCCCATCGACCCGGTGGAGACGGCCGAGGTCTGGGACGAGGGCCTCGCCCCCCAGCGGACGCAGTTGGCCTGGGGACGGACGGGCCTGGCCGTCGCCGTGGCCCTCGTCGTGCTCGCCCGCCGGGCCTGGGAGCTGGGCGGTGGCCTGTCGGTCGCCACCCTGGTGGTGGTCGGCACCGGAGGCCTGGTCTGGCTGGTCGGCATGCGTACGTCGCGTGACCTCCACCTCCACATGGAGCCTCACGGACTGGTCGGGTCCCGGGCGTTCGGGATGGTCACCGTCGGCACCCTCCTCCTGGCCATCGGCGCCTCGGTCTTCGGTCTGTTCCTGCCGTACTGACCGGCCCGGACCCCGGACCGGGGCCGGACGGGTCGGAGGTCGGGTGCGGTACCGTCTGGCCGGAGGCCGCGGGTGCGGCAGCACGGGACGGGGGTCTTGATGATCGAGCACGTGGTGGAGCAGTGGCACCGGTACCTGAAGGGGGAGCTCCCCGGGGGCCTCGACGAGCTGCTCGACGAGGACGTGGTCTTCTACTCGCCCATCGTCTTCACCCCCCAGCGGGGCAGGGCGGTCACCACCCTCTACCTGCAGGCCGCGGCGGTGGCCCTGCCGGGCGACGACGCCTCGACCCCGCCGCCTCGAGCCCCACCGGCGACGGGACGACCGGCTCGTCGGCTGACCGCGCCGGCGCCTTCCGGTACACGAAGAAGGTCCTGGACGGCGACACCGCCGTGCTCGAGTTCGAGACGACCATCGACGGGAAGTACGTGAACGGGGTCGACATCATCCGCTGCAACGACCAGGGGCGCATCATCGAGTTCCGGGTGATGATCCGACCGCTCCAGGCCGTCAACGCCGTCCACCGCCAGATGGGGGAGACCCTGGAGAAGATGCAGCCGAAGGCCTGAGCCCCGGGTCCCGACACCGGATCCTCCCTCCCCGGGTCCCCTCTCCGGGTCCCGTTCCCGGGTAGGGGGCCGCAGGTCGTCTCGGGGAACCCGGTCGTACACTGGCCCCGTGTACGTCAACGGGCACAACTCCGGGGTGGCCATCGCCGTCTTCGCCGTGGTGATCGTCGTCCGCCTGCTGGCGTCCTCCCGCCGCCGCGGCACGGGAGGCCAGCGCGGCCGGTCGCCGGCCAGCGGGTTCACCGCCTCGACCCCTCCCTCGGCCACGCCGTCGCCGTCGGGGCCCACCTCCGGGTCGACGTTCACCGGGACGGCACCCGGCTGGTTCACCGATCCGTTCGTGCGCCACGAGCAGCGCTACTGGTCGGGGGACGCGTGGACCGAGCACGTGCTCGACGGCGGCACCCCGGCCATCGACCCGCCGCCTCCACCGCAGACCCCGCCGCTGACGGTCCCCGGACGGGGACGGCGGCTCAGGTCACCAGCAGGTAGACGCTGTCGGCGATCAGCCAGGCGCCGACCACCCCGGAGATGACGACGATGGCCTGGTCGGTGTGGGTGCTGATCCATGCCCGCAACCGGTCGAGCAGGTCCTTGGTCCGGACCGGCCGCAGCCAGGCGTAGATCTCGGCGGCCAGGTAGGTGCCGGTGGACAGCAGGCAGAAGAGGACGAGGGCCACCGCACTCTGCGGGCCGGCCAGCTTGGCGTCCACGATGGTCAGCACCCCCGCCGCCACCAGCCCCCAGGGTTGGGTCAGCGGGCCGAGACCGAACGCGAACCACCGGGACATGTTGTCGACGCCGGTCTGCCACTTGGGCGGGTCCTTCGGCTTCTTGGGCCGGCCGATCATGCGGCGGCGCCGCAGGGCGATGACCAACAACACGGCGCCGATGAGGATCTTGGCCGCCAAGCTGGCCGTCGAGGGGGCGGTGCTCGGTTTCGGCGGGTTGTTCTGGGTGGCGGCCAGGGTCCCGGCCACGACGATGGCCAGCGACAGGATCCATCCACTGATGAAGAAGGCCGCCTTCGACACACCGCCCTTGGAGGCCAGGACCACGGCGAACGCGGTGAAGGGGATGGGCTCGAGGGTGATGGCGAGGCCGAGGATCACCAGGTTGAGGACGAGCATCAGCCCGCCCGTCTCGTCGATCGAAGGAACTGCATGCGTGCCGCCTGTCGCCGGAGGTGATCGCAGCGTAATGCCCGCTGACCTGCCCGGACCTGGATTGACCGGGGCGGTGCGATCCGCGCGGGGCGGGCCAGGGCCGGAGCGGCCCGGGACACGGCGGCCCGGCCTGGGTACGGTGGCGGCCATGGGAGACCACGTGAGTGTGACCACCGAGATCGCCGCCCCACCCGAGAAGGTGTGGGACCTGGTGTCCGATCTGACCCGGATGCACGAATGGTCCCCGGAGAACGATGCGGTCACGTGGCGCAACGGTGCCACCGGTGCCGTGCCCGGTGCGACGTTCAAGGGGACCAACCGGTCGGGCAGGAAGGAGTGGGCGACGACGGGCACCGTGGTCGAGGCGGTGCCGGGTCGGGTGCTGTCGTTCCGGGTGAAGGCCGTCGGGCATGAAGGTGGCCCTGTGGACCTACCGGTTCGAGCCGACCGACGGGGGCTGCGCGGTGACCGAGTCGTGGGACGACGAGCGCGGCGCGCTCGTCACCCTCCTGGGCAAGCCGGTCAGCGGGGTGGCCGACCGGGCCACCCACAACCGGGCCGGCATGGAGGAGACCCTCCGCAAGCTGAAGGCCGCCGCCGAGGGGGCCTGACCGGCCGCCCCGGGCGGTCGGCGCTCAGCCCCGACCGGGGTGCCGCCACCGCGGCCGGGGGAGCGGATCGGTGGCGGCCACCACCGCCTCCACCCGGGCGGCCGCGGCCAGGAGCGTCCACTCGTCATGGGGTCGGGCGATCAGGGCCAGGCCCACCGGGAGCCCGTGGACCAGGCCGACGGGAACGCTCATGATCGGCCACCCGGCGATGGCCGCCGGCGTGGTGACCCAACTCGACACGGCCGCCGCGTGACCGCCCACCACCAGGTCGCTCTTCCACGACGGCCCGTACGCCGGGGCGAGGAGCACGTCGGCCCCCTCCAGGGCGGGCTCCAGGCAGGTGGCCACCGCCCACTCGACGTTGCGGGCCCGGGCGGCGGCGTAGCCGTCGCCGGAGCGGCCCGACGTGGCCAGCGCCTGGACGAACAGCTCGTGGCCGAACCACGGGAGCTCGTCCCCGGCGTGGGCCACCTCGTGGGCCACCACGTCGGCCAGGGAGCGCACGCCGTCGCCCGGTCGGGCCGCCAGGTAGGCACCGAGGTCGTCCACCAGCTCCGACAGGAGCACCACGAACTCGTCGTTGACCACCTCGGGTCCGGGGGTGGCCACCGGGCGCCGCTCCACCGACGCGCCGGACCCGCCCAGCCGGTCCACGAACCCGTCGACCAGTCGATCGGTCGGGTCGTGCTCGGCCCGCCACGTGGTGGCGTGGACGAATCGGGGGAGCGGTCCTCGAGGTGCACCGGGTCCTGGTCGGACAGCACGGCGAACAGCCGGGCCACGTCGGCCACGGTGCGGGCCATGGGTCCGGGGCTGTCCTGGCTGGCACTGATCGGCACGATGCCGCCGGTGGGCACGGAGCCGACGGTGGGCTTCAGTCCGACGATCCCGTTGACCGACGCGGGACAGACGATGGACCCGTCGGTCTCGGTGCCCACCGCGAGGGGGACGAGGCCGGCCGCCAGCGCCGCGCCCGATCCCGACGAGGAGCCACCGGCGCTCCGGTCCAGTGCCCACGGGTTCCCGACCAGGCCGCCGGTGGCGGACCACCCGCTGGTCGAGCGCTCGGAGCGGATGTTGGCCCACTCCGAGAGGTTGGTGCTCCCGAGCACGACGGCCCCGGCCTCGCGGAGTCGGGTCACCAGTGCCGCGTCGCGGGCCGGTCGGCCCAGCAGGGCGGTCGAGCCGGCCGCCCCGGGCAGGCCGGTCACCTCGATGTTGTCCTTGACCGCCACGGGCACGCCGTGGAGCGGTCCGCGTAGCGCGCCCCGGGCCCGCTCGGCGTCGCGCTCGACGGCCACGGCGCGGGCGTCCTCGGCCAGCGCGGCCATCGACCGCAGGCCGAAGACGCCCGAGGGATCGTCGATGACGGCGATGCGCTCCAGCAGCGTGTCGACGACCGCCGCACTGGTCAGGGTCCCGGCGGCGAACCGGTCGACGAGCTCGTCGGCGCCGAGGTAGGCGACGTCGGCCGACGTCGGATGGGGGTCGGTCGCCATCCACGCAGGGTAGACAACGGCGGGCGGGACCACCGGGGCATGGCCTGCGCCGCGTTCCCGCCCCGCCTACGTTGTGCGGTGATGCGATGTCGTGGCGCGATCGGCGCACTCCTCCTGCTGGTGCCGGTGGGCGTGGCCGTGCACGGGGCGGCTCCGGTGGCCGGAGCCGCCGCCCCGGCGACGTGCGGGGGCACCGTCGCCGCCCCCCAGGCCCTGCCGGCCGGCACCTACGCGTCCCTGGACGTCACCGGGGTGTGCCACGTCAGCGCCGGAGCCGTGGTCGTGACCGGGAGCGTGACGGTCGAGGCGGGGGCCGCACTGGTCAGTGCCTACGGCCTGGCCAACGACGTGCCGGGCACGGCGTCGAGCCTGACCATCGGTGGCAACTGACGGCGGCCACCGGCGCGTCGCTCATCCTGGGCTGCGAGATCGTCCACTTCGTCTGCCTCGACGACGCCACCGTCCCCAAGTCGGTGACGACCATCGGCGGCGACCTGACCGCCGCCGCCCCGCTCGGCGTGATCCTCCACGACACCACCATCGCCGGGGACTTCCGATCGGCCGGGGGTGGGGGCGGGAAGACCTGCGCGGCCACCCCTCCGCCGAACCAGACCGTCTTCTACGCCCTGCCCGGCACCGGCGGCTCGGTCTACTCGGACATCGAGGACACCGTCGTCGGGGGCAACCTGTGGCTCACCGGCCTCACCTCGTGCTGGTTCGGCGCCCTGCGCGACACGATCTCGGGGAGCGCCACCTTCTCGGACCTCACCTTCATGGACTTCGACTCGATCGAGATCCTCTCGAGCCAGGTCCACGGCAACATGATCTGCCAGAACGACGCGCCTCCCCTGCAGTTCGGGGACGCCGGCCAGGCCGGGAGCGAGGTCGGCGGCTACGGCACCGGTCAGTGCGCGTTCTCGCGACTGGTCCGGTACGGGACGGGGGTGCCCGCCCAGTACGTGCCGATCGCCGTCCACGACCCGACCTACGACGGGTACTGGCTGGCCGCGTCCGACGGCGGCATCTTCAGCTTCAACGCCCCGTTCTACGGGTCGGCGGCCGGGCAGCCCGAGCCGACCGGCGGGTTCTCGGCGGCCCCCGGCGGCGGGGGGTACCAGGTGGCCACGACGACGGGCACGGCACTCCCGTACGGTGCCCACGCCTCCTGCCGCGGGTCGATCCCGGCCGCCAACCGACCGGTGGTGGGCATGGCCGCGGTGCCCGGCGGGGGCGGGTGCTGGCTGGTGGCCTCCGACGGCGGGATCTTCTCCTACGGCTCGACCGCCGCCTTCTACGGGTCGGCCGGGGCACTGACCCTCAACCGCCCGGTGGTGGGCATGACCGCGGCACCGGTCGGTGACGGCTACTACCTGGTGGCCTCCGACGGCGGCATCTTCACCTACGGGCCGGGGGCGTCGTTCCAGGGCTCGATGGGCGGCAGGCCGCTCAACCAGCCCATCGTGGGCATGGCGGTCGACCCGTCGACCGGGGGCTACTGGCTGGTGGCCGCCGACGGGGGCATCTTCAGCTTCGGCGCACCGTTCCTCGGCTCCATGGGCGGCGCCCACCTCAACAAGCCCATCGTCGGCATGGCCGCCGCACCCGGCGGCGACGGCTACTACCTGGTGGCCTCCGACGGGGGCATCTTCACCTTCGGCCCCGGTGCGGTGTTCCAGGGCTCGACCGGGGCCATCCCGCTGGCCAAACCGATCATCGGCATGGCCCTCGGCGGATCGCCGGGCTGACCGGTCGGACCGGCGGGATCGGGCGGGGAGGAGTAGGCGGTGGAGCACGGACTCGACACGTTCACCCTGGTGGTGGTGTCCACCTGCATCGTGGTGTGGTCCCTGGTGTCGGGGCGCCTGGAGCGCTGGTCGATCAGTGCACCCATCGCCTTCGTCGTCCTCGGCCTGGTGGTGACGCACGGCCCGGTGCACCTGATCGAGCTGAGTCCGCACTCGTCGACCATCCTGGCGCTGGCCGAGGTGACCCTGGCGTTGGTCCTGTTCACGGACGCATCCCGGGTCAACCTGCACCAACTGCGCCACGACCTGGGCCTCCCCGTCCGGTTGCTGGCCATCGGCCTTCCCCTCACCATCGGCTTCGGCACCGCCGCGGCCTTCGGGATCCTTCCCGGTGTGGGCATCTGGGTGGCCGCCTCGGTCGGGGCCATCGTGGCGCCGACGGATGCCGCGCTGGGCAGTGCGATCATGGAGGACCGGCGGATCCCCCGGCGGATCCGCCGACTGCTCAACGTGGAGAGCGGCCTCAACGACGGCATCGCCACCCCGTTCGTCAACCTCTTCCTGGCCGGCGCCGTGTCCACCGAGACGGTCCACGCCGTGCACCTGGCCGACGCCGTGCGCGAGCTCCTGATCGGCGCGGGGGTCGGTGCCGGCGTCGGCCTGGCCGGTGGGTGGTTGGTGGCCCGGGCGATGTCCGCCGGGTGGAGCAGCCCCGGATTCCGACCCCTGGCCGCCCTGGGCCTGGCCCTCCTCGCCTACGGGCTCGCGCTGCAGGCGCAGGGCAACGGCTTCGTGGCCGCCTTCCTGGCCGGCATGGCGTTCGGCAGCGTGGTCCGTGCGGGACTCGACGACATCGTGCTCTTCGCCGAGCGGATCGGCGGGTTGCTGGCCCTGATGGTCTGGCTCATCTTCGGGGCGGTCATGGTGGTGCCGGGCTTCCGGGCCGCCACCTGGCAGGACTTCGTCTTCGCCGCCCTGGCCCTGACCGCGGTGCGGATGGTGCCGGTGGCGTTGGCGCTGGCCGGCTCCGGCCTCGACCGGTTCACGGTGGGACTGGTGGGGTGGTTCGGCCCGCGTGGGCTCGCCTCGGTGGTCTTCGGGCTCATCGCCTACGACACGCTGGACCCGGCGGCGGCGAACCAGGTGCTCGCTGTCGTCGTGGTGACGGTCACCTTCAGCGTGGTGGCCCATGGGCTGTCGGCCGGACCGGTGGCCGCCCGGTACGGAACATACGTGCAGACCCTGGCCGGTCACCGGCCCGAGCATGCGACCACCGCGCCGTTCCGCACCCGGCCGGGCCTCGAGTTCCGTCCCGCCCGACCGGATCCGGGCGGTGCCGACGGGTGATGCCGGCGTGGGGTGACGGGGCCCGGCGGGCGCCGATCGATACCTGTCCGTGACATTCCGGAAATCTAGATCTACGATGGACGGCGGAGCGGTATCCCGTTCCTCTTCCGGAACGGGGAATGCTCATGGTTTCATCGGTGTCACGTACCACCATCGCCCGATCGGTCGCCGTCGGCCTGGCGGTCCTGTTGGGGGCGGCCACACTCGTGGTGGGAAGCCTCCCCGGTCAGACCGCACAGTCCCAGGGGACCCCGCACTTCTCGCTGGCCTCGCTGCGGACGAGCGTCACCAGCCCGGCCGGTGGGTACTGGGTCGTCGACTCGGTCGGGAGTGTCACCGCATTCGGCGGTGCCGCGAACTACGGGTCGGCGCCCGGTCACCTCAATCAACCGATCGTCGGGATCGTGGCGACGGGCGATGGCCTGGGGTACTGGCTGGTGGCCAGGGACGGAGGGGTGTTCGCTTTCGGTGACGCCCCCTACAGCGGCAACGCCTTGAGCACCAGTTCGAACGGGTCCGTGGTGGGGATCACGTCGGTTCCCGGACACGGATCGCCGGGTCCGCAGGGCGCCCCCGGTACCCCCGGGGCACCCGGTCTCCAGGGTCCCCCCGGCATCCAGGGCCTCACCGGAATCCAGGGGATCCCCGGGATCCAGGGAACTCCCGGCACGCCGGAACCCCCGGCATTCAGGGCAATCCCGGCAACACCGGTGCCCAAGGTCCTCCCGGTGCCCAGGGTGCCCCCGGGGTGAACGGGCTGATGCACTACGCGGAGTTCTTCGCGTTGGCTCCCCCGGACAACTCGGCCACGGTGGCGGCCGGCTCGGCCGTGCAGTTCCCGCAGAACGGTCCCTCCGACGGGTTGATCACCCGGACGTCGAGCAGCCAGTTCCTCCTCCCGAGCATCGGGACCTACCAGGTGTACTTCCAGGTCCCGGTGACCGAGGCGGGCCAGCTCGTGGTCGGCCTGGACTCCGGCAGTGGGAGCGTCGAGTTGGCGTACACCGTCGTCGGACGGGGAGCCGGGACCACGCAGATCGTGGAGACGACCCTGATCCAGACCACGGTGGTGGATTCGGTCCTCACGGTCCGGAACCCCGCGGGTGAGTCACTCGCCTTGACGATCACGCCGCTGGCGGGCGGGGTCGACGCGGCGAGCTCGTCGATCGTCATCGAACAGGTCGGGTAGCCCGGGCCCGCCCGGACCGCCCGTCGGTAGGGTGGGGAGATGCCGTCACCCTGGCCCGCGGTGTCGTACGAGGACTGGAGCGAGACGTGTGACACGTTGCACGCCCACACCCAGGTGCTCGGCAAGCTCTGCGTGGCACTGGCCCCGCCCCAACCCGAGCTGCAGCACGCCGCCCTCCGGGTCACGGCGAGAGGGTGGGAGACGGCCCCGCTCCCCGCCCCTGATGGATCGGGCGCGGTCGTCGCCGTCCTCGACCTGCGGACCCACGAGGCGGTCCTCGAACACAGCGACGGACGGGCGGCCCGGATCGCCCTGACCCCGCACCGGTCGGTGGGTGCCGTCACCCGGGACGTGCTCGCCGCGGTCGGCGGCCTGTGCGGGGCCGTGCACATCGACCCGACGCCCCAGGAGGTGTCGTGGACGGCACCCCTCGACGCCGACGAGGACCACGCCCGCTACGACGTCGACCGGGTGGAGGCGTACTTCGCCGCCGCCACCCGGGCCGCGCTGGTGCTGGCCGAGTTCCGTGCCCCCTACCGGGGACGCTCGACGCCGGTCAATGCCTGGTGGGGCTCGTTCGACCTGGCCACCAACCTCTTCTCGGGCCGGACGGCCGAGCCCCCGTCGGACGACTTCATCATGCGCAACGCCATGGATGCCCAGGAAGTGGCCATCGGGTGGTGGCCGGGCGACGCCCGTTACCCCAGGGCGGCGTTCTACGCCTACGCCCACCCGGCACCCGACGGGTTCTCGGAGGCCGTCCTGGCCCCGTCCTCGGCGCGGTGGGACGCCTCGTTGGGGGAGTTCATCCTGGACTGGGACGACGTCCGGGCGGCCGACGATCCCCACGGCGAGTCCGTCGAGTTCGCCCGCTCGGCGTTCCGGCACTCGTGCGCGGTCTGCGCCTGGGACCCGCAGCTGGCCGCCAGCGCCGACGGAACGCCGCCCCCGATCCGGTAGGACGTCAGGATCCGGGGTCGGACCCCCGGCACGGATGCGACCGCGTGGCCCCGAATTGCACTCAGCGGGCGGGCCCGACCGCCTCCGGTGCGACGCCCGACCGGGCGCGGATGGCCGCCAACTCGTCGAACACCTCGCTGGCCCCCATGACGTGGTCGACCGCGGCCCGGCGGACGGCGTCGGCCACCTGGGCGTCCCACCAGTCGCCGAACTCCGGGGTGCGGCTGCGTTCGGACCACGACCGGATCTCCTCCCTCCGGTGCGCGGGGTCGAACCCGGACCGCGGGGCGGCCGGGAGTTTGACGGTCGTGGCCCGCGGCGAGGTGGCCAGCCGGACGCCGTCCATGGAGAAGATCTGCTCCCACATGTAGTGATCGCTCCACCGTCCCTCCGGAGCGGGACGCCATCCGTAGGGAAGGCGTCGGTAGAGCGCGGCGGTGTGGGACGCGCCGCTCAGGCTGACCGCGTTGTGCCCGGGGTGGAGGTGCCAGCGGACGCACCGGGGGTCGGCCAGGTCGGTGGGCACCGCCTCCAGGGCCCCCGACGGCTGCACGAACACGGGGAACGGGTGGGCGAAGTCGTGGTCGGCCAGCAGGTCCTGCATGGCGTCCAGGTGGTGGGGCAGGAACAGGTCGTCGTCGCCCAGATAGGTGATCAGTGGTGCGTCGGAGCCCGAGACGACGGCGTGACGGGCCGTCTCGTTGCGACTGGCCGCCTTGGGGCAGTCGACGAAGGAGACCCGCCCGTCCGCACGACAGAGGTCGGCGACGACCTCCCGTGTGTCGTCGCCGACCCCGTCACCGACGATGACGAGCTCGAGGTCGGCATCCTCCTGGTCGAGGACGCTGCCCGCGGCGTGGGCGAGGGTCGACGGGTGGTCGTGGGTCGGGATCACCACCAGCCACGATGGTGCGCTCACCAGCGCCACGGCACCACGGTCGGGGCCTGCTCCGAGTCGTAGGGGAGGTCGAGCGCGTCGGGGCTGTCGTAGCGGTAGGGCGAGGTCGGCATGTTGATGATGAAGGCCTCCTCGGTCCCGACGACCTTCCACCCGTGGAACAGGCCCGGGGGGATGATGAGCAGGCCGGGGCTCCGCTCGGACACCTTCACCTCGTTGACGACGCCGAACGTCGACGACCCGACCCGCCCGTCGAAGACCACGAACGAGACGAGGCCCTTCACGACGAAGAGCCGGTCGGTGCTGCCCTGGTGGAGGCCCCAGGCCCGCACCCTCCCGGGCTCGGTGGTGGTGACGTGGGCGTGGACGATCGGATCGGTGATCTCCTCCCAGTCGGCGCGTGCGATCTCGGCCAGAGTGCCGTCCTCATGGGGGACGGGACGGGTGGGCCGGAAGACGACCCCGTCGATGAAGTCGGTCCGGAGGCCACCGTCGGCGTCGACGGCGGAGACCTTGGGCACCAGCAGGTCCCGATGGACGACGTCGGCTCGAGGGGTGGTTCCCGGTGGGGCGTCCATGGGTCCGGATGCTACGCGGTGCCTGTCGAGGCGGTACAGACGGCTCGTGTGCCCTCCCGTGGTCGGGGCGGACGGGACCGGTCGTCGGGCCCCGGGACCGATGCCCGGCCGACCGCGCCATCCTGTAGACATCCGACAGGGCCGATCGACGAGCGAGGAGCAGCACATGACGACGCAGTCCGACTTCACCGAGGACGAGTGGAAGCTGGTCCTCGAGGGACCGCCCAGCGCGGGGTTCCTCGTCGTCACCGCCTCCAAGGGCGGCATGTTCCGGGAGACCTTCGCCCTGTCCAAGGCCTACGTCGAGGCACGGACCGAGCACGGCGAAAGCGAGCTGCTCGACGCCATCGTGGCTTCGAAGCCGAAGGTGGACCGGACGCGGTCCGGCTCGCCCGAGGCCGTGCGGGACCACGCGCTCGGCCTGCTCCGTGACGCCACCGCGCTGGTGGCGGCCAAGGCCACGCCCGAGGAGCTGTCCGACTACCGCCGGTTCATCCTGGCGCTGTCCGACAAGGTGGCGAACGCCCATCGCGAGCACGGTGCAGCCGTCGACGAGGCCGAGCACCAGGCCATCGAGTCGATCCGGGCCGCCATCGGGGCCTGAGCCCGCGCGGGGCCGCTGCGGCGCCCTTTCCGAGTCGTGGGGACGGGCCACGCCCGGCGCAATGCCGTCGGGCGGACCACGAACGGGCACAGCCCCCGAAGAGCGGGTGACGGGAATCGAACCCGCGTGTCCAGCTTGGGAAGCTGGCGCTCTACCATTGAGCTACACCCGCGATGAGGAGAACACACTATCGTCTGTCGGGCATGGTTCTCTCAGACCGCTCTATACGCGAGGCGCTCGCCGCCGGCCACATCACGATCGACCCGTTGGACGAGTCCTGCATCCAACCCTCGTCCGTCGATCTGCACGTCGACCGGTACTTCCGCCTCTTCCGCAACCACACCAGTCGGGTCATCGACGTCCGCGAGGACCAGGAGGACCTGACCGAGCTGGTCGACGTGGGCGAGGACCCGCTGATCCTCCATCCCGGTGAGTTCGTGCTGGGCTCGACCACCGAGAAGGTGACCCTCCCGGCCGACCTGGTCGCCCGCCTCGAGGGCAAGTCCTCGCTCGGGCGCCTCGGCCTCCTCATCCATTCGACGGCCGGCTTCGTCGACGCCGGATGGGACGGGCACCTCACCCTGGAGCTGTCGAACGTGGCCAATCTGCCCATCACCGTCTACCCGGGCATGAAGATCGGTCAGATCAGCTTCCTCCAGATGACCACCGCCGCCGAGCACCCCTACGGCTCGGACGGGCTGAAGTCGAAGTACCAGGGCCAGTGGGGACCGACTCCGAGCCGGTACGCGGACAACTTCCGCGCCTGACCGGCGGATTGTCCGCCCGCCCCGCCCCCCGCTACCTTGTTACCCGTCAGTAACTCCTAGGAGGACCCGCAGTGGCCGTCAGAATCAGCATCGGGCTCGTCATCTTCTTCGTGATGCTCGCCATCGCGGGACGACGGTTCTTCTGGTTGGGCCGCCTCATCACCTCCGGCCAGCCCGCGGTGCCCAGCCGGGCCAGGGACATCCCGGCCCGGTTGAAGGCCGAGCTGGTCGAGGTGGCCGGTCAGAAGAAGCTGCTCCAGTGGACGGTTCCGGGCATGGCCCACTTCTTCACCATGTGGGGCTTCACCATCCTGATCCTCACCATCATCGAGGCGTTCGGCGCCCTCTTCTGGCGGGACTTCTACATCCCCCTCATCGGCCACCTGGCCTTCATCGGCTTCCTCGAGGACTTCTTCGCCGTGGCCGTCCTGGTGTCGATCGCCACCTTCATCATCATCCGGGTGATCCACTCGCCCAAGCGGGAGAACCGCCGGTCCCGCTTCTTCGGCTCGCACACCGGTGCCGCCTGGCTGGTGCTGCTCGGCATCTTCGGCGTCATCACGTCGCTGCTGCTCTACCGGGCCGCCCAGGTCAACACGGGCAACTTCCCCTTCGGCTGGTGGGCCTTCGCCTCCCACGGCCTGGCCAAGGCGCTCCATCCGCTGGGCACCGGCGTGAACAGCGTGCTCGAGACCACCTTCCTCCTGGTCAACATCGCCGTGATCATGGGCTTCCTCGTGTTCGTCGCCTACTCGAAGCACCTCCACATCTTCCTGGCCCCGATCAACGTCGCCACCTCGAGGCGCCCGCGGGCCCTCGGCGCCCTGGCCTCCACCCCGGACATGTCGATGGAGGACGTGGGCGACGACGACGAGGTCGTGTTCGGGGCCGGCCGGATCGAGGACTTCTCCTGGAAGCAGCTCCTGGACATGGCCACCTGCACCGAGTGCGGTCGCTGCCAGTCGCAGTGCCCGGCGTGGAACACCGGCAAGCCGCTCTCCCCCAAGCTCCTCATCATGGACCTGCGCGACAACATGTTCGCCAACGCCGACCGGGTCATGCAGCGCAACCGGGCCGCCGGCGTCGAGGTCGAGGGCCTCGTCGGCACCGGCCTGGTGATCGATCCCGACGTCCTGTGGTCGTGCACCACCTGCGGCGCCTGCGTCGAGCAGTGCCCGGTCGACATCGAGCACATCGACACCATCATCGACATGCGCCGCTACCAGGTGCTGATGGAGTCCGAGTTCCCGTCCGAGGCCGGCCTCATGCTGCGCAACGTCGAGAACCAGGGCGACCCGTGGGGCCTGGGTGGAGCCAAGCGGACGGACTGGATCGAGTCGCTGGACTTCGAGGTGCCGGTCATCACGGGCACCATCCCCGACGACGTCGAGTACCTCTACTGGGTCGGCTGTGCCGGTGCCCTCGACGAACGGGCCCGCAAGGGCGCCCAGGCCACGGCGCGCATGCTCCACCGGGCCGGCGTCACGTTCGGCATCCTCGGCCCGAAGGAGTCGTGCACCGGCGACCCGGTCCGGCGCCTCGGCAACGAGTACCTGTACCAGGAGCAGGCGATGAAGAACATCGAGACGCTCACCGACGCCGGGGTCAAGAAGGTCATCGCCACCTGCCCGCACTGCTTCAACTCGCTGGCCAACGAGTACCCGGCACTGGGCGGGAACTTCGAGGTGATCCACCACAGCCAGCTGCTCGACCACCTCGTCCAGGCGGGCCGGCTCACGCCGGGCGGCGGGTACGCCGGGTCGGTCACGTACCACGACCCCTGTTACCTCGGCCGGCACAACCGGGTGTTCGACGAGCCGCGCTCGGTCATCGACGCCATCCCCGGCGCCAAGCAGATCGAGATGAAGCGGTGCCGGGAGAAGGGGTTCTGCTGCGGTGCCGGCGGGGCACGCATGTGGCTCGAGGAGAACATCGGGACCCGGGTCAACATGGACCGCACCAACGAGGCCATCGGCACCGGTGCCGACGTGGTGTCGACGGCCTGCCCCTACTGCATGATCATGCTCGACGACGCAGTGCGGGCCAACGCCAAGGAGGACGACGTCCGGGTCATGGACCTGTCGCAGCTCCTGGAGGAGTCGATGGCCGAGCCGGTGGCCGTGGGCGCCGGCGCTCCGGTGGCCGCCGAGCCGGCGGCGCCCGAGGAGAGCACCGAGCCACCGGCCTGAGCCGTCCGGGCCGTCTGCGGCCCGGGAGCGGTCAGCGATCAGTCGAACGCCTTGGCGTCGGCCTCGCGCAGCCGGGTGGCCAGGGCCGAGAGCATCTTGCGGGCGATGGTGGGAACCGACTCCAGCAGGCCGTTGAACTGGCGCTGCGACATGACCAGCACGTCCATGTCCGTCTCCGACACCACCGAGGCCGAGCGGGGGCGACGGTCGAGGAGCGCCAGCTCGCCGAAGTGGCTGCCGGCCCCGAGGTTGGCCACCTTCCGGCCGTTGCGGGTCACCTTGGCGGAGCCGTCGACGATGATGAAGAACTCCTGACCGATCCGGCCCTCCTCCACCAGGATCTTGCCGGCCGGCACGGACACCGCGTCCAGGGATGCCCGGATCTTCCGCAGTTCCGCGCCGGTGCAGCTGGAGAACAGCCAGATCTCCTTGAGGTCGGTCGCCTTCGGTCCTGATGCCATGGCGCAAGGGTAACGGGGATCGACCGGTTCATGCAGGATCGACGGTCGACCGGAGCGCATCCGGTGCCGCTGGTACCATCGACCGCTCACCGGTCCGCGCCGTGCTGGACGGCGGTGCGCCGACGACGCGAGGGATGGATGCCGCAGATGAGTGGGGTGGAGGAGACCGGGGCCCCCGGCCCCGACCGAGGAGCCGACCGACCCCGACCGGGTGGGCGCGCTGCGTGGTGCCGGGGTCCAGGTCGACGGCGCCCGGATCACGTACGTGGCGGCGGTCCTCGGCCTGGTGGTGGTGATGGCGGTGGCCGGCGTGCTGCTGGTGGCCGGGATCCGCAAGAACAGTCAGATCGACACCCTCAAGGCGAACGGCGTCCCGGTGGAACTCACGGTGACCCGCTGCCTGGCGCTGATCGGAGGGACAGGGCAGAGCCCGGCCGGCTACGAGTGCACGGGAACCTACGTCTACCAGGGACGGCACTACTCCGAAGGGGTGCCCGGGTCCGACAACCTGCCGATCGGCTCGACCGTCCACGGCATCGTGGCGTCGGACGACCCCGGCCTGTTCTCGACGGCCCGGACGGTGGCGTCCGAGCACGCATCCGTCGCCCGGGTGCTGCTTCCCGCCGGGGTGCTGGCGGTGGCGGTCGGCGCCTGCGTGTGGGTGGTGGTGCGGCACCGTCGCAAGTCGCTCCGCCACCTGACCGCGCCCGGGCGACTTGGAGAACCCGGGTCGCGCCGCGCTACCGTGGCGCATGGCCGCCGACCCGGACAAGCCCACGCTCTCGGAGCGGTTCACCCGTGCCGTGATCAAGGCGGACTCCCGGCCGGCCGCCGAGGTCCAGGGCCCCGAGACGGTCGAGGAACTCGAAGAGGCGGTCGCCCACGCGGACGACACGGAGCGGCTGATCGGCCTGGCCGCCGCCCCGCTGGCGGGCCTCGTGGCCATCATCGTGGCGAGCAGCCTCGGCTCGAAGGCGGGAAAGCCGACTTCATCCGTGGACAGCTCGCTGGTCCTGGTGCTCTTCGGTCTCGCCTTCATCATGCTGGCCAGTGCCTGGTTCCGGAAGCGCCTGTTCCTGGGCATCGCCTGTGCCCTGTACGGCCTGTCGGTGTTCAACCTCCACTACTGGCCATTCGGCATCCCCTTCCTCCTCATCGGCTCGTGGTACCTGGTCCGCGCCTACCGGCTGGGGCAGAAGCTGAAGGTGGCCAAGGCCGAGGACGGATCCGCCGCGCCCGGCGGCTCGGCGCGGCGGGCCCAGCCCAACAAGCGCTACACACCTCCGGTCACCGGACCGGCCAAGCCGCCGAAGCCGCCGAAGACCGACTCCTGATCGGGGCCCGGCACGTTCGCGTGCCGGGTGTTCCCGAACCTCCACGGCCCTTCCGCGGCCCGTGCACCTCGGATGCCGCCGCCGAGCCGGTTGACTGACCCGTCGATCAAGGACCGATCCGGGGATGCACGCCGGTGTCACCGGGTGGCCGAAGCCGTTGTCCCGATCGTGTGACGCCCGTGGGGCACCGCGCGAATTCAGCCCGCTGACCAGGAAGTTCCTCACCTCCTCCGGGGCCGGCGCTCGACGGCTGTCCAGTTCACGCGTTGGTAACACTGCAGTGACCGTGCCGAAATCCCCACGCTGCATTGTGTGACCCGGCAGAGCGAATCTGCCTGCCTTGGCTCCCGTCGGCCATTCCCGCAAGGGACCGGTCGACCGGGAAGCAGTCAACGCACGAGGCATCTGAGGAGAGGAGCACCCAGCAGTGCTAGCAGCAAACTTGGTATTGATTCCGTACCCGTCGTGGCTCAACCCGGCAGACAACACGTGGCAGATGGTGGCCGCGACGTTCGTCGGCCTGATGAGCCTGCCGGCCCTGGCGGTGCTCTATGCGTCGCTCGTCCAGAAGAAGTGGGCGGTCAACGTCATGGCCATGATGTTCGCGGGCTTCTCGCTCGTCATGGTCTGTTGGTTCCTCTACGAATACAAGATGGGCTTCGGCGCCAACTCGTGGGGCGGAGGAGTGAAGAACGGCGTTCAGACCCAGTTCGGTACCGGGAAGGGATTGAGCTACTTCTTCGACAACTTCTGGGGCAAACCCGGGCCGATCACGAGTTCGTTGGGTGAACAGGGCCAGGCGGTGTCCGCGGCGAACACCGTCATCCCCTACCACTTCCCGACCGCGACACTGGCCTACTTCCAGTTCGTGTTCGCGGCCATCACCCCGCTCCTGTTCATGGGCAGCGTGCTCGGCCGCATCAAGTTCAGCGCCTGGTGCCTGCTGGTGCCGCTGTGGTCGACCTTCGTCTACAGCGTCAACGCCTTCCTCCTCTGGGGCGGCGGCTACTTCGCCCAGGAGGGTGCGCTCGACTACTCGGGTGGGTACGTGATCCACATGTCCGCCGGTGTCTCCGGCTTCGTGGCCGCCTGGGTGCTGGGTCCACGGCTCCTACGAGATCGGCAGCACGCCATCCCGAACAACCTGGTCATGGCCGGGGTCGGCGCCGGAATCCTGTGGCTCGGCTGGAACGGCTTCAACGGTGGTGACCCGTACTACGCAGGTGCGGACGCCGCGGCGGCCGTGGTCAACACCAACCTGGCCACCGCCACCGGTGTGATCGTCTGGATCGCCATGGACGCCTGGCTCTCGAAGGAGAAGAAGCCCACCTTCCTCGGTGGGGTGAACGGCATGATCTGCGGTCTCGTCGGGATCACCCCGTGCGCAGGCTGGGTCAACGGCCAGGGCGCCATCTACATCGGCGCCATCTGCACCGTCGTCGTGTGGTTCGCCTGGAACTTCCTCTCCAAGGTCAAGCCCTTCTCGAAGGTGGACGACGCCCTCGGCGTCATCTACACCCACGGGATGGCCGGCCTCCTGGGCGGACTCCTGCTCGGCGTCTTCGCCGATCCGGGCATGATCCAGTTTCCGTGCGGGCCCGCCTCGGTCCCCCTGACCGTGGCCCCGACGTCGACGGCCTGTGTGCCGTTCAGCGTAAACGGGCTCGATCTACACCGGCTCCGCCCACCAGCTGTGGGAACAGGCCCGGGCCGCCATGTGGGTCATCCTGTGGTCGGCGGTCGTCACCTTCATCCTGATGAAGCTGATCGGCCTGGTCCTGCGGGGAAGCCGGTACAAGGACGAGGTCCTCGAGGTCGGCGACCTCGCCATCCACGGCGAGGAGGCCTTCCCGATCGAGTCCCTCGGTGAGCGGGTCGGTGCCTTCGCCATGGCCGGTGAGGCCAGTGCAGCCAGGAAGGGAACGTCCGCCGGCGAGGAGGAACCCAGTTGACCGGATCCGCACCGGCGCAGCCGGAAGCTGATTGGGTAACTATGGGTACGACAAGGAGACATGCACAATGAAACTGATCGTGGCGGTGCTCAAGCCGTTCAAACTCGATGAAGTGAAGGAGGCCCTCAAGGCCCTCGGCGTCCACGGGATGACCCTCACGGAAGCCCAGGGGTTCGGGCGCCAACGGGGACACACCGAGGTCTACCGGGGTGCGGAGTACGAGGTCGAGTTCGTGCCGAAGATCCGGCTCGAGGTCGTCGTCGACGATGCCCAGGTGGACGAGGTGGCCAACGCCATCGTCGACGTGGCCGGGACCGGGAAGATCGGCGACGGCAAGGTGTGGATCCTTCCCGTCGAGGAGATCATCCGGGTCCGCACGGGCGAGCGGGGTTCGGACGCCCTGTAGGCGTCCGGATTCCAGGGCGCAACCAGCCCACAGGATCCTGTCGGGGGAAGCCCCCCTCCCCTCGACAGCGCAGTACCCGTCGGATCCCCCCTCCGGCGGCGGAACAGGACGAGTGGCCGACCCGATGGGGTCGGCCACTCGTCGCGTCCGGGCGCGGAGCGCGACGACGGAGCAGGGTGGTCGCATCGACGTCGATTGCGGGAGCGGCGGCCGCCCCCGGCAGATGGAGCTCAGCCCGCCTGGCGGCGGACGGCCTCCGCCGCGGCCTCGGCCGCGGCGGCGTCACCCAGGAAGCCGTGGGAGACGACCGAGAGGTCGTCGGCCATCACGTAGCGGTAGGGGATGCCGGTCGGGATCTCGAGGTCCACGATGTCGTCGTCGCCGATCCCCTCGATGTGCTTGCGCAGGGCCCGCAGGCTGTTGCCGTGGGCCACGACCAGCACGGCCCCGCCCCGCCGGCCCTCGGCCAGGAGGTCGGGCACGATGGCGTCGGCCCAGTACGGGACGACCCGGGCCACCACGTCGGCCAGGCACTCGGTCAGGGGCAGCGCGTCGGCCGGCACGTCGCGGTAGCGGGGGTCGCCCGCCGGGTCGTGGGCGTCGCCGCGTTCGACCGGAGGCGGCGGGGTGGCGTAGCTGCGACGCCACTCCTTCACCTGGGCCTCCCCGTGGCGGGCCGTGGTCTCCTTCTTGTTGAGCCCCTGCAGCGCGCCGTAGTGGCGCTCGTTGAGTCGCCAGTGCCGCGTGACCGGGAGCCACGAGCGGCCGGCCACGTCCAGGGTGAGGTTGGCCGTCCGGATGGCCCGGGTGAGGAGCGAGGTGTGGACCACCCGCAGGTCGAGGTCGGGATCGCCGGCCAGCAGCTCGCCGGCCGCCCGGGCCTCCTCCTCCCCCTGGGCGGTGAGGTCCACGTCGTACCAGCCGGTGAAGAGGTTCTCGGCGTTCCAGAGCGACTGACCGTGGCGGAGGAGGACCAGTTGCGGCATGGATCGAGCGTATCCCGGCCCCGGATGGCGAGAAATCACTAGAAATTGTGTAGAAAAGTTGTGTCCAGAGGCACTCAAGTTTGCTATAGTTGTCTCTCGGAGTTGAGCGACAGCAAGCCCCGGGGCCCGCAGAGGGCGAGGGAGTAGGAGGCATCACGATGGCCAAGGCCGTAGGAATCGATCTCGGGACCACCAACTCGGTGGTCTCCGTACTGGAGGGCGGCGAGCCCGTCGTCATCCCGAACGCCGAGGGCGGGCGCACCACGCCGTCCGTGGTCGGCTTCGCCAAGTCCGGCGAGGTGCTCGTCGGTGAGGTGGCCAAGCGCCAGGCCATCACCAATCCCGACCGGACCATCCGGTCGGTCAAGCGCCACATGGGCACGGGCTGGACGGTCGACATCGACGGCAAGGACTACACGCCGCAGGAGATCTCGGCCCGCATCCTGGGCAAGCTGAAGCGCGACGCCGAGGCCTTCCTGGGCGACACCGTCAACCAGGCCGTCATCACCGTGCCGGCCTACTTCGACGACGCCCAGCGGACGGCCACCAAGGAGGCGGGCGCCATCGCCGGCCTCGAGGTGCTCCGCATCATCAACGAGCCCACCGCGGCCGCCCTGGCCTACGGCCTCGACAAGGAGGGCGCCGACCAGACCGTCCTCGTGTTCGACCTCGGCGGCGGCACCTTCGACGTGTCCGTCCTCGACATCGGCGACGGGGTGTTCGAGGTCAAGTCGACCTCGGGTGACTCCCAGCTGGGTGGCGACGACTGGGACCAGAAGGTCATCGACTGGCTGGTGAAGACGTTCAAGGACACCGAGGGCGTCGACCTGTCGGCCGACAAGATGGCCACCCAGCGCCTCCAGGAGGCCGCCGAGAAGGCCAAGATCGAGCTGTCGTCGGTCCAGGAGACCCAGATCAACCTGCCGTTCATCACGGCCACGTCCGAGGGCCCCAAGCACCTCGACGTGAAGCTGACCCGGGCCCAGTTCAACGAGCTCACCGCCGACCTGGTCGAGCGGTGCAAGGGTCCCTTCGACCAGGCCATCGCCGATTCGGGGCTGTCCAAGTCCGACATCGACCACGTGGTCCTCGTCGGCGGGTCGACCCGCATCCCGGCGGTCCAGGACCTGGTCCAGTCGCTGACGGGCAAGGAGGCCCACAAGGGCGTCAACCCGGACGAGGTGGTGGCCATCGGTGCCGCCGTCCAGGCCGGCGTGCTGAAGGGCGAGGTCAAGGACGTCCTGCTGCTCGACGTGACCCCGCTGTCCCTGGGCATCGAGACCAAGGGCGCGGTCATGCACCGCCTCATCGAGCGCAACACCACCATCCCGACCAAGCGGAGCGAGGTCTTCACCACGGCCGAGGACAACCAGCCCTCGGTCGAGGTGCACGTCCTCCAGGGTGAGCGCGAGATGGCGATGTACAACAAGACCCTGGGCAAGTTCCAGCTGGTCGACCTGCCCCCGGCCCCGCGGGGCGTGCCGCAGATCGAGGTCACCTTCGACATCGACGCCAACGGCATCGTCCACGTGTCGGCCAAGGACCGGGCCACCGGCAAGGAGCAGTCGATGACCATCACCGGTCAGTCGTCGCTGGCCAAGGACGACATCGAGCGGATGGTGAAGGACGCCGAGGCCCACGCCGAGGACGACCGCAAGCGCAAGGAGGAGGCGGAGGTGCGCAACAACGCCGACTCCCTCGTGTACCAGACCGAGAAGCTCCTGAAGGACCAGGGCGAGAAGTTCGAGGGCGACGAGAAGGAGAAGGTCGAGACCGCGCTGGCCAGCCTCAAGGAGGCCCTGGCCGGGAGCGACCTCGAGCCCATCAAGACCTCGACGGAGACCCTGCTCAGCGCCAGCCAGTCGTTCAGCCAGCGCCTCTACGAAGAGGCGTCCAAGGAGAGCGCGTCGGCCCCGGGTGGCGAGGTGCCGGCCGAGGAGGCCAACGACGACGAGGTGGTCGACGCCGAGATCGTCGATCCCAAGGACTGATCGTCGATGACGATCGGAGACCAGCCACGCAGCCGTGGCACGGGTGACGGGGTGGGGGCCGACGGGGCCCCCGCCACCGCCCCGGTGGCACCGCGCCCGACGACTCGCCGTCCGACGACGAGGTGGTCGACGCCGAAGTGCTCGACGACACGCCGGATGGGACGGGGCCGTCCGACGGGTCGGTCGACGCCGGCCCGGACGGGGCCGCCGACGCGGTCGAGGCCGACCCGCTGGAGGTGGCACTGTCCCAGCGCGACGAGTACCTCGACTCGCTCCGCCGGCTGCAGGCCGAGTTCGAGAACTACAAGAAGCGGGTGCTGAAGCAGCAGACCGAGCAGGTGGCCCGGGCGGCCGCCGGCCTGGTCGACAAGCTGCTCCCGGTGCTCGACGCCCTCGACCTGGCCACCGACCACGTCGGCGACGCCGACTCGGCCGAGGCCAAGGCCCTGGTGGCTGCCTCCGGGCTCCTCCAGGGGGTCCTGGCCAAGGAGGGCCTCGAGCGCATCGACCCGTCGGGCGAGGAGTTCGACCCGAACGCCCACGAGGCGGTGGGACAGGTTCCCGCACCGGCCGACGCCGAGCCGACCGCCACGGGCGAGCCCCGGGTGGCCCAGGTCATGCGGGCCGGCTACCGCTGGCACGGCACGGTGGTCCGTCCGGCCATGGTGATGGTCGAGGCCTAGGCCTCCCGGGGGCACGGACGACAACGACGACGCAGTAGGACAGAGAAGAGACACGGTGGCGCCGCAACGCGAATGGTTCGAGAAGGACTACTACAAGACCCTCGGGGTGCCGAGCACGGCCACCGCCAAGGAGATCACCAGCGCCTACCGGAAGCTGGCCAAGAAGCACCACCCGGACACCAACCCGGGTGACGACGAGCTGTTCAAGGAGATCTCCGCGGCCTACGACGTCCTGGGTGACGCCGACAAGCGCAAGGAGTACGACGAGGTCCGCACCATGGGCCCGGCCGCCAGCGGCTTCCCCGGGGGCGGCGGCTTCGGCGGCGGGGGTGGCGGCTTCCGGGTCGACGACTCCGCCGACTTCGGCGACCTGTTCGGCGGCCTCTTCGGCCGCGGGCGGCGCGGCGGCCAGCAGGCCGGTCCCCAGCGCGGGGCCGACGTCGAGACGGAGCTCCACCTCACCTTCGAGGACGCCGTCCGCGGCGTGACGACGTCGGTCAACGTGACCACCGACGCCCGCTGCCACACCTGCTCGGGCTCGGGCTCGGCCCCCGGCACCCGGCCCGACACCTGTCCGCGGTGCGGCGGCACCGGCTCGCTCCAGGACAACCAGGGCCTGTTCTCCCTCAGCCAGATCTGCCCGCAGTGCAGCGGTCGGGGGACGATCGTGACCCACCCCTGCCCGACCTGTTCGGGCTCCGGGGTCGAGCACCGCAACCGCTCGGTCAAGGTCCGCCTGCCCGCCGGCGTGGAGGACGGCCAGCGCATCCGGGTGAAGGGCCGCGGCGCGGCCGGTCGGGGCGGCGGGCCCTCGGGCGACCTGTACGTCATCGTCCGGGTGGGCCGGCACAACCTGTTCGGACGCAAGGGGCGCAACCTGACCCTCGCCGTCCCGGTCGGGTTCGCCGAGGCCGCCCTGGGCACGACGCTCACCGTCCCCACCCTCGACGAGCCGGTCACCCTGCGGGTGCCGGCCGGCACGCCGTCGGGCCGGACCTTCCGGGTCAAGGGCCGCGGCGTCCCCGGGGGCAAGAAGTCGTCCACCGGCGACCTCCTGGTGAGCGTCGAGGTCGACGTGCCGGCCGAGCTGTCCGACGAACAGCGGGCCGCGGTCGAGGAACTGGCCAAGGTCATCGAGCCGCCGACGCGCTCGGGACTGGGGGTCTGAGATGACCGAGGACCGCCGCTCCCGCGCCGTCTACGTGATCTCGGTGGCCGCCGAGCTCGCCGGGGTCCATCCCCAGACGCTGCGCGTCTACGAGCGCAAGGGCCTGCTCGACCCGAGCCGCACCCAGGGCGGGAGCCGCCGCTTCTCGGAGCAGGACCTCGACCGCCTCCGGCTGATCCAGGGACTGACCAACGAGGGACTGAACCTGGAGGGGGTCCGCCGCGTCCTGGAGCTCCAGGACGAGGTGGCCCGGCTGCAACGCGAGCTCGAGGCCACCCGGGCCGCCGCCCGCGAGGCGGTCGCCGTCACCCACCGCCAGTACCGGCGGGACCTGGTGCCGCTGTCCCAGCTGCCCGTCCCGACCCGGACCACCCGGCGGCCGCCCCACGGAAATGGAGGAGCACGATGAGTCTGAATCCCGAACGCTGGACCCTGAAGACCCAGGAGGCCCTGGCCGCCGCCGTCGAGCGGGCCCGGGAGTCCTCCAACGCCGAGGTCACCCCCGACCACCTGCTGGCCGCCGTCCTCGACCAGAGCGACGGGATCGCCGGCCCGATCCTGGCCCGGGTGGGGGTGGAGGCCGCCGTGGTGCGCGCCCGCATCGCCGACCAGCTGGCCCGCCTCCCCCAGGCCTTCGGCGGGGCCGAGCCCACCATCGACCGCACCCTGCGCGAGGCCCTCGAGGCCGCCGACCGCCAGCGCATCGACATGGGCGACGAGTACCTGTCGGTCGAGCACCTCCTGCTGGCCCTGGCCGACCGCCTGGGTGTCGAGCGCGACGCCCTGCTGCAGGCCCTGCGTGACGTGCGGGGCAGCCACCGGGTCACGTCCCAGAACCCGGAGGAGACCTTCCAGGCCCTCGAGAAGTACGGCCGGGACCTGACCGCGTTGGCCCGCCAGGGGAAGATGGACCCGGTCATCGGCCGGGACGAGGAGGTCCGCCGGGTCATCCAGGTGCTGTCCCGTCGGACCAAGAACAACCCGGTCCTGATCGGCGAGCCCGGCGTGGGCAAGACGGCCATCGTCGAGGGACTGGCCCAGCGCATCGTCGAGGGCGACGTGCCCGAGGGGCTGCAGGGCAAGCGGGTCATCAGCCTCGACATGGGCTCGATGATCGCCGGGGCGAAGTACCGCGGCGAGTTCGAGGAGCGGCTGAAGGCCGTCCTGAAGGAGATCACCGACGCCGAGGGCGAGGTCATCACCTTCATCGACGAGCTCCACACCATCGTGGGGGCCGGCGCGGCGGAGGGCGCCATGGACGCCGGCAACATGATCAAGCCCATGCTGGCCCGCGGCGAGCTGCGCATGATCGGGGCCACCACCCTCGACGAGTACCGCACCTCCATCGAGAAGGACGCCGCCCTCGAGCGCCGGTTCCAGCAGGTGTTCGTGCCGCCGCCGTCGGTCAGCGACACCATCGCCATCCTGCGCGGCCTGAAGGAGCGCTACGAGGTGCACCACGGCGTCCGCATCCAGGACGCCGCGCTGGTGGCGGCCGCCGTGCTGTCCGATCGCTACGTGACCGGCCGGTTCCTGCCCGACAAGGCCATCGACCTGATGGACGAGTCGGCCAGTCGCCTCCGCATCGAGATCGACTCGATGCCCACCGAGCTGGACGTGGTCACCCGCCGCCTGCGCCAGCTGGAGATCGAGCGCATGGCGCTGGCCAAGGAGACCGACCCGGCCTCGGCCGAGCGACTGGCCAAGTTGGACGAGGAGATGGCCAACCTGGGCGAGCAGTCCTCGGCCATGACCGCCCACTGGCAGGCCGAGAAGGAGGCCATCACCACCATCCAGGCCCTCAAGACCCAGCTCGAGCAGCGGCGCAGTGACGCCGAGCGGCTCAGCCGCGAGGGCAACCTGGCCGAGGCCTCGGAGATCACCTACGGGGTCATCCCCGACCTCGAGCGCCAGATCGAGGAGGCCACGGTGGCCCTCGACGAGCTCCAGAAGCACCAGCGCTTCCTGAAGGAGGAGGTGGACGCGGAGGACGTGGCCGAGGTGGTCAGCCGGGCCACCGGCGTCCCGGTCAGCCGGCTGCTCGAGGGCGAGGTGGAGAAGCTCGTCCGGATGGAGGACGCCCTCCACGCCCGGGTGGTGGGCCAGGACGACGCCGTGTCCGCCGTGTCGAACGCCATCCGCCGCAGCCGGGCCGGCCTGTCCGATCCCGACCGTCCCATCGGGTCGTTCCTCTTCATGGGGCCGACCGGCGTGGGCAAGACGGAGCTGGCCCGGGCCCTCGCCGACTTCCTGTTCGACGACGCCAAGGCCATGGTCCGCATCGACATGAGCGAGTACATGGAGCGCCACTCGGTGGCCCGGCTCGTCGGGGCGCCCCCCGGCTACGTCGGCTACGAGGAGGGCGGCCAGCTCACCGAGGCCATCCGCCGCCGTCCCTACGCGGTGGTGCTGCTCGACGAGTTGGAGAAGGCCCACCCGGACGTGTTCAACACCCTGCTCCAGGTCCTGGAGGACGGTCGCCTGACCGACGGCCAGGGCCGGACGGTGGACTTCACCAACACGGTGCTGATCATGACGTCCAACATCCCGGGCGAGCCGATCGAGCACTTCAAGCCGGAGTTCGTGAACCGCATCGACGAGATCGTCCGCTTCCACAGCCTGAGCGAGGCCGACCTCAACCGGATCGTGGGCATCCAGTTCCAGGGCCTGCGCAGCCGGCTGGCCGAGCGCCGGCTCACCCTGGCCGTCACGCCGGCGGCCGAGACCCTGCTGGCCCACGAGGGCTTCGACCCCGACTTCGGGGCCCGGCCCCTGCGCCGCGTCATCCAGCGCCAGGTGGAGGACCCGTTGGCCCTGGCCCTGTTGGAGGGCCGCTACCCCGAAGGGTCGACGGTCACGGTGGACGACCGGGACGGCACCATCGTCCTGGCCTGAGCGCCGGTCAGCCGCGGAAGGTGGCGACCGACCCGGACGAGTCGACCAGCGCGCAGAACGTAGTCGTCGGGCAGCTGATCCGGGCCGTGGCCTGGGTCCCGTCGTGCAGTACCGCCACGGGCGGGCCCCAACCGCCCGACTGCCAGGTCGACACCGAGCCGTCGGACCGGGCCGCCACGCAGTGGGACGCCGTGGCGCACGAGACGGCGTAGGTCAGTGACCCGAAGCCGGGCATGGCCTGGGCGGGGGTCCAGGTCGACCCGTCGGACACCAGGACGTGCCCGGTGAGGTCGAGGGCCATGCAGAAGGTCGTCGTCGGGCACGACACCGAGTGGAGCACGGACTGCCCGGGGGTGGACCGGTGGGACCAGACCGTCCCGCGGAGGGTGGCGATGCTGCCGGTGGCCGACACCACCACGCAGGAGGAGGCCGAGGCGCACGAGATGTCCTGCACCGGCCGGGTGGCCGTGCCGTCGTCGACCTGGATGTCGTGGCCCCACGTCGTCCCGTCGAAGGTGGTGACCACCCCGGCGGTGTTGACCGAGGCGCAGAACGTCGGCGACGTGCACGACACCCGGTACTCACCGCCGGTCGGGCCCGACGGGGCCGGGCCGACGGCGGTCGACGCGGACCAGGTGGTCCCGTCGAAGCGGACGGCCTGCTGGCCGGCCAGGGCCATGCAGAACGTCGGCGAGGTGCACGACACGCTCTGGAGGGTGTTGCCGGGTGTCACCGGTCGGGGCGTCGACCACCGACCGCCGTTCCACAGGGTGGCGTCGCCCGACTCGTCCACGGCCGCGCAGAACGACGGGCCCGTGCACGAGACGCCGTAGATGCTCGAGTACCCCGCCGAACTGCTGGGCGGTTCGGGGTGGGCGACGGTCCAGTGGCCGGCCGACGTGGGCGTCGACGACCCGCCGCCGCAGGCCGCAGCGACGACGGCCAGGACGAGAGCGGCGCCTGCCGCACTGCGCCGCGGCCACCGTCCCGTCCGCCGCCGTACTCGACTCTGCATGGTGCCCGTCTCGATCCGGTCGTCCGCCTGCCGGGGTGCGGCCCTCCGACTCTAGGCCCGGCGAAACGGCGCGGCGTGCCCCGCACCACCACCCGGACCAACCGCCACCCCGCCACCCGGTGCGACCCGCCCCACTCCTCGCTCCATCCCGCCCCGCCCCTCGGAAGGGCCCCGGCCCGCGGGCTACACTGGTGCGTAATCCGCAGTTCCTGACGGAGGAGTGACGCGTGCCGGCAACCGTAGTGGTGGGTACCCAGTGGGGTGACGAGGGCAAGGGCAAGCTCACCGACCTCCTGGCCCGGGAGATGGAGCTGGTGGTCCGCTACCAGGGCGGACACAACGCCGGCCACACCATCGTGGTGGACGACGAGACCTTCGCCCTGCAGCTGGTGCCGAGCGGGATCCTCTATCCCCACATCACCCCGGTCATCGGGAACGGCGTGGTGGTCGACCCGACCGTGCTCCTGGCCGAGGTCGACGTCCTGGATTCCAAGGGCGTGGACACGTCGAAGCTCCTGGTCAGCGGCAACGCCCACCTGATCATGCCGTATCACCACGAGCTCGATCAGCTGGCCGAGCGGTACCTGGGCAAGAACAAGCTGGGCACCACCAAGCGGGGCATCGGACCGGCCTACGCCGACAAGTCGTCCCGGGTGGGGCTGCGGGTCCAGGACCTCCTCGACCCCAAGATCTTCCGCCAGAAGCTCGACGTCGTGCTGAAGGAGAAGAACCAGGTCCTGGCCAAGGTGTACAACCGCCTCCCGCTGTCGGCGGACGACATCTGCGAGCTCTACCTCGACCAGCTGGCCCCCCGGATCGGCCCGATGGTGGCCGACACGGTGGGCCTGGTCCACGATGCGCTGGAGCGCGGCGCCAACGTGCTGCTCGAAGGGGCCCAGGCCACGTTCCTCGACCTCGACCACGGCACCTACCCCTTCGTCACCTCCTCCAACCCGGTGGCCGGCGGTGCCTGCACCGGAGCCGGCATCGGCCCCCGGTACATCGACGAGGTCATCGGCATCGCCAAGGCCTACGTCACCCGGGTGGGCAGCGGCCCGTTCCCGACCGAGCTGACCGACGAGATCGGCGACACCCTGGTCGACCGGGGCCACGAGTACGGGGTCAACACCGGCCGCCGCCGCCGCCCGGGTTGGTTCGACGCCGTCATGATGCGACAGGCCGTCCGCCTCAACTCCCTGTCCGAGGTGGCCCTCACCAAGCTCGACGTGCTCGACTCCTTCGACACCGTGAAGGTGTGCGTCGCCTACGAGGCCGACGGCGAGCGGTTCACCCACCCTCCGTACCACCAGTCGGTGTTCCACCAGGTCACCCCCGTCTACGAGGAGCTGCCCGGGTGGAAGACGGACATCTCGGGCGCCACCGAGATCGGGGACCTGCCCCAGGCGGCCCGTGACTACGTGCACTTCCTGGCCGAGCAGATCGGCGTGCCGGTGCGGCTCGTCGGCGTCGGTCCCGGCCGCGAGCAGTTCGTCCGCTTCGCCGCATGACCGGGGGGGCTCCCTCGGACTCGTCCCACGTACCCGGCCCGATCCGGACCGTCTGTGTCGTCGGCTCCGGCGGCCGCGAGCACGCCCTGGCCCTGGTGCTGGCCCGTGACACCGACGTGGTCGTCACCCCCGGGAACCCGGGCATCACCGGTCGCACCCCCGAGGGCCACTCGCTGGCCAGCGTGCCCACCGCCCCCGAGGAGCTCGAGGCCGACCTGTTCGTGATCGGGCCCGAGGCCCCCCTGGTCGACGGGCTCGCCGACCGGTTGCGGGCCCAGGGGAAGCTGGTGTTCGGCCCCGGGGCCGACGGCGCCCGGATCGAGGGGTCCAAGGCCTTCATGAAGGAGCTGCTCGACGAGGCCGGTGTGCCGACGGCCCGGTTCGGGGTGTTCACCGAGGTGGGCCCGGCCGTCGAGTTCCTGCGCGGCCTGGACGGGCCCTGGGTGGTCAAGACCGACGGGCTGGCCGCCGGCAAGGGCGTGCTGGTCACCGACTCGCTGGCCGAGGCCGAGGCCGACGTGGCCGCCAAGCTGTCGGGCGATGCGTTCGGGGCGGCCGGGCGGCGGGTGGTCATCGAGGAGGGACTGGTCGGGCCCGAGTGCTCGCTGCTGGTGCTGTGCGACGGCGAGCGGCTGGCCCCGCTCGCCCCGGCCCAGGACTTCAAGCGCCGTGACGACGGGGACGGCGGTCCCAACACCGGGGGCATGGGGGCCTACTCGCCGGTGCCGGCCGTGGACGACGCGCTGGCCGCGTCGCTGGTGGACGAGGCGGTCGCCCCGCTGGTGACCGCGCTGCGGCGCCGGGGGATCGACTACCGCGGGGTCCTCTACGCCGGCCTGATGCTGACCCCGACCGGACCGAAGGTCCTCGAATTCAACGTCCGCTTCGGCGACCCGGAGACCCAGGTGGTCCTGCCCCGCTACGACGGCAACCTGGCCACCCTGCTGGCCGAGGCGGCCGCCGGTCATCTCACGACCACCCCCCGGTTCTCCCCCGACGCGGCGGTCTGCGTCGTGCTGGCGTCCGAGGGCTATCCCGAGTCCCCCCGGACCGGCGACCCCGTCTCCGGCCTCGACGGCGCGGCGGCCGCACCCGGGGTCACCGTGTTCCACGCCGGGACCCGGGCCGACGCCGACACCGGCACCGTGGTCACCTCCGGGGGCCGGGTGCTCGGGGTGACCGGCCTCGGCCCGACCCTGGAGGAGGCCCGCGCCCGGGCCTATGCCGGGGTGGCGGCCATCGACTGGCCCGGCGAGCACCACCGCACCGACATCGCCCTCCGGGCCGCCGCCGGTGCGGCCGGCCGCCGCCGTCCCCCATCCCCCGGCCCCACCGCTCCCCCCACCCCGACCCCGAAAGCAGAGGCCGCCCGATGATCCCCCGCTACGCCCCCGAGGAGATGGCCGCGCTGTTCTCCGACGAGGCCCGGTTCGCCATGTGGCTGCGGGTCGAGCTGCTGGCCACCGACGGCTGGGTGGAGGTGGGCGACGTGCCCCGCGACGCGGCCGAGTTCTGCACCGCCCACGCGCCGGTGGTCGACGCCGCCTTCGTGGAGGCGGTGGCGGAGCGGGAGCGGGTCACCGACCACGACGTGGCCGCCTTCGTGGACGTCGTCCAGGACGCCATCGGCCAGCCCCAGGGCTCGTGGATCCACTACGGGCTCACGTCGTCCGACGTGGTCGACACCGCGCTGTGCGCCACGCTCACCCGGGCGGCCGACCTGCTCGATCGAGGCGGGCACCGACCTGGTGCGGGCGTGCAAGGCCCGGGCGCTCGAGGCCATCGACGTGCCCGTCACCGGCCGCACCCACGGCATGCACGCCGAGCCGACCACGTTCGGGGCCAAGTTCGCCCTGTGGGCCCTGCAGGCCGACCGCGACGTGCAGCGGCTGCGGACGGCCCGGGAGCGGGTGGCGGTGGGCAAGTTGTCCGGCGCCGTCGGGACCTTCTCCAACATCGACCCCCGGGTCGAGGCCCACGTGTGCGCCTCGCTCGGCCTGACCCCGGTGCCGGCCACCCAGGTGGTGGCCCGCGACCGGCACGCCGAGTTCCTGTGGGCGTGCGCGTCGGTGGGGGCGACCATCGAGCAGATCGCCACCGAGATCCGCCACATGGCCCGCAGCGAGCTGGGCGAGGTGGAGGAGCCGTTCAAGCCGGGCCAGAAGGGCAGCTCGGCCATGCCCCACAAGCGCAACCCGATCCTGTCCGAGCGCCTCTGCGGCCTGGCCCGGGTGCTCCGGGGCTACCTGTCGGCCGGACTCGAGGACGTGGCCCTGTGGCACGAGCGGGACATCTCCCACAGCTCGGTCGAACGGGTGGTGCTGCCCGACGCCAGCATGCTGACGCTCTACATGCTGCAGAAGACGAAGGGCCTCGTCGAGGGCCTGGTCCTCCACCCCGAGCGGGCGCTGGCCACCCTCACCGAGGGCAGCCACGGCCTGGTGTTCAGCCAGTCGGTGCTCCTGGCCCTGGTCAGCGGAGGCCTCGGCCGCGACGCCGCCTACCGCATCGTCCAGCGCGACGCCCGGGCGGCGTGGGAGGAGGGCCGCAGCTTCCGGGCCGTCCTCGACGCCGACCCCGAGGTGACGCTGTCGCCGGCCGACCTCGACGCCGCCTTCGACCTGTCCCGTACCCTGCGCCATGTCCACCGATTCACCGACGCCCTGGAGGAGCTCGCCCCATGACCCCATCCCCCCTACCCCTGCTCTCGTCCGGCAAGGTCCGCGAGCTCTACGACGTCGGTGACGACCGCCTGCTCATGGTGGCCTCGGACCGGATCTCGGCGTTCGACGTGATCATGGAGGAGCCGATCCCCGACAAGGGCCGGGTCCTGACGGCCATGACGGCGGCGTGGCTGGAGGAGCTGGCCGACCTGGCCCCCAACCACCTGATCAGCGCCGACACGGCGGACTTCCCCGACGGGGCGGCCGCGCTGCCCGGGGGACTCGGGTACCTGGCCGGTCGCTCGATGCTGGTCCACCGGGCCGAGATGCTCGACATCGAGTGCATCGTCCGCGGGTACCTGGCCGGCTCGGCCTACAAGGAGTACGAGCGCGAGGGCACCGTCCACGGCATGGCCATGCCGCCCGGGCTGCTGCACGCCCAGGCCCTGCCCGAGCCCATCTTCACCCCGTCGACCAAGGCCACCGAGGGCCACGACCTCAACATCGGGATGGACGAGGCCATCGACATCGTGGGCAAGGAGGCGGCGGAGGCGGCGGCCGAGCTCTGCCTCACCGCCTACGCCCGGGCCGCGGCCCGGGCCGAGGAGCAGGGCATCGTGATCTGCGACACCAAGTTCGAGCTCGGCTACATCGACGGGAAGCTGTCGCTGTGCGACGAGGTGCTGACCCCGGACTCGTCCCGGTTCTGGCCGGCCGACGACTGCGCCCCGGGATCCAACCCCCCCTCGTTCGACAAGCAGCCGCTGCGCGACTGGCTGGAGGCGCAGCCGTGGGACAAGCAGGCACCACCGCCGGCCCTCCCGCCCGAGATCGTGACCGCCACGTCGACCCGGTACGTGGCCGCCTACGAACGGGTCTGCGGGCGGTCGTTGGCCGACTGGTACGGTGCCTGACATGGCCGCTCCCCGACTGTTCTCGGTGCAGGTCGAGGTGCTCCTGCGTGACGGCATCGCCGACCCGCAGGGGGCCACCATCGAACGGGCCCTGCCCGCGCTCGGCCTCGGTGGGGTGACCGCCGTCCGGGCCGGCAAGTCGTTCCGCTTCGACCTGGCCGCGGCCGACGAGTCCGACGCCCTGGCCCAGGCCACCGTGGTGGCCGACCGGCTGCTGGCCAACCCCGTCATCGAGGAGTCACAGGTGACGGTGCGGCCTGCGGGCGCACCGGTCTGATGGCACCCCGGATCGGCGTGGTCCTCTTCCCGGGGACGAACTGCGAGCACGACGCCATCCAGGCCGTCGAGCGGCTGGGCGGCACGGCCGACCTGGTCTGGCACGGCGCCACGTCGGCCGCCGGCTACGACGCCCTGATCCTGCCGGGGGGATTCGCCCACGGCGACTACCTGCGGCCCGGGGCCATCGCCCGGTTCTCCCCGGTCATGGACACGGTGGCCGACTTCGCCCACGCCGGTGGCCCGGTCATCGGGATCTGCAACGGATTCCAGGTGCTCACCGAGGCCGGCCTGCTCCCGGGCGCCCTCCAGAAGAACCGTGGCCTGCGCTTCCTGTGCACCACGACGACCGTGCGGGTCGAGCGCAGCGACACCGCCCTGACGGCGGGGGTCCCGGTGGGCACCGAGCTGGCCATCCCGATCAACCACTTCGAGGGCAACTACACCTGCGACGCCGCCACCCTGGCCCAGCTCCGGGACGAGGGGCGTATCGTGCTGCGGTACGTCGACAACCCCAACGGGTCGATCGACGACATCGCCGGGGTGTGCAACGCCGGTCGCAACGTGGTCGGCCTCATGCCCCACCCCGAGCGCGCCTCGGATCCGCTGCTGGGCTCCGAGGACGGCGTCGTGCTGCTCCGGGCGCTGCTCGGCACCGCGGACGCGGCGACGCCCGCTGCCTGAGCAGCGGGCGTCCATCCGTCGGTCCGGTACCGCTGTGGGGGCGGGCACCGCCCGGTCCCACCCCCCGTCAGCGGTCGCTCAGCTGCGCGAGCGGGGGATCTTGGCCTGCTGGAGCACGGAGGCGCTCACACCCACCGTGCGCCAGGCCGAGTAGGAGATGCCCTTGCGCTCGCCGTACTGACGGGCGACCTTGGTGAAGCTCTTCTCCAGAGCGGCCAGATCGACGACGTCGCCGCTGTGGGCCAGCTCGGCCTCGAGCCGCTGCTTCTCCTCGACCAGGTGGAGCCGGTTGAGCGGCTCGGCCTCGGGCAGGGCGGCCTCGATGGTGGCGAGCCGTTTGCGGATGGAGTCGGGCGTGCGCTTGCGGCCTCGACGGGGCTTGGTCGACTCGAGTGCCTCGAGGTACTGCCGCACGATGCGGCCCTCCTCGCGACCCTTGGCCAACGCGGCCTTGTGGTCGGCGGACATCGGGGTCTTCTTACGTGCCTTGGGGGCGGTAGCTGCTGACATGTTCTCACGGTTCCTGAGTCGGGTATTTATGACAAATCGCTACGGTACTACAGGTTTAATGCCCGCGAACATCACGCTTCTACTTGCCGATAGGGGACCGGCCGATCCGAACCCGTTCTGATGATTTGACGGCACGGTTGCAACCCGTCCACGGGCATCCCGTTGCAACCCAAATAGGGCGTTTGGGAATCCATTCACGTGCGAATGGAGCGGCGATGCCCGGCTGCTTCACCGGCCGCCTCCCCGTCCATAGGGGTAAATCCAGGCCGCTTCCGGACCCATTGCCCGGACCCGGGACCGGTGCACCGGCCGGGCACCGTCCGGGCCCGACGGGCACCGGGACGACCGCGGCGGCCAGGTAACCTGCGGTCCATGGACCCGAGCGGAGACGAGCAGGCCGACCTGGTGACCGACACGGGGGTGCCACTGCACCGCGCCCTCGGCCTGACCGACGCCGAGCGGGACGAGGTGGAGGGCATCCTGGGCCGGTCGCCCAACCACCTGGAACTGGCCCTGTTCGCCGTCATGTGGAGCGAGCACTGCTCCTACAAGTCGTCGCGGATCCACCTGAAGCGCCTGCCCACCGAAGCCCCCCACGTGCTGGTCGGCCCGGGGGAGAATGCCGGGGTCATCGACGCCGGCGACGGCATCGCCGTGGCCATCCGGATCGAGTCACACAACCACCCGTCGGCCATCGAGCCCTACCAGGGGGCGGCCACCGGGGTGGGTGGGATCCTCCGGGACATCTTCACCATGGGCGCCCGGCCGATCGCGGTGATGGACCCGCTGTTCTTCGGCGACCCGACCGAGCCGAAGCAGCAGTGGCTGATCGAGGGCGTGGTGGCCGGCATCTCCGGCTACGGGAACTCGGTGGGCGTGCCCACCATCGGGGGCGAGCTGACCTTCGACCCGTGCTACTCGCAGAACCCACTGGTCAACGTGCTGTGCATGGGCGTCCTGCCCACCGACCGGCTCGTGCTCGGCCAGGCGTCGGGCCCGGGCAACCTGGCCGTGCTGCTCGGCTCGTCCACCGGGCGGGACGGCATCGGCGGGGTCAGCGTGCTGGCCTCGGCCGGCTTCGGCGGCGGCGACGAGGCGGAGGAGGCGGCCAAGCGCCCGAGCGTCCAGGTCGGTGATCCCTACGAGGAGAAGCGCCTCATCGAGGCGTGCCTCGAACTGCTGGACGCCAAGCTGGTCGTCGGGATCCAGGACCTGGGGGGCGCCGGCCTGGTGTGCGCCACCAGCGAGACGGCGGCCCGGGGCGGGGTGGGGATGGACGTCGACGTGTCGGCCGTGCCCCGCCGTGAGCCCGGGATGGCCGACTACGAGGTGATGACGTCCGAGAGCCAGGAGCGGATGCTGGCCATCGTCACGCCCGCCGACCTCGACCAGGTCCAGCAGGTGTGCGCCAAGTGGGAGGTGCGGGCCGCCGTGGTGGGCAAGGTGACCGAGGCCCCCGGGGGCGCCCCCGGACGGCTGCGGATCCTCGACGGGTTCGACGGCCCGGTCCTCGGCGACGTGCCGGCCGTGGCCCTCAGCGAGGACGCCCCGCTCTACCGCCGTCCCCTGGCCCGCCCGGCCGACCAGGACGCCCGCCTGGCCGACGATCCCGGGACGCTGGCCGCCCCGTCGGACTGCACGGCCGACGTGCTGGCCCTGTTGGCCGACCCGTCCTGGGTCTACCGCCAGTACGACCACCAGCTCTTCCTCAACACGGTGGAGGGCCCGGGCGGGGACAGCGCCGTGCTGCGCCTGGCCGCCCCCGGCCTCCCCCCGTCGGAGCGCGGCCTGGCCCTCACCACCGACTCCAATCCGGCCTGGTGCGCCCTCGACCCGCGGGCCGGGACGGTGGCCACCGTGGCCGAGGCCGCCCTCAACCTGGCGTGCTCCGGCGCCACCCCCAAGGCCGTCGTCAACTGCCTCAACTTCGGCAACCCCGAGCACCCCGAGGTGATGTGGCAGCTGTCGGAGTCCATCGACGGGATGTCGGAGGCCTGCCTGGCCCTCGGCCTGCCGGTCATCGGCGGCAACGTCAGCCTCTACAACGAGAGCTTCGGCCAGGACATCGATCCGACCCCGGTCATCGGTGCCCTCGGGATCATCGACCACCTGGCCGCACGGCCGCCGGGCATCACCCTGGTCGACGGGGGCGTCCTCGTGCTGCTGGACGCCAGCGCGGCCCGGTCGGACACCGGGCACCGCCCGCCGTCGCTGGCCGGGTCGCGCTGGGCGGTCGAGCTCCGCCACCACCGCAACGGCACCCTGGCCCCGATCGACCTGGCCGGCCATCGCGCGCCTGGTCGAGTTCGTGGCCGGTCTGGTGGCCGAGGGCGTGGCCGGGGGCGACGGTCTGGTCCAGGGCATCCACGACGTGTCCGGCGGCGGCCTGGGTGTGGCCCTGGCCGAGCTGGCGGTGCGGTCCGGGGTCGGCCTGCAGGCCTCGGGGGTGGGTGACCACCACGAACTGTTCACCGAGACCCCGTCCCGGGTCATCGTCTGCACCACCGACTCCCACCGGCTGCTGTCGCGGGCGGCCGACGCCGGCGTGGGATTCCGGGTGCTCGGTGCCGCGGGAGGCGACCGCATCGTCATCGGCGACCTGGTCGACGTGACCGTGGCGGACGCCACCGACGCGTGGCGGACCCGGCTGCCCGACCTCCTCGACGACCTGGCCCCCGTTTCCAACTGAACCATCGGGGGCGGGCCGCGGCACGCCGTGGAGTACGGCGGGGCGACAGAGCCGGTCGACTCAGCCGGTCGACTCAGCCGGTCGACTCAGCCGGGCCGGGCCGCCTCCAGTTGGTCGAGGACGCGGTCGGGCACCTTGAGGTCGCCCGTCCCGGTCCCCACGTGCAGGTCGGGCTTGGTCGCCCCGTGGAAGTCCGAGCCGCCGGTCGCCACCAGGCCGAACCGGCGGGCCAGGTTGCCCAGGTCGGTCCGCAGCTGGGGCGAGTAGCGGCCGTAGACGGCCTCGAGGCCGCCGAGCCCGGCGTCGGCCATGCCCCGCACGACCCCGGCCAGCGCGTCGCCGGTCAGGCCCACCGTCGTCGGGTGGGCGAGGACCGCCACCCCGCCCGAGTCACGGGCCAGGCCGCACACGTCGGCGACGGTCAGCCGTCCCTTCGGGACGTAGGCCGTGCCCCCGTTGCCGAGGTAGCGCTCGAATGCCTCGTCGACCGAGCCCACGGTCCCGAGGTCGACCATGGCCTGGGCGAAGTGGGGCCGGCCGATCCCTGCGTCGGAGCCGGCGTGGGCCGCCACCATGGGGAAGGGTGACGGCGATGCCGAGCTGGTTGAGCCGCTCGACCAGGGCCAGGTTTCGGGCCCGTCGGTCCTCGCGCAGCCGGTCGAGCTCGCGGCCGAGCGGGCTGGTCGGGTCGTCGACGAAGTAGACGAGGACGTGGACGCCTCCGGTGGCGATCGGCACGCAGGACACCTCGCACCCGGCCACGAGGCGGATGCCCAGCCGGTCGGCCCGGTCCCCGGCCCGGCCGAGCCCCGCCAACGAGTCGTGGTCGGTCAGCGCCACGGCCGAGCACCCGACCTCGTGGGCCAGCTCCACGATCCGCTCGGGGGACTCGCTCCCGTCCGAGACGGTCGAGTGGGTGTGGAGGTCGATCACCGAACGGACGCTACCGGCAGGGCGTCACGCCCCACCGGCAACGTCCGCGTGACGGCCCGGCTCAGCCGGCCCCGTAGAAGGGGGCGTCGTAGGAGAAGATGCCGCCGTCGGCCCCGAGCAGCCAGTAGCCGCCGGTGGCCGGGTCGACGGCCATGCCCACGATCCGGCCGTTGAGCACCAGGTTGCCGGCCGATCCGTGGAACGGCGCGTCGCCGAAGGCGAAGACCCCACCGTCGGAGGCGACGAACAGGTAGCCGCCGTCATCCGGGGTGGACGACATGCCGTTGATCGGCTGGTTCAGCTGCAGGCTCCCCGTCGAGCCGAAGAACGGTGCGCCGAAGGCGAAGATGCCGCCGTCGGTGGCGACCTCCCAGTAGCCGCCCGTCGCGTCGTCGGGGGCGAGGCCCACCATCGGCTGGTTGAGCTGCTGGCCACCCATCGAGCCGTGGAAGCCGGCGTTGCCGAAGGCGAAGATGCCGCCGTCGGAGGCGACCAGCCAGTAGCCCTGGCCGTCGGCGGTGGGGGCCAGGTCGACCACCGGTCGATTCAGCGGTATCCCGCCCATCGAGCCGAAGAACCCGGCGTCGCCGTAGGCGAACGTCCCGCCGTCACCCGCCACCAGCCAGTACCCGCCGCCGTCCGGGGTCGCCACGATGTGGGCGATGGGAGCGGTGAGGGCGAGGGTGGAGGCGTCACCGAAGTTGCCGGCGTCGCCGTGGTCGGAGACCTTCCCGTTCGACCAGGCGACCCAGTAGCCATGACCGGTCGGCGTGGCCGCCATGCCCACCGCGGTGGGCGCGGGAGGCGGCGGGGGTGCGGCGGTGAGGTCGAACGCCACCCCGGAGACCCCCTGGTAGCCCCCGGCGACCGCGTTGCCGTCACCCAGCAGCAGGCCGCACCGGAGGAAGCCGGCGCCCACCTGGGCGGGCGTGGGCGGGCAGACCGCGGCGGGGTCGACGGCGACGAACGGGTTGGGGACGGTGAACGACGCGGTCAGGTTGCCCGCTCCGTCCGAGAAGTAGTCCTGCGGGTCGGCGACGTCGGCGTCGTCCGGACTGCCCGAGCGCCAGGAGGAGCGGGCTGATCTCGAACACCGTGACATCGTCCGAGGGCAGCCATCCCGTGCACGAGATGGCGACCGAGGAACCCGGGGCGACGCTGATGACCGGGCCGGGCGAGCCGTTGAAGGTGCAGGTCGGACCGTAGTCATGGGGTCGGGCCGTCCGCCCGACGGTCCCGGCCCGGACGAGGCCGGAGGTCGAGGGGGTGGCCGTGGCGGCCCGCGCCGTGGTGGACACCACCTGGGCCCGGGACGGGGTGCGTCCCGGCGGCCTGGGCCCCGGTGGCGAGCAGCCCGGCGCCGCCCATCGATGCGGTCACCGCCAGCCCGATGGTGGCCAGGAGTCCGGTCCGGGAGGTCCGCCGTCCACTTGCCCTGCCCGCATCCTGTTCGCGCATCAGTTCTCCACTCTCTCGTACGGAAGTTGGCGCAACCTAGCAAGCGAAATCCCTGCGTGGCGTGTACAATTCGGGAACACGTGTTGCCGGATCGGGCGTCGCCGTCCGTACACAGGTGTTGCATTCGGCGATGCCCCGGACCGCTGGGCGGGCGGACTCCGGGCAGGTGGCACTAGAGTGGATGTCGTGGTCCACGCATCACAGTGCACGATCACGTCCGGCCAATCCGACGACCCCCGGTGTGTGCGGTGACCAACCGATGATGGAGGCCAAGGAAGCGTGCGGCGTCTTCGGGGTCTACGCCCCGGGGCGATCTGTCGCACACCTCACCTTCGACGGCCTCTACGCACTGCAGCACCGTGGCCAGGAGTCGGCCGGCATGGCGGTCAGCGACGGCGACCTGATCACCGTGATGAAGGACATGGGCCTCGTCACCACGGTGTTCGACGAGCGCAAGCTGTCCGGCCTCCGCGGCCACCTGGCCATCGGCCACACCCGGTACTCGACGGCGGGCTCGAGTGACTGGATCAACGCCCAGCCGGTGTTCCGGGGCGTGGGGCGGGCCGGCTTCGGCCTCGCCCACAACGGCAACCTGACCAACACCGACGCCCTGGCCGAGCAGGCCAACATGCTGCCCGGACTGGTCTCCTCCGACAGCGACCTGGTGGCCGAGCTCCTGGCCCAGGCCTTCCCGCCCGACCTGCCCGAGCGGACCCGGTCCGAGCACACCGACGACCTCGAGCGGGCCCTGATGGACGGTCCTCCCCAACGTCGAGGGCGCCTTCTCCTTCGTGCTCATGGACGGGGACCGGATCATCGGGGTGCGCGACCCCAACGGCTTCCGCCCCCTCTGCCTCGGCCGCCTCGAGGCCACCGACGACTACGAGCAGGGTTGGGTCCTGGCGTCGGAGTCGCCGGCCCTCGACGTCATCGGGGCCACCTTCATCCGCGAGCTCGAGCCGGGCGAGATGGTGGTCATCGACGGCAAGGAGGTCCGCTCCGAGCGCCCCTTCCCCGACGAGCGGCTCGACCCCCGCCTGTGCATCTTCGAGTTCGTCTACTTCGCCCGGCCCGACACCAAGCTGTACGGCAACGAGGTCCACGGCGCCCGCCGCCGGATGGGCCAGCTGCTCGCCACCCAACGTCCGGTCCAGGCCGATCTGGTGATGGGCGTGCCCGACTCCGGGGTGCCGGCCGCCGAGGGGTACGCGCTGGGCTCCGGCATCCCCTACGGCCAGGGCCTGGTCAAGAACCGCTACATCGGCCGCACCTTCATCGCCCCCACCCAGGCCGAGCGGGCCAACGGGGTGCGCCGCAAGCTGAACCCGCTGCGCGAGAACATCGCCGGCAAGCGGGTCATCGTGGTCGACGACTCCATCGTGCGGGGCACCACCACCCGGGCCATGGTCAAGATGCTGCGCGAGTCGGGGGCCACCGAGGTCCACCTGCGCATCTCCTCGCCCCCCTTCAAGTGGCCGTGCTTCTACGGCATCGACACCCCCGACCGCACCGAGCTGCTGGCCGCCATCAAGTCGATCGACGAGATCTGCGAGTTCCTGGACGTCGACTCGCTCGAGTACCTGAGCCTGGAGCACCTGGTCGAGGCCATCGACGCCCCCGGTGCCGGCTTCTGCGACGCCTGCCTGACCGGCAACTACCCGGTCCCGGTGGGGGTAGCGGTGGAGATCACCGAGCGACCGGCCGTGACGGCGGCCGTCGGCTCCCCCACGGCGTGAGCGGCCGATCGTCCGACGTACCCGCCACCTACGCGGCGGCCGGGGTCGACATCGACGCCGGCGAGCGGGCCGTCGACCTCATCAAGCCGATGGTGGCCTCCACCCGCCGTCCCGAGGTGCTCGGCGGGCTGGGCGACTTCGGCGGCCTCTTCGCCCTCGACCTGACCCGCTACCGCCAGCCGGTGCTGGTGTCGGGGACCGACGGGGTGGGGACCAAGGCGGTCGGTGGCCCGGGCCACCGGTCGCCTCGACACCGTCGGCATCGACCTGGTGGCCATGTGCGTCGACGACCTGGTCTGCCAGGGGGCCGAGCCGCTGTTCCTCCTCGACTACATCTCGACCGGCACCGTGGAGCCGAGCCGGATGGCCGACCTGGTGGCCGGGGTGGCCGAGGGCTGCCGCCAGGTGGGGGCCACCCTGCTCGGCGGCGAGATGGCCGAGCACGCCGGCATCATGGCCGCCGACGAGTTCGACCTGGTCGGCTTCGCGGTGGGTGTGGTGGAACGCGACGAGATCCTCGGGCCCCAGCGGGTGGAGCCCGGCGACGTCCTGCTCGGACTGCCCTCGCCCGGCCTGCGCTCCAACGGCTACACGCTGGCCCGCCACGTCCTGCTGGAGCGGGCCGGACGGGCCTACTCGGACCCGGCCTGGCCGGGCGCCACGACCACGGTGGCCGACGAGCTGCTCCGGCCCTCGGTGCTCTACACCCCGGCGGTGCGGGCGGCCATGGCCGCATGCCGGCGGTGCACGCGGTGGCCCACATCACCGGGGGCGGGTTCGAGGGCAACATCCCCCGGGCCCTGCCGGACGGGGTGCCGGGCCGTGCTGGTCCGGGGCACGTGGGAGATCCCGCCGATCTTCACCGAGATCCGCCGGCTCGGCATGGTCGCCGACGACGAGATGGCCCGGGTGTTCAACCTCGGTCTCGGCATGGTGGTGGCGGTGTCGCCGGACACGGCCGACGCCGCCCGGGCCGCGCTGGCCGGCGCCGGGGTCGACGCCGTGGTGGTCGGCTGGGTCGAGGCGGGCGAGCACGGGGTCGAGCTCACCGGCCCGCCGCTGTGGCCGTCGGGAGCGTGACCGACGCCACCCCCGGACGAGGCCGGGGGAACCGCGAGCGACACCGGAGGAGAGGCCCGACCATGACGACACCGCTGCCCGACACCGCCTTCGAGGACCTGCGGGCCCACCTGCTCGAGCACTCGGTCAAGCGGGGCGACTTCACCCTCAAGTCGGGCCGGCCGGTCGTCCTGGTTCATCGACTCCAAGCAGACGGTGTGCCGGCCCGAGGCGATGGTGCTGGTGGCCGACGGCATCCTGTCGGTGATCCCGGACGACGCCGACGCCATCGGGGGACTGACCATGGGCGCCGACCCGGTGGCCTTCGTCACGGCCGGGGTGGCCGCCACCCGGGGCCGCGGCCTGAAGGCGTTCAGCGTCCGCAAGGAGGCCAAGGACCACGGGGCCGGCGGCCGGATCGCCGGCGCCCTCGACCCGGGCGACCGGGTGGTGATCACCGAGGACACGGTGACCCGGGGCACCTCGCTGCTCGAGGCGGCCCACGCCGTGCGGGAGTTCGGCGCCGTCCCCGTCCTGCTGGTGGCCGTCGTCGACCGGGGCGGGACGTGCGGGGCCATGGCCGAGGCCGAGGGGCTCCCGTTCCGGGCCCTGCTGACCGCCCCCGACCTCGGCTTCGCCTACGAGGGCGCCTGACGCCTGACCCCGACGCCTCCGGGCCCCGGTCCGGCAGCGGGGACCGGGGCGCACCGGAGCCGATGCGTCGGTAGCCTGATCCCATGGCCAGCATCGAGCAGCTCCGTCCCGTCCGGGCCGAACCGGCCGCCACCTTCGACTGCCTCGACCCGTCGTCCGGCGCCGTGGTCGACACCTTCCCGGTCGACGATGCCCACGCCGTCGGCGAGGTGGTGGCCCGGGCGGCCACGGCCGCCGTCTGGTGGCGATCGCTCGGGTTCGACGGTCGGGCCGTCCACCTCAGGCGCTACAAGTCGGAGATCGCCCGCCGGATCGACGAGCTGGCCGACCTGATCCACCGCGAGAACGGCAAGCCCCACGGCGACGCCGTGCTCGAGATCACCCTGGTCGTCGACCACCTGGCCTGGGCGTCGGGCCACGCCAAGAAGGTCCTCGGCCCCCGCCGGGTGTCCTCGGGCCTGATGGCGGCCAACAGCGCCGCCTCGGTCGAGTACCAGCCCCTCGGCGTCATCGGGGTCATCGGCCCCTGGAACTACCCGGTCTTCACCCCGATGGGCTCGATCGCCTACGCCCTGGCCGCCGGCAATGCCGTCGTGTTCAAGCCGAGCGAGTACACCCCGGCCATCGGCCGGTGGATGGTCGACGCCTGGGCCCGCGCCGTGCCGGAGGGCGCCGACGTGCTCGGCCTGGTGACCGGCCTGGGCGACACGGGTGCCGCGCTGTGCCGGTCCGGGGTGGACAAGATCGCCTTCACCGGCTCGGCGGCCACCGGGCGCAAGGTCATGGGCGCCTGCGCCGAGGGCCTGGTCCCGGTGCTGATGGAGTGCGGCGGCAAGGACGCGCTGCTGGTCGACGCCGACGCCGACCTCGACGCGGCGGCCGACGCCGCGCTGTGGTGCGGGATGTCCAACGGTGGCCAGACCTGCATCGGCACCGAGCGGGTCTACGTGGCCGACGCCGCCTACGACCGCTTCGTCGACCTCTTGACCGCCAAGGCGAAGGACCTCGCCCCCGGCTCGGGCGAGGGCGCCTCGTGGGGTCCGCCCACCATGCCGTCCCAGGTCGACACCATCCGGCGCCACGTCACCGACGCCCTGGCCCGTGGGGGCCGTGCCGTGGTCGGCGGCGAGTCGTCGATCGCCGCGTCCGGGGTCGGACCGACCATCCTGCTGGACGTTCCCGAGGACGCCGAGGCCGTGCGCTAGGAGACGTTCGGTCCCACGTTGACCGTCACCCGGGTCCGCGACATCGAGGAGGGTCTGGCCCTGGCCAACGACTCCGACTACGGCCTGGGGGGCGCCGTCTTCACCAGGTCCCGTCGCCGGGGCGTCGAGCTGGCCCGCCGGATGCGGTCGGGGATGACCTCGGTCAACTCGATCATCACGTTCGCCATGGTGCCCGGCCTGCCCTTCGGCGGGGTGGGCGAGTCGGGCTTCGGCCGGATCCACGGTCCCGACGGCCTGCGCGAGTTCACCCGCGCCGAAGGCCGTGACCTCGCAGCGGTTCGCGCCTGCCGGTGAACCTCACCAGCTTCGGTCGTCCGGACAAGGCCACCGCGGTGGCGTCCAAGCTGATGGGCATGGTCCACGGCCGGAGCCGCTGACCGGGGTCGATCGGTGCCGGGGGCGGCTCAGCCGGCCCGGTAGGCGTCGACCACCGGCGCGAGTTCGGTGGGGGTGGCTCCGTGGAGGATGACACCGTCACACCCGAGGGCGAGCTGGCGCCGCACCCCCGCCGCACAGTCGGCCGGGCTGCCGGTGGCGCTGGCCGCCAGCCACTCGTCGGGCAGCAGGGTGGCGATGTGCTCGAGCTGTCCGGTGGTGGCGTGGGCGTCGATGGCACCGAGGAAGCCCGACACCACCGCATCGGCCCGGAACCGCTCGAGCACCGCCGGGTCCCACCCGTTGGTGGCCACCAGCAGGTCGCCGTACCCCTGGAGGTAGGAGGCCAACCGACCGACCGTCTTCATCAGGCGCAGGTCCTCGGGGAGGTGGTCGCCGACGGTGGCCAGGCACGACCAGACGGTCACGTCGGCCGGGTCCCGCCCGGCCCGCTCGGCCGCATCCTTGACCGTCTCCACGCACCGTCGGGTGGTCTCCTCGGTGAAGAAGGTGTGGAGGACGACCTCGTCGAAGCAACGCCCGCCGAGGGCGAGTGACCGGGGCCCGAAGGCCACCAGGCCGAGCGGCAGGTACTCGTCGATGGCCGCCAGGTAGAGGACGGGCCACGACCCGGCCGGGCCGTCGTGGCCGACGATGAACTCGCCCCGGAACAGGCGCCGCATGATGCCGGCGAAGTCCTCGAGTGCCGCGGTGGTGATGCGGGGGATGCCGTAGGTGTCCTGGAGGATCGGGATGCCCCGCCCGAGGCCCAGGACGAACCGTCCTCCGGTGAGGCTCTGCATGGAGCGGGCCAGCCCGGCGGTGATCATCGGGTGACGGGTGTTGTGGTTGGTGGCCGCCGTCACCACGGTCAGCCGGTCGCTGACGGCGCCGGCCGCCCCGGACAGGACGCCGATCTCCTTCTTGTCGAACCGCTCCGACAGGAAGACCGAGCCGAATCCGAGGGCCTCGCCGGTACGCACGTCGTCGATCAGGTCCCGGGTGCTGTCGGGCTGTCCGGCCAGACCGTAGAAGCCGAGCTCGGTGAGGCGGTCGGCGGCCGGGACCGACGTCGGGGTCGCCGTCGGGATCGTGGTGCGGGCGGCGGAAGCTGGCGGGGTCACGGGGTCTCCTGGGCGGGCGGTGCCGCACACGGTAGCAAGCACGTCGTGGCCCCGACCGGTGGGGACGGCCGTGCGCGACACGGCGCCCCGGAGGGCGCCGTGTCGCTCGTGCACCGGACAGGACCCGGCGGGCCGGGGGAGCGGCCCGCCGGGACCCGGTCAGGCGTCCTCGACGGTGGCCTCGGCGGGGTCGCCGTCGGCCAGCACGAGGTAGATCCGGCGGCGGGTGTCGGTGAGGACGTCCACCACGGACTTGATCTGTCCGGCGCTGCCGGCCTGGGCCACCTGCTTGGTGGCCTTCATGACCTGGACCATGAGGTCCATGAGGTCGGTGACGGTGCGGTCGCCGCCCGCCGCCTCCTCCCAGGGGGTGGGACCGTCGCCGGCCGCCTCCGCCTCGGTCCGCCCCTCGGGCGTGAGGGAGAAGACCCGTCGCCCGCCCGACGTGTCGGCGGTCACCAGGCCCTGGTCCTCCAACGCCGAGAGGGTGGGATAGACGGATCCGGGGCTCGGGCGCCAGACCCCGCCGCTGCGCTCGATGAGCTCGGTGATGATCTGGTAGCCGTGCATCGGCTCCTCGGCCAGGAGGGCGAGGATGGCGGCGCGCACGTCGCCCCGCCGGACCTTGGCCCCCCGGCCGAAGCCGGGACCGAAGCCGCCGTGTCGGCCGAAGCCGTCGCGGACGCCCCCGCCCCTTGCCCCGGCCCCGGCCGCGCGTGGCGCCGACCAGGAAGTCGGCGCGGTCGGGGAAGGGTGGGCCGAAGTGCGGCCCGTGGTGTCCTGCGTGTGCTCCATCGTGTGCCATGTGTCCATGCATCAGGTGTGTCTCCTCGTTCGACGTGGGCCGGTCGGTCGACCGGCCCGTAGGTTCTTCATGCGGTGGTTCTGAGCCGCACGTGTACGATCACGATATATCGCAATACAGCCGATGTCAACACCGGGTGGGCAGGGCTATTCCGGGCCGTCGTCGCCGATTGCCGACGGACGGGCCCGGCCGGGCCGGCTGGCGGCTCCCGGACCGCACCCGGGATGCAGGAAAGGGGCGGGACCGGAGTCCCGCCCCTTTCCGGGCACTGCGTACTGCCGACCGGGGGTCTAGCTGTTGCCCGACCCCGAGGTGGTGAAGTTGGCGCTGTTGTTGGTCAGCGCCGTGGTGTTGGTGTGGAGGAAGTGGCTGTGGCTGATCGGGAAGTTCCCGGGCAGGTCACCGACGGCGGCATCCGAGTAGACCTGGACACCGATGCCCTGGCCACTGATGCTCTCGTGGATCGCCGTGTTGGCCGGAGCGAAGGCCTGGCCCACGTACTGCAGCACCTGGATCCCGACCGGGCCGGAGCCGTTGATGACGTCGTGGCTCAGTGCCGCACGTCCGGCGTCGAGCGAGATCCCCTCGTCGACGCTGTTGGACACGGTGTTCTTCGAGATGGTGACGTCGGTCGATGCCGGCAACGAGGCCGCACTGGACGCGTAGTAGATCCCGATGTCATTGCCCGAGAACGTGGACTTCTTCACACTGGAGCCGGAGGCGGCACCGTAGAAGAGGATGCCGGTGGCCTGCAGTGTCCACCATGGCGTCCGGTCCGCAGACACCAGGCAGCAGGCACTGGTTGTTCGACACCGTGGCACCCTTGACGGTGCCGGATGCGCCGAAAACGACCTCGATGCCGTTCTCCGCCGTTCCCACCGGACCGCGCCCGGTGACCGTGGCGGTCTGGACGGTCATGGAGCTACCGGTGCCCGACGCCACGATCCCGGCCTTCTGGTAGCCCGTCACCGTGGTGTTCTTGAGCACCGCGGTTCCGGCCTGACCGGCGCCGTAGGCGGTACCGACCCGGATGCCCACGCCGCCCTGGCAACCGACATCGGGATCACCGAGCGGGACACCCGCGCCCGTCACGGTCAGTCCGTTGGCCGACAGGCTGCTTCCCTGGCCGACGAACACACCGTTCATGTCGTCGTAGCAGGTGAGAGCCGGCCAGTAGGCCGACACCGTGATGTCGGTGATGGACACGTTGCCGGCTCCGCAGATGGAGATCTCGTCCTGGCCGGGCGACGACAGGGCCGCGTCACAGGAGGTCGCATTGTTCGCCGGTGCGGCGGGCAGCTTGACGGTCACCGGACCGCCGGACGACACCAGCTTGACCGAGTTGGTGATGGTGAGCTGCTCGACATAGGTACCGGTGCAGACCTCGATGGTCGCCCCGAAGTTGCCGGCGTTGTTGATGGCCGCCTGGACCGTCTGGTATCCGGGATGGGCACAGCTCGTCCCTGTCCCCCCGACGGGTACCGCGCTGCCGTTGACCCAGATCTTGCTGGGTGAGGTGGCTCCTGCCACGGTCGCCGGGAGCGCCATCGCCCCCGCCACCGCCACGGCCGCCAGGGCCGCGATGAGTGTTCGCTTGTTCCGCATGTGTCTACCTTTCGCCAATTTGGTCGACACCCGGCCGGAAGCAGGCTCACGCCCCCACCGCCGCCGGGCATCATCCGCCGATGCCTTTGCCCCGCACGGATACATCTGTGCCTCGGCACCCTAACGATGCGACACCCGGAAATCGTCGCCAAATTTGACGAGATCCGGCCCGATTCGTGGGCGGAACGGTGCGTTCAGGCACGCCCGGGGGACCGATCGGAACGGCCCGAACCCGTAGCCGGGCAGGGGAGGGCGAACGGGACGTCGGGTCGAATCGGGGAGGACCCGACGCCGGTGCCGTCGGATGCGGCGTCCGACAGCCGCCGCGCCCCCTCGGGGCGGCTTCCGGTGGTCGGGACCGGCGTCGATCCGGTGACCTCACGCTTTTCAGGCGCGCGCTCTACCAACTGAGCTACCCGACCTCGCCCCGGGTCTCCACGAGGGAGTCCCGGGGTGGCGGACCTGACGGGATTTGAACCCGCGACCTCCGCCTTGACAGGGCGGCGTGCACTCCAAACTGCACCACAGGTCCCCAACCAGCACGAGTGATCGCTGGGGCGTACGGCACCCCCAACGGGATTCGAACCCGTGTTACCGCCTTGAAAGGGCGGCGTCCTAGGCCGCTAGACGATGGGGGCTCGATCCCGAATAGGGCTTACGGACTTTAGCAGAGGGATCAGATGGGTCCTTCGGGCCGTCCCTCGTCGGGGAGATCCTCGGCCAGGATCTCCACCATCAGGTACTGGAGCTCCCCGAGGAAGGCGAACAGCTCGTACTCGGTGGCCATCGGGTCCTGCGGATCGGGGGCCTCCATGTCCTCGTGGACGTCCAACCGGGTGCCGAGGACGAGGCGGAGGGACCCGATGGCGTCGAGCCAGGCGCCGAACTCCTCCTCGCTCAGCGAGTCGGCTTCGGCCGTGGCCACCAGGGTCTCCAGCGAGCGCGTGTGGTGGTTGACCAGCGCGGCGTCCACCAGCTCCCGGTAGTCCTGCTCGGCCGCCGTCTGGTCGTCGGCCGTGTAGGCCGGGGGGAACAGGCGGCGGACCATCGGGTCCCGCGCCGCGAGCGCGTCGGGCAGCTGGGCGGCCAGGTTGGCCAGGACCACCCGGGCATTGGCGTCGAGGCGCAGGACGTAGCGCCCGTCCCGACGCCGCTTGATGGGCGAGCTCAACCCGACTGCTCCATGGTCGCCCACAGCCCGTGCTCGTGGAGGCGGTAGACGTCGAGCTCGGCCCGCTCCCGGGTGCCCGAGGAGACCACGGCCCGGCCCTTGTTGTGGATGTCGAGCATCAGGGACGTGGCCTTCTCCTTCGAGTAGCCGAACAGCTTCTGGAGGACGAAGGTCACGAAGGACATGAGGTTGATCGGGTCGTTCCACACGATGACCAGCCAGGGCCGGTCCGAGGTGGTCGCCTGGTCGACGATGGTCTCGATGTCGCCGACCGGTGCCGTCTCGGGCGGCACCACACCGCCGGGTGCGGTCTGCGGTGCCCCCCGGGTGACCGTCGGCGGCGGCCCGCCCGACGGCACGGCCCGGCGCCGACGGGTGAAGGGCACCCTCACGCCGGCTCGCGGACGGGCTCGGTGACGCCGCTGACCACGCCGGCGTCCGGATCGGCGGGCCCGTCGTCGGTCGCCTCGGGCCGGTGGTCGGACAGGCCGTGGTGGAACCACAGCGCCGTCGAGAACACCGCCACCGCCCCCACCACGTGGATCCCGACCAGGAGGCTCGGCAGGTGGGTGAGGTACTGCGTGTACCCGATGATCCCCTGGACCACCATGACCCCGAGCAGGATCCGCCCCGACTCCTGGATGCGGGCCGGGGCGTCGGACTTCCACAGCACGTACAGGATGACCAGGAGGAGGATGGCGGTCACCCACACGGCCTCGGCGTGGGCCCGGGACATGTCGGCCAGGCCGACGGCGACCCGCTTGGCGCCCTTGCCGCCGGCGTGGGGCCCGGCCCCGGTGGTGGCGGTGCCGGCCGCCACGGCCACGGTCAACAGGACGAGGTAGGCCCGGGTGAGCAGCAGCGCCGGCCGCGACACGGCCAGCGTCCCCCGTCCGGGGGCGTGGGTGGCCCGGAGGCACAGGACGACGGACACGGTCAGGAGGGCGATCCCCACCATGAAGTGGGTCATGACCACGTAGGCGTTGAGCTTGGTGTAGACGACGACCCCACCGAAGACGGCCTCGGCCAGCACGCCGAGGACGAGCCCTCCGGACAGCCACCGCAGGTCCCGGCGGGCCGGCACCCGGAGGAACGAGGCCACGTAGGTCAGCCCGCAGGCCACGACCAGGATCAGGACCACCATCCGGTTGCCGAACTCGATCCACGGGTGGAGGGACGACGGGGGCGTCAGCTGCCGCCGCGAGCAGGTCGGCCAGTCGGGGCAGCCCAGGCCGGAGTCGGACAGGCGGACGGCCGCACCGGTGGCCACGTTGAGCACGATGGCCGCCAGGGAGATCCTGGCCAGGAGGAGGAAGCCACGGGGGCTGAGTCGCGAGGAGGGCACCGCCCATCGATGGTATCGGCCCGCCCCTCCTCCGGCCCACCGGGGGACGGCGGATCGGGGCTCCGCCCGGACCGGGACCGGATCGGTGGTTGGGGCTAGTCTTGGCGACGATGTCCGTCCAAGCCGTGGCCATTCCGGTTCGCCAGTCCCTGCTGGCGCGCGTCAGTGCCTATGTGGCGCTGACGAAACCGCGCATCATCGAACTGCTGCTGATCACCACGCTGCCGACGATGATCCTGGCCAAGGGGGGCATGCCCGACGTCTGGCTGATGATCGCCACCCTGCTGGGGGGGACGCTGGCCGCCGGCGGGGCGAACGCCATCAACATGTACGTCGACCGGGACATCGACAAGCTGATGCACCGGACGGCCAAGCGCCCACTGGTCACCGGGGTCATCGCCCCCCGCAACGCCCTGATCTTCGCCATCACCCTCGAGGTGGTGGCGTTCGTCGAACTGTGGGCCTGGGTGAACCTGCTGTCCGCCGTGCTGGCCGTGTCGGCCACGCTCTTCTACGTCTTCATCTACACGCTGTGGCTGAAGCGGACCAGCAAGCAGAACATCGTCATCGGCGGCGCCGCCGGCGCCATGCCGGTGCTGGTGGGGTGGGCGGCGGTCACCGACTCGCTGGCCTGGACCCCGATCGTGCTCTTCGCCGTGATCTTCATGTGGACGCCGCCCCACTTCTGGGCCCTGGCCTTCAAGTACAAGGACGACTACGAGGCGGCCCACGTGCCGATGATGCCGGTGGTGGCCACCTTCCGCCGGACCGCCATCGAGATCCTCGTCTACACGGTGATCATGGTCGGCTGCACGCTGCTGCTGGCCCCGGTGGCCCATCTCGGCCTCCTGTACGTGGTGTCGGCCGCCCTCCTCGGGGCCGGCTTCATCGCGCTGGCCGTCCGGCTGTGGGTGCTGGCCACCCCGAAGGCGTCGATGCAGCTGTTCAGCTACTCGATCACGTACCTGACGCTGCTGTTCTGCATCATGGCGGTCGACGTCTTCGTCCAGCATTGACGGAGCCGCCGGACGCCGGGACGACCGACCTCCCCGAAGGTGCATCCGGCCGCACCGACGGCCGCTGCGACCCACGGCCCCGCCTCGCCGGCTGCGGGCCTTCCTGATCGGCCTGGTCCTGGCCGCCGCGTTGGCCGTCTTCCTGTTCGTGGGGCTCGGGGCCACCTCGACCAGCGGCAAGAACGCGGGTACCGGCGGCGTGGTGCCCGTCGGCTCGACGGCACCGGACTTCACCCTGCCGTCGGTGCTGGGGGCCGGCCCGGTCAACCTCTATGCGCTCGGCAAGCACCGCCACCATCCGGTGATCCTCAACTTCTTCGCCTCGTGGTGCGTCCCGTGCCGGACGGAGACCCCGTTGCTGGCCTCGACGGCCCGGGCCGAACAGGCCAAGGGATCGGTGCTCCAGTTCGTGGGCGTCGACGGCAACGACCAGCCGTCGGACGCCATCCCCTTCATCCACCAGTCCGGCATCACCTACCCGGTCGGCCAGGACGCCACCCTGCGGGTGACGGCCGACACCTACGGACTGATCGCCGAGCCCAACACGTTCTTCATCGACGAGTCGGGCACCGTCGTCGGCCATGTCCAGGGGCCGGTCTCCAAGCGCGAGCTCGACCGTTGGGTCCACACGCTGGTCGGCGGTCGCTGAGCGGGACGGTCCGCCGGGCCGGTCGGACCGACCGGCGGCTCCCTACTCCCAGCGGAAGGTGACGGCGGCCACCACGGGGGCGCCCACCGCCCATACGGCCAGGACCACCCAGTCGTGGGCCGACACCGGGACGCCGTGGCCCAGGGTGCCGTGCAGGGCCTCGGACAGGGCGGCGGCCGGCAGCAGCCGCGACAGCTCGGCGAGCCAGTGGGGGAGCCTGGCCAGCGGGATGAGCATCCCGCCCAACAGCAGCAGCACCACGAACAGCGCGTTCACCACGGCCAGGTTGACCAGTGGCTTGAGCGTGCCGGCCAGGACGAGGCCCACCCCGCCGAAGGCCACCGTGCCGAGCACCATGGCGACCAGCGCCTGGCCGACCAGGGCACCGGCCCCGCCCGGTCCACCCGGGTTCCAGCCCAGGAGTGCGCCGGCCCCGACCAGGACGGCGGCCTGCAGGACCTCCACGGCCAGGACGGCCAGGATCTTGGCGGCCAGCAGCCGCGGCCGGCCGAGGGGGGTCGCCCCCAGGCGCTTCAGCACGCCGTAGCCGCGCTCGAATCCGGTGCCGATGGACAGGGCGGTCATCGACGTCGACATGACGGCCAGGGCCAGGATCCCGGGCACCAGGAAGTCGACGGGGTGCTTCGTGCCGGTCGGCAGGACGTGGACGGCGCTGAAGAACAGCAGGAAGACCACCGGGATCCCGAGGGTCAGGAACAGGGTCTCGCCGTTGGTGAAGATCATGGTCACCTCGGCCCGGAGCTGGGCGGACAGCGGGCGCATCAGCGCCTCCCCCTCGACCGGCGACCCCGGCCCCGCCCGGTGCCGCCCGGGCCGTCATCGTCCGGGGCCTCGTCCTGGCGTGCCCCGGTGATGGCCAGGTAGGCCTCCTCCAGCGACTGACCGGTGCGCAGGTCACCGAGGGAGAGGTGGCGTTCGGCCAGCCAGCCGGCCAACGCGGCGACCGCGGCCGGGGTCCCGGTGCCGGCGGGCAGGCGCAGCCGGTAGGCGCCGGGGCGCTCCTCGTCGACGGTGGCGCCGACGGCGATGGCGCCGGCCAGTGCCGCCGTGTCCAGCCCGGCGTCGGTGGAGAAGCGGACGGAGCCGTCGGCCGTCCCCGACGCCAACTCGGCCGGGGTCCCCTCGGCCAGCAGCCGGCCCCGGTCGACGATGACCACCCGGTCGGCCACCCGCTCGGCCTCGTCGAGCTCATGGGTGGTGAGCAGCACGCACAGTCCCTTGTCGCGCTGGGCGGAGATGAGGTCCCGCACCACGATCCGGCCCTCGGGGTCGACCCCGGCCGTGGGCTCGTCGAGGAACAGCACCTCCGGTCTGCCCACCAGGGCCAGGGCCAACGACAGGCGCTGCTGCTCGCCGCCGGACAGCCGTCGCCAGGGCGTCCGGCGGGCGTGGCCCAGGCCCACCAGGTCGAGGAGGGCGTCCGGGTCCTCGGGATCGGCGTAGTAGGCGGCGAAGAGGTGGAGCACCTGGGCCGGCCCGAGCATCGGGTAGACGCCGCCCTTCTGCAGCATGACCCCGATGCGGGGCACCAGCGCGGCGTGGTCGCGGCCGGGATCGAGCCCGAGCACGCGGACGGTCCCCCCGGCGATGGGCCGGTAGCCCTCGAGGGCCTCGACCGTGCTGGTCTTGCCGGCGCCGTTCGGCCCGAGCAGGGCCAGCACCTCGCCGCGGTGGGCCCGGAACGAGAGGCGGTCGACGGCCAGCGTGGCGCCGTAGCGGATGACCACCCCGTCACACTCGACGGCCGGCCGGTCGTCCGGCGCGCCCCCGGTGCGCGTCGCGTCGTCGGGAGAGGGGGAGTCGGCGTCGTCCACGGGTGGTCACGCTACCGTTGTGCCGACATGATCGATATCCGACTGGTCCGAGATGACATCGACGCGGTCAAGGCCGCGTTGGCCCGCCGCGGGGTCGACCCCGCCGACCTCGACCGCCTGGCCGCGCTCGACGCCGGCGCCCGCAACGAGGTCGGGGCCCGGGACGAGCTGCGGGCCACGGTCAAGGTCCTGTCCCGCCAGGTGGGCGAGGCCCGCAAGGCCGGCGACACCGCCCGGGCCGAGCAGCTGGCCGACGAGAGCCGGGCGGCGGGGGACGAGGAGCGGGCGCGCAACACGCTGGCCGAGGCCGCCCAGGAGGAGGTCCGCGAGGCGCTCCTCTACCTGCCCAACCTGCCGGCCGACGACGCCCCCGACGGCGACGGCCCCGACGACAACGTGGTGGCGCGCACGTGGCCCGAGGTGGCCCCGGCCTTCACCGAGGCCCAGCGGGTCCCCCACTGGGAGATCGGCACCGAGCTCGGCCTGCTCGACATGGAGCGGGGCGCCAAGCTGTCCGGCTCGATGTTCCCCCTCTACCGGGGCTTCGGGGCACGCCTGCTGCGGGCCCTCACCTCCTTCGCCCTCGACAGCCACGCCGACGAGTTCGAGGAGGTCCGGCCCCCGACCCTGGTGCTGACCGGGACCATGGTGTCGACCGGGCACCTGCCGAAGTTCGAGGAGGAGGCCTACCACCTCGAGCGCGACGACCTGTGGGCCATCCCGACGGCCGAGGTGCCGCTGACGTCGATGTGGCGGGGCGACGTGCTGGAGGAGGCCGACCTGCCGCTCAAGCTGACCGCCGGCACCGCCTGCTACCGGCGCGAGGCCGGGGCGGCCGGTCGCGACACGCGTGGCCTGCTGCGGGTCCACGAGTTCGACAAGGTGGAGCTGTTCGCCTACTCGACCCCCGACCAGGCGCCGGCCCTGCTCGAGTCGATGGTGGCCCGGGCCGAGTCGCTGCTGCGCCAGCTCGGCCTGCAGTACCGGGTGCTCGACCTCTGCGCGGGCGACATCGGGAACTCGGCGGCCCGCACCTTCGACCTCGAGGTCTACTCGCCCGGCGTCGACATGTGGCTCGAGGTGTCGTCGGTCAGCTGGTGCACCGACTACCAGGCCCGCCGGGCCAACATCCGCTACCGGCCCGAGGGTGGTGGCACCCCGGCGTTCGTGCACACCCTCAACGGCTCGGCCCTGGCCTGGGCCCGGATCTGGGCGGCCCTGGTGGAGACCGGGCGCCAGGCCGACGGCTCGGTGGTCCTGCCCGAGGTGCTCGCCCCCTACCTGCGGGGCGAGCGCGTCATCCCGGCCAGGGGCTGAGGCGGGCGGCGTCGGGCCGCACCCTTCGCCCGGACCGGGCGGACCAGGCGGACCGGATGGACGGCTCAGTCGCGCGTGGCGTCGAAGCGGTAGCCGACCCCTCGGATGGTGGTGATCAGCTTGGGGGAGGAGGGGTCCTCCTCGATGTGGGTCCGCAGGCGCTTGATGTGCACGTCGAGGGTCTTGGTGTCGCCGAAGTAGTCGGAGCCCCAGATGCGGTCGATCAGCACGTCGCGGGTGAGCAGCCGGCCGGCGTTCTCCATCAGCAGCGACAGGAGCTCGAACTCCTTGCGGCGCAGGTGGACCTCGTCACCCCGGATGAACACCAGGTGGCGGTCCACGTCGACCTGGATGCCGCCGGCCGCGAGGACCGAGCCGGGGTCGAGGCGCCGCTCGGCCGACCGACCGGACGGGGCGGCGTCGCTCCGTCGGCCCGTCGGCGGGATGCCCCGGATCGGAGGAGTCGCCGTCGCCCGGGGTCCGGCGCAGGACGGCCCGCATCCGGGCCACCAGCTCGCGGAGGCGGTAGGGCTTGGTCACGTAGTCGTCGGCGCCGACCTCGAGGCCGACCACCGTGTCGATCTCGGTGCCCTTGGCCGTGACCATGATGATCGGCACGGTCGAGTGGGCCCGGATGGAACGGCACACGTCGATGCCCGACAGGCGGGGGAGCATCAGGTCGAGGAGCACCAGGTCGGGCTCCACCTCGGCGAAGAGGCGGAGCGCCTCGGGGCCGTCGACGGCGACGGTCACGTCGAAGCCCTCGCGGGCCAGTCCGATCACCAGGGCGTCGACGAACGACTCGTCGTCCTCGGCCAGGAGCACCCGGGTCTGGGTGGGGACCCCGGGGTCCGCCTTCCCCTTGTCGTCCTTGCTCACGCCGTCACTCTTGCGCACCTGGAGTCACTTGGCCACTGCGACCCGGGCCCCCGGGTCAAGCGGTGTACTCCGGCGGGTTCGGGAGGACCAGGGTGAAGGTGGACCCCTCGCCCTCCCGCGAGTCGACTTCGACCCGGCCCTGGTGGTTGCTGGCCACGTGGCGGACGATGGACAGGCCGAGCCCGGTGCCGCCGGTCGACCGGCTGCGGCCGTGGTCCACCCGGTAGAAGCGCTCGAAGATGCGCTCGAGGTCGCGGGTGGGGATGCCGACCCCGGTGTCGGCCACCGACAGCCGGATCTCGCCGTCGGCCTGGGACGCCGACACCACCACCACGGCGTCCTCGTAGGAGAAGGTCACGGCGTTCTCCAGCAGGCTGTGGATGGCCGACACCAGCTGGCGGCGGTCGCCCACCACGTGGACCGGGGGGTCGGGCTCGTCGAGTTCGATGGTGATGTGGCGCTGCTCGGCGGCACTGCGGACCCGCTCCACGGCCTCGGCCATGACCAGGTTGATGTAGATCGGCTCGCGGGGCGGGGTCTCCTCGGACTCGATCCGGCTGAGGTCGAGCAGGTCGTCGATGATCCGGCTGACCCGGAAGGCCTCGGCGTGGATGCGCGAGGCGAGGCGCTGGGCGACCTCGGGGTCGGGCTCCACGGTCAGGGTCTCGGCCAGGAGGCCGAGGGCGCCGATGGGGGTCTTCAGCTCGTGGCTGACGTTGGCCACGAAGTCGCGGCGGATCTCCTCCAGGCGACGGCGCTCGGACACGTCCTCGATGATGGCGATGACCCCGAGCGGCCGGCGGCCGTCGTCGATCAGCCGGGTGCGCACGGCCAGCGTCTGGCGCGGCGGCCCGTACAGGTCCAGGGTCCGCTCGGCCGAGCCCTCCTGCCAGGCGTTCTCCAGGAGCTCGGTCACGGCCTGGGCGGCCAGGGCGTCCCCGTGCCGGTTGTTCATGAGGGCCACCGCCCGGGCGTTGCGGAAGGCCACCTCGCCGTTCTCGTCGCACACGATGACCCCCTGGGTCAGGGTGTCGAGGGCCCGACGGAGCCGGATGGCGTCCGAGCTGGCCTCGGTCACGGCCTCGGCGGCGTCGCCGGCCACCTTCTCCAGGTGGCTGAGGATGGGCTCCATGCCCCCGTCGTCGGGGGCCTCCACGCCGAGCCGGTTGGAGAGGGCGGTGAGGCGTTGCTGCAGGCTGCGGCGCCCGGAGCGCCGCCCGACCTGGAAGGCGATCACCGCGGCGACCACCGCCGCCACGCCCACCACGATGTACCCGATCACGTACGGCTTCACGGCTCCAAGTGTGGCAGGCCCAGCCACGGGGGGTGACCAGCCCCGAATACTGAACAGGAAAAGACATGAAATGCATTGAAACATCTTGATACACGGTGAAACGGAACATAGGGTAGGTCGATGCCGAACCACCCCCTCTCCGCCCTGGTCCACCACCCCCTGACCGCCGTCTCGATGACCCCGGACCCGAGCCAGCTGCCCGGCGGGCAGGTGCTGCAGAAGCTGACCGACGGCCTCGGCGGTTGGGCGCTCGCCCTGTCGTTGGTCGGCCTGCTCGTCGGGGCCGCCGCCTGGGCGCTGGGGGCCCACAGCCAGAACTACCAGCAGTCCTACAGCGGCCGGAAGGCGGTGCTGGTGTCGGGGTTCGCGGCCCTGCTGATCGGGGCCGGACCGGCCATCGTGAACTTCTTCTTCTCGACCGGTCAGGGCGTGCACTGAGTGTCGCCCTCTGGTGGGCCTGCCGGCCGTGCCCTCGGGGGTCTGCTCGCCGGTGGCCGGCGCGCTCGGCGCCACCGGGCTCGGCCCGGTGTGCAGCGCGGCCAACGGGGTGGCCGACGCGGCGTCGGGTGCCGTCGGGTCGGTGGTCGGGTTCGGGGTGGGCAGCGTGCTCGACGCGGTGAGCGGGTGGGTGACCGGCGGCGCGGTGTGGCTGCTGGCGCAGATCGGCGGGGTGCTCTCGGCGTCGACCGCCATCGACCTCGGCGCCCCGTGGTTCCGGGCCCACTTCGCCACCATGGCCGGGCTGGCCGGCGTGGTGATCGTGCCGCTGCTGCTGCTCGGGATCCTCCAGGCCCTCTACCGCCAGAGCGCCGCCCTGCTCCTGCGGTCGGTGCTCGTCAACGTGCCGCTCGCCATCCTGCTCACCGCGGTGTCGGTCACCCTGGTCCAGATCGGGCTGGCCGTGACCGACTCCCTGTGCGCCGCGGTCTCCGGCGGGGCCGGCGTCGACACCGGCCACTTCATGGCCACCGTGGCCGCCGCCCTCACCCCGGCGGGGGTCGCCGGACAGCCCGCCGCCCCGACCTTCGTGCTCTTCCTCGGGGGGATCGCCGTGGTCGTCGGGGCGGTGCTGGTCTGGCTCGAGCTGCTCCTGCGGTCGGCCGCCGTCTACGTGGCCGTGCTCTTCCTCCCCCTCGCCCTGGCCGGGCTGGCCTGGCCGGCCATCTCCCACTGGAGCCGACGACTGGCCGACACCCTGGCCGCCCTGGTGCTGTCCAAGTTGGTGATCGTGGCCGTGCTCAGCCTGGCCGTCGGCGCCCTGGCCGGAGGCACCGGGTCCACCCCGTCGGGGTCGTCCGCCCCGCCGGGCGCCGGGTTCGCCTCGGTCCTCGGGGGCGCGGCCCTGCTCCTGTTGGCCGGGCTGGCCCCGTGGTCCCTGTTCCGGCTCCTCCCGTTCCTCGAAGCGGGGGCGGTCGGCCACCTCGAAGGCCTGAGCCAGCGCGCCCGGCACGCGGGCGCCGCGCCGGCCACCGGGCTGGCCAACGTGGCCCTGCGGGCGACCGGGGCGGGTTCGCTGGCCTCGGGGGCCGTCGGGGTGATCGCCGGCCGGGCCTCGGGTGCGTCCGGACCGCCGGGACCGGGAGGCTCCGGGCGATCGGCGGCCGGGGTGTGAGCCGCGGCGGCCCCGGTGGAGCCGGGCTGGTGGAGGCGGCGCCGGTGGAGGCCGGGCTGGTGCGGGCGGGACGTCGGCCGCTCCGACCGACGGCGACGACGAGGACTACGAGCCGGTCTATCCGCCGGGCAGCTCCATCCCGATGTGGAGGCCGTCACCCGGATCCGCACTGACGAACCGGAGGCTGGCCGACCTGGCCGCCGGGCTCGATCCCTTCCGGGACGAGGACGCCGCGGCCGCGAGCGCTCCGTCCGGCGGGCCGCCGGACGACCTGCGGCCGCTGCGGCCCGGCGTCACCTACGTCCGGCCGCTGCCGCGGCAGTCGGGCGCGGTCCGTCCGGACCACCTCGGACGGGACCACCTCGGCCCCGTGATCATCGGGGGCGACCAACGGCGTGACGGTGGTCCGGGATGAGCGACGAGGCGCACGGGACGGGGCGGGTCCGCTACCGGTTCCCACCGTTGGAGCGACGCGGGGTGATCGCCGGGTGGCGGGCCGGCCAGGTGGGTGCCGTGGCCGTCGGGCTCGTCCTCGCCGTCCTGGCCGTCCGGAGCCGGCCGTCGCCGGGCGGCGTCCTGGTCGCCGTGCTCCTCGTGGGCGCGGCCGTGGCCGCGGCCTTCTGGCCCATCGCCGGGCGGACGGGTGAGCAGTGGCTCCCGGTGGTGGTCCGCTGGGGGTGGGCGGGGGCCACCGGTCACCGCTTCCAGCCCGCCCCCGGCCCGGCCACCGGTGCCTCGGTGTCGGCCGACGGTCGACGCGGCGCCCGACCGACGCCGGGCACCGGCCGGCCCCGGGCCGCCTCGGTGTTCGACGGACTCCGTGTGGTGGACGCCGGAGGGGACGACGCCGACGGGTCGGGCATGGGGGTCGTGCTCGACGACCGGGCCCGCACGGTCACCGCCGTCCTGGCCGTGCGGGGGCACAGCTTCGCCCTGCTCGGCCCGGCGGACCAGGACCACCGGGTGGCCGGCTGGGCCCGGGTGCTGGCGTCGTTGGCCCGGGACGGGTCGGCCGTCCACCGGCTCCAGTGGGTGGAGACCTGCCTGCCCGACGACGGCGGTGCCGTCCGGGGCCACCTCGACGACCACGGGGTGCTGGACGATGACGCGCCGGCCGCCCGCTCCTACCGGGCCATGCTCGACGAGGCGTCGCCGGTCACCCGGCGACACCGGGTCCTGGTGGCGGTGACCGTGCACCGGGGCCGGTCCGCCCGGGCCATCCGCTCGGCCGGCGGGGGACAGGGTGGGGCGCTCTGTGTCCTGGCCCGCGAGGTGGCGGCCGTGCGGACCACGTTGGCGGGGGTGGACGTCGGGGTGGACGGGGTGCTCGACCGGACCGGCCTGGCCGGCGTGCTGACCGAGGCGGTCCTGGCCGCGCCCGACGGGTCCGGCGCGGCGACCGGCGTTCCGGCGACCGACGCGACACCGTGGCCGATGGGCACCGAGGCGGCGTGGGACGCGGTGCGCACGGACGGGACCTGGCACGCCACCTACTGGGTGGCCGAGTGGCCCCGGGTCGACGTCCAGCCCGACTTCCTGGGGCCCCTCCTCTTCGCCCCGTTGCGCCGCACCCTGTCGGTGGTCATGGAGCCGGTCGACCCGGCCCGCGCCGCCCGCCAGGTGGCCCAGGCCCGCACGGCCGGTCTGGCCGACGGCGAGCTGCGGCGCCGCAACGGCTTCCTCACGTCGGCCCGGCACACCCGCGAGCGCCAGAGCGTCGACGAGCGCGACGTCGAGCTGGCCGACGGGCACGCCCAGTTCCGCTACTCCGGCTACGTCGGCGTGACCGCCGACACGGGGGCCGAGCTGGCCACGGCGTGCGCCGCCCTCGAACAGGCGGCCGGACAGGCGCGGCTCGACGTCCGACGGCTCTACGGCCAACAGGACGCCGCCCTGCTCTGCCTGCTCCCGCTCGGCCGGGGCCTGTCGTGAGCCTGCTCGCGCCCCGCCTCCCTCCGGGCCTGCCGGCCCACGTGGCCACCACCCGCCACCTGTGCGCCGCCTACCCGCTGGTGGCCGAGGCCGGGCTCGGGCACGCCGGTGTGCTGATCGGACGCGACGTGCTGGGGGGCTCGTTCGTCTACGACCCGTTCGCCCTCTACCGGGCCGGCGTGGTGACGAATCCGAACATGGTGGTGATCGGCCAGATCGGCCGGGGCAAGAGCAGCTTCGTGAAGTCCTACCTGTGGCGACAGGCGGTGTTCGGGCGCAGCGCCTGGGTGATCGACCCGAAGGGGGAGTACGGACCACTGTGCGAGGCATGGGGCGTGGTCCCCGTGGCCCTGCGCCCCGGCGGTCCGGTCCGGCTCAACCCGCTCGACACGGCGACCGGCCATCCGGCCGCCGGTGGCCCGACTGCGCATCCGCTGGGCGACGCCGCAGCCGTGCGCCGCACCGCACTGACCGCGTCGTTGGCCGTGTCCTGCCTGGGACGCGACCTCGCCCCCCGGGAGCGGGCGGCCATCGACGCCGCCCTGGCCGCGGCGGACGCCACCTCGCGGCGTGCGTCGATGGCCTCGCCCACCCTCCCCCAGGTGGTCGACGCGCTCCTCGACCCGGTGCCGGAGGCCGCGGCCGACCTGCGCACCAGTCGGGCCGAGCTGGTGGAGGACGGCCGGGACGTGGCCCTCGAGCTGCGCCGACTGGTCCACGGCGACCTGCGGGGCATGTTCGACGGGCCGACCACGCCCGGCCTCCGCCTCGACGGACCCCTGGTCGTCCTCGACCTCTCCGCCGTCTACCACTCGTCCGCCCTGGGGATCCTGATGGCGTGCGCCGCGGCATGGCTGCAGAGCGCGGTCGAGGCCCGGCACCGCAACCGGATCCTGCTGGTGGTCGACGAGGCGTGGGCCATCCTCGGCAACCTGGGCGTGGCCCGGTGGCTCCAGTCCTCGTGGAAGCTGTCGCGGGCCATGGGCGTCGCCAACATCGCCGTGCTCCACCGGTTGAGCGACCTGGCCTCGGTGGGTGCCGCCGGCAGCGAGCAGGTGGGCCTGGCCGAGGGGTTGTTGGCCGACTCGGAGACCCGGGTGGTCTACGCCCAGTCGCCGGGGGAGGTGACCCGGTCCGGTGCGCTGCTCGGCCTGACCGACACCGAGGCCGACCTGGTGAGCACCCTGCCGCGGGGCACCGCCCTGTGGAAGGTGGGTCAGCGGTCCTTCCTGGTCGAGCACCGGCTGGGTCGGGGCGAGCGGTGGCTGGTCGACACCGACCGGGCCATGGACGACACCGGCGGGCCCGGTGCCCGGGGGGACGGGTGGTAGGGGTGGGGACGGCCACCGCCCTGGCCGTCGGCACCGTGGCCGTGGTGGCGGCTGGCCTGCTGCGACCCGACCACCGGCGCCGGTCGGACCGCCCGCGCCGGTCGGACCACACGGCCCCCGCCCGCCGTCCGGGGGCCAGTCCGGGGCGGGCGACGCGCTCCGCTCGCCGACCACCGCCACGGTCGGCCCGGTGGGCGCGTCCACGCGACCTCGGGGGGCTCGTGGTCCGGTCGGCGGGGTCGCCGCCGCCCGGCCGCCTGGTCCTGGGTCGGACGGGTCGCCGGCTGGTGGCCGCCGAGCGGGCCCAGTCGGTGATCGTGTTCGGCCCCACCCAGTCCCACAAGACGTCGGGCTTCGCCGTCCCGGCCATCCTGGGTTGGCAGGGTCCGGTGGTGGCGACCAGCGTCAAGGGCGACCTGCTCGAGCACACCATCGCCCACCGTCGCGGCGTCGGCGAGGTCCGGTGCTTCGACCCCACCGGGGTGACCGGCCGGTCGGCCTCGGCCTGGTCGCCGCTGCCGGCATCGCGCACGTGGCCGGGGGCCCGACGGGCGGCGGCCACCCTCACCGAGGTCGGCCGGGCCCAGGTGGGCGGCATGTCCGACGGCGACTTCTGGTACGCCACCGCGTCCCGCCTGCTGGCCCCCCTCCTGTTCGCGGCGGCCACCGCCGAGCGCGACATGGCCGATGTCGTCCACTGGGTCGAGACCGGCGAGGAGGACGAGGTCCTCGACCTGCTCCTCCACGCCGGGGTGCCGGAGGCCGTCGACGCCGCCCGCTCGGCGTTCGCCAAGGAGGAGCGGCAGCGCAGCTCCATCGTCACCACCCTGGAGACCCTGCTCGAGCCGTTCGCCGGGGCCGCGCCCCACGGGGCGCCCCGACTCGACCCGGCCGTGCTGCTGGCCGGGTCGGGAACCCTCTACCTGTGCGCCCCGGCCCACGACCAGCGGCGGCTCACCCCGTTGTTCGTCGGCGTGCTCCGGGCGGTCCTCGACCATGCCTACGACCGCGTGGCCCGGACCGGTCGCCCGCTGGAGCCGCCCCTCCTGCTGGTGCTCGACGAGGCGGCCAACATCGCCCCCGTCCCCGACCTCGACACCCTGGCCGCCACCGCGGCCGGGCACGGCATCCAGCTGGTGACCGTGTGGCACGACCTGGCCCAGATCAGTGCCCGGTTCGGTCCCCGGGCCACCACCGTCGTGAACAACCACCGGGCCAAGCTCTTCCTCTCGGGCATCTCCGACCCGGCCACCCTGGACTACGCCAGCCACCTCATCGGCGACGAGGAGCTGCACCTCGACGCGGTCACGGCCGGTGGTCGGTCGGGGTCGAGCACGACCCGGTCCCCGACCACGCGCCGCCTGGCCCCTCCGGACGCGCTGCGACGGGTGGCGCCGGGGTCGGGGGTCCTGGTCTACGGGGACCTGCCTCCGGCCCGGCTGACGCTGCGGACGTGGTTCGACGACCCGTGGCTGCGGTCACGGGCGACGGCGGAGGAAGCGCCGGCGTGACGTCGACTCCGGGGGCGCCCCCGAGTCGGGCCCGTCGGTGATCGGCCCGCCGAATTCGGCGAAGAAGGCGGTCCGGCCGGCCATGTCGTAGGCCGGCTCGTCGAAGACGTGCAGGAGGGAGAGGTGGCGGTGGCGCACGGCGGTCGAGATGCCCGTGGTCCAGCCCTGCTCGACCAGGGTCCGGTGCAGTTCGGCGTCGGACCGCATGCCGATGGGGGCGATGGCCTCGGTGCGCAGGAGCAGGATCCTCCCCGGTGGGTTGAACGGCGAGATCAGCGGCTCGTCCGGTGGGACCACCGACAGGGTCCGCTCGGGGCTCGAGGCCTTCACCAGGAGGAGGTAGGCCTCCTCGTCCAGGTCCGGGAAGAGCGCACGGGTGGCCTCGATGTCGGCGAAGTCCCGTGGGTCGCAGTAGGAGCCGAGCATGGCCCGCTTCGGGTCCTCCCCGGCCAGTGCCAGCAACGTGCCCAGCCAGCAGCCGTCGACCGGCGCCTCGATGGAGATGTCGGACTCGACGTAGGCGAAGTGGGAGCCGACCCGGGGGAGGTACGCCTCGAGGACGGCGGCCAGGTTGCCGGGCTCGTTCGTCTCCAGGAGGTGCACGGCGTGGAACATCCCCCGCCGGTCGAAGCCGGCGATGACGTCGCGGACCAGGGGATCGGTGGACCCGTTGTCGACCAGGACGAACCGGCACGGGGTCCGGGTCCGACGGAAGAGCGAGTCGAGGCTGACCCACAGGTAGATCGGGCGCTCCCAACTCAGGATGAAGACGAACGGGCCCTCGTCACCGGTCATACGACGGCACCCACCGCCTCGGCGACGACGGCGCACGCCCGTCCCACCTGGGCGGGTGTCAGCGTGTCGCTCATCGGCAGCGACAGTATCCGACCGGCCAGGTCGTCGGTCGCGTCGACGGCCAGCACGGTGGCGCCGGCGAACACCGGGTGCCGGTGCACCGGTGGGTTGTAGTAGTCCCGGGTCTCGATGGCGGCCTCGGTGAGCGCCCGCTGCGCCGCGTCGCGCCGGTCGGACCGGTCGAAGGCGGCCGACACGAACGGGAGCGCCGACCGGTCGGCCAGGGGCTGGAAGGTGATGCCCAGGGCCTCGAGCCCGGCCCGGTAGTGGGCGAAGACCGCCTGGCGGAGCCGGAGCCGGTCGTGGAGGACGGCGAGTTGCAGCGTGCCGATCTTGGCCGAGAGCTCGCAGAGCTTGGCGTTCGTGCCCCGCAGCACGCTGCGCCGCTCGGTGTCGAAGCCGAAGTTGGCCAGCCGGTCGATGGTGGCCGCCACGTCGGCCGACCGCGAGCGGGCGGCACCGCCCTCGCCGATGGCCAGGGTCTTGGTGGCGTGGAAGGAGAACACCTCGCAGTCGCCCCGCAGGCCGAGCGGCTCGCCGTCCTCGTAGGTGGAGCCGAATCCGGCGGCCGAGTCGATGAGCAGTCGGACACCGTGCTCCTCGGCCAGCGCCTCCCACCCGGCGACCTCGGCGTTGGCCACGCCGAAGGTGGAGGTCAACAGGATGCCGGCCAGCGACGACGCTTGGGTCGCACACCAGGCCCGGGCCTGGTCGAGGCTCGGCTGCCACGTGTCCGGGTCGATGTCGATGAAGACCGGCTCGAAGCCGGCCCCGGCGACGACCAGCGGTCCGGCGGCGAAGGTGAACGACGCCACCAGCACCCGGGTCCGGGCCGGGTCGAACAGGGCCTGGACGGCGAGCTCGAGTGCGGTGGTCCCGCTCGAGGTGAGGGATACCTGGTCGGCGTCGCACCCCAGATGGAGGGCCAGCCCGTGCCGGAACCCGCGTGCGGCGGGCCCCCCGTTGGAGAAGATCCCCGAGTCGGTGATCTCGACGAACGCCTCGGCCAGCTGCTCCGGCGACGGGAACGTGGGCCGGAGGAAGGGGATCGGTGCCGTCACGCCTGCGACCGGTCCACCGGTCGGGCCGGGACGCCCATCACCGTGGTCCCGTCGGCCACGTCGCGCACGACGACGGCCCCGGCGGCGACGACCGCGTCCGCACCGATCCGGAGGTGGTCGATGACCGTCGCCCCGATCCCGATGGTGGTGCCGTCGCCGACGGTCGTCTCGCCGCCGATCCGCGCCCCGGGCCCGACGGTCACGTGGTCGCCGAGCCGGACGGTGTGGCTCACGACGGCCCCGGTGTTCACCAGGACGTGGTCCCCGACCACGGCGCCGGCGTTGACGGCCGCCTGGGGGGCGATGGTCACCCCGACCCCGATCCCGGCGGTGCGGGACACCCAGGCCGCCGGTGCGACCAGGTTGGTGAAGGTCGCCCCGGGCACCCGGGCCACGAAGGCCCGGCGGACCTGTGGTTCGCCGACGGCGGTAAGCATGGCCAGTCCGGCGAGGGCCTCCGGCATGGTGGCGAACGTGACGATCGGGACGGCGAACTCGCCGGGGTCCCTCGCATAGGGCGGCGCGTGCTCCTCGACGAGGGCCACGACCCGGATCCCGAGCTCGGTCAGGTAGCCGCAGGTCTCGAGGGCCTGGCGGCCGGCGCCGAGGACCACCACCCCGGACGACCCCACCCCGGACGACCGGGCATCGGACGACCGTGGATCCGGCGCGGTCACGACGACCGTCGTCCCGAGGTCACGACCCGGGCGGAAGGGCGGGGAGGCGGATCGCAGGGCGCGCCCGTGGCACCGGTGCCTCGCGCTCTCCCCTCACCGTTCCGGATCTCCACAGTGCTCGCCTCGTCCCTGGTGCATGCGCCCGGCTCCGGGGATGGGGAGCCCCACCACCGTCCGGTCCTGCGGCCGGGGAACGCAGGGGGAGCCTACCCAGGATGCGACCTGATCCGGCGGCCCCGGACGGGAGCCGGTAGCGTTGGGGACATGACGAATCGGGGGAGGCGCGTCCGTCCGTTCGTCGCGCTGTGCGTCGTGCTGGCCGCCACGCTCGGCGCCTGCTCGACCGGATCGTCCGCCGGCCCGTCCACCGTGGGGTCGGCCGCACTGACCTCGTCGGTGACCGACACGTTCGGGGCTTCCGCCCCGTTCAGCCCGACCACGGCCGCGACCAACGGATCGACCGACGTCTACCACTGCTTCCTCGTCGATCCCCACCTCTCCACCGACCGCATCCTGGTGTCGAGCGAGTTCCTGCCCGAGGCCCGCAAGGAAGTCCACCACGCCATCTACTTCCTCATCCCGCCGTCGCAGGTGTCCGAGGCCCGGGCCCTCGACGCCGGGAGCCACGGCAACGGCTGGAGCTGCTTCGGGGCGCCCCTCAACCCCAACGGCACGTTCGACAACACCACCTGGCTGGGCGGCTGGGCCCCGGGCCCGATCGTGTCCCACGCCACCCCCGCGGGCACCGGCATCTCCATGCCGGCCGGGAGCCTGGTGGTCATGCAGATCCACTACAACCTGCTGGCCGGCACCTCCCCCGACCAGAGCCGGGTGCGGATCACCACCGTGCCGGCGGCCGGCTCCCACCTCCAGGAGCTCCAGGCCACCAAGTACGTGGCCCCGCCCGACCTGCCCTGCCCGGCGGGGGTGACCGGTCCGCTGTGCGACCGCCAGGCCTCCATCGACGACCTGGTGGCCCGCACCGGGGTCCAGGCCAAGGTGCTCCTCGACGCCATCGAGATGGCGTGCGGGGGCGACCACGACGCGGCCCACCCGCAGATCGACGGCCGGCTGGTCACGACCACCTGTACCTGGACGGTCGACAAGCCCGAGCACATCCTCGGCTCGACCCCCCACATGCACCTGCTCGGCCAGTCCGAGACGATCACCCTCGTCCACGGGTCGACGACCACGAAGCTGGCCGACGTGGCCCACTACAACTTCGACGGCCAGGTCTCCTATCCGGCGCCGGCCGGCACGTGGGCCCGACCGGGGGACAAGGTCCAGGTGTCCTGCACCTACGACCCGACGCTGCGCCAGGAGCTCCCCTCGCTCCGCAAGCTGCCCCCGCGCTACGTGACGTGGGGCGACGGCTCGTCGGACGAGATGTGCCTCGGAACGGTGGGCTGGGTCGCCCACTGACCCGGACCGTCGGGCTACTTCACCCAGTCCGACGTCATCCCCACCACGGCCGATCCGTCGTGGTCGCTCAGCTTGTACCCGGTGAACGTCCTGGCCCAGTGGGACGTCTGGTGCCGGAAGGCGGCCGAGTCGGTCACCATGGCGGCCAGCACCGTCTCGGCGACGTCGTCACCGGTCTGGGCGGACTCGGGGTTGGCGAACTCGGCCATCACGTGGGTCAGGTAGGCCTGCATGGCCGGGGTGTACTCGCCGCCTTCGGCGAACAGCTTGTCGACGTCGACCCCGACGTTGTTGACGAACTCGGTGGCCACCGGGCCCGGCTCGATGACCGACACGTGGACGCCGACGGTGGCGGCCACCGGGGCGAGGCTCTCCATGAACCCCTCCACGGCGAACTTGGCCGCGCAGTAGGCCTCGTTGAAGGGCTGGCCGACCACCCCGCCCACGCTGGTCACCGTGATCACCCGGCCGTGGGAGGCCCGCAGGTGCGGCAGGGCCGCCTTGGTGGTGGCCACCACGCCGAAGAAGTTGACCTCCATGATGGCGCGCATGTCGTCCATGGAGACCTGCTCGATGGTGCCCACGAAGCCCCGTCCGGCGTTGTTGACCAGGACGTCGAGCGAGCCGTGCTCGGCCACCACGGCGTCGATGCACGTGGCGATCGAGCGCTCGTCCACCACGTCGAGCCGGCGGACGTCGAGGGTCACGCCGGCCGCCTCGGCCGCCGCCCGCAGGGCACCGTCCTTGGACGGGTCGCGCAGGGTGGCGACGGTGGTGAAGCCGTGCCTGGCCGCGGCCACGGCCGAGGAGAGTCCGATGCCCGACGACGTGCCGGTGATGAGGGCGACTGGAGACATGGTGGGGTCCTTTGGTTTGTGGTGGTGCCAGCCTAGGGATGCCGGCCCGGCGCGGCGGAGGGCCGACGGTCACCCGGCCAGGGACGCGGCGCCGCTCCTGGACCGGGATCAGGGCGTCGAGCTGGGTCCGCACCGAGTCCTCGTCCATGGGGATGACCAGGGCGGACACCGCGTCGGCCCCGGCCTCGGCGTAGCCCTCGGCGATGTCCGCGTCCAGGGGTTGGAAGTACGGGCAGACGGTGACGGTGATGTCCGAGCGGCTCCGCCCGTGCCCGGCCAACAGGCCGTCGAGCTTGCCCAGCGGCTCGGCCAGGTCGCCGGGGGCGCGGTTGAACGTGTGCCAGCCGTCCCCGGCGCGGGCCACGCGCCGCAGCGCGGCGTCCGACTCTCCGCCGATGTGGATGGGCAGTGGGCTCTGGACGGGCTTCGGGAACATCTGGCACGGGTTGAGCGAGTAGAACTCGCCCTCGTACCGCGAGGTCTCGTCGGTCCACAGCGTGTGCAGGATGTCGAGGTACTCGTCGGTGCGCCGGCCCCGCTGCGGCCAGGACACGTTGACGGCCCGGAACTCCTCCTCCAGCCAGCCCACGCCGATCCCGAGGTCGACCCGTCCGCCGGACAGCCAGTCGAGGGTGGCCACCTCCTTGGCCGTGTACACCGGGTTGCGTTGGGGCAGCAGCACCATGGCCGTGCCCAGCCGGACGGTGGTGGTGTGGGCGGCCAGGAAGGCCAGGGTGTTGAGGGGCTCGAGCAGCCCGGTGCCCGGCGGCGCCGGGATCTTGCCGTCGTCGGCGTACGGGTAGGAGGAGGCGTACTCCTCGAACAGCACCACGTGCTCGCCCACCCACAGGCAGGAGAAGCCGCGCTCCTCGGCCTCGCGGCCGATGGTGGCCAGCAGCTCCGGTGTGGAGATCGGTGAGGCGGTGGGGACCCAGAGTTCGACGCGCATGGCCCTGTTCTACCTGACCGGACCATCCCGGGGTGTCGGGCCGGCCGGCCGCGTGCCGGATCAGCGGTGCCGGCTCAGGAGGGGACGCCGGGTGCCACCAGGGGCCACGGTCGCTCGCGCTCGACGACGCGGGCCAGGTCCAGCAGGAGCTGCTCCTCGTGGTGCCTCCCGATGACCTGCATGCCGACCGGGGCGCCGTCGACCGTCCCGACCGGGATGGAGACGGCGGGCAGGCCCGACAGGTTGGCCGGGATGGTCAGGGCCCCGTTGTTGCCGATGGCCCGGTCGAACCCGTAGGTGGCGATGAGGTCGACGTCGCCCACCGTGGTGGGCATGGGCCCGCCGGCCGCGAAGGCAATGTCCGGGTTGGTGGCGGCGAAGACGAAGTCGGCCTGCTCGAAGATGTCGGCCATCTGCTCGTTGAGGGCCACCCGGAAGGCGTCGGCCTTGCCGGCCGACTCCACCGAGTAGTGGTGGGAGGCCAGGTTCATGCCGATCTGGATCTCGGGGGTGAGGTCGTCGTTGCACGCCGGGTACCGGTCGCCCAGCTCCTCCACCAGGCCGACCAGGTTGGACAGGGCCCACTCGAGGCCGCCCTGGGGGAGCTGGACGACCACGTCGACCTGCTTCAGCCCGGCGTCGCGGATGAGCGCCTCGGCCGCCTCGACGACCAGGGCGGCGACGCGGGGCTCGACGATGGCGGCCCCCAGGTCCACCGAGACGACGGCGCGCCTGCCCGCCAGGTCGAAGCTGTCCGAGCCCCGCCTCCCAGCCCGAGACCCGGGGCAGGCTGAGGGTGTCGCGGGCGTCGAAGCCGTTGCACACGTCGAACCACCGGGCCGCGTCGCGGACCGAGCGCGACACGCAGCCCAGGGTCACGGTCAGCGGGGGCTGCAGGGTCCTCGGGCCCCGGGGGATGCGCCCGTAGGTCGACTTGAGCCCGAACAGTCCGGTGAACCCGGCCGGGATGCGGATCGACCCGCCGCCGTCCCCACCGGTGGCGATGGGGAGCAGCCCGCCGGCCACCGCGGCGGCCGACCCGCCCGAGGACCCGCCCGGGGTGCGCTCGGTGTCCCACGGGTTGCGGGTGATGCCGTGCAGCTTGGTGGCGGTGCAGTTGACCCCGCCGAACTCCGAGGCGGTGGTCTGGCCGGCCAGGACGGCACCCGCGGCACGCAGGCGGGTGACGTGGGTCGAGTCGAACTCGGACGTCCGGTCGGCGAAGACCAGCGACGCCTCGGTGAAGGGCCATCCCTCCACCGGCTCCAGCTCCTTCACCCCGATGGGCACGCCGCCGAAGGGGAGGGACACGTCGGCCGCCCCGGCCTGGGCCCGGGCCGCGTCGGCGTCGACCAGCGAGAAGGCGTTCAGGTCGGAGGCCCCGATGGCGGCCAGGGAGGCCTCGAGGGCCTCGGCGGGACTGAGGGTCTTCGCCCGGAAGGCATCGACCAGCGAGCAGGCGTCTTCGAGCCACGGTTCGGTCATGGACCGACGCTACCGCCGCCGACCCCGCCCCGCCCGGGGGCACCGGGAGGCCGGTGACGGGACCGACGGGCCCCCGCCGTCCCCCGGTCGATGCTGAGGGGATTACCGTCGGGGGATGACCTCCAGTGATTCCGGGGCGGTGCCCTCCGGCCCCCAGGGCGTCCGCGACGTCGCCGCCCACGCCGCCGAGGCCCAGGCCGCCCCCGAGCACCCCTTCACCCTGGCCATCGACATCGGGGGCACCGGGCTCAAGGCGTCGGTGCTGGACGCCAAGGGGGCCATGGTGGCCGACCGGGTCAAGATCCCGACCCCCTACCCGCTGCCCCCCGACCGGCTGGTGGCCTCGTTGAAGAAGCTGATCGGACCGCTGCCGACCGCGGCGCGGGCCTCGGTCGGCTTCCCGGGCATGGTGCGGGCCGGCGTGGTGCTGTCGGCACCCCACTTCAGCACCGTCAGCGGCCCGGGCAGCGCCGTCGATCACCACCTGGAGCAGCAGTGGTCCCGGTTCGACCTGGCCGGGGACCTGTCCCGGGAGTTCGGCATCCCCACCAAGGCGGCCAACGACGCCGACATCCAGGGGGCGGCCGTGGTCACCGGCCAGGGCCTCGAGCTGGTCATCACCCTGGGCACCGGGTTCGGCACCGGGCTCTTCTACGACGGCGAGCTCCTGCCCCACCTGGAGATCGCCCACCAGCCCTTCCGCAAGGGCGAGACCTACGACGACCAGTTGGGCGAGGCCACCCGCAAGGAGATCGGCGAGACCCGGTGGAACAAGCGGGTGATGAAGGCCATCGACAACATGCGGGCCCTCACCCTCTTCGACCACCTCTACATCGGCGGGGGCAACTCGCGACGGGTCCTCCGCCACCACCTGCCCGACGACGTGACCGTGGTCGACAACACGGCCGGCATCCTGGGCGGCATCCGCCTGTGGGTCCCCCTCCGCGGCAGCGACGCCGCCACCTGAGGCCATCCGCCCCGTGATCGGGGCGCGCCGGGAGCGGACTCAGCCCTGCCAGCGCCGCCACCGGCGCTCGACGACCTTGAGCTCGCGCTTCCAGCCCTTGCGGGTCTCGTCGGCCCGCTCCCGCTGGACGGCCGCCAGGCGTGCGGCGGCATCGGCCAGGTCGGGCTGGTCGGCGGCCAGGGACTCCAGCCAGGCGATGGAGAACACCGCGTCGTGCAGGTCGCCGAGCTTGCTCTGCAGGCGCTCGGCCGCCTTGGCCGTCCGGCGGGCCGGGCCGCCCTCGACGAGGGCCACGGTGTCCGCCCCGTAGCGGAGGTCCTTCAGGCGGATGCGGAGCTGGTGGAGGTGGACGTCGGACGGGTCCTTGCGGGCCTTGCGGGCGGCACCCCGCAGATCGTGCCAGGACCGGTGGAGCATGGCCGGCAGGACCTCGGAGGCGGACCGCGTGGCTTTGGCCTTGAACGCCGGGCCCTCCCACAGGACCATCATCTGCTCGGTCAGGTGGAACCGACGGGGCCCGGCCCGCTCGGTGGCCAGCTGGTCGGCCACCTCGGCGCGGCGCCAGTCGATGATCGAGACGATCCGGGCCACTTCGGTGGCCTCCAGGACGTCGGGACCGCGCTCGGTGACCATCCCGGCCAGCAGCTCGAGGTCGCGGGAGCGGCCCAGCTCGTTGCCGTACCAGGCGAGCTCGGCCCGCAGGGCCGTGCCCCAGCCGGGGTCGAGGAGGAGCCGGAAGGTCCGCAGGTTCGAGCGGATGCGCCGCATGGCCACCCGGGTCTGGTGGACGCGCTCGACCGGGTCGGCCCGGCGCTCGGTGCCCTTGAGCGACTCGACGGCGGACTGGGCCCACAGCGGCCTGGTGCCCATGGACAGGTGGAGGGCGTCGACCGTGCCGGTGCGCTTGCGCTCGTCGTCGAGCTCGTCGCCCAGGTCGTTGAGGAGGAAGGTCCTCGCCGACATGGCCAGCACCCGGTGCAGGACCATGCCGGCCGTGGGGTCGGGGAAGACGTCGTCGTGGAGGGCGCGGCGGCCCTGGGCCCGGGGCGCGGCCAACTCGGTCCCCTCGTCCACGTGGTCCTCGAGCGGATCGATGGTCATCTCCCGGCCTCCGCCTCCAGACTAGGAGTGCCCGACCGGCGGTGCCGACCGGACTTCGCCGCGTCCGGTAGACGTCGGCACGATGATCGATGCGGAGCACCCGGACCTCTGCCGCTTCATCGTCGATCTCGTAGACGACGCGGTAGACCCCCCGTCGGGCCGACCACAGGCCCGCGAGCTCGCGCCGCAAGGGGTGCCCCACCCGCCGAGGGGCCTCCCGCAGCGGTCCGACCATGAACTCGACGACGGCAGCCGCGACCCGGTCGGGAAGGCGCCCGAGCGATCGCTCCGCGCTGGCGGCCACGACCAGGCGGTAGCCGTCCAGGCTCAACGGTCGAGGTACTTGGCGCGCAGTGCGTCGGCGTCGACGGTGTGGCCGTCGCTGATCTCCTGACGAGCCACCCGGATCTCGTCCATGGCTACCGGGTCGGACAGGAGTTCGAGCGTGTCCTCGAGAACGGCGAGGTCGTCGGGGCTGATGATCACCGCGGCGGCACGACCGTTGCGGGTGAGGACGACGCGGTCGTGCTCCCGCTCGACGCGATCGACGATCTCGGACAGATGGGCCTTGATCTGCGCCAGGGGGAGTGTCTCGGTCATGACCACTATTGTAGTCACTACGGGCGCGAGCAGACCACAGGACCGCCGGGGAGTAGCCCGGTACCCTGGGGTCATGCGTGCGGTGACCATCGTCGACGGGGACCTGGCGTGGAACGAGCACCCCGATCCCACCCCCGGACCGGGAGAGGTGGTGGTGGCCGTAGCGGCGGCCGGCATCAACGGGGCCGACCTCCTGCAGCGCAGGGGCTTCTACCCCGCCCCGCCCGGGTGGCCGGCCGACATCCCGGGCATGGAGTTCTCCGGTGTGGTCCGTGCCCTGGGGGACGGGCACCACGCGGTTCGCGGTGGGCGACCGGGTCATGGGCATCTGCGGGGGCGGCGGCCAGGCCGAGTCGGTGGCCGTGCCCGAGTCGGGGCTGCTGGCCGTGCCCGAGGGGTTCGACCTGGTGGCCGCCGGAGGCTTCGCGGAGGTGTTCTCGACCGCGCAGGACGCCCTGTTCACCCAGGCGCAGCTGTCCGAGGGCAAGACGGTCCTCATCTCGGGGGCGGCCGGTGGGGTGGGCACCGCCGCGGTGCAACTGGCCGCGGTGGCCGGTGCCCGGGTGGTGGCGACCGTGCGGAACGCCGACCTCCACGACCAGGTCCGGGCCCTGGGGGCCGACGAGGTGATCCTGCCCGACCAGGTCGGCGAGTTCGGCCCCTACGACGTCTCCCTCGAGTTGGTGGGCGCCCCCGGCGTGGAGGCCGTCCTGCCCCACCTGGCCCACCGGGCCCACGTGGTGGTCATCGGCGTGGGGGCGGGGGCGAAGGCCGAGGTCAACCTCCTGGCCGTGATGGGGACCCGGGCGACCATCGGGGGATCGACGCTGCGGGCCCGCTCGGTCGAGGAGAAGGCGGAGGTGGCCCGGCTGGTCGAGTCCCGGTCGGTGCACCTGCTGGGGACGGGGGCGGTCACCGTGCCGGTGGCGGCCACCTTCCCGATGGCCGAGGCCACCGCCGCCTACGACCGCTTCGCGGCCGGGGGCAAGCTCGGCAAGATCATCCTGGTGAACGGGTAGCCGTGGCCCGACCCGCGGAGGGAGCCGACCGTCGGCGGGACGGGCCCCGTCCCTCCCTCGCCGGCCCCGGGCGGGACGCCCGCCGCCCATGACCGACGCACTCGTGCTCCGCCGCGACGCCGAGGGACTGACCACCCTCACGCTGAACCGGCCCGAGAAGCTCAACGCCCTGACCCCGGCCGTGTTCGTGGCCCTGCGCGGCCATCTGGAGGACATCGCCGCCGACCCGTCGGTGGGGTGCGTGGTCGTGGAGGGGGCCGGCCGGTCGTTCTGTGCCGGCCACGACCTCGACGCCATCTCGACCGGCGAGCGGGCCCCGAGCCGGCACTACGAACCGGAGACGATCGACGCGCTGGAGGATCTGCCCCAACCCACCATCGCCCGGCTCCACGGGCACTGCTTCACCGGGGGCCTGGAGCTGGCCCTGGCCTGCGACTTCCTCATCGCAGCCGAGACGACCACCCTCGGCGACACCCACGGCCAGTGGGGCCTGGCCCCGATCTGGGGCATGTCGGTGCGCCTGCCCGAACGGGTGGGACGGTCGACGGCCAAGCGCCTGATGTTCACCAGCCAACGGGTGGGGGGCACCGAGGCGCTCGCCATCGGCCTGGTCGACCAGTGTGTGCCCGACGAGGGCCTGGACGCGGCGGTCGGCGACCTGGCCGGCAGGATCCTCGCCAACTCGTGGGGCACCAACCGGATCGACAAGCGGCTGATGGCCGACCGGGGCGGGCGCACCCGGGCCGAGGCGCTGGTCCACGAACGGTCCATGCCGTACGGGATGCCGGAGGACGCCGCCGAGCGCATGCGCTCGGGCGGACGCTGAACTGCACCGATCCGGGGCCGACGTGCCGGGTTCCCGACCCGGGGGACGGCTACCGGGTGACGATGACCGAGGAGCCGTGGCCGAACAGGCCCTGGTTGGCCGTGATGCCGACCGTGGCCCCCTCGACCTGGCGTCCGGTGGCCTGGCCCCGCAGCTGCCAGACCAGTTCGCACACCTGGGCGATGGCCTGGGCCGGGATGGCCTCGCCGAAGCAGGACAGGCCCCCGCTGGCGTTCACCGGGACCCGGCCGCCCAGGGCGGTGTCGCCGTCGCGGAGGAGCTTCTCGGCCTCGCCCTGCTTGCACAGCCCGATGTCCTCGTACCAGTCGAGCTCGAGGGCGGAGGAGAGGTCGTAGACCTCGGCCAGGCTGACGTCCTCGGGGCCGATGCCGGCCTCCTCGTAGGCGGCCAGGGCCACCGACTCCTTGAACGTGGGGCCCACGGTGGACGCGGCGGCCGACGAGTCGGTCGAGAAGTTGGGCATCTCGATGACGGCCTGCGGGAACCGGGGGGTGACGGTGGAGACGGCGTCGATGGTGACGAGGTCCCGGGTGCCGGCGTGCTTCTTGGCGAACTCCGTCGAGCAGAGCACCAGGGCGGCGCCGCCGTCGGAGGTGGCGCAGATCTCGAGCAGGCGGAGCGGGTCGGCGACCATGGGGGAGGCGAGCACCTCCTCGGCCGTCACCTCCTTGCGGTACCGGGCGTACGGGTTCTCCAGCCCGTGGCGGGCGTTCTTCACCTTGACGGCGGCGAAGTCGGCCTCGGTGGCACCGAACAGCTCCATCCGCCGACGGGCGTAGAGGGCGAAGTAGGTGGGGTTGGTGGCGCCCATGAGGTGGAAGCGCAGCCAGTCCGGATCGTCCTTGCGGTCGCCGCCCACCGGCTTGAAGAAGCCCTTGGGGGTGGTGTCGGCCCCGACGACCAGGGCCACGTCGCACAGGCCGGCCAGGATCTGGGCCCGGGCGTTGTTGATGGCCTGGGCCCCGGACGCGCAGGCGGCGTAGGCCGAGGACACCCGGGCGCCGGTCCAGCCCAGGGCCTGGGCGAAGGTGGCGCCGGCCACGAAGCCGGGGTAGCCGTTGCGGATGGTGTCGGCGCCGGCCACGTACTGGATGTCGGTCCAGTCCACGCCGGCCTCGGTCAAGCGCGTCGGAGGCGGCGGCCAGGCCGTACTCGACGAAGTTGCGACCCCACTTGCCCCACGGGTGCATCCCGGCACCCAGGACGGCGACCTTCTTGTCGGTTCCCATGGTCAGGCCCCCTGTCCGCTCGTCGTGCCGGCCCCGGCGACCGGGCGCCACTTCCACACCATGAACTCGTGCTCGTCGTCCTCGTACAGCGTGTCGAGCACCAGCTCGACCTCGGCCCCGACGGTCAGGTCGTCGACGCCCACGCCGGGCACGACCTGGCCCATGATCACCATCTGCTCGGCGGCCAGCTCGACGGCGCAGATGGCGAAGGGGACGTAGGGATCGGCGGCCACGTAGGGCTCGGGCGGCTGGTAGCCGGCGTTGGTGTACGACCAGATCCTGCCGGTGCGGCTGAGGGGTGTCTCGGCGAACTCGGTCCCCTGGCAGTGGGGGTTCCGGCAGAAGTAGGTCTCCTTCGGGAAGGCGAAGTTCCCGCAGCTGGTGCACTTGGTGCCGAGCAGGGTGGGGGCCTCGTCGTCCATGGTGAACCAGCCCTCGATGGCGGGCACTCGGGTCTTGGTGGTCATGGGCGAATCCTAACGGACCGTCAGAAACCGGTTCGGCGGGCCGTGGGCGGGCCGGGAGGGCCCTCCGGGGGACCCGACGCCGGCCGCCGGCGCTCAGCCGCTGACCACGTAGTGCACGATGGCCGACTGGGTGGTCGAGGTCCCGGTGGGAGCGGGGATGTCGGCGCTGACCTTCCAGTGGCCGATGTTCCCCGTGAGGTGGGCCGGACCGGTGCTCGAAGGACCGTTGGCCGGAGCCGTGATGACGGCGGCCACGGGCAGGTGGCCGTAGGTGCCGACCACGGTGATCCGGATGTCGGTCGGTGTGGCCGTCGACGTCGCCACCCCCGTGAAGCGGAACGACAGGACAAGCGAGAAGGGCTGGCCGGCGAAGTGACCGGTGTAGCGGAACGCCGGCACGGGCTGGGACGAGGCGGTGCCGGACAGGCGCGTCGGCCGAGGTCGGCAGGATCGTGGTCGCCGTCCCGGTCACGGAGTGCCCGTTGATGGATGCCGTGAACGGTTGGGGTGGCGGCACGGTGGATCCCGAGGAGAACGACTGGTGGACCGGCGTCCAGGTGAACGTGGCCGTGCCCGGGCCGTCGTGGATGGCCGCGCTGTCGGCGACGAGCACGACCGCCCCGACCGCGCCCACGACCACCACCACGGCGACGACGGCGACGATGATCCAGGTCCGCGCCGACCGGGATCGCCGGGGGGCCGGTGCCGCCTCGGCGCCGGGAGCCGGCGAGGAAAGGCTGGGATCGGGTGCGACGTGGTCGGAGGGCACGGAGTCGGTCATCGGGAGATCATGGTCCGGCGTCGACCGGTGGTACGGCATACCGGCGCAACCGGTGGCGCCGGACCGGAGGGACGCCGCGCCGTCGGCCCGGACGCAGCCCGGACGCAGCCCGGACTCAGCCCGGACTCAGACCGGCGCCGGACCTCCGAGGCCACCCCTGGCCCGGGACTCCTCGATGCGGGCGGCGTCCCATCCGAGGACGTCGGCGAGGACCTCGTCGGTGTGCTGGCCGACCGTCGGGGCGTGGGCGGGCATCGGCAGCTGCTCGCCGAGGAACTTGATGGGCGAGCCCAGCTGCTCGGCGCCGAGCTGTTCGATCGGATACCAGTGGAACCGGTCCTGGAACTGCGGGTCGTCGGCGATGGTCTTCGGGGAGTTGACCGGGGCCACCGGAAAGTTCCGCTCGGTCCCGTAGTCGATCCACTCGGTGGCGGTCCGGGTGGCGAAGATGGCGCGGAGCTCGGCCCGGAGCTCGAGGTTGCCGACGGCGTGGTCGGCGTACTTCGAGCCCGGCCACTTCTCGAACAGGTCGACGCGGTCGACGGCCTCGCAGAAGTTCTTCCACAGCGACTGCTCCGAGGCCATGAACAGGACGTAGCGGCCGTCGGCGGCCTCGTAGACCTGGTAGCGGACGCCGTGGATCATGCCGCCGGTGCCCGGGTCCCGGCGCTCGTAGTTGTCCGACTTGTTGCCGGTCACCTCGGACTCGGGGCGGTCGTAGGCCTTCCACGTCTCGCTCCGGTACCAGTCCATGGCGGCGGCCGCGTCGGACTGGGCGATCTCGAGGTACGAGCCCTCGCCCGTCACCTTGGCCCGGAGCACCGCGGCCATGATGCCGAGCGCCCCGAAGAGGGGGCCGGCATGGATGCCCATGGAGGCGTGCTCGGGCAGGTAGGAGAAGCCGTCCTCGTCGACCTGGGGGGTGACGATGCCGGCCCACGTGTCGAAGGCCACCCCGTGGGCGGGCAGGTCCTTGTAGGGGCCGGTCATGCCGTAGCCGGAGATGGTGCAGAACACGATGTCGGGCTTGAGGGCGACGAGGTCGTCGTAGCCCACGCCGCGCCGGGCCAGCACCCCGGGCCGGCCCGCCTCCACCACCACGTCACAGGTCTTGGCCAGCTCCTTGAAGGTGGCGACGTCCTCCTCGGTGCGGAGGTCCATGACGATGGAGCGCTTGCCCCGGTTGAGGTGGAGGTGCATGAGGGAGACGCCCTCGACGATCGGCCACGTCATCTCCCGGATGTAGTCGCCCGCCGGTGGCTCCACCTTGATGACCTCGGCGCCCAGGTCGATGAGGGGCATGGTGATGGCGGCCGGGCCGAGGGCCGACACCTCGAGGATGCGGATGCCGTGGAGGGGGGCGTCGGTGGGCATGGGGTCTCCTGGAACTCGTCGGGGAACGGGTGCGTCTCCTGGGTGGAGGACAATACCTGACGGATCGTCAGATTCACACGGGGACCACCGCCGCAGAAGGGCCCAGCGGGGTCGGATAGAGTGGGCGACCGCTTCGCGGACAGGTCGAGGGACTCGGATCACGGAATTCCCGGGGTGTCGGCGGTGTGGTGACCAGCGCTCGTAGCTCAACGGATTAGAGCATCTGACTACGGATCAGAAGGTTGCAGGTTCGAATCCTGCCGAGCGCGCCAAACGCCCAGGTCAGAGCCCTCTTTTGCGACCTGCGGCCTCGGCGTGGGCATCCGCCCGGCGCCATTCGTCCGGTGACGGATCTCCCGTGGCCCCCGGTGCGGCCGCCCCGATCGCCCCCGACCGTCCATGGGACGGGTGCTCGTCGGGGACCGACGCGTCGACCGGTACCGACCGGTTGCCTCCTGTACCCGCGCACGACCCGTCGCCTACCATCTCGGCCATGACGCCGGAGGAGATCGCCGACCTCGTCCACCTCCGGCGGGCGCGCGATTTCATGGACCGCAACTACGCCGAGCCGCTCGACGTCCCCGCCATCGCCGGCGCCGCGCTCGATGTCGCCCGCCCACTTCTCCCGCAAGTTCCGCGCCGCCTACGGCGAGACGCCCTACTCCTACCTCATGACCCGCCGGATGGAGCGCGCCAAGTCGTTCCTGCGGAACGGGATGTCGGTGACCGACGCCTGCGTCGCCGTCGGGTGCACGTCGCTCGGCTCGTTCAGCTCGCGCTTCACCGAGATCGTCGGCGAGACGCCGTCGCAGTACCGCATGCGCGACCACCGCGCCAGCGAGGTCGTCCCGTCGTGCGTGAGCAGGGTCGTGACCCGCCCGCGGCGCATGGCCACCACGGGCTGAGCCCTTCCGGCGGGCGCCCGACCGTCCTCCGCAACGAGCAGGATCGAAGAAGCGTGCGCCGGGTCGGCACCCGTACGATCGTCGCATGACAGTCACCGTCTCCGCCATGTTCATCCTCGTCCACGACCCCGACGCCGCACTCGGCTTCTACCGGGATGCGCTGGGACTCGAGGTCCGCAACGACGTCTCGAACGGCGAGTTCCGCTGGGTCACCGTCGGCGCCCCGGGCCAGGACGTCGACATCGTCCTCTCCCAACCACACGGTGGGCGATCGCAGACCGAGGGCGATGCCCTCCTCTCCCTCGTGGTCCAGGGGTCGCTCCAGGCCGCGATCTTCCGCTCCGACGACCTCGACGCCACCTTCGAGGCGGTCCGCGCCTCGGGTGCCGAGGTGCTCCAGGAGCCGGCCAGCCAGCCGTGGGGAGTGCGCGACTGCGCCTTCCGCGACCCCTCGGGCAATCTCGTCCGGATCGCCCAGGCGTGATCGCGCTCGTTAGCAGTGCCGGGGCATTGACCGTGTCGATGAAGGAAAGGTGAGTCCGATGAAGACCATGACCTGTAGCCAGCTGGGTGGACCCTGTGCCCTCCCCCATCACGGGAGTACCGCTGACGACGTCATCAAGGCGCAGGATGCCCACCTGAAGGACGTGGTCGCCGGCGGGGACGAGGCGCACCGGCCCGCCCTGAAGGAGATGAAGGGGCGGTGGAGGCATCCCATCTCCGGCATGGGTTGGTACAAGCAGGCCAAGAAGGACTTCGCCGCACTCCCCGAGGACTGAGCTCTCGTCGCAGATGCCGACCGGGCCTGACCACGACGGCGAGCGGCGGGCTGCACCAGGACGTACCATCCGCCTCTGCCGATCCGCCCTGTTCCTCGGCCTGCCGTCGTTGGACGTGGTCCACGAAGATCGATGTGCGTGTCAGGATCGGCTCCGGCAAGACTGGCTGCGTCGACCGACGAGGTCCAATGGGGAAGGCAGACGACAATGGTGCGGAGCAGCGACGCGGAGATCCCTTCGATCGACGAACTGCGTGAGAAGTACCGGCGGGAGCAGCAGAAGCGGCTGCGCCCGGAGGGCATGGCCCAGTGGCGCGAGCTGAGCGAGGAGCTGGACCGGGACCCGTTCGTCGAGCCCGGCTTCACCCGGGACCCGGTGGTCGAGGAGACGACCGTGGTGATCGTGGGAGGCGGATTCGCCGGGATGCTGACGGCGATCGACCTCGGCAAGCACGGGATCACCGACGTCCGGATCGTCGAGAAGGCCGGGGACTTCGGTGGTACCTGGTACTGGAACCGGTACCCGGGCTGCATGTGCGACGTGGAGTCCTACACCTACCTGCCGCTCCTCGAGGAGACCGGCTTCATGCCGTCCGAGCGCTACGCCAGCGCCACCGAGATCTTCGAGTACTCCAAGCTGCTGGCCCGCACATTCGACCTCTACCCCCACGCCCTCTTCCAGACCGACGTCACCGGGGCGGTCTGGGACGAGGCGTCCATGCGATGGCAGGTGAGCACCAGCCGGGGCGACCAGCTGTCGAGTCGCTTCCTGGTGCTGGCCGGCGGCATCCTGCACAAGGCCAAGCTGCCGGGGATCGCCGGGATCGAGGACTTCGCCGGCAAGGCCTTCCACACCAGCCGTTGGGACTACGGCTACACCGGGGGCGGCCCGACCGAGCCGATGGACCGGTTGGCCGACAAGCGCGTCGGCATCATCGGCACCGGGGCCACCGCCGTGCAGGTGGTGCCCCAGATCGCCCGTGTGGCCAAGGAGCTCTTCGTCTTCCAGCGGACCCCGGGCGCGGTGGGCGTGCGCAACCAGCAGCCCACCGACGTCGAGTGGTTCGAGAGCCTGGAGCCCGGCTGGCAGCACGAGCGGATCGTCAACTTCACCCAGGCGGTCACCGGTGCCCAACCCGAGGTGGACCTGGTGCACGACGGGTGGACCGAGCTGATGTGGGTCGACACCCAGAAGGCGTCGAGTGGCGAAGAGGCCGAGGAGCTCGAGCGGTGCGACTTCGAGGCCATGGAGACGATCCGGCGGCGCATCGACGAGATCGTCGAGGACCCCGAGACGGCCGAGAAGTTGAAACCCTACTGGGGCAAGCACTGCAAGCGGGTCTGCTTCCACGACGACTACCTGCCCGCGTTCAACCTGCCCAACGTGCACCTGGTGGACACGAACGGGCGTGGTGTCGACGAGTGCACCGAACGGGGCCCGGTGGTGGACGGCGTCGAGTATCCGGTGGACCTGCTCATCTACGCGTCCGGCTTCGAGGTCACCACCGACCTCCACCATCGACTCGGCTTCAACCCCGTGGGTCGCGACGGCGTCACCCTGGCCGAGCGTTGGGCCGAGGGCGCCCACACGCTGCACGGCGTCCTGGCCAGCGGATTCCCCAATCTGCTGCTGATCAGCCTCGTGCAGGGGGGGTTCGGCACGAACTTCTCGCACCTGCTCTCCGAGTCGGCCAAGCACGTGGCCCACATCATCGAGGCCTGTGCCGACCAGGGGATCATCGAGGTCGAGCCGGAGGAGGCCGCCGAAGAGGAGTGGCTCTCCGTGCTCCTCAGCGTCGGGATCGGGGGCGCCCGCTACTTCCAGAACTGCACGCCCAGCTTCTACAACAGCGAGCAGCAGGCCATCGACGCCCGGGCGGCCCGGAACCTCACCTACACCGGGAGCCTGCTCGAGTACGTCGGCTATCTCGAGCGTTGGCGGGAGAAGCCCGACTTCGAGGGCGTCACGGTTCGGCACGAGCAAGCGACCGAATCCGGATAGCGGCTCCAGGTCCGAGGAGTCGGAGATTCCGTGGCGGTCCTTGGCTCGTTCCGGTAACCGGAACATTCGGACATGTGGTCGACGATGCCTGAGCACTGAGGGGTTCTGGTTGGGACGGTGACCTCTGGGTATGCCGCACGCACCGAAGATCATGATCTTGCTCGCTACCTGCCGCAGAGCGGTCCACGTGGATCGATTCCGGATCGAACCGCAGACGGGCCCGATGGCCTAGTTGGGAATCTGCGGGTCGCGTAGAGTTCCTTCCATGGTCGCCCGGAGTCAACGGACGCACGAAAAGACAGCCATTCAGCTCCGCATCTCACTGATGGACCATTCGCCCACGGTCTGGCGGCGACTGGTCGTGCCCGGTGAGATCAAGCTGTCCAGACTCCACTTGATCTTCCAGGCGGCGATGGGCTGGGAGAACTACCACCTCCATCAGTTCGAGATCCGGGAGGAGACCTATGGGTTGCTGGATGACGAATTCGAGGCGGGGGAGTTCGACGTCGTTGACGAGGAAACGGTGACATTCTCCGAAGTCGTCGACGCCTCGACGCGCTTTTCCTACCAGTACGACTTCGGCGACGGTTGGGATCACGAGGTGGTCGTCGAGGCCATCGAGTCGGTGCCTTTGGTGCTCAAATTCGCTGCCTGCCTCGGCGGCGAGCGGGCCTGCCCTCCGGAAGACTGTGGTGGGACCGGCGGATTCAAGGTGTTCCTCGAGGCCATCGCCGACCCCGCGCACGAGGAGCACGACGACTTCGTCGAGTGGATCGGGCACCCCTTCGACCCCGAAGCGTTCAGCGTGGCGGCCGCCAACGCGGCCCTCCAGCGGGTGCGCTGATCAGAACTGGCGAGGTCCTTCGTCTGACCAGATGCGGACGCATCCGGGGGGACCGATGAATGCAACCTCGGTCGAACCCGAGCGAGGCCGCGCAGTGGACTCAGCGATTCTCGTCCATCGGACCGCTCACAGCAGGTCCGTGATGGTCTTCAGTCCCGACTCGTACAGCACGCCGGGGAGCATGCCCCCGTCGATCTCGATGGTGGTGCCGTTGATGTAGTCGACCTCGCCCGAGCAGAGGAACACGCAGGTCCGGCCGACCTCGGCGGGATCCCCGGCCCGACCGAGGGGGACATTGGTGAAGTAGTCCGACCCCTCGGGGTCGTCGGCGGGAAGGACGAAGCTGCGGAAGTTGTCGGTCATGGTGGGCCCGAGGGCCAGGCAGTTGACCCGGGCCTTCGGACCCCACTCCTCGGCCAGCGACCGGGTCAGGTGGTTGAGTCCCGCCTTGGCCGCCCCGTAGGAGACGAGGGTCGGTGCCCCGGCCGGGTGCCCGGCTCCGCTCGAGATGTTGATGATCGAGCCGGTCCCCTCCTGGTCCCGCATCTGGCGGAACACGCGGATGGCGAACCAGAGGGGACTGATCAGGTTCATCTGGATGGCGAAGGCGTGGAAGAGGACGGTCCGTTCGAAGTCGTCGGCGGCCCGCGGTGCACCCTGGAACTTCTGGACCAGTTCCGGGATGTCCTCGGCGTGGGGTGCGGGCACGGTGCCGCCGGCGTTGTTCACCAGGATGTCGATCCGCCCGTACGTCTCGACCACCCGGTTCACGAACCCGTCGATGGCGCCGTAGTCGCCCTGGTCGCACACCCACTGGGCCGAACGGTCGGGACCACCGGGGATGTCCTCGGCCCCGGGCAGCGCCGGAAGCGGGTTCCGGGAGCAGCCCACCACCGTGGCTCCGGCCCGGAGCAGTTCGTGGGCGATGCCCACGCCGACCCCCCGGCTGGTGCCGGTCACCACTGCCACCTTGCCGTCGAGCACTCCCACGGGCACACCTCCTGATGGACCGACCCGCTGATGGACCGACACGAAAAACATAAATCGTTCTATGATTCCGCGCAAGGAGCGGGTCCGACCGCTCGATGACAGGGGGTAGCCATGGCACTGCGGGTGATCCAGTTCTCGACCGGCAACGTCGGGCGTCACGCCCTCCGCCAGCTCATCGAGCGGCCCGACCTCGAACTCGTGGGGGTCCACGCCTCCGGAGCCGACAAGGTCGGGCGCGACGCCGCCGACCTGTGCGGCCTCGACGAGCCGACCGGCGTACTGGCCACGGACGACCTCGACTCCCTGGTGGCGCTCGGGGCCGACTGCGTCGTCTACATGAGCCAGGCCGAGACGCGGCCCCACGAGGCGATCCACGAGCTGACGGCGTTCCTGGCCGCCGGGACCGACGTCGTGGCCACCTCGTTGGTGTGGCTGATCTACCCGCCCCACGCCGATGCGTGGCTCACCGGGCCCCTGGAGGCGGCGTGCCGCGCCGGAGGCACCACGATGTACGTCAACGGCGTGGACCCGGGGTTCTCGGGGGACCTCCTCCCGCTGGCCGCACTGAGCCTGACCGCCGCAGCCGACACGGTGCTCGTCCAGGAGATCTGTGACTACGGCTCCTACGACGACGCCGAGTTCACCGGGGTCAGCTTCGGGTTCGGGACCGCCCCCGACACCGTCCCGATGCTCTTCCTGCCCGGGGTGCTGGCCTCGATCTGGGGTGGCCCGGTCCGCCTGCTGGCCGATGAGCTGGGCGTCGAGCTCGACGAGATCCGTGAACGCTATGAGCCGTGGGTGGCCACCGGGCCCATCGACTGCACGATGATGCACGTCGACCCGGGCGAGGTGGCTGCCGTCCGGTTCGCCGTCGAGGGGATCGTCGACGGCCGGCCGAGGATCGTCATGGAGCACGTCAACCGCCTCACGGCCGCCGCCGCGCCCGACTGGCCCGTCCCCCCCGAGGGTCGGCCCGGCGTGCACCGGGTCGTGGTCACCGGGAGCCCCGGCGTCGAGATCAACACCCACCTCGGTCTGGACGGCGTCGACCACAACGTCGCCGGCGTGATCGCCACCGCGGCCAAGGCCGTCAACGCCGTGCCGGTGGTGTGCGCCGCCCCGCCCGGGCTCGTGTCGCTGCGCGACCTCCCCGTGTCCCAGGTCGCCGGCCTGATGCGATGACCCCGGTGCGGCGGTCGGGCCTCGCACCGGCCCTGCCGACCCGCAAGGTGGGCCGGGCCCAGCAGCGCGGGGACCGGACCCGGGTCGCCATCATCGAGGAGACGGTCCGGTGCATCAACGAGGAAGGGTTCGCCGCGGCCAGCGCCAATCACATCGCGGCGCGGGCCGGTGTGACCTGGGGTGTCATCCAGTACCACTTCGGGGACCGCAACGGACTGCTGTCGGCGGTCATCGCCGACGGGTTCCAGCGCTTCCGCCGGGCCATCGAACTCGTCCCGGTGCCCGACGGACCGTCCCGCCAGCGGGTGGAGGCCGTCGTCGAGGCGGCCTGGGCCGCGTTCTCGAGCCCGGAGTCACGGGCCAGCTTCGAGATCCTCATCTCGGCCCGGGCCGGCCGGGACCGGGCACGGGTCGACGAGCTGGAGGGGATGGCGCGGGACATGCGGGAGCTGAGCAGGGTGCTCGTCGGGAGCGGGATCGACTCCGGAGTCGACCACGCCGTCATCGGGGAGGTGCTGTGGGCGACGCTCCGCGGGCTGGTGATGGCCCAGATGCTCACCGCACGGCACATCGACACCTCCCGGGAGCGGGCACTCCTCGTCGAACTGATCGCCGGTCTGCTCGACGGGGTCGCCGTCTGATCCCCACGCGTGCCCGTGCCTCGGGGCATCGGATGGCCGGTGCCCGGCCCGGATCCTCGGAGCGCCGGCAACCGTATTCCTATCGATTGTTTGCCCTCCCCTTATCCGGTTCTTGGATTCGATCCGTACCGTGGGTGGTGGAGGCGAGCAGACCGCCCGACCGCTGCTCGGAACGCCATGGACTGGATCATCACCGTGCCGCTGCTGGCCGTCACGTTCGTCTGCGCATCGATCCCGGTGCTCATGGAGTCCGGCCGCGGCCACTGACCGGTCCGCCCCCCGTGCCCACACGTACCCGCAACGTGTGAACGCCACGTTTGTAGTTCGACCATCGACGTGTGCGATTCCGGGATTGCCCCTTGTACCGACACCATCCACGGGTCTAGCGTTGACAATTGGTGGATACACATGAGTACGCACCGGAGCCGCACGACGGGCTCGCAGGAAGGATCCGTGCCTACCGTCACCGGCACGGGATGACCCAACGCGAGCTGGCCGACCAGCTGGGGGTCACCCAGCAGTCGGTCGCCCGGTGGGAGCAGGGCTCGCCCCCCAGCCGGCACATGGTCCGCACGCTCGAGGTCCTGGTCGACGAGCCGGACACGGTCGGCGGGCCCGACGACATGGCCGACATCATCGGCATCCGCCCGCCGACGCCGACCCTGGTGCACTCCCGCGGCCGTGACGAGGCCCGCAAGGCCTACGTGCAGGGCTGCCTCAAACTGCTCGAGCGGGGGGAGCGCCTGCCCAACAAGGTGCTCCTGCTGCTGGCCGACGAGCTCGGCTGGCCCGTCGACGACTGAACCGGCGCCGCGGCCGGCCGGGTGGTGTCCACAGGAAGGCGGCGTGATCAGATCCGGCGAGCGCCGGGGTGCATCTACTCTCGACGGTTCGCCGCCCGCGCCGGCGGGCACGACCGCACCGGCGAAAGGGCGCGCCGCCATTTCGTGAACCCCGCTGCCGTGGCTGCGTGCCTACCCCAGATTCGGAGTCACCTTGACTGGCGGGGCTCGGGCGACGGACCACCGAGGCGGACGACCGATGCCCCTCAGGACCGGTACTCGGGATTGGGGAAGTCGAACCTCGACCCGGCATCCCATTCCCGGCGCTGGTTGCCGTAGGCGGGAAAGCCGCCGGCGGTCTTGAGCATGGCCGCGAGATGCAGGAGATTCCAGGTCATGAAGGTGGTGTTGCGATTGGTGAACTCGTTGTCCACCCCCGCCCGGCGGCCGTCCTCGAGTTCGTCCCCGTAGCTCGGACCGGGACCGGCCTCGCCGATCCATCCGGCGTCGGACTGGGGTGCGATGGAGTACCCGATGTGCTGCAGGCTGTAGAGCACGTTCGACGCGCAGTGCTTGATGCCGTCCTCGTTCCCCGTGATCAGGCATCCGCCGACCTTGCCGTAGTAGAGCCACTGGCCCTTGTCGTTGAGCTCGCCGGAATGGGCGTAGAGCCGCTCGATGACCTTCTTGGTCTCACTGCTGTTGTCGCCCAGCCAGATCGGGCCGGCGATGACGAGCACGTCGGCCGCCATGACCCGCTCGAAGAGTTCGGGCCACTCGTCCTGCGACCACCCGTGTTCACGCATGTCCGGGTACACGCCGCTGGCGATCGCATGATCGACGGAGCGGAATTGGTCGACCCGGACGCCCTGCCTGGCCATGATCGAAGCACTGATGTCGATCAGCCGCTGGGTGTGGCTCACGTCCGGCGATCGGGTCAGCGTGGTGTTGATGAACAGGGCGGAGAGGTGCGAGAAGTCCGGGCGGCTATCGGTGTCCATGGAGCTCAGTCCTCCGCTAGGCCCTCGACGTTACGAATCATGGTCGGCGGAGAGGGCGGATGTCCATCGATGTCTCCGCCGGCTGCTGCAGCTGAGCACCAGGTGGGACCGACGATGCGGTGCGGCCCGGGTGATGGCCAGCCGGAGCTCACCACCAGCCTCCGATCCGTCGCCGGTCGGCATCTGGTCGGATACCGGTGGGTCCTGGGGAACCCGTCAATGAGCCATCACGGAATGCTCACACCCCCGCGGTAGAACGATGGGAGGAACCCGCTTGGTGCCGGTGCCGGAAGCGACACCGTCGGAAGGCGGAGCGAGCGAAAGTGCGGGCGATCCATGATTTTCCGTCCATGGCCGATTCGGACCCGATCAACGGTGGTGCTCGCCATCACGACCACCCTGAGCCTGGCTGCTGTCGCCTGTGGCAGTACCACCCCAACGGCCTCTTCCGCGCCGGAACGGGTGACGGGAGGACCAGGTGGGACGTATCTGGTCCCACCTGGGATCCACAAGATTAAGCATGTGATCGTCATCCAGCAGGAGAACCGGTCGTTCGACTCCTATTTCGGGACCTACCCCGGCGCTGCCGGCATCCCGATGCAGGGCGGAACACCGACGGAGTGCGTGCCTGACCCGTCGACCGGAGCCTGCGTTCCGCCGTTCGTGGACCACTCCGATGTCAACGGCGGCGGCCCGCACTCGGCTGTCAACGCTACGGCCGACATCAACGGGGGGAAGATGGACGGCTTCGTCGGCCAAGCCCGGTCCGGTCGCAAAGGCTGTCTTGACCCCACTGATCCCGCGTGCACGAACTCGGCCTCTCCGGACGTGATGGGCTACCACACGCAGAGTGATATCCCCAACTACTGGGCCTTTGCCAAGGACTTCGTCCTCCAGGACCACATGTTCGAGCCCAACGCCTCATGGAGCCTCCCCTCCCATCTCTTCCTCGTTTCCGAATGGTCGGCCTTCTGTACTCAGGCGGACAACCCGTCCAGCTGCGTCAACGCACTCCAGACCAGACCGGCCGAGCGGCCCCAGAACGCCCCGGCCGTGTTCGGGGGACAGGCCGGACCGAAGAACGGGACGACGACGAGCCGGCGTGGCGTCGTCAAGGCTGCCGGAAACCAGCCCACCTACGCCTGGACAGATCTGACGTACCTGCTGCACAAGGATCACGTCAGCTGGGGCTACTACGTGGTCAGCGGTACCGAGCCCGACTGCTGAGAACGATGCCGCCGAGACGTGCGGGCCGATCGTCCAGAATGCGAATACGCCGGGCATCTGGAACCCGTTGCCCTGGTTCGACACGGTCCGACATGACGGTCAGCTCGGCAACATCCAGAGCGTGGACAAGTTCTTCGCCGCCCGCGAAATCCGGCACGCTGCCAGCCGTCTCGTGGGTGGTGCCATCGGGCGAGGTGAGCGAGCACCCTCCGGCCCCGGTCAGTTACGGACAGAGCTACGTCACCAGTCTCGTCAATGCGGTCATGCGGAGCCCGGATTGGGACTCGACGGCCATCTTCCTCGCATGGGACGACTGGGGCGGGTTCTACGATCACGTCGTTCCACCAGACCGTGGACCAGAACGGGCTACGGACTCCGGGTGCCGGGCATCACCATCAGCCCCTACGCCAAGCAGGGGTACGTCGACCACCAGACCCTCAGCTTCGACGCCTATGACAAGTTCATCGAGGACGATTTCCTGCACGGGCAGCGGATCGATCCTGCAACCGACGGTCGGCCGGACCCGAGGCCGGATGTTCGAGAGAACCAGAAGATCCTGGGGAACCTGGAGTCCGAATTCGACTTCGACCAGTCCCCTCGATCACCGATCGTCCTGCCGGTCCATCCCAAGACCACCCTCACCGGTACGCCGGCGCCGTCTCAGGTGTCCGCCGCCGCCACGTCTCCCGACAGCAACGGATAAGGTGCTGGCCGTCCGGCGATTCCCCGGTCCCCAAGCCCGCGAACGAGCGGATTGTCGAGGCTGAGCGACCGCAGTCGAAGGGACAGTCGGGAATCTGGACCCCGATTCCGCCCGGTGGGGCGGCCGGTCGTACGACCGGCGACGCTCAGTCGAGCGCCCTGGACAGGAGTCCCTGGAGCTCGACCCGCTCGTCACGGGTGAGCAGCGCCAGGACGTCGTCCTCCACGCCCTCGATCGCCTTCTCGGCACTGCCGAACGCCCGGAGCCCCTCTTCGGTGATCTCGACCAGGTGCCGGCGACGGTCGGCCGGATCGCGCCGGCGGACGGCGAACTCCCGTGCCTCGAGGTCGTTCAGCAGGAGCACCAGGTTGTTGGCATCGACGCACATCAGCTCACCGAGCTCGTGCTGGGGGATCGGGCTGTGGTCGTGCAGCATGGCGAGCGTGGCGAACTCCTTCAGCCGCATGCCCAGCTGGTCCTCGGAGGTGCGCCGGTAGATGACCTTGGTCAGCTGGGTCAACAGGACCGTCACCCCGGGTGTCGTGCTCTTCGCCATCGGTTCGATCATATCGTGAGTTGCTCCTGAAAGGGCGATTACCACTGCGGCTTGACACTCACTAGATCAGTGACTATCAATAGATAGGGAACCTTCACCCCGTGAGATCGAGGACGCTCTTCATGCCTGCTTCCCTGCGCGGCTTCGTCCATGAGCGCCGCCGCTGGGTCGCGCTCATCGTCGTCTGCTTCGCCATGTTGATGAACACGCTCGACCAGACGATCGTGAACGTGGCGCTGCCCACCATCCAGCACGATCTGCACTTCACCCAGGCGTCGCTCGCCTGGGTGATCGACGCCTACCTGATCACCTTCGCCGGGGCCCTCCTGCTGGCCGGCCGACTCGGCGACCTCATCGGACGCAAGAAGGTCTTCCTGGTCGGTGTGGCGCTGTTCACGCTGGCCTCGGCGGCCTGTGGCGCCGCCGACAGCCAGGCCCTCCTGATCGGGGCCCGATTCGCCCAGGGGCTCGGGGCCGCACTGTCGTCGTCGGTGATCCTGGCCATCATCGTGGCCGACTTCCCCGTGCCTGCGGAGCGGGCCAGGGCGATGAGCTCCTACATCATCGTGGCCGTGGGTGGCGGGTCGTTGGGCCTCCTGGTCGGGGGGTACGTGACCCAGGCACTGAGCTGGCACTGGATCTTCTTCATCAACATCCCCATCGGCATCGTCACGTTCGCGCTCGGGACGGCGCTGATCGACGAGAACGACGGACTCGGGATCCGGGCGGGACTGGACGTCGGTGGTGCCGTGCTGAGCACCGGTGGGCTGATGTTGGCCATCTACGCCATCGTGAGCTCGAGCCAGTACGGATGGAACTCGTCCCACACCCTGGCGTTGGGTGGGGCGGCGATCGTGGTGCTGGCCGCGTTCGTCCTCCTCGAGAGCCGGCTGACCCATCCGCTGATGCCCATGCACGTTCTGCGGTCCCCGGGCCTGCTGACGTCGAGCATGGTCCGGGGCCTGATGGTCGTGGGCATGTACAGCACGTTCTTCATCGGCGTGCTCTATTTCCAGCACGTGCTGGGCTACAACTCGGTCGCCACCGGACTGGCGTTCCTTCCCCAGACACTCATGGTGGCCGTCATGTCCGCCGGCATCACCAACCGCATCGTCAAGCGGCTGGGCCCAAGCCCACGGTGCTCGCCGGACTGGGGGTGGTGGCCGTCGGCCTGGCGTTGTTCGTCGGGTCCGGCCCGGATACCGCCTACTTCCCGCAGATCTTCGCCGCGGTGCTGTTGATCGGATTCGGGGCGGCTGCGGCGTTCACGCCGCTGTTGACCATCGCCCTGGCCGGGGTGCCCGGCCAGGACGCGGGCATCGGTTCGGGGATCGTCAACGTGTCGCAACAGGTGTCGGGTGCGCTCTCGGTGGCGATCCTCGGGGCCGTGTCCACCAGCCACACGGCCTCGCTGCTGGCGTCGGGAAGCTCGGTCATCGATGCCCTGGACGGTGGGTACCGGCTGGCCTTCATCGTGGCGTTGATCAGTGTCCTGGTGGCGATCGTCCTCGGGGCCGTCATCCTCAGGAGCCCCGGCGCACCTCCGGAGCCAGCCACCGGCGTCGACGACACGTTCGAGGCGGAGTCCGAGACGATGATCGCCGAGATCATGTGAACACCCGACCGGGCACGTCGGGAACGCGGCGCGGCCCGCCGGGGTGCTGTGCCCAGCTTCGACGAGTGCGCGTCGACATGATGCTCGGGGAAGGCCTCGCCCCGACTCGGGGGACCATCCGGGCCGGTCAGGTCTCGTCGTAGCCGGATGCGAACTGAGCCGCGGCCTGCGCGGACGACAGTGTCGATGGCTTCTGTGTGACGGCTGCAAAGGGCGTGAGTCCGGCAGGGACACATCCCGCAGTCGTGGGGTTGAAGCAGAACGATCCCCGGTAGTCGTAGGCCGTCCCATCGGTGGAGTTCAGCGCCGGGATCTTGAAGGTGTGCTCCGCGAAGGCCAGCGTTCCGGCGAATGTGGTCGGAGTCGAGTCCGTGTACCCCAGCTTGGCGTACGGGCTCACGATCACCATCGGCACACGGATCCCCACGACGTTGTACTGGCGTGGGTTCACGTGGTCGGAGAAGCACCCGCAGTCGTCGTAGGTGATGAAGATCGCGGTCGACGACCAGTCGGGGCTCGCCTGGATCGCCGCGACGGTCTGCCCGATGTAGTTGTCGCCGGTGCTCATGTTGTTGTTGTTGTGCTGGCTGTCGACGGCCGGGGGCGTCACGATCGAATAGGCGGGCAAATGGCCCGCCGAGGCGTCGCTGAGCAGTTGCGTGGTGGACGTCAAGTTGTTCTTCTGCTGGGTGTAGAGGCACTCGGCGAATGTCGGGCAGATCGCCCACTGCCAACCCTGTGCCGAGTACGGGCTCGACGTGGTCCCCGGGATCCCCTGACCTCCGTAGATCTTCCACGAGAGTCCCTTGGCACTCAGTTCATCGAAGATGGTCGGTACGTATGGGGCGGCGGGTCCGGAGTAGCCCAACCAGTTGGGTCCAAGGCTCCCCGTGCTGTCGGGCACGCATGACGGAATCAGGGTCTTGGTCGGACCCCACGGCGTGACCCGGCCCGAATCGCACCCCCATCCCGAAGCGACGGCCACGGGCTGCGGTCCGGTCGTCGCGGTCACCGGGTTCGTCCCGTAGAAGCCGTCTTGATTGGCGGTCGCCCAGACGAGGTGCCCCGCCCAGGACGGAGATGCATTCGACTCGAAGGTCCGGTCCGAGACGGTGTACTCGGTGGCCAGGCGGGCGTAGTTGGGAATGCAGCTCTTGGCCGCGCAGGGTCCGGAGAGCGCGTCGTACTGGCTGTAGCAGGAGGTGAGGGTGGCGACGCAGTTCGGGTCGCCGCTGAATCCGTCCATTCGGCCGCCGTCGATGTCCCGTTGTTGCCCGACCACACTGTGGTCGGCGAACGGCACGTAGTCAGTAGCCGGAGTAAGGGGAACGCTCTGGCCCGTCATCGTGGTGCCCGATGTCGCTCCGTCGCAGCGGGCATCCTTTCCCGGTCGCTTCAGGGTGCCCTTGGCGACCTCCGAGCAGAACTTGCCGAGGACGTTGTCGAAGCTGTGGTTCTCCTCGAGGATGACGACGACATGCTTGATCGGACTCGCCGTCGAGCCCGCCCCGGCGGCGCTCGATCCACCCGAGGCGGTGACACCGACCACGATTCCGATGGCCAGGATCAGCACCACGGCCAATGTCGGGTAGGAACGCCTCTTGCGCCGATCGATCATCGCACACTGCCCCTTCGCTGGACTCCGGGCCACCTCCTCCGTAGGTCGGCACCCGTTCGACCGGGTTGAGTGCAAAACGGGGCAAGACGGTTGCAATCATCGGGTCGGCGGGTCCCGTTCAATGCGCCGTGAGGTGTTTCGTGGACTCCCAACTGATTTCATCCGGGACCACCGAGAAGCCGTCTCTCGGAGAACCGCCGGAGACCACCGGTCGGGCCACCGGGCGACCCCGGGCGGGGAGCACCGCACCACTGCCAACCGGTGGAGCTGTCCGGCCCGATTCCCCTGAGCCGATCCCCTCGGATCAGATGCGCTCCACCCGGCTGACGACCAAGGGAGCGGAGACGACCTGCCTGATGTCGGTGCGACCCCGATTGCAGATGAGCCGAGCCTCTCCGGCCTCGGCGACGGGGCCTACGGCGCGACCATCGGCGGACGTTCCGTGGTCAACGCCTACTCCAATGCCAGCCGCACCGTGGTGGCGGCACAGGGTCCCGGGAGCATTGGGTCCGGTCGAGGCGCTGGCCCGGGTCGCGCTGAGCGACAACTGACCGGGCGCCGGCACGGGCGCTCGGCGGCTCTGCGTCAGCGCGTCGGCTGCGTGTCGGTGAGGCCGACGACCTCGAGGACGTTGGTCATCACTTCGCCGAACGCATCGGGATCGGCGATCAGCCAGCTGTGGGTACCGGGGACGGTGATGACATGGGGGCCGCCCAGTGCGAGGCACATCGCCTCGAAGGAGTCCTGGGTGACGATCTGGTCGCTCCGGCCCCAGAGGACGACGACGGGCAGGCGACGTCGCCGGAGCTCGTCGAGCTCGGTGGTCAGGTCGGCGCGACGGGCAACACCGGCGGCGGCCCAGAAGGCCCGAGGGTCGCGTAACAGGTTGGGGAGTGCCTCGGCCACGATGACCGGCAGGACCTTCCGGGCCTGTCGGACCGGGAAGATGTCGGCCGGCAGGTGGATCCCCCAGTCCCAGAGCGGACGCTCGGCCATCGAACGGATGGTCGATCCCCTGTGGGTCCAGGCCGACCCGCCGATCGAGTTGACCAACACGAGCGCCCGGGTGCGGTCCGTGTGCTCGTACGCGAAGCGGATGGCGATCCCTCCCCCGAGCGAGTGCCCCATCATCAGCACCGGCTCGCGAAGGCCGACCTCGTCGAGGAACAGCCGCACCCAGCGGACGAAGTCGGCGAGGTCGCCGGCTCCGCGGGGGAGCGGGGCGGTGCCGCCGAATCCGGGGAGGGCGGGCGCCACCACATGGACGCCGGAGGTCACCAGACGGGACAGTGCCCGCTTGTAGGCCTTGTGGTCGAGTCCCCAGCCGTGCAGGAACACCACGGTCGGGCCCTCGCCGGCCTCGCCGTAGACGGCGGCCCGGCCATCGACGTCGGCCCGTTTCCACGTCAACCAACCCGCCTCGCGGGACGCGGCACCGCCCGCCGGGCCCACGGCGTCGGCAGCCTCGTGTGGAAGGTCCATGCGTCCAATTGTCCGTGGGTGGACGCATCCGGCCAGAGTCCAACTACCCCATTGCACGCGTCGGGGCCTTCCGACCAGGGTCCCCGTACCGCCTTGGGGGACGGCCGGGACAGGGATGCCGGGGCGACGACCGAGCCGCACCCGGTCGGTCGGGGACGGGGCGGTCAGGCCACGACGCCGGTGTCCCGCAGTGCGGCGATCCGTTGCCGGTCGTATCCCAGCCAGGCCAGGACGGCATCGGTGTCCTTCCCCCTCCCGGGTGCACCCCGCCACACCTTCGACGGGGTGCCGGAGAACTTCGGGACGACGCCCGTGCCCCGGACCCTCCCCCCGACGTCGTCGTCCCACTCGATGAGCATGTCCCGGGCCCGGTAGTGCGGGATGCCGGGCGATGTCGGGAGCCGTCATCACCTTGCTGCAGGGGATGTTGTGGGCGATGAGGATCTGCTCGGCCTCGTCGGCCGTCCGGTCGGCCAACCAGTCCAGGACGAGCTGTTTGATCTCCTGGGCGTGCACGATCTGGTCGACGACGGTCTGGAGGTCGTCCCGGTCGAGTCCGGGCACGACCTCCTTGAGGCGGAGGAACGGTCCACCGATCGCCCCGATGCTGATGTAGCCCTCGGCGGTGGGGAAGATGCCGTACGGCTGGAGTCCCGAGGGATCGTCGTTGCCGGTCCGGGGGTGCTCCTGGCCCAGCATCAGGTAGTCCATCAGTCCGCAGGCCAGCAGCTTGAACTGGCACTCGTACTGGGCGACGTCGACCACCTGGCCGCGCCCGGTCCGTTGCACGGAGATGTACCCCGCCAGCGCCGACCACAGGGCGAACAGTGCGGTCACGTAGTCGTTGGCGAACGGGTTCGCCTTCATCGGCGGTCCGTCGGGCTCGCCGTTCAGGCTCATCACCCCGCTGAACGCCTGCCCGATGACGTCGTAGGAGGCCCTCGGGAACGTCTCCGGATCGCCGTACTGCCCGAAGCCGGAGACGTGCACCACGACGAGGCGGGGGTTGATGCCGAGGGCCCACTCGTCGGTGAGGCCGAGTCGTTCGCCGTAGGTCCCGGGACGGGACGACTCGATCCAGATGTCGGCCCTGGCCAGCAGCGCCCCCAGGACCTCCTTGGACCCGGGTCGGGTGAGGTCGAGCACCATGTCGAGCTTGTTGCGGTTCTCCTGGGCCCACCAGGTGGACACGGACTCCTCGCCGTTCTCCAGGCGGTAGGGCGACAGTTCGAGGATGTCGGGCCCCGGTAGCGACACCCGGATCACCTCGGCGCCCGCCTCGGCCGCCAGCTCACAGGCGAAGGGCGCGGCGACGACCGTCCCGGTGTCGATGACGGTCAGGCCCTGCAGGGCCCCGAAGGCCGGGAACCCGCCGAGCACGTGGGGCGACCCGGCTCCCCCGTCCGCCCCGGTCGTCACGTCGGGTCCTCCCCGCCCCGGCCGGTCCCACGGCCGGCCCGCCCGCCCAGGCGGGCCTCGGCCTCCAGGACCAGCCGGGTCGTCCGGATGACGCTGTCGGGATTGAGGCTCATGGAGTCGATCCCGAGCTCCACCAGGAACTCGGCCATGTCCGGGTAGTCGGACGGCGCCTGGCCGCACAGTCCGGAGTGCATGCCGTTGCGCCGGCATCCCTCGACGGCCAGGCGGATCATCTCCTTGACCCCCTCGTCGCGCTCGTCGTAGTCGAAGGCGACGAGTCTCGCTGTCCCGGTCGACGCCGAGGGTCAGCTGGGTCAGGTCGTTCGAGCCGATGGAGAACCCGTCGAAGAGCTCGGCGAAGCGGTCGATCAGGACGACGTTGTTCGGGATCTCACACATGGCGTAGACCTGCAGGCCGTGCTCCCCCCGGCGCAGGCCGAGCTCGGCCATCCGCGCGATCACCTGGCGGGCCTCCTCCACCCGGCGGACGAAGGGGAGCATCAGCACGACGTTGGTGAGTCCCATCTCCTCCCGGACCCGGCACATGGCCGCACACTCGAGGGCGAATCCCTCGGCATAGGCCGGGTGCGTATAGCGGGACGCACCCCGGAAGCCCAGCATCGGGTTCGCCTCCGTCGGCTCGAAGTCCGACCCGCCGAGGAGGTTGGCGTACTCGTTGGTCTTGAAGTCCGACATGCGGACGACGACCGGCTTCGGCCAGAACGCGGCGGCGATCGTGGCGATCCCCTCGGACAGGCGCTGCACGAAGAACTGCGCACCGCTGTCGTAGCCGCGGACCAGCTGCGCCAGGTCGTGGCGGGTGGCGGGGTCGCGGACCCGGTCGGGGTGCAGGAGGGCCAGCGGATGGGCCCGGATCGACTCGCTGATGATGAACTCCATCCGGGCCAGCCCCACCCCGTCGCAGGGGAGGAACGACGTGGAGAAGGCGAGATCGGGATTGCCCAGGTTGATCATGATCCGGGTGGCCGGGCGCGCCTGGTCCACCTCCTCGCGTCGGACGTCGAAGGCGATCTCCCCGCGGTAGACGAAGCCGGCGGCGCCCTCGGCGCACGACACCGTGACCGGCTCGCCGTCCGGCACCACCGAGGTGGCGTTGCCCGTCCCGACCACGGCCGGAATGCCGAGCTCACGGGCGATGATGGCGGCGTGGCACGTCCGGCCGCCCCGGTTGGTCACGATGGCGGCCGCCGACTTCATCACCGGCTCCCAGTCGGGCGAGGTGGAGTCGGCCACCAGGACCTCCCCGGGGCGGAACCGGGTCAGGTCGGAGGCCCCTCCGATCACCCGGACCGCACCCGAGGCGATCCGCTCGCCGACCGACCGTCCCTCGATCACGACCTCGCCCCGGTGGTGGAGCACGTAGGTCTCGAGCATCGACGGCCGGCGCTGGGAGACGACCGTCTCGGGGCGGGCCTGCACGATGTAGAGCAGACCGTCGATCCCGTCCTTCGCCCACTCGATGTCCATCGGCCGCCCGAAGTGGGCCTCGATCCGCACGGCGGAGTCGGCCAGCTCGAGGACGTCGGCGTCGTCGATGCAGAAGCGCACCCGGTCCTCCTCCGGGGTGGCCTCGTTGCGGGTGGTGACGCCCGACCCGCCGTCCGCCAGGACCATCCGGAGCGCCTTGTCACCGAGGAGGCGCCGCAGGACGGCACGGTGGCCGGAGGCCAGGCCCGGCTTGTGGACGTAGAACTCGTCGGGGTCGACCGCGCCCTGCACGATGTTCTCGCCCAGGCCGTAGGAGCCGGTCACGAAGACGACGTCCCGGAACCCCGACTCGGTGTCCAGGGTGAACAGCACCCCCGACGAGGCGAGGTCGGAGCGCACCATCTTCATGATCCCGATCGACAGTGCCACCTGGAACTGGTCGAACCCCTCGTCGACCCGGTAGTGGACGGACCGGTCGGTGAACAGGCTGGCGAAGCACTTCCGGCAGGCCTCCAGCAGCTCGTCCTCCCCCCGGACGTTGAGGAAGGTCTCCTGCTGGCCGGCGAAGCTCGCCGTCGGCAGGTCCTCGGCCGTGGCCGAGGAGCGGACGGCCAGGCCGACATCCGGCCCGTACTCCTGTCGGAGGTGCCGGTAGCCGGCCACGATCTCGGCGGCCAGGTCCGGGGGCAGGCCCGCGTCGTACACGATGGCCCGGGCCCGGGCGGCCCTCCGGGCGAGGTCGGCCAGGTCGCTGGCGTCGAGCCCGTCGAGGGCGTCGTGCAGCGGTCCGAGGGCGTCCGCCGACGCGAGGACGTGCCGGTAGGCGTCGGCGGTGACGGCGAAGCCGTCCGGAACCCGCACACCCTCGCCCGACAGCGAGCGGTACATCTCGCCCAGTCCGGCCGTCTTGCCCCCGACCGTCGGGATGTCCTCGATGCCGAACTCCCCGAAGCGACGTGATGTAGACGGGGTCGGTGGCCATGGATCCTCCTTCGACCGCCGACGCAACGGGGGTACCCGTCGGGCCGGATCGGTGCCGCGTCCCTGTTGGCGAGGATCGTCCATCGTGGCGGGCAGGGCCAGGGTCGTTCGGCCCTACCCGCCCCACCGGCACCCGACGACGATGGAACCAATCGGGCAGGGGCACGTCGATCCGTCGAGCCGGACGAGGAGTGGCATGGGTGGAGACGGTCAGGCGACGAGCGGCGTCATCCGGTGCCCCGGACCGGGCCGGGGCGGTCGGTAGGCGGTGTTCCAGGTGCGGATCCACGGTCGGGGCGGACAGGGCGTCGTGGCGGCCGCCGAGATCCTGTCGATGGCCGCATTCGACGAGGGGCGGTACGCCCAGGCGTTCCCGAGCTTCGGCTCGGAGCGGATGGGGGCTCCGGTGGTCTCCTACTGCCGGATCGACGACCGGCCCATCCGCACCCACGAACCGATCGCCGAGCCCGACGCCCTCATCGTGCAGGACGCCACCCTCGTCCACCAGGTCGACCTGTTCAGCGGCCTGTCCGGCGAGGCCTACGTGCTGGTCAACACGTCGAAGAGCTTCGAGGAGCTCGGGCTCGCCGAGTTCGCGTCCGGGTTCCGCCGGGACCGGCTGCTGACCTGTCCGGCCACGGCCCTGGCGCTCGAGCACCTGGGCCGTCCCCTCCCCAACGCCGCCCTCCTCGGGTGGGTTCGCCGCCCTGACCGGTCGGGTCTCGCTCGACGCGCTCGAGAAGGCGCGTCGGCGAGCGCTTCCCGGGTGCGGTCGGTGCGGCCAACGCGGCCGCGGCCAGGGCGGCCTACGGGTACGTGGTCGACGAGGCACGGATCGAGCGGGACCGGGGGGTCGAGGCACGTGCTGCAGCAGATTGAGGGGTCCCAGGCCGTCGCCCGGGCCGTGGCGCGCTGTCGGCCCGAGGTGGTCTGCGCCTACCCGATCTCGCCCCAGACCCACATCATCGAGGCGATCGGCGTCCTGGTGCGGACCGGTGAGCTGGCTCCGTGCGAGTTCATCAACGTGGAGTCCGAGTTCGCGGCCATGTCGGTGTCCATCGGCGCGTCGGCCGCCGGCGCCCGTGCCTACACGGCGACGGCCAGCCAGGGCCTGCTCTACATGATGGAGGCCGTCCACAACGCCTCGGGCCTCGAGCTCCCGATCGTGATGACCCTGGCCAATCGGGCCATCGGGGCACCCATCAACATCTGGAACGACCACAGCGACGCCATGGCGGCCAGCGACGCCGGGTGGATCCAGCTCTTCGCCGAGACCAACCAGGAGGCGGCCGACCTCCACGTCCTGGCCTTCCGGCTGGCCGAGGAGCTGTCGCTCCCGGTCATGGTCTGCATGGACGGCTTCGTCCTGACCCATGCCGTGGAGCAGGTCGACCTCCCCGACCAGGCACCAGGTCGACGCCTTCCTCCCGCCGTACTGCGCCCCGCCAGTGCCTCGACCCGGCCGACCCGGTCTCCATCGGCGCCATGGTCGGTCCCGAGGCCTTCGAGGAGGTCAAGGTGCTCGCCCACCTGCGCCAGCTCGACGCCCTCGACCGGATCCCCGAGCTGGCCGCCGAGTTCGAGGAGGTCTTCGGGCGACCGAGCGCCGGCCCTCGTCGGCGCCTACCGCACCGAGGACGCCGAGACCATCGTGGTGGCGCTCGGCTCGGTGCTCGGGACCATCAAGGACGCCGTGGACGAACGGCGACGCTCCGGGGACCGGGTGGGCGTGGTGGGGATCACCACGTTCCGTCCCTTCCCGGCCGACGAGGTGCGACGGGCCCTGTCCGGTGCCCGCCGGGTGGTCGTGGTCGAGAAGGCGTTCCGGGTCGGCGGCGGCGGCGTCCTGTCCGGCGACGTCACCCTGGCCGCTGCACGACTCCGCCGTCCCGGTCCACACGGTGGTCGCCGGACTGGGCGGACGGCCCATCACCCGGCGAGGGCATCGGGTCGGTGCTGGCGTCCGCCGCCGAGGGCGAGACTCGAGCCGCTGACCTTCCTCGACCTCGACCATGGGCGTGGTCGAGCGCGAGCGGGCCCGGGTCCGGTCGGCGTCGCCCCCCGGTCGCACCGGATCGGGCCGGCCGTGCGCCGCCGACCGCCCGCCGGTGGCCACGCCGGTCGGGGAGGTGCCATGAGCACGACCCCGGTGCGCTTCTACCAGGTGGGCAGCTACGCCGCCGGCAACCGGCTGGTCGCGGAAGAGGACCGCACCGTGCAGGCCGGCACCGGACGGACCAATGCCCTCGACTCGGGCCACCGGGCCTGCCAGGGCTGCGGTGAGGCCCTCGGGCGCCCGCTACGTCCTCGACGCCGCCATGCGCTCGTGCGACGGCCAGCTCATGGCGGTCAACGCCACCGGCTGCCTGGAGGTCTTCTCGACCCCCTTCCCCGAGACGTCGTGGCGCATCCCCTGGCTGCACTCCCTCTTCGGCAACGCCCCGGCGGTGGCCACCGGGGTCAGCGCCGCGCTGCGGGTCAAGGGGCGGACCGACGTCCGCGTGGTGGCCCAGGCCGGCGACGGCGGGACGGTGGACATCGGCCTGGCGTGCCTGTCGGGCCTGTTCGAGCGCAACGACGACGTCCTCTTCGTCTGCTACGACAACGAGGCGTACATGAACACCGGGGTCCAGCGCTCGGGGGCGACGCCGCCGGCGGCGCGCACGGCCACCACCGAGGCGGTCGGCACCTCGCCGGGCAATGCGTTCGGCCAGGGCAAGGACCTCCCCCGGATCGCCATGGCCCACGACGTCCCCTACGTGGCCACCGCCACCGTGGCCGACCTGCACGACCTCGAGGCCAAGGTGGAGCGGGCCATGGCGCTCCGCGGCGCCCGGTACCTGCACGTCCTGGTCCCCTGCCCACTGGGCTGGGGCTCGGCCCCGAGCGACACCATCGAACTGGCCCGGCTGGCCCAGGAGACCGGGCATCTTCCCGGTGTTCGAGGCCCGGGACGGCACGGTCACGTCGGTGTCGCCCATCCGGCGCCGGCTGCCGGTCGAGGCCTACCTGTCGCGCCAGGGCCGCTACGCCCACCTGTTCGGCGACCCGCCCCGGGACGACGTGATCGCCCACATCCAGGCCCAGGCCGACCGCAACATCGACCGCTACGGGCTGGTCGGCCCGGCCGGGCCCGTCGACGGTGGGGCCTGACGATGGAGCGCCCGTTCGCCATCACGCTCGACGTCGGGTCGAGCCATGCGAACCGGACCGGCTCGTGGCGGGTGGAGCGCCCCGTCTACGTCCACCGGCGAGCCCCCGTGCAACGGCGCCTGCCCGGCCGGCGAGGACATCCAGGGGTGGCTCTACCACGCCGAGTCGGGTGACTACGAGACGGCGTGGCGGCACCTGGTCGAGTCGAACCCGCTGCCGGCGGTGATGGGGCGCATCTGCTTCCACCCGTGCGAGACGTCGTGCAACCGGGCCCAGCTCGACGAGGCCGTCGGCATCAACGCGGTCGAGCGCTTCCTCGGCGACCTGGCCCTCGAGCGCGGCTGGGCCCTGCCCGAACCCGCTCCGGCCACCGGCTCGCGGGTCCTGGTGGTCGGGTCCGGGCCCGCCGGGCTCGGCGCCGCCTACCACCTGCGTCGCCTCGGTCATGCCGTGCACCTCGTCGACGGGGCCGCGCAGGCCGGGGGGATGATGCGCTACGGGATCCCCGCCTACCGGCTGCCCCGCGACGTCCTGGGTGCCGAGATCCAGCGGATCGTCGACCTGGGCGTGGAGCTCGAGCTCGGACGGACGGTGACCGACGTCCACGCCGAGCGGGACGCCGGGTCCTACGACGCCGTCTTCCTGGCCGTGGGGGCGCAGCTGGCCCGTCGGATCGACATCCCGGCCGGCGACTCGTCGCGGGTGGTGGATGCGCTGGCGCTGCTGCACGGCGTGGCCGACGGCGACCCGCCCCGACTCGGACGACGGGTGGTGGTCTACGGCGGGGGGGACACGGCGGTGGACGCGGCGCGGACGGCCCGTCGGCTGGGGGCGACCGACGCCGTCATCGTCTACCGCCGGACCCGGGCCCGGATGCCGGCCCACCCCGAGGAGCTGGAGGCCGCGCTGGCCGAAGGGGTCACGGTCCGGTGGCTGTCCACCGTCGACCAGCTTCTCGGGCCACCCGCATGACCGTCGAGCGGATGGAGTCCGACGAGGACGGGTTGCCCCGCCCGACCGGGGAGTTCGAGGAGCTCGACGCCGACTCACTGGTGCTGGCCATCGGCCAGGACACCGATCTCTCCCTCCTCGGTGAGGACGCCGTCCCTGGCGGTCGAGGACGGCGTGCTGGCGTTGACGCCGACCATGATGACCAGCGAGCCGGGCATCTTCGCCGGGGGTGACGTCGCCGCCGTCGGCACGCACGGCGACGGTGGCCGTCGGCCACGGCGCCCGGGCCGCCCGGGGGATCGACGCCTTCCTGGCCGGCCGCCCGGTCCCCGAGCCGGTCACGGCCGAGCCGGCCACGTTCGACCGGCTCAACACGTGGTACTTCGCCGATGCCCCGCGTACCCGGCAGGCCGAACTCGAACGGGTCCGTCGCCAGAGCACGTTCGACGAGGTCGTCGTCGGGCTGACCGAGGAGAACGCCCTGTTCGAGGCCCGACGCTGCCTGTCGTGCGGCAACTGCTTCGGGTGCGACAACTGCTTCGCGGTGTGTCCGGACAACGCCGTGCTCAAGCTGACGTCGGCCGGCGACTACGACGTCGACTACGACTACTGCAAGGGGTGCGGGATCTGTGCGCACGAGTGCCCGTGCGGTGCCATCGACATGGTGCCCGAGGAGATCTGACCCTGGGGACTCCACCTGGTGTTGCGACACCGGACCGCGTGGCAGGTGGACCGACCGCACGGATGCCCGGCCTCGAGTCGACGTGCCTCGGGCCCGCGGACTGAGCTCGGGAAAGCGGAACTCGGCGGGCACGGCTGAGGACCGGGGCGTGCTGGCCGGGCCGCCCCGGGACAGCGATGCGGAGTCGGCACTTAGGAGTGCCGATCTGAATGGTATCGCTTCTGATACCATGGAGCAAGTGGACGCGGCACTGATGATCCGGACTGCGAGGGGGCGGTCGAAGTTGAGCCTGCGGGCCCTGGCGGCTCGGGCGGGAACCTCGCATGCGACGCTCTCGGCCTACGAGAACGGCCGGGTGGATCCGACGACGGCGGTGTTCTCACGCATCATCGAGGCCGCCGGCTGCTCGCTCGAGGCGAATCTGCTCGGGAGCCCACCGGAGTTCGAGGGGCTCGAGCGCGGTGACGAACTGATCGCCGTTCTGGAGCTGGCCGAGCAGTTCCCGGCACGACATGCGGCCGCATTGGAGTTCCCCCGATTCGGCCCCACATGACCTCGATCGTCGACAAGATCCTGGCCATCAGTGCTGCCATGGACGACCAACGCCTGCCTCACGCCTTCGGTGGAGCGCTGGCATTGGCCTTCTGCACCGAGCGGGCCCGCGGCACGATCGATATCGATGTCAACGTGTTCGTCGCTCAGGGTGAAGCCAAGCGGGTGCTGGAGGCCCTGCCCTCGCCGATCGGCCATACGGACGGCGACCTGCTGGTACTCGAGCGCGACGGCCAGATCCGCCTGCGGTGGGAGCAGACACCGGTGGACCTGTTCCTGGACACCACCGAGTTCCACGTCGAGGCGGCGCAGCGGCGCCAGATTCCACGAGTTCGGTGGCCGGCGGATCCCGTTCCTGGGCTGCTCCGACCTTGCGGTCTTCAAGGCATTCTTCAATCGGACGAAGGATTGGGCGGACCTCGAGGAGATGATCGCGATCAGGGCCCTGAACATCGACCAGACCATCGGCGTGCTGGTCCGCTACCTCGGCGAGGACGACGAGCGCGTGGAGCGGCTCCGGGATCTGAGTGCTCCAGGGGGATGATCGCGTCGATCGCTAAGTAGGGCCGATCCGCTTCCCGGCGCAATCCCACGACTGAGTCGTCCGCGGACTCCCACGTTGTGCCCTCAGCTTGTAAAGGCTGAGCTTCGGTGCAGCGCCACTGACAAATGGGCACAGACAAGGATGGGGTCCGGGACCGCATCCCCTGCGGCCAGATGGGACAATGTACCCGTGAGCTCCCGGGATGCTGCGCCGGCTTCCGTATGCGTGCTCGGGGCGGTGTGCGGGGTCACCGGCCGGGTCGACCATCGACGTGCCCAGCGCCAGCCAGCGTCGCCTGCTCGGACTCCTTGCCGTGCATGCTCCCCGACCGTTGCGAGCGGAGTGGCTCGCCGACGTCCTCGGCGTCTCCCCGGAGCCCTCCGGACGACGGTGGCCCGCCTGCGGACGACGATCGGTCAGGCCACGCTGCGTACGTCCAGCACCGGGTACGCACTGGTGGGCGACGTGGACGCCACCCGGTTCTGCTCGGCGGTGGCGAACGCGGACAGGGCGACCGACAAACTCGGGGCACTGGAGGAGGCGCTCGCGCTGTGGACCGGGCCGGTCCTCGAGGAGTTCCTGGGTGAGGAGTGGGCCAGGGGGGAGACCGCCCGACTCACCGAGATCCACGCCGCCAGGGTGGACGACTACGTGGACCAATTGCTCTCCGCCCACCGGGAGACTGATGCCGTTGCCGCGGCCGAGGGCCAGATCGGCCGGTACCCGTACCGCGACCGGTCGCGGGGCCTGCTGATCCGGGCCCTGGCACTGGCCGGCCGCCAGGCCGACGCCCTGCGGGCGTTCCAGGCCTACCGGTCGTTGCTGATCGACGAGTTCGGGACCGAACCCTCACCCGAGGTCGTCCGGACCGAACGCCGGGTGGCGACCGGGTGGAACGGTGTCGATGCGGACCGTGGGAGTCGCGACGCCGAGCGGAGCGATGGACATTCCGCTGCCGGCCAACCTGGCACACCCGGTCACGTTCGTCGGCCGCTCCGCCGAGCAGGAGGTACTCCGGGCGCAGCTGGCGCTGGTGGGAGCGCGGGCCTGCGGTGCGTCATGGTGAGCGGTGAAGCCGGGATGGGCAAGACGACGTTGCTGGCCGAATTCGCCGAGTCGGTGGCGTCCTCGGGCACGGCGACCGTGCTCTACGGGCGCTGCGACGAGACCGGCGTGCCGCTCGAACCGTTCCGTTCGGTGCTCGACACGTGCGTCGAGCATGCACCCCTCGACCTCCTGGGGGAGCATGTGGCCCACGTCGGTGGCGAGCTCACGCGGCTCTGCCCCCGGCTGGGCGCACGGGTGGCGACGACTCCGGCGCCGACCGGCTCGGACGACGCCACCGAACGGTTCCTCGCATTCAACGCGGCCGCCGATCTCCTGCGTCGGATCGCCAGCCGTCGACCGCTGGTCCTCATGCTCGACGACCTCCAGTGGGCGGAGCCGACCGCCCTCCTCCTCCTCCGCCACCTCGTACGGACACTGGCCGACGCGCCGGTCCTCGTGGTGGTGAGCCGCCGCGACCCTGGGGAGCAGATGTCCGAGCAGCTGCGGACTGCGCTCGCCGACCTCGACCGGAGCGAGGTCTCTCACCTGCAACTGACGGGACTGGACGAGGCGGAGCTGGCCGAGCTGGTCGTGGCCGCCACGGTCGCTAGCTGATCCCGAACTGCGCCGTCGTCACCGGGAGACTGCGGGACGACACGGCAGGGAACCCGCTCTACGCCTCGCAGCTGGTCCGGCACTGGATGGACCTGGGTCGGGCAGCTGGTCCATCGAGGACTCGCCGGACACCCGACGATGGTGATGCCCGACGGCGTTCCGCCCAGCCTCCGCGAAGTCGTGTGGAGCCGGGTGCGGACCCTCGGCTCCGACGTCTTCCTGGTGCTGGCCGCTGCATCCGTGCTCGGGCCGGAGTTTCCCGAGGACGTCCTGCTCGAGACGCTCGACCTGTCGGAGTCGGCGGTCATCGAAGCCCTCGATGCCGCCGTGGCAGCGGGGATCCTCATCGACCTGCGATCGGTGCGGCGGGCGATGCGCTTCGTGCACGGGCTCGTCGCCAACGCGATGTACTCGGAGATCGGCCCGTCCAGTCGTGCCCGGATGCACGAGCGGGTCGTGCGTGCGCTCACTCAAGGATGACGGGCCGCTCCATCCTGACGTCGTTCTGCAACTGGCCCGGCACTGCGCGCTGGCCGGCCTGACCGAGGAGGCGCTCCACTGGTCGTGTCCGCCGGTGACCACGCCTTCGAGCACCTCGCCCCGACCGAGGCGGCCCGCCACTACCAGGTGGCGCTGGAGGCGGCCGAGGCGCTGCACCGACCCGACGACCAGCGCGCCGATCTCCTGGTGCGACTCGGCCATGCGCAGTACCGAGCGGGTGATCCGCAGGCCGAGGCCAACCTGGTCCGGGGGGCCAAGCTGGCGCGGCGCAGCGGTCAGCACCGAGGCGCTCATCCGGGCCGCCCTGGTGACCGACCTGGGCGTCCTCCGGGTGGACCGGCTGGTCGGGACCAGCTGGAGGTCGTCGAGGCCGCTCTGGAGGTCGCCGACCCGGCCGACACCGCCACCTACGCCCGCCTCCTGGCGCTCCTGGCCAAGCACCTGACGTTCACTCCCGAGGTGGAGCGACGGGTGACCCTCGCCCATCAGGCGCTGCGGTCTCGCCGAGGAGAGCGACGACCCCACGATCGTCGCCGGTGTGGCCCCCTCGGCGTTGGCCGCGCTCTGGGCGCCCGGCAACGAGCGGCTGCGAAACGACGTGGTGGCGGGGGCGCTGTCGGCCGCCGAGGCGTCGGGTGACCCGCTGCTGCAGTTCCGGCGTCAGCCTCGCGGCGCACCAGGTGGCGATCGAATCGGGGGATCCGGCGATGGCTGCCCACACCCTCGAACCGGATCCGGGCGAATGCCCAGGGCATCGGGGAGCCCTACCTCCGCTGGATCATCCTGCTGTTCGAGACGTTCGACGCGACGATGACCGGACGGCTGTCTGACGCCGAGGCACTCGCCGCGGAGACGCTCGACCTCGGCCTGCAGATCGCCGCCCCGGATGCATTCGCCATGTACGCCGCGGAGTTCTTCATGCTGGCCACCTTCGCCGGTCGGCACGGGGAGCTGTTCCCGCTGGTCGAGCAGGCGGTGGAGGAGAACCCCGGGGTACTTCCCTTCCGACTGGCGTACGGGATCATCTGCGTCGCCGTGGGTCGGACCGACGCCGCCCGGGAGATCCTGCACGAGGGCATGGCGAGCGGCTTCGCCCGGCTGGCCGTCGACAACTTCTGGATGACCTCGGTCATCGCCTACGCCATCATGGCCATCGAGCTCGACGACCGCGAGGCGGCGGCCGAGCTGTTGCCGCTCATCGAGCCCCACGCGACCGAGGTCTCGTTCAACGGCGTGACCAGCCAGGGGCCGGTCGCCGCCTACGTCGGCAAGCTGGCCTCCCTGCTGGGCCGCCATGACGAGGCCGAGCGCCACCTGCGGGCGGCGCTGGCGACGGCCACGGCGTTCGGCTGGACGTACCACCGGGCCACCACGCTCTTCGCCCTGGCCCGGGCGCAGCGCCGCCGGCCGGGCGACCTCGACGACGAGGGGCGGTCCTGGCTCGCCGAGGCGTCCGAGCTGTGCCGCGCCCATGGCTTCCAGCACTGGATCGGCCAGATCGACGACCTGGCCGCCAGCCAGGCCGCCACCGTGCCGCTCAGCTGATCCCACGCCACCGCCGGGGTGACGCGCGGATGACGCGGGGTGGTCCGCAGGATGGCCTGCGAGGCCAAGGGCGAAGGATCGCCGGCACGGCAGAAGGGAGCAGCGAGCCATGGCGACACTGGTCATCATCCACGAGGTCGACGACGTCGACCACTGGCGCACCTCGACCAGGCGCGAGGAGTACTTCGGTCCCCTGGGCATCACCGCGCGCCCGTTCGTCGACCCGGACGCGTCCAACCGGGTGGGCCTCATCGTCGAGTGCCCGAGCCTGGAGGCATTCCAGGAGTCCCTCCAGGGCCAGGGAGCTGCCGACGCCATGAAGTTCGACGGGGTCCGCCCCGAGACCATCACCATGTTCGTCGAGGGCTGAGCCGATGTCCTACCTGCAGGTTCACTTCTGGCCCGGCGGTACCGAGGAGCAGTACGGGGCGATGATCAAGGCCCTGCATCCCGCGTCGGGACTGCCCGACGGGCAGCGCTCCCACGTCAGCGGCCCCACGGACGGTGGCTACCTGATCGCCGTGGTCTGGGACTCCCAGGAGCAGAGCGCGGCGTTCATGCAGAACACGCTGCTCCCCGCGCTTCCGGTGGAGGGCGGATTCGCCGGGGCGCCCGAGGAGCACGCCGCCCAGGTCGCCCATCACGAGTCGTCCTGACCTGATGGCCGGTCGGGGTCTGGTCGCACGGTGTGCGGCGACGGTGGCAGCCAGTCTGCTGCTGTCGGGTCTGGTGTCGGCGTCCCTCTCGGGACGGCGTCGGCGACGTCACCGGGCTTCGGGCAGCAGAAGACGCTCATCGGCGCCGTCCTGACCAGCCCCACCGGGGTGGCGGTGGATGCGGCCGGCGACGTGTTCGTCGCCCATCCGGCCGGCAACCAGGTGACCAAGCTGACACCGGCCGGCGTGCAGTCGGTCCTCGGGATCGCCGGGCTGTCCGGTCCCCAGGGAGTGGCGCTCGACGCCGCCGGCGACGTGTTCGTCGCCAATACCGGCACCAGCCGTGTGGTGGAGCTGACGGCGGCCGGGGTGCAGGTCAACCTCGGGTTCGAGGGACTCTCCCATCCGGGCGGGGTGGTGGTGGACGGCTCGGGCGATGTGTTCGTGGCCGACACCGAGAACAGTCGTGTGGTGGAGCTGACGCCGGCCGGCGTGCAGACCACCCTCGGGTTCACCGGCCTGGTCTACCCCGGCGGGGTCGCGGTGGACGGGTCGGGCGATGTGTTCGTGGCCGACACCGACAACAGCCGGGTGGTGGAGCTGACTCCCGGCGGGGTGCAGTCCACCCTCGCGATCACGGGACTGTCCGAGCCGGCCGGGTTGGCGGTGGACGGGTCGGGTGACGTGTTCGTGGCCGATACCCACGACAACCGGATCGTGGAGACTGACGCACGGTGGGGTGCTGTCCACCGTCGGCTTCACGGGCATGGTCTACCCCCTCGGGGTGGCGGTCGACGGGGCGGGCGACGTGTTCGTGGCCGACGACACCGCCAACGGCCAGGTGGTGGAGCGGACGCCCGGTGGGGTGCAGTCCGTCCTCGCCTTCACCGGCCTGAACGCTCCGGTGGGGGTCACGACGGACGCGGCCGGCGACGTCGTCGTGGGCGACTCGTCGAACAACCGGGTGGTGAAGGTGACGGCGGCCGGCGTGCAGTCGAACCTCGCCTTCACCGGCCTCGTCGGCCCGAGCGGGGTGGCGATGGACTCGGTCGGTGGGGTGTTCGTGGTGAACAACGTCACGAACCAGGTGGTCCGGTTGGACCCCCGTGGCCCGCAGACGACCCTCGGATTCTCCGGCCTCAACCGTCCACAGGGGGTGGCGGTCGACGCCGTCGGTGACGTGTTCGTGGCCGACACGGGCAACAGCCGGGTGGTCGAGCTCCCTCGTGGCGGGGTGCAGACCACCCTCGGCTTCACCGGACTGAAGTACCCGGGAGGGGTGGCCCTCGACGCAGGGGGTGACGTGTTCGTGGCCGACTCCGGCAACAGCCGGGTGATGGAGCTGACCCCCGGTGGGGTGCAGTCGACCGTCCCGTTCACCGGACTGGCCGGACCGCAGGCAGTGGCCCTGGACGCCGCCGGTGACGTGTTCGTGGCCGACACCGGGAACAGCCGAATCGCCGAGCGGACCCCCGGTGGGGTGCAGTCGACCCTGCCGTTCAACGGGCTCTCCGGGCCCTACGGGGTGGCCGTGGACACGTCGGGCGACGTGTACGCCGCCGATACCGGTCTGAACCGCCTGGTGGAGCTGCCATTCGGCGGGGTGCAGCCGACGGGCGTGGCCCCGTCGTTCACCTCGCCAGCTTCGGCGCCCTTCACCGAGGGTCAGGCATCGAGCTTCACCGTGTCCACGGGCGGGTCGCCGAACGCGACGCTGGCCGACGGCGGGGCGAGCCTGCCGGCCGGGCTGACCTTGACCGACGACGGGGACGGGACCGCCACCATCGCCGGGACCCCGGGACCAGGGACCTCGCAGCAGGGCTCGAGCGGCCACTTCGCCGTCACCATCACGGCCACCAACACGGTGACCACGACCAGCCAGTCGCTGACCCTGACCGTCGGGCCGCCGGTGCCCCCGGCCACGACCCCGGGGTTCGGTACGCAGCAGACGCTGATCGGCGCCAACCTGAACGCGCCGTCCGGGGTGGCGGTGGATCCGGCCGGGAACGTGTTCGTGGCCGACCCGGACAACGGCCGGGTGCTGGAGCGGACGCCGGGAGGCGTGCAGTCCACGGTGCCGCTCACCGGGCTGACCGGACCGAGCGGGGTGGCGGTGGACACCTCGGGGAACCTCTTCGTGGTCGACCGCCTGGGCAACCGGGTCGTGGAACGGACGACCGGCGGGGTGCAGACCACGTTGGGCTTCACCGGCCTGTCCAACCCCCAGGGCCTGGCCGTCGACACGGCCGGGGACGTGTTCGTGGCCGACTCGTCGAACAACCGGGTGGTGAAGCTGACGCCGGGCGGCGTGCAGACCACGGTGGGGATGACCGGCCTGTCCTACCCGGCGGCGGTGGCGGTGTACACCTCGACGGTGGGGGGGTTCCAGCAGCTGTGGGTGGCCGACTACGGCAACAACCGGCTGGAGGAGGCGGTGATGGTGTCCGGTGTGGTGACCGGCCAGGCCGACGCCCTCACCGGACTGTTCAATCCCATGGGGGTGGCGGTGGACTCCTTCGGGGACACGTTCGTCGCCGACACCGGGCACAACCGCGTGGTGGGTCTGTCCGTCAGCAACGTGCAGACCGTCTACGGCTTCACCGGCCTGAAACTCCCCTACGGGATCGCGCAGTCCCCGTCCGGCCTGTTCGTGGGCGACGGTGGCAACAGCAGGATCCTGGAGCTCACGTGGGGCGGGGTGCAGTCCACCCTGGGGTTCTCCGGCCTGTACGCGCCGTTCGGGGTGGCCGTGGATCCGGCGCACGACGTGTACGTGAGCGACTTCTGCTGCGGTGCCAACGGTGGCACGTTCCTGAGCCGGGTGGTCGAGCGACACCGTCCGGGGCGCAGTCCTCGGTCGCTACGACCGGACTGCACCTTCCCTATGGTGCGGCAGTGGACGGGTCCGGTGACGTGTTCGTGGCCGACACCGGCAACAACCGGATCGTGGAGGTGACGCCGGGCGGGGTGCAGACAACCCTCGGCTTCAGCGGACTGTCCGGGCCCTTCGGGGTGGCGGTGGACGCATCGGGTGACGTGTACGTGGCCGATCTCGACCACAGCCGGGTGGTCGAGTTGACGCCGGGCGGGATGCAGACCACCCTCGGGTTCGCCGGCCTCTACCAGCCGCAAGGTCTGGCCGTGGACCCGTCGGGTGACGTGTTCGTGGCCGACTCGATCAACCACCGGGTCGTGGAGCTGACGGCGGCCGGGGTGCAGACAACGCTCGGCTTCACGGGCCTTTCCGCTCCGGCGGACGTGGCGGTGGACGCGGCAGGTGACGTGTACGTGTCGGACCTCGTCGACAACCGTGTGGTGCAGTTGACGCCCGCCGGGGTGCAGACGACGCTCGGCTTCACGGGCCTGTCCGCTCCGCACGGGGTCGCCGTGGACTCGGCGGGTGACGTCTACGTGGTGGACTCGGGCCACCAGCAGCTGGTGGAGCTGCCCGCGTTGCAGGTGGCGCCGTCGTTCACATCGCCCGCCTCGGCGACGTTCACCGCCGGCACCCCCCGGTCGTTCGTGGCGACGGCCAGCGGCGCCCCGGCACCGACGTTCACCGAGACGGGCCCCCTGCCCGTCGGGGTCACCCTCGCCTCGACCGGTGTGCTGTCGGGCACCGCCACCCAGGTGGGCACCTACCCGATCACGATCACGGCCGGCAACGGGAGCCCGGCAAGACTTCACGCTGACGGTGGGACAGCCCCCTCGATCACCTCGTCGAGCTCGGCGACGGATCGTGGGGCCCCGCCCTTCGCCGCACGCGACGGATCCCGCCCACCTCGGGGAGACGGGGAGCGCCGCCCGGGTGACCTTCCACGGCGGGGGCGCCGGCACCCCCGCGCCGGGACGCGGGCAGCTACCGACCGGGGTCTCCCCGGCCGCCACCCAGGCGTTCACGCTGACCGTGGCGCCGATGGGGATCACGACGACCAGCCTGCCGAACGGCACCGTCTACGCCAAGGCGCTCAAGAACACCTACAGGACCACTCTGGCGGCGACGGGCGGGAATCTCCCCTACAAGTGGTCCCTCGCCCCGGGCTCGACACCGTTGCCCGCGGGACTGAAGCTCACCGCCAAGGGTGTCATCACCGGCAAGGCGACGATCGCGGGGACCTTCAGCTTCACCGTCCAGGTAGTGGACAAGAAGACCAAGACCAAGCCGCCGACACAGAACACGGCGACGGCGGTCCTCTCCATCACGATTTGCCCTGAAATTCCGGAGCGAGCGGTTCAGCCGAGGACAATCTCTTCCTCCTCCCCCCCCCCCCCCTCTCCACCCCCCCTTTCTCCCTCCCTCTCTTCCTCCCCCCCCCTCTCTCTCCCCCCCCCCCCCCCCCCCCCCCCCCTCCCCCCCTCTTCTCCCTCCCCCTCCCCCCCCCCTCCCCCCCCCCCCCCTCCCCAGCAGACGTCAGATGCCGGTCCCGGACAGGTCCTTCTCATAGGGCGCCTCGAGGCCGGCGAACATCGGGAAGTGCTCCAGATTGCAGGTGAGCAGGCGGGCACCCACACGGAAAGCCGTTGCCGCAATGACGAGGTCGGCTCCGTCGATCGATGGGTGACTCGGGAGCCACGTCCTACCGAGTGCGCCGGCGTCCTCTGCGACATCCGCGTCAACGGGATGCCAGGTCAACGTCGAGAGCAGTGCCGCGTAACGGCTCTTGGCTGGTCTCATTCCAGCCAGGACCTCGAGGCGGCTCATTTCAATTGCGTGGAGCGGTGCCTCACGTCGCTCTCGCTCGAGACCTCGCCAGCACCAGGATGACCTCGTAGATAGTCGATGAGTACCGACGTATCGACAAGTGCGGTCATTGTCCGTGTTCGCGGAGGCGCCTGCCGGAGCGTCGATTTCGACCCAGCTTGCGCCGTCGATCTCCCGATCCGTCCACGAGCCGAACGCCTGCCTCATGCTGGCAAGGTCATCTTCGTTGGATCGCTTGGTGCTGTAGACGATCTCCACCGCATCGCGGATGAGGGCCGAAATCGATCGACCGGTGCGTGCCGCCTCCGCATCCAGAGCACGGCGCTCGTCCGCGGTGAGGGAGATCTGGTTCCTCTGCATGATGTAAGTATACATCACGCGCTCTCCGCCAACTTGGCCAATGCGTGGGCGATCGCCCGATCCCGCTCGTTCGTCGCGTGCTGGTACCGGAGGGCGGCTGCCTGGATGATGTCCGGCGCGACGCATCAGCTCCGGATCGAGGCACCGGTGGCCGCCGACCAGGTGAGACCCGAATGGCGGAGGTCGTGAAACCGGAGATCTTCTCTGCCGAGTCCAGTCCGGGCAGCAGCCCACGCCACGCTGAGCGAGCGGTCGGAGCCGGCGACGATGAGCGCATCCTCGACCGCGGCGACATGGGCGTCGAGATCCGCGATCAACAGAGCGAGAGCGTTCGGTGGAACGGCGACTGTGCGCCACCCGCGCGCTCTTCGGCTCCTTCACGATCGTCCGACCCGACATGGCTGTCGTTCGCGTCACCGCTATCGTGACGACCCCGAGTTCGAGGTCGACGTCCTTGCGACGCAGCCCTCGTACTTCCCCTCTACGCAACTGGCACCATGCCGCCAGCACCACCGCGATCCGGAGCTCTTCCGGCATCAACGCTGCCAGGGTTTCGACCTCGGACATCGTGGCGATCGGGGTTCCGGGCCCGCTCCACGGCGGCACCACGGACCTGACAAGG
>CAWHIB010000003.1:0-359094 GCA_963829265.1 uncultured Acidimicrobiaceae bacterium
CAAGGCGTTCATCCGCTCCCCAGGCGCAGTGATCTCACCGCCTTCCGCACGTGCACGGTAAGGGATCAGGCGTCGGCCTACAGGACCGACACCATTCCCAGCGTGGGGACGAGCGGCGGTCAGGTGAAGGTCTGCCCGAACGTGCTGAAGTCGATGGTGATGAACAGCACCTCGGTCGAGGCCACCACCTCGCCGTCGGCCAGGCACTCGCCCGTGACCCGGAGCTTGCGTCCCTCGTGGTCGACGATCCGGGCCCGGAACTCGAGCGGGGACTCGACGGGGACGGGCCGGTGGTACCGGACGGTGAGCTCGCCGGTGTAGGCGGCCGTCTTGGCCAGGGGGAGCACGAAGGCGGTGAAGTCGTCGAACAGCGCGGCCACCATGCCACCGTGGACCCGACCGGGGGCACCCTCGTAGGCGGTGCCCAGCACGGTGCGGACGACCACCTCGTCGCCGACGATCTCCGACTCGAACTCGGCGGAGATCGGATTGGTGGTGCCCCCCACGGCCCGGTCGGTCATCGGATTCGCCGCCGTCGGGAGCCCCTGATCCTCCTCCACCCCGGTGAACATGCCGTCGAGGTGCGCCATCAGCAGCGCCCCGCGGTCGCGGCGCTCGCCCACCCGCAGCCCGTCGATGGTCGCCCGGGCGAACGCGGTGATGCGCCGGAGCAGGTCGTCCTCGGCGTCGTGGGCGACGAACGCGTCGTTCAACTCCCGCAGCGCGGCGGCCGCCTCGAGTCTCGGGTCGTCGGTCACGTCGGTCATCAGCGCAGAATGGTCCAGACACCCGCCACCTGCAATTCCGGCTGTCGGTGGTAGTGTGGTGTAGCAGAGTGCAACAGCACGAGGAGGCACCGATGGCCACGACGTCACCCACCCGCATCGACGACGATCTCTTCGCCTCGGCCAAGGCCGTCGGCGAGGTCATGAGCCGCAGCGCCTCCCAGCAGGTCTCCCACTGGGCCCGCATCGGACGGGAGCTCGAGGCGGCGGCCAGCGTGTCGCAGCGGACCGTCGCCGCGGTGCTGGCCGGAGAGCGGTCCTACGACCGCCTGACCGCCGAGGAACAGGCCGTGGTGCGGGCCGAGTGGAGTGAGCGGATCGACGCCCGCATCGCCGCACTCGATCTGGCCCGGTCGTTGGCGGCCGAGGACCGGTCCTTCGTCGAGCTCGACGACGACGGCCGGGTCGTGCGCCGGGCGGCCCCGGCCGACGGCGGCCCCCCCGCCGGCTGAGGGTGGCGGATCCGGCACTTCATCTCCTGGCCGGACCCAACGGATCGGGGAAGACCACCTTCTACCAACAGGTCCTCCTGCCCGTCACCAACCTCGGCTTCGTCAACGCCGATGTGATCGCCGCAGCCATGTGGCCCGGCGCCGAGGCCGAGCACGCCTACGAGGCGTCGGCGATGGCGGCCGACGAGCGGAGCCGCCTCATCGCCGACCGGGTGTCGTTCGCCACGGAGACCGTCTTCTCCCACCCGTCCAAGCTCGAGCTGCTCGCCGAGGCAGCGCAAGCGGGGTACCTGGTCACCCTCCACGTCGTGGCCGTCCCCGTCGATCTGGCCGTGGCCCGGGTCGTCGAGCGCGCCGCCCAGGGCGGCCACGCCGTTCCGGAGCACAAGGTGCGGGAGCGCTACCAACGCCTGTGGGGCTACGTGCGCCAGGCCATCGCCCTGGTCGACGCCGCCCACGTGTACGACAACTCCCGGGCGGCCACGCCGTACCGGGAGATCGCCCGGTTCCGCGACGGCGCACTCGTGGGTCCGGCCGGCTGGCCGGCGTGGATCCCCGACGACCTCCGCTCCCTCGCCCGCTGACCCGCACCGACCGACACGGGGGCCCGGTGTCGGTCGGGCCCGGGCTGCGGTGCTCAGGCCACCGGCGTCAGAACAGGCTCCCGATGAAGTGGATCAGGGAGGCACCGACGAACAGGGTCAGGGCGATGCCGGCGATCCCGATGACCACTCCGATGCCGAGGACGACGACGTCCTCCACGATCATGGCCAGGGCCACGGCCACGGCGCCCAGGGACGGGAGCGTGTCGAGTCCGGAGAACGGCGGAGCGAGCGCGGCGGCCACGGCGAAGGTGATGAGGACGAGGCCGAGGATGCTCACGAACCAGCGCCGGTCGAAGAGGTAGGCCAGGCGCGGCCGGGAGAACCGCTCGAACCAGCGGACCCGGCGGATCATGAACGGAACGGCCTTGCCGGTGGTGACGGAGCCCAGCTCCCGGGCGGCCCACCGCTTCGGAATCCAGACGGTCGACCGTCCCGCCACCAACTGGACCGCCAACAGCACGGTGATCACCTCGAACACGTGGGTGATCCCGCCGGTCGGCGCCGGCAGGGCCGGGACGAACATCAAGAACAGGATGGTCACGGCGAAGGCCTTCTCGGCGAAGACGTCGGTGAGGTCGCCGAGTGTCTTCGGTGAGTCTCCCTCGAGCCACGCCTCGAGCTGGTCGCTGAACGGCCGCTCGCCGTGGTGCTCCGCGTCCTCAGCGGGTCCGCCCGGGTCCGAGGTCACGACAGCGGGGTCGAGGTCAGGGGCTCGGTGCGGCGTCGACGGGAGTCCGTGGGGAGGTGATGGGTCGGCTCAAGCCTCGGGAGCCGGCGCCTGGCCGTCGTGTCCGTCGACCGGAGCCGGGGGAGCGATCGGCGCCTGGGGCGCCGGCGGGGCGATCGGCGCCTGGGGCGCCGGCGGAGTCGGGGGCGCCGGTGCGTACGGGTAGGCGGGTGCCGGCGGGTAGGCCGGCTGCTGACCGGGCTGGGGGTGGGCCTGTGGCTGGGGCGGGTAGCCCGGCGGCTGCGGCGGCCAGGCCTGCCGGGGGTAGGCGGCCTCCGGGTAGGCACCCGGGTACGGCGGTGCCGGCGGGACCGGGTACGCGGGCGGAGGCCCGTAGCCGGGTTGTGGCCCGGGGGGCCAGGTCGCCACGGGGGCGGACCCACCCACCACCGCGCCGGCCCCGACCAGGGGGGCGGGGTCGTGGAGTCCGAGCGGGGTATAGGACGGCTGGTCCTGGCCCGCGTCGTCGGCCGTCGCGTCGTCCCCGTCCCCGCCACGGGGCTTGCGGAGCACCCAGAACAGGCCCGCCCCGGCCACCGCGATCGAGAACACGAAGATGGCCAGCGAGGCCAGGCCCCGGCGGTCGGCCAGCGCCTGGCACTGCTGGATGAAGGTCGTCCACTGGCGGTGGGCGGTCACGTTGGACACCGGTGGCTCGGGTCCGGCGCCGATCGAGCCGGGCTGGGCCAGGGCCTCGGCCGCCGTCTCGGAGGCGGTGCTCGGGCCACAGGTACCGCCGATGGCCGGCGCGGGCAGCGCGGTGAGCATGCCGGCGGCGGCGAAGGCGACGCCGAAGCACCCCACGAAGACGAAGAGGATGACGAGGAGGACGCGGGTGGGTGACTGCTTCATCGGGGATCCTTTCGAACTGGCGCGATCGTAGTCAGTGGCGCGCCCGGTGCGGCCGCGGCCCGCCTCCGGGGCACCCGGTCCGGTGCCGTCGGCCACGGGGGACCGGGCTATCGTCGGTGGCCAGCAGGGCCGGGTCCGGGGCAGGGTCCCGCCGGTCCGCACGTGCACGACAGGAGAACCATGGACATCGAGCAGTTCTACAGCGCCGACGAGCGCCGCCGGCAGTCGTCCGAGGTCGAGTTCGGCAACAACTGGTTCGATGCCAAGGGCAGCCGGTACGAGCTGAGCTGGGTCGAGGACACCGGGGAGCTGTACGCCATGCTGGAGCCGGTCCCCGAGGCCGACTCCTGGACCCCGTTCGGCGACATCGAGGTGGAGGACGTCAAGGTCGACACCCTGGTGGTCCTGGTGCTCGGGACGATCGCCACCCAGGTCGAGGTGGAGCAGCTCCTCGACGGTTGGGCCGACCACATGGCCCAGCCCGACGGGGTCCACTGGGTGGCCGAGCGCCTCCAGGCCGCCGGGATCGCCCGGCCGGCGCTGGACTGAGCGGACCGGAGGATGGACGTGGTGGTCGATCTCGGCTCGGGCCGCGTGTCGCTCGAGGGGTGGGCGACCGTCACCGAGCTCGCCGTGCAGGTCGACGGGGGGCCGATGGGGGGACCCGAAGCCGATGACGAGCGGGCCCTGGTGGCCGCCCTCGCCGTGGCGGGCATCGGCCGGACCGGGCCGGACGGGGACGCGCTCCTCCCACCCGGGGTCCTGAGGGGTCTGGCGCAGGACGCGGCGGCCGCCGACGGGTACGAGCTCGATGCCGGGTGGGACGAGGGGTTCGCCGGCATGCTCGCCTACGCCGGCTCCGAGGGATGGATCGATGACGATGGTGCCGTCCGGGCCCACGTCGAGTGGAGGGATGTCTGATGCGGTTCTCGTATGCGGAGTCGATGGTCGACCCGAGCTACTACCTGCCGTTGGCCGTCGCCGCCGAGGAGGCCGGCTACGACTCCATGGTCGTGCCCGACAGCCTCTGCTACCCGGAGGTCTCGGACTCGACCTATCCGTTCAATCCGGACGGGACCCGCGAATTCCTCGACGACAAGCCGTTCCTCGAGCCGTTCTCGCTGATCCCGGCCATGGGGGCGGTGACCGAGCGACTGCGCTTCGTCACCTTCGTCCTCAAGCTCCCGATGCGCCACCCGCTGATCGTGGCGAAGCAGGCCACGTCGGTCGCCGTGCTCACCGGCAACCGGCTCGCCCTCGGCGTGGGCGCCAGCCCGTGGCCCGAGGACTACGAGTTGGTGGACGTGCCGTGGGAGTCGCGGGGCCGCCGCATGGACGAGGCCATCGACATCGTGCGGGGACTGTCGGCCGGTGGCTACTTCGAGTACCACGGCGAGTGCTACGACATCCGATCGGTGAAGATGAGCCCGGTCCCCTCCGAACCGCTGCCGATCCTGGTCGGGGGCCACGCCACCCCGGCGCTGCGGCGGGCCGCCCGGTGCGACGGCTGGCTCCACGGCGGGGGCGACCCGGCCGACCTCCCGGGCCTGTTGACCAAGCTCCGACAGCTCCGTGAGGAGGAGGGAACGGCCGACCGGCCGTTCGAGGTCCACGTGATCTCGGTGGAGGCCTTCTCCCTCGACGGCATCCACCGGCTCGAGGAGCAGGGGGTCACCGACGTGATCGTGGGCTTCCGTTGGCCGTACGAGGTCGGCCCGGACACCGAGCCGCTCCAGGCCAAGTTGGACAACCTGCGCCGGTTCGCCGACGACGTGATCGCCAAGGCCGACCGGTGAGCCCGACGACCGGGGACCGCCCGACGGCCCGGGAGCTCGGCCAGGCCTCGATGACCGCTGTCGAGGCGGGGGACCGGGAGGCCTGGCTCGCCCTGTTCAGCGACGACGCGGTGGTCGAGGACCCGGTGGGGCCGTCGATGTTCGACCCCGACGGCACCGGCCACCGCGGTCGTGAGGCCATCGCCGCCTTCTACGACAACGTGATCGGGGTCAACGAGTCGATCCGATTCGCCATCCGGGAGACGTACCTGTGCGGGGACGAGGTGGCCAACGTCGGCACCATCCGCATCAATTTCGCGACCGGCGGGGCGGTCGAGGTCGACGGTGTCTACTGCTACCGGGTGTCACCGGACGGGAAGCTGGGCGGGATCCGGGCCTACTGGGAGGCGGACCGGATCCGCAGCATCGACTGACCGGTCCTCAGGGGACGGACACGCGTGCTGCGGCGTCCACTTCGACGGAGTCGCGCACGGACAGGGGAGCCTGCCAGTCGGGCATGGCCATGACCATCTGGACGTCGCTGATGTGGCGCTCGAGGAAGGCGCCCTCGCAGTAGCAGAGGTAGAAGTGCCACAGCCGCTGGAAGCGCGTGTCGAGGCCGAGGGCCGTCACCTCGTCGGCGTGCCGGGCGATCTGCCCGTCCCACCGCCGCAGCGTCTCGGCGTAGTGCCGGCCGATGTCCTCGACGTCGACCACCACGAGCGGCGTGGCCCGGGCGAGGGAGTGGGTGATGGCCCCCATCGAGGGGATGCACCCCCCCGGGAAGATGTACTCCCGCACGAAGTCGGTGCCGTTCTTGGCCCGCTCGAAGCTGCGGTCGTCCATGGTGATGGCCTGCAGGGCCATCAGGCCCCGATCGTGGAGCAGCGCTGCGCACGTGGAGAAGAACGTGTCGTGCTGACGCCAGTCCACGGCTTCGATCATCTCGATGGACACCAGCTTGTCGTAGGTGCCCTCGAGGTCCCGGTAGTCGCGGTTGAGGACCGTGACCAGATCGGCCAGCCCCTCCTCGACGACCCGCTTGGACGCGTACCGGAATTGGGCGTCGGAGATCGTGGTGGTGGTCACCCGGCAGCCGTGGGTGGCCGCCGCGTGGCAGGCGAACCCACCCCATCCGGTCCCGATCTCGACGACGTGGTCACCGGGGCCGAGACCGAGCTTGCCGCACAGCCGGTCGAGCTTGGCCCGCTGGGCCTCGGCCAGATCCATCCCCGGCTCCGTGAACAGGGCTGACGAGTACATCATCGTCTCGTCCAGCATCAGGGCGAAGAACTCGTTCGACAGGTCGTAGTGCGCCCGGATGTTGTTCCGGTCGACGTGCCTGGACGGCGGGCGGAACCGTCGGAGCCAGTCGGTGGAGGATCCGACCGCCCGGCCGACCCGGTCCTGGAGCGCGGTCACCGGACGGAGTCCCCGGCTGAGCACCCGGATCAGCAGGGTGAGGTCGTCGCAGTCCCACAGCCCGTCGGCGTAGTCCCGACCGAGACCCACCGACCCCTGACACAGCGTGCTCCAGTAGACGGACGGGTCGTGGACGACCATGGTCACCTCGGGGAGGCCCTCCCCGAACCGGTGGGTTCCCGTGTCGTCGGTCACGACCAGGGTCCCACCCCGCAGGTGGGACGCCATGAATCGGAGGAATCTGCCGGCTACCGGCGCACCGGTCCTCGGACCGATCCACCCCATCGGGAGTTCCGCCATCGTCAGCGCTCCTGTCCGTCGATCGTGCTGCCTTCCGCCCGCACCGCGACCTTGTCCGGGTGCCGATGGAAGGGTACGCCCTTCCGCTTGAGCGCGAGGGCCTGGCGGTAGATTCCGAGGGAGACCCGGACCGTCATGAGGGGGAACCGCCACAGGAGGCGGCCCTGGGACGCACGCCCGGCCGGTCGCCGGGTCAGCCGCATCGAGGCGGCGAACACGAGGTCGTCGCCGTCGAAGTCGTCGACGGCCAGGGTGAGCCGGTCGCCGGGGATGCCGAGGGAGAACCGGTGCGTGAGGCCCATCGGCAGGAACGGGGAGACGTGCATCCCCTTGGCCACCCGGTGGGTGCCGGTGCCGTCGAGCACGTAGGCGGTGCGCTCGTGCCACGGGGTGTTGGTCACCTCGACCACGGTCGAGGTGACGGCTGCCCCGGCCGCGTCGTAGCAGTAGTAGGTGGTGATCGGGTTGAACAGCCAGCCCCAGGTGCGCAGCTGGGTGAGCACGGAGATGGGACCGTCGGGTCGGGCGCCGGTGGATGCTTCGACGAGGTCGCGCACGGCCACGTCGAGGGGTACGTCCGGGTCGCCCAGGTAGTCGGCACGGCGGAACGTCACGGCGTTGCGCCCCTCGTTGCTCCACAGGGGATGCAGGGCGCAGACCGCGTCGATCTCCGCCAGGTCGAGCAGGACCAGCGCGATGCGGTACGTGAACCGGTGGTCGACCGGCACGTGCCGGTGATGGACCACCAGGCCCTCGTAGACCCCGCTCCGCAACGCGGCTCCGGAGGCGGGACCGACCTCGGACGCGGTCCCGGTCGTCGGGGGTGCGGTCACAGGTCCTCGCCGGCCAGGCGCCGGCACACCACCCGCGCACTCTGGACGCCGTCCTCGTGGAAGCCGTTTCCCCAGTAGGCACCGCAGAACCACGTCCGTTGGACGCCGTTCAGCTCCTCCTGGCGCTGCTGCGCGGCCATGGCGGCCACGTCGAACTCCGGATGGGCGTAGTCGAACGTCCGCAGCACCTTGGCCGGGTCGATGGCGTCGTCCCGGTTGAGGGTGACCAGCAGCTCGTCCACCGAGTCGATGCCCTGGAGGCTGCGCAGCCGGTAGGTCAGGGTGGCCCCGCCCGGGTGGTCGGTGAGGCGGTGGTAGTTCCAGCTGGCCCACGCCCTCCGGGTGGCGGGAAGCAGCGAGACGTCGGTATGGAGGGTGGCCCGGTTGGGCCGGTACCGGATGGCACCCAGCACCTCCCGCTCGACGGGGCTCGGGTCGGAGAGCAACTCGAGCGCCTGGTCGCTGTGGGTGGCCACCACGAGTTGGTCGAAGTGCTCGGGCCCGTGTGCGGTGTGGACCTCGACCTCGTCCACGCCCCGGGTGATCTTGGTGACCGGCTCGTCGAGGCGCACCGACTGCCCCAACGGTCCGAGGATCGCATCCACGTAGCGCTTGGCGCCACCGACGACGGTCCGCCAGTCGGGCTGGTTGCCGAGTTCGAGGAGGCCGTGGTTGGCGAAGAAGCGGGCGAACATCAGCGCCGGCATGTCGAAGTACGTCGACGGGTCGGCCGACCAGATCGCCGAGCCCATCGGGAGCAGGTACCAGTCGAGGAACTGCGGGGACCAGTGCCGCCCCTCGAGGAGGTCGCCGAGGGAGAGCCCGGCCCCCTCGGACCGGTCCAGCAGGTCCCGGACCATGCGGTTGAACCGCCCGACGTCTGCGAGCATCCGGAGGAACGACGGGCGGACCAGGTTGCGGCGCTGGGCGAACATGGTGTCGATCGAGGTGCCCTTCCACTCGATCCCGCTCGGCTCGTCGGAGACGCCGAAACTCATGTCGCTCGGCTTGGTGGCGACCCCCAGGTCGGCGAAGAGCTTGATCAGCCCGGGGTAGTTGCGCTCGTTGTAGACGAGGAAGCCGGTGTCCACGTCGTGGGACCCGTCGGGACGGTCCACGGTCACGGTGTGGGCGTGCCCTCCCGGCCGGTCATCGGCCTCGAAGACCGTCACGTCGTGCCGGCGGGCGAGCAGATGGGCGCTCACCAGCCCGGACACGCCGGTACCCACGATTGCGATCTTCATCTGTCGGCGCAGCTCCCTCTGGTCGCGCATCTGCTGACTAGTGTTCGGAGCTGCAGTCGCATCGGGATGACACGGATCGGAAGTCGCAGGTGGATCAGTATATTTGCTAGGGCAACGGGGCTGCCCGATTGCGATCGGGGGCCCCGCGTCACCTCGACCACCGGGTCGCCCACCCGGGCGTTCCACACCACGGAGGACCCAGCATGGCCCGCTACCGCGGCACCGTCGTCTCGTCGTGGTCGGCCGAGGAGACGTTCGACTACCTCGCCGATTTCGCCAACGCCGCCGAGTGGGACCCGGGCACGGCCTCGGCCGAGCGCCTCGACGACGGTCCCCTCGGAACGGGGAGCTCGTTCCGGCTGGGCGTGCGGGTGGGTCCGCGGGTGATCCCGCTCGACTACCGGATCGTCGCCTACGAACGCCCGCACAAGGTGGTGCTCGTGGGCGAGTCGGACACCGTCCGATCGGAGGACACGATGACCGTGTCGGCGGCCGCCGACGGGCGGTCGATCCTGACCTACGACGCCGACCTGACGCTGCTGGGCCCCTTCGCCCTGGCCAATCCGGTGCTCCCGCTGCTGTTCGGCCCGATCGGCGACCGTGGTGTGGGTGGGTTGCGGGCCGTCCTCGGCGGCCCGCCCGCCCCCCGTGACCGCCCACAGGCCGGGAAGGTGGTGGCCGGCGTCGTCGACAAGGTCCTCGAGGCCACCGTCATCGGGAGCTTCTCCTCCCTCGGGCCGGCGCTGCGGAGCCGAACGGCGGGGTGGACCCCGCCACCGTCGCTGGGCGGTCGGACGGTGTTGGTGACCGGGGCGACCTCGGGCCTGGGACTGGCGGCCGCGGTGGGCGTGGCCCGACTCGGCGCCCGGGTGGTGCTGACGGCCCGGGGCCACGAGGGGGCGGAGCGGGCGGCGGCCGGGTGCGCGGGGAGGTGCCGGGTGCGGACGTGTCGTACCTGCTGGCCGACATGGGTGAGTTCGGACAGGTGGGCGCCTTGGCGGAGGAGTTCCTGGCCGTCCACGACCGACTCGACGTGCTGATCCACAACGCCGGGGCGCTGACCAAGGAGCGGACCGTCACCGGCACGGGCACCGAGGTGACGGTGGCCTCGCAGGTGGCGGGCCCGTACCTCCTGACCGGGCTCCTGCTGCCCGCCCTCGAGGCCGCCGCCCCCTCCCGGGTGATCCAGGTGTCCTCCGGTGGGATGTACACCCAGCGGTTCGATCTGGCCGCCCTCGAGATGGGCCCCGACGACTACGACGGCACGGTGGCCTACGCCCGGGCCAAGCGGGCCCAACTGGTGCTCATGCACGAGTGGGTCCGCCGGTCGGTGGGATCCGGCATCTCCTTCCACGCCATGCACCCGGGCTGGGCCGACACCCCGGGCATCCGCCACAGCCTGCCCGGCTTCGCCGACGCCATGGGCCCGATCCTGCGCACCGCGGACCAGGGGGCCGACACCGCGGTGTGGTTGGCCGCGACCGCCGCCGGAGTCGAGTCGACCGGTGGGTTCTGGCTCGACCGGCGCCCGCGCTGGGAGCACAAGGTCCCGTGGACGCGGCTGTCCGGGGCCGAGTTCGTCGACGCCGGTGCCCGGTTGTGGGCCTGGTGCGCCGAGCGCACCGGGTGGGACGGACGCCGGCGGCGGCCTGAGCCACGTGCCGGCGGCCAGGTGGCGTCAGCCGGTGAAGCCGTACTGCTCGTGGGCGCCCATCACCGCGCACTCGAACATGCCGTACCCGACCTTGCCGTCGCAGGTGAACTTGGCCGCGTACTCGGTGAGGCCCCAGTCGGAGTAGGTGGGATCGGCCGGCGGGACCTGCTGGCCCTGGACGACCAGGTCCCCCTGGTACATCCCGTGCTTCCAGTCCGGCTCGAGGCCGTACCCGCTGCCGAGCAGGAGGGGGAAGGCCAGCAGCGTCTCGACCTCGACCTCCGCCGTCTTCTGGCCGTGGGGGCCGAAGTAGGACAGGGTGGCGCCGGTCACCGTGCGGCTCCCGGGGGCGAAGCGCAGCTCGTGCTCGGGCCTCCCCAGCCACTCGGCCCCGCGTCCCGATCCCACCGGGAAGACGCGGTGGGCGTCCTGCATGATCCGCTCGCCACTCGACCGCTCCTGGATGATGGTCACCATGGCGTGATCGTCGAACCGGACCGGCGCGTACACCCAGAAGAACCCGAACGAGGTGTCGGTGACCCGGATGCCGGGGTGCTCGGACTCACCCACCGGGCGGACGCCCCACGAGCGGTCGCGTGAGCCCCACCACCGGTCGGGGGTCAGCGCGATCTCGCGGTCGCCGACCTTGAGCGTGCCGGTCCACCCGCCCACCTGGGCGAATCGGGTCGAGTCGAACGTGACCCGGGAGAACTGCCGGTCGAAGTGGCGGGCCTCGAGGTGGGCCTCGCAGAAGCCGTCGTAGACGGCGTCGAGCTCGAGGCCCCACTCGTTGGGCTCGAGGATGACCCGCACCTGCTCGAGGCCCTTGACCACCTCGACCCGGATCGGCCCGACCGAGGCGTCCATGCGGTCGGCGCCGAGCACCTTGGAGGACCGGACCACCCGGTGGTCGTCCCCGAGCTTCACCGACACGAAGGCGTCGGCCACGCTCAGGTTCGGATACTGGCCCACCCCGATGACGCCGAACAGCTCCTCGTCGGTGCCGTGGACGTCGCCGGTGCCGTGGATGTTGAAGTAGTAGCGGTCGTAGAAGTTCCGGTCGGAGGTGCCGACGTGGCGCATCGGCTCGCTGATCTGGTGGACGGGGTAGTCGTCGAGCGGGGAGAGCACGTCGAGCTCCACTTCTCCGGTCGGTGCCGGTGGTCGATGCCCAGGGGCGGGTCGGGCCGAGCGTATCCCCACCGACCCGACATGGGTGCCGGGCCGGTAGGGGCGCGGGCGGTTCCGCGGGCGCCGGGCTACGATCGGAGCAGGCTGTGCCGGTTCCCGAGCGAGGTGGGGGACGGGACGGCGCGCAACGTGCACCAATCACGTGCAGGGGCATCCTGCATCCGTCGCCCAGGGAGGGACCATGAAGTCGTACGATCGCCTGTTCATCGGAGGGGAGTGGGTCGCACCGTCGTCCACCTCGGTCTTCGACGTCCACTCCCCGTCCACCGGCGAGCTGGTCGGCCGGACCCCCGAGGCCATGCAGGCCGACATCGACAAGGCCGTCGCCGCCGCCCGCGAGGCGGTGGACAACGGTCCCTGGCCGCACATGACGCCCACCGAGCGGGGCGCCGTCCTGGCCCGGGCCGCCGAGGCCGTCCGGAACCAGATGCAGGAGCTGTCCGAGCTCATCTCCAACGAGATGGGATCGCCCGTCTCGTGGGGCCTGCTGGCCCAGGTGCTGGCCCCCACCATGATCCTCGACTACTACGCCGGGCTCGGCTCGACGTTCGCCTTCGACACGGTGAAGGACGGCCTCCTCGGCCCGGTCATGGTGACCAAGGAGCCCGTGGGCGTGGTGGCCGCCATCACCCCGTGGAACGTGCCCTTCTTCCTGGCCGCGGCCAAGTTGGCGCCGGCCCTGCTCTCGGGCAGCTCGGTGGTCTTCAAGCCGGCCCCGGAGACCCCGCTGGACGCCAACGTCTTCGCCGAGATCCTGGCCGATGCCGGACTGCCCAAGGGTGTCCTCAGCGTGGTGCCGGCCGGTCGCGAGGTCGGCGAGTACCTCGTCAACCACCCCGGCGTGAACAAGGTCTCCTTCACCGGCTCGACGGTGGCCGGCAAGAAGATCGGTGCCGCCTGTGGCGCCAACCTGAAGCGCTTCAGCCTCGAGCTCGGCGGCAAGTCGGCGGCCATCCTCCTGGACGACGTCAACCTCGACGAGTCGCTCCCCCTGATGCTCCCGAACGCCATCATGAACAACGGCGAGGCCTGCATCTCGCTGACCCGCATCCTGGCCCCTCGTGACCGCTACACCGAGGTCACCGACGCCCTGGTCGAGCTGGTCCGGAACATGAAGGTCGGCGACGCCCTCGACCCGGCCACCGAGGTCGGGCCCCTGGTGGCCGAGCGTCAGCGCGACCGGGTGGAGGGCTACATCCGCATCGGTCAAGAAGAGGGTGCCAAGGTCGCCATCGGCGGCGGCCGCCCGGCCGGTCTGGACACCGGCTGGTACGTCGAGCCCACCGTCTTCGTGGACGTCGACAACTCGATGCGCATCGCCCAGGAGGAGATCTTCGGCCCGGTGCTGTCGGTCATCCCCTACGACAGCGACGCCGATGCCGTCCGGATCGCCAACGACTCGGACTACGGGCTGTGCGGCGCGGTCTTCACCGGCGACAACGACCGGGGTCTGGGCATCGCCCGCCAGGTCCGCACCGGTACCTACATGGTCAACTCGTCCATCCCGATCGACTTCTCGTCGCCCTTCGGCGGCTACAAGGACTCCGGCGTCGGCCGGGAGTTCGGCGAGGACGGCCTCGAGCTGTTCCTGGAGAAGAAGACCATCAATCTGCCGGCCGGGTACGTCCCGTCCTCCTGACACCGACCGTCTGACTCCGGCCCGCTGACGGCGGGGCCCCGGGGCGTGCGGGCCTCCCGATCCGGGGTGTCCCCGAAGCCGTCGATCTGCGATCATGGTGGCCCTATGACCCGCTCTGCCCGTGGATCCGGGGTCCTCGCCCCGATCCGGGGGGGACCGCCGTCGATGACCGCTACGACCACCGCGATGCCGACGAGAGCGCCCGCGCCCCGGGGCCGGACCATCACCTTCGGCTTCGTGCCCGCCCTGGACGGTGTCCGGGCGGTGGCCGTGCTGGGGGTGCTGCTGTACCACGGCGGGGCTCCGCTCTCGACGGGTGGGTTCCTCGGCGTCAACATGTTCTTCGTCCTGTCCGGGTTCCTCATCACCTCGCTCCTCCTCGGGGAGTGGACCCGACGCCTCACCGTCCGACTGGGTCAGTTCTGGACCCGGCGGGCACGGCGCCTGCTGCCGGCGCTCCTCCTGCTGCTGGTCGGTGTGGCCGCCTTCGCCCACTTCTTCGCCACCCCGGGCGAGTTCTCCACCCTCCGGCTCGACTCGCTGGCGACGCTGTTCTACGTGGCCAACTGGCACTTCATCGTGGGTGGGTCGAACTACTTCGCCCAGTCGTCCCAGCCCTCGCCGCTCTCGCACATGTGGTCCCTGGCCATCGAGGAGCAGTTCTACCTGGTGTGGCCACCGGTGGTCCTGGTCCTGCTCCGCCTGGGGCGGCACCTGCGGCCGTCCCGTCAGCTGTGGCCGGTACTGGCCACCGCGGTGGCCGGCGTGCTGGCCTCGGCCGCCGACATGCGCTGGTCGTACCTGCACCATGCACCGGTCACCCGCCTGTACGAAGGGACGGACACCCGCTCCCAGGACATCCTGGTCGGGGCGGTCCTGGCCATCGGACTGACCATGTGGGCCCGTCACCGCCGGGCGCTGCCGCAGCCCGTGCCCGACCTGGCCGACCTGGAGTTGGCCCGGATCCACCCGTCGGCCGGCACGGTGGGGCTGGGCTCCCCCCCGACCCGTCGTCGTGACGCACCGCGCAAGCGCGGCCCGAGCGCGCAGCCCATCGCCGCCTGGGAACTCGCCAGCACCACCACCCGGCTGGCCGCCCAGGTGTTCGGCTGGGCCGCCCTCCTCGGCCTGGTCGCCCTGTGGGGCCGCCTCGACGGACCGACCGGATTCCTGTTCGCCGGCGGTGAGCTGATCGTGGCCCTGGCCGTCGCCGTGGTCATCTTCGGGGTGGTCACCGCCCGGGCGGGCAGCCTGTCCCGGGCGCTGGGCAATCCCGCCTTCGTCTACGTGGGCAAGATCTCCTACGGGGTCTACCTGTGGCACTTCCCCCTCTACGCCCTGCTGAGCGCCGAGCGTCTGCACCTCTACGCCCTGCCGCTGCTGGCCGTCCGCATCGGGGTCACCATGGTGGTGGCCACCGCCTCCTACTACCTCGTCGAACAGCCCATCCGACGGGGCCGCATGGCCTCGTTCGCCGAGTGGCGTGGCTGGCTGGTCACCTCGGGCGCCTTCCTCGGGGTGGTGGCGGTCACCGTGGGCGCCACCCTCCCGTCGGCCGCCGACGCGGCCGGCACCTACCGGGCCAGCGTCACGGCCACACCGGGCGCGCCGGTCCGGATGGCCATCCTCGGCGACTCGGTGGCCTGGCGCCTCGGCTTCGCCCTCCAGGCCGACCAGCCCCAGCAGTCGTACGGGGTCGACATCGACAACGGCGCCATCGTGGCCTGCGGGGTCCTGCGCAGCACGAGCTACCGGGCCCACGGGGTGGCCAACGCCATGGCCGCCCAGTGCGACTCGTCGGCTCCCGCCTCCAGCCAGTGGCCGGCCCTGTGGCAGGGGAACGTCGCCCAGTACCGGCCGAACGTCGTGGTGGTGCTGGCCGGGCGGTGGGAGGTCATGGACCGCATGGTGGGCGGCCGGTGGTCCCACATCGGGGAGCCCGCCTTCGATGCGCTGGTGAGGAGCTCGCTCGAGCAGGCCGTCCGGGTCGGCTCGTCGGGCGGTGCCTACGTGGTGCTGCTCACGGCTCCGTGCTTCAACTCCGGCGAGCAGCCCAACGGCACGCCGTGGCCGGAGGACGACCCGGTCCGACTCGCCCGCTACAACCAGCTCGTCCGCCGGGTGGCGGCCGAGCACCCGGCCACCGTCCGGGTCGAGGACTTCGGGGCGATGGTGTGTCCCGGTGGCGTGTACAGCACCACCCGGGACGGGGTGCAGCTCCGCGACGGCGACGGCGTGCACATCGTCCCGACCCCGGCGGCCGGCCGGTGGCTGGCCGCCCACCTCCTGCCCGGCGTGGTCGAGGTCGGACGGCTCCAGATGGCCGGCCACAGCCTGGTCACCCCGGCCGTGCCGCCGACCGGCTCGCCCCGGCCCTCGGTCTCCGCATCCGGTGTCGTGCCGGCGGCGGGGACCCGCGGCCCCTAGGCTCGGCCCCTCCGGCCGCCCGGTTCAGGCGCCGGTGGTGGACGAGGGCGGTGGAGCCTGGTTGAACACCGAGTTGTCGACGCGCTGGCACTCGGTCTGGAGGGCCGGGACGAGCACGGGCTCGGGGACCCGGCTGGCCTCGGACAGGGTGGTCGACAACCCCTCCCACTGGATGTCGTGGTAGGCGGCCTGGGCCGCGATGGGGATGGCCGGCAGGAGGGCCAGGTAGGCGCGGTCGCGGAGCTTGGCCGCCGTCGTCGGGTCGGGGGCGTGGTCGGCCTGGGCGAGCAGGGCCAACGAGGCGTGCACGTGCTTGCAGGACGCCTGGGCCAGGTCGCCGGCACTGGCTGCGCAGGCGGTGAGGGCACCACCCGATGCCGCGACGGCGATGGCGCCCAGGACGAGACGGGCCAGGCGGGTGCGGAACCCCCTGGTCACCCGAGCCAGCTGGGTGACGAGTCGAGGAGGTAGCGGCTGACGGCCAGGCAGCGGTCGAACACGTCGCACATCATCTCCTCGCCCGTCAGCACCCGGGCCAGGGACACCGGAGTGCGGGCGACGATGCTGAGGCGACGCTCGGCGGCATCGGTGGCCGAGGCGTAGGAGTCGATGGCCGAGACCTCGAGGGGGAGCTCGATCCCCCCGACGCCGGCCAGGTCGATGGCCAGGCGGAGCAGGTCGGGGCCGTGGGGGAGGGGTGGCAGGGCCCAGGTGAAGGTCAGGGCGAAGTGGAACTCGTCCGGCGGGTCCTCGTCCTCGGGCAGCCCGAACACCGCGTCCTCGAAGGACAGCAGGGTCCGCGGGTCCACCTCGAGGGCCAGGTGGAGGTCGAGCGGGCCGCCGCAGCCGTCTTCGGGGTGGAGCTCCACCTCCCAGACCTGGCGCAGGGAGTAGGTCTCGACGAAATGGCGCTCGTCGTGCACGTGGAATCCGTGATCGACCGAGTGGTCCTTCAGATCGGCAACGTATCCGGCCACATCGATGACTGCCACAGGGACACGAGCCTACCGGCCATCGGCTGTCCCGGGGACGACGCCGGGTCCCGGACGTGGGGAGCCGCACCCGGAGGGGGCTCCGGTAACGTCGCTCCATGGACGACCCCACACTGCTCGAGGTGCTGCACGCCACGGCCACCGCCATCGCCGGGGCGCTGGGGCACCTCGACGACTGGGGGCTGGCCGGCACGAAGGCCGACCAGTACCGCCACGACCTGGCCGCCGACGCCGCGGGCCTCGGGGTCCTGGAGCGGGCCGGGGTCGGTGTGCTGTCCGAGGAGTCGGGCACCCGGGACCTCGACCGTGACCTGGTGGTGGTCATCGACCCGGTCGACGGCTCCACCAACGCGTCCAAGGGCATCCCGTGGTTCGCCACCAGCCTGTGCGCGGTCGATGCCGAGGGGGCCCGGGCCGCACTGGTGGTCAACCAGGCATCGGGCGTGCGGTTCGAGGCGGTTCGGGGCGGGGGTGCGAGGAGGGACGGTGTGCCGATCCGTCCCTCGTCGTGCGAACGGATGGGAGAGGCCATCGTGGCCTTCAGCGGCTACCCGGCCAGCTACCTCGGGTGGCTCCAGTACCGGTGCCTCGGGTCGGCCGCCCTCGACCTCTGCGCGGTGGCCGAAGGGGTCCTCGACGGGTACGGCGTGGTCGGCGGTTCCCAGCTGGGGAGTTGGGACTACCTCGGTGGCATGCTGGTCTGCACCGAGGCCGGTGCCGTGCTCGGCGAGGCGCAGGGCCGGGACCTGGTGACCCTGTCCCACACCGAGCGACGGGCCCCGTTCGCGGCGGCGACGCCGGCCCTGCTGCAGGAGTTCCTGGCCGCCGGGGCGCACTAGCGTCTGGGCCGTCGGGCGTTTAGCTCAGTTGGTTAGAGCAGCTGGCTTACAACCAGCAGGCCATCGGTTCGAGTCCGATAGCGCCCACTCCTTCGATGCGGGAGCGTGGGAGCACTCGACGACCGGAACTGCGACCGGTGGCGCCGACAAGTCCGGCCCCACCCCGCGTGTCAGCCGACCGCCTTGCGGAAGCGGACGGGGGAGTGGCGGAAGCCGGCGTGCTTGTTCGAGCGTGTCCGCTCGACCGGGCCGGCCGACTCGATCGACTCCACCCGGTCGAGGAGGCCGTCGAACACCAGGGCGATCTCGAGCCGGGCCAGATTGGCGCCGAGGCAGAAGTGGCTGCCCGCCCCGAACGCCAGGTGCGGGTTCGGGCTCCGACGGATGTCGAAGGTGTGCGGATCGACGAAGGTCCGCTCGTCGAAGTTGGCCGCCTGCCACCAGAGCACGACCTTGTCGCCCGGCCGGATCAGTTGCCCGTGCCGCTCGACCTCCTCGGTGGCCGTCCGGCGGTTGTAGACCGTCGACGACGCCCAGCGCAGCATCTCCTCCACCGCGCCGGCCACCAGCGCCCGCTCGGTGCGCAGGGCCTCCCACTGGTCCGGTCGGTCGATGATGGCCAGCAGGCCTGCCGTGATGGAGTTGCGGGTCGTCTCGCTGCCCGCGGCCACGAGCAGATGGAAGAACATCTGCTGTTCGAGGTCGCTGAGCGGCCCACCCGGCCCGGCGTCGTCGGGCAATTGGGCGGAGGTGATGATCGACAGGATGTCGTCGGCCGGGCAGGAGCGCTTCGCCTCGAGCAGCCGGGAGCAGTAGGCCGACATGGCCGCGCCCGCCTCCTGGGACCGCGTGGACGTCTCCCCCGGATTGTGGTCGTCGTAGTCGAGGGTGGCGTCGGCCCAGTCGAGCAGGAAGTGCCGGTCCTCCTGGGGGACGCCGAGGAGCGAGGCGATGGCCTGCAGGGGCAGCTCGGCCGCCACCTCGACCAGGAAGTCGCACGGGTCACGGTCGAGCGCCTCGTCGAGCAGCACCGCGCACCGGTCGGCCAGGCCGGCCTCGATCTGGCGGAGTCGCCGCGGGCTCACCGACGGCGTGACCAGCCGACGGATGCACTGGTGCCTGGGGTCGTCCTGCATGTTGAAGAGCACGCCGGCGGCGACGTCCGCCGGGAGGTCCTCGATCAGGGTGCCTCCGCCGCTGCGGGTGCCTCCGCTCACCGAGGAGAACAGGAGGGGCTGCCTGGCCGCCCAGGCCACGTCGTCGTGCCGGGTGAGGCACCAGAAGCCCTCGCCGCCGGGGGTGTTGGGCGTGGGGTCGTGCCAGTACACCGGTGCCTCGTCGCGCAGATACCGGTAGATGTCGTGTGGTGGTCCGTCGGCAAAGAGATCCGGATCGGTCAGGTCGATGCGCAGGTCGTTCGCCATGCAGCGCTCCCTCCGCCGGCCCAGGGCCGGCCGGGGTCATTCAAGCACGACGACGCCGACGACCCGGGCGCCGGCACCGGTGACCACGCGCTGCTCGGCGAGGAGCCGAGAGTGCGCCGTCGGCACCCCTGTCGCTGCCGCCGCGCCACCCACCGGTCCCCCGGGGCGGTCTGTGCCCTCCCCGCCCGTGCCGCAGCCGGTCGCCGGTCGCCAGGCGCGATCCGGCGGTCGGCGGATTAGTCTGCGCAGCACCGTCTCAGAAAGGTCGTTGGTATGTGGGCACAGATGATCACCATGCGGTTGAAGCCGGGCCGGGAGGACGAACTGGTGACGGTCGTCGATCAGTTGCGGGCGACCGAGCAGCCGGGTTCCGGACTCGTGCACTCGACGACGACCCGGGACACGGCGGATCCGAGCCGGGTGGTCACCTTCGTCGTCTTCGAGAGCGAGGAGAAGGCCCGGGAGCGCGAGAACGACCCCCGACGCCAGGAGGGTCTCGCGGCGGTGCGGGCGACCATGATGGACATCTTCGACGGCGCCCCGGAGTTCACCGACCTGGCGGTCGTCGGCGACTGGGTCCTGTAGGCGGACGTCCCCGGTTCCATCGACCCGGTCCACGGTGACCGTCCGGGCGCACAGGTCAGCCGAATGCGACCCGGATGACCGACGCGTCCAGCACGGTCCCGTTCTCGGCTGAGGTCGTGTAGAGCACCACTGCGCCGTACGTGGTGGTCGGCTTCGTGAACGCCAGGGTCCCGCGGAACGGTCCCATGGCCGTGCTGCCCCCGGTGACGTACCCCTCACCGAGTGGCTTGGTGGTGTCGTCCTGGCGGACCTGGGTCTGCACGGTTCCCTCGTACGCCACGCTGGTACCGGTCAGGGTCACCGGAGAGGTGATCATGGCGTTCCAGACCGGTGTCGACAGGTTGATGGAGGCGGTTCCCGCTCCCAGCACCCACCAGGAGTTGTCGGAGCCGAGCTGCCTCACCAGTACGGTCGTGACCGGGCCGGTGGCGCTGGGTTGGACCGGCACCTCACCCGAGCGGGCATCCCCCTGTTGGAACCCGTTGACCACCGGGTTGGTCATGTGGAGATAGTCGGTGGCGAAGCCCTGGGCTGCTGCCTCCGGGGTCCGATAGCGGGTGGTGCTCGCCGCCGTCGGCCACACAGCCGTCCGGGTGGATGCGGCGGGCGCGGTCGTGCTCGTGGACGGGGCGATGGTCGTCGGGGGCGCAGACGTCGAGGTGGTCGAGGTCGATGGGGACGACGCGGTACCGCCGCACGCGACGACCGATACCGAGAGCACAGCGAAGACCCCGGTGACCACGAGACGCCGTTCCATGGTCCCATCGTCTTCCGCGTGGACGCGGCCCGACAGAGCCGAACGTCCTCATCGCGACCGCCCGGGCCGTGAGGTGCCGGACGATCCCCTGACGCCTGATCGGCACCTCGTCGGCCGGCCCGCCGAAGACGTCCTCGACGCCGTCGTGTCGACCGGGGCAGGGGAGGCACCACGGTGCCGGCCACGGGACCGGCAACCCGCTCGAGTCCTGGGTCCAGCCGTCGGAGTGGCCCTCGACGCTCGCACGCTCCTCCGTCCCGGGGGAATGGTGATCGACGCGCATCCGCGCCCGATCCGGGGTCCCCGATCCGTCCTGGTCAGGGCGTTGTCCTCCACATCGAACCCGGTGCCGGGTAATCAGTAGTTGTCATATTCCTGTTTTGTATTGCTAGTGACAACATTCCATAGTAGTATGGGAAAGACAGTCCGGACGTCCGTCGTCGACGGTTATCCATTCCGGTCGTGCCAGAAGGAGTCCGCAATGCGGCCCAACCGCCTCACCCCGTCCCACCTCGTGGAGTCTCCCGTCCCGCGCCGTCGGTTCCGCGCCTTCCGCCCGGTGAAGCGGGCCTCGGTAGCCGGAGCAACCGTGCTGTGCGGGGTGCTGCTCACCGCGGCGTTCCCCTCCGTGGCCTCGGCGGCCACGGCCGTGAACCTGCACACCGCCGCTCCCTTCGCCGTCCTGGCCGGCACCGCGGTCACCGACGTCCCGACCTCGGCCATCACCGGCGACGTCGGACTCAGTCCGGCCGCCGGCGGGAACTACGCCGGCCTGACCCAGGCCGAGGTGACCGGCACCATCTATGCGGTCGATGCCGCCGGACCGGGAGGCTCGGTGAACGACCCCGGACTGCTGACGCAGGCCAAGAACGACCTGACCACGGCCTACGTATCGGCTTTCGGCGACCTGCCGACCACCACCTATGCGGCCGGCGACAACCAGCTGGGCGGCAAGACCCTGACGACGGGCGTCTACGCGTTCGGCCATGCGGCCACCGCCAACATCACCGCCGCCAGCCCACTGGTGCTCAACGGCAACGGTGATCCCGGTGCCGTGTTCGTGTTCCAGGCTTCGTCGGACCTGGTGACGGCGTCGAACTCCGTGGTCCAGCTCGAGAACGGTGCCCAGGCGTGCAACGTCTTCTGGGTGGTCGGGAGCTCGGCCACGCTGTCCTCCGCCTCCACCATGGTCGGAACGGTCATGGCGCTCACCTCGGCCACGCTCGACACCGGTGCCACCGTCCAGGGCCGTATCCTCGCCCGCAACGGTGCCGTGACACTGGACGCCAACACCATCACCATCCCGTCCACCTGTGCCGCCTCCTCCACCACGCCGGCCCCGGTGACGCCGGCCGCGGCACCCGGCGGTGGCACGACCACGACCGCACCGGCGACGACCACGCCCGGGTCGTCCCTCACCGGTAGCGGAGGTTCGGCCGCCGGCGCCACCACGTCGGCCGCGGTCGTCCCGAGCGGCTTTCCCCACACCGGATCCGGTGGGGCCGCCCACGCATCGTCCGGTGTCCTCATCGGCCTCGGCCTGTTGAGCCTGGCCGGAGCGACGGGGGTGACGGTGCTGGTGACCCGGCGTCGCCTGACGGACACGTCCGGCGACTGAGAGCACGTGTCCCGCATCCCCATGGGTGCCAGGTCGGCCAGGTGGGCGCTCCTCGGTGGAGCCGCCTGCCTGGCACTGACCGGCATCGTCCTGCTCGGGCTGGGTGTGGTCGGCGGCGACCGGGCCCTGCCCGGTCCCGCGGCGTCGGCCACGTCCACCCACGCCACGCTCCGGACACTGCCCACGGCGGCCCCCCTGGCCGCCGTCCGTTCGGTACCGCTCCGGCTACGGGTACCGGCGATCGGCATGTCGGTGGCGCTCACCACACTCGGCGAGAACGCCGACGGCACCGTGCAGGTCCCGCCCGACGACCGCCAGCCGGGTTGGTTCCGCCTCGGACCGACCCCCGGCGAACTCGGCTCGGCCGTCATCCTGGGCCACGTCGACAACACGTCCGGCCCGGGCGTGTTCTTCGACCTCCGCACCCTGGCCGCCGGTGATCCGGTCTTCGTCGACCGGACTGACGGGAGCACGGTCGAGTTCGTCGTCAACTCGGTGGCAACCTACCCGCGTGCCCAATTCCCGGCCCAGCGCGTCTACGGGTCCCACGGCTCGAGCGCGCTGCAGCTGGTGACGTGCGGCGGTGCGTTCGACCACGCCACCGGCAGCTACCTGTCGAACGTCGTCGTGTACACGTCGCTCGTCAAGGTCACCACCGGGCCACACCCGAACGGGTGAACCGCTGGTCGGCCACGGTGTGGTCGACCAGGTCGACGCCTGGGCTCAGCCGTTGAACGTGGCGTCGTGGATGTGCGCACCGACGACGTCCGCCAGTCCCGATGGGCAGGCCCATGGGCCGGCGGCGCCGTCCTGGACGTGCAGGGAGTGGACGACGAGGCACGAGGCCACCGCGTCGATGGGCGACCAGGATGCCCCGCCGGCCGCTCGGGCCACCAGGTCCAGCAACGCCGGGACGGCGTAGTTCTCCACCTCGGCGTTGGCCAGCTCGTGGGCGACCAGGAGCAGTCCGGGTGATCCGGCGAACACGGTGACGACCGCACCGGCCGCGCCGGCGGTGCAGCCGGTCCCGACGTTGCTGCCCGGGATCGTGCCACAGGCGGCCGTGTCCCCGAACGACCACGTCCAGCCCGGCCCGGGGGCGATACCGGCGGCTTCGACCTGGGCGACCAGCGCCGCCACGTCGCCCACCGTCGAGCCCGGCGTCGTGGGAGTCGGTGTCACCGCGGCGGGAGCGATCTGGGGCGTGGCGGCCGCGACGGAGTTCGAGGCGATCGTGGCCGGGGGAGTGGGCGCTGCGGTCGGTGCCACCGGGGAGGTGGTCGTGGGGGAAGAGGCGGGACCCACCTCAGGTGATCGATGGCCGGCCGCCGACCGGTCGGCACGGTCGATCCCACCGGGAGCGACGCGGGCGTGCGCGGTCGAGGCGTGGGCGGCGGCTCCCCCGTCCGCACCGACCGCGGCGGTCGCCAGGACGGCCAGGGCCAACACGCCCGTCACGATGCAGTCGGGCCGTGACGCGCCGGGGCCGCGCATCCGTAGCCGCTCGAGAATCAACCATGTGTTGAAACTACCTCGTCAACACATGGTTGTCAACACATGGTTGACGACCCCATCGCCTCAGGTTTAGGATCGCCGGATGGACGAGCACTAGCGAACGGATCGCCGGACGCTCCGTGGCCGCCGGGACGGACGAGGTCGACCGTCTGGTCTCGGGCGAGCCTGCCCGGTCCCTGGCCCGACTGGAGTTCGCCGACCGGCTACGACGCGCCGCCGAGGGGCTCAGCCAGGGCTCAGCCCTCGATGCCCGCACCCATGGCGCCAGTTGGCGGGAGATCGGCGCCGCCGTGGGTGGGATCACCCCCCAGGGCGCAGAGCACCGCTTCAGCCCGTCGGCCAAGGAGCGTCGGTCGAAAGCGGCCAAGGTCGAATGGGCCCAGAAGGAGCGCCGATCGACGTGACCGGTCGGCTCGGCGGGCGGTGCCCGCCGAGCCCCGTGGCCGGGTCCCCGCCCATTCGGCACTGGCTATCGATGACTAGCAATCGCCTTCCCGTAGAATGGGCGGCATGGCATCGACGAGCCAGTTGAACTTCCTCACCAACCATGGCCGGACCCTGCTCTGCGTGGCGCACGATCCCGACGTCCGCCTGCGGGACATCGCGGCGACACTCGGCATCACGGAGCGCCGCGCCTTCGCCATCGTGAACGACCTCGCCGACGCCGGGTACGTCATCAAGGAGCGGGTGGGACGGCGGAACCGGTACGTGGTCCAGCGCCACCTCCCGATCCCCGGTGCCATCGAACAGGGCCGGGCGATCGGCGAAGTGCTCGAACTCCTCATCGGCGCGAACGACTCGAACGGCAAGACAGCCCCCTGAGTCGGCCGGGACCGTCGGACGGTCGGGCGCCGCTCAGTCTGCGGTGCCGGCGATGGCGTCGCGGATGGCGAGCACCCGTCGGGCCTCGTCGACGTGCAGGTTCTCGATCATCCGGCCGTCGACCGTGACCACGCCGCGACCGTCGGCCGTGGCCTCCTCGAACGCGGCGATGATGCGCTCGGCGAGCCCGATCTCGTCGGCCTCGGGGGAGAACGCCCCATTGCACGGCTCGACCTGGCTGGGGTGGATGAGGGTCTTGCCGTCCATGCCCATCTGTCGGCCGACCTGGCATTCGGCGAGGAATCCCTCCTCGTCCTTGATGTCGTTGAACACCCCGTCGAGGATCACCTTGTCGGCCGCCCGGGCGGCCAGGAGGCAGAGTTGGAGGCCACCCAGGAGGGGAAGCCGACTCGGGACCCGCTGGGCGTGCAGCTCCTTGGCGAGGTCGTTGGTGCCCATGACGAGCACGGCCAGGCGCTCGGACGAGGAGCAGATCTCCTCGGCGTGCAGCATGGCGATCGGCGTCTCGAGCATGGCCCAGATCCGGGTGCGGTCCGGTGCGCCGAAGCGCTCGAGCGCGGCCTCGATCCGGCGGACGTCGTCGACCGAGTTGACCTTGGGGACCACCACGCCGTCGGGCCCGGCAGCGGAGATGGCGGCCAGATCGTCCTCGTGCCAGGGCGTGCCGATCCCGTTGGCCCGGATGGTGATCTCCCGGCTTCCGTAGCCGCCGCCCGCGAACATGGCGCAGGCCCGCTCGCGCGCCTCCACCTTGGCGTCGGGTGCCACCGCGTCCTCGAGGTCGAAGATCAGGGCGTCCGCGGGGATGGCCTTGGCCTTCTCCAGTGCCCGTTCGTTGGCCGCCGGCATGTAGAGCACGCTCCGTCGGGGGCGCAGGTTCGCATCGCTCATGTCAGTCCTCCAGGGTGATGGTGGCGTAGAGCTCGGCGAGCTCGGGATCGCGGGCCGCCAGGTCGTCGGCCAGCTCGATCATGACCCGGCACTGTTTGACCGAGGCATCGTCCTCCATCTTGCCGTCCAGCATCACCGCTCCGGTGCCGTCGCCCATGGCGGCGATCACGCGGCGGGCGTGGCGCACGTCGGCGGCGTCGGGAGAGAACACCCGGCGGGCGATGTCGATCTGGGTCGGGTGCAGCGACCAGGCACCCACGCAGCCGAGCAGGTAGGCATTGCGGAACTGGTCCTCGCAGGCCACCACGTCGGCGATGTCGCCGAAGGGCCCGTAGTAGGCGAAGATCCCGTTGGCCTGGCAGGCGTCCACCATGCGGGCGATGGTGTAGTGCCAGAGGTCCTGCTGGAACACCGCACGGGGGCCATGGATGTCCCCGTCCACCGGATCCTGGCGCACCAGGTAGTCGGGGTGCCCCCCGCCGACGCGGGTCGTCTTCATCCGGCGATTGGCCGCCAGGTCGGCAGGTCCGAGGGAGAGTCCCTGCATCCGCGGGGAGGCGCCGCAGATCTCCTCGACGTTGGCCACGCCGCGGGCCGTCTCGAGGATGGCGTGGAGGAGGATCGGCCGCTCGAGGTGCGCCTTGGCCTCGAGCTGGGCCACCAACCGGTCCACGTAGTGGATGTCCTCGGCGCCCTCGACCTTCGGGACCATGATGACGTCGATCTTGTGGCCCACCTCGGTGACGGCCGTCACCAGGTCGTCGAGCCCCCACGGGGAGTCGAGCGAGTTGACCCTCGTCCAGAACTGCGTCGAGCCGAACTCGACCGTCCGGCCGACGTCGACGAGCCCCTGGCGCGCCGCCTCCTTGTCACCGGCCGGCACGCCGTCCTCGAGGTTGGCCAGGAGGACGTCGACCTTCGGTGCCAGGTCGGGGAGCTTGGCCACCATCTTGGGGTTCGACGCCGGGAAGAAGTGGATCATGCGTGAGGGCCGGAACGGGATCTCGCGCACGGGCTCGGGGGCGCCGACAGCCAGCGGGCGGAAGAAGTCTTTCGGGGAGCGCACAGGACCTCCAGGTTCAGCGGACCTCCCCAATCTAGGAGGTGGAGGGGGCACCCCTCGCCGATGGAGGAGGCGACGCCACGCCACGCCGCCCTGTCCGTTCCGGGGTCCGGGTCGGGGCACCGCCATCTGCCAAGATTGTGCATGGGAACAGCGGACGGTCTGCGGCGGCTGGTCAACTTCAGCGACGCCGTCGTGGCCATCGCCATCACGCTCCTGATCCTGCCCCTGGTGGATCTGGCCGGCTCCATCGGACCCGGGGGGCTGTCCCCGTTCCTGCACCATCACAGCGCCCAATTCCTGGCCTTCGGCCTCAGCTTCGCGGTCATCGGAAGCTTCTGGTGGGGCCAGCACCAGATGCTCGAGCACGTCGTCGGCTACGACCAGCTGCTGGTCGGCGGGATGTTCCTGTGGATCCTGAGCATCGTCTTCCTCCCGTTCCCGACGGAGCTCCTGAGCACGGCCACCAACGGTGGGCAGGGTGTCCACGCCCTCTACGTCGGCACCATGCTGGTGACGGCGGCGGCCGTCGTGATCCAGCAGTGGGCCGTCGTCCGCAGCCCGTCGTTGCAGGCGGAGGAGCACCGGGGCGAGGCCGACCTGGCGCCGGCGGTGATCCTGACGGCGCTCATGACCGCGGTCTTCGTGTGTGTGCTCACCCTCCCGGCCGTCGGGCTGTGGGCCCTCGTGCTCCTGCTGCTGTCCCGGCCGCTGGAGGGGCTCGTCCGCGCCCGGCGCGCCCGGTGACCCACCCCGGGGTCCGGGGGTGGGGAGTCTCACGGGATTCCCAGGTAGGTCACCTACGGTGCGGGAGCCGGGTCCGTCGAGCAGGAGGTCCCGCCACCCGATGCTCCGGACCCGGCACCTTCGACGCCCGGACGACCAGCCGGGGGACCCGGTGACCGGCTGACGGGCGGACGGGGCGACGTTCCGTGCAGCCGGCCCGCCGCCTAATCTCGTTGCGTGTCCGTACCGCCTGCTGACGTCCTCGAAGCGATCCGCGAGTTCCTCGAGGCGAGCCGAGGGGCCCGGCGCGAGATGGTGGGGTACGAGAAGGCGCTCGTCCGCGGGGCCGCCGCCCTCGATGGGGGCACGAGCGTCATCGACGCCCTGCGTGGAACACCGGCCCGCCAGGAGCGCATGGCCACGCAGGAGGCCCTGAACCGCCTGGCCACCGCCCGGCACCACTTCCGGTTGCTGCTGATCGCCGCCTGCGTCGACGACGGCATGAATGCCCGAGAGGTGTCCGAACTGTGGGGATTCTCCCGTCAGCGGGCCCAGCTCCTCATCCAGGAGGCGAGAACCATGAAGGCGCCCGACGTCGAGCGCCCGACCGGTCGTCGGGACTGACCGGTCGGGCCTGGGCCGTGCCGCGACGGCCCACACCGCGTTCTACGCTTCGGGTATGGCTGACTCCGTGGAGCACGTCCTGACCGCCATCGCCTACCTGAAGAACGCCAACCGGCACCTCCGGGTGAATCTCGAGTCGAACGAGCAGATCCTGGCCGAGGCCGAGCTGCGCCTCAAGCGGGGGAGCAGCGTCACCTCGACGTTGCGGCTCCTGCCGAGTCTCAGCGACCGACAGGCCGCCGAGGTGGCGGTCACCGAGCTCTACAACGCCCGCCACAACATGCGTCGGGCGGTGGTGGCGGCCGCGCTCAACGAGGGGATGTCGGTGGGGGAGCTGGCCAATCGCATCGAACTCACACCCGAGCAGGTCCAGACGATCGCCCACGACATCGCCTGGCACGTCGACTAGGCCGACGGTCTAGTCGACGTGCACGGCCGACCCGGAGGCGACGGCGTCCAGGGCCGCGCCGACCCGGTCGTGGACGTGGTCGCGGAGCACGTGCCGGTCCTCGGTGGTCAGGCCCGAGGTGTCGACGGGCTCGAGGAACTCGACCACCACCACGCCCGGGCGCACGAGCAGGTGCCCTCGGGGTGGGAGCACCCGGTCCGCACCGTGGATGGCGACCGGCACCACGGGGCTCGACGAGCGGATGGCCAAGGAGAACGCCCCCGTCTTGAAGGGCAGCCGCCGTCCGGCCGGGGCGATCCCACCCTCGGCGAACACGGCGAGGTCGCCGACGGCCCGGCCGCTCCGGCGGGCCACCAGGGCGTCGAGCTGGATCTGGGCCCGGCCGTGGTCCCGACGGTCGATGGGGACGGTGCCGACGGCCCGCATGGCGGCGGCCAGCACCGGGATGCGGAAGAGGTCGGCGGCCGCCATGAACCGGATGTCCGGTTCGGCCCACAGGAGGGCCGGGATGTCCATGGGGCTGGAATGGTTGGGGACGAGCACCGACCCCGGGAGGGCACCCGGTCGTCGCCCGCGCACCTCGAAGCGGACGCCGCACCAGGTGGCCACGATCGACACGCCCCATCGCAGGTGACGCCGACCGGAGCCGGGGCGCAACCGGTCGCCGACCACGACGACCGGCAGCAGGACGAGGACGGACGTCACCACCACGATGCGGTTCACCTGGGCCCGCACCGACGTGCGCCAGGGCGGACCGGCCAGCCTGCACGTGGTCCACCGGGCTCAGGCGGCGACGGCGCCGGTCAGGAGGTGCAGGCCGTCGAGCCCGGGGAGCCGGTCGACGCGCCGGTCGATCCGCTCGGCCATGGTGCGGCCGTCCACGTTGGCGAACAGGTAGGTCCGCAGGAAGTCCACCTCCGCCCCGTCGACCACGCCGGATCCGACCGGCGCCCAGAAGCGCCGCAGAGCCCACCGGGTCACCCGCTGGGCGGCCCGGCTGTTCGCCAGTCGGCCGCTCGCCTCGGAGGAGTAGAAGTCGATGTGGCGACCCTCCTGCTTCATGATCCGTCGCAGGAGGACCGACAGGGTGGGGTGGTCGGCGAGGCGGGCCAGACGGGCGTAGGCCGCCTGCGTGGTCCACTCGTTGACCGCGCCCCAGGTCATGTGCACGGCGGTCAGGTGCGGCGTGAGCGCGGACGCCACCTGGAACCCGAGCGGCCGCCAGCGGTCGCCCTTCGCCACTCGCTGGCGGAGGGCGGCGATGCGGGTCGTCCCCGCCGTCTCGTCGTGGGCGGCGAGCACCTTGGCGATGGCGTCGCCGTGCCAGAACTCCTCGTAGTTCCACAGGGTGAGGAAGGAGGTGATGTCCGGGTCCCGGTGGGCGCGGGTGACGAGCACGTCGCGGAGGTAGCAGACGGTGTGGCTCTCGACGTCGTGCATGTACCGGAGGCAGCGGAGCGCGTCCGCGTCGAGCGGCTGGTCCCGGAAGGCATCGAAGTCGAGGTCGTCGATCTCCAACCGGGCCGAGTGGGCCAGGAAGGTGGCGGCATCGAAGGTCATGTCTGGTGTTCGACGCCGTGCGTCGACCGGATGACCGGGTCGCGTCGGGGTTGCTCGCGTGTCGTCGGTGGTGGCTCGCTCCCCACGGCCGTCGGCGGCGTGGTGGCACTGGCCGGGACGTGCCGCTCGCCGCCAGCGACCGGTCCAGGGGATCGAGCGGCTCACGCTCCCGGGGACGGCCCGGGTACGCCTGCGACGAGGGCGTGTTCTTCCCCGCCCGCCTGTGGCTCGGGGGCTGACCGCCGGACCGGGCACGGTGGCGCCGGAGTCCGACGGTGCCATCAGGTGGCCCCGTCCTTCCGGGTGGCCAGCGCCGCGCCCAGTTGGTCGGCCAGGGCGACGGCCACGATGCACTGGTCGCGGGTGATCGGCTTGGTCGGTGTCGGGGTGAGGATGAACGTGCCCAGCATCTCGCCGCCGCCCCGGACCGGGAGTTCCACCCGGTCGGTGGGCAGCCCGTAGGACGCGGTCGGCCAGGTGACGGGATTGAGCCGGACGGTGCCGTCGGGTTCGATCCGCGCTCCTTTGCGGCTGGGTGCCTGGCGGACGAAGCGGCAGTCCTGGAGGGAGAGCAGCTCGCCGAGTTGGGTGGCCACCGACATCAGGACGAACTCGGGGTCCTCGCCCCCGGCGATCTGCTCGCCGACCCCGAGGATCCGGCTGAGTCCCCGGCGCCGGTCGGTGGCGGTCTGTCGGTAGGTGCGTCCCCGGGCCGCGAGGTCGCCGACCAGCAGTCCCACCAGGAGGAAGAGGAATTCGGTGGTGAGGTCGCCGCGGTCGCTGATGCGGAACGACTGGTAGGGACGGGTGAGGAAGAAGTCGAAGGCGGCGGCCGACGCCAGGGCCGCCAGAGCCGCCGCCCACCGGTTGCCCGACGAGGCGACCGCCACGGTGACCACGACGAAGATGAGTGCGTCGTTCGCCGCGCTCAGGTGGCCCCGGCTGGGGATCAGGGCGAAGGCGGTTACCAGCGGGGTGACCACGGCCAGGACCCAGATCAGCCAGGGGAGGCGGGCCAGGGGGTGGGCCACTGCGTCGTGGAGGGGAGCGGCACTGCGGTCGGGCCGATCCCCGTCAGTCTCCATCTGGACTCTCCACACCGAGAGGATCTCGAAGAGCGGATTGATCATGGCCAGCTTGTTGTGGTGCTTGCCCACCGTGCCCTCGGCCATCACCAGCGTCCCGCTGCGGATCCCGGCGATCGAACGGCGGCCCAGGAAGACGAGGATCGCCGCGTGCCCGCTGCCGTCGACGATCGTGCACTCGAGGCTCTGCGACTCGGCCCACGGCTGTACCCGGACCGACTTGACCCGTCCGGCGATCCGGGCCTTGCTCCGCCAGCGCAGCTCGGAGATCGGCGTCGAGCCGGGGACTCCCGGATCGTTCGTGCCCATGGCCCGGACCGGTGGGGGCACGTGCCGGCGCGGCCGACGTCGGCGCTGCTCGAGGAGCTCCAGCTCCTGGTCGATCCCGGTGGCCACCACGAACGGCACGATGGTGGCGTTGACGTGGGCCACCTGGCTGACCACTTCCACGATCTGGTCCGCCGTCTGGTCGTGGAGGATCCGGCGCCACGTCTTGCCGTAGGAGCGGCGGGGGAGGAGCATGCTGACCTCGGTCTCGCCGTCGGCCAGCTCGGCCGCCAGCTCCAGGGACGCCCGCGTCAGTCGGCGGTCCGGGCAGTCGACGACGTCGAGGGGCAGTCGGGACAGGCCGAGGCGCTGCCATCGCTCGATGAGGACGTCGGCCCGGGCATGGTCGATGTTGAAGTGGACGGCCCGCAGGTCGTCGGGGGTGAGGGTGCGGGCGTACTGGATGGCCCGGGCCGTGGCCAGGTCGATGCGGTCGACCAGGATGATCACCACACTCCGCCGCAGCACGGGCGCCTCGCAGGCCTGGATGGCCGCCCCCTCCTCCAGGACCTCGTCCTCGGCCCGGTACTGGCGGTTCATCCGCACCAGGGCGTAGACGATCAGGGGCATGACGACCACGACCACCCAGCCTCCCTGGGTGAACTCGGCCATGGCGAACACGACCACGATGACCGCGCAGACGATGGCGGCCACCGCGTTGACGGCCACACCCTTGCGCCAGTGGTCGTCCTTGTGGGTGAGGTGGTGCCGGGCCATGCCGGCACCGGCCATCGTGAAGCCGGTGAACACGCCGATGGCGTACATCGGGATGAGGGCCGAGACCTTGGCGCCGGTGGCCAGCAGCAGCACGATCGACGCGGCGGCCAGGACGATGATCCCGTTGGAGAACACCAGGCGGTGGCCCGCGCACCGTCAGCATCCGGGGGAGGAAGGAGTCCTCGGCGACGAAGCTCACCAGGAACGGGAACCCCGTGAAGCTGGTGTTGGCGGCCAGGATCAAGATGAGCGCGGTGGCCGTCTGCAGCATGTAGAAGAGGACGGTGCCGAACGGACCGGTCCCGTAGACGAGCTTGCCGATCTCGGACACCACCGTGGGGGTGCCGGACACGTACGGGAGTGCATGGGTCAGCGCGGCCAGCACCGACACGCCGAGGAACATCACGCCGAGGATCGTGCTCATCAGCACCAGGGTCGTGCGGGCGTTCCGGGCCTGGGGGACCCGGAAGATGCTCACGCCGTTGGAGATGGCCTCGGTGCCGGTCATGGCCGAGCTCCCCTGGGCGAAGGCGCGCAGGAGGAAGAAGGCCGAGATCCCGAGGATGAGGCCACCCGACGAGTGGCCGAGCGGCATGGTCCCGGGCGACTGGGGGGCATGGGGGAGCCCGGTGGTGACCTCCTTGACCAGTCCGGCGACGATGAGGATCGCCATGTTGGCGATGAAGAAGTAGGTGGGAACGGCGAAGACCCGCCCGGCCTCCCGGATGCCGCGCAGGTTGCCGAAGGCCAGGATCACCACGAATCCGACGGACATCGGCACCGCGTAGCTGGACAGCGGGGGAACCGCCGAGATGATGGCGTCGGCACCAGCCGCCACCGACACGGCGACCGTGATCGTGTAGCTGATGAGGAGGGCCGCCCCCGCGATCTGGGCGAGGTTGGGACCGAAGTTGTCCCGGCTCACGACGTAGGAGCCGCCGGCCTTGGGATACGACTTGACGACGTCCCGGTAGCAGATGGTGACCACGGCGAGCACGGCCAGGATGGCCGCGGTCAGCGGCGTCACCAGCGAGAAGGCGGCCAGACCGCCGATGGGGACGAGCGTCCGGATCATCTGCTCGCTGGCATAGGCCGAGGACGACATGACGTCGGAGGAGAGCACGGCCAGGGCGGTCGGCTTGCCGAGGCGCTGGCCCTCGAGTTGGTCGCTCACCAGCGGTGGCCCGAGGAGCGCCCGCTTCACCCGGTAGCGGGTGCTCTCGGGCAGGTTGGCCACCACGGTGGTGTCCGTCCGGGACGGGTCCCTGGTGAGGGCGTGTGCGGGCCGCTCCACCCGGTCGGTGGCGATCGGGTCGACGTCCGTCATGTCACAGGTCTACCCCGCCCCTGCGGGCCTGACCACCGGGAACGGTCCCTCCCGGCCCCACGGCGACTGGTCGGACCCGGCCCCGGGCCGTAGGTTGGGGGAGATGACCCGGCTGAGGCGGTCCCTCCTCGCGCTCGGGTTGGTGGTGGTCGGCCTGGGAGCGCTTCCCGGCGTGGCGAGCGCCCACGCCCAGCTGGAGTCGTCCACCCCGGGCCAGTCCGCCGTCCTCCTCGTCCCGCCGACCCAGGTGGTGCTCCACTTCGGCGAGCCGGTCGAGATCGACTTCGGCTCGTTGCGGGTCATCGGGCCGGGCGGTCGACGGGTCGACGCCGGGGCGACCCACCATCCGGGTGGCGACACCCATTCCGTGGCGACCGCACTGCCGCAGGGCCTGGCCGACGGTACCTACGTGGTGGCCTGGCGGGTCATCTCGGCCGACTCCCACCCGGTGCACGGCGCCTACGTGTTCTCGGTCGGCACGGCCCGCGGCTCGGGCCGGGCCGACGCACTGGCGGCCGCCATCGCCGACCAGCCGGGGGACGCGGTGGTGGGCGTCGCCTTCTGGATCGTGCGCGCCGCCGCCTTCGCGGGGCTCCTGGTCCTGGTGGGCCTGGCGGTCCTGGTGTCGTGGCTGTGGCCCGCCGGGGGCCGGACCCGGCGGGTGGGCCGGGTGCTGTGGTGGTCGTGGGGGACGCTGCTGGTGGCAACCGTGGCCGGCGTCCTCGTCCAGGGTGTCTACGCCTCCGCCCTGCCGCTCACCGACGCCTATCGACCGTCGCTGGTGTCGGCCGTCCTGGACACCCGGTTCGGCCGGGTCGAGGTCCTCCGGCTCCTGCTGCTGGCGGGGATGGTCCCGGTCCTCCTGTGGCTCCGGGGCCGGATCGGCCGGGGCGGCGCGCACCGGCGATGGCGGACGGCGGCCTGCGGCGCGGTGGGCCTCCTGCTCCTCGCCACCCCCGGCCTGGCCGGCCACGCCGCCACCGGCGCCGGCCCCGGTTTCGGCCTCGGGCTCGACGTCGTCCACCTGGCGGCCGCCTCGGCCTGGATCGGCGGGCTGGTGCTCCTGGCCACCTTCCTGGTGCCCCGGGACCCGGGTGACGCCTGGCCGCCGGATCCGTCGGACCTGACCCTGCGGGTGTCGGCGGTGGCGTTCACCGCCGTGGTGGCGGTGGTGGCCACCGGGGTGGTCCAGTCGATCCGCCAGGTCGGCAGCCTCTACGCCCTGTTCCACACCCCGTACGGCCGCACGCTGGTGGTCAAGATCTGCCTGGTCGTCGCCTTGATCGCGGTCGGCGCGGCAAGTCGCCGACTGGTGCACCGTCGGGGCCCCACCGATGGCCCCCCGGTCGGGGGGACCGGCGTGGCCCGGCCGGCCCCGCCGACCGGGCCCGGGGCCACCGTGCTGCTCGATCCGGTCGCACCGGTGGTCGAAGCGGCCGGGTTCCCCCGTCGCCGCCTCCGGCGCACGGTCCTGGCCGAGTTGGCCATCGCCCTGGCCGTGGTCGGGGTGACGGCGGCCCTCGTCAACGACGTGCCGGCCCGCCAGGCGGCCGGACAGCCGTTCACCTACTCGTTCTCCACTCTCGGCGTGCAGGTCAACACCATCATCGACCCGTCGCGGGCCGGTACCGACAACGCGGTGCACGTCTACGTCCTCAGCCGGCTGGGGTCACCGAAGGCCATCCCCGAGCTCGACCTCCGCGCCAGCCTGCCGTCCGCGTCGATCGGACCGCTGGCCATCCCGCTGGTCGTGAGCGGCCCCGGCCATTACACGGCCGGCCGGGTCGTCCTGCCGGTGGCCGGCGACTGGGTCCTGACCTACACGGTCCGGACCGACGCCATCGACGAACAGGTGGTGCGCACCGTGCTTCCGGTCCACTGATCCACCTGCTCGGACCGCAGGCCTCCCGGTCCGGCGGTACGCGCCGCAGATCCGGTGAGGCCGGCGCCGACTGCTGGAGGGGATCGATCGGTACGCTCGGGTCGAGTACGACCGGGGACGGCGATCGCCCCGTGCCGCAGCCTGCGGCCGATCGTCCGGGAGGCCGAGTGGAGTACCAGATCCTCAAGCCGCCACCGCGCCGCCACCGGACGGCCTGGATCGTGGCCGTGGTCGTCGTGGCGGCCGCGGTGGGCACGGGGGCGTACGTGCTCGGCCGGGGGGACCGGTCGGCCTCGGCCCACTCGTCCACCACCGCCCCGCCGGCGACCGCCTCACCGGCCACCCCGCTCACCGTGGTGTCCACCGTCCCGGCCGACGGGGCCAAGGACGTTCCCTCCGACCAGGTGCTGACGGTCACGCTGTCCGGGTCCGTGGCCCGGGCCACGGGTCTGCCGCAGCTGAACCCGCCGGTGCCCGGGACCTGGACGCGCTCGGGCGCCCACGCCCTCACCTTCGCCGCGGCGGCACCGTTCGTCCCCACCACGACCGAGACGATGACCATCCCCGCCGGCGCCGACGGCCTGCGGAGTGCGTCCGGCGCCGTGCTCGCCGCTCCGGTCACGGTCACCTTCGCCGTGGCCCAGGCCAGCACCGAGCGACTCCAGCAGCTCCTCGCGGGGTTGAACTACCTGCCGTTGTCGTTCACCCCCACCGGGCCGGCCACCGCGCCGTCCGAGGCCGCCACGGCCCAGGCGGGCACCTTCGCCTGGCGGTGGCCGGGCGTGCCGGCCGAGTTCTCCTCGGTGTGGACCGAGGGTGCCGAGAACGCGATCACCAAGGGCGCGTTGATGTCGTTCCAGCGTCAGCACGGCCTGCAGGTGGACGGGATCGCCGGCCACCGGGTGTGGACGGTGCTGCTGGCCGACGCCGCGGCCCGCAAGGTGAACCCCGAGCCCTACGTCAACGTGCTGGTGTCGAAGCAGGTGCCCCAGACGCTCACGCTCTACGACAACGGCGCGCCCGTCCTGTCCGGGGTGGCGGTCAACACCGGGGCGCCCGGCGCGGACACGGCCGACGGCACCTTCCCCGTGTTCGAGCACGTGCCCAGCTCACGCATGCAGGGGACCAACCCCGACGGCTCCACCTATGACGACCCGGCGGTCCCGTGGGCCAGCTACTTCAACGGCGGCGACGCCCTGCACGGATTCGTCCGGGCGACCTACGGCACCCCGCAGAGCAACGGGTGCGTGGAGATGCCCATCGCCGTGGCCGCCCAGGTCTGGCCCCTCACCCCGGTGGGGACCCCCGTCACCGTCTCCGGCCCCGCGTCCTGACCGGGCCACGTGCGGTTGACAGCAGTGCGGCGACCCGACAGGGTGCCCCCATGACGACCCCGTTCGCCCGCGCCACCCACCCGGTCCCGGCGGACGGTCCGGGCCGGTTCCACGGCGAGATCGACGAATCGTGGAACCTCCGTCCCCTGCCGCAGGGGGGAGTGGTCGCCGCGCTGGCGGCGCGGGCGATGGCCGCCGAGCTGGGGGACGGCGATCAGCCGCTGCGCATGCTCCACACGACGTTCGTCGCTCCCGTGGCCCAGGGGGCGGTCGACGTCGCCGTCGAGGTGCTGCGGCGGGGCCGGTCGATGTCCCACGCCCGGGCCGAGGTGCGCAATCCCGGATCGGAGCACGGGCACCTGTCGACCGCGGTCTTCGGCGGCCCGCGCCGCGGGTTCTCCTTCACCGACCTCGAGCCGCCCACCGGGGTCGTCTCCCTGGCCGAGGCGCGTTCGTTCCGGGACCCGCTTCCAGACGGGGTGGACGGATTCCCTCCGAATCCCTTCTGGGACACCCGCCTGGAGGGGCGGGGTGCGCTCGGGCACGCGCCATGGGAGGAGTACGTGCCGGACCGGGCCGAGCACGCCACCTGGTACCGGCTGGACGACCCGCCGATGGGCCCGGACGGCGTGCTGGACCCCCTGGCCCTCATCGTCTGTGTCGACACCATGCCCGGTGCGGTGGCCGAGAAGCTCGGACCGGGCCAGCGGATGGGCTGGTTCGGGCCGAGTGTGGACCTGACGGTCCACGTCCTCGACACCTGCCGCTCCGAGTGGGTCCTCGCCCACAACCGGGCCCGCCACGCCGGCGACGGCTACTCGTCGGTCGACATGGCCCTGTGGGACTGCGGTGACGACGGGACCGGGTCACCCCGACTGGTGGCCTACGCCACGCAGCTCTGCTTCTTCACGTTCTCGGGCTGAACCGGGCCGCGGTCCTCATCCGGTGGACGGACCCCCGGTCAGCTGGCGGAGGATGGTGGCCTGGTCGAAGTAGACCCGCTCACCCACGATGCGGTCGTCGCCGGGCGGGAAGAGGAAGAGGGCGCACATCCGGCAGCGGAACGTCCGGCCGGTCGGCGCCATTCCGGCCAGGTCGCCCGAGTGGGTCCCCACCAGGTCGAACTCGGCGATGACGGCATCCTCGGCCGACGTCAGGACGACGTGCTCGTTGCGCTGGTCGGGAAACGCGGCCCGGGAGGTGCGGTAGTACCCGGCCACCTCCTCGGGGCCGTCGAACACCTGGCCGGTGGCCACCAGCTCGTAGCGGGGGTGGACGAACGTGGCGAGTGTGGCGGCGAAGTCGAGCTCGTTCTCCGACGTCATGTGACGGCGCACGACGTCCAGTCGGCGTTCGCGCAGGGACTGGTCGGCGGTGGGCATGGCACCTCTCCTCGTCGTGTCGGCGCTCCGCAGACTACGCCCGGGAAGGACCGGCACCAGCCGGTCGGCGTGGGCCACACTGGGTGGCCATGACGATCCGTTCCCACCCCACCCGCCGTTCCACCGCCCGTTCGCCCCGTCCGGCCGGCACCACCCGGCCGGCACGCCTGGTCGCCGTGGTGGTGGCCGCCACGGTGACCGCCACCCTGCTCCTGGCCACGCCGGCGTGGGCGCACGTGACCGTGCACCCCGAGACGCTCCCGGCCGGGTCGTCCGACGTCGAACTCACCTTCCGGGTGCCCAACGAGCGTGACGATGCCGACACCGTCGGGCTGCAGGTGTTCTTCCCGACCGACCTGCCACTGTTGTCGGTCGATGTCCTCCCCGTGCCGGGCTGGACGGCCAAGGTCACCACCCGGGCGCTCGCCACGCCGGTCCGGACCGACGACGGACCGGTGGACCAGGTCGTCTCCGACATCACCTGGACGGCCACGTCCGGCGGGATCGCCCCGGGCCAGTACGAGGACTTCGTGGTCGCCGCCGGACGGGGGCCGGCGCAGCCCGGGACGGTGGTGTTCAAGACCCTCCAGACCTACTCGTCGGGAGAGGTGGTGCGCTGGATCCAGGTGGCCTCGTCCCAGGACCCCAACCCGGACAGTCCCGCACCGACCCTGACCGTCACCCCGGCGGCGGCAACCGGCTCGACCGCCGGCTCGACCTCGGGCTCGAGCACGACCAGCTCGACCGACGCCGACGTCCTGGCCACCACCGCCCTGGTGGCGGCCGTCATCGGCATCGCCGGAGTCATCCTCCTCCTGGTGTTGCGGAGGAGGCCGTCCCCCGGTGCCGCCACGTCGGCGGACGCCTCCCCGGACGGGACGCCTCCGGACCCGTCGTGACGGGTTGACGGCGCCGGACGGCGGCCGCGGACGGCGGAGGGGGAGTGGACCGGGTGCACGGACTCCGGCCGTCCTCGGGTAGACCCGGTGGCGAACGGCGCGACACCAGGCCGGAGCGACGGAGGAGCGGGTGATGACCGAACAGGTGGACGTCGTCGTGGTGGGCCTCGGCCCGGGTGGGGAGGACGTGGCCGGGCGCTTGGCCTCGGCCGGGCTCGCCGTCGTCGGCATCGACGCCGAGCTGGTGGGAGGGGAGTGCCCCTACTGGGGGTGCATCCCCTCCAAGATGATGATCCGGTCCGCCAACCTGCTGGCCGAGGCGGCGCGGGTCGACGGGATGGCCGGGTCGGTGACGGTGCGCCCCGACTGGGATCCGGTCGCCCGCCGGATCCGCGAGGCGACCGACGACTGGGACGACGCCGCGGCCGTCGAGCGGCTCGTGGCCAAGGGCGGTCGGTTCGTCCGCGGGCGGGCACGGCTCGCCGGTCCGGGCCGGGTGGTGGTCGGTGGGCAGGCGTTCGACGCGTCGCGGGGCGTCGTGCTGGCGACCGGGGCCCGCCCGTGGATCCCGCCGGTCGCCGGACTGTCGGCCACCCCGTACTGGACGAACCGGGATGCCGTCCGGACCGAGGAGGTCCCCCGGGCGCTCGCCGTCCTGGGTGGCGGGGCCATCGGCGTCGAGTTGGCCCAGGTCTTCCGACGGTTCGGCTCGGAGGTGACCGTCATCGAGGCCGGACCGCACCTGGTCGGCCCCGAGGAGCCCGAGGCGGGCATGCTCCTGGCCGACGTGTTCGCGGCCGAGGGCATCACGGTGCGGACCGGCTCGTCGGTCGAGTCGGTGCACCACGACGGCGAGCGGTTCGCCCTGGCCGTCGACGGGGCGCCGGTGATCGCCGACCGTCTGCTGGTGGCCACCGGCCGCCGGGTGGACCTGTCGGATCTGGACCTGCCGTCGGTCGGCCTCGATCCGTCCGCCCCGCTGTCGGTCGACGACCATCTCCGGGTCGACGGCGTCGAACGCCTGTGGGCGTTGGGCGACATGACCGGGAAGGGGGCCTTCACCCACCTGTCGATGTACCAGGCCGACATCGTCGTCCACGACCTCCTCGACCAGCCCGTCACCCCGGGCGACTACCGGGCCGTGCCCCGCGTGACCTTCACCGACCCGGAGATCGGCTCGGTCGGCCTCAGCGAGCGGGCGGCACGGGACGGCGGGCTCGAGGTGCGGGTCGGCATGGCCCCGGTGCCGGCCTCGGCCCGGGGTTGGATCCACAAGGCGGGGAACGCGGGGTTCATCAAGGTCGTCGAGGACCGGGCCCGCGGGGTCCTGGTGGGCGCCACCTCGGTCGGCCCCACGGGGGGCGAGGTCCTCTCGATGCTGACCCTGGCGGTCCACGCCGAAGTCCCCCTCGACGTGCTCCGTCACATGATCTACGCCTATCCGACCTTCCACCGCGCCGTGCAGGTCGCCTTGGACGACCTCGGTCCCTGAGCCCCGCCGGCACCGGCGCAGCGATCCGGTCCGTCAGTCGGACGGGCCCCGCGCCTCCTGTTCGGCCTGGTGCCGGGCGAACGCCGAGACGATGGCCTCGCCCGCCGCGCCGATGAACTCCGGCCGGTGCTCGGCGGCCCAGTCCCGGCTGGCCGTCAGGGCCGTGGACGAGCCCTGGAAGTGCGGCATCACGTAGCGGGACACCAGTTCGTAGGAGTGGAGGGTGGCCGCGGTGTCGGCCCACTCGTGACCCATGAAGAGGTAGCTGCCGAACCCGCCGGACTGGTCCCGGAGGCGCTCGATCTGGGCGATGGCGTCGTCCACCGTCCCGATCACCGCCATGCCCGAGGCGTTGAGGGCGTCCACCATGGTGGCGTGGTTGGTGGTGTCGGGGGCGAGGGGGAGGGCGGCCACCCGCTCGAAGTAGTCGATCCACTCGGGCAGGCCGAACTCGACGTCGGCGATGGCCTGCTCGGTGGTGTCGGCCAGGTGCATCGGTCCCACCAGACGCCAACCGGCCCGGTCGGCGGTCGTGCCGAACTCCTCGGACCGCTGCTCCATCACGTCCCAGTGGGCGCCGAGCACGTCGAAGCCGCCGGCCGAGGTGGCCCCGAGCGAGAGGAGGCTGCAGCCGAAGCGCCCGGCCGCCCGCGGCCCGGCCGGCGAGATCTGGGCGGCCACGGCCACCTCGGGGTGGGGCCGCTGGTAGGGACGGAGCTGGAGACGGGCCTGGCGGAGGGTGAACCAGTCGGTCTCCCGGTCGACCGGCTCGTCGCTGCGGAAGAGGGCCAGGATGGCCTCGAGCGCCTCCTCCATCATGTCCCGCTGGCGGGCGGGATCGATGCCCATCATGAAGGCGTCCGACGGGAGCGCCCCCGGGCCCACGCCGACCATCAGCCGCCCGCGGGTCAGGTGGTCGAGCAGCGAGAGTCGGTCGGCCAGCATGAACGGATGGTGATAGGGGAGGGAGGAGACCCCGGTGCCCAGTCGGATGTGGCGGGTCCGGGCCGCCGCGGCGGCGATGAACACCTCGGGCGAGGCGATGATCTCGTAGCCGGCGGAGTGGTGCTCGCCGATCCACGCCTCGTCGAAGCCGAGCCGGTCGAGGTGCCCGATGAGGTCGAGGTCGCGCTCCAGGGCCAGGGTCGGGTTCTGGCCGACCGGGTGGAAGGGAGCGAGGAAGATGCCGAAGCGCAGGTGATCGGGCGCATCGAGGTGGGGCATGGTCGCACGGGTCCTCTCGTCGTGGCACCGGGTGGGGGCGCAGGGTCGGTGCGACCCCTTGGATAGCACCTCCGGCGGTGGCCGTGGCCGGACGGGCGAACCACCGATCGGCGTCGGCGGTCCCCTAAGGTTCACCCAGCGCTCACGGTCCCGGTGCCGCGGAGCGGCGGAATCCGGGTTGGCGCGGGTGCCGCCCATCCGGCGGACGTCGAGCCGTGCGGTCGATCGCCTCCGGCCGGCGCCAGGATGACGAGTCTCGGGGGTCTGGCACAGCCGTGATGCCACAGACGTTGGGCGACAAGATCGACGAGTCCATGCGGATCCGCAAGCACAGCTCCGAGGCGGCGGCCCGGGAACTCGGCGTGACCACGTCGGAGATCCTGCTGTGGAAGCACGACATGCAGGTACCGGAGCCGACCCATTTCGAGGCCATCCTCGACTACCTCTCGATCGAGGATCGGCACCTGCGCGGCCTCATCCTGCGCAGTCAGATGCGCCGGATGCAGTGGAGGATCCGCACCTGAGCGACGGGGTGCGGCGACCGGTGGGGCCCACCGTGGCCGGCCCGGTTCCGTATCCCGGAAAACCCGATACGTTGGGTCACGTATCTGAGGCGTCGGTCGACCGCCGGTCGGCGCAGGCGAAAGGGACCGGACATGCGCATCGCGGACGACATCACCCAGCTCATCGGCGGGACACCCCTCGTCGGCCTCCGGCACGTGACCGACGGCGCCGGCGCCCGGGTCGCGGCCAAGCTCGAGTTCTTCAATCCGGCGGGCAGCGTCAAGGACCGGATCGCCGTCTCCATGATCGACGCCGCCGAGCAGGCCGGCCTGCTGAACGCGGGCACCACCGTCGTGGAGCCGACCAGCGGGAACACCGGCATCGCCCTGGCCATGGTGTGCGCCGCCCGCGGCTACAAGTGCATCTTCACCATGCCCGAGACCATGAGCAAGGAGCGCCGTCTGCTGCTCCGCGGCTACGGCGCCGAGCTGGTGCTGACCCCCGGCCCCGACGGCATGGGTGGCGCCATCGCCAAGGCCGCCGAGATCGCCAAGGGGGACGGCGACTTCTTCATGCCCCAGCAGTTCGAGAACGCGGCCAATCCGGCCGTCCACGAGCAGACCACGGCCGAGGAGATCTGGACCGACACCGACGGCCAGGTCGACATCTTCGTGGCCGGGCGTGGGCACCGGGGGGACGATCACCGGGGTGGGCCACGTCCTGAAGGAGCGCAAGCCGTCGGTCCAGGTGATCGCGGTCGAGCCGGCGGCCTCGCCGGTCCTCTCGGGAGGGGCGAAGGGGCCGCACCCGATCCAGGGGATCGGGGCCGGATTCGTCCCGCCCATCCTCGACACCCATGTCTACGACGAGGTCATCACCGTCGAGAACGAGGACGCCTTCGCCATGGCGCACCGGATGGCCCACGAGGAGGGCCTCCTGGTCGGCATCTCCTCCGGTGCGGCCACCTGGGCCGCCGCCGAGGTGGCCCGGCGCCCCGAGAACGCCGGCAAGCTCCTCGTGGTCATCATCCCGTCGTTCGGCGAGCGCTACCTCAGCACCGCCCTGTTCGAGGGCCTCGGCGACTGAGGATGCTGGCAGCCCTGCGGCGGGACGTGGCTGCGGTCCGCGAGCGTGATCCGGCGGCGCGTTCGGCTGCCGAGGTGGTGCTCTGCTACCCGGGCCTCCACGCGCTGTGGGGCCACCGGGTGTCCAGCCGGCTGTGGCGGGCCGACCACCACCTGGTCGCCCGCTTCGTCTCCGGGGTCGTCCGGGCCTGGACGGGCGTCGACATCCACCCGGCCGCCACCATCGGATCGGGACTGTTCATCGACCATGCCCTCGGCGTCGTCATCGGCGAGACGGCGGTGGTGGGCGACGACGTCACCATCTACCAGGGGGTGACCCTGGGCGGTACCAGCCTCGAGCCCGGTAAGCGCCATCCGACGGTGGGGGACCGGGTCACCATCGGGGCCGGAGCCAAGGTGCTCGGTCCGGTGACCGTCGGGTCCGGGAGCCGGATCGGGGCCAACGCCGTGGTGGTGCGTGACGTCCCACCCGACTCGGTGGTGGTGGGCGTGCCCGGCCAGGTCATCGCCCGCAGCAGGCCGCGGAGCGCCACGGCCGCCACCGACCTCGACGACGCCCTCCTCCCCGACCTCGTCGGGGTGACGCTCGGGGCGTTGCAACGCCAGGTGGACGAGCTCGAGCGCGAGGTCGGCGGACGGGTCCGGACCCCCGAGATCCGCCCGTCGGAGTCCGGGGTGTGGCGGGGCGAGGACTTCTCGATCTGAGGTGGTGGGCCGGCGTGCGTCGCTCAGCCGGCCACGGCGGCGGTGGTGCGGGCCAGGCAGTCCGGGTCGACGGTGCCCGGCACCAGGATGAACTCGTCGCACCCGGCCGCCTCGGCGGCGGCCAGCGAGTCGAGGAGCCGGGCCGGGCTCGACAGCCCGACCAGCTGGGACAGCGCGTCGGCCGCCCGGTCGCCGAAGACGGCCAGGTAGGCGCGGGCGAAGCGCTTGAGTTCCGCATCGGCGTCCGGCCCGCCCAACAGGTAGAAGGAGCCGCTGACCAGACGGGGCCGCTCGGCGCGCCCCTCGGCGTCCCAGGCGTCGACGGCCATCCGATTGCCCCGGGCGATCTCCTCGGGGTCGGCGCCGATGGAGAATCCGGTGACGCCGTCCGCCCATCTGGCCGCCCGGGCCATCGCCTTCGGCCCCATGGCGGCGGCCAGGAGCGGCGGGCCCCCGGGGGTGTGGGGGGCGGGGCCGACCGGTCGGCCGCCCTCGTGGACCGGTTCACCCGACCACAGGCGCCTCAGTTCCGCCACCCCCGCATCGAGCCGCTGGTGGCGACCGGTGAAGGGGACGTCGAGCGCCCGGTAGTCCTCCTCGCGGCCACCCACCCCGACCCCGACCACCAGACGTCCTTCGGCCAGCACGTCGAGGGTGGCCAGCTGCTTGGCCAGCAGGGCGGGCCGGTGGAGCGGGACGACGGTGATGTTGGTGATCACCTGGACCCGCTCGGTCAGGGCCGCCGCCGCGGTGTTGGTGACCAGCAGCTCGGGATTGTGGAAGGTGATCCGCTCCCCGGCCGAGATGCTCGAGTACGGGCCCTCGTCGATCCCCCGGCACCACTCGACGAACGTGCTCCTCGTGCATCCGGTGGCCATGGTGGGCAGTGCGATCCCGATCTCCATGGCGCACGACCCTAGCCAACCGGCGCGCCCCGGCCGATCAGCGCAGGTGCCCGGCCGCCTTTCCGGTGTAGGCGGGCAGGTCGAGGTAGGTCCGGATGCCGGGTGGTGCCGCCACCACGGCCGGCACGGCACTCACGCAGTGGGTGGCGGTCGCCACCACGCCCGGGTTGCGGGCCAGACCGGCGGCGATCGAGTCGGGATGCCAGCCCCGGAAGGTGACCCTGGCCGGCGGGTCGCCGGACACCTCCACCTCGAAGCGTTCGCCCTCGGGCCCGAACCCCCACGCCGGCTCCAGGTGCTCCTGGCCCATGAACCAGTTGGTGGCCACGGTGACGACGGGCTCGTCGCGGACCGTCGCCACCCACCGGAACTTCTGGGCGGCGATGCGACCGGGCGCGATGGGGCCGATGGGGGAGTCGATGGGGGCGGTGGCGACGGCCACCTCGTGCGAGACCGACAGGTCGGGATCGAGGGCGAACCCGAGCGCGTGCCCGATCATGCGGATCGACTGGCCGAACCCGTCACCCAGGATGGCCGGCATCATCGACGCCTCGGCCTCCTCGGGTGTCTTGCCGAACAGCATGATGTCGCCCACCACCCCGGGTGCGTCGTAGGTCCGGATGTCGGAGAACTCCTCCGCCCGCACGTGGGTGATCGACTGGGACAGGGCGGACACCATCAGCGGGAACCGCTCGGTGATGCCCCCGGGGTGGATCCCCGTGCCGTGCACCGACGTGCCACCGGCCGCACAGGCGGCCTCGATGGCCGACTCGTCCCGGCCGGCGGGGAAGAACCAGCCGAGCGGGGTCACCACGTTGGCTCCCGATGCCAGGATCCGGGCGACCATCGACGGATCGGCCATGATCGGCGAGTAGACGACGCAGTCGGCCCCGAGGGCGAGCAGTGCGTCGACGTCATCGGTGGCGGCCACGCCGACGGGGTCGATGCCGCACAGGTCACCGACGTCGACCCCCACCTTGTCCGGGCTGTGCACCCAGCACCCCACGAGCTCGAGATCAGGGTGGGCCACGATGCCCGCCACCGACGCCCGCCCGACCCCGCCGGTCGCCCACTGGATCACCTTGATGGCCATGTGGCCCCTCCCCCTGGTCTGCTGCCGGTGCCCGGTGCACCGCCGCCCGAGCGTAGGGCGCACCGGAGGTCGGGGGATTCCGGCGCGTCGTCCCTGGTCAGCCGCGTGCCGGCCCGGCCGCCATGGCCATTGCGGGCCTGCTCGGATACAGTTGACCGGGCAGGGGTCCACGGACCGGGCAGGGTGCGCGAGGGGGGTCCCTCGTCGCCGCATCCACCTGGGTGGACAGGATGGTTCCGCCGCTCCCGGTGGGTACGTCCGAGTGCGAAGGGGCACGGCAATGAACAGCTGGATGCAGGCCATGAAGCAGTGGGCCCGGTGGCTGTTGGGTGACGCCCCTGTGCCCGACGGCCGCTCCACGGCCCTCCTGGCCGGGACCGTGGCCACCGCGGCGGTCATCGCCATCGGTGTGCCCGCCGCCCTCCCGTCCAGCTCCTCGGCCAACGCCGCCGCCAACCGGTCGCCCTCCACGGGCCAGGACGCCGTCGCCGTCGGTGTTCGCCGTGCCTCCGACACCGTCGTCCGACGGCTCGTCGAGCGTCGTCGCCTCGGGGGGCGCGACCACGACCACCGTCCCGGGATCGTCGGGCACCGGTGCGCACCGGTCGTCCACCCGGTCCGGCAAGGGGACACGGACCAGGGCCGCCCGGGGCAAGCATGCCGGCACCACCACCACGACCACGTCGAGCACCGTCGCCGCGCAGCCGCCCGCCCGCCCGGTCAAGCCGGTCAGCTCCGGCCGCCACGTTCGCCCTGCCGTCGGCGCCGACCGCACCCACGGCACTGGCACCGATCGACTCGGCCTCGACCCTGGTGCCCCCGGCGTCTGCGCCACCGGCGCCACTGGCCACCGGTGCCCAGGCGTTCGTCGGCTCGGCCCTGGTGACCTGGAAGGCCCCCGCCGGCGTCAAGGCCTCCCACTACGACGTCTTCGCCGGCTTCGCTCCCGGCCTGGAGCTCCCGGTCGCACTGAACGGGGCCGTGCCGGTGACCGGACACTCCTACCTCGTCACCGGACTCACCGCCGGGCGCACCTACTACTTCACCGTCCGCGCCCGGGTGGCGGGCGTCTCCTCGGCCGCATCCAACGAAGTGTCGTCGGTCCCGTTGGACGTCTTCACGCCTCTCGGCCGTCTGATCGGCCCGGTCATCTCGATGGCCTCCACCGCGGACGGATCCGGGTACTGGCTGGCCTCCGCCTCCGGTGCCGTGTCGCCCCACGGCTCGGCGGTCGACCTCGGCAACACCGCCTCGCTGACCCTGGCCGCCCCGATCGTCAAGGTCGTGGCCGACCCGAAGGGCGCCGGCTACTGGGAGGTCGCGGCCGACGGCGGCGTCTTCGCCTACGGCTCGGCCCACTTCGAGGGTGCGGCCGCCAGTCAGACCCTGAACTCACCGATCGTCGACCTGGTCCCGACGGCCGACGGCCGGGGTTACTGGGAGGTGGGCGCCGACGGCGGCGTCTTCGCCTACGGTGACGCCGCCTACGCCGGCTCGTTGGGCGGCACGCCGCAGGCGTCGCCGACGGTGGGCATGGCCGCAGACACCTCGACCGGCGGCTACTGGCTGGTCTCGGCGGACGGAACCGTGTCCGCCTTCAACGCTCCGGTGCTCGGCCTCCCGTCCGGCCAGCATCCGGTTTCGCCGGTGGTCGACGTCGCCGGGACGGCGGACGGCAACGGCTTCTGGGCCGTCACCAGCAGCGGCAGCGTCTTCGCCCTCGGCGACGCCGCCTTCCGGGGTCCGAACACGCCGCTCGATCCCGCCGCACCGGTGACCGCGGTGGCCGCGGACCCCATCGGCGGTGGCTACTGGCTGGCCGGGGTGGACGGCGGCGTCTACGCCTACGGCGCCCGCTTCTACGGCGCGGGCTGACCGACACCTCCCGCACCGCTACGCCGGAGTCCCCGACGCAGCTGCCCGAGTGCCGGATGCCGCCTTGGTAGCGTCGGGGCCGATGCGGCCATGACCCACGACACCGGACCCCGGGGCGACTTCCACGACCCGGAGGGTCCGGGACACTCGGACACCACGCCCCTGCTGGCCTCGGCCGAGCAGCGCATGGCGGCCATGGTCCGCAACTTCGACGACCCGTCCCAGGAGTGGCGCCGCCTCTGCGCCGAACTGTTCGGAACGTTCTTCCTGGTCCTGGTGGCCGCCGGCGGCCCGATGATCGATCAGGCCGTCCCGGGTTCGGTGGGTCGGGCGGCCGCCGTCGTGGCCCCGGGGCTCATGGTCATGTCGATCATCCTCTTCATGGGAAAGGTGTCGGGTGCCCACCTGAATCCGGCGGTCACCGTCGCCTTCTCCCTCCGCCAGGACTTCCCGTGGCGTCGGGTGCCGGGCTACCTGGCCGCCCAAGTGGCCGGCGCGTTGCTGGCCGCCTGGTTCCTCCAGGCCGTCGTCCACGTCTCCGCCCACTACGGGTCGAACTACCCGGGGGCCCAGTTCACCGCCGGCGACGCCTTCTGGATGGAGGCGGTGCTGACCCTCGGCCTGGTGAGCGTGATCCTCGGCACCGCGTCAGGGGCCCAGCAGGTGGGACTGTTCGGCGCCATCGGGGTGGGCAGCTACATCGCACTGGCCGGACTGTGGGCGAGCCCCGTCTCGGGCGCCTCCATGAACCCGGTGCGGACGCTCGGGCCCGACATCGTGTCGGTCGACTTCACGTCGTGGTGGGTCTACGTGGCCGGTCCGCTGCTCGGAGCGGTGCTGGCCGTCGGGATGGCGTTCGTGCTGCGCGGGCCGGGTGGCGGTACCTCGGGTTCGCTTGCCGCCCAGGGGAGTCTGAACCCGAGGATCAACCGGCCCGGAAAGGCCTGAACCCGGCCGTCGGTCCCGTGGCCGGTCACGGGGACGGGTCGAGGCTCCGCACCGTCATGTGGGTGAACGTCGCCGACACGGTCGGGCCGTGGGTCCCGAGGACGAGGATGGGCATGTAGCCGCCGACGTGGATCTGGCCGACGCTCTGGCCGACGGCGCCGACCCGGAGCCCGTTCACGAATGCCACCAGCTGTACGGTCGGCGACGAGGCGCCCGGGTCGGAGACGGCGCAGGTCATCTGGACCGAGGTCGTGGTGCCGAGCGGCGCCGTGTTGCCCGAGCGGAGGATGGTGACCGAACCGGGGATGCGGGCCTCCTCCAGGAACCACCGGCCGTCGGGGTACACCATGACCTGGAAGACCAGGGCCGGGTCGAGGCCGGTCGTGGACTGGCAGCCGGCCCCGAAGGAGACGTCGGTGGTGGAGTAGTCCGTGACCGAGGCCTCGACCGACATGGCCGCGTGGCCGGTCACGTACGGGGTCAACAGCGCGTGGTGGAAGTCGGTCGAGCCCTGCACGACGTAGCGACCGTTCGTCAGGGTCACCACGGTGTTGTCGTTGATGGCCCCGGTGTCCCAGCCGTCGCCCGGGGCGAAGGTGCTCGAGTAGACGACGTGCCCGTCATCGGGGGCGAACGAGCCGGTGGCCCCCACCGTCGATCCGATCGGCCCGGAGGTGGAGTTGCCCTGCGTGGCCAGAGCGACGACCAGGACGACGATCACGATGGCCTCGACGACGCCGATCCCGATGGCGACCCGCAGGGCCGTCCGACGGTCGGACGGGCCGGGCGCGACCGGCGGTCCCCCGACGGGTGGCGGGCCATGGATCGGTGGGGCAGGGTACCGGCGCGACCGGGGGAGCGGACAGGAACTCCGCGACCGACACGGCCGGCGGTGCGGCCGGCGCATACGACGGCGCATCGGATGGCGCATACGACGGCGCCGGGCCGGACGCCATCGGCTGCCAGGGTGGTGTCGCCGCAACTTCCGAGGTGACGACCCCGTGGTCCGACACGAACGGCGTGAATGCCGTGCCGTCGTGGTAGCGCAGTTCGTGGGCCCCCGTGGGGTCCGCGAGCCAGCCCGGCTGTTGCGAAGGACCCGCCATCCCCACCTCTCGTCCCGTCGACCGTCGCGGCACCCGGTGATGCCGACGACGTCAGCGTAATTGGACCCGACGACCCGGAGGTGGTTCCCCGTCGACCGGTCGTCGAGCGCGGGTACCGGCCCCGCTGCGTGGCGCAGGCGCGGCGGGTACGGCGGCCTCAGCCTCCGACGAGCCTGGACAGCGCGGCGGCGTGCCAGGTGGCCCGTCCCTTGCGGTCCTCGGCCCGGTCCGCGGTCCCGGCCAGGCGCAGGCCGGCGTTGATGCCCACGTAGCGCAGTGGCTCGGGCTCCCACTTCTTCGAGTGGTGGTTGACCCAGGGCAGGTCGGTCAGGTCGGTGGACGCACCGAGGATCAGGTCGCGCAGGGTCCGGCCGGCCAGGTTGGTGGTCGACAGTCCGTCGCCGACGTAGCCGCCGGCCCAGGCCAGGCGGGTGACGGGGTCGATGCCGACCGAGGAGAACCAGTCGCGGGCGATCCCGAGCGGGCCGCCCCAGGCGTGGGTGACCTCGGCGTCGGCCAGCGCCGGGAACAGCTCGACCAGGGTGCGGCGCAGCGCCTCGTGGACCCCGGGGTCGCGGTCGAACTCGGGCCGGATGGTGGAGCCGAAGTGGTAGGGGGCGCCCCGACCGCCGAAGGCCATCCGCCCGTCCTCCGTGCGCTGCCCGTAGATGACGAGGTGGCGGTGGTCGGCGAACGTCTCCCGTCGGCCCAGTCCGGCCTCGGCCCAGAACGCGTCGGGCAGGGGCTCGGTGGCGATCATCAGCGAGTACACGGGGACGAGGTCGCGCCCGTGGCCGGCCAGGGTCCGGGTGTAGCCCTCCGTGGCCCGGACCACGGTGCCGGCCCGCACGGTGCCCCGCGCCGTGGCGACCACGCCCGGGGCGATGGACCGCACCTCGGTCTGCTCGTAGAGGGCCACGCCGCGCCCTTCGACCACCTCGGCCAGGCCGCGGACGAGCCGGGCCGGGTCGACCGCCGCACAGTGCGGGGTGAAGGTCCCGCCGAGGACGTCGGTGGCCCCCACCCGCTCGGTGGCCTCGGCCGGGGAGAGGAAGGCCAGGTCGTCCTCCCCGATGCCGCGCTCCCGGGCCTCGGCCACCTCGGCGAGGGTCCGCTCCAGCTGGGCCGGCGTGCGGGCCAGGACGACGGTGCCGCCGTGGTGGAATCCGCAGGCGATGCCCTCGGCCGCGACCACCCGGCCCACCTCGCGCGACGGTCTCCTGCATGGCCAGGCGCTGGGCCCGACCGCTCCCGGGTCCCGACGCCTTGTCCAGGGTGGCCTCCGACACGCTGAACAGGGCCGAGCACCAGCCGCCGTTGCGGCCCGACGCGCCGAACCCGACGACGTCGCGCTCCAGCACGGCGATGCGCAGGTCCGGGTCGGCCCCGCTCAGGTAGTACGCCGTCCACAGCCCGGTGAGGCCGCCCCCGACGACGGCCACGTCGACCTCGATGTCGCCGGGCAGCCCGGCCGCACCGTGACGGTCACCGGGCAGCCCGTCCCACCACAGGGAGAGCCGCCGGTAGCGCTCGCCCGATGACGGGGTCAGATCTGCTTCCACGCCTCGGTCAGGACGGACCGCAGGCGGGTGGTGATGTACTCGAACTCCTCCGGGCCGCAGGTGAGCGGCGGGGCAAGCTGGATGACCGGGTCGCCCCGGTCATCGGCCCGGCAGATCGAGCCCGGACTCGTAGAGGGCGCCCGACAGGAAGCCGCGCAGCAGGCGCTCGGCCTCGTCGTCGTCGAAGGTCTCCTTGGTGTCCTTGTCCTTGACCATCTCGATGCCGTAGAAGTAGCCGGCGCCACGGACGTCGCCGACGATGGGGAGGTCCTGCAAGCGTGTCGAGGGACGCCTTGAACTCCGCCTCGTGCTCGAGCACGTTCTCGAGGATCCCCTCCTTCTCGAACACGTCGATGTTGGCCAGGGCCACCGCCGCGCTGACCGGGTGGCCGGCGAAGGTGATGCCGTGCAGGAAGCTCGACCCGGCGAGGAACGGCTCGATGATCCGGTCGCTGACGGCCAGGGCGCCGAGTGGGCGAGTAGCCGCTGGTCAGTCCCTTGGCCATGGTGATCATGTCCGGCTCGTACCCGTAGCGCTGGGAGCCGAAGAAGTGGCCGAGCCGGCCCCAGGCGCAGATGACCTCGTCGGAGACGAGCAGGACGCCGTGGCGGTCGCAGATCTCGCGCACCCGCTGGAAGTAGCCGGGGGGCGGGGGAAGCAGCCGCCGGCGTTCTGCACCGGCTCCAGGAACACGGCGGCCACCGTCTCGGGACCCTCGGACAGGATGGCCTGCTCGATGGCGTCGGCGGCCCAGCGGCCGAAGGCCTCGACGTCGTCCTCGAAGTAGGGGGCCCGGTAGAAGTTGGTGTTGGGAACCTTGAAGGCGCCCGGCACCAGCGGCTCGAACGGCGCGCGGATCTCGGTCACCCCGGTGATCGACAGGGCGCCCATGGTGGCGCCGTGGTAGGCGATGTCCCGGCTGATGACCTTGTAGCGCTCGGGCTGGCCGATCAGCTTGAAGTACTGGCGGGCCAGCTTCCACGCCGACTCGACGGCCTCGGAGCCGCCGGTGGTGAAGAAGATGCGGTTGAGGTCGCCGGGCGTCAGCTCGGCGATCTTCTCGGCCAGCTCGACGGCCTTCGGGTGGGCGTAGCTCCACACCGGGAAGTAGGCCAGCTTGGCCGCCTGCTCGGCTCCCGCCTCGACCAGCTCCATGCGGCCGTGGCCGAGCTGGCTGGTGAACAGGCCGGACAGGCCGTCGAGGTAGCGCTTGCCGTGCTGGTCGTAGACCCACACGCCCTCGCCGCGGACGATGACCGGGATCTCCTGGCGGGCGTCGTCCGACATGCGGGTGAAGTGCATCCACAGGTGCCGATGGGCGCTCTCCTGCAGGGCTTCGTTCGAATACTCGGTCATCGGGTCCCCCATGTGTAGGTCTGCTTCTTCAACTTCAGGTACATGAACATCTCGGTCTCCCGCACCCCCGGGATCTGACGGATGACGCCGTTCAGGAGCTCCAGCATCCGGTCCTCGTCCTCGCACACCAGCTCCACGAGGATGTCGTACTCGCCGGCCACCATGACCACGTAGTCGATGTCGTCGACGGCGGCGAGGGCGTCGGCCACCTCACGGGCGTCGCCGTCGGCGCGGATGCCGACCATGGCCTGGCTCCGGAAGCCGACCTGCAGCGGGTCGGTGACGGCCACGATCTGCATGATCCCGGCGTCGCGCATCTTCTGGACCCGCTGGCGCACGGCGGCCTCGGACAGGCCGACGGCCTCGGCGATCGACCCGTAGGTGCGACGGCCGTCCTGCTGGAGCTGCTCGACGATCGCCTTGTTGACGTCGTCGAGGAGGCCGGCGACCGAGGACGAGGCGGCGGTGGCGGTCATCGGGCGATCCCGGTGACCGGGGTGGCCCGAAGCGCTGCGGCGTGGTGCTCGAGGTGCATGGTCATACCCGATCCGTTCTAGCAGTTAATGCACAGTTAACGTGGATTCGGCGGCAAAAACAAGCGATTTCCGTAGCGGTTCACACAGAGTTTTCAGAAATCACTTGTCAGATCGGTGAAGTTACGGCAACGATGACACCCAATCGGCAGGCCCGAGCGTGCCCGCGCACGCCGGACGGAAGGCCCGTCGAGCCGTCACGACCAGATCCTGGGGAGGAACCGTGACCACCTACGAGCCTGTCGAACTTCATCGGTGGCTCCTACGTCGCAGCCGAAGTCCGGCGCTCGTCGAACACTGCTCGACCCGAGCACGGGCGAGGAGAACTTCGAGGCCCCGGTGTCGGGCGCCGAGGACGTCGATGCCGCCGTGGCCGCCGCCGCGGCCGCGTTCCCCGGGCTGGCGCGACGCCACCCCCTCGGAGCGCAGCCTCGCCCTCTTCCGCATCGCCGACGCCATCGAGGCCCGGGCCGAGGAGCTCGTCGCCGTCGAGAGCGCCAACACCGGGTAAGCCACTGGCCGTGACACTGGCGGAGGAGATCCCGCCGATGGTCGACCAGATCCGCTTCTTCGCCGGGGCGGCCCGCCACCTCGAGGGCAAGTCGGCCGGCGAGTACATGGCCGACCACACGTCGATGATCCGACGCGAGCCGATCGGCGTGTGCGCCGCCGTCACCCCGTGGAACTACCCGGCGATGATGGCCGTGTGGAAGTGGGCGCCGGCCATCGCCGCCGGCAACGCCATGGTGTTGAAGCCCTCGGACACCACCCCGGCCTCCACGCTGCTGATGGCCGAGATCATGTCCGAGTTCCTGCCCGACGGCGTCTTCAACGTGGTGTGCGGCGACCGCGACACCGGACGGATGCTGGTCGAGCACCCGACGCCGGCCATGGTGTCGATCACCGGGAGCGTCCGGGCCGGCATGCAGGTGGCCGAGTCGGCGTCCCACGACGTCAAGCGGGTCCACCTCGAACTCGGCGGCAAGGCGCCGGTCGTCGTGTTCGACGACGCCGACCTCGAGGCCGCGGCCGAGGGGATCGCCATCGCCGGCTACTTCAACGCCGGCCAGGACTGCACGGCCGCCACCCGGGTGCTGGCCGCACCGGGGATCTACGACGACTTCGTGGCCGCGCTGGCCGAGCAGGCCAAGGCCCAGACGGTCGGCGGGACCGACGTGGCCGACGCCGACTACGGCCCGCTCAACAGCGCCGCCCAGCTCGAGCGGCTCGGCGGGTTCTTCGACCGTCTCCCGAGCCACGCCGAGGTGGTGACCGGCGGCGCCCAGGTCGGTGAGACGCGGCTACTGCTTCGCCCCCTCGGTCATCGCCGGCCTGCACCAGGACGACGAGGTCATCCAGGAGGAGCTGTTCGGACCGGCCATCACCGTCCAGCGGTTCAGCGACGAGGACGAGGCGCATCGCCTGGGCCAACGGGGTCCGCTACGGCCTGGCCTCGAGCGTGTGGACCCAGAACCACGGCCGGGCCATGCGCATGGCCAAGGCACTCGACTTCGGGTGCGTGTGGATCAACACCCACATCCCGATCGTCGCCGAGATGCCCCACGGCGGGTTCAAGCACTCGGGCTACGGCAAGGACCTGTCCTCGTACGGGTTCGAGGACTACACCCGGATCAAGCACGTGATGAGCTTCATCGGGAGCTGAGTTTCGCGGTACCGCCACGTCGACACCCGGCGGGCGGGTCAACGGGTGCAGATGCAGGTCAGGCAGGTGCAGGACCACCGGGGGGACTGGTGGGTAGGAACCAGTAGGGATTCGACCAGCCATCCAGAGCAGGCATCAGGGGAGAGACCATGACCACGGAAGCCAGAGTCGACACAGCCAGCAATGGGGCCGGTGGCCGACTCGTATCAGGACAAAGGGTTGAAGAAGGGGGCACTGGGCCTGATTTCGTCGACGGTCATCGGCGTGGCGTCGACGGCACCTGCCTACAGTCTGGCTGCCACCCTCGGCTTCGTGGTCATCACCATCGGCCCGCAGGCGCCGATCGTGACCATCCTGGCATTCGTGCCCATCTTGTTGACCTCGTTCGCCTACCGTGAGCTCAACCGGGCCGACCCCGACTGCGGCACCACCTTCACCTGGTCTGCACGGGCGTTCGGACCGAAGACCGGCTGGCAGGGCGGATGGGCGATCGTGGTCGCCGACGTCCTGGTGATGGCGAGCCTGGCCCAGGTGGCCGGCCAGTACGTCTTCCTGCTCTTCGGGGCCAATGGCATCGGTCAGAATCCCGCCAGCGGGTGGGTACCTGCCTGGTCGGCATCCTGTGGATCGTGGCCATGACCTACATCTGCTACCTGGGCATCGAGATCTCGGCCAACTTCCAGAAGGGACTGCTCGGCATCGAGTTGACGATGCTCTTGGTCTTCTCGGTGGTGGCACTCGTCAAGGTGGGTTCGGGCCACGCACCCGGCGGGCCACATGACGCCGTCGTGGTCGTGGTTCAACCCGTTCGACATCGCCGGTCCCCAGGCATTCATCGTCGGTCTTGCGCTGATGCTCTTCATCTACTGGGGATGGGACACCACCGTGTCGGTCAACGAGGAGACGGCGGACTCGCAGGCGCACCCCGGGCAAGGCCGCCGTACTGTCGACGTTGGTCCTTCTGGTCACCTACGTGCTGGTCGTGATGTCGTCCGAATCGTACGCCGGCCTCGGGACGACGGGCATCGGGCTGGGGAACCCGAACAACACGAGCGACGTGATCTCCGTGATGGGCCATTCGATCTTCGGCACGTCGGGCATCGGCAACTTCATGTACCACCTGCTCCTCTTGATGGTGCTCAGTTCGGCGGCGGCGTCGACCCAGACGACGATTCTGTCCCACCGCCCGCACCACGCTCTCGATGTCCGTGTACAAGGCGATTCCCAAGGCCTTCTCCAAGATCCACAAGCGCCACCTCACGCCGACCGTGTCGACACTCATGATGGGTGGGATCTCCATCATCCTCTACGTTGCGTTCAACTACGTATCGGGTGGCAATCTCATTCCCGACGCCGTCTCGGCGATCGGCGTGATGATCGCCTTCTACTACGGGCTCACCGGGTTCGCGTGCGCGTGGTACTACCGAAAGGACCTCACCTCGAGCGCCCGCAACCTCTGGATGCAAGGCATCCTGCCGGTGGTCGGAGGCCTGATGCTCTACTTCATCCTGGGCTGGAGCCTCTACTTCTACTGGCAGCCGGTGAACAGCTACACGACCTGGTCGATGCCGTTCCCGCCGCATTGGCAGATCGGTGGAGTCTTCCTGATCGATGTGGTGTCCGTGCTGATCGGCATCGTGCTGATGTTCATCTATGCGTCGTTGCGTCCGCCGTTCTTCCGCGGCGAGGTGCTCACCCGTTCGACCCCGACGCTCGTACCCGAGGACATCGGCGTCGAGGTCGGACTGTTCGGTATCGAGCCGGACGGGGTAGGTGGCACGACCGCAGGGACGCTGGAAGAGCGCATTGCGCAGCTCGACAACGGTGACAGCGGCACCCAGCACGGCATCCGCCGGCGCCGCCGTCGAATCCGACGAATGACGGGCATCCCGTGATCGTCGGCGTGCCCAAAGAGGTGAAGGACGACGAGTACCGGGTGGCCATCACCCCGGCCGGCGTGCGCGAGCTGACCGCCGCCGGCCACGCCGTCTTCGTCGAGCGGGGGGCCGGGGTCGGGCTCGTCGATTCCCGATGCGGAGTTCGTGGCCACCGGGGCGAAGATCGTGGACGACCCGGACGACATCTGGTCGGCGTCGGACCTGGTCCTGGGGGTCAAGGAGCCGATCGCCGTCGAGTACCCGCGGCTCGGGGCCCGGAAGGACCAGGTCCTCTTCACCTACCTGCACCTGGCCGCCTCCCGGCCGTGCACCGAGGCCCTGATCGCCGGCGGCAACACGGCCATCGCCTACGAGACGGTGCGCCTTGCCGACAACTCGCTGCCACTGCTCACCCCGATGAGCGAGGTGGCCGGCCGGATGGCCCCGCTGATGGGCTCCCACCACCTGATGCGCCCGGGCGGCGGACGGGGCACCCTGGTGTGCGGCGTGCCCGGTGTGCGCTGCGCCAAGATCGTCATCCTCGGGCGCCGGCGTGGCCGGCATGGCCGCCGCCACCCTGGCCGTGGGCATGCATGCCGAGGTCTACATCCTCGACCGCAACCTCGAGCGCCTGCGCCAGGTCGACCACCATTTCCGGGGCGGGCTGGAGACCGTGGCCTCCAGCACCCACGCCATCGAGGAGGTCTGCATCGACGCCGACATCGTCATCGGCGCGGTGCTGGTCGTCGGGGCCAAGGCCCCCAAGCTCATCAGCGACGAACTGGTGGGCAAGATGCGGGACGGCTCGGTGCTGGTCGACATCTCGGTGGACCAGGGCGGCTGCTTCGAGTCGACCCGTCCCACCACCCATTCCGAACCCACGTTCGAGGTGAACGGCTCGATCTTCTACTGCGTGGCCAACATGCCGGGCGCGGTGCCCCACTCGTCGACCCACGCCCTGGTCAACGCCACGCTGCCCGTACGTGCTCGAACATCGCCAACCACGGGTGGAAGGACGCGGTGGCCGAGGACCCGGCACTGGCCGAGGGGGTCAACGTGGTCGACGGCACCGTCGTCTACGAGCCGGTGGCCGAGGCCCACGGCATGGACTATCCGGCCGCTGTCCAAGTTCGTGGCCTGAGCGGCCGCGTCGGCTGCCGCCCCGATCCATGGAGTGCTCCCGGTCAGTCGAGGTCGGCCTGCGGCACCGGACCCCGGGGCCAGGGGTCCCCGGGCGATGTGCTCGGGCACCGACGCCGCCTGGAGCCAGGTCGGGTGCGGCCACCGGGTCCGAGGCGCACGGTGCGCAGCGGCACCTCGCCGGCCCAGACGTCGAGGGCCAGGTCGGCCTCGTCGTCGTCCGGGCGGGCCCTCGCTGATCTTGACCGACGCCTCGTCGAGGGAGAGCCGCAGCACGGTGGTGGCGGCCAGCTCCTTGGCCGACGGGGAGCGGGCGTAGCCCCACTGGCCGGGCACGACGTGGTCGCTGATGGCCTCGAGGCCGGCCAGCTTCTCGGCGGGGTCGTCGAGCAGCTCGGGCAGGCCGTAGACCATGGCGCAGCGGTAGTTGACGGAGTGGTTGAACAGCGAGCGGGCCAGGACCAGGCCGTCGACCAGGGTCACGGTCACGCAGACCGGGACCGGGGCCTTGGCCGTCCGCAGGCTCCGGCTGGCCACCGAACCGTGCAGGTAGAGGTCGTCGCCCCGGCGCCCGTAGGTGGTCGGGACGACCATCGGCCAGCCGTCGACCTCGAGGCCCAGATGGCAGACGAACCCGGCGTCGAGCACGGCCTCGAGGTCCGACCCGCCGGTGGGACCCCTGGTCGGCCAGGCGCCGCAGCCGGACCCGGTCGGACACCGGGCCCGGATCGGCATCGATCCCGCGTCCCGCGTCGGTGGGTGGCATGCGACGATTGTTGCACGCCGCCCGGACGGTCCCACCGCCCTCCGGCTGGCCGCCCGCCCGGCGCCGCGCCACCCGCAGCACCCGTCACCACGAGGGGGAGCACCGCTCCCCGAGGAGCGTCACCCCGTGAAGCAGATCGGTTCATCCGTCGAGGGCGCCAACGCCCGCACCGCACCCGTGTTCGACCCGGCCACCGGAGCCCAGACGGCCGAGGTGGTGCTCGCCACCGACCAAGGACGTCGACCATGCCGTGGAGACGGCGGCCACCGCGTTCGAGACCTGGCGGGACACGTCGCTCACCGCCCGGAGCCGCATCCTGTTCGCCTTCCGGGAACTGGCCGACCGGCACCGCGACGATCTGGCCCGGATCATCACCTCCGAGCACGGCAAGGTCCTGGAGGACGCCCGGGGCGAGGTGGCCCGGGGCATCGAGGTCATCGAGTTCGCCTGCGGCATCCCCCACCTGTTGAAGGGGGAGTTCAGCGAGGACGTCTCGACCGGCGTCGACGCCTCCTCGATCCGCCAGCCGCTCGGCGTGGTGGCCGGCATCACGCCGTTCAACTTCCCGGTCATGGTCCCCATGTGGATGTACCCGGTGGCCATCGCCTGCGGCAACACCTTCGTGCTGAAGCCGTCCGAACGCGACCCGTCGGCCTCGGAGCTGGTGGCCGACCTGTGGCGGGAGAGCGGGCTGCCCGAAGGGGTGTTCACCGTGGTCCACGGCGACGCGGAGGCCGTCAACGCGTTGCTCGACCATCCCAAGGTGGCCGCCGTCTCCTTCGTGGGGTCGACCCCCATCGCCCGGCACGTCTTCGAGCGGGCCCATGCCTCGGGCAAGCGGGTGCAGGCGCTGGGCGGGGCCAAGAACCACGCCGTCGTCCTGCCCGACGCCGACCTCGACGCCACGGCCGACGCCCTGATCGGTGCCGGCTACGGCTCGGCCGGCGAACGCTGCATGGCCATCAGCGCCGTGGTGGTGGTCGGGGACGCCGACCCGTTGGTCGAGGCCGTCGCCAACCGTGCCCGGAGCCTGCGGACCGGCCCGGGCAACGACGCGGCGTCCGACATGGGGCCGCTCATCACCCGGGTCCACCGCGACCGGGTGGCCGGCTACGTCGACTCGGCCCTGGCCGACGGCGCCGAGGTGGTGGTCGACGGGCGGGAGCTCACCGTGCCCGGCGCCGAGGACGGGTTCTTCTTCGGCCCCACCCTGGTCGACCGGGTCACCACCGACATGGCCGTCTACCGGGACGAGATCTTCGGGCCGGTGCTGTCCGTGCTGCGGGTGGACACCCTCGACGAGGCGATCGACCTGGTCAACGCCAACCCGTACGGCAACGGCACCGCCATCTTCACCGGTGACGGCCACTCGGCCCGGCGGTTCCGACGCGACGTGTCGGTGGGCATGGTCGGCATCAACGTGGCCATCCCGGTGCCGATGGCCTACTACTCCTTCGGCGGATGGAAGCAGTCGCTGTTCGGCGACGCCCACATCCACGGGATGGAGGGCGTCCGGTTCAACACCCGGCTCAAGTCGATCACCACCCGGTGGCCGGACACGCAGGGCCCGTCCGGCCCGCCGGCCAACTCCCTCCACTTCCCCTCCGGCGACAAGCGCTGAGGCCGGGGCACCGTGACCACGATGGAGATCGACAGCGGCGGCGTCCCCATCCACGTCGAGGTGACGGGCGAGGGCCGGCCGGTGCTCCTGCTCCACGGGTTCCCCGACTCGGGAGCCCTGTGGCGCCACCAGGTTCCGGCTCTGGCCGACGCCGGCTTCCAGGTCATCGTGCCCGATCTGCGGGGCTTCGGCTCGTCGGGGACCCCGCCGGAGGTCGAGGACTACTCGATCCTGAGCGCCGTCGGCGACGTCGTCGCCGTGCTGGACCAGCTCGGGGTGGCCCGGCCCCACGTGGTCGGCCACGACTTCGGGGCGGCGGCGGCCTGGGCCATGGCCGCCTTCCTGCCCGACCGCGTCGACCACCTGGTCACCCTGTCCGTCGGCCATCCCGCCGCGTTCCGGTCCATCGGGGTGCCCCAACTGGAGAAGTCCTGGTACATGTTCTTCTTCCAGTTCACCGGCGTGGCCGAGGAGTGGCTGTCGGCCGACGGCTGGGCCAACTTCCGGGCGTGGTGCCACCACCCGGATGCCGACGCCATCGTGGCCCGTTTTGAGGCCACGGGCTCGCTGACGTCCGCCCTCAACTGGTACCGGGCCAACATCCCGCCGGACGGGTTCGTCGCCCCGCCCCTCGAGCTGCCGCCCATCGCGGCCCCGACGCTCGGGGTGTGGAGCAGCGGCGACTTCGCCCTGACCGAGGAGCAGATGACCCGGTCCGGTGGGTACGTCTCCGGCCCGTGGCGCTACGAGCGGGTCGAGGGCCCCGGCCACTGGATGCAGCTCGAGGCGCCCGACGTGGTCAACCGCCTCTTGGTCGACTTCCTCCCGGCCTGAGCGCGGAACGGTCCGTCGGGGGCTCGGGACGGGCCCGGATGCGGCGGAGCGGGGCCGGCCGGCCGGTAGCCTTGTCCAGGTGACGACCCTGGCAGGAGTCCCGCACACGTCGCGGACCGTCGATCTCGACGGACCGGTCCACTACGTCGACTACGGCGGCCCCGACGGGGCCCCGATGGTGATCGGTGTCCACGGACTGGGTGGCTCCCACCTCAACTGGGCCGCGGTGGCCCCCCACCTGGTGGGCCGCAGCCGGCTGGTGGCCGTCGACCTGCTCGGTCACGGGCACACCCCGACGGCCGGACGGACCGCCCACGTCGACGGGCACGTCGACCTACTGGCCGGATTCGCCGCCGAGGTCTCCGACCGGCCGGTCATCCTGATGGGCAACTCGCTCGGCGGACTGGTGGCCGCCCTCACCGCCTCGGCGGCTCCCGACCGGGTGGCCGGGTTGATCCTGATCGACCCGGCGCTCCCCATCGAGCGGCTCGGGATGGTCCACCCCCGGGTCCTCACGAACTTCGTGGTGTGCTCGGTGCCGGGGGTGGGGGAGCGCTACCTCTCGGTCCGACGGGGTCGCACCACCGCGGAGCGGACGGTCCGACGGGTCCTGAGCGCCACCTGCGTCGACCCGGGACGGGTGCCGGCCGACGTGGTGGACGCCCACGTCGCCCTGACCGCGGCGGTCGACCGCACCGCCGCCGACCTCGCCTACCTGGCGTCGGCCCGGTCGCTGTCGTGGGTGATGACCCGCTCGGGCCCGACCATCGCCAAGATCGACGCCCTCGACCTTCCGGTCCTCCACCTCCACGGCTCCAGGGACATGCTGGTCCCGTTGGCCGCGGCGCGCCGCATGGCCGAGGGGCGGACCAACTGGCGCCTGGACGTGGCCCGGGACATCGGACACGCGCCCATGCTCGAGACCCCGGTGTGGACGGCGCTGCGCATCGACGAGTGGCTCGACCGGGACGGCGCCCCTGCGTGGGCCCGGGCCGGCGGCTCGGTCGAGCCGGTGCCGTCGCTCGGGTAGCCCGCTCAGTTGACCTGGCGGTCCAGGCCCTCCCAGTAGGGGGCCCGGAGCCGGAACTTCTGGAGCTTTCCGGTGGCGGTGCGGGGCAGCTGTTCGCGCAGCTCGACCCCCTTCGGGCACTTGTACCCGGCCAGCACCGTCTTGCAGTGGGTGATCACGCCCGCTTCGGTGACGTCCGCCCCCTCGGCCGCCACGACCAGGGCCAGCACCATCTCACCCCACTTGTCGTGGGGCACCCCGATGACGGCCACCTCCAGCACCCCGTCGAGGGAGAAGATGGCGTCCTCGACCTCGATCGACGACACGTTCTCCCCGCCGGTGATGATCACGTCCTTCTTGCGGTCGAGGATGCTGAGGTGCCCCTCACCGTCGACGATCCCACCGTCCCCGGTGTGGAACCACCCGTCGGCCAGGGCGGCGGCCGTCTCCTCGGGCTGGCGCCAGTAGCCGGCCATCACCGTGTTGGACCGGGCCAGCACCTCGCCGTTGGCGTCGACCGTGATCTCGGTGCCGACGGCCGGCGCGCCGGCCCGCATCAGCTTGCGGGCCCGTTGGTCGGACGGGAGGCCGTCCCACTCCGCCCGCGACCGGTTGACCGTCAGCAGGGGTGACGTCTCGGTCAGGCCGTAGATCTGGATGAACTCCCAACCGAGCTCGGACTCGATCCGTTCGATCGTCCGGGACGGGGGCGGGGCCCCGGCCACCACGATCCGGGTGGTGCCCGCCCCGGGCACCGGCCCGTCCCAGTCGGGAGCGGCGTCGAGGACGGCGTTGACGACGGCCGGCGCCGCGCAGAGCAGGGTGACCCCGTGACGGTCCACCCGGCGGAGGATCTCCGGGCCGTCGACCTTGCGGAGGGCCACCTGGGTGACGCCCATGGCCGCGGTGGTCCACGGCATCCCCCAGCCGTTGGCATGGAACATCGGCAGCGTGTGGAGGTAGACGTCCCGGTCGCAGACACCGGTGTGCCACCCGAACACCGCCGAGTTGACCCAGCAGTTCCGGTGGGTGAGCTGCACGCCCTTGGGCCGGGCGGTGGTGCCCGACGTGTAGTTGATGGTGGCGGTGGCCTCCTCGTCGGACTCCCACGCCACCGGCTCCACGTCCGGGACGTAGAGCTCGGCGTCGGACGCCTCCCCGAGGACGAACCGCCGGTCGGGGCCGATGCCCTCCAGCGCTTCGTCGAGCTCCGGGTCGACCAGCAGCACCGAGGCCCCGGAGTGCTCGAGGATGTAGTCGACCTCCGCCCGGGCCAGCCGGAAGTTGATCGGCACCAGGATGCGGCCCCATCCGGTGACCCCGAAGAACGAGGTCAGCAGGCGGGCCGAGTTGTGGGACACCACGGCGACCCGCTCGCCCGGGCCGATCCCCAGGCGGTCGAGGCCGGCGGCCTGGGCCCGGGCCTGCCCGGCCATCCGGGCGAAGGTCAGGGGCTCCCACGGCACCGCCGGTTGATCGGGCTCGTCGACGACGGCGATCCGGTCGGGATAGGTGACCGCGGCGCGTTCGAGGAACGCTCGGACATTGAAGTGCACGTGCATCGCTTCCCCCTGGCGCCGGTCTGGGACCCCATCTAAGCAAACCCGGACCACGGCGCGCGGTGGCGTCACCCCCGGTCGGGCGACGGGGCCCGCCGGGCCGGAGCGGGCCGCCGGTGCGGGGCCGACCTGGTGTCGGACCGCCGGGACGGGCCCTCGCTAAGGTGCGCCCATGCCCCCGCCCCGAGTCGCCGTCGGCCCGTTCCCCTCCGACTTCGCCACCCATGCCGTGCACGACGGGGGCGGCCAGGTGGTCGACCTCGCCGACCGGCCGGACAGCCTGGTGTGGCTGGACCCGGGCGACGTGGCCGGGCTCGCCGCGTGGTTGGCCGAGGTCCCCGACGCCCGGTGGGTGCAACTTCCCTTCGCCGGGGTGGAGCGGGTGGCCGAGGCCGGCCTGCTCGACGACGGGCGGATCTGGACGTGTGCCAAGGGCGCCTACGCGGAGCCGGTGGCCGAGCACGCGCTCACCCTGGCCCTGGCCGGCCTGCGCCACCTGCCGGCCCGGGTGACGGCCCGGTCATGGGGCGTCCCGGCCGGCACCAGCCTGTACGACCGCAAGGTGACCGTCCTCGGGGGTGGAGGCATCGCCACCTCGTTGCTGGAGCAGCTCGCCCCGTTCCGGGTGGACGCCACCGTGGTGCGCCGGCGGCCCGACCCGGTGCCGGGTGCGACCCGCACCCTTCCCGTCGACCGGCTCCACGAGGCCCTGTCCGGTGCCCTGGTGGTGGTGCTGGCCCTCGCCCTCACCCCTGACACGGAGCGGATCATCGGCCCGGCCGAGTTCGACGCCATGGACGAGGCGGCGTGGCTCGTCAACGTGGCCCGGGGTCGCCACGTCGACACCGACGCGCTGGTGACGGCCCTCGGGTCGGGATCGATCGCCGGGGCCGCCCTCGACGTCACCGACCCCGAGCCGCTGCCCGACGGCCACCCGCTGTGGGACCTGGAGCAGTGCATCGTCACGCCGCACACGGCCGACACCATCGAGATGGTGGTGCCGCTCCTGGCCGAGCGGATCCGGACCAACGTCCACCGCCTGGCCGCGGGGGAGCCCCTGGTGGGGAGGGTGGACGCCTCGGCCGGCTACTAGGCGGGCCGGACCGGCGGTCGCCCGGGCGGCTGCGGGGTGCCGGGGCCGCTACCGGGCCGGCGAGCGGAGGGCGATCGGCGTGTACCGGTAGCCGTAGCCGCGGATGGCCTCGAGGACGTCCTTGTACTCGTCCTGCCAGCGGAGCTTGCGGCGGAGGCGCAGGACGGTGAACTTGACCCGCTCCGGGCCGATGCCGAGCGGGTCGTTCCACACCTGTTCGAGCAGCTGCTGGGTGGACAGGGCCTGGCCGGGATGGCGGACGAAGGTCTGGAGGAGCTGGAACTCGAGCTTGGTGAGGCCGACCACCTCGCCGTCGACCCGGACCTCACGGGCCGGCCAGTCGACCTCGAGGATGCCGTCCCGGTACCGGGCGGGCTCCGCCGTCACCGAGGTGGCGGTCGCCTGGCTGCGGGCCAGCAGCGACTGGATGCGGGCGCTCAGCTCCTGGGCGCCGAACGGTTTGGTCAGGAAGTCGTCGGCGCCGCCGGTCGGACCGCGGTCCGCATCGTGGTCGAGGTCGTGGGCGGTCAGGACCAGCACCGGCACATCGGAGAGGTCGCGGATGCGGTCCAGCACCTCCCAGCCGTCCATCTCGGGCAGCCCGACGTCGAGCACCACCAGGTCGGGGCGCTCCTCGAAGAAGTTGCGGAGACCGTTGCGCCCGTCGCTCGCCACCACGCCCGTGCCGTGCTGCTTGACCACCACCAGCCGGACCGCCTCGGCGATGGCGGGGTCGTCCTCGATGATGAGGACGCGTGTGGTCCCAGCTACCTGCTCGGTGGTCAGGGCTGTGGTCATTGCTGGCGCTCCTTGCTGTGTGCGTCGTGCGTCGGGTCTGGGGCGGGACGGTCCTGCCCGCTGCGGGGGGTGTCGACACCCACCGGTCCCAGGTCTTCCCCTTGTGTATCGGCCGTTGACGCCGTGCCTTGAGCCTCGGCTTCGAGACGGGCCGGGCCGCCCCACCCCGGACGGGCCGTGACCGGACCGTGGATCCGGTGCCGGCCGGGGGCACCCGGACGTGGGTGTCACACCCGCAGGCGAGTATTCGGGGCCGAGGGAGCGATTCGACCAGCACAGCGAGGAGGACCACCGTGACGCTCGAGCCCGAGGACCAACGGCTAGACCCACCCGGCCCCGGGGGTGCCGGTGTGGTCGTCCCCCTTCCCCTACGGCGGCCGACGCCGGCTCCGCCGGCGCACCACGCGGGGGTGGGCGGGCCCGGTGACGGGTCGTTCACCATCGACTGCGCCGACTGCGCCCACCGGGGCACTCCCGTGTGCGACGACTGCGTCGTCTCGTTCATCGTGGGCCGTGCGCCCGAGGACGCCACTGGTGGTCGACGCCGACGAGGCCCGGGCCGTGCGACTGCTGGAGCGTGCGGGCCTGGTGCCCGGCGTGCGCCACGAGGCCCGGGCCAGCGGCCAGTAGGCGACCCGACCGGCGACCCCCCGCCTCCGCGTCCGTGCGGTACCGGACGGTCCCGCCGGTCGTGCAACCATGGGACGTGCCCAGTCCCGAGGTGTCCGCCCCGCCGACCCTGTCGGCCGACGGTCGCGCCCGCCTCGGACGCGAGGTGCGGGCGCTCGGGGCCGCCGCCGGCCTGGCGGCCGTCGGAATCGGCGGCGCCGAGGAGTTCTCGGCGACACGGGCCGTGCTCGAGTCCCGCCGGCGTGACGGGCTGGCCGCGGACATGGAGTTCACCTACCGGAACCCCCGGCGCTCGACCGATCCGCAGCGGGTGCTCCCCGGGGCCCGCTCCCTGGTGGTCGGGGCCTGGGGCTACCGGCGCCGGGACGACGACCAACGACCCGACGCCGGACGACCCGGCGACCGGCCGACCGGACGGGTGGCCCGCTATGCCCGGGGCGACCAGTACGCCCCGCTGCGCACGGCCCTGCACCGGATCGCCGACCACCTGGAGGCCGAGGGGTGGCAGGCCCGGGTCGTGGCCGACGACAACGCCCTGGTCGACCGGGCGGCGGCCCAGCGGGCCGGGCTGGGGTGGTTCGGCCGCAACAGCCTGCTCCTCCTCCCCGGTCTCGGATCGTGGTTCCTACTCGGCTCCGTGGTCACCGACGCCCCGCTCGACCCGACCCCGCCGACCGGCCCGTCGGGCCATACCGAGGGGTGCGGTACCTGCCGGCGCTGCGTGACGGCCTGTCCGACCGGGGCGCTGGTGGCCGACGGGGTCCTCGACGCCCGCCGCTGCCTGGCCTGGCTGGTCCAGGCCCCCGGCACGTTCCCGGTCGAGTTCCGGGCCGCCCTCGGCGACCGCATCTACGGGTGTGACGACTGCCAGCAGGTCTGCCCGATCAACCGCACCGCGGACCGTCGCCACCCGCCGGCATCGCCCGAGGACGGCTCGGTGGCCGGTGTCGACCTCCTCGACCTCCTGGGTGCCACCGACGCCGCGCTGCTCGAGGCCCACGGTCGGTGGTACATCGCCCAGCGTGATCCCCGGCACCTGCGGCGCAACGCCCTGGTGGTCCTGGGCAACGTCGGCGACGGGGCCGATCCGGCCACCGCCGCCGTGCTGGCCGCCTACATCGGCGGCGAAGACGAGCTGCTGGCCGAGCACGCACGGTGGGCGGCCGACCGACTCGGTCGGGCCGACCTGGTCCCCGTGCCCGGCCGTGCCGCGCCGACGGGGGCCCCGCCGTCGGAGCGCGTGCCGTGACCCACCTCCTGGTCACCAACGACTTCCCGCCGAAGGTGGGGGGCATCCAGGTCTACCTGTGGGAGCTGTGGCGCCGCCTCGACCCGTCGACCTTCGCGGTCCTGACCGCCTCGTCCCATCCCGACGCCGCCGCCTTCGACGCCGAGCAGGCGGGGCGGGGCATCCGGATCGAACGGGTCCCGTCGCGGGTGCTGGTCCCGACCCCGGGTCTGGTCCGGCGGATCCGCCGGGCGGCCGAGCGGGTGGGGGCGGACCTGGTGGTGCTCGATCCCGCCTTCCCCCTCGGGCTGGTGGGCCCCCGGCTCGGGATGCCCTACGCGGTGCTGCTGCACGGGGCCGAGGTGGCCGTCCCCGGTCGCCTGCCCGTCAGCCGGTCGATGCTGGCCCACGTGGTGCACCGTGCCGACCTGGTCATCTCCGCCGGGGGCTACCCGGCCGCCGAGGCCCGTCGGGCCGTGCGGGGCCGGGGCATGCCGCCGGTCGTCGAGATCCCCCCGGGGGTGGACCTCGAGCGGTTCGTCCCCCTGGGCGACGCCGAACGGGCCCGGGCCCGGGCCGACCTGGGCCTCCCGGCCGACGGTCCCCTGGTGGTGAGCGTCAGCCGACTGGTCCCCCGCAAGGGGATGGACGTGCTGATCGACGCCTCGCGGGTGCTGGCCGAGCGGTACCCGGACCTGACGGTGGCCATCGCCGGGCGGGGGAGGGACACCGAGCGGCTGGCCGGACAGGTGGCCGAGACCGGCGCCCCGGTGCGCCTGCTCGGCGGGGTGTCCGACGAGGACCTGCCCCGTCTGGTGGGCGCGGCCGACGTCTTCGCCATGTTGTGCCGCACCCGCTGGCTGGGCCTCGAGCAGGAGGGGTTCGGGATCGTCTTCGTGGAGGCGGCGGCGGCCGGGGTGGCCCAGGTCGCCGGTGCCTCGGGCGGGGCCGGCGAGGCCGTGGAGGACGGGGTGACCGGCGTCGTCGTGCGCCGGCCCACCGAGTCGGGCGACGTCGCCCGGGCCATCGGCGGACTCCTGGCCGACCCGGGACTGCGAACGACCATGGGCCGGGCGGCCCGCCGACGGGCCGAGGCATCCTTCGACTACGACCTGCTCGCCCCTAGGCTGGCGAGGTCCCTCGGCGACGAGGGAGGCTGACGCCATGCGGGCGCCGGCCGACGATTCGAGGAGGAGGGCCGATCGTGGCGGAACAAGCCACTGAGACGGATGGTGGTGTCGGCCGATCCGGCGCGCTGCTTCGAGGTCAGTGCCGACATCGCCAGCTACCCGTCGTGGGCCGCGGACATCAAAGAGGTCACCATCGACGAGCGGGACGCCGAGGGTCGGCCCGAGCGTCGTGACGTTCCGGGCCGCCGCCTTCGGGCGCAGCACCAGCTACACCCTGGCCTACGACTACTCCGAGGCACCCGGCGTGCTGGCCTGGATCCAGACCGAGGGCGACATCACGTCCAAGCTCGACGGCCGCTACGTCTTCACCGCCACCCCGGACGGGGGGACCGAGGTCACCTACCACCTCGAGGTGGAGATGAAGGTGCCGCTCCCGGGCTTCATCAAGATGCGGGCCCAGAGCCGCATCATGTCCATCGCCCTGCGCGACCTGAAGGCCCGGGTCGAGTCCGGCGGGGTGACCGGCCGGTGAAGGTCGGCGTCACCCTCCCGCAGTTCCGTGACGAGGCGGACACCGCCCTGGCGGCCGCCCGACGGGCCGAGGCCCTCGGCATCGACGGCGTCTTCGTCTTCGACCACCTGTGGCCCATGGGCCAGCCGGGCCGCCCGGCCCTCTCCTCGGGCCCGCTCCTCGGCGCCCTGGCCGCCTCCACGTCGACGATCCACCTGGGCACGCTGGTGGCCCGCATCGGCCTGCTGCCCGACGAGGTCCTGCTCGACGTCGCTGTGCGGGGTCGACGCCCTCAGCGGGGGACGACTGGTGGCCGGCATCGGCACGGGCGACCGAGCTCAGCCGGGAGGAGAACGAGGCCTACGGCATCCCCTACGAGCATGCCCAGATCCGGCGCGAGCGGCTGGAGTCGGTGGCCACCGCCGTCGCCGGGACGGGCATCCCGGTGTGGGTGGGGGGCGGCCGCCCCGAGATGGTGTCGGTGGCCCGGGCGGCCGGCGCCGCCGTCAACGTGTGGCAGGTCGGGGCCGACCGGGTGGCACCGCTGGTGGCCCAGGGGGTCGAGGTGACCTGGGGTGGCCCGGTGGGCGACACGCTGGCCGAGGCCACCGCCACCCTGGCCGACGTGGCCGCGGCCGGGGCCACGTGGGCCGTCTGTGCCTGGCCGGACTCGCTCGAGGTCGTGGCCGAGGCCGCCGACGCGGTCCGCTAGGGGCGGCCGCCGCCGGAGCGGCCGAGGCGGTCGTGTCCGGGTCCGGTGGGGCCCGGCGGTAACGTGGGGCATGGAATTCCGCCGGATCAACGGGCTGCCGCCGTACGTCTTCGCCACCATCAACGACCTGAAGGCAGCCGCCCGCCACGACGGCCGCGACGTGATCGACATGGGCTTCGGCAACCCCGACCTCCCGTCGCCCGACGTGGCGGTGGAGAAGCTGGCCGAGGCGGCCCGCAACCCGCGCAACCACCGGTACTCGGCCAGCCGGGGCATCCCGAAGATCCGCCAGGCCATCTGCGACCTCTACCAGCGCAAGTTCGACGTCGAGCTCGACCCCGAGACCGAGGTGGTCACCACCATCGGCGCCAAGGAGGGCCTGTCCCACCTGATGTGGGTGCTGGTCGGCCCGGGGGACACCGCCCTGGTGCCGTCGCCGTCGTACCCGATCCACATCTACGCCCCCCTGTTCGCCGGGGCCGACATCCGCCACGTCCGCCTCGACACCCCGAGCGGCGTGGGCGTGGACAGCGCGGAGGGCGGTGCCGCCTTCTTCGACAACCTGATGGAGGCGTGGGAGTCGGCCTGGCCCAAGCCCCGGGTGGTGGTCCTGTCGTTCCCGCACAACCCGACGACCGAGTGCGTCGACCTGGCGTGGATGACCCGCATCGTGGAGTTCGCCAAGGAGCACGACATCGTGCTCGTCCACGACTTCGCCTACGCCGACATCGCCTTCGACGGGTACACGCCGCCGTCGATCCTCCAGGTGCCGGGGGCCAAGGACGTCGCCGTCGAGCTCTACACGATGACCAAGTCGTTCTCGATGGCCGGCTGGCGGGTCGGCTTCCTGGTCGGGCAACCCCGAGATCGTCCAGGCCCTCACCAAGCTGAAGAGCTACCTCGACTACGGCACCTTCCAGCCCATCCAGATCGCCGCCATCGTGGCCATGAACGAGGTGCCGGACTACCCGAAGGTGATCAACGACATCTACCAGTCGCGCCGCGACGCCCTGTGCGACGGGCTCAAGCGGATCGGGTGGGAGGTGACCCCGCCCCGGGGCACCATGTTCGTGTGGGCCCCGATCCCCGAGCCGTACCAGGAGATGGGGTCGCTCGAGTTCGCCAAGTACCTGGTCAAGGAGGCCGACGTGGCCACGTCGCCCGGCGTCGGCTTCGGCCCGGGGGGAGACGGCCACGTGCGCTTCGCCCTGATCGAGAACGAGCAGCGCATCGGCCAGGGCGTGCGCAGCCTGCGCAAGGCCCTGACCCGGCTGCACTGAGGTCGGCGGCCCGGTCAGCGCCCGGGGGGTCACCACCTCGGCGGGTCCGAACGTGGCCCGCATGCGGGTGGCCGACGACGAGAAGAGCGCCCGCTTGGGCAGACCGAGGGAGCGCAGCTCGTCGGCCATCGGATGGTCCCCGAGCACCAGGGTGGCCCCGCCGGGCCGTCCGGCGACCCCCTCGGCGGACATCTCCCACGGCGTCCTGCGCAGGACCCCGTCGCGGAACGAGTAGCTCGGCGGAGCCTGGGAGGGCAGCCGGACCGGCCCGCCGCCGGCCAGCGTCAGGGTCAGCACCTGGACCCCGTCGTCGACCAGGCGGACGGTGGTGCCGGAGCCGGAGCGGCGGTCGCCGGGCTCGGGCTCGTCGATGTCGATGGTGGTCATCCACTTGGGGAAGCCCCAGATGTCCCGGCCGGCCGCGCAGGTGAACTCCTGGTCGACCGGCAGCCGGTGGATGTAGGCGCCGATGGAGCCGGTGGCGAACTCCCGCACCCGGTCGAGGGCGGAGGGTCCCGGCGGGGCGTCGTGGGGTCGGACGACGAAGCTGACGGCCACCTCGTGGTAGCTGTCGAGATCGGTGTCGTCGTAGCGGCAGACGGCCAGGGCCATCAGGGCCCTCCCGGGCAGCGGGCCGGTCACCTCGAGGCCGGTGGGGTCGACGATGCGCTGGGCCGCCGCCGCCGGGACCAGGTACTGCACGCCCCACTGGGCGGCCCGGCGCACCTCCACCGGGAGCCCGATCGTGCGCCCGAGGACCTGCCACGGACCCCGGTCGGGGGCGGTGTCCGGTGGGGCGTCGACGGAGGTGGGGGTGCCGGTCGCGGTCATGGGTGCAGTACAGCACAGGCAGGGTTACCGTTGCCCCGTGGCCTACTGGATCCTGAAGGCGATCATCAGCCCCTTCCTCCTCCTGCTGTGGCGGGTCAGGGTCGAGGGCCGCGAGCACGTGCCCACCGACGGGCCGGTCCTGCTGGCCGCCAACCACCAGTCGTTCTGCGACTCGTTCTTCCTGCCCTTCGTGGTCCGTCGCCGGGTCACCTACGTGGCCAAGGCCGAGTACTTCGACAGCTGGAAGACGGCCTGGTTCTTCCGGGCCGCCGGCCAGATCCCCATGAACCGGAGCGGGGGCGACGCCTCGCAGCGGGCCCTCGACACCGCCACCGCCGTGCTGCAGTCGGGAGGGGTGCTCGCCATCTACCCCGAAGGCACCCGGGCGCCCGACGTCCGCCTCCACAAGGGGAAGACCGGGGTGGCCCGCCTCAGCCTCGGCTGCGACGTACCGGTGATCCCGGTGGGCATCCTCGGCACCCGCAGGGTCCAGCCCCCGGGCTCGATGTTCATGCGCCCGTTCCACTCGGTCACGGTGCGCTTCGGCCCGCCCGTCAGCTACGAGCGTGGACGGCGAGCGGATCACGACCGGGCGGTGCAGCCCGGACCGGGCCGCCGGCGACGGTGCCCGGGCCGACGCCGACCAGGTCGAGCTGCGGGCCCTCACCGACGCCCTGATGGCGGACATCGCCGGCCTGTCCGGCCAGGAGTACGTCGACCAGTACGCCAGCCGGAAGAAGACGGCCCCGGGACAGGACGGGGTGCCGGCCGCCCCGGCGCCGAGTTCGTAACCGGGCCGAAACCGTGCCGACACATTCCCCCTCTACCCTGACGCCGTGCCCAACTACCTGATCCGCGTCCAGTTGCCGGACCGTCCCGGCGCCCTCGGCGCCGTGGCCAGCCGGATCGGCTCGGTCGGTGGGGACGTGGTCTCCATCGACATCCTCCAACGGGACAACGGCGCCGTGGTCGACGAGCTCGGTGTCGGCCTGGCCGGCGACCACCTCCTCGACCTCCTGCGCGACGAGATCCTCGAGGTGGACGGCGTCTCGATCGAGGCCCTCCGGGCGGTCGACGGCCCCCTGCCGGATCGCCACGCCGAGCTGCTCGACATCGCCACCGAGCTGTTCATCCAGTCCTCCCGCGAGGCGCTCCTCGACCACCTGACCGACCGGGTGCGACGCAGCCTGGTGGCCGACTTCGCCGCCATCATCGATTCGGACACCACCCGGGTGACGGCCGCCCACGGCGAGGTCCCGCCCGACGACGAGCTGCGGGCCATGGCCCTGTGGGCGGTGGCCCCGCTGTCGTCCCCGGTCGGTGCCGACGAGGTGGGGACCGGAGGCGTCGATCAGAGCCCGAGTGTGGCCGCCGCCGAGCTGGTGCGGGCCGGGGTGGTGCTCGTGGTCGGGCGGGCGGCCCCGGTGCTGCGGTCCCGGGAGCGCCAGTGGATCGCCATCATGGCCGAGCTGGCCGACCACGGGTGGCGCGAGCTCGACTGAGCCGACGGGCCGCCCCGGTGGCGGCGGGTCAGGGTTGGCCGGTGACCCAGCCCCGGGCCCGCTCGACCGACCGCGCCCACGCCTGATGGGCCGCGGCCACCGCGCCCTCGTCGGCCTCGGGGGAGAACGACGCCTCCTCGGTCCACAGAGCGCCCAGGTCCTCCAGCGAGCCCCACACCCCCTCGGCCAGTCCGGCCATGGTGGCCGCACCGAGGGCGGTGGTCTCCACCGACCGGGGCCGCACGACGTCGAGGTGCGCCTGGTCGGCGAGGTGTTGGAGCAGCAGCCCCATGACCGCCGCCCCGCCGTCCACCCGGACCACCGACGGCGCCGTGCCCGTCGCCTCCATGGCCTCCAGCACGTCGCGCACCTGGAAGCCCATGGCCTCGATCATGGCCCGGGCCAGGTGGGCCCGCCCGGTGCCCCGACTGAGCCCGGTGACGGTCCCCCGGGCCCCCGGGTCCCAGTGGGGGCTGCCCAGGCCGGTGAAGGCCGGCACCAGGACCACGCCCTCGGAGGAGTCGACGGTCCGGGCCAACGGCTCCAGGTCGGCCGACTCGGAGATGATGCCCAGGCCGTCGCGCAGCCACTGCACCCCCGCCCCGGCCACGAAGACCGACCCCTCGACGGCATAGGCCAGCGACGAGCGCCCCGCCCTCGGACCCCCGTCGGCCCCGATGGCCACGTCGCCGTCGGTGCCGAGGTCCCAGGCCAACGTGGTCACCAGTCCGTCCACCGGCTCGGGACAGGTGGCGCCCACGTTCATGAGGACGAAGCTGCCGGTGCCGAAGGTGGCCTTGGTCATGCCCCGGTCGAAGCAGGCCTGCCCGAAGAGGGCGGCGTGCTGGTCACCGATCATGGCGCTGACCGGCACCCCGGCCAGGGGGGAGTCACGACCCATGGCGTCGGCGGCCACCGTCCCGAACCGACCGCACGAGGGCCGCACCTCGGGCAGGGCGGAGCGAGGGACGCGGAACAGTTCGCACAGCTCCGTCGACCACCGCCGGACGACGATGTCGAAGAGCATGGTCCGCGAGGCGTTGGTGACGTCGGTGGCCAGGACCCCGCCGTCCACCGCCCCGGTCAGGTTCCACAGGATCCAGGAGTCGACGGTGGCCATCACCAGTCCGGGCCCGGCCGGCACGCCGCCCGCTTCGAGCAGCCACTGCATCTTCGAGGCCGAGAAGTAGGGGTCGAGCACCAGGCCGGTCTGCTCCCGCACCAGGGGGAGGTGGCCGGCGGCCTGCAGCTCGGCGCAGCGGGCCGCGGTGCGGCGGTCCTGCCAGACCACGGCGCGGTGGAGGGGGGCGCCCGTCGTCCGGTCCCAGGCCACCACCGTCTCGCGCTGGTTGGTGACCCCGATCGACCGGGCCACCCGGTCGTGCTCGCCGAGCCGGCCGGCCACCTCGGCGAGCGTCTCGCGCACCAGGCGCCAGATCTCGTCGGCGTCGTGCTCCACCCAGCCCGGCCGGGGGAAGTACTGGGTCAGCTCCCGGTAGGCGAGATCCACCACGCGGGCCGCCTCGTCGACCACCAGGGCCCGGACCCCGGTGGTGCCGGCGTCGATGGCGATGCTTACCGGGGTGCGGGAGGCCACAGGGGGACTGTAGTGAGGTCGACACCCGGGGGCCGGGAGCCGGTTCCCGCCCGGAAAGGGTGTTCGCGCCCAGCAATGATCTGCAAACCTTCGCGAACGCCCTCCGAGCAGGGAGTTCGCGACCGGCAAACGGCGTCGAATTGTCCGGAGTTCGTTGACAGGGGCGTAACTACACTGCTGTAATAGACCCACTATCTCGTACCTCGGGGGAGGGTAAACCACTACATCTTGTGTCTCCATCGCAAATCTCGGTCATTCGGGCCGGAGTACGATGGCGAAGGACCCGGGCGGTCGGGCAGAACGGAACTGGCGGATCAACCGGCAGTGACGGCTCTGCAACCGGGGCAGGAACGACCGCACGGGCACCGGGGGCGGACACGGGAGCCGGGCCCGTTCGAACGACACCCGTTCGGACACCAGGGCCCAGTGGACTCCGCCGGGGCAGGGGACACGCAGCACCGGCAGCACCCGCAGCAGTCCGACGACACCGCATCTCCGACGACACAGCAGTCCCCGTACGCACCGCCCCACAGACGAACAGAAAGAGGTCCACTCCATGGCCATCGCACCGCAGCGAGTCGGCATCGGCATCCGCCGCCACTTCACCTCCGCCGACACCCACCCCTATGACCAGATCGTGTGGGAGCGACGCGACGCCAGGATCACCAACTACCGGGACGGCGCGGTCGCCTTCGAGCAGCTCGGCGTCGAGGTGCCCGAGAGCTGGAGCCTGAACGCCACCAACATCCTCGCCCAGAAGTACTTCCGGGGCACCCCCGGAACGACCGAGCGCGAGTCGTCGTTGCGCCAGGTGGCCGACCGCGTCGTCGACACCGTCACCACGTGGGGCATCAAGGACGGCTACTTCGTCGACGACGAGGAGGCCGAGGCGTTCTCCGCCGAGCTCAAGCACCTGATCGTCCACCAGATGGCCGCCTTCAACTCGCCGGTGTGGTTCAACATCGGCGTGGCCGGCGTGCCCCAGCAGGGCTCCGCCTGCTTCATCCTGTCGGTCGAGGACACCATGGACTCGATCCTGAACTGGTACACGGAGGAGGGCGTGATCTTCAAGGGTGGCTCCGGTGCGGGGGTCAACCTGTCCCGCATCCGCTCCTCCCACGAGTTCCTGAAGGGCGGCGGCACCGCCTCGGGCCCGGTCAGCTTCATGCGCGGCGCCGACGCATCGGCCGGCACCATCAAGTCGGGCGGCAAGACCCGTCGGGCCGCCAAGATGGTCATCCTCGACGCCGACCACCCGGACATCGAGGACTTCATCTGGTGCAAGGCCACCGAGGAGCGCAAGGCCCGGGTGCTGCGCGACGCCGGCTTCGACATGGACCTCGACGGCAAGGACGCCATCAGCCTGCAGTACCAGAACGCCAACAACTCGGTCCGGGTCACGGACGAGTTCATGCAGGCCGTGATCGACGGCACCGACTGGGACCTGGTCACCCGGGGCGACCGGGAGACGGTGCGCACCGTGCCGGCCCGTGACCTCTTCCGCCAGTTCGCCCAGGCCGCGTGGGAGTGCGCGGACCCCGGCATGCAGTTCGACACCACGATCAACAAGTGGCACACCGCCTCCAACACCGGGCGGATCAACGGCTCCAACCCGTGCTCCGAGTACATGCACCTCGACAACTCGGCGTGCAACCTGGCCAGCCTCAACCTGATGAAGTTCCTCCACGACGACTCGTCGTTCGACGTCGAGGGCTTCACCGCCGCCGTCGAGGTCATCTTCACGGCCCAGGAGATCATCGTGGGCAACGCCGACTACCCGACGGACAAGATCGCCGAGAACTCGCGTCGCTTCCGGGAGCTCGGCATCGGCTACGCCAACATCGGTGCGCTCCTCATGGCCCAGGGCCTGCCCTACGACTCGGACCAGGGCCGGGCGTGGGCCGGTGCCATCACCGCCCTCATGACCGGGCACGCCTACGCCACGTCGGCCCGCACGGCCGCCCGCATGGGGCCCTTCGCCGGCTACCACGAGAACGTCGAGCCCATGACCAACGTGCTCAGGATGCACCGGGACGCGGTCGCCGGCATCGACGAGGAGCAGGTGCCCACCGACCTGCTGTCGGCCGCCCAGGAGGCCTGGGACCTGGCCGTCGAGCTCGGCGAGCAGTACGGCGTGCGCAACTCGCAGGCCAGCGTGCTGGCCCCGACGGGGACCATCGGCCTGCTCATGGACTGTGACACCACCGGCGTCGAGCCCGACCTCGGCCTGGTCAAGACCAAGAAGCTGGTCGGCGGCGGCACGATGTCGATCGTCAACCAGACGGTGCCCCGGGCGCTCACCCGGCTGGGCTACTCGCCCGACCAGGTCGACGAGATCGTGGCCTACATCGACGAGCACATGTCGATCGTCGGCGCCCCGTACCTGGCGGCCGAGCACCTTGCGGTGTTCGCCTGCTCCATGGGCGACAACACCATCCACTACCTCGGCCACGTGCGGATGATGGGTGCGGTGCAGCCCTTCATCTCGGGCGCCATCTCGAAGACGGTGAACCTGCCCGAGGACGTGTCGGTGGAGGACGTCGAGCAGCTGCACATCGACGCCTGGCAGCTCGGCATCAAGGCGGTGGCCATCTACCGCGACAACTGCAAGGTGGCCCAACCGCTGTCGACCACCAAGAAGGACGGGGCCGCGGACGACCTCGACGCCGACCTGCCGACGGCCGGATCCGAGGCCGAGGCCCACGCCCGCGAGCTCAGCGCCAAGATCGCCGAGCTCGAGGCCGCCCTGGTCCACGAGCAGGGCCGCACCCAGGAGACGCTGCTGGTGGGCGCGGTGCGCGAGCGTCTGCCCCGGCGCCGCAAGTCGTCGACCTTCTCCTTCCGGGTTGCCGACTGCGAGGGCTACGTCACGGTGGGCGAGTACGAGGACGGCCGTCCGGGCGAGGTGTTCATGAAGGTGTCGAAGCAGGGGTCCACCCTGGCCGGCATCATGGACGCCTTCTCCATCTCGGTCAGCCTCGGGCTCCAGCACGGGGTGCCGCTGTCGACCTACGTCCGCAAGTACGCCAACATGCGCTTCGAGCCGGCCGGTATCACCGACGACCCGGACCTGCGCATCGCCACCAGCCTGGTCGACTACATCTTCCGTCGGCTGGCCGTGGACTACCTGCCCTTCACCGAGCGGGCCGAGCTGGGCATCCTGTCCACCGCGGAGCGGATGCAGCCGACCCTGCCCGGCGTCGAGGAGACGGCCACGCCGTCGAGCGGCATCGTCGAGGCCGAGTCGATCGACCCGACCATCACCATGGTGGTGGAGGGCAGCGCCCCGACGGCGCCGACGACGCCCGCCGACCGGGCCGCCCCGGCACCGAAGGAGGGCCTCATCGCCCGGGCCGAGCAGCGGGACGCCCCGATGTGTTACCAGTGCGGCAACGCCATGCAGCGGGCCGGCTCCTGCTACGTGTGCTCGAGCTGCGGGGCCACCAGCGGCTGCAGCTGACCGCTCGTTCCGGGTCCCCCTGCCGGCCGGAGCGGGCGGCGTGGGGCGACCCGCAGGTGACGGACGTCTCGAACGGGTGTCTCCCTGGGCCGATGGCCGGCGGGGGACACCCGTCGTCCGTGGCGTGCCCGTCGGACCGGCTCCCGTCGCTCCGGCCGGACACCTTTCCAATTCGGACTCCGTCAGTCGGACACCCGTCCAGATGTGCCTCTGGACAGGTGTCCAGTTCTCCCGTAGGGTGCGACGGGCGGGCACGATCCGGTGCCGGCCCGGGGGAAGGATGCGCCATGTCGACGGGACCGCTCCGAGTCGTGCAGTTCGCCACCGGCAACGTGGGATCCGAGATGGTGCGCCGCATCGTGGACCACCCCGACCTCGAGCTGGTCGGCCTCTACTGCTACTCGCCCGACAAGGTGGGACGCGACGCCGGGGACATCGTCGGCATCGACCCCATCGGGGTGACCGCCACCGGCGACCTCGAGGACGTGCTGGCCCTGAAGCCGGACGTCGTCAACTTCAACGGCGTCTGGCCCGACGTCGACGTGTTCTGCACCCTGCTCGAGCACGGCATCAACGTCGTCACCACGTCCGACTGGATCACCGGGCACCACCGCGACCGCAACCACCCGCACCCGTCCGGGCGCAAGCCGACCGAACTGGTCGAGGCCGCCTGCCAGCGCGGCGGCACGACCTTCTACGGGACGGGGATGAACCCCGGGCTGGCCCAGATCCTGAGCGTGGTGGCGACGGCCGGGATGGGACGGGTGGACCACGTCACCGTGCTGGAGACGGTCGACGTCTCGTGCCACCACTCCGTCGACACCTGGAAGAACGTCGGGTACGGACGCCCGGTGGACGACCCCGAGATCCCCGGTCTGCTCGAGACGGGCTGCACGGTCTTCGCCGACTCGATCTACCTGATGGCGGACTGCCTCGACGTGGCCATCGACGAGGTGGTGTTCGAGTGCGAGCTCGGCGCCTGCACCGAGGAGGTCGACCTCGGGTGGTGGACGCTGCCCAAGGGGTCGCTCGGCGGGAGCCTCGCCAAGTTCAAGGGGCTGTCGGACGGCGAGCCGAGGATCGAGGTCCACCTCGAATGGCAGATGACGCCGAAGACGGAGCCGAAGTGGGACGTCCAGGGCTGCTACGTCACCACCATCCAGGGTGACCCCGTGATCATCAACCGCCACATGATCCTGCCGGCGACGGGCACGCCCCACAGCCTGATGAACGCCGAGTACTTCGCCTCGTTGGGCATGACCATCACCGGGATGCCGGCCCTCAACGCCATGCGCTCGGTGTGTGCGGCGCCGCCCGGGCTCATCACCAGTGCCGACCTCCCCCTGCGGGCCTTCGCCAGCCGCTTCCCGGGCACGGCGCCGTACGCCGGCGGAGCCCCCGGGCCGACCGGGTAGGGAAGATGGGCGACCGCTACCCGATGCCCGCCTCACCCAACGGCTGGTTCGCCGTGGCGGCCTCCGACGACCTGGCCACGGGGGACGTGACGTCGGTGCACTACCTCGACCAGGACCTGGTCGTGTTCCGCGGCGACGACGGGGCGGCCCGGGTCTTCGACGCCCACTGCCCCCACCTCGGCGCCCACCTCGGCGTCGGAGGACGGGTGTGCGGCGACGGAATCGCCTGTCCCTTCCACGGATGGCGCTTCGACGGTGGAGGCCGGCTCGTCGAGGTCCCGGGACTCGACCGCCCGCCCCGGGCCGCCGCCCGGGCGTGGGAGGTGTGCGAGCGGAACGGGCGGATCTTCGTCTGGCACCACGCCGAGGACGGCCCGCCGAGCTTCGAGGTGACCTCCTACCGGAGCGACGAGTCGGAGTGGACGCCGTGGAGGAGCAACACCTACCGGGTGCGCGTCCACGTGCAGGACCTGACGGAGAACATCATCGACCGGTCACACTTCTCGACGGTCCACGACATGGCACCACCTGACGCAGAGCAGTTCGAGGTGCGGTTCTCCGGCCCGTCGATGATCGTCGACCAGAGCCTGAAGGTCACGGCCGTCACCGCCGCCGGCTTCGAGGTGCACACGAGGTCGACCACGTGCGGGCCCGGGATCGTGGCGGTCGAGGTGGACCAGGCGCCGATCGAGATGCTCACCTACATCACCCAGACCCCGGTCGACGACGAGCTCACCGAGATCGGCCTGCACTTCTCGATGAAGCGGCTCGCGGACGCGGCGGCGACGGAGTCGATCTCCGAGCTCAACGACCAGGTCACCAATCTCCAGTTCACCCAGGACGTGCCCATCTGGGAGCACAAGGTCTACCGGGAGCGCCCGATCCTCACCCGGGCCGACGGCCCGGTGGCCCAGTACCGGCGCTGGTTCCGGCAGTTCTACTCCGACGGGGACCCGTCCCCGTCGGAGTGACGGAACGGGACCGTCGAGCCCCCGTCCCGGCACGACCTCGGATCAGGACCGCCCCCATGCGTGTACTCGTCACCGGTGCCAGCGGCTTCATCGGATCGCACACGGTCGCCGCCCTCCTGCGGGCCGGCCACGACGTGCGCGTCCTCGTGCGGTCGCCGGAGCGGGCCGAACGGTCCCTGGGCCCGTCGTGGCCGATGGTGGAGGTGGCCGTCGGGGACGTGACCGACCCCGTGTCGGTGGGAGCCGCCGTGGCCGGGTGTGACGCCGTGGTGCATGCGGCGGGGGAGATCGGCGTGGACGGGGGGAGCGGGCCCGGATCGGCGACCGTCAACGTCGACGGGCTCCGGGTCGTGGTGGAGGCCGGGAGAGCGGCGGGCGTCGACCCGATCGTCTACACGTCGACCGTGACCGCCTACCTGCCCTCCGACGAGCCCAGGCTGACCAGCCGGTCCCCGTTGGCCGACCCGCTGTCGGCGTACGGGGCGTCGAAATTGGAGGCGGAGCTCCTGGTCCGGGCCTGGCAGGCGGAGGGCGTGCCCATCACCAGCTTCGTGATCGGTGGGGTCTACGGGCCGGTGAGCCCCCACCGGGACGGGAGCTTCGCCGCCGTGCTCGGTGCGCTGCAGCTGATGATGCTGGTCCCGCCGGGAGGGATGGGCGTCATCGACGTACGGGACGTGGCCCTGCTCCTCGAGCGGGCCGTGGCCCCCGGACAGGGCCCCCGGCACTTCATGGCCGGTGGGTCGTTCGTCCTGTGGTCCGCCTGGACCGACGTGCTGGGCGAGGCCGCGGGCCAGAGCGTGGTGCGCAAGGAGATCACGGCCGCCGACATGATCGACCTGGGCCGCCAGTTCGACCGCCAGCGGGCCGAGGGGATCGACGTGCCGGGACCCCTGTCCGAGGAGTCCGCCGTGGTGATGACCAGCGGCGTGCCCACCGACGACGGCCCCACCCTGGATGCCCTGGGCGTCCGCTACCGGTCCACCCTCGAGACCTTCGAGGACATGGTCGCCTACCTGCGGTCGACGGGGGAGCTCCCTCCGGCGCCGTGACGGGACATTCGAGACGCGGTAGCGGGCCGCCATCCGCCGCGCCGCCCGGAGACCCCGCACTGGCTACCGTTTCCCCATGACGAGCCCCCTGCAGTCCGACGCCTCCGCCGAGGCGGCACGACGGGCCATCGCCGACTGGCACGACGCCGTCGTGCCCGTGCTGATGGAGTACGGACGGATTCCCGACCTCTCTCCGGCCTACGACCCCGAGTGGGCCGTCCGGGGTGAGCTCGACCGGGCGGCCGACCTGCTGGCCGACTGGGCCCGTGGCCGCGCGCCTCGCAGGGGCGACGGTGGAGGTGGTACGGGTCCCGGGGCTGAGCCCGACGATCCTGATCGACGTGCCCGCCACCGATCCGGAGGCCACCGGCACCGTCCTCGTCTACGGGCACTACGACAAGCAGCCGCCCTTCGTCGGGTGGGGTGCGGGCCGTGGCCCGTGGACACCGGTCCTGGAGGGCGATCTGCTCTTCGGCCGGGGCATGGCCGACGACGGGTACGCCATGCCGTCGGCGCTGGTGGCGCTGGAGTCCGTCCGGGCCACCGGCGGCCGGCACGCCCGGTGTGTGGTGCTGATCGAGGGCTCGGAGGAGAGCGGGAGCCCACACCTCCCCGAGGTCCTGGCCGTCCTGGCCGACCGGATCGGCACCCCGGACCTGGTCGTCGCCCTCGACTCGGGCAGCCCGACCGGCGAGCGCCTGTGGGTCACCACCTCGTTGCGGGGGGCGGTGGTGGGCACCCTGACCGTGGAGGTCCTCGACCACGGCGTCCACAGCGGGTCGGCCGGTGCCGTCGTGCCGTCCTCCTTCCGCATCGCCCGCCACCTGCTCGACCGGATCGAGGACGCCGCCACCGGTGACCTGCTGCTGGCGGAACTGGTGGCCGACCCTCCGCCGGGGGCGGCCGACGCGGCCCGGCGCCTGGCCGACGCCCTGGCCGAGGCCGGCTCCGACCAGGCGCCGTTCCCCGTGGTCGACGGACTCGTCCTGCAGGGCGCCACCCGGGCCGACCAGGCGCTGCGGACGGCGTGGCTCGGGTCGGTCGCCGTGGTCGGGGCCGACGGCCTCCCCCCGACGGCGGATGCCGGGGCGGTGCTGCGACCCTCCACCACGCTGAAGCTCACCATCCGGGTCCCGCCGACCCGTGATGCCGAGGCGGCCGAGGCGGCCGTGGCCCGGGTGCTGACGGCCGACCCACCCCACGGCGCCCGGGTCACCTGGGTGGGCGAGCAGTCGGCCTCCGGGTGGGCCGCGCCGGCCTTCGAGCCGTGGCTGGGCCGGGCCCTGGACACGGCCTCGGTGGCGGCCTTCGGCCGCCCGTCGGCACAGGTGGGCGAGGGGGGCACCATCCCCTTCCTCGGCTGGCTGGCCGACCGCTTCCCCTCGGCCCAGATCCTGGCCCTCGGCGTCCTGGTGCCCGGCAGCAATCACCACGGCCCGGACGAGTCGCTCCACCTGCCCACCGCCGAGCGGGTGACCGGCGCGGTGGCCGCCCTCCTGGTGGAGCACGCCGGCCGACCGACGGCGTAGGCGGACGTTCGACCCGGACCGGGCCCGATCCGGTGCCGGAGCGGCTAGACACGGCGGGACGACCGCCCCGACGACGGAACAGGAGACCACCGGTGACCAATCCCCTCGGCCCGCTCGGGCCCGCCGACGAGCGCTTCGACCACCAGATCCCCGACACGTTCGCCACCGTCGCCACCTCCGACCCGTCCTGGACCGAGAAGGTGTGCGCCATGGCGGCCAAGCGGGACGGGAGCCTGCAGCTCGGCTTCGGCATGGGCAAGTACCTCAACCGGAACGTCCTCGACGGATACGCCGGACTGTCCCGGGGCGTCGAGCAGCTCACCGTGCGGGGGAGTCGCCGGCTGTTCCCGAGCCCGGACGACACCGCGGTGGGGCCCATCCACTACGAGGTGCTCGAGCCGATGCGCAAGGTGCGGTTCCGACTCGAGGCGAACGAGTGCCAGCCGCTGGCCTTCGACTGGGTCTACGAGGCCGCCCTGGCGCCGGCCACCGAGGAACGGACCCACCAGCGGACTCCGCTCGGCTACCGGGTGAGCGCCGATCTGGTGCGCTACCACCAGATCGGCACGGCGTCGGGGTGGGTGGAGCTCGACGGCGTCCGCCACGAGATGGACCCGGACGAGTGGGTGTCGACCCGGGACCACTCGTGGGGCGTCCGCTACGACGTGGGCACCCCGCCGACCGACGTCGACCCGTTCGACCCCATCCCCGAGATGGACTTCCAGATGATCTGGTGCCCGTCGCTCATGACCGACCCCGACGGCTCGCGCTGGGGGCTCTTCCTGCACGTCGTCGACCTGTCCGGATTCGGGCACGAGCAGCGGACGGTCACCGGGGCGGTGGAGCACGCCGACGGCACCCTGGTCCGGATGGCCGACATCCGGCCCGAGCTGCGCTTCGACCCGGCCAATCGCCGCCTCCTCGGCGGCGTGGTCGCGGTGGTGCTCGAGGACGGCACCCACCGCCGGTTCGCACTCGAGGTGCCGACCGCCACCGGGTTCCACCTGGGTGCCGGGCTCTACTTCGGCTGGCAGGGCCACCACCACGGCGAATGGCGGGGCGAGCTCGTCGTCGACGGCGAGCGTCTGGCCGACTGCAGCGACCCCGACCTCGCCCGTCGGCTCCACCAGATCCGGGACACGGTCGTCCGGGTGCGGGACCTCGACACCGGGGCGGAGGGACTCGGCAACTGCCAGCCCATCGTCGCCGGGGGCTTCCCGTCCCTCGGGCTGACCAAAGAGACGTCGTTCTGGTAGCCCGAGGGGACCCGGCCGCGGCGGACGGGTGGGGGGCCGGTCAGGCGCCGACGGCGGGCAACACGTCGTCGACCACGGTGCGCAGGTAGCGCCACGCGATATCCGGCGGGAGTCCGCCGATCAGCGGGTGCAGCTGCAACGGCGTCCCCTCCCGCACGAGGGCGACCGCCTGCTCGACGGTCACGATGCGGTGGCTTGCGTCCTCGGCCCGCAGCTCGTCGACGGACGAGACGAAGGACAGTGACGCACTGTGGCCGGTGTCGCCGTTGAGGGCGGCGTAGCTGGTCACGTCGTGCATCAGGAAGGGGCCCAGCTCCTCCCAGGCCCGGTCGACGTCGTCGGCCACGAACAGGGCCGTCGTCATGTCGTCGGCCGGCAGCATGCACCACCCGGGTCGGCGGTCGTGGGCCTCGGCCTCCTCGAGATAAGCCGTCCGCAACGACTCGTCGCCCGCCTGGGCGAAGAAGTCGAGTCCGTGGCGGCCGGCCCGTCGGGCCGCAGCCGGGCTCCCGCCGCCCCAGGCGATGCGCGGACCGCCCGGGGTGAACGGGGGCGGGGTGACCCGGATGGTGCGGCCCCCGTGCTCGAACGGCTCACCCGTCACCGCCTCGAGCAGGGTCCCCAGGTGCTCCTCGGCGATGGCCCCGCGCCGGTGGAAGTCGATGCCGTGCATCTCGTACTCCTCGGGCCGGTACCCGATGGCGGCGACGTAGCTGACCCGGCCCTTGCTGATGATGTCGAGGACGACCATCTCCTCGGCCAGGCGGACCGGTCGGTACAGGGGGAGGACGACCACCGCCACCATGACGGGCAGGGTCGTGGTCCTAGCCGCCATGGCCGTCGCCAGCACCAGGGGAGACGGCAGGTAGCCGTCCTCCATTCCGTGGTGCTCGCACACGATGGCGAGGACGGCGCCCCGGGTCTCGGCCCAGGCGACCATCTCCAGGGCCGCCTGGTAGAGGTCGGCCGTCGCCGCGCCGCCCGTCGCACCCCCGTGGGGTGACCGCATGTCGAAGCGCATGGTGAACACGGACTCTCCCGGGGCTCGGTCGGTCAGGGGCGGAACAGCAGGGCGACCATCTCGTCCAACGAGCCGACCACCTCGTCGATCGAGATGCGGCCGGCCGACCACAGCCGCAGGGTGCCGGCCATCACGTGGTCGATGATCCGGACCATGGACTCCGCCGTCCGTTCGTCCAACCCGACCAGCGCCTCGCGGAAGACGGCTCCGGTGGTGCGGTCGAGCCGGGAGATGGCCTCGACGGCGAACGGGTCCGAGGAGACGGACAGGGCGGTCACCAGCTTGGCCAGGTTGGGCTGCTGCTGGAAGGCCCGCACGACGCGGTGCAGGACCTCGGTCAGCCGCGCCGACGGATCGTCGCCCTCCAGCGGGCGTCGGTGGATGTTGGCGGGCAGCAGCCCGCCCCAGTGGACCATCGCCTCGGCGAAGAGGTGGTCCTTGGAGGAGAAGTACTGGTACATGGTGCCGAGCGCCACGCCGGACGCCTCGGCCACGTCCTTCATCTGGATCTGGTCGAAGGACCGCCGCCGCGACAGCACCAGCGCGGCGTCGATGATCCGGTCGCGGCGGACGAGCTGGGACTCGCTGAGCTGGCTGGGCAGGAGGGCCGTGGCGGCGCGGGCCCGGCTCACGGTGCACCGTCGCGGGCGCCGGGCCAGCGGTCCCGTCCCGGCGTGGGGCTATGAAACGGCATTTCGTCCCATGGAACGGCCTCTGAGCTGGGCGGTGGTTGACAAACTGAAATGACGTTCTATCATACGCCGACCGCCGACGGGAAGGACGAAACCATGGGGATGCCGAGTGACGTGGGGATCGTCGACACGATGATCGGGTTCCCGCACGCCGACATGGCGGGCGTCTACGACTTCATCACCCGCCAGACCAAGGACCGGGAGTCCAAGGAGGACTTCAAGTTCCCGGCGGAGTACATGTTCAAGGACGTCCCCGAGAAGGAACTGACCGACGCCCAGGACCCCGTCTCGGTGACGCTGGGGGAGATGGACCGCTGGGGCGTCGAGCGGGGCCTGATCGGTGTGGACGACCCCGAGGGGACGGGTGCGGACGCCCTCAAGCGGTATCCCGACCGGTTCATCCCGTCGCTGTCGGTCGATCCCAACGAGGGGATGGACGGGATCCGGGCCATGGTCCGGGCCTACGAGACGTGGGGGATCCGGGCGGTCGGCGTGTTCCCGTCGGGCACGTTCCCCCAGGTGGCCATCAACGACAAGCTGATGTACCCGATCTACGCCAAGTGCGTGGAGCTCGGGATCCCGCTCTTTTGCTGCGCGGGGGTCCCCGGGCCGCGCCTGCGCTTCGCACCGCAGCACGTCGAGCTCATCGACGAGGTCATGTTCGACTTCCCCGAGCTCGTCTTCGTGACCAGGCACGGGTGTGAGCCGTGGACGGAACTGGCCGTCAAGCTCATGCTCAAGTGGCCCGGCCTCCACTACTCGACCAGCGCCTTCGCCCCCAGGTACTACCCGAAGGACGTCATCGAGTTCGCCAACAAGCGGGGCGCCGACAAGATCATCTACGCCGGGTACTTCCCCATGGGCCTCTCGCTCGAGCGGATCATGACCGAGATGCGCGACGTGGGGCTGAAGGACGAGGTGTGGCCGAAGTTCCTGCGCACCAACGCCCTCCGGGTCCTGGGCCTGGACGCATGACCGGACACGACACAGGCAACCGGGCCCCGGAGGTACCGCGATGACCATCGACTTCACCACGTTCGACGCCGACAACCACTACTACGAGGCCACCGACGCCTTCACCCGGTACCTCGACAAGGGGATGGCCCGCCGCACCATGCAGTGGGCCGAGATCGACGGTCGCCAGCGCCTGCTGGTGGCCGGCGCGGTCAACCGCTTCATCCCCAACCCGACCTTCGACCCGGTGGCCAAGCCCGGCAGCCTCGACGAGTACTTCCGGGGCCGCAACCCGCGGGGGGAGAACATCGCCGCCCTGTTCGGTGACCTCGAGCCGATCCGGCCGGAGTACCGCGACCGGGACGCCCGACTGGCGGTCATGGATACCCAGGGGATCGACGGCTGCTTCATGTTCCCGACCCTGGGTGTCGGGATGGAGGAGGCCCTGGCCGATGATCCCGAGGCGGCGATCGCCGCCTTCCATGCCTTCAACCGCTGGCTCGACGACGACTGGGGCTACGCGTACCAGGAGCGGATCTTCGCGGCCCCGATGATCCCGCTCGTCGACGTGGACGCGGCGGTGGCCGAACTCGACGAGGTGCTGGCCAAGGACGCCCGCATCGTGTGCATCAAGAGCGGCCCGGCCGTCACCCGCGACGGACGGGTGTCCCCCGGGGACGCCCGGTTCGACCCGTTCTGGGCCCGCGTGAACGAGGCCGGGGTGACGGTGGGGATCCACTCGGGTGACGCCGGCTACAACCGGTACGTCGACGACTGGGAGCAGGTGGGGACCTTCCGAGCCTTCGCCTACTCGCCGTTGCGGATCGTGCTGAGCGGGAGTCGGGCGCCCTACGAGACCATGGCCGCCCTGGTGTGCCAGGGCGTCTACGACCGGTTCCCGAAGGTGCGGGTGGCCAGCATCGAGGCCGGGGCCGACTGGGTGCCCGACCTCCTCAAGAAGCTGAAGAAGGTCTACGGCCAGAGCCCGACGGGCTTCGCCTCGGACCCGGTGGCCACCTTCCGCGACCACGTCTGGGTGGCCCCGTTCTACGAGGACGACCTGGGCCAGCTGAAGGACCTGATCGGCCTCGACCACCTCCTGTTCGGGTCGGACTGGCCCCACGCCGAGGGACTGGCCGAGCCGCGGACCTTCGCCGACGACCTCCGGCGGAACGGCTTCGACGAGGACGAGATCCGGGTCGTCATGGCCGACAACGGACGGGTGTTGACCCGGCGGGTCCCGTGACGGTTGCGCCGCGCCGTCTCGCCGAGCTCGACCAGGCGGAGCTGGCCGTCCTCGTCCCCGAGCTCCTCCTGGCCGGGCACCTCATCGACCGGGCGGGGATGCCCCACCTCATCGGGGCCTTCGGACGCGACGTGATGCGGGACATCGCCATCGACGAGTGGATGGGGGCGAGCCCCGTCTACTCCAAGCGGATGCAGCGGGCCCTCGGCTTCGAGGGCGACTCGGTCGACACCATCTTCAAGAACATCCAGATCGACATCGGCTCCCCGCCGCAGTTCATGGACTTCCGATTCCACGTGACCGACCGCGACCACGGCGAGTTCTGGCTGGACCACTGCGGCGCGCTGATGGACGTGGAGCCGATGGGCCCCGACTACGTGACGGCCATGTGCCACGACATCGAGGACCCCACCTTCGACGCCACCGCCACCGCCTCGAACCCCCGGGCCCAGGTGCGTCCGGTCCACCGGCCGCCCCGGGTGCCCGCCGACCGGTCGCCCCACTGCGCCTGGACGGTCGTCATCGACCCCGCCCATCCCGAGCTGCAGGTCCCGGCCCAGGCGGTGCTCATCGGCGCCACGGCGGCCGCCAACATCGAGCTCGACCCGATCGACCCGGACGACCCCGGTCTGCACGCCTACACCGGGCCGCTGCTGTCGGACCTCCAATTCCGTGACTGGTCGGCCTCCGCGCTCCGGCGCATCGCCGAAGAGGTGTGCATCCAGGGCCACCTCCTCGCCCTCTCGTTCCTGGCCAGCACCCGGACCCACGTCGCCACCGACGAGGAGGCCCGCTCGTTCTCTCGGCGCCAGTTCACCGGCGTGGCCGGCGTGGCCGCCGGGCGCCTCCGTGCCGCACTGGGCCTCGGGGCCGACCTGGCCGACGTGGCCCAGGTCCTGGCGCTGAGCCCGGGACTGCTGCCCACCTCCTACACCGGATGCACGGTGGAGCTCGGCGAGCGGCTCGAGGTGCGCATCGACCGGACGGCTCCGGCGGCCGCCGACGGGGCGTGGCCGACCCTGCTCGACAGCGACCACCTGGAGCCACTGGATGCCATCGTCGGCGCCGTCGACCGCCGGTACCGCTGTGTCGTGGTGTCCGACGGGCCGGACCAGTTGGTGGTGGGTGTCGTGCTCGGTGACGAGGAGCTGCCGGTGCCGGACGACGTCCGACTGACCGAGTTCAGTACCGGGGCGGACTTCACCATCACCGACCGGGGCACCCCGGTCGTGCTCCGCACCGGTCCACGGGACGCCGGACCGGGGTGACCGCTGTCGGTCGGTCGGGACTCAGGACTCGACGAGGTCGTCGGTCCGCTCTCCGTAGGCGGGGAGGAGACCCAGGTAGGGCTCGGGATCGCCGGTCCACTCCAGCGCCGCGATCTGGGCCCGGCTCCGTCGGCCGGCCACCACCCGTAGGAGCTCCCACCGGCTGGCGGTGACGGTGGCCCGGGCCGGCCCCTCGCCGACCGTCCGCTCCTCGCCGTCGTAGCGGAAGCCGAGGGCGGGAAGATCCAGGGCCCGGAGCCGGTAGTCGACGCCGAAGGCGTAGCTGGCGAAGGCGATGGCCGTGGCCGCCCGGGCGCGGTCGGGCGGCACGCCGATGGCCGCCATGACGTCATCGGCATGGACGCAGAGGTCGGTGACCAGCACGGCGTCGAAGGCCGGGGGGAGCGGGTCGACGCCGGGCACGTCCCTGCGCATCCGGTCGAGGAGCATCGGTTCGGCGGCATCCCACTCGGCCACGATCTGCGCAGGTGGGCGACCCTGGCGGCGGTCGACCTGCCCGTCGGCGAAGGCGTCGCGGGCCGACACCACATCGGGGTCGCGGAACTGCTCGAGCAGTTTGAGGTCGCCGGGAAGGGTGCCGTCGGCTCCGGACGCGGCCAGCCCGGTCACGTGGGCGATGACGTCCCGCACCCGCCAGGCCGGCGTGGCCGGGACCGGCGTGTCCCAGGCCACCGGCCCACCACCCTCGATGGCGGTGAGGAGTTCGGATTTCGTCGCCGCATAGGCGAGATCGAGGTGGGACACGGGGCCGATCGTATCGTCGTCGCCCGGCCGCCTCCGGGAGGTGGCCACCGACGGCGGACGGAGTCGCCACCATCGGTCCGGGCTGGCTTAAGTTCTTGGCTCTGGTCATCGAAGCGGTAGGGGGAAACATGAATGCTGGCGATACTGCCTGGGTCCTGGTCAGCGCGGCGCTCGTGCTCTTCATGACCCCGGGCCTGGCTCTGTTCTACGGGGGGATGGTGCGGTCCAAGAACGTCCTCTCGGTGATGATGCACGCCTTCGTCTGCATGGGCCTGGTCACCGTGATCTGGGCCGTAGGCGGGTTCAGCCTCGCCTTCGGCAGGGACCTCGGTGGTGGGTGGCTCGGCAACCTGAACCTGGCGGGTCTCGAGCACTTGGACCGGGCACTCCCCGGCTTCCACGGCCTCACCGTCTCTCCCTTGGCGGTCATGGTGTTCCAACTGATGTTCGCCATCATCACCGCGGCCCTGATCTCCGGGGGGACGGTGGACCGCATCCGATTCAATGCATTCGTGGTGTTCATCTCGGTGTGGGTGGTGCTGGTCTACGTTCCCCTCGCCCATTGGGTGTTCAGCCCCGACGGCTGGCTCGCCCATCGTGGTGTCCTCGACTTCGCCGGGGGCACCGTGGTGGAGATCAATTCGGGCTTCTCGACATTGGCCGTGGTCCTTGTCCTCGGGCGTCGACGGGGCTGGCCACGGGAGTCAATGACGCCACATTCGGTTCCGCTGACCTTGCTCGGTGCCGGGATCCTCTGGTTCGGGTGGTTCGGATTCAATGCCGGGTCGGCCCTGGGGGCCAACAGTGTCGCTGTGCACGCCTTTGTGAATACCCAACTGGCTGCGGCGGCCGGACTCCTCGGGTGGCTGGGCTTCGAGAAGGTGAAGGAGCACTATCCGACGTCGCTCGGTGCGGCCTCGGGTGCCGTGGCCGGCATGGTGGCCGTCACCCCGTGCGCCGGGTACGTGTCGGCGATGCCCGCACTGCTCATCGGCCTGGCCGCCGGCCTCATCTGTGCGGCGACGGTACGCCTGAAGTTCCGGCTCAAGTACGACGACTCACTCGACGTGCTGGGCGTCCACGGCGTGGGCGGTGTGGTCGGCATGGTCCTCCTCGGGTTCTTCGCCACCAAATCGGTGAACTCATCCGGCGCCAATGGTCTCCTGTACGGAGGCGGATTTCGCCAGATCGGCCTCGAACTCCTGGCCACCGTGGTGGCGGTGACGTTCTCCTTCGGGATGACGTGGCTCATCGCCACGGCCATCGACCGCACCATGGGACTGCGGGTGACTCCCGAGGAGGAGGACCGGGGACTCGATCTCGTGCACCATGCCGAGACGGCGTACTCCATGGGTGGCATGGGGCGTATCTCGACCTGAGCCCAGGTCGGCGTTCGCCGGGACGGTGGGCGCTCACCGGCGAGTGGTGCCGGGCCCATTCGGTCCGGGGTCGTATGGCACGGGGAGTCATGGGATGGCATCGGGCCGATCCAGGTGGTGAGTGCCGTCAGGTGCAGGACGGTGAGATTTCGCGGATCTGCTGTGGTGGTGGAGCGAACAGGACGAAGGACCGGACATCCACCATGGGAGAGCCCCGACCCCGTGACCCGCCGTGTCCTGACCGACCCGGGGGTCGCCCGGAGCCGGGGCGCGACAGAAGGGGCGATTTCGATGCTGCGCTCGTTGACGAGAGGTGCCGTGGCGACGGCGGCCGTGGCCGTCGGACTGCTCACGCTGGGAGGCAACGCGGGGGCCTGGGCTGCAACCGGTGCGGGGGCGCCTCCGTCCAGGACCTCCCTCGTCCCGGCCCCAGATCCGGCGGGGGCGTCGGGGACGGTGGCGGCGGTGGCACCGGGTTCGTTCACCCTCTCGGTGCCCGGCGCACAGCCGCTGACGGTGATCGTGACCCCGTCGACCGTGTTCGCCGAGACCGGGGCCGCGGTGGCACCTGTCGGGGTGACCGTCGGTGAGCAGGTCACCGTCACGCCGGTCACCGGTCCGCCGCTCCGGGTCTCCTCCGTCACCGCGGCCCGCGTCCTGGTCGTCCTGACCCACATCATCGGGACCGTGCAATCCGTGGGCACCGGATCCTTCATGCTGCAGTTGGTGGGCGGCCTCGTCCTACCCGTCACCACGACGCCGACGACAGCCGTCCGCAACGGCGGGGTGCGCCAGCCCGCGGTGTACGTCGGACAGTACGTGACGGCCTACGGCGCGGCCGATCCGGGGGACCCGTCCCGGCTGATCGCCCAGTTCGTGGTGGTGACCGATCCGCCGCCCGTCCCCGTGCCCCCCGGGTCCTCGCCGTGCAGCGGGTCGCCCGGCGTCGCCCTGGTGACGGGCTCGGTGTCCTCGGTCGAGCCGGGAAGCTTCGTGTTGGCAGAAGCGGGCGGCGCGCTGGTGACGGTCGAGACACCGCCCTCGACCACCTTCGGGGAGACCGGGTCGCCTACCGCCCCGTCCGGGGTCGCCGTCGGCCAGCAGGTCCGGGTCACGCCGGTCGGTGCCGTACCGCCGCCACCGACCAGCTTCACCGCCGCCCGGGTGGTCGTGGTGTTGACCCAGGTGACGGGCACGGTACTGACAGTGGCGGCGACGTCGTTCACGGTGCAGCTCTTCGGTGGGCTGGTGGTGACGGTCGCCACGACGGGCGCCCAGGTGTTCGCAACCGACTGCAGCACGACCGCTCACGTGGCGACCGGTGAGACGGTCACCGCCTACGGCGCCGCCGATGCAACCGTTCCCTCCCGTCTCGATGCCCAATTCGTCCACCTCGTTCCACCGACCAGCTCGGGTCCAGGCTGCGGGGGAGACGGTGGGCACGGGTGGGACGACGGGTGGGGAACGTCCGGGGCCGGCCACGACGGTGACGGGTCGGGGTGGTCCGGACACGGGACGCCGGGAGGATCCTGGTCGCACGGGTGACCGTCCCCGTTCCCGGTGAGGTCGATCCAGGCTGATGTCGAGTCCCGGGGCTCCTGCGACCCGACGCTAACGTTCGGCCATGGAGACCACTGACGTCGTGCCGGTGCCCGACGGTACCGGTCGGGAGCTGGGTGTGCGGATCCTGGGTGAAGGGCCGCCCGTGCTGCTCCTGAACGGCTACTCGGGCACGACCGCCGATTGGGATCCCACGTTCCTCGCCACTCTTGGTGCGGCCCGGACGGTGGTGGCGCCCGACCACCAGGGCATGGGGCGGTCCAGCTGCCGGCGACCTCGAGCGCCTCTCGATCGCCTCGATGGCCGACGACCTGATCGTGCTCCTCGACCGGCTGGCAGTCGAACGGGTGCCGGTCGTCGGGTGGTCGATGGGCGGGATGGTCGCCCAGGACTTCGCCCGACGCCACCCCGATCGGGTGGCGGCACTGGTGCTCCTGGCCACCGACGGCGGTGGCCCCGGCGCGCTGGTGGCCGACGAGGACGACTGGGCCCGGCTCGTCGACCACACCGGATCACCCCAGCGCCCAGGCCACCCGCCTCCTGTTCCTGCTGTTCCCGCCGGCGGTGGCAGCCGAGGTCGATCGCCAGTTCGGAGACGCGGTGGCCGAAGCCCGGGCAGGCCTGTCGCCCGAGGCACTGGCGGCCCAGGAACGGGCCATCGCCGCCTGGCATGCCGAAGACCCCGGACGTCCGGTTCCGCCCCTCCCGCCGGTACTGGTCTGCACCGGGACCGAGGACGTCGTCATCCCGCCGGCCAATGTCGATCTGCTGGCCGAGCGGTGGGAGGCGATCCGGGTCGAGCGGTTTGCCGGGGGTGGGCACGCCTTCATGGCCCAGGAGCCAGAGGGCCTCGGATCCTTGATCGCGTCGTTTCTCGGTACCGTCGGCTGACCGCGGCGCGCGCACCGGCCCGGACCGAAGGCCCGGGCCGGAGAGGCGACGATGACCGGCGGGAGCCCGCCGGGAGGTCAGCTCAGATCCGCTCGATGATGACGGCCGGTGCCATGCCCCCGGCCGCGCACATCGTCACCAGCCCGAACTGCTTGTCCTGGCGCTCGAGCTCGTCGAGCACCGTCCCGATCAGCATGGAGCCGGTGGCGCCGATCGGGTGGCCGAGGGCCATGGCCCCCCCGTTGACGTTGACCTTGTCGCGGTCGAGGTCGAGGTCCCGGATGAACTTCTCCGGCACCACGGCGAACGCCTCGTTGACCTCGAAGAGGTCGATCTGGTCGAGGGTCATGCCCGCCTTGGCCAACACCTTCCGGGCCGCCGGCACCGGCGCGTTGAGCATGAGGGTCGGGTCGTCGCCCATGTTGGCGGCGGCGACGATCCGGGCCCGGGGGGTGAGCCCGTGCGACCGGGCGTACTCGGGGCTGGTGATCAACAGGGCGGCGGCCCCGTCCACCACGCCCGAGGAGTTGCCGGCGTGGTGCACGTGCTCGATGGTGAGGTCGGGGTACTGCTGGGCGATCATCTTCCGGAAGGTGAGGCCGTCGGCGTTGAGGGCGATGTCGGCGATCCCCTCGAAGGACGGGGACAGCTGGGCCAACTTGTCGGCGGTGGTCCCGGGACGGGGGTACTCCTCCTTGTCGAGGAGCAGGTTGCCCTCGGTGTCGTGGACCGGGATGAGGCTCTTGTCGAAGCGCCCCTCGGCGATCGCCGTGGCCGCCCGGGCCTGCGAGGACTCGGCCAGCTCGTCGAGGGCCCGACGGGGGATCCCCTCGAGGGTGGCGATGGCGTCGGCCGCCACGCCCTGGTTGGGCTGGGGCCACAGGGCGCGCAGGTGCTCGTTGCCCGAGTCGATGAAGAAGCCGCCGCCCTCCACCTTGTTGGTGCCGTAGGAGGACATCAGCTCGGTGCCACCGGCGATCATGCAGTCCTCGAAGCCGGACATGACCGACGCGGCGGCCAGGTTGACGGCGGTGATGCCCGAGCCGCAGTAGCGATCGAGGGTGACGCCACTGGAATGCATGTCGTAGCCGGCGTCGAGGGCGGCCATGCGGCCGAGGTCCCCGCCCTGGGTGCCGACCTGGCGGCTGGTGCCCCAGATGATGTCGTCGACATCGGCGGTGGCCAGCGAGTTCCGCTCGGCCAGGGCCTTCAGCACCGCAGCCCCGATGATCTGGGGGTGCTGGTCGGCCAGGGCGCCCTTTCCGACCTTGCCGAGGCCACGCGGCGTGCGGACGGCGTCGATGATCCAGGCTTCAGGCATTGGGGTGCTCCTTGGTTGGTCGAGGTGCAGCAGGGACCGGTCCCGGTCCGTCAGACGCCCTTGTCTAGCCCACCGGCCCCGGTGAGGGGCAACCCGGGGGGGTCCACCCCGGCGTCCACCTGGGGTGATCGGGGCTCAGAGGCGCCCGGACAGCACGTCGACACCCTCACCGGACAACTGCTCGAGGAAGGCCCGACGGCCGCAGAGGGTGGCGCACAGGGCCAGTGTCGGACCCCGCACGACGGTGGGTCCCGGGCCGCCCCGGACGTCGAGATCGCTGGCCTCGAAGGCCAGCCCGTCGACCCGTCCCTTCGGCACGAATCCCTTGGCCGTCCCCCTGGCCAGGAACTCGAGCGCGGTGGCCAGGGCCACCGGGTCGATGTCGACGGATCGGCCGGAGGGCCGGAGCATGTCGGCGCCGTGCACGATCACGTCGGTCAGGGGCGCCTCGGGGCCGAATCCCGGCGGCGTGAACCGCGAGGAGGCGTTGGCCCGGAGGCCGGCCACGCAGGCGGCGGGGTCGAGGGTGCCGGCGAGCCTGCGGGCCACGCGGTCGAAGCCACCCGCCAGGCCGCGGGCCCGCACCACCTCGAACAGGACGGTCGGGATCGAGGCCTCCCACGGGGCGTTCAGGTGGGCGGCCACCACGTGGACCGTCCACCCCTCGCACAACGACGGCGACTCCCAGACCTCGGGCGGGAGTGCCTCGAGGGCGTCGGCCAGGCGGAGCCGCTCGGCGGCGATGAGGGGAAAGACGTCCACCGGGCAGTTCTAGTGCCTCAGGGGTGGGCGCGCCCGAGCCCGTCCGGGAGCCGGTCGCTCACCGGGCGGCCCCCGAGCAGGACGGCGAGCAGGGCACCGGGGTCTCGGAGCACGTTGATGTCGGCCACCGGGTCGCCGGCCACCACCACCAGATCGGCCAGTTTTCCGGCCTCGACCGTGCCGAGGTCGTCACCGAGGCCGAGGACCTCGGCCCCGTTGCGGGTGGCCCAGGTGAGCACGTCGAGCGCCGGGATCCCCACCTCCTCGACGTAGTAGGCCAGCTCGTCGGCGTAGGGACCGTGGGGGAAGTTGATGGCGCCGAAGTCGTCGCCGAGCACGAGGCGCACCCCGGCCCGGTTGGCCTCCGGGAGTACGGCGGCCATGGCGTCGATGTCGTGGCGCATGTCGTCGGTGAACCCGAGCGACACGCCGCCCATGGACGACAGGAAGCGGGCCGGGAAGAGCATCGAGGGCACGACCGGCGTGTCGGTCTCGAGGAGGCGCTCGATGCACTCGGCGTCCATGCCGTCGCCGTGGTCGACGATGTCGATCCCGAGGTCGAGCGCCATGAGGAGAGCCTCCTTGTTGGCGATGTGGCCGCGTACCCGGGCGCCCCGGAGGTGGGCCGCCTCGATGGCCGCGGCCAGCTCGTCCCGACTCACCTCGGTCTGCTCGCGGGGTCCGACGGTGCCGTGGCCTCCGGTGACGAAGACCTTGATCATCTCGGCGCCCTCTTTGATCTCGAGGCGCACCGACCGTCGGAACTCGTCGGGACCGTCGCTGCGACGGATGGCCCCGAGGGCGCCAACCTCCCAGTGGCTCGGGAAGCTGCGGTCGCCGGCATGTCCGGTCGTCGAGATGTCCCGGCTGCAGGGCACGAGACGGGGGCCGACGATGAGGCGCCGGTCGATGGCCGCCTTCATCGAGGCGTCGATGGCGAACGGGGCCCCGGCGCTGACGGCACCGGTGAACCCGGCGCGGACCAGCTTCTCGAGATTGGTGACGGCCCGCACCGTCTGCATGGCCATGGGCTCCTCGAGCCCGAACGGGGCGGCCACCGAGCCGAGGTTGTGGTACGTGGCGTGGAAGTGGCAGTTGACCATACCGGGCAGCACGGTGGCCCCGGCGAGGTCCACCACCCGGTCGTCCGGTCGGGTGCCACCGGGTAGCCCGCCCCCGACGGAGGTGATGCGGTCGCCCTCGACGACCACGGTGGCCCGCTCCAGCACGGTGCCGTCGCCCACCACGACGCGGGCTCCGTCGAGGACCAGCCGGGGCGCCACCGACGTCACGGGATCAGTCCCCGAGGACCGAGGCACGCCCGGCGATGTCGAGGGTGTGGGCGTCGAACCCGGTGATCCGGGAGACGTGCTCGGCCATGAACGCCACTTCGTAGGGCTGGGACTGGTGGGCCTCGAAGGCCTCGAGGGACTCCCAGCACTCGAAGAAGCGGAACCGGTTGGGCTGCTCCACGTCCTCCGCCCACCAGTAGTCGATGCAGCCCGCATCCTGTCGGCTGCGGACGCAGACGTCCCGGAGGGCACCGAGCGTCACCTCCCGCTGGTCTTCGGGGAATTCGAGGTAGCCGCTCAGGGCGTGCATCGGGGTCGTTCTCCTTGCGGTCGTCGGGTCGGTGGTCGTGGCGAGACGGGCGGCTGGTCGGCTGGTCGGTCAGGTGGCGCCGTGGGAGCCGGTCACCACCACCGGGCACGGTGCGTTCCGCACCACGAAGTCGGACACCGAGCCGAGGAGGGCTCGGGCGATCCCCCCGCGCCCGCGTGAGCCCAGCACGATGGCCTGTGCCCCCAGCTGCCCGGCCAACTCGCAGATGGCGGCAGCCGGCTCGCCGGCCAGGACCCGCACCTCGAGGTCGGTGATCTCGAGTCGCGCCTCGGCCTCGCTCAGGACCTGGCGGGCGGACTCGTGGGCCGCTCCCACGGCGAGGTCGAACTCCTCGGCGGACAGCTCGGCTCCGGCGTGCCCGGTTCCCGAGAGCACGTCCGGGTCCGGGGCGTCGGCCACCGTGACCAGCACGAAGGGACGGTCCCGGCCGAGCAGGGCCACTCCCGAGGCCAGGGCGTCCAACGAAAGGTCGGAGCCATCGGTGCACAGGAGGACGGGTGCGGTCACCGGGCCACCGTAGCAACGGCGGTCACCGTCCCGACGGGTCGGGTCGACGGGGCGACCCCTCGTCTCACCAGGTTGCGCCATCCGCCGCGCCGGATGCGACGGCGGCGGCCAGCTGGGCATGGTCGTCGGCGTTCTGCTCGGCGTACCGCCCGGCGAAGGCGACCATGGCCCCGGTGAACCCGTCGCCCTTGCCCAGGTAGGAGTGGATGGCCACCGGGTCGCCGGACTTGGCATGGGCCCGGGCCAGGCTCTCTCCGCAGGCCCGGGCGAACTCGGCCAGGCGGGGGGCGATGAGCTCGATGGTGGGGATGATCTTCATGTCGCGGAACTGGCGCACGTAGTAGTCGTGGCCCCGGAACGAGGACCAGCCCACGAAGATGTCGGTGGCGCTCTGGACCAGGCGCTTGCCGGCCACCACCCGTGCACCGTGGTTGTCGTGGGCGCTCGGCCGGGTATGGGCCTCGTAGACGGAGGGCCCGGCCTGCTTGCACTGGAGGAACAGCGGATCGCTGCCGCTGCGCCCCTCGAGCAGCACCAGGTAGACCCGCATGCCCACGCTGCCGACACCCACCACCTGACGGACCACGTCGGCCTCGGTGAAGCGGTCGAACAGGTGGCGGCGATCCTCCTGGAGCGTCCGCCGGTACCCGGCCAGCAGGTGGTCGACCAGGTCGAGCTGCTCGTCGTCGGCGACGGTGGTCCGGATCGGCGGGTCCTCGGTGATGCGGGGCCGCCCGTGGGCCACCTCGGTGAGGCGGACGTAGGCGCCCTCGTGGGTGCGGTGTCGCTGCTTCTTGTCGATGTGGACCGACACCCGCCCCCGGTCGGCCGGTTCGAAGTAGCCGAGCAGTCCGTCGACGTGCATGCCGTCGTACCAGACGTCGAGCTCGGTCATGCGGGCGTAGTGGCCCATCCGGTTCCGGTAGGCCACGACCGCGGCCTCGACGGCCGTCCGGGCCCGACCGGCCCGGATGCCGCTCTCCTGGGCGGCCACCACCAGGCTGGCCGCCAGGCGCTGCACGTCCCACTCGAACGGGCCGGGCAGCGTCTCGTCGAAGTCCCGCAGGTCGAAGGCGAGGTTCCGCTCGGGGGTGGCCCACAACCCGAAGTTGAGGACGTGGGCGTCACCGCACAGCTGCACCTCGATACCGCTGTGGGGACGGGACCCGAGGTCGGCGGCCATCACCGCGGCCGCCCCGCGGTAGTAGTTCCACGGCGACTCGGCCATCCGCTGGTGGCGGAGTGGGACGAGGCTCGGGTCGCGCACGGCATCCTGGGCGACGATGGTGGCCAACGCGTCGTGGCCGCGTCGGTCCGGCGACCATCGGCCGTGGCCCCGACGCGGCGCCCGGGCCCGGGCCGCCCTTCCGTCGGCGCGCCGTTCTGCGGCGGTGGCGGTCAGGTCGTGACGGGGGAGCGGCGGTGGCGTGGTGATGTCGAGATCCTAGGGGTGGCATGGCCCGGCGATTCCGGCCGTGCGGGCGACCACGGTGCGGGGGACCGTGCCCGCGTGCTCAGCGCAGGGGGGTGTGGGTCCCCACCAGCCGGAGCTTGTCGGGATTGCGGATGATGCGGATGGCCGCCACCCGGCCGTCGACCACCGAGAAGGACAGGACCTGGTCGATCTCGTCGTCGACGTCGATGACGTAGCCGGCGTCGCCGTTGACGTTGACGGGACGGATCCCCATGCGGCCGGCATACCGTCGGGCCAGGTTGATGAGGAGGCGGGCCACCCGGGGCGCGGTGACGACGGGGCGGCGGGCGGCCCGGCGGTGGGGCCCGCCGTCGGAGGTGCAGACGACGTCCGGAGCCAGCCGGTCGAGCACGCCGCGGACGTCTCCGGACGCCACGGCGCCCACCAGTTCGTCGACCAGTCGGCGGTCCGGGCCGGACGCCCGGGGCAGGTGGGCCGCCCGGACCCGCCTCCGGGCCCGGCTGGCGATCTGGCGGCAGGCGCCCGGTGACTTGCCGACCACCTCGCCGATCTCGTCGAAGGGGACGGCGAAGACCTCGGCGAGGACGAACACCGCCCGGTCCACCGGGCCCAGCTCGTCGAGCAGGATCAGGAACCCGAGGGTGAGGGAGTCGGCCACCTCGGCCACGTCCTCGGGGCCGGGTGTGCCCACGATGGGCTCCGGCAGCCACGGGCCCGGATAGTCGACGGCCCGCCGCTTGCGGGCCCGGAGGTGGTCGAGCGCCACCCGGGTGGTGACCGTGGTGAGCCACGCCTGGGGCCGGTCGAGGCCGGCCTGGTCCGCCGCGGCCCAGCGGAACCAGACGTCGGACACCACGTCCTCCGCGTCGGCCAGGCTCCCGAGGATCCGGTAGGCCAGTCCGACCAGGCGGGGGCGGGCCTCGTCGAAGGCGTCGGCGGTGCCGGCCGCAGCCGTGCTCACGGTGCGTGCACGGCCCGCTCCAGGGCGTCGAGGGCACGCCGCCCGGCGGCGTACCCGCTGGCCAGCGCGGCGTCGGCCAGCAGCCCGTCCGGGCCCACCCAGTCGCCGGCCAGATGGATGCCCGGGGTGCCGGTGTCGGCGACGGTGGGTCGTCCGGCCATCCCCCCGGTCCCGGCGGTCGGCATGGCACCCATCACCGTCATGGACGCCAGGAACCGCTCGGTCACCACGTCCCCGTCGGCCACGCCGCACCGTCGGCGGTACTCCTCGAGCTCGGGACGGTCGAGCTCGGCCGACCGGGCGCCGTAGCGCAGGACGCCCACCACGGCCTGTCCCTCCGGAGCCTGCCGGGCCGGAGGGCCCTGGGTGGTGGCGTACACCGGGGCGTCGATCCCGAGCACGTACCCGGGCTCGGCACCGTCCGCACCCCGAGGTCGAGGCAGGCGGCCGTGACGGGCCCGCCGAGTTCCCCCCAGTCCGGGGGCTCGGGGAGGAGGGCCCGGGCCGCGGCGGGTGGGCCGACCGCCACCACCACCTGGCGTGCGACCACCGGCCCGTCGTCGGTGCGCACCTCGACGCGTCCGGCGGCCGGCTCGAGGGCGCGGACCGCGGCCGACGCCCGCAGCTCGGTGCCGGCACCGAGGGAGTCGACCAACCGGGACCAGCCACCGTCGAGGTAGCGGACGCCACCGGCCGCGGCGATCTGCAGCTGGGTGAGCGCGGCATCGGCCCCGAACCGGTCCACGTCGGGGCAGTAGGTGCTGAGGCGGAGGAGGGCGAGCACGACCGCGTCGGCATCGGGGCGCAGCCCGATGTCGTCGAGCCAGGCCCGGACGGAGGTGCCCGACAGTGCCGCGGGATCCATCCGGGGCATGCGGGCGAGGAGTCCTCCCAGCTGCACCTTGCTGCGGGTGCCGAGCAGCGTCGACCGGAGCAGGGACCCCGGGCCGGTGGGCAGGCGGTGGAGGGCGCCGGCGAGCGAGCCCCGGTAGCGACCGAGCGGGGGCGCGGTCCCGGCCGGGGAGATGCCGAGGTCGGCCAGCACCCGGCCGCCCGCTCCCTTGCGGTACAGGGCGTGGGCGCCGAGATTGAGGACGAAGCCCTCGCGCTCGGTGGTGCGGGCCCGCCCTCCGGGGCGGTGGGCCTCGAGCACCAGGGTGCGGGCGCCGCCCCGAGTCGCCGTGGCCGCGGCGGTCAGGCCGGCGATCCCGGCCCCGACCACCACGATGTCGAATTCGGTGTCCATGCTCATCTGACGTCCGGGGTGCCCCGGTTGTGACAGGCGCGAGACACGGCGGCCGGGGTCAGTCCCCCGGCGCTCCTGGCGTCGGTCCATGCGTCGGTCGCGGATCATGCGGTGGCCGATCATGTCGGCCACCGCGGTCGTCACCCAGATGATGAGGGTGGCGAACAGATAGGTCGACGCCCCGTGGATGGTGAGCCCGGACACGATCAGGACCACGATGATCAACGAGACGATGGTCGAGGCCACGGCCAGCAGGCCGGCCAGGGCCACCGACGGCTGGCGGACCAGCACCCGCAGGGCGAGGAACTGCACGCCGATGTGGACCAGCCAGAAGATGACCGTGGTCTCGACGAGCGCGGTGGTCGAGATCGACATGTCGGTGAGCACGGCGGCGGACACCAGGATGCCGGCGGCCACGCCGACCAGGCCCATGCCGATGCGGATCCCCCAGCGTGCGAGCACGCTTCGACGCTACCCGGAACCACCGACCGGCCGTGGACCGGCGGGGAGGCGGTGGAGCCGGGCCAGGCACGGGACCGGAGCCCCGCTCGATCAGGAGTCGAGGTCCGGGTGGGCCTCCCACCAGGCGCACAGGTGGGCTGCGGCCGCCAGGTAGCAGGGCCGACCCCCGGGGTCGACGGCGGCCGCATCGAAGCACGCCAGGGTGTACTTGACGCGATGGGCGTCACGGCCGAGGGAGGCCAGCGTGGCGAGCCGGGTGGCCACCGCGCCCGGGTCGCGGTGGTGCCACGCCACGGCGGCGGCCTGGGCCGGTGTGCCGTGGAGGGCGGCATCCAGATCCGATCCCGTCTCGGGCGGTTCCGGTCGCCGATCGAGGTCCAGGACGCCTCCACCGTCGGTGGCCCAGTGGGCGGCGATCTGGGCGGCGGCCACGTAGACGCAGGCGGCCGGGTCCCGGGCCACCCCGGCCAGCTGCAGGGGGGCCTGGCTGAGGGTGAGGCAGTGGGACCAGCCGTACGGGGCCACCTCGTGCTTCCCCTGGAGCATCGTGGCGGCGGCCACCCGGAGCAGGCGGTGGGGCGTGGGCGCCGGTGCGGCGAACCCCCCGTCCACGAGCAGCACGTCGTACGTTCCGGACCGCTCGGCGTGGAGCAGGGTGGGGGCGATGAACGCGCTGGGCGACGGACCGCACGACGGCACGGACGCCAGGGCGGCGGCGAGTCGGTCGGTCACCGACCCGTCCGGGTCGTCGACCTCGGCCCGACGGGGAAGGGTGAGGCGGAGCTCGTGTTCGAGGGCGAGCTCCCGGGCCACCGGGCGCAGGAGCATCCCGGCGAACCCACGCGGTCGGGTGCGGCCGAGCAGGGACAGGTAGATGGTGGCGTGGCCGGCCGCTCCCAGGCGGTCGACCACCGCGTCGACCAGCTGTGCCCGGAGCTGCTCGGGCCCGAGGGTCGCCCCGACGGTGACGGCGGCGCGGTCCACGCGGTCGACGTCCCCCGAGTCGACGGCGGCGGCCAGCTCGCGGGCGTCGGCGACGGATCCCGACGGCTCGGGCACCGGTGTCCCGCTGGCCAGGTATCCCGTGGCCACCTCGGCGATCCGCGTCCGGGCCGCGTCCCGCTGACCCGGCTCGACGAAGGCGAGCAGCTCGGCGCGGGCCATGAGTTCGAGCGGCGGCGTGGAGCACGAACGAACTCCGACCGGCGGGCACGTCGACCAGCGGCCGGCCGATCGTGCGCGCCACCTCGGTGACGAGTGCCTCGTCGCTCAGCTCGACGAGGTTCGCGAGTTCGCCCGGGGACTGCGGCACGGCCCCATCCTCACCCGCCGTCGATCGGTTGTCACGTGTCCGCTCGGCTCGCCCGCTCGACTCGCCCGGGCCGATCGACCGGGCAGGTCGATCGACGAAGTGGTACCTTGCCGATGCAGCACACGCAGTACATGGCAGTTCTCGGGGAAGCCGGTCGAAGTCCGGCGCTGGTCCGCAACCGTGGGTGATGGGCACGTCCGCTCAGCACAAGTCGGGATACCGGGAACTGACAGGGAGTCCATATCCGTCGAGACACGCGGTGGGGACTCGGATGGTCAGGGTCCCGCACGGTCACTGGTTCTCCGGGTGTTCACCGGGAAGGAACCACCAATGACCACCCATCCGTCCGCCCTCCGGCGCATCGCCGCCTCCGGGGCACTCGCCCTCCTGCTCGGCCTGACCGCCGTGGCCGCGCCGCCGGCGGCGTCGGCGGCCACCCCGCACCCGTCCCTGCCGCAGACGGCCGCCGCCCAGGCCGCCGCCAACTGGCTGGCCGGCCAGATCACCCCCGCGGGCTACATCGCCTCCTCACCGGGCGTCGCCAACCTCGACGCCACGGCCAACGCCGTGTACGCCCTGGCCTCGGCCGGCGTCGACCTGGGCCAGGCCTCCGCGGCCCTGGCGTACCTCGAGGCCCACGTGAACACCTACGTCACGGTCGCCTCGGCCGACGGACCGGGCCAGCTCGCCCTGTTGATCCTCGACGCCCACGCCATGGGCGTGTCCCCGACCTCGTTCGGCGGGACCGACCTCGTCGCCCGACTGGTCGCCACCCAGCGGGCCAGCGGGACCGACGCGGGACTCTTCGGCATCCAGGACCCCTCCTTCGACGGCGCCTACCGACAGGGCCTCTCCCTCGCCGCCCTGGCGGTCGCCGGGGTGGCCACGGGCACCACCGTGACCTCGGCCGAATCGTGGCTGACCGGCCAGCAGTGCCACGACGGCGGGTGGACCAGCTACATCAATGCGTCCAACCCCTGCAACGGCAAGCCGTCCAACTTCGCCGGTCCCGACACCAACTCGACCGCCCTGGCCGTCCAGGGCCTCGAGGCCCAGCACGCACTGAGCGCGTCCTCGGCGAAGTCGGCCGTGCACTTCCTCACCCGGGGCGAGGATGCCGACGGCGGATGGGGCTACGAGCCCAACTCGCCCAAGACACCCGGTTCGACCGACCCCGATTCGACGGCGCTGGTCCTCCAGGCGCTGCTGTCGCTGGGGGTGTCCCCCTCGTCGGCCAAGTTGACCAAGGGCTCGACCGATCCGGTCGCCGCCCTGCTGTCGCTCCAGATCACCTCCGGCAGCGGAGCCGGTGCCTTCGCCTTCCCCGGCATCCCCGGTCCGAACCTGCTCGCCACCTACCAGGTGACCCCGGCCCTGGCCGGCGTGACCGTGGCCTACGACCTCGGGAGCCCCGCCCTCACCAGGGTCGCCCCGTCCCACGGCCTGGTGGCCGGGGGGACCACGGTCCACCTGACCGGGTCCGGCCTCGTCGAGGCCGGCTCCGTGGTGTTCGGGACCAAGGCCGCCACGAGCTTCACCGTCAACTCGTCCACCTCGATCACCGCGGTGGCCCCGGCCGGCACGGCCGGCACGGTGGACGTGCGGGTGACGTCGCCCGCCGGCACCAGCCCCATCACCTCGGCCGACCACTTCACCTACCAGGGCTGACCCGGGCGGAGCCCGGTCCCGCCGGCGACGGGGCCGGACCCCGCCCGCGGCCCGGGCCCGCCCGCGGTCCGCCCGGATGACGGGTGGACCTGGCCATACTGGAGCCGTGCACGAGGAGCGGCGGCTGTGGCTCGACGCGGAGCGACAGGCCCTGGCCGCCGAGGAACGGCGACCCGACCTGGTCACCGCGGTGATCGGCGCCCTGGTGACCACGGTGCCGTTGGCCGTCGGGGTGGCCTCGGGCCACCGGGTGACCGGCCTGTTCTGCGCCCTGGGCGGGATGAACGTGGCGCTCTCCCTCCCGTCCGGCACCCGGGTGACCCGACGACGGTGGGGGACGATCGCGCTGGTCGGCAGTGGGGCGGGGGTGGCCGCGGCCACCGCCGTGTCGTCCTCGCTGCTCCTCACCACCCTGGTCACGCTGGTCTGGGTGGCGGGCTGGTGCCTCTTCCGCGGGGTGGGGGTCCCGGCGGTCGGGGTCGGGTTCGTGACGTGCGCGGTGTTCATCATCGTCGCCGGACAACCCGCCCGGCTCGGCGACGTCCTCCCGCGGACCGCCGTGTACCTGCTCGGCGGGGTGGTGGCCCTGGCCCTGTGCGTCGCACTGGTGCCCCCGGCCGCAGGGGCGACGACGGCCTCCCGCCTGCTCGCGCCCGGGGCGCTGGTCCGCCAGGCCACCACCCCGGGCATCGTCCGGCGCCACGCCGTGCGGGCCAGCCTCATGGTGGCCACCGCCACGCTCGCCTACCGGGTGCTGCACATCCCCGACGGCTACTGGATCCCCCTCGCCGTGATCGCCGTGCTGCAGCCCGACGCCTCCTCGGGCCGCACACGGGCGATCCAACGGGCACTGGGCACGCTGCTCGGCGTGGCCGGCGCCGCCGCGGTCATCGCCCTGACCCGGTCGGAGCCGGTCCTCCTGGCCTGCATCCTGGTGACCGCCGGGGGACTGTTCGCCCTGAAGTCCCGCAACTACTTCTGGATGGTCGCCCTGCTGACCCCGTTGGTGCTCCTGATGCTGACGGTCGTCCACTACGGCGGGCTGCGGATCGTCGGCTACCGGGTGGCGGACACGTTGGCCGGAACGGCGTTGGCCCTGGTCATCGTCGAGATCTGGGACCGGGGGGTGGAGCCCGACACCCGCCGGGCACCCGGGTAGCCGGCCCTCGGTCCCGGGTGGGGCCCGGACGACGGGCGACCTCCGGCGGGCGGCAATGGCGGGGGCGTCGAAGGTGCGGCGGGTAGGATCGTGCATCACCACTCGCCCGCCATGTCGGTGGACCCCGACGCCGACCGTGCCTCGGGCCTGCGAGTGGTGGCGCACCCTTCGATGAGCCCGGACCCGCACACGCCCGCTGCCTGCACCGCCGCACGACACCGGTACGGGGCCGGCCGATGAGGCTCGCCGCGCGTGAGGTGGCGGGCGCCGTGGGCGGCGAGCTGGCGGGACCGGACGTGACCGTGGACGGCGCCTCGACCGACACCCGCACCCTGGTCGGGGGCCAGCTGTTCGTTCCGGTGGTGGCGGCGCGGGACGGACACGACTTCATCCCGGCGGCCCTGGCCGCCGGCGCATCGGCCTACCTGACGGCCCGGGCGCCGGTGGGAGCCACGGCCGTGGTCGTCGACGACACGTCCCGCGCCCTGTGGGCGCTGGGCGCCCACGCCCGGGACCGCCTGGGTGACCGGGTGATCGCCATCACCGGCTCGGTGGGGAAGACGACGGTCAAGGACCTGGTGGCCGGGGGCCTGGCCGGCCGGTTCACGACCCATGCCACGCGTGCGCTCGTACAACAACGAGCTCGGTGTCCCCCTCACCCTCCTCGGTGCCCCGGACGGGGTCGAGGCCGTCGTGCTCGAGCTGGGCGCCCGCTTCCCGGGCGACATCGCGGCGCTGGTCGACCTCTGCCGGCCGGCCATCGGCGGTCATCACGTCGATCGGCACGGCCCACGCCGCCTACCTCGGCGGTCCCGCGGGCGTCACCCGGGAGAAGGGGTCGCTGATCGATCGCCTGGGCCCCGACGGCTATGCCATCCTGAACGACGTGGAGTGCGGCCCCGACGTGCGCAGCCGGACCGAGGCGACGATCGTCTCCTTCGGCACCACCTCCGGCGATGTGCGGGGCCTGGTCGTCGGCCGCGACGACGAGCTGCGCCCGACGGTGCGGATCGACTCGCCGTGGGGATCCGGAGAGGTCACCCTGTCCGTCCGCGGGGACCACCAGGCGACCAACGCGGCGGCGGCCGTCGCCACCGCGGTGTGCGCCGGGGTCGACCTCGAGCTCGCCCTGGCCGGCGTGGCCTCCGCCGAGGGGAGCGCACTGCGGGCCGAGTTCTGGCGGGCACCGTCGGGACTGCGGGTGCTGAACGACTCCTACAACGCCAATCCGGCCTCGGTGGAGGCGGCCCTGCGCAGCCTGGCCCAGGTCGACGCACCCCGTCGGGTGGCCGTGCTCGGCGAGATGGCCGAGCTGGGGGAGGGCAGCGACGACGCCCACCGCCGCATGGGCGACCTCGCCGCATCGCTCGGGATCGAGGTGGTGGCCGTCGGCGGGGCACCCTACGGGGGCACACCGGCCGCCGACCTGGACGAGGCCTCGGAGCTGGTCGACGGGCTCGCCCCCGACAGCGCCGTCCTGCTGAAGGCCAGCCGGTCGGTCGGCCTGGACCGGCTGGCCGCCTCCTTGCGCGACGGGGTGGCGGCGCGGTGAAGGTGCTCCTGTTCTTCGGCGGGCCCAGCGAGGAGCGCGACGTCAGCGTGGGCTCCATCAAGCCGTGGGTCACCTACCTGCAGGCCGATCCGACGGCCGAGCTCACGGTGGTGTTCATCGACCGGAGCCTGCGCGCCTACCGGACGCCGCCGGTCTACTACTACGCCAACACGTGCGCCGACTTCGAGACCCAGCTGCAGACGCTGGACCTCGAGCTCGACTGGGACGAGGTGGCCGACCTGGCCCGGGCCCACGACGTGGCCGTGCCGATCATCCACGGCGAGTTCGGCGAGGACGGCGTCCTCCAGCAGCGGCTCGAGGACGTGGGGTGTTCCCTACGTCTTCGGCCGGCCGGACGCCCTCGCCCGCACGCTCGACAAAGGGGCCTGCTACGCCGCCCTGTCCGCCGCCGGCATGCCGGTGCCGGCCCACCGCGTCGTCACCCGCGAGGAGTGGGCGCTCGACCGGTCCGGCGTGCTGGCCGACCTGTGCGCCCTGGCTCCGACGCTGCCCATCTCGGAACTCACCCAGGGTCACCTGCTGGCCGTCAAGCCCCTGACCGGGGGGTCGTCCTTCGGCGTCGACGTGGTCCCGGCCTCCGAGGGCGCCATCACCCGAGCCGTCGAGGCCTCCTTCGCCTCGTCCACCGGCGAGGTCATCGTCGAGGAGTGCATCGGCGGGATCGAGTTCTCGGTCGTCGTGCTCGACGGCCCGGGCGGGGTGCCCACGGCGCTGGCCCCCACCGAGGTGGAGAAGCCGGAGGCCAGCCTGGTGTACCGCACCGAGGAGAAGTACCTGGCCGGGTCGGGGGTCATCCACCACACCCCCATGCGGGTGGACGGAGCCGTCCTGGGCGAGATCCGCCGGCAGGCGGCCGACGCCTACGGGGTGCTCGGCCTGCGGCACATGGCCCGCATCGACGGATTCTGGACCGACGACGGGTCCATCGTGGTCATCGACGTGAACGGCATCAGCGGAATGGGCTTCTCGAGCTTCGTCTTCCAGCAGGCCGCCATGGTCGGCCTCGACCACCGCCGGCTCATCATGGGGCTGCTGCGGGCGGCGCTGGGGGAGCCGGACGTGACCGCCGGGGACGCGGTGGTCGCATCCGACGGTGCCCGGCGGATCCACGTCGTACTCGGCGGGCCGACGAGCGAGCGCCAGGTGAGCCGGCAGAGCGGGTGCTTCGTCGGCCTGTCCCTCCTGGCATCGGGCAGCGACGTCCGCTTCTACCTGATGGACCTGCAGAGCCGGTACGTCGAGATCGGGCTGTTCTACGTGCTCCACCACGACGTCGAGGAGATCCACGCCCTGGTGGGCGACCCCCTGCGGCGGGCGACCGTCGAGTCGGTGGGTGCGGCGGTGCGGGCCGACTTCTCGATGGGGGAGGCGGCGGCCCGCACGGCCCTGCACGTGGGGCACACCGTTCCCCTGGAGGACGTGGCCGTCGACGCCGACTTCGTGTTCCTGGCGCTGCACGGGGGCCAGGGCGAGGACGGACGCCTGCAGCTGGCCCTCGACCGACTCGGCACGCCGTACAACGGCTGCGGGCCGCGTACCTCGGCCCTGGCCGGCGACAAGCGGGCCACCGCCACCCGTGTCGGGGATCTCGGCCTGCCCGGTGTGGAGGCGCCCGTCCACCGGGAGGTCGACATCTTCGAGCTGGGGGCCTGGCTGGACGAGATGGCCCGGCCCGGGGCCGCGGCGGCCCGGTTCGCCGCGCTGTGCGACGAGCTCGGGGCCCGTGCCCTGGTGTGCAAGCCGGCGACCGACGGGAGCTCCACCGGGGTGAAGCTCCTCCGGCGTCCCGAGGTCATGGAGCGGTTCCTCTCCGCCATCGTGACCGAGGCGACCGAGTTCACGGGTGACGAGGCCCGGGTCGACCTGGGGGGCCGGACCCTCGCCGATCGCCATGCCCGTCCCCGCCCCCAAGCGGTGGTTGGTCGAGCGTGCCTTCGTCGACGCGTCCACCGTGGAGCTCCCGGCCGGGGACCTCAACCTCGAGTCCCTGCGTCCGTGGTTCGCGGCGAAGCAGTTCGTCGAGCTGACCGCCGCGGTGCTGGACCGTCCCGGACGCGGCCTGGTGGCCGCCGTGCCCGAGCGTGGCGGTGACGGTGGGCGAGCTGACCCTCCAGCAGAAGTTCCAGGGCGGGGTGGGCACCAACCTCGCCCTCGACCTCTTCGTGCCGGCAGAGGTGGCCGAAGGGGTTCGCCGGCGGGTCGAACAGGTGGCCCGTGCGTTCGACCTCGAGGGCTATGCACGCCTCGACCTGTTCTGGGACCGGGAGGCGGACGTCGTCCACCTGCTGGAGATCAACTCGCTGTGCGGGTTGACCGAGGCCACGGTCTTCTACTCCCAGTGGCTCGCCGACCGCGACTCGCTGCCCCCGTGGGCCGTGCTCGAGCGCATCGTGGACGCCGGGTTCGAGCGGTCCGAGCGACGGGCCGTGCCCGACCGCACCGTCCGGGCCGGATGACGGCCACGCCCGGTCCGGGATGATCCGCCTCGACGACCTCCAGGCGGCGGTCCCCGAGCTCATGGTGGTGGGCCCGGCCGGTGCCGGCCGGTATGCGCGGTTCTGCATCGACTCGCGCCTGGTGGAGGCGGGTGACCTCTTCGTCGCCGTCCGGACCCAGCGGGCCGACGGCCACGACCACGTGGCCGACGCCTGGGCCCGCGGGGCCGCCGCCGTCCTGGTCGACGACGCCTCCGGGGTGCCCGTCGGCTGCCCGGCCCTGGTGGTGGACGACACCGTCTCGGCCATGCGGCACTACGGCGCCTACGTGGTCCGGGCCTGGGCCCCCCGGGTGGTGGCGGTCACCGGGACGGTCGGCAAGACCGGGACCAAGGAGCTCATCGCCGAGGTCCTGGCGACCGGGTTCACCGTCTTCCGCACGCCGGGCAACTTCAGCGGGCGCTTCGGCCTGGCCGTCGCCCTCGGCGGGCTCCGTCCGGAGCACCAGGTGGCGGTGATCGAGATGGCCACGGGGCACTTCGGGGAGATCGACGCCATGTGCGCCATGACGCCGCCCGAGGTCGCCGTGGTCACGGCCGTGGACGCGGCCCACCTGGTGGCCCTCGGTGACGTCGAGGGAGTGGCCCGGGAGAAGGGTGCGCTCATCGCCCACCTCCCGGCCGACGGACTGGCCGTCCTCAATGCGGACGATCCGCGGGTGATCGCCATGGCCGAACGGAGCCCGGCCCCGGTGGTGACGTTCGGGACCGACGCCGGCGCCGAGTTCCGGGCCTCCGACGTCGCGGTGTCGGCCCTGGGCACGGCGTTCGTCGCCCATCACGACGCGTGGTCGGCCGGGGTGGAGGTGCCCGCGCTCGGTGCCCACAGCGCCGGTGCCGCCCTGGCCGCCCTGGCCGTGGGCGAGCACTTCGGCATCGGCCGCGACGACGCGGTGGCCGCCGTCGCCCGCGTGGCCGGGATCCGGGGCAGGCTCCGGCCCCTGGCCGGACGGGCCGGGAGCCTCGTGCTCGACGACACCTACAACGCGGCCCCCCGTTCGGTCCTGGCCGGGCTGGACACCCTGGGCCTGCTGCCGGGTCGGCCGCGCATCGCGGTGCTCGGCGACATGGCCGAACTCGGGGCGGCCAGCGAGGAGCTGCACCGCCTCATCGGGAGGCGGGCGGCCGAGGTGGTCGACCTCCTGGTGGTGCAGGGCACCTCGGCGGCGTGGACCGCCGACGCCGCCGTCAAGGCCGGGCTCGACCCCGAACAGGTGGCGATCACGTTCACCCCCGAGGACGCGGCGGCCGAGGCGGCCCGTCACCTCGGGCCCGACGCGGTGGTGCTGGTCAAGGGGAGTGCGGTGGCCCGCATGGAGCGGGTGGTCGAACAGCTGCTGGCCGAGGGGTCGGACCCCGTCGACCTGCTGGTCCGCCAGGACCGGGCCTGGAAGTCGCTGAGCATCGTCCAGCTCGACCGGCCGACGTGGCTGGAGATCGACCTGTCGGCCGTGACCCACAACGTCCGGCGCCTGGCCGCCCGGGCCCCCGGGGCCGAGGTCATGGTGGTGCTCAAGGCCGACGCCTACGGCCACGGCGCCGTGCCGGTGGCCCACACCGCCCTCCGCAGCGGGGCGACCCGACTGGGGGTCGCGTGCCTGCCCGAGGGGCGGGCCCTCCGCCAGGCCGGCATCCGGGCCCCGGTCCTCGTCCTGGGGTACACGCCGGGGTGGCAGGCACGCGAGGCCGTCGGACTCGCCCTCACCCTCGCCGTCTTCGACCTCCACACGGCCCGGGCGTTCGGACGGGCGGCCCGGGCGCTCGACTCCACCGTGTCCGTGCACGTGAAGGTCGACACCGGCATGCACCGGCTCGGTGTGGCCGCCGACGCGGCCGCCGACTTCGTGCGGGAGATCGGCGAGATCGAGGGCCTCGACGTCGCCGGGCTGTTCACCCACTTCGCCTGTGCCGACGATCCCGTCCCCGTCCGGGGTGGCGGCCACCGACGCCCAGGTCGACGGCGTTCCGCCGGGTCGTGGCCGACCTCGAGGGGTCCGGCCGGCGACCCCCGCTGGTGCACGCCTCCAACAGCGCAGGGGTGCTGTGCCGGGACGACGCCGTCTTCGACCTGGTGCGTCCCGGCATCGCGGTCTACGGGCTCCCACCGGGACCCGAGGTGGCCATGGGCGACCTGCGGCCCGCCCTGACGTGGAAGTCCCAGGTCGCCCAGGTGCACGACCTGGAGGTCGGGCAGTCGGTGGGCTATGGCCACACGTGGACGTCGACCCGGCCGAGCCGGGTGGCCACGGTCCCCGTGGGCTACGCCGACGGGCTCCGCCGGGCGCCGGCCACGTGGCACCACGTGCTCGTCCGGGGTCGGCCGCGCCGCTGGTCGGCCGGGTCTCCATGGACCAGATCTCGATCGACGTGACCGACGTCGACGGGGTCCGACGGGGTGACGAGGTCGTGCTGATCGGGCGCCAGGGCGGTGCCGAGCTGCCGGCCACCCAGGTGGCCGACTGGCTGGGGACCTCCCCCTACGAGGTCGTCTCCGAGATCCTGGCCCGGGTGCCCCGGGTGCACTGATCTGCGCTCGCAATCCGAAATTGCATATACGCTGCTACCAGGGCCCCGGGTGACACCTGCGAGCCGGAGTCGTGGAGGTGCGGTCATGACCTGCATCGGGATGGTGGACGGTGGACCGAGGTCGATCCGGTGACGGTCGACCAGGGACCGCTGCCGGCGGCCCGGGACCTCAAACGGTCCACGGCCGACGGCATCGAGGAGTTGCTCAGCGCCACGTCGATCCTCCGGTCGGAGCTGGGCTCCCACGAGGAGATCTGCCGGACACTGCTGAGCGAGGTCCGGGACGACCACGAGATGAGCGGCGTGCTCCCCGCCATCCATGCCGACACCTGGCGGTCGGCCATCACCGATGCCATCCGCGGCTTCGAGGCCGCCCGGCACCGGGTCCGTCTCCTCCTGGTGGCCATCGAGATCGAGGAGGGCCGCTCGATCGGCGAGGTGGCGAGGAGTTGGGGCGTGTCCCGACAGCTGGCCTCCCGGTGGGTCCAGGAGAGTGCCGCCCTCAAGGGGTGAGTGACCCCGGCGGTGAACGCGTCGGTGGCGGCACGGTCGGTGCCCGGACGGCGGACGTCGTCGTATCCTGTGCGCCATGGTCGACCACGCGTTCCCGGCGGGCCCGTCGTGTCCGGCGGTGCCCGAGGTGACCCCCCGACCCCGTCCGGAACGCGCGTGGCCTCGTGGCTGATCCCACCCCCGATCCCGTGCCGGCCGACTCCCTTCCCGTCGAGCCCCAACCGGTCGAGCCCCGGCCCGGCGAGCACCCGGCCGCCGTGCACTGGCTGGCCGACTACATCTACGGCACCATCGCCACCCTGGTGGCCATCGCCGGCCTGACCTTCGAGACCAATCCGGGCGAGCTGTCGACGGCCGGAGTGGTGATCGTCGGGGCCATCGCCATCTGGTTCGCCCACACCCTGTCGCGCCTGGTGTCGATCCGCTCCACGGGCCACCGGGAGCTCGGCTTCTCCGACGTGCTGGCCGGACTCCGGAGCTCGTGGTCGATCGTGACCGCCGCCGTTCCGGCCACGTTCGTGTTCATCCTGGCCGCGTTGCACCTGTGGACGATGGGGGTCGCCTTCGTGATCGCCGAGGGTGTGGGGGTCGCCGCCCTCGCCGTGGTCGGCATCGGGACGGCCGGCGGCCGGGACCGCCCCCTCCACCGTCGGATCGGCTACGTGGCCGCGGTCGTCGGGGTCGGCGTGGCCATCGTGCTGCTCGAGGCCGGCGTCCACCTGCTGTGAGCCGCCCGACACCGCGGCGGGCCCCTCCTCCCGGTAGCGTCGGACCCACCGGTGCCGGCGCCCGAGTGCGTCGGTCGGACGGAGGGTGGGTCATGGACCAGGGAGAGAGGGGTGGGGAGGCCGGACCGGCTGCCTTCACCGACGAGGAACTCTGCGCACTGGCCCTGGCCACCGAGGCCGGACGGCCCCCGGCCGACGATGCGGTGCCCCTCGGGGACTACCTGGACGCCCGGGCCACCGACGGGGCTCCGGGCCTGCTGCCGGCCTGGTACATGCCCACACCGATGGCGCGGGTGAGCCCCCGGTGGCGCACGCCCGTGGTGCTGGCCATCGTCTCCGCCTTCGTGCTGATCGAGGCATTCGGGCTGTGCAGCACCTTCGGTCAGGTCGTCCCGGCCTGACCTGAAGGCGGACCGGCCCCCTGCGACCACGCACGATGGTGGTGTGACCACCCATCGTGCTGAATCGGTTGCAGTTCACCCCTGTGGCGTGCCAAGGCGCGGGGCAGCGTGCAAGATGGAGGCACGATCACGTGGGAAGACGGGTGGACCGTCTCGAGGGGGGCCGGGGATCCCGGAGAAGAGGGCGACATGAAGACCATGAAGTGGACCCAGCGCATCTGCATCGGAGCCGGCCTGGCCGTGACCTCGATGTTCGCCGTCCCGACGGTCGCCGGGGCGGACGCCACCTGCTACACCGGCTGCACGCCGCCCACCGTCAGCCCCGCCTCGGTGCCTCCGCCCGAGCCGAAGTCGGCCGACGGGGTGCACACCTCCGTCATGGTCAACGGCTCGTCGTCGCTCCCGTTCACGGGAGCCGACATCGGTGAGCTCGCCGCCGCCGGCGTCGGTGCCGTCGTGATCGGCGGGGTCCTGACCCGCCGTCGTCGCCGCAGCGCCTGAGCCTGCCGCGCCCTCCCGACTGATCACCCGGTTCCGGGGTCCTGGTCCGACGCGCCCGCGGCGCGGACCGCTCGGCCGGGACCGACCCGGTGACCCGCAGGACCGTCAGAAGCTGGCCGGGAGCAGCGGGGCCAGCGCGCCGAAGAACAGGTACACGACGCCCAACCACACCACGGTGCCGCCGATCACCACGGCCGCCTTGCGCCCGCCGTGGAGCCGGGCGGCGAGGATCCACAGGCCGATGACCAGTGCCACCACGGCGATGCCCCACCCGATGGCCGCCCACCAGTCCTTCCGGATCGGGGTATCGGCGAGGTGGGTCGAGCGGGGTGGCGTCCCGAGGTGGTGGACGGCGGGGTGGACTTGGTGAGTTCGTCGGACACCAACGCGGCCTGGACCACCAGCCGCTGGGACGCGCTGTAGCGGGGATTGCAGGTCGTGAGGGTCAGCATGGGGGTCGGGGTGGGCGCCACCACGGCCACGTCCGACGGGTCGACGGCCCGGCTGGAGGTCACGTGGTACACGAAGAGGCCCTGCACGGTGAGCACGTCGATGGCGTCTCCGGGAGCCAGTGCGTCGAGGTTGTAGAAGGGGTGGAGGTAGGTGGTGCGGTGCCCGGCGATGGCCGCGTTGCCCGCCTCGCCCGGCAGCGGGGTGCCCGGGTAGTGGCCCGGTCCCGACCGCAGTTGGTCGGCATCGGTGCCCTCGACCACCACCATGGACACGGAGATCTTGGGGATCGAGAGGATCCCGACCGGCCCGCCGGGCGCCGGGGCCGCGATGGTGGGCGCCATCACCGGTGGGCCGGTCGCCGGCGTCGGCGGGTGCAGCGAGGCCTGATCGTGGTGGACGCGTTGGTCCTGGGCGAACTGCTGGCGGAGGTCGGCCTGGGCCCGCGCCGTGATGAGCCCGGTCCCCCACAGCAGGTAGGGGATGAAGAGCAGGACCAGCACTCCGGCCACGAGGATGACGCGCCCGACGGTCACGCGGAAGGTCGAGAACGACACGGGTCGATGCTACCGGCACCGGTGCGCGCCTCCCGGGCGCGCCACGGACGGCCGGGGTGCTCCGGTACGATCGCCGTGGTCCGTCTGTCGCGCCCGCGGGCCCCGGGGTGTCCCCGTTCCCGCCCGCGCCAGGAGCATCGAGTGACACGGTGAGTGAAGCCCAGGGTCGACGACGGATCAAGCGGCTCGTGGTGGCGGGCCTCGCGGCCGTACTCGTCGTCTGGGGCGTGGCGGTGGCCATCGGCGTCTGGTCCGCCTACCGGCACGACCAGCGGGGCCTGGCCGGGCTGGAGACGGTGCGCTCCACCACGGACCCGACGGCACTGACCGCGGGCGCCACCGAGGCGGCCCTCGACCGCGCCTCGACCGAGTTCGCGGCCGCTCACTCGGACCTGTCCGTCCCGTGGATGGTCCCGGCCACGTGGCTGCCCGTACTCGGGCGCCAGCTGCGGTCCGCCCGGTCGCTGAGCTCCGCTGCCCAGCAGGTCTCGACCATCGGCTCGGGCTTCCTGCGCCAGGTCCACGACGTCCTGGACCAGCCCCACGGGGCGGGCCCGCAGCGGGTGCAGTCGCTCCGGCGCCTGTCGGTGCTGTCCCTGGCCGCCGCCCGCCAGTTGTCGGCCGTGGACACCGGTCCGGGCCAGGCCCTGGTGGGCCCGCTGGCCCGCAAGCACGACCAGTTCGTCAGCCAACTCGACGACGCCCGGAGTCGACTGGTCAAGGCGGCCGGCGTCTCGGCGGTGACGGCCACCATCCTCCAGGGGCCGCAGTCCTATCTGGTGCTGGCCGGCAACAACGCCGAGATGCGGGCGGGATCCGGCGCCTTCCTGGAAGTGGGCACCGCCACCACCGGGGACGGCTCGATCCACCTCGCGGACCTCGGACCGTCCGGGCAGTTGGCCCTCGCCCCCGGACAGGTGGTCGTCACGGGGGATCTCCAGCGCAATTGGGGCTGGCTCCAGCCGGGTGTCGACTGGCGCAACCTGGGGCTGACCCCGCAGTTCGACGTGACGGCCGAATTGGCGGCGAGGATGTGGGCCGCCCGCACCGGCCAGCAGGTCAACGGGGTACTGGCCCTGGACATCGTCGGACTGCGCCAGATCATGGCGGCGACCGGGCCGGTCCAGGTCGGAACGCTCTCACTGGATGCCGGGAACGTCGAGCAGTACCTGCTGCACGACCAGTACATCGGCCTGTCCGACAATTCGAGCGGGGACGCCACGCGTGAGGACGCGTTGGGTGCCATCGCCTCGACCGTGCTCCGTCAGCTCCAGGGCCAGTCGACCGACCTGCGCAGCCTGGCCTCGGCGGTGTCCGGGGCGGTGGCCGGCCGCCACCTCATGGTGTGGTCGTCGAACCCGGTCGACCAGGCGGCGTGGGTGGCCGCCGGGGCCAGCGGCACGGTGTCTTCGTCGTCGCTGGCCGTGACCGTGGTCAGCCAGGGAGGGAACAAGCTCGACCAGTACCTGCCGGTGTCGGTCAGCGTGGCGACCCGCCCGGACCGGTCGGGTACGGCGGTGACGCTCAGGACGACGTTGGCCAACCACACCCCGGGCGGCCAGTCGCAGTTCATCGCCGGGCCGTTCCCCGGGCTCCCCCTGGTCTACGGCGACTACAGCGGCGTGGTGGCCGAGAACCTGCCGCTGGCCGCCCGCGACGTCACGATGACGGGCGCCGGACCCGTGTCGGCCAACGGTGTCGAGGGCCCGACGTGGCTGGTGGCCGCTCCGCTCGTGATCCATCAGGGGGCAACGGCCACCGTGGTCGTGCACTTCCACCTGCCCACCGCCCACGGCACCATGACCGTCGTGCCGTCCGCCCGGGTCCCGGCCGAGCAGTGGACGGCCGGAGGCCGGACGTTCACCGACGAGCGGCCCCAGACGATCACCTGGTGAGCCACGGCCTCCCGGTGGAGCGGTCCCGGTGGCCTCCCGGTGGAGCGGGGCCGTTGGCCGACGCCGGACGCTCAGCCCTGCCAGATCCCGGTGGCCACCACGCCGTCCGGCACGTCGCCCAGCACCACCGCGTTGGCGCCGATCCACGCGCCGTCCCCGATGGTCACCGGCCCGAGCACCTTGGCCCCGGCGCCGATCCGCACGTTGTCACCGATGCGGGGTTGCCCGTCGCCCTTGCCGGTGTGGCCGAGTGTCACCCCCTGGTAGACGACGAGGTTGTCGCCGGCCTGCACCTCGTGGCCGATGACGATGCCCACCGTGTGGATGATGGCGAATCCGGGTCCGATGCGGGCGGCCGGGTGGATCTCGGCGCCGGACGACCGGATGCTGGTGGCCTGGAGCCAGAGGGCCAACGGCTTCAGCCCCCGGACCCAGCACCAGGCCGACGCCCGGTAGGTGATGACGGCGCCGAGCCGCGGGTAGAGGGGGAGGCGCACCAGGGCGCCGGCCATGACCTGTCCGGGCGCCCGGTCCCAGGCCGCCGTCATGTGCCGCAGGTCCTCCACCAGTGCGCCCATCGACCAGAGTGTCGCACATCGCCCCGTCCCGGCGGCCACATCCCATTGGCCGAACGGCATGCGCCTGTGGTGCAATCGTTGGATGCCCTCCGCTGACGACTCCGGATCGCTCGAGGCCGCCTCCGGGTCTCCGGACGGTGCGACCCCGGACCTCCAGGCGTACCTCGACGCCCAGGCGGCCGCCGGGGGACATTCGACCATCCCCTTCTCCGACCTGGTGCGGCCGTTCATGAGCCCGGCCGTGCGCCTGCGGGCCAAACAGGTGGCCACCGCGGTCAACGCCCCGCGGTCCCGTCGGCGGGCACGGGAGCGGGCCGTCGGCACCGCACTGCGCCTCCACCTCGGCTCGGGTGGGAACAACCTGCCCGGTTGGGTCAACGTCGACCTCATCGGGGCCCGGGCCGATGTGGCCTGGGACCTGCGCCACCCGCTGCCCTTCCCGGACGGATCGGCCGAGGCGGTCTTCATGGAGCACGTCCTCGAGCACATGACGGTGGCCGAGGGCATGGTCGTCCTCCGGCACTGCCTGCGGGTCCTGGCCCCCGGCGGGGTCGTGCGGGTCGGCGTTCCCGACGCCGGGCGCTACGCCCGGAGCTACGCCGAGGGCACCGGCACCATCGACGAACTGCGACCGGGACGGCCGACCCGGATGCTGGCGCTCGGCGAGGTGTTCCAGGAGCACGGGCACGTGTCGGCGTGGGACGGCGAGACCCTGGCCCTGGTCGTGGCCGCCGTCGGCTTCGAGTCCGCCGCCGAGATGCCCGGCGGCACCTCGCGCCTCGAGCCGGCCCCCGACAGCCCGGTGCGCATCCCCGAGACCGTCTACGTGGAGGCGGTCGCCCCGGCCTGACGGCGGCCCCGGTTCCCGAACCCGGGGAGGGCTCCCGGTAGGGTACGGCGATGACCCCGGACCCGAGCGCGGACGACCCCCGTCCGCCCGGCCCGACGCCACCCGACTTCGGAGGCGTCTTCCGACTCCGAGGCTACCTCCGGCGCCGACTCGGCCTCCTCGTCGTGCGAGCGGGCCATCCGAAGGTGTCGTTCGGCCGGCGTTGTGACGTCCGGTCCGGCGCGCACTTCACCGTGGCCCGGGGCGCAACGGTCACCATCGGGTCCGGGTGCGTCCTCGACCACGGGTTCACCCTCGAGGCCACGGGACGGCTCACGGTGGGGGACCGCACGGTGTTCGGCCACCACTGCACGGTTGCCGCGGACGACCGTGTGACCATCGGGCGGGACTGCCTCATCGGGGAACTGGTGTCGATCCGCGACCACGACCACGCCTTCGACCGCGCCGACGTGCCGATCCTCGACCAGGGTCGCCGCTCGGCCCCGGTGGTCGTCGGCGACGACGTCTGGATCGGGGCCAAGGCCACCATCACCGCCGGGGTGACCATCGGGGACGGCGCCGTGGTCGGGGCCCATGCCGTGGTGACCCATGACCTGCCGGCGGGGTGCGTCGCGGTCGGCGTGCCGGCCCGGGTGGTCAAGATGCGCGCCGACGGCCAGGCCACCGATGCGGTCGGGTGAGTCGCCGGCCACCGGCCGGGTCGGCGCGCCTACGAGATCGCCACGGTGGGCGACTGCAGGTTGAGGTTGCCGGCTGAGCCGTAGTACTGGGCGTCGCCGAAGGCGAAGATGCCGCCGTCCCCGCTCACCAACCAGTAGCCGGCGCCGGTCGAGCTCGCCTGGATCCCGGTCACGGGGGCGTTGATCAGGTCGCCGCCCGTCGACCCGTAGAAGCCGGCGTCACCGAAGGCGAAGATCCCGCCGTCCGATGCGGCCAACCAGTAGCCCCCTCCGTCCGGCGTGGCGTCCATGCCGACGATCGGCTTGTTGAGCGGGAATGCACCGGTCGAGCCGAAGAACGAGGCGTTGCCGAAGGCGAAGATCCCGCCGTCCGATGCGGTGAGCCAGTACCCGCCGCCGTCGGGCGTGGCCGTCATGTGGACGATGGGCTTGTTCAGCAAGATGGCTCCGGTCGACCCGTAGAAGGCGGCGTCACCGAAGGCGAAGATCCCACCGTCCGAGGCCACCAACCAGTAGCCGAGCCCGTCGGCGGTGGTGGCCATGCCCACGATCGGCTTGTTCAAGGACATGCCACCCGTGGATCCGTAGAACCCCGCGTCGCCGAAGGTGAAGATCCCGCCGTCGGACGACACCATCCAGTAGCCCTTCTTGTCCGGTGTCGACGTCATGTCGACGATCGGCTTGTTGAGGCTGAACCCCACGGTCGAGCCCAGTGCCGGGGCCGACCCGAAGGCGAAGATGCCCCCGTTGGCCGTGGTCAGCCAGTAGCCCTTGAAGTTGCTGTGCCCGGTCTGGGAGCCCCCGTTGGTGGGGGGAGGCGTGGTCGTGGTCGTCGGATCGGTCGTGGTCGTGGTGGACGGGACGGTCGTGGTCGTGGTCGTCGGATCGGTGGTGGTCGTGGTGGACGGGACCGTGGTCGTGGTCGTCGTCGGATCGGTGGTGGTCGTGGTGGACGGGACCGTGGTCGTGGTGGTCGTTCCGCCACCACCACCGCCACCGCCGAGGAGCGCAGGCAGCGCGCCACCATCGACCACGGCGGGCCCGCCCGATCCGGAGAAGGCCTGGACGGCGTGGAGGAAGGCCGGAGCGGCCGCGGAGCTGCTCCACCACGGCGGGATGCCGCCGCCGTAGTAGCCCCCGAAGTTCACCTCGGTGACCGAGACCTTCAGCTGGGTGGCGACGAGGGGGGTGAAGTCGAACAGCGCCTCGTGATTGCGGTACTGGCCGGTCATCGTGCTTGATCGTGACCCAGCCGGATCCGGGCTCGTTGGCCGACAACGTGTAGTTGCGGACGCTGGTGGCCGTCGATCCGACCGACTGGGTGTCCACGATCACCCGGTCCAGGGTGGACGGGGCCGCCAGGCTCACGGTCAGCGTCGGGGTGGTGTCACCCGTGGCCGAGGACCATCCCTGCCCGTAGCCCATGGTCAGGCCGGCGATGGCGGCGCTGGCGCTCCCGCTCGAGGCCGAGGCCGTGGCGTGGGCCGCGGAGGAGGCCAGGTCGGTGCCGAACGTCTCGGTGGGGCCGACCGAGAGGGTGTCCCCGGCCGGATAGGTGATGAAGCTGACCTGGTCCGAGACGCGGCAGGCCGTAGGCGGTGCCCGACGTGGCCTGGGTGGTGGTGGCCGTGCCGTACTCCGAGGTGACGGTCACCGGGTCGGTGGAGCCGGTGGGCGAGGTCAGGGTGACCGAGGCCGTCTCGGACACGCCGTCGGTCCACACGGCGGACTCCTTGGTGGCGCCACCGGCCGTGGTGCCGAAGTCGGCCCGGTAGCCCTGCGGGATGCCGGTGGCGGGCATCGCCAGGTACGGCCGGCCGGCCAGGAGCCGCGAGGTGGTCATGGTGGCCAGCGCCGACGGCTTCACGTAGTCGACCGTGTTGGAGGCCTGGATCAGCGAGAAGCTGATCCCGTCGTTGCCCCAGGTCCCCTCGTCGTAGAAGTAGTTCTGGGCCGGCACCCCGAGCACCTTCTGCCAGATCATCGACCGGGCCACGCTGTTGGCCTGGCCGAGGAAGTTGTAGTCGCCGTCGCTCCACCAGCCCGATCTCGGTGAACCACAGCGGCTTGGCGCCCAGGAGCGCCTGGAGCTGACGGACCTGGGCCGGCATGCCGTCCTCTTCGTACGCATCGTTGGAGCCGGTGTAGGGGTGCATGCCGGCCACGTCCATCCAGGCCAGTCCGCCGGCGGCGATGAGCTGCTGCCACCACCACGGAACGGGCTCGAGGGTCGAACCGCCGATGACGGTCGAGCTGGTGCCGGGCTCCACGGACTTGACCGCCAGGTAGAAGGGCTTGAGCACCGACGTGGCATAGGTGCCGCCGTTGCTCCACCCGGTGTTGTTGGACTCGTTCCACGGCTCCCACATGGTCACCGGTGCGCAGGCGCCGCAGCCCGGCGGGACGGTGGCGTAGTGCGCCACCAGGGCGGCGATGTCCCCCTGCCAGAAGCCGTTCGTTCACCAGGGCGGTCGACACCGCGTCCCCACCGCTGATCTGCATCCAGTAGTTCACGTGGTCCTGGACGGCCAGGTAGGCGGCCTTGTAGGGATCGGTGGACGTCGAGGCGAAGTTCATGGCCGACGACCCGCAGGTGGCGGCGGTCGGGGCGTTGGCGTTGCAGGTCGGGAGGAGCGCGCTCCAGTCGACGACCTGGCTGGAGCGGGTGCTGTCCAGGCCGAGTTGGGCGTTGAGGGCGACGCCCCGGGGGTCGGCCGGGCCGCCGGATCCCGAGCCGGAGGGGAGGGTGGCCAGGTTCAGACCGTCACCGGGGGCCCCGACCGTGAAGGGCATGCAGGTGGTGCCGAGCGTGGTGGGCGGCGACGTCGCCGTGTTCACCAGGCGTGGCCTGGACCTCGTAGGGCCCGGGGGCGGTGTCGGCCGCCGGCAGGGTCAGCGGGATGTTGGCCAGCGCGGCGGGCGAGGTGGGGAGGGCCACGGTCTTCGGGGCGGGAACGGTCTCGGCGGTCAGGGACGTGGGGTCCAGACCGAGTACGACAGCTGCAGGTGTCGCCGCCGCCGCCGACCACCAGGGGTCGAACGTCGGCGTTGACGCAGGGGGTCGTGCCCGGGGCGAAGTAGTTGCCCTGGGCCGGGGTGGTGAGGCCCGCTCCCCAGCCGAGGCTGTTCGAGGGACGCTGGATCGCGGACAGGTAGGACTGGACGCTGGCCAGCGAGAACGATGGAGATGGCGTCGGCGGAGCCGTTGAACGGGGCGCCGCTCTGGAAGTAGAAGGTCGAGCCGACCAGGGCGAAGCCCCACCCGCCGAAGGCCAGTCCGCCGCCGAGGGTGGTCGAGCCCCGGAGGAAGCCGTTGGGCGAGGTCGCCTCCATGGAGTAGAGCGGGTCGGCGGTGTAGATGGTCCCGTCGGGGGCCTGGACGGCCTGGCCCGGGTAGTAGAACTGGCTGCCCGAGCCGGAGTGGGCCCCGTTACCCTGGATGTTGGCCGCGCCGAAGGTGGACAGCACCTGACCGGTCGGGCTGACCGTCTCGACGTAGCCGTTACCCGAGAACAGCAGGTTGCCGCCCGCCTCCTGGGTGACGAAGTCACCGATGTTCGAGACCAGCGGGAACGTGCCCGACACCGAGCCGGTCGTCGGGTCGAGGACCAGGCTCGGCGCCGCCGCTCTGGACGATGCTGACCATGAGCCGCCAGTTGCTCCCGGTGCCCACCGCGAAGAGGGCGGTCGGATTGCCGTGCTGGGGGTCGACCGACCAGAGGAGGGACCCGGTAGGGGAGAACTTGTCGACCGCGGTGCCGTAGTACGAGGAGAGGTAGATGTTGCCCGAAGGGTCGATCACCGGCTGCGAGACCTCGTCGGCACTGCCGAAGGTGGCCGGCAGGGCGAAGGCGGTGACCGGGGCCCCGGCCAGCGTGTAGATGGCGAGCTGGCTCCCGGTGTACACGTACAGATCGGTGGCGGTGGCGGCGAAGTTCTCCACCCCGCCGGTGGGGGTCACCAGCTTGGACACCGGGTTGGCCGGAACCGTGGTCGACGGCCCGAGGACGGTGGACGGGGTCGTGGTGGTGCACACCGGGCTGATCTCGGATGCGGTGGGAGCGGCGGGGCTGCCGGCGATCTGCGGCGGGGGGGCCACGGCGTGGGCCGGGCTCCCGATCGACACGCCCACCGTCAGCGAGGCGACCAGGGTGGCGACTGCCGAGAATGCCCGCCTTTCGTGCGCGATCAACGTGTGGGGAGGCCCCTGCCCGGTCCATACCGATTGATCGGCTGACCAGTGGGTAACTCAAGTTGCAATGTCACTCAAAAAGGCAAATCGCCACTCTGCGTGAGAAGATGGTGCCGAAAGGGTCGTACGGCCCCCCGTCGGGGGCCGCCCTGGTACGGTGCCCCGCGTGTCGACTCCTGCGACGGGACCGGGCCCGGACACGGCTCACCCCGGCCCTCGTGTCCTGCGGATCTCCCACAGCGCGGTGGTCACCGCCTGGCGCCAACGCGAGCGACTCCTGCGTCGGGCCGGGGTCGATCTGACGCTGGCCACCGCCGAGCGGTGGGAGGAGGGGGGCTCACTCGTCCCGTTCAACCCCTCGGGGGATGACGTTCGCCGTGGCGGTGCGCACGGTCGGGCGCCACCCGAACCTGTTCGTCTTCGACCCGCGGCCCCTGTGGCGGCTGCTCGGTGACGGGCGGTGGGACCTCATCGACCTGCACGAGGAACCCTTCGGACTGGCCGTGGCCGAGGTGCTCGTCCTGCGCTGGCTCCGGGCCCGCGGCACCCCGTACCTGGTGTGCTCGGCCCAGAACATCGACAAGCGCTACCCCCCGCCGTTCCGCTGGCTGGAGCGGTGGTCGCTCCGCGGCGCGGCCGGTGCATACACCTGCAACATCGAGGCGGGGGAGATCCTCCGGCGCAAGGGACTGACCGGCGAGCTCGAACTCGTCCCGTTGGGCGTCGACGTGGCCCGGTTCCACCCGGTGGACCGCCCACCGCCGACGGGCCGACTGCGGGTCGGCTTCGTGGGGCGCCTGATCCCCCACAAGGGGGTCGACGTCCTGCTGCGGTCCCTCGCCCTCGACGACCGGCTCGACGCCGACGTCTACGGGGCCGGTCCGAGAGGCCGGTTCCCTCGGTGCCCTGGCCGACCAGCTCGGTGTCGCCGGCCGGGTGACGTTCCACGGGTACGTCGACGAGGCCGACCTGCCGGACGTCTACCCGACGTTCGACGTGCTGGCCGTGCCCTCGGTCCCGGTGCCGGGGTGGCTCGAGCAGTTCGGACGGGTGGTGGTCGAGGGCCAGGCCTCGGGAGTCCCGGCGGTGGCCAGCGCCAGCGGCGCGTTGCCCGACGTGGTCGGCGAGGCCGGGCTCCTGGTCCCTCCGGGGGACCCCGCGGCGCTGGCCGCGGCGCTGGCCCGGATCCTGGACGAGCCGGGGTTGTGGGAGCACCTGCGTCGGACCGGGGCCGACACGGTGGGGCCGGTACTCGTGGGAGAGCGTGGCCGACCTCCAGCAGGCGCTCTACTGCGGGCGATCCGGCGGGCCTGAATCCGGGAGGTCGTGGAGGCCGGGCCGGACCCGGATCCGATGGTCGGCTCAGCGCCGGTCGGCCGCCACCGACCGGTACAGGGCCTCGAGCCGGTCGAGGTGCAGGGCGAGGGAGAACAGCTCCTGCTGGCGGTGCCGGAGGGCGTGGCCCACCGAGCGGAGCAGTCCCGGGTCGTCGGCCAGGCTCCGGAGCGCCCGGGCCGCCGCGTCCACGTCGCCCGGTGGGAACAGCAGTCCGGCGTCGCCCACCGTCTCGACGTGGGCACCACCGGCGGCCGCCACCACGGCCAGACCGTGGGACATGGCCTCCACCACCGAGAGCCCGAACGGCTCGGTCGGGGCCGGCGCCAACAGGACCGAGGCCCCGGCCAGCAGCCCGTCGGTGTCGGCCACCTGCCCGGCGAACCCGACGCTCGCCCGGCAGTCCAAGCCGGTCGACCAGGTGCTCCAGTTCGGGTCGGAGCACGCCGGACCCCGCCACCACCAGGCGCCACCCCCGGTCGGACAGGCCGCTTCGGGCCCAGGCGCGGATGCCGAGGTCGGGCGCCTTCTCGTCGTCGAGCCGCTGGAGCATGACCACGACCGGTGCGTCGAGGTCCGCCTGCGGCCGGCCGGCCACCCCGTTGTGGATGAGGGTGGTGGGACCGGGCACGCTCCGGGCCACGAACTCGGAGATGGCGATGTCGGCCACGATGGGGCGGGCCGTCACCCGGGCCACGGCCCGGCGGAAGGGGGACGAGCCCCGCTCGGCGGCGAAATGGCGGGTGGCGACGATCGGTGCGCCGTCGACCGGATGGGCGATGAAGGCGCTGGCCTCGGCGACGGTCATGTGGGCGTGCACCAGGTCGGCCCGGCGCGCCGCGACCAGCGCCCGGACCCCTGCCACCAGGGTGGCGGCCGGATGGTGGACCACCGTGTGGTCGAGCTCGGCCCGCATCCGGTCGGGCGCGCCGCCGATGACGTCCACCTGGTGGCCGCGCTCGGCCAGGCCGTTGGCCACCTGGCAGATGTACCGCTCGACCCCGGCGAAGGCATCGGTGACGACCACGTGGGCCACGCGCAGGCCGGTCCGTCCGAGGAGGCCTCGGCCCGCAGCGGTCCGGTGCGGAAGAGCCGGAGGCGCAGGCCGGCGGCCTCCCGCCTCTCGCCGGGGAGCACGACGGCCCGGACGCCCGCGCCGGCCAGGGCGGCCGCGCGGTACGACCACCAGCCGGCGGTGCCGTGGTGCTTGCGGACGTAGCGCTCGTGCGAGGCCTGGAAGTGGGTCTCGCGGGCCACCGGGTCGCCCCCCGTCCCGGCGCCGACGTGGGTGGCGACCACCGCCTGGCACACGGCCACCCGCCAGCCGCGGTCGACGGCCCGACGTTGCCAGTCGGTCTCCTCGGCGTAGAGGAAGAACTGCTCGTCGAACCCGCCCACGTCGTCGAGGGCCGCCGCCGACAGCAGCAGCACCGATCCGATGAGGAAGTCGGTCCGCCGACGCAGGCGCCCCAGGCCGGCGGCCTCGATCCAGGCACCGGCGGGGGTGGGGAACGGCCAGCCCACCCGGGCCTCGTCGAGGCGGTCGGGGTCGTGTTGGCGGGGAGCCACGGCGGCCAGTCCGCCGTCGGCGTGCAGCGCGGCGTGCAGGCCACGGACCCCGTCGGGGGTGATGGCGGCGTCCGGGTTGAGGAGCAGGACGTCCCGGCCGTGGCGGTAGGTGCACCCGACGTTGGCGCCGGCCCCGAAGCCGAGGTTGCGCCCGGGGTCGACGTACTGCGCCCCGTGGCGGTCGGCCACCGCGGGCCACCCGGGCGTCGGAGGAGTTGTCGACCACGACCACGTCGGTCCGTCCCCGAGTGCGGTCAGGCACCGGTCGAGGAGGTCCGGCGCATGGAACGCCACCACGACCACCAACGGGCCCTCCGTGGCCGACGGCACCGGCCCCGGCGCCGTCGACGCCGGACTCATCGCTTGTACGTGTAGGCCTGGTAGTTGTCCGACGAGCTGTGGCGGACGTGGTTGAGCACGAGGCCGACCACGTGGCACCCGGTGGTCTCCAGGCGCCGTGCCGTCCGCTCGAGGTCGGCCCGGTCGGTCTTGCCCTCCGAGGCCACGACGACGGCGCCGTGGGTCAGGCTGCCGAGGATGGCCGTGTCCGGGGCGGCCAGGACCGGCGGTGTGTCGAGCAGGATGATGTCGGCCAGCAGGTGGAGCTGGTCGAGGACGGGCTGCATGCCCGGGCTGTCGAAGAGCTCACTCGGGTTGTCGAGGTGGACCCCGACCGGCAGCAGCTGGAGCCCGTCGATGCCGGTCTCCACCAGGTGGGCGCTCACCGCCGTCTCGTCGACAGCGGAGCGCGACCGGCGCCGGGCGCGCCGGACGTCGACCGACTCGCGCCGGGCCGTGGGCCCCTCCGGGCGGGCCTCCAGCGGGTCCGCCACCGCGTCGGGTGGGCCGTCGGCGGGCTCGGCCTGCTTCCAGTTGGCCTTGATCAGGTCGGACAGGCCCGGCCGATCGGTCGTGTCGAGCCCGAACGCCTCCTCCAGCCGCGGCCGTCGGAAGTCGGCCGAGACCACGATGACGCGGCTGCCGGTGAGGGCCCAGGCTGCGGCCAGGTTGGCGGTCACGAAGGTCTTGCCGTCCCCGGGCTCGGGGCTGGTGACGACCAGGATCGGGCTCTGCTGCTCGACCAGGAGGACCCGCAGGCTGGTCCGCAGGTCGCGGACGGCTTCCGCCAGCGAGGACTGGGGGGCCTGGACCAGGGCGATGGACACCTCGCCCCGCTTGACGTCGGGGTCCTCGGGGAGCTCGCCGAGGAGCGGCCCGTCGATGACCGACTCGATGTCCGGGCTGATCCGGAGGCTGTCGTCGAACTGCTCGCGGACCAGGGCGATGCCGCAGCCGACCAGGAGGCCGGCCAGCAGGCCGATGGCCCCGAGCTTGGACTTGCTGATCCCGGTCGACGCGCCGGGGGTGGCGGGAACCTGGATCTTGGCGTAGGGCCCCCCGAACTGCACGGTCGACTGGGCGGCCTGGAGGGTGCTGAGCGTCTGGGTGAGCGCGGTGATCTGCGCGTTGAGCAGGGCGTTGGCCGTCGCCGCGTTGGGCGCCGATGCCGGCACCTCCTGGGCCTGGAGGGCGGCGATCTTGAGGTTCACCTCGTTGATGGCCAGGGTGTACTTGTCGATCTGGGTCTGGGCCAGGGCCTGGATCTGGTCCACGAAGGCCTGGGCGAAGGCCTGGGTGACGGCCTGGGCTCCGGCGGCCGTCGAGCCCGTTCCGGTGACGGTGAGGGTGCCCGTGGTGGGGTCCACCGCCCCGGTCACCAGGCCACCGAGGCCGGCCGGATGGGGATCGTGGAGGTTCTTGGCCGCTGCCTCCAGCACCGCGGAGCTGGCCAGCTCCTGGACGGGGTCGGGCAGGGTGAAGCCGGACGAGGTGGAGGAGCCGGCCTGGGTGGGGGTCGTCACCTGGATCAGCGCACTGGACTGGTAGGAGGGGGTGGCGACCTTGGCGTAGGCCAGCGCCGCGACCACGCAGACCACGACGCTGACGACGATCGTCAGCTTCCTGGTCCACAGGGTCTTGAGCAACTGCTGGAACGTCACCGCACACTCTCTTTCGGCCGTCGGGGGCCGGACCCAGGATACGAGGGCGCGCCCACCAGGGGAGCGACGGTCCCGATGCCGTGCCGGACGGGTGTCACGAGGCCTCCGCCGCGGCCCGGACCCGGCGCATGACCTCGTCCATCGCCGTGGCCCGCTGGTGCCAGGTGGGAACGTCGGGGGAGTCGGCGGGGGAGCCGGGGCCCGGGGCGCCATCGAGGAGGTCCGATGCCACGGCCACGAACTCGCTCCGGTCGCACACGACGACCGGGTGGCCCAGGTCGCGGAACCCGGCGACCGGTGTCGAGATCGTGGGCCGCCCGGCGGCCAGGCACTCGTAGGCCTTGATCGGGTCCAGGCTCTCGGTGAAGGGGTTGACCTGGTGGGGGATGATGACGACGTCGGCGTGCTGCAGGTAGCCGGGCACCCGGTCGTAGGGGACCGGCCCGAGGAGGCGGATGTTGGCCCGGGCGGCCAGGGATCCGTGCGACTCGGGTCCCAGGCTGTCCGGCCCGACCACGGCGATGGCGACGTCCGGTCGGGCCTCGGCCAGGGAGACCAGGAGCGGGATGTCGACCCGTTCCTCGTGGAGGGTGCCGACGTAGACGGCGACCGGCGACGGCGGCAGGTCGGCGGGACGGACCTGGGGGGTGCGGAACAGGTCGACGTCCACGCCGTTCGGGATCAGGTCGACGGACCGACGTCGACCCCGGGATCGGGCGAGGTCGGGCGAGCAGACCACGACCGCTCCGCTGGCGGCGAGGAGCAGGTCGTCGTCGGCGCGTAGCCGCGCCGCCCGACGGGGGGACAGGGGGGCCAGCAGCCAGTCATCGGTCACGTCGTAGAGGGTGGGCCATCCGGTGGCCAGTGCGTAGCGGGCGTAGGACGCGTCGTTGACCCACACCAGCGGGTCGACCAGTCCCAGGTCGTCGACGGCACGGGCCACCTGCCGGCCGAGGGACCGGTCGGCGAACGGGCCGACGGCACGGGGGAACCACTTGCGCGGACGCAGCACGTGGACACGGGGGTGCACCTGCTCCAGTCGGGGCCGGGTGAGACCGGTGAGCCGCCCGTGGCGCAGCTCGAAGGGGACGTCGACCGCAGGGGCCACGTACAGGACCCGCAGGTGCGGGTCGCGGTCGACCAGCTCGTCCACCAGGATGCGGATACGTCGGCGGACGGTGCCCCACTCCTCGAGCGAGCACACCACCAGTGACGAGGCGGTGGTCGGGAGTCCGGTCACCGCTGTCCCCCCGATGCCCTGTTCGACTGCCGTGCGCACGCGTGGTCGTCCTTGTCCTGGGTCCGGTCCGTCGGGTGGGACGACCGGCACTCCGAGGTCGTTCCCCGGTACACCTCTACCGTCGTCACAAGCACGGAAGACCTTGAGATGCCGTCGGCCTCCGGACCGGGCGGCACGGGGGACGGGGGACGGAGCCGCGGAAACGCGCGGTGCGAACGCTACGATTCACCGGACGCCCCCCGTGCCGCACCCGAGGCGCTCCGAGGCCCCATGACCGACCCGACGACGCCACGATGAGCCCGCTCGCCGCTCCCGAGCGCGCCCGTCGGCGTCTCGAACCGCACCGGTGGGACCGTGTGGCCGGCACCGCCATGGCCTGGCTCGTGGTGGCCGCGCTGGCTGCCGCCGCGGGGGTGGCGGTGGCGCTCAACACGTTCGCCGGTCTGGCGGTGGCCATCCTGGTCCTCGCCTTCGGCATCTTCGTGGCTGATCCGATCCTCGTGGCCGTCATCGTGCTGCCCGGCAGCATCCTGATCCAGAGGGTCGGGGGCTCGAGCACCAACCTCAGTGTGGCCGATCTGCTCGTCTTCGTGGGCGCGTTCGTCTGCCTGTTCCACATCGAATGGTCCCGGGCCCGCAACCTCCGCCGGTTCCTCCGGGGGATCGTCTGGTACGAGGCGGTCCTCGTCCTGGTGGTCATCGCCCATCCGTTCCGGGCCGACATCGTCGAGTGGGTCCACCGCTTCTCCTACCTGGCCGGCAGCACCCTGGTGGGGTGGGTCATCGCCTTCCACGGCCGGGCCCGCCAGGCCCTCCGGCTCTACCTGTGGGGAGCGGGGCTCCTGGCCCTGTTGGCCATCGAGCACGCGGCGGCCGGCCACTTCCAGCCGGCCCAGTGGGGCGTGTACCAGAAGAACGCCATCGGGGCCGTCATGTGGGTGGCCATCGTCACCGCCCACCTGAACCCGCCGTGGGCCCGGCTCCCCCGCATCGAGGCCCGGGTGATCGAGGCGCTCTGCCTCCTCGGGCTGCTGGCCAGCCAGTCGCGTCAGTCCGCCATCCTGGTGGTGCTGGCCCTCGGCACGGCGATCCTCCTCAACTCCGACGTGCGGGGCCGGTCGAAGATGATCATCTTCATCGCCGTGCCCATCGTGGGCATCGTGTACTACAGCTTCGCGCTCGCCTTCCAGAACAACCCGCAGTTCAACTCGGTGGCCATCCGGTTCGGACAGATCGACGCGGCCATCCGCGTGTGGCACACCAGTCCGGTCTTCGGACTGGGCATGCGGTTCTACAACCTGCCGCAGTACCTGACGGTGACCGCCCCGCCGAACTCGCTGGTCGACAACCTCGCCTCGACCGGGATCATCGGGTCGCTGGCCTTCTTCTTCCTGGTGATCGTCACCATGCGGTCCCTGGCCGCCCTGCCCCGGATCTACGGCACGCTGGGGCTGGTCGTGCTGCTCGCCCACTACGTCGACGGGCTGTTCGACACCTTCTGGATCGGAGCGCTGTCGATCACGCCCTTCCTCATCGCCGGGATCTCACTCGGGATGGCCGATGCCGACCCGGACGGCGAACGGGTCCCCGACCTGGTGGCCGAGGCGGCCTCCGCCAAGCGACGACCGACCCACCTCCCCGCACGTCGACCGGTCGCCGGTCCGTGAATCCGCCGCCGTCGGCCGCGCGGTGACCGCCGCGCCCGCGCATCGTCGTCAACGCGCTGCCGCTCGACCCACGTGGTGGTGGCGTCAGCACCTACATCCGGGAACTGCTGGCCGCCCTGGTGCCGGTGGTGGACGCCGACCTGGTGGCGGCGGTGCGGCCGTCGGCCCGGGCCGAGCTGCCCCCGGGGGTGGCCGCTCTGGTGCGGCCGGAGTCGCACGGGGTCCGCCGGGCCCTCGACGGTGCCCGGGGCTTCGGACCGTGCGACCTGGTCCACGGCCTCGACGTCGACCTGCCGCTCCGGCGCACCGGACTGCGGGTGGCCACCGTGCACGACATGGCCATCTTCGACGTCCCCTGGGCGTTTCCCCGGCACCGGGTCGCCGGCGAGCGGATCCTGGTGCGGGCGGCCCTGCGCCGGGCCGACGCCGTGGTGGCGGTGTCGGCGTTCACGGCGGAGCGGGTCCGGGCCTTGACCGGCCGTGACGCGGTGGTGGTCCACGAGGCACCGAGCCCCGGCATGGTGCCGGCACCGGCCGACGAGGTGGCCAGGGTGCGTGCCCTCTACGCGCTGCCCGAGCGCTTCGTCCTCCACGTCGGCAACATCGAGCCGCGGAAGGACCTGGCCACCCTGGCCGAGGCCTGCGACCGGGTCGGGGTGCCCCTCGTCGTCACCGGGCACGGGCTGTGGGCGACCGCGGCACCCGAGTCGGTCCTCGAGGTCGGACATGTGCCGACCGGTGACCTCCCGGCCCTCTACGGGGCGGCCACCCTGGTGGGCTACGCGTCGCGCTACGAGGGCTTCGGGCTCCCGCCGGTCGAGGCCATGGCCTGTGGTGCCGCGGTCGTCTCGACGCCGGTCCCGGCGGTGGCCGAGGTGGTGGGGGACGGTGCCTCGACGTTCACCGCCGGCGACGTCCCCGGACTGGCCGCCACCCTCACGACCCTGCTCGGTGACGACGCCCTGCGGGCGGACCTGGCCGCCCGCGGTGGGGAGGCGGTCCGCGCCCTGACGTGGGATCGCACGGCGCGGGCGACGGCCGCCGTCTACCGCTCCCTCGGCCTGGCCGTCTGAACCCCCGGTCGCGCCTCGACCGCGTCCGCGGTCGCCGTTCGGTGGCATGCAGCGTGCCCCGGGTGCGGCCGTCGCCTTCAGGTGGTGCGTCGACGTGCCGAAGCTACAGGTGATGACTGGGCAGGATCACGATCGCGCGTCCGGGGTGCAGGCACTCCTCACCCGGGGACAGGGGCACCTCGTCGAGGCACCCGTGGGCGCGGAGTTCCCCACCGCCATCGACCTCCTCGCCGGAGCCGCCCCCGGGCGGTCACGGCGCCTCGTGACGGTCCACCTCGAGGACGTCGAGATCGTCCTCGCCCCCGAGTGGCTGGCCGACCTCCACGACCCGACCCTGGTCATCTCCCAGGGCTACGTGGGCCCGGACCGCCGTCAGGGGGACCGCACCCCTCCCGGGTACGGCGGCGCCGACGGGCGAACGCGACGGGCCGGACGGTTCGTGCGCATCGCCCGGATCGTGTGCATCACGCTGGTCCTCGCCGTGCCGCTGACCCTGATGGCCGCCGGCTCGGTGCCGTCGTCCCCGACCGGCACGCCGTCCCCGGCCGCCTCCACCGGGCACCATCGGTCCGCCGGGTCGACGGCCACGCCCGGGCAGGTGGCCCAGGTGGGTGCCGCCCGCCAACGTGCGCTGGCCCGCCGCCAGCTCGCGGCGGGCACACCGGCCGGCGGCGGCGCCGTGTCGGCCGTGCAGGCGGCGAGTGGCCCGGGCGTGACCCACCAGCAGCTCCGGGCCTCCGCGGCGGACCAGGCCCGCGTGGCGGCCAAGCGGCAGGCGGCCCAGACGAGAGCCGACGCCCAGGCCGCCGCGGCCCAGCGTCGGGCCGCGGTCCAGGCCGCCGCGGCCCAGCGTCGGGCCCTGACCCAGGCGACGCGGGCCCAGACCCAGGCGGCCGATGCCGGCGGGGGCGGCCACCGTTCCGGCGGGGCGGTCGTCGCCCTCCCGCTCGCCAGCTGACGAGCCGCCGAGGCCTCCACCGCCTGTCGCGGGCACCCGGCCGCCCCGCCGCCCCAGGCTGGCCCGCCTTCAGTTGACCGGCCGATCTGCCGATCACCAGACATGGCCCGCGGTACGGAATTCCTGGCGACGACGGCCCCGGACACGGCTGCCCCCGGCGACCCGTTCCGGGACTGGCGTGCGTTGCAGGAGGCCGCCGAGCCCTCGGTCGCACCGGTCGGGCCGCCGCCGGAGCGGCCGGACGTCCTCCCGCAGGGCTCCCCGTCGTCCGTCCCGACTCGGGAGGACCTCCGGTCCCTCGACGCGCTCGACGACCCGCGCCTGGTCCTGTCCGACGCCTACGTCGGCATCGATCGTCGGCGCCCCGGACTGCGGGCGCTCGCACGGGTCACCTACCTCTCCCGGCGCATGCTGCTCCGACTCGACGTCCTCGTCGTGGTGGCCGTCCTGGTCCTGGTGGTCGGCGGCACCCTGGTGGCCACCACCCGTCCCCGATCGGCACCCGCGGCCGCCGCCGCCCTGCCCCCCGACCCGCTCGACGCCCTGCCGAAGTCCGACCCGGTGACGCCGACCGTGCCGTCCACCGTCCCGGCGGCCCCGGCGGCGGTGGTGGCGACCGCTCCGTCGCCCACCGGGGCGGCCCCGTCGGCGACCCCGCCGTCCGCCCCCGCGGTGGACCCCTCCTCGCCCCAGGCCATGGGCGCCGCCGCCCTGGCCCTGGTGCGCTACCCGTGGCAGCAGGTGCCCGGCTACTCGATCCAATTCCTGTCGATCGCCGATGCGCCGTCGCCCGGGTTCTACGGCAACACCAACTTCACCTGGGGTCAGACCGGTGGCGTGTCCACGCTGTACGTCTACCCCGGGGAGACCGTCCAGCAGTTGGCCGGCATCACCGCCTTCGAGATCGGGCACGAGGTGGACGCCGCCTACGTCGAGCCCCAGGGCGGCCACGACCAGATCGCCGCCATCCTCGGTGTCCACCCCGCCAGTTGGGCCCCGGAGTGCGACTGTGCCGAGCAGGGCTACCTGTCCGGCTGGTATGCGGCGGCCTTCTCGAACTACTGGTCGCCCGGAGTGGGTGCGTGGAGCACGCTCGCCCCGCCGCCGTCCGGCGCCACCCTGGCCGCCGTCCAACCGTGGCTCGACCCGCGAGTTCCCTAGGATCGGACCCCAGATGCCCGTCCTCCTGCCACGAGGGTCCACGACCACCTCCCTCGACCGCCCGGATCGCGCGGCGCCGCGCCGCGGGCCGCAGGTGCGGTCGTGACCCGGATCGCCCTGCTCCCGAGCGCCTACCCCCCGTCGGTCGGCGGGGTCGAGGAGCTGACCCGCCATCTGGCCCTGGCCCTGGTGGCCGCGGGCGACGAGGTCGAGGTGTGGACCGGCCTGCCCGACGACCACACCCCCGAGACGGTCGAGGTGCGTGACGGCCTCGTCGTCCGCCGCTTCCCCATGCCGCTCCCGGCCACCCGGGTGTCGGCGGTGTCCCACGCCGCCACCACCGGCTGGCGCACGATGCGCGGCCTGCGGCGGGCGGTGGCCACGTTCCGACCCGACGTGCTGCACGTGCAGTGCTTCGGTCCCAACGGTGCCTACGCCACGGCGCTGGCGCGCCTGTGCCGGGTGCCCCTGGTCATCTCCCTCCAGGGGGAGACGCTGATGGACGATGCCGACATCTTCGACACCTCCCACGTGCTGCGGGCCTCGCTCCGGGGCGGACTCCGCACGGCGGCGGCGGTGACCGCCTGCTCGGCGTTCACCCTGGACGACGCCGTCGCCCGATTCGGACTGGCCCGTGGTCGGGGCACGGTCATCTTCAACGGCGTCGACCTGGACCGGCCGGAATCCGACGGCGCCGCGGCCGCCCTTCCCGCGCCCCTCACCGACGGGCCGTTCGTGCTGGCCCTCGGCCGGGTGGTGGACAAGAAGGGGTTCGACCTCCTGCTGGCCGCCTACGCGGCCATGGACCCGTCGCGCCGCACGGCGGACCTGGTGATCGGCGGAACCGGGAGCGCCCTGGAGCGCCTCGAGGCACAGGCCGAGGATTCAGGCATCCGTGACCGCGTGCACTTCGTCGGGCGCCTGTCCCGCGACCAGGTGGCGGCGGCGATGGCCGGTGCCAAGGCGTTCGTGATGCCCAGCCGGCTCGAGCCGTTCGGGATCGTCGTCCTCGAGGGATGGCGGGCCGGGACGGCGGTCGTGGCCACGGATCACGGTGGCCCACCCGAGTTCGTCCACGACGGCCAGGACGGGCTCCTGGTCGACCCGTTCGACACCGCGGCATTCGCCACCGTGCTCGGTCGGGTCCTGTCCGACGAACGGCTGCGGGACGACATCGCGGCCGCCGGTCGGGCCCGGGTGGAGGCGTTCGCCTGGCCGCGGATCGCCGAGGAGTACCGGGCCGTCCACCGGACGGCACTCCTCGGACGCACGGCACCGGTCGGCGGGGCCGAGCGGGTGGCGTCGTGAGTCCGGTGGGGACGCTGCGGGTGGGTGTGGACCTGGTGGCCGTCGACGACGTGGCCGAGTCGGTCCGGCACTTCGGCGACCGCTACGTGACCCGGGTGTACACGCCCCACGAGATCGAGTCGTGCCGCAGCCGAGGGGACGTCGTAGACGGGTCCGGAGGGCTCGCCGTCGCCTCCCTGGCCGCGCGCTTCGCGGCGAAGGAGGCCGTGATGAAGGTGCTCAGACCTGTCGACGTGCAACTGGACTGGCGTAGTATCGAAGTACACCGGATGACAGGAGGATGGTGCGAGATCCGCCTGTCCGGCCAGGCCGCAGCCATGGCTGCGGAGGTGGGGATCGACGAATTCGCCGTCAGCCTGACCCACGAGACGTCGATGGCCGCGGCCGTCGTCGTCGGACGGTGCTCGAACAGAAAGCAGGGAGTGCAATGACGGTAGACGAGACGATCCGTCAGGTGCTGGTCGAGCACGCGCGTCTGGCCGTTCCGATCGAGTCGCTGACCGATGACACCGACCTGTTCGGCGCCGGCATGACCTCGCACGCCAGCGTCAACGTGATGCTCGCCCTCGAGGACGCCTTCGACTTCGAGTTCTCGGAGAAGATGCTGAAGAAGTCGACGTTCGAGTCGATCTCCGCCATCCGGGCCGGGGTGGCCGAGATGACGGGGGCGTGATCGACCGATGCTGGTGCACGAGAACGTGGTGATGACGAAGGCCGGTGACGTGGCCGTCCGGATGGCCGCCATCGCCGACGAGGTGGCCGGACCGGTCGCCGCCGATGTGGACGAGCGGGGGCGCTTCCCGTCCGAGACGCTCGCCGCCTTGAAGGCCGAAGGCCTGTTGGCCGCACTGGTGCCCGTCGAGCTCGGAGGCGGGGGAGCCTCCCTCGCCGAGGTGTCGCAGGGTCTGGTGGCGCTCGGGCGGCGGTGCGCGTCGAGCGCCATGGTCGTGGCCATGCACCACATCCAGGTGGCCTGCCTCGTCCGCCACGGGCGCAACGACCTCCTGCGCCGGTACCTCGAGGAGCTGGCCGAGCACCAGTACCTGCTGGCGTCGGCCACCACGGAGGTCGGGACGGGCGGGGACGTGCGGTCGAGCATCTGCGCCCTCGAGGTGTCCGAGGGCCGCTTCCGGGTCGAGAAGCAGGCGCCGGTCATCTCCTACGCCGACGACGCGGACGCCGTACTGGTCACGGCGCGGCGCACGGCCGACAGCCCGGACAGCGACCAGGTCATCGTGCTGTGCCGCCCACCCGGCCTCGAGCTGGAGCAGGTGGGGGAGTGGAACGCGCTGGGGTTCCGGGGCACGTGCAGCACGGGGTTCGTGCTGCGGGCCACGGGCGACGCCGACTCGGTGCTCGACGAGCCGTACGCCGACATCTCGACCCAGACGATGCTGCCGACCGCCCACCTGCTCTGGTCGTCGGTGTGGCTGGGCATCGCCTCCGACGCCGTCGAGTTGGCCCGCCGGTTCGTCCAGGGCGAGGCCCGTCGCAAGCCCGGCACGCCGCCGCCCGCCGCCCTCCGCCTGGCCGAGGTCACCGTGGTCCACCAGCAATTCACCGACATGGTCCAGTCGTCGCTGGCCCGCTACGAGGCGGCCGACGCCGACCGCCTGTCCTCGATCGGCTTCGGGGTCGGGATGAACGCCCTCAAGGTCAGCGCCTCCACCCTGGTCGTCGACATCGTCCGCGAGTGCATGCTCATCTGCGGCCTGGCGTCCTACCGCCTCGACACCCCGTACTCGCTGGGGCGCCACCTGCGGGACTCCATGGGCGCCGCATTGATGGTCAACAACGACCGGATCATGGCCAACAACGCCCAGATGCTCCTCGTCCTGCGGGGGGAGTGATGGCCGTGTCCGAGCCCGGGGCGGCCACGCCGGGCGACGCCGCGGCCGACGAGCCGTGGGCCGACTTCCGACGCGCGTTGCTGGACGACGGGATCCTGCTGCTCACCGGGGTGGACGGCATCTACGGGCGATCGGCCACCTACGAGTCGATCGTGGAGGGTGTCGACCGGCTGGCCGTGGCGTCCGGAGCCGACCTCGGGGCCACCGACCTGCGCTTCCCCCCGGTCATGCCGTGGGCCACCTTCGAGAAGAACGGCTACCTGGAGTCGTTCCCGGACCAGATGGGCTCGGTCCACACGTTCCGGGGGGACGAGAAGGACCATGCCGAGCTCCTGCGGCGCACCGAGGCGCACGAGGACCGCGGCCCCCTGCTCGAGTCGACCGACATCGTCCTGTGCCCGGCGGCCTGCCACGCCCTGTACCCGACCCAGTCCGGTGTCCTGCCCGAGGGCGGCCGACGGTTCGAGATCTACGGCTACTGCTTCCGTCACGAACCGAGCACCGACCCGTTCCGGATGCAGTCGTTCCGGATGCACGAGTTCGTCTACCTGGGGACCCCGGACGGGGCGCTGGCCCACCGCGACGACTGGATCGGCCGGGGACTCGACGTCCTCACCGGGCTCGGGCTCGAGGTCGAGCCGGTGGTGGCCAACGATCCGTTCTTCGGGCGTCCCGGGCGGATGCTGGCCGCCAACCAGCGGGCCGAGGAGCTCAAGTACGAGCTGGTGGCCCCGGTCTTCGCCGCCCGGCGGCCCACCGCCATCGCCTCGTCGAACTGCCACATCGACCACTTCTCGCGCCCGTTCGGCATCACCACGGCCGACGGCGACCTGGCCCACACCGCCTGCTTCGGATTCGGGGTGGACCGCATCACCCTGACCCTCCTCGACCGCTACGGCACGGATCCCGGTGCCTGGCCGTCGGGCGTCCGGTCCGTGCTGTGGCCCTAGGCGCTCCCCACGACGACGTGGGCACCGACGGCGGGCTCCCGGCGCTGGACGTCGTCGGGTTCGTCCCCCACCCGCTCCACGCCACCGAGCGGATCTGGACGGAGACGAACTGCTACGTGGACGTGTGGGTCGAGGTGCTGCACGCCCTCGGCCTGGATCCGGTGGCCGCCGCCGCCTTCACCCTCAGTTGCGACTTCGAGGGCGACCAGTGGACCTTCTTCAAGTACCCGCCCGAGGACCTGCGCACGCTGTTCGGCATCGAGGTGGCGGAGCTGAACGTGTGGCGGCCGGTGGTCGACCACGTCGAGGAGCAGCTCGCCCTGGGACGGCTGTGCACCGTCGAGGTCGACGCCTGGTTCCTGCCGGACACCCGGGGCGTCTCCTACCGCGAGGACCACGTGAAGACGACCATCGTGCCGACCGCCCTCGACCGGGCCGCCCGCCGCCTCGACTACTTCCACAACGCCGGCCTGTTCACGTTGGCCGGGGACGACTTCGACGGGATCCTCCACCTCGGTGGGCCGGTGGACCCGACCGTGCTGGCCCCCTACATCGAGTCCGTCCGCCTCGACCGGCTCCGCGTGGACGACCCGGACCTCGTCACCCGGGTCGTGGCCCTGACGCGGGAGCACCTGGCCCGTCGGCCGGCCGACAACCCGATCACCCGGATGGCGGCCCGGGTGCAGGCCGACCTGCCGTGGCTCGCCGAGCACGGCATGGATGCCTTCCACCTCTACGCCTTCGGCCTGTGCCGGCAGTGCGGCGCCAGCACCGAGTTGGCCGCCACGTTCGTCGACTGGCTGAATTCGTTCGACCGGCCCGGCACCGAGGCCGCCGCCGCCGGCTTCCGCCAGGTGGCGGAAGGGGCCAAGGCACTGCAGTTCGCGTTGGCCCGTGCCGCCCGGGGGCGCCCCGTCGACCTCGGTGATGTGCTCGACGGGATGGCCGCGTCGTGGGACGCGGCGATGTCCGTCCTGGGGGACCGCTATGGGGGCTGATCCCCGTGGTCCGGTCGACGTGCTGGCCGGATCCGAGTGGTCGTGCACCTCGTCGCCACCCGGGGCCCTGACGGGCCCGGGCGATGGCACCGATCTGGGACGCGGCTGGATGGCGGCCACGGTGCCGGGCACGGTGGCCGGCGCCCTACGGGCGCTGGGCGCCTCCGAGGTGGCCCAGGAGCGGCTCGACGGACAGGACTGGTGGTTCCGCTGCCGGTTCGCCGGCCCCGACCCTGCCTCGGCGCCCCACGGCTGGATCCTCGAATGCGACGGGCTGGCCACCGTGTCGGACGTCTGGCTGAACGGCGACCACCTGCTCCGTTCCGAGTCGATGTTCGCGCCGCACGCCGTGCCGGTGACCTCGTTGTCGGACGACAACGACCTGTGGATCCGATTCGCCGCCCTGACCCCGGTGCTCGAGGAGCGCCGCCCCCGGCCCCGGTGGAAGGCCAAGGGGGTCGTCAGCCAGAACCTGCGCTGGATCCGGACCACCCTGCTCGGGCGGCAGGCGGGGTGGGCCGTGGTGCCGGCCCCGGTCGGGCCGTGGCGCCCGATCCGGCTCCGGCCGACCGAGCCGGTCGAGGTCGCCGTCCGCCGGCTGCTCACCTCCTGCGTGCCCGGGCCCGGGGGGACCACGACGGGCACCGTCACCGTGGCGATCGACGTGACCGGTCCGGGGCTCGACGGAGCGGATCCCGTCTCCGCCGCCCTGACGGTCGCCGGCCGGACGGTGCCGCTCGAGGTCTCCCGGGAGGGAGGGTCCCACCACGTGCACGGCGAGGTGGTGGTGGAGGGGGTCGACCGGTGGTGGCCCCACACCCACGGCCCCCAGCCCCGGTACCCGGTGCGGGCGGTGGTGGCCGGTCGGGCCGTCGACCTCGGCGAGGTGGGGTTCCGCACCGTCGAGGCGGTGCGAGAGGAGGGAGCGTTCTCCCTGGTGGTGAACGGCGTCCCGGTGTTCTGCCGCGGGGCCGGCTGGTACCCGCCCGATCCGGTCGGCTACCACGTCGACGACGAGGAGATCGAGCATCTGGTCGGCCTGGCCCGCCGGGGCGGGATGAACATGCTGCGGGTGCCCGGGGGCACGGTCTACGAGGACGAGCGGTTCTTCGACGCCTGCGACCGGGCCGGCATCCTGGTCTGGCTGGACTCGATGCTCGGGCTGGTGGACCCGCCCGACGACGAGGCGTTCACCGAGACGGTGGTGGCCGAGGTGACCGGGGTACTCCGCCGGGCCGCCGCCCATCCCTGCCTGGCCGTGTTCTGCGGCGGACAGGAGCTGGAGGAGCAGCCCGCCATGTTCGGGCTGCCCCGCGAGCGCTGGACGACGCCGGTCATCCACACCGTGCTGCCCGACGTGGTCGGCCGCCTGGCCCCGGGCCTCCCCTACGTGCCCACGTCGCCCACCGGCGGCGACCTGCCCTTCCAGGTCGACGTCGGGGTGAGCCACTACTTCGGGGTCGGGGTCTTCATGTTCCCCCTGAGTGACCTCCGTCAGGCGGCGCCGCGCTTCGTGGCCGAGGGGCTGGCCTTCGCCGTGCCGCCGGAGCGGGCCAGCCTCGACGAAGGGTTGGGTGGCGACCTCACCTCCCGCCACGAGTCGGAGTGGAAGCGGGCCGTCCACCGGGACGCCAGCTCGTGGTTCGACCTCGAGGACGTCCGCGACCACTACGCGGCCCTGCTCTTCGGCGTCGACATGGCCCTGTTGTGGCGGAGCGATCCCGAACACGCCCTCGACCTGGGCCGGGCCGCGGTGACCGAGATCCTCGGGTCGGCGCTGGCCGAGTGGCGACGCACGTCGTCCCCGTGCGCCGGATTCCTGGCCATCGCCCTCCGTGACCTCCGGTCGGGACCCGGGTGGGGCCTGATCGACTCGCTCGGGCGCCCGAAGGCACCCTGGTACGCGGTGGCCCGGGCGTCGACCCCGGTGGCCGTCCTGGCCACCGACGAGGGGGTCAACGGCCTGGCCCTCCATCTGGTGAACGACACGGCCGAGCCGGTCGAGGGGAAGCTCGTGGTCGGGCTGCACACCGGGGCCCACCGGGTCGAGGACGCGTCGTGCGAGGTGGTCGTGCCGGCCCGGGGCGGCTGCCAGGTCCACGCCGACGCCCTGTTCGACGGCTTCCGGGACCTGACGTACGCCTACTGCTTCGGGCCCCGCTCCTACGACCTGGTGACCGCCGACCTGGTCGATGCCACCGGGCAGGTGCTCGCCTCGACCGGCTACCTCCCGGGTGGGCCGGCCCGCGAGTCCGATCCGGACGTCGGGCTTCAGGCGGAGGTCGAGGCGGTCGATGGAGGGGTATGGCACCTCCAGGTCTCGGCGCGTCGCTTCGCCCAGTACGTCCAGGTGGACGTGCCGGGCTTCGTGGCCGACGACTCGTGGTTCCACCTCCCGCCGGGGGAACGCGCACGACCGTGCTCCGACCGTGGTCGGACGCACCGGAGGCACCCCGCGGCTGGGTCCGGGCCCTGAATTCGGCGGTTCCCGGTGCGGTGACCGGATAGCCGGCGGCCGTCCCCGGGCGACGGCAGTGGCCGAATTGGGGCCGAATTGCCTGTTGTGCAGGGAGTTGACCCGCATCTACGATTGGTCGACGGGCGAGGGACAGCGGAACGGACGGCCCCGTTCAGGCGTCCTCGCTGCGGGCCCGACCGGGTCACAGGACCGGTGCAGGAAAGGGCAGGCCGGCTGGCATGGCGATTCGTGAAGACGAGGTAAAGGGGCTCTTCGAGAGCAGGCCCGACGCCGTCGTCGTTCCAGCCGGAAACGGCCTGGCCATCGACCTGGGCGACCACGCCGGGGCCGTGGCCAAGGTGCGTCGGCACGTGCTGCGACGCCTGGTGCTGGCCGACATCGTCGGACTGGCCACCGCCGCCCTCCTCGGGCCCCTGTTGGTCAGCTGGGTGTCGAGCAACCCCGAGTCCTCGGCCAGCCGGACCGGGGCCGCCATGTTCGCCAACGTGGTGATGATCCCCCTGTTCATCGGGGTGTTCGCCGTCTACAGCCTCTACAAGGGCTCGACGAGGCGCATCTCGCTCAGTGTCTTCAGTGACCTGCGCAACATCCTGCACGCCCTGCTGGTGAGCGGCTTCCTGTACGCGGTGGTCGGCTACGCCGCGCACCAGGTCTACGGGTTCCAGTCGATGACGGTGGGAAAGATCCTGTCGATGTGCCTGGTCGCCGTGGTCACCGTGCCCCTGGCCCGCATCGTGTCGTTCGGCCTCATGGGTCGGGCCCCGGAAGGCTCGGTCCCGGTCATCGTGGTGGGGACCGGCAAGCTGGCCCAGACCGTGGCCAGCCACCTGCGTGCCCACTCGAGCGTCAACTTCGTCGGCTTCGTGGACGACAGCCCGCTCGGTCGGGGCGACGTCCTGGGCGAGCTCGAGGATCTCCCCGAGCTGTGCCGGCGCTACGACGTGGCCCGGGTCGTGGTCTGCTTCTCGCGCACCCATCCCGAGCGCACCACGGAGATGCTGAAGGCGCTGTCCGGCAAGGTCGGCGTGTCCATCGTGCCCCGCTACTACGAGCTGATCACCGCCCGGTCCCACGTGGAGGACCTGTCCGGCCTCCCCATGATCGACATCGCCCCGGCCTCGCTGTCGGCCGGGGCCCGCTTCTGCAAGCGCACCTTCGACGTCATCGTGTCCTCGGCCATCCTGGTGGTGCTGTCGCCGTTCTTCCTCGTCACCGCGGTCGTCATCAAGCTCACCAGTCCCGGGCCGATCTTCTTCCGCCAGGTCCGCACCGGACGGGACGAGCGTCCGTTCTCCGTCCTCAAGTTCCGGACGATGCACCAGGATGCGGAGCAGCGCAAGGGCGAGATCCTCCACCTCAACGAGATGGACGGTCCGCTGTTCAAGATCAGCGACGACCCGCGGGTGACCCGCACGGGCCGGTTCCTGCGGCGGACCAGCCTCGACGAGCTCCCCCAGCTGATCAACGTGTGGAAGGGCGACATGTCGCTGGTCGGCCCCCGCCCCTTCGTGGTGTCGGAGGCCGCCGAGATCGAGGGCTGGGCCCGCAAGCGCTTCGAGGCACGCCCGGGGATGACCGGACTCTGGCAGGTGTCGGGCCGCAACGAGCTGTCCCACCTCGAGCTGTGCCGCCTCGACTACCTCTACGTGGCCTCGTGGTCGTTCTGGTGGGACATGCAGATCCTGTGGCAGACCCCGGCGACCATCTTCAAGGGTCGCGGCGCCTCCTGACCGACCGGTGGGATTCCTGCCGGCTCCGGCGCCGGTGCCGGTCGGTGGTGCGGAAGCGGAACGGGATCCCGTGGGCGACCCCGGTCCGGGGAGTGGGTAGGACCGCTCAGGGGGAGGTGCGGACCTCGTCGACCACCGCGGCCACCGATCCCAGGAAGCGCTCGGGGGAGAACTGGCCGGCATGGTCGGTCAGTACCCCGGCGGGCCACGAGACCCCCGCCAACCGGTCGACGGCGACGGCGATGGCGTCCGGGGTCGGCTCGTCGAAGAGCACGCCGGTGGTCCCCTCCACGATGGAGTCGAGGAACCCGCCCCAGCGCAGGGCCGCGGTCGGGCGACCGAAGGCGGCGGCCTCGATCGGGGTCAGGCCGAAGTCCTCGTAGGAGGCGGCCACCAGGCCCTGACAGGCCCCGTAGAGCCAGCGCAACTCCTCGTCCGCCACCCGGCCGAGCAGGGTCACGTTGGCCGGTGCGGCGGCGGCCAGGGCCGCGGCCTCGGGCCCGCTCCCCACCACCACGAGCCGCCGTCCCGGGCGCCGGGCGAACGCCTCGACCACCGCGCCCACGTTCTTGTAGGCCAGGAGCCGGGACACGCACAGGAAGAATCCGGGTTCGACGCCGTCCGGTGCCCGCCGGGACCCGGCGACGTCGATGTCGACGGGCGGGGGCACCACGGCGGCGTCGATGCCGTAAACGTCGGCCACCCGGTCCCGGACGGCCCTCGAGTTGACCAGGTACCGGTCGGCCGTGGTCGCCGCCCGGCGGTCCCAACGGCGCAGCGGGGGGAGGCCAGCGCGAGGCCGGCGGCCGCCACCTTGGAGGATCCGGCCAGGTACTGGTCGGCCTGGTAGAGCCACCGGGCCGGATTGTGGCAGTAGACGATCTTGGCCCCGCTCACGTGGGCCCCGTGGGCCCACCCGCTGGATGAGCAGATGGTGACGTCGGCGTCGACGTGCAGCCGGGAGAAGGCCGGGGCCAGGAGCGGTAGCGCCAGCCGGTGATGGTGGCGCAGCGGGCGGAGCCGGTTGATGGCGAGGGCCTGCACGTCGTGGGCGGCGAATCCCGGGAACGTCCCGGCCGGGTCGTACAGCGAGGTGTGGATGGTGGCGGCGGGGTAGGCCTCGGCCAGGGTCAGGACGACCCGTTCGGCTCCGCCCCGCTGGGTGAGGTAGTCGTGGACCAGGGCGACCGGCGGTCGGCCGGTCAAGCGAACGCGGCGGCCACCGCCGCGGTGTCGACCAGGAAGTCGACCGAGACGATCCGACCGTCGACCAGGCGCCAGAAGTGGGCCTCGTCGATGTCCACCGCCCGTCCGTTGGGTCCCGAGAAGGTGACGTGGACCCAGGTCACGACCAGGTCGTCCTCGGCCACCATGGCCTTGTCGGTGATCTCGAACGGCCCGACGTCGGCCAGGTCGCCCATCAGCCGGAGGACCTCGCGCTTGCCGTGGTACACGCCGAACCACGGAGCGGCCTCGGGCGATCCGGCCCCGACCGACCACCGGATGTCGGGGGCGAGGTGCCCCATCAGGGCCAACGTGTCGCCCCGCACCATCGCATCGGAGGCTGCTCGGACGATGTCTGCGTTGGTTGTCACGGTCTCCCCAGGGCCATCGGGCCCGTGCCGTCGGCTCACGGGACTGCCCGCTGCGCCGCCTAGTGCCGGCCCGCTCGCCGGCCGGCCCAGGCTAGCCCTGTGGGTGCAGCCGCTTCAACGGTAGGCTGGTGGCGTTCGCACCCTCTTCGTCTGCACCGCCAACATCTGTCGTTCCCCCATGGCCGCCGCGCTCCTCGCCGGACGGATGGCGGACGCTGTGGAGATTCCGACGGTGGCGTCGGCCGGCCTGGGACCGTCCGGCCTGAAGGTGCCGGAGGAGGTCGTCGACGTCATGGCGGCCCGGGGCATCGACCTGACGGGCCACCGGAGCACGACGCTGACCCGGCCCATGGTGGAGGCGGCCGACCTGGTGGTCGGCATGAGCCTGCGCCACGTCCAGGAGGCCGTGCTGCTCGAGCCGTCGGCGTGGAAGCGGACCTTCCGCCTGAAGGAGCTGGTCCAGCGGGGCGAGTTCGTGGGGCCCCGGCTGCCCGGCCAGGACCTGTCCGGCTGGGTCCGGGCGGCACAGGGCGACCGCACGCGGGCCGCCCTGGCCCACCGTTCGCCGGCCGAAGACGTCGCCGATCCGTACGGCGGTCCGGCGGAAGGCTACGAGGTGACCGCCGCCGAGCTCGAGGACCTCACCGGGCGCTTGGCCACCCTGCTCCTGCCGGCGGGCTGACCGGCACGGCACGACCGGGCCTACCGGTCCCTGGGGATGCGTCGGCGGGCGGTGGGTGCGAGCATGGAGGGGTGCCTGACGCCCACCGCCTCCGGGAGCTGCCCGACGGAGGCCTCGAGTTCGTGCTCGAGGACCCGGTCCTCACCTGCCTGGTCGTCGACGACCGGGTGACCCTGCGGTTCGGGCGCACCGATGTGGTCGTGGCCGATCCCTTCGAGCTGGAGGTGGACGGCGTCGGCCATCGGCTCGATCCCCACCGCCACGACACGCTCGGCCCGCTCCTGGCCACGTACCCCGGCACCGCCCGGTGGTTGTGGGCCTCGCCGGACGGCGAGCTGACCCTGGTGTTCATGCAGGGTCAGCGCCTGGTCGTGCCCGGACCGGCGGTGCGCAGCGCGTGGTCGGTGGGGACCTCCGATGCGCTCGAGCCCGTGCCGTCCGTCGACGACGGCGGGCCGACCGACCCCACGTAGCCGGTCCTCGGGAGGCGGGACGGGAGGACCGTCTCCCGGGCCACCATCCCGCCGGCATCCATCCCGCCGGCATCCGTCCCGCCGGCACCCGTCGCGTGGGCCATCGCCGCGTGAGCCACCGGGCCCCCATGGGCGGCCGGCGCGGTGCCGGTCAGCCCTGGAGCAGCTCGGGGTGCCGTGACTCGACCATGCGCCGCATGCCGTCCTTCCAGCCCACGTGGGTGGGACCGACCAGGTCGTGCATGCGGGACAGGTCGATCTCCACGCTGTCGATGGTCTCGGTGGTGGGGGCGAAGGTGGGGGTGAGGCCGGTCAGTTCCCCCAGGAAGCCGCACCACTCCTCGATGCTGGCCGCCTGGCTGCCGCCCCAGTTGACCACCGTCGCCGGGGTGGCGGCCGCACCGAGCAGCCCGGGGACCATGGCGATGATGTCGTCCTCGTGGATCGGGTGGTAGGTGCTCGGGGCGTCGACGTGCACGGGAATGTCGGTCCCGTTGATCATCATCTCGAGGTGGATGGCCGGCCATCCGCCGCGGTCGCCGAAGGGGACGGACAGGCGGGCGATGGTGGTGGGCAGCCCGAAGCGGTCTGCGGCCCAGAGTGCGGTCGCCTCGGCGGCGATCTTGCAGATGCTGTAGGTCCGCAGGAAGGGCCAGACCCCGTGGTTGTCCCCGAGCGGGTCGCCCTCGGCGAAGACGTGGTGGCCCATCGGCTTGTAGATGCCGGTGGTCGAGCAGTGGAGGAATGCCGTCGCCCCCTGGTGGTGCTCCATGAGGTAGGCCAGTCCACCGCTGTTGGCCCGCAGGTCGGCCTCCCACTCGTTGGACTTGGCGACCGCGAAGTTCACGACGTAGTCGGCGTCGGCCGGCAGGCCCGACACGTCACCGCTCATCAGGTCGATGGGCACGCAGCGCACGCCGGCGGCCTCCAACCGCGCCCGGGCGGCCCCGTCGCGGAAGCGGGCACCGGCCACCACCTCGTTGGTGGCGGCCAGGGCGATGGCCACCGGCTCGGCCACCTGGCCGGTCGCCCCGGTGACGACGACGGTCTTCCCTTGCAGTTCGACTGGGGCCATGGGTGCGCTCCTCGAGGGGTCGGGGCCGGGTCGTCCGGTCCGGTGGCGACGCATCCTAGGGGTATTGACCCGCAGGGTCATCGACACGGCTGACCGGTGGCTTGCCCCCGAGGGTGGTGTGGCCGCGTGCCTACCGGAGCGGCGCCACGGCGCCTGCGGCCGGTGCCACGCCAGCTGTCACCGGGGGGTGCGGATTCCGCCCGGGCACTCGACGTGGTCGGGCAACCACGGAATGTGCAAACGAGCGGTGGACACCGCCGGGTCCCGTGGGCCATACTGGTCGTTCCGCCAGTTTCCGTCGGGGGGCCACATTTTCCCAGGTCACCGACGCATTGCCCTGGCGGGTCGTCCAGTAACCCCAACCGTAGCAAGGAATGTTCCCATGAGTGCCACCTGGCGCAAGCACGCTGCCTGCCGGGGCATCGATCCAGACGTGTTCTACCCGGTCTCCGACGAGGAGGCCGACGAGGCAAAGTCCATCTGCGATCAGTGCGTCGTACGCGAGGCCTGCCTCGAGCACGCGCTGGCCCACCGGGAGCGCGAGGGCATCTGGGGTGGCACCACCGAGCGCGAGCGCCGGCGCATCCACCGGCAGCGCCGCAAGTCCGCCTGAGCACACCGCGCACCCGTCGACCCGGCGCCCCGCGCCGCCTCGGTCGATCGCCGTACGTCGTGAGCACCGATCCGTCGTCGGACGCGCTGGTCCACGCGCTCGTGCGCCGGCTGGCCGCCCACGTCCCCGGCGACGAGCGGGAGGAGCGGGCCATGGCCGCCATCGCCGAGGCGCTCGGCTCACTGCCTCGCCCCTTCGACCGCCATGCCGACCGGACACACGTCACGGCATCGGCCATCGTGGTCGGGCCGCGGGGCGTGCTGCTCCACCGGCACCGGCGGCTCCACCGCTGGCTCCAACCCGGTGGCCACCTCGATCCCGGCGAGTCGACCGAGGCGGGTGCGCTCCGGGAGAGCCAGGAGGAGACCGGCCTCGACCTGGGCCATCCGGACGGGGGACCGCTCCTGGTCCACGTCGACGTGCACGGCGCCGCGGACGACCACGTCCACCTCGACATCCGGTATCTGCTGGTGGGCCCCGATGCCGACCCGGCGCCGCCACCGGGCGAGAGCCAGGAGGTGCGCTGGTTCCCCTGGGACGAGGCCGGAGCGCTGGCCGACGACGCACTCGTCGGGGCCATCCGGTCAGCCCGTAGGCTGAGCGCCACCGGGTCCGGACACGAGCCCGGGCGCACGTCCGAGGAGACCGATGGCTGAGCCGTACGACACCTTGATGCGGGTGCAGGAGCACGACACCGCGCTCGACCAGCTCCGGCACCGCATCGATGCCATGCCCGAGCGGATCGCCCTCGACGGTGTCCGGGAGCGCCGGGAGGCCCTGGCCGCGGCCATGGCGGAGGTCCAGGCCCTGGTGGACGACCTGACCGGCAGGCAGGCCGCGTTGGAGGAGCGGATCGCCGCCTCGGCCAAGCGTCGCCGCGACCTCGAGGTCCGGATGCGCTCCGGTGCGGTCTCGGCTTCGAAGGATCTCCAGGCCATGGACCACGAGGTGAGCCAGTTGGCCGTTCGCGAACGGTCGCTGGAGGACGAGCAGTTGGTCCTGATGGAGGAGGAGGAGCCGCTCGACGAGGCGCTGGCCGCCCACCGGGCCACCGCCGGGGAACTCGAGGCGGAGGCCGTGCGCCTGACCGAGGTGGTGGCCGCGTCGGAGGTGGAGCTCACCACGGCCATCGAGTCCGAGGCGGCGGCCCGCCGCGAGGCGGCCGGCGGACTGCCGGCCGACCTGGTCGAGCGCTACGAGCGACTGCGCTCCCATCTCGGGGGGATCGGGGCGGCCCGTCTCGTCGGCGACCGGTGCGACGGCTGCCACCTGACCCTTCCCTCGGTGGAGGTCGAGCGGATCCACCACCTGGCGGCCGACGCGTTGACCACCTGTCCCCAGTGCGACCGGATCCTCGTCCATTGACGGGTCGTTCGCCGACCGACGGTCGAGGCTCCCCGCGCCGTCCGACCGCTCGTCCGGGTCGGCTGCCGTGCTGATCCTGGTCCGCCACGGCGAGTCCACCGGCAATGCCGAGGGCCTCCTGCTCGGCCGTATCGACTCACCCCTCACCGATCGGGGGCTCGGGCAGGCCCGGTCGTTGGCCGACACGGTGGCCGGTGCCACCCGGCTGATCTCGAGCCCGCTGTCCCGGGCCCGGGACACGGCGGCCGCGCTCGGGACCGGCCTGCCCGTCGAGGTCGACGAGCGCTGGATCGAAGTGGACTACGGCGAGTACGACGGACAGAAGCTGGGGGACATCCCGGCCGCGGTGTGGCGGCGTTGGCGGTCGGACACCGCGTTCGTCCCGCCCGGCGGCGAGAGCCTGGCTGCCGCCGGTGCCCGCGTGCGCGAGGCCTGTGAGGAGCTGTTCGCCGAACCGGGCGGGCCGGCCCGGGGCGACGCCACGGTGGTGGTGGTGAGCCACGTGTCGCCGATCAAGGCGGCCACCTGCTGGTCGCTCGGCATGGGGGACGAGGGGGCCTGGCGCCTGTACCTGGCCAATGCCTCGGCCACCCGGATCTCCTGGGGGCCGGGCGGACCGGTCCTGGCCGGGTTCAACCACACCCCGTGGACCGCCGCTCAGTGAGCTCCCGCCGAGCGGCCCGGCGGGGATCCCACCATGGAGCCGGCGGTGAAGGCCATGACCCGCTCGGCCGACGGGGCGCTGTGGTCCAGTCCGTCCCGCAGGGCACGCCAGGCGTCCCACCCGGTGGCCTGCTCGAGGGCGTCGAGGAGATCGGGAGCGGCGGCACCCCGGGCCTGGAGCTCGGGGTGGAGCGTGTGGGCCAGCTGGTTGCGGAGCATCGTCCGGTCGTGGCCCAGGAGGACGCTGAGGTCGGCTTCGCCGGACGCCCTGGCCCGGGCCACCCGGTAGACGGGGGTCATCTCCTCGAAGTAGAGCCGCCGTTGGCGGCACAGCGCTTTGATCCGGAGCTCCGGGGGACCACGGGGCGGGATGGAGAACAGGAGGTACCGGTGCCGTTCGGACTGGAGGGCCATCGCCGCCAGCAGGAGTCCGTGGACTCCACCGAAGTGGTGGTAGACGAGCCGGACCGAGACTCCGGCCCGGTGGGCCGTCTGCTTGGTGGTCGGATGGACCTCGCCCCCGGCGATGAGTTCGACCAGGGCCTCGACCAGCATCCGCTTGGTCCGCTCCCCCTTGGCCACCCGGGCATCGCGGGCCGACGGCGCCCACGGCGTCGCCGTCGCCGCCTGGTCGGGGCAGCCTTCCGATGATCGGCCCGATCCGGGGTGCGGGGACGGGTGCGGGTGGGGGGACGGGTGCATGGACGGGTGTGGGGACGGGTGCGACTGGGGGGTCGGGTGCGGGTGTCTGGACAGGGGAGCGCGACGTGGCTGCCCCTGGTTTCCTCCTGACCCCATACCTTCGACGCTAGGGGTGGGAGCGCGACGCCCACTAGGGCCGTCCGTCACCGCCGGCCTGCAACCTTGTCCCGTGGTCTCGTCGATGAGCGGTCCCGTCGATGAGCGGCCCGTCGCATGGCCGGCCCGTCGCATGGCCGGCCCGTCGTCCGGTCGGGCTAGGGGTGGACGACCACCTTGATGGAGTCCTCGGCGCGATCGCCGGCCACCCGGAATGCCTCGGCGGCGTCGTCCAGTCCGAACCGGTGGGTGATCAACGCGTCGGGCAGGTCGGGGACGGCGGCGAGGATCCGGCTCGCCTCGGCGAACTCGCCTGTTCCGTGGTGGTGGCCGTAGGTGAACGAGGGGATGAGCGTCAGCTCCTTCATCTGGAACGACATGCCGAGGGACACCGGGTCCCAGTACGTGCCGAGGATGCCGACCGTCCCCCCGGGGCGCACCAGTTCGGTGGCCCGGTCGAGTGAGGACTGGGTGCCGGCGGCGTCGAGCACGACGTCGTAGTCGGTCCCGGCACCGACGGCTGCCCCCAGGCGTTCACCGACTGCCGTACGGGTCTCCCGGTGGCCTTCGAGGTCGACCGACGCACCGAGGTGGCGGGCGGCGGCGATGGTGCAGAGCCCGATGGGCCCGTCCCCGAGGACCAGGATCCGCATCCCGTCGACCACCCCGGCACGGTTCACGCCGTGGAGGGCGACGGCCAGGGGCTCGACCAGGTTGGCGTGCCCGGGGTCCAGGCCGACAGGCAGGGGGATGGCGCACGACGGGTGCGACCCATGTCTCGTCGGCCAGCCCTCCGTCGAGGCTGACGCCGTACATGCGGCCCAGTACGTTCCGGCACTGCTGCTTCCACCCCGGCCCGGCACCGGTCGCAGGTCCCGCAGTGGACGGCGGGCAGGACGGCGACGGCGGTGCCGTCATCGAGATGTCCGCTGAACTCGTGGCCGAGGATGGCCCATGACGGGCCGAACGAGGCCATGTGGAGGTCGGAGCCGCAGATGCCGGAGCTCGACACGGTGACCCGGACGTCGCCCTCGGCGGGCTCCCGGGAGGGCCCGACCAGTCGGATCCCGTCGGCCGTCATCTTGACGCCCCGCACGGTCAGGTGCCCGGGTCGATGGCGGACGGCACCGTCAGCCGGTGGGATGGAGTGGTCGTTGCGTGCATGCTGCCCCCGATCGCGATGCCCGCGGCGAGGCGGGCGGCACCGCAACGTACCATCGGCATACCCACGTCGGAGCAGACCGGCCGGCCCCGCGGCGGCCGCGGGACGGGCCTCAGCCGAGGAGGTGCTCCCACACCAGCAGGCCTCCTTCGGGCGTCGGCGGGCGACCGGCCAACCACGTGAGGAACTGGATCGACTGGGCGGGCCCGACCACGCCCGCGGTCGAAGCCAACAGGCGTCCGCACGTGCCATGCCCGCAGCTGGGCTCGCAGCGCGGTGCGCAGCTGCCGGGGTCTGGGCCGGCGGGATGCCGGCGGCCAGGGCGATGAGGGTACGAGCGGTCAAGGTGTTCGTGTCGTAACCCAGGGTGGGGGAGAAGGCGATGCTCCGACCGGGCGGCTGGGGGACCAGGAAGTAGCCGCCGGGCATCTTGAACCGGAGGTCGGCCTGGGCCTGCCACAACTGGCCCTGCGGGGTCGGGGACGACGGGTACGGGTAGATGAGGGCGACCGAGTCGGGGGCCACCCGCTGGAGGGCCGGTGAGTGGAAGTACGCCGGGATCCCCGGGTCGCCGAAGCCCTCGAGGGGGATGGTGGGGATGAGCGGTGCCAGGCACGCCAGGGCCAGCGAGCCCGGGCACCAGCGCCGACCCCGCCGGAGTGCGGAGCCAGGTGGGTCCGCTCCCCTGTGCGACCCGCTGGTGGAGCCGGTCGAGGGCGAGGGCCAGGACCAGGCCGGCGAACAACGAAACGTACAACGAGTAGCGCACCGGGATGGTGTTGGACAGCAGCGGCAACTTGGTGAAGATCCGCTCCGGGAGCGGGAAGCCGTCCAGCGACGCACCGGGCGCGGTGTGGACGACCAGGGCCCCGCCGAGTGACAGCACCCAGGCCGCGGCACCGACGACGGCGGCCACCCGCACGACGGGCGAGCGGCGCCACAGGACGACCACCGAGACGACCACGGCGCACACGAGGGTGATGCCCAGGTAGGAGCCGTTCTCCACCGGGCTGTTGGCGAACACCGACGAGGTCCGGGTCAGGCCGGACGGGGCGAGCCGGACGAACGCGCCCGGGTAGAGGAGGCCGAGCAGGTCGGCCCGGTACGCCTGGGGGACGAGCTGGATCGGCCCCGAGATCGAGCCGGGCCCCTTGACCGCGAACCACACCGGGTAGGCCAGGAGCACCGCGGCCACGCCGCCCGCCCACACCGTGCCCTGGACCGCCCGCCTCCAGTGGTCGGCGACGGCCCTCCGCCCGACCACGGCGGCCGTGGCGACGCCGATCGAGGCGATGACCACGGTCGAGGCCAGGACCTCACTCGACACGAAGAACTGTGCCGTCACGAGCAGGGCGAGGACGATACCCGCCCGGCGCGGGCCCCACTGCTGGCGCACCACCACCTCGTGGACGCCGAGGAGGATGAGCGGCGGCAGGACGACGAAGGTCAGGTTGAGGTGCCCCGAGGCCTGGCCAATCATGTAGGGGGAGAAGCCGTAGAGCAGTCCGGCCACCCATGCCGAGGGCCGCCAGGTGGTCCACCGCCGTGCGAAGGCGTACCCGGCGGTCGCCGATCCGGCCACGGCCAGCGTGCTCATCACGTTGAAGGTGGCGATCGAGCCGAACAGGAGGGTGATCGGCATGCCGAGCACGCCGAGGAGCGGGGCGCTCGTGTTGGTGACCAGGTTCACCCCGAAGGGGTAGTTGGCGTACGTCGTGAAGAGCGGGTTGTGCCCGTGGAGCAGGGCGAACGGGGTCCACCGGAGGAACCAGACGTTGGCGAACTGGTCGCCACCCAGCTGCAGGTGGGTGGCGACCCCGGTGGACCAGGCCTGCCAGTAGACGACGACGGCCAGCACCACGTAGCTGGCCACGACGAGGGCGGTGGCCCACACCTTGGACCGGTCCGGGGAGGTCGTCGGCCGATCCGGTGAGGGGGGAGGGGCGTCCCCGTCGTCCGGCGCGGCGGGCAGCGGGGTCCTCCCGCTGGTCGATCGGCATCAGGGGGACACGGTAGTGGAGGCCTCAGGGGGTGCCCAGGCCCGGGCGATGCCCCGGAGGGGGGTGCTCAGCCGGGGAGCGACAGCTCGGTGTCACCCGCCATCAGGTCGATGGCCTGGCGGTACATGGTCGTACGGATGGTCTGGAGTGTCGGGCCGGCCTTGGGCGCCAGCGTGTGGGCGAGCTCGATGGCCGCCGGGAGGAGCTCCTCGAGGGGCAGGGCCTGGCTCACGATGCCGGCCTCGAGGGCCTCCGTCCCGCCGTAGCGCCTGCCGGTGCACATGGCCTCGTGGGCGGTGTTCGGGGTCAGCCGGGCCTGGATCATGGCCGACATCCCGGGGGAGAAGGGGATCGAGATGTCGACTTCGGGAAGGCAGAAGAAGCCGCGGTCGGCCCGCATGATGCGGACGTCGTGGCCCAGGGCGAGCAGGGCACCGGCGGCGAACGTGTGGCCCTGGAGCACGGCGACGGTCGGGACCCGGGTCGACAGCATCCGCACGAACAGGCCATGGACCTGGCCCACGTAGTCGCCGGCCTTGTCGAGGTTGGCGGTGAGCCAGTCGAGGTCGAGCCCGTTCGACCAGATCTTGCCCGACGCCACCGTCAACAGGGCCCGTGGGCCCTCGGCCGCGTCCACCTCGTCGAGGGAGTCGGACACCGAGGACATCCACTCCTGGGTGAACCGGTTCTCGTCGTCGCCGAGGTCGAGCACGAAGACGTCATCGGTGCGCTGCAGCGTGGGCATGGGACTCTCCAGGATGGGTTCGGCGGACCCGCGCACAGTACATGCAGCCCGTCCCCACCCGCCCGAGGGTCCGTCGCCGGGCGACGGCCGCCACTACCGTGGATCCCGGTGGTCCGGAGAGGCCGCGACGATCGGACAGGAGGACCGAGGACATGCGGGTGTCGATCCTGGACGACTACTTCGACACGGTGCGGACGCTCGACTGCTTCGCCGCGCTCGACGGGCACGACGTCACCGTCTGGACCGACCACGTGGACGACGTGGACACGCTGGCGGAGCGCCTGGCCGACACCGAGGTCCTGGTGCTGATCCGCGAGCGGACCACGATCACCGCCGAACTGCTGGACCGCCTGTCCAACCTCGTCCTGATCAGCCAACGCAGTGTGTTCCCCCACATCGACGTCGAAGCCTGCACCCGGCTCGGGATCGTGGTCTCCTCCGACCTCCACCAGGGGTCACCGTCCCTCGCCACCGCCGAGCTGACGTGGGGTCTGGTGCTGGCCGCCATGCGGCGCATCCCCCAGCAGATGGCCTCGCTGCGAGCCGGTCGGTGGCAGGAGAGCGTGGGGCGGACCCTCGGTGGCAAGACGCTCGGGCTCTTCGGGTACGGGCGGATCGCCGAGGTGGTGGCCGGCTACGCCCGGGTGTTCGAGATGCCCGTGCTCGTCTGGGCCCGGCAGGAGTCGCGCGCGCAACGCGGCCTCCGCCGGGCTCGAGGTGGCGGCCGACAAGGCAGACTTCTTCGAGCGGAGCGACGTCCTCTCGCGTCCACCTGCGACTGGTGCCGGCCACACGGGGCATCGTCACCGCCGGGGACCTCGCCCGGATGCAGCCGTCCTCGCTCTTCGTGAACACCAGCCGGGCCGGTCTCGTCGAGCCCGGTGCGCTGGTCGAGGCGCTACGCCGGGGTCGCCCCGGCATGGCCGCCGTCGACGTGTACGACGACGAGCCCTTGCGGGATGCCGGTGACCCCCTCCTCGAGCTCGACAACCTCGTGTGCACCCCGCACATCGGATACGTGACCCGTGAGGAGTGGGAACTCCAGTTCCGCGACATCTTCGACCAGATCGTCGCCTACACCGCCGGTGTCCCGACGAACGTGGTCAACCCCGAGGTCCTGGGGCACCGGCGACCTCTCCCGTCGGCCTGAGGCATCGGCGGGCAACGTCGCCGGGGACGGGGGTCTGGAGGCACCGGTGGGAGGTCGAGGTCGCCCCGGCCGTAGGGGATGACGCCCCGTGGGTGATCCCGTCACGGGGGGGCCGCCGGCCGGATCGGCCCGGTCCGATCGTGCCGGACCCGGCCGATGGCGGCCGGTAGCGACCCGGGAACGGCGCGTCCTTCGGGTCTGAGCGAACGGGGCCGCGGCGGTCCCTTACCCACCGGTTTCTGGTCCGAGCATCGGTCTTGCCGACCGCCTATTCGGGGGGCGCCAAGGGCTGTCAACAGGTGTGCAACTGGGAGTTCGCGGGTCCCGTCAACAGGGATTGCGCAACCACGGTTGTGCAATCCGGCTTGCACGGTGTTGACCTGCACGTTGGTTAAATCTTGTCGACCGACCACATATACGAGACGCTCGGCTCAAGTAACCACTGGCGACTGCCGAAGGCGTCAATATGCAACCCAGGGTCCAGTCGACCGGTGACGGTCTGGCGCGGCAGCAGGACTCCCGTCCCGGAGTCGGACGCGAGGAGCGTCGGCGTCGCAACCTGCACCTGGTCAAGCTCTCCGTCGCCTGTCTCGCCCTGGCCGTCAGTGCCGCATTGGCCGTCTCGGTGGTGACCCTGCACCTCGGCGTGCGCGCCGTGCTCACCGGGAGCATGCGCCCCGACTTCGGGCCGGGTGCAGCGCTCCTGACCGAGCGGATCGCCTCCGATGCCATCAAGCCGGGAATGATCGTCTTGTTCGTCCCGCCGGGTGAGCACAGCGAGTTCGCCCACCGGGTCACGTCGGTGACCCTGTCGAAGTCCGGCCCGATCATCACCACCAAGGGCGATGCCAACAAGGCGATCGACCCCTGGCACGCCAAGCTCGTCACCCCCTACGCCAATCGGGTCATCGGTTCGGTCCCGGGCATCGGCAGGGCATTCGTCGCCATCCGTGGCATTGGACAGATCATCCTGGCCGTGGTGGGCGGCATCGTGGCCGCGTGGGCCGGAAGCCGTTGGATCCTCACCCCCCGTCGCACCACCGCCCGCGAGGCCGCGGCAGGTTCCCTGTGACGCGCCACCGCCACGAGGAGGGGACCCGCCGACCCGGTGCACGGGTCCACGTCCGTTCGACAGCTCTAGCAGGCAGCACCCGCACTACCCGCAGCACCCATACATACCCAATAGGCAGTAGTCGAAACCCACAAGGAGAATGCAGTGACCCAATCCAATGACCCAGAGAAGAAGGAGCGGCGCTACGGCAGGATTGCCGTCGCCGGCCTCCTCACCACCTCGGTCGGCCTCCTGGCCGCCGCCGGCGTCTATGCCGGACTGTCCGCCACGGCGACCGGTTCCGAGGCCGTCTCGTCCGGCACCCTCAACCTGACCCTGTCGCCGGATGTCGGCGTCGGGTTCAGCAACTTCGCCGCCAAGATGGCCCCGGGCGACACCGACAACGTGTACGTCAACCTGAACAACACGGGATCCCTGGCCTCGGCTGCCGGCATGACGCTGTCCGTCACCGGTGCACCGTCCAACGCCCTGACCAACGGCTCGGTCGTCGGTGAGGGCCTGACGGTCACGGCCACGCAGTGCTCCGTCGCCTGGACGCTGGCCACGGGCGTCTGCTCGGGTACGACGACGCCGATCCTGGCCACCACCCAGGTGAGTGCCCTGAACGTCGGAGCCGCCCTGTCGAACGTCCCCGCACTGGTCGCCGCCACCGGACAACTGGCCCACGTCCAAGTCAGCCTGGGGCTGGTCGCGACGGAGACCTCGTCAACGGAGTGGCCCCAGCCTCCACCATCCAGGGTCTTTCCACGACCCTGACCTACACCTTCACCGAGCAGCAGCGCACTGGCGTCGCCACCAACCAGTAGCACTGACGATTCGATGACAGTGCCCGACCCACTCCTCCGCATGCAGGACGGCCGCCACGGCGGCCGTCCTGCTGCTGGGAGTGGCCCTGCTCCCCCCGATCGCCGGTGCGTCCGGCCTCGGGGGGAGGGCGCAGGGAACCGAGGCGGTCACCTCCGCGAACTGGGGGGCGACGGCCTCGGTCACCTCGATGACCTTCACCACGAACACCGTCCAGACGTCCAACGTCACCAACACCGGAAACGTCGCCCTGGCCGCCGAGTCGTTCGTCGTGACCATCTCCAATCCCGCATTCGGAGCTCCCACGTTCAAGGTGTTCCGGTGCGCGGTGCCCTGGGTGGCCACCAAGTGCTCCGGTGGCGCGGGAACCCAGATCGGCGGCACGCTGGCCGCCAACTCGACCACGACCATCACGTCCGTCCTCGCCCTGGCCGTCGGTGCCGTCGAGTACCTGAAGGTCAAGCCGGCCACCATCTTCGCCTCGACGACGGTGGCGCTCAGTCCCCAGATAGCGGCGCCCGGTCAGGTGCGTGCCGCCGTCCATACCAGCCAGTGACTCCTGCACGCCGATCGCCGTGATGTGGTATCGGCGTGATGGCGGCCCACGGGAGGGCAGCCCGCCTTCCCGGCTAGGCGCTCGTCCTCAGTGCCTGGAGGTCTCCGCAGACGAACCCGAAGGCCAGGCCCGCAGCCAGCCAGGAGTCACGCTTCCCGATCGACCGCAGCGCCGCCAGGCTGACGACGGTGTCCAGTGCGTCGCTGGCCAACGTCGCCGTCGTCCAGCGACGTACCTCGGGTCCACCGCCGGCCCGTGCGGCGGAGACCGCTCCCAGACCCAGGACGAGGTCCCGGATCCCGATGGTCCGCATCAAGAGGAGGGAGGCACCGGTCGGTGACCCGGTGCCGGCCAGACGCATGGGTGCCCCCGGTGCGGCGATCAGGGCGATCCCCACCCCCGTGCGGAGCCACCCCATGGACGATGCACTGATCTTGGGCACGGCCAGAGCGTAGCGAAGCCCGTGGTCGCTCCCCCTGGTGGCGGAGCGGGGCGGCGCCTCATGCCGGCGTGGGGCCACCCATCGGAGGGGCGCCGTGGGGGAGGGGATCCTCGGCGGTCCGGGGTGATCGGGAGTCGGGGTGCGGAGCGGGATCAGGGGGTCGGGGTCAGGGGCGGTCGGGGTCATGGCCCGGAGCGGGGTCGGACCTACGGTCCCGCCATCGTCCGGCCCGCAGCGTGGCGCGCTAGGGGCTGTCCGGGGTGAACTCCGGCGACGTGACCAGCGTGTCGAGGCGGGCCAGCGACAGCTCCATGTCCCGTCGGGTCTTGTTCCAGTAGAGGCCACCCAGCTTCAACAGCGACCGCTGGTGGTCGGTGGTGATGTCCCAGCTCTCCCGCACCAACGTGCGGTCACCACGGGGTTCCAGGACGTACCGCCAGATCCGTCCGGCCACATAGGGCTCGAGCCTGCCCTTCGGGCCGGTCTGCCAGGCGATCAGGCGGTTCTCCTCGAACTCGACCACGGTGCTCACGGTCGAGTAGCGGACGCCCAGCTTCATCGACATGCCGAACGTCGTGCCCAGGCGGAGTCGTTGCGATCCGACCCCTGTCGCCCCCTGCAGCATCCCGGAGCCGTCGAAGAGCGCGTGCTTGGCCGGATCCGCCAGCACGTCGAAGATGACCTCGGGCGTGGCCCGGATCAACCGCTCGACGGTGAGTACGTTCTCCTGCATCGACCAACTCCTCGGCTCTCCGACGACGGTCATGGCGACTGCCCCTGTCGGCCTGCCACGATGGGACCGAACCTACAGCGTGGCGGCCGTCCGTTGAGACCGATCCGGAGGACCGGTTCCTCGACGGGCGCCACCGGGCTCCGACCGGACCCGGACCGGAATCGAGGGGGAGTGGACGATGATCCTGATCACGACGTTTCGCTTGCGTCCGGAGACGGTCGAGGAGGCGTTCCTCGCGCTGGACACCCGGGTGCAGACCGAGCTCGCCTATCACGAGGACGGGCTGGTCAGGCGGACGACCGCTCGAAGTGCCGGGGGGACGTGGTTGGTGGTCGAGATCTGGCGATCCGAGGACGAAGCCGACGCGTCCGCGTCGGATCGGGCGGACTCACCGCTCCACGCCGAGTACCGGTCACTGATCGACGAAGAGACGCTGCAGTCCGACCGCTTCGCCACCTTCGACTGACCTCCCCGTCAGCCGGCCCGGCGAGGCGGGAGCGGTCATTGCTGGACGAGGACCAGGGGATTGCCCTCCGGATCCTCCACGGCAGCCAGTGTCGGTCCGTCGGGCAGATCGAACGGCTCAGCCACGAGCCTCCCGCCCAGCTCGACGGCCCGGGCCAGCGACGCACGGATATCGCGCACCTGGACGTAGAGGCTCACGCCGGGGCGGTCTCCTTGGCGGATATGACCGGCAGGTCCCGGTTCCGGACCACCGAGTCCGGGCGGGATCCCCATGATCGGGCCCTCCCCGACGGCCCAGTTGAAGAGCGCACCGTAGAAGGCGGCCTGGCGTTCGGCGTCGAGTGCGACGATCTCCCAATGGACCAACGGGCGTGCCCAGTCATCTGCCACGACATCCTCCTTGCCTGCGGTCCTGTGAGCGTGCCACAACGCCTCTCCGTCTGACGGGTCCGTCACCGTCGATGGGGAGAGGGCAGGGGCGCTGCCCGGAGCACCGCTGGTCAGGCGATGGGATCCAGCTGGTGGACCCCTGAACGGGAGACGTGTTCGGTCCACCGGTTCCCGTCCCAGTAGCGGTACTCGAACCGTCCGACGGGATCCACGCACCAACGCGCGGTGGAGGCTGCCACCGCGGCGGGTCCCGTGGGTCCGTAGTGGAAGGCGACGTCGTCAGCCGCAGATCGGAGGAATGCGTAGGTCGAGCGCTTCAGCCGGACGATCTCACGCCCGACCGCCAGCCGCACGTGGCCCGACTTCCCGTCGTCGTCCACGAGCGAGGTGATCCCGTCGATGGGCCCGCGGGCGACGACCTGATTGGGCATGTTGTCGACCATGTTCTCGTGCATCACGACGATTCCCTGGGGAGTGATCGCCACGCCACGCCGCGGGCGGATGGTGCAGGCGGCAACCACCAGGAGCACCACGCCCGGGATGAGGAATCGACCAAGCACCAGGAGCACGACGACGAAGAGCACGACGAACCCGATGGCGGCTCCGACGAGCGTCTCGGAGACGCGGACGTGACCGGTCCCACTCCCGTAGGCGATCGCCTGGTCGGCGACCAGTGCCTGCGCTTGGCGGGCCTTCCTCTCTTCGCGGCGGGAGCTGCCCTGCGTGCGTGTCGCCATGCTTGGGATTCGACCAACCGGCTGCCTACCTTGAGGTCCGGTGCTGATCGGAAGGTGACCGTGATCCGATCCTCGTGGTCGGCTTCGTCCGGGGTCTCCGGGAGATCCGGGCCCATCCGGGGATTCCCGTGTCAGGGCCGGCTCGGGTCCACGTGATCGACCGGGAGGCCAGAGCCACAGGCGTGGTGACGGTGAGCCGGCCTGTAGGCGGGATTCTGTCCGTCCCTTGCGGGACGGGGTGGCCATCCATCTGAGCGGTCTACCTGGGGGTGGCACCCGTTGCCGGGCGCCGGACGAGCCGCCCACGCCCCCTGTTCGACCTTGCTCCGGGTGGGGTTTACCGAGCCGACCGGGTCACCCCGGCCGCTGGTGCGCTCTTACCGCACCGTTTCACCCTTACCTGTGCGCACCCTTGCGGCTGCGCCATCGGCGGTCTGTTCTCTGTGGCACTGTCCTGCAGGTCGCCCCGACTGGCCGTTAGCCAGCACCCTGCCCTGTGGAGTCCCGACCTTCCTCGACCCGTCCCCGACCGGGTTCCCCCGATCGACACGGGCCGCGACCACCCGGCCGGCTCACCGTCCCGTCCATCGTCCCACAGGCCGGACCCGTCCCACCACGGGTCGGCCGTGGCGACCCACCCGGGACGTAACCTGGGCCGGTGAGCCTCGAATCCCGCGCCCGACGCCTGGCGGCCGATCACGAGGCCCCCGACGCACTCACCGTGTCCCAGCTCTACGACCGGGTGGAGCGGGCGGTCCGGGGCGCCTTCCCGGACGACGTCTGGGTCACGGGCGAGGTCCGCTCCATGAAGGTCCTGACCAAGGGCCACTGCTTCCTCGACCTGGTGGACCCGGCCCAGGCCGATGACCCCGGAGCACCCACGCTCGGTGCCAAGTGCTGGGCCGGTACGTGGCGGTCGGTCCGGGTGTCCCTCGACCGGCTCGGCATCTCCCTCGAGGCCGGCATGGTCGTGCGGGTCCGGGGCGAGGTCGGCCTCTACAAGGCACGCGGCTCCGTCGACTTCGTGGTGCGGGAGCTCGACACCGAGGCCCTGCTGGGCCGGGTGGCGGCCGAACGGGCGCGGCTGGTCCGAGCCCTGGTCGACGAGGACCTCTACGACCGCCAGCGCCGGCTGCGGGTCCCGGCCCTGCCGTTGCGCGTCGGCCTGGTGGCCAGTCCCGGGACCGAGGGCTTCAGCGACTTCCTCGGGGGACTCGCCGGCTCGGGTCTGGCCTTCGACGTGACGGTGGCACCCACTTCCGTCCAGGGCAAGGACGCTCCGGCCATGGTGGCGTCGGCCATCGCACTGCTCCAGGACCGACCGGTCGACGTGATCGTCGTGGTCCGGGGTGGGGGTTCCAAGGCCGACCTGGCCGCGTTCGACCAGGAGATCGTGGCCCGCGCCGTCGCCACCTCGGACCTCCCCGTGTGGACCGGCATCGGCCACACCGGCGATCAGTCGGTGGCCGACGAGGTGGCCAACCGGGCCTTCATCACGCCGACCGAGTGCGGCCAGGAACTGGCCCGGGCGGCCCTCGACTTCTGGCGGGGCGTGGAGGAGGCGGGTGCCGTGCTGTCCCGAGTGGCCCGGGACCGGTTGCTCCAGTCCGACAAGGCCCTCGCCGCCCACCAGCGGGCCATGGCCACCGGCGCTCGGATCCAGCTGGATCGCCACGCCGACGCACTCGGCCATCGGGCGCGCAACCTGCGCACGGTGGTCCGGGGTCAGGTGGACGCCCACGCCCAACGACTCACCGTCGCCGCCGCCACCGGGGCCCGGGCGGCCCGTCGGGTCGCCCTCGACGAGGAGGTCGGCCTCAACCGGCGGGCCGGGCGACTGGCCGGCCTGCCCGCCCGGCTCCTGGAGGTCGAGGCCCTCCGGGCCGACCAGCGCCACCGGCTGCTCGGCGCCTACGACTACCAGCGCCAACTCGAGCGGGGCTACTCGGTCACCCGGGACGCCTCCGGAGCGGTGCTGCGCTCGGTGGCGGGCCTCGCCCCGGGCACGGCGCTCGCCACCAGACTGGCCGACGGGACGGTGGAGTCGACCGTGACGACGACCGGTGCGAACGACCCGACCACCCCGAACGAAGACCGACGGGGACGACCCGATGCACACCATGGAAGGAAGCACCTGATGGCCACACGCAAGGGAACCGACGACGGGGGAGCGGCACCGGTTGCCGACCTCAGCTATTCGGATGCCGGGGCCGAGCTCGACGGGATCATCGCCGAGTTCGAGACCGGGGTGGTCGACGTCGACCGCCTGGTCGACCAGCTGGAACGGGCCACCGAGATCGTGGACGAACTCGACCGCCGGCTGCGCCGGACCCGGATGCGGGTCGAGGAGCTGGTGCCTCGACTGGAGGCCATCGGCCAGGGCGACGAGCCGGGGGACGCCGACGAGGAGAGCGTGGACGCCGAGTCCGACGCCCTGTTCTGACCGACTCCGGTGACGTCCGGCCGGCTCAGCTGATGTTGCGCTCCCGTCCCTCCCAGTAGGGGGCGCGGAGCTCGCGCTTCAGGACCTTTCCCGACGGATTGCGGGGAAGGGCGTCGACGAAGTCGATCGAGGTCGGGCACTTGTAGTGGGCCAGGCGTTCCCGGGTGGCCGACAGGATGTCGGCGGCCAGCGCCTCGGCGTCCCCGGGTGCATCGGTGGCCAGGACGACGACGGCCTTCACCGTCTCGCCCCACTTGTCGTGGGGCACGCCGATGACCGCGGCATCGGCCACCGCCGGGTGGGCCAGCAGGGCGTTCTCCACCTCGGCGGGGTAGATGTTCTCGCCGCCCGACACGATCATGTCCTTGATCCGGTCGTGCAGGAACAGGTAGCCGTCCTCGCTGAGCCACCCGGCATCGCCGGTGCGGAACCAGCCGTCATCGGTCAGGACTCCGGCGGTCTCGTCGGGCTTGTTCCAGTAGCCGAGCATGGTCTGGTCCGAGCGCGACATGACCTCACCCACGGCACCGTGGGGCAGGGACTCACCGGTCGCCGAGTCGACGATGCGCAGCTCCACATGGGAGAAGGGACGGCCGGCGGAACGCAGCAGGTTGGCCCGCGGGCCGTCGGGGTCGTGGTCGTCGGGCAGGAGGGACGTGATGGCCCCGGTCGTCTCGGTGAGCCCGTAGACCTGGGCGAAGTCGCATCCGAACGCTGCCATCGACTTGACCAGGACGTCCTCGCTGATGGGTGAGGCGCCGTACACGATGGTCCGCAGTGAGGTCACGTCCGTGCCGGCCAGCTGCGGCGTGGCCAGGAGGAACATGAGCACGGCGGGCACGAAGAACGAGTCGGTGATCCCGTGCTCCTCGATCAGGCGCAGGATCTCGACCGGGTCGATGTCCCGGAGGACGACCGAGTGCCCGCCGCGGGACATCCCGGCCAGTGCCCAGCCGGTGCCCCCGATGTGGAACAGCGGCATGGCCACCATGGACACGGTGTCCTCCTGGATCCGGAACGCCTCGACGGCGCCGGACAGGATGGTGGCGAGGTTGAGGCCGGAGATCATGACCCCCTTCGGGAGCCCCGTCGTGCCCGAGGTGTACAGCTGGGTGATGACGTCCGTGGGACCGGGCTCGAATCCGGGATCGGTCGCCGCTCCGGGGCCCGCCGCGTCGCGCCACCGGTCGAAGTCGGTCAGCGGCAGGCTGCGCCGGACGGTCGTGACCCGGGGCGTCATCTCCTTGACGGCGGCGGCGTAGTCCGGCCCGAAGACCAGGACGACGGCACCGGCGTCCTCGACGATGGCCGCCATCTCCAGCGGTGCGAGCCGCCAGTTGACGGCCACCGAGACGGCGCCCAGGAGGGCGCACCCGAAGAAGACCTCGAAGTACTCGATGCCGTTGCGGTCGAGGAAGGCCACCCGGTCGCCGGGCCCGACGCCGTCGGCCGCGAGGGCGTTGGCCACCCGGACGGCGCGGTCGTAGAACTCGCCCCAGGTGAGTGAGCGGTCGTCCTGGGTCAGCATGGGTGCTTCGGGCCGCTCCGACGCCCAGTGGCGCAGCATCGAGGTGACCGAACGGGTGTAGGGACCCGTGGTGGTGGAATCGGTGTCCGTCATCGCAGCGCCATCCCCCGGTCGCGTCGTCCAGTGGTGCCCGCCGCCGAGGCGGGCCGTGTCCTGCCGGGTGGAACCCTACAGTGGAGGGGTGACCGACGCCGCTGCCGCCCCTGCCCCGGACCGCCTCTACTTCCGCCAACTGCTGGCCGGTCGGGACTTCGCCACCGACGACCAGGTGGCCCGACAGATGGTCAACTTCGTGTACCTGGTGGGGGACCGCGCCAGCGGCGATGCGGTGATCATCGACCCCGCCTACGGCATCGACGACCTGCTCGGCATCCTGGCCGACGACGGCATGCGGTGCGTCGGTGCGTTGGGCACGCACTTCCATCCGGACCACGTGGGCGGCAGTCTCCAGGGGTGGGCGATCGAGGGGATCACCCGCCTGCTCGAGGTGGCTCCCGTGCCCATCCACCTCCAGGCCGACGAGGTGACGTGGGTCGAGCGCTCCACCGGGGTGGGGGCGGCGGACCTGGTGGCCCACGGCGGTGGCGACGTGGTGCTGGTGGGCGACGTGCCGATCACGCTCGTCCACACACCGGGCCACACGCCGGGCAGCCAGTGCTTCCTGGTCGACGGCAAGCTGATCGCCGGTGACACCCTCTTCCTCGACGGCTGCGGCCGCACCGACTTCCCGGGGAGCGATCCGGCCGCCATGTACGAGTCGCTCATGACCCGCCTGGCCCGGGTGCCGGACGACACCGTGCTCTATCCCGGCCACTTCTACTCGCCCGAACCGTCGGCCACCATGGGCCACACCCGGGCCCACAACTACGTCTTCCGGCTGAAGACGCCCGAGCAGTGGATGACGATGTTCGGCGGCTGAGCCCCACACCCGGGGCACCGGCGCAGGCCGTCACACCCTCCGGCAACGATGGGCCCATGGCGTTGGCCACCTCGCTCCACCCCACCTCCGACCCCGCCGGGCACCGGCCCGGCCTGTCGTCCCGCATGGCCTCGGTCTCCGCCGCCCTGGCCGACCTGCTGGCCGACCTCGACCCCGACACCCTGGTGGGCCCGGACGCCGCCAACCTGTACGCCGCCTTCGCCAAGGTGGAGCGACTGGGGGTGGCGGGCAAGACCCTGCTCGCCCCCCGCATCGCCGCCTCGGGCCAGTGGGAGGCGGAGGGGCACCGCTCACCGGCCGGCCTGCTGGCCACCCTGGAGGGGGGATCGGCCGGCCAGGCCAAGCGCACCCTGGAGACCGGGCAACAGCTCGAGGGGCTCCCCTCGGTCGAAGCGGCCCTGCGCCAGGGCAGGCTGTCGGGTCCCAAGGCCGCCGAGATCACCGATGCGGCCACCCTCGACCCCCGGGCCGAGACCCACCTGCTGGCCGGCTCCGAGCACGAGTCCCTCCAGGCCACCAAGGAGCGCTGCCAGCGGTCCCGGGCCACCGCCACCCGCCACGATCCGCTGGCCGGTGCCCGGCGCGTCCACGCCAAGCGTCACTTCTCCCACTGGACCGACGCCGAGGGGGCGTTCTGCTATCAGGGCAGCGACACCCCCGAACGGGGTGCGGCCCTGCTGGCCCACCTCCTTCCCGCCGTCACCCGCCTGCGCAGTGCCCGACGGGAGGCCGGCGACCGGCCCTCCGGCCGCCGGGGTGGGGTCGGGGCCGTCCCGTCCGCCCGCAGGCGACGAGTCACCTGGCTGTGAGCCCCCGTGCGAGCCCCCGCCCCACGAATCCGAGGCCGCCCTCCGGGCCGACGCCCTCTTCCTCCTGGTCACCGGAAGCGGTGGGCACCCGACCGGAGGTGCCGGGGTCGCTGCCGAGGGCGCCGCCCACCCTGCCGTGGGCCCTGGCACGCCACGTCCCACCGATTGCGGCCTGGCCACGGCCGACGACCTGGTCGACCGGCCCGTCCCGGTCACGGTGATGGTCCGGGTGGACCGGGACGCCCTCGTGCGGGGTCACGCCGCCCCGGGCGAGCTGTGCGAACTCGACGGTCACGGACCCATCCCGGTGCCCCTGGCCAAGGCCCTGGCCACCGATGCGTTCTTGAGCGTGGTCTTCACCGAGGCGGGCGACATCAAGGCCGTCAGCCACCTGGGGCGGACCATCAACCGGCGGCTGCGGACCGCCCTCGTGTTCCGGGACCGGACGTGCGTGGTCCCCGGGTGCACCATGCGCTACGGCCTCGAGATCGACCATGTCGACGAGCTGTCGCTCGGTGGGGCCACCACCCTCGACAACCTGGCCCTGTTGTGCGCGCACCACCACCGCCTGAAGACCTACGACGGATGGATCCTGAAGCGCACCGGGCCCACCGACGAGGACCCCCGGTGGTCGTTCACGCCCCAACCGCCGTTCGGTCAGGAACCGGACCCACCGAGCGGCTGAGAGCTCGGATGCCCGTTGGCCTTGGGCGCTCCGGGGTCTGGAACGGAGGCGAGAGGATGACACTGCGCGAACGAGGCGACGGACCATGGACGGTGGGCACGGGATTCTTGGAGCAACCGCTGACCGGCACGGCCGCCTACGAGCGTGGCCAGCCACGAGTGAGGTTTCGACGGCGATCGACTCTGCGACGTCGGAGAAGGGCCGCCTGTGGGGTTGACGGCTCCGTCACGCTCCCGGTGACGTGGGACATGCCGCCGGCAGTGGAAACGCTATCCGGGTGATCGTGGAGCCTGAGGATGGATGGTCTCGCCTCGGGCCAACATCTCGACGAACTGACCGATGCGCCTGGAGCGGGTTTCGGGCTTCTTGGCGTTTCCGATCCGGTAGAGGATGGCGTACCGATTCGCACCCGTGAGCGTCTCGAACATCGCCTGTGCGGGCGGATTGGCACGCAGGGCGGCAACGAGATCCTCCGGCACTTCACTGCTGGCTTGCCCGGCGTAGGCGGCCTCCCATCGACCGTCCTCTTTCGCCTTCCGCACCTCGTCCTCACCGGATCGATGCATTCGGCCGGCGGCGATCAGCCGCTCCGCGATGGCAGCGTTCCGTTGAGACCACGGGCTACGAGCTCTTCGAGGCGTGAACCGCCGACGGAACGTAGCAGTGTCACGACGCCCCAATTGACCATCGATCCAGCCGAAGCAGATCGCCTCGTCGAGCGCCTCGTCGTACGAGACGGTTGTCGGATCGACCGTTCCCTTCTTGGCCAGTACCAGCCAGACACCGTTCGAATCGGCGTGATGGGCGCTCAACCATCGTCGCCATTCGCCGGCGTCCCCGATCAGTAGCTCTGGGAGATCCACGGCGTTCACCGTATCCCCCGTGTGTCGGCCGGGGGCACCCGTGTGGGGTCTGACGGACGACGTGCGGACGACCTGGATCTGTCGTGTGCGCACCCCACCGCCTGAAGAACCACGACAGATGGATCCGGGAGCCCACCGGGCCCACCGACGAGGACCCCCGGACGTCGCTCCCGTCGTTGCCACGCTTCGGTCGGGAACGGGACCCACCAGATGGCGGACAGCAGGGCTCCCGCCAGAGCCCTGCGAAGATGCCCGACCCGATGCTGCGTTGGCCATCGAGTCGGTGGTCGGCGAGCACACGCGGAGATAGCGTCTCTGCGTGGCTGAGGACGAGCTCGACCTGCCCAGAGGCATCGGAGCACCGGCAACCCGGGCGCTCGTCGGAGCCGGCTTCACCTCGCTCGGCCAACTCGCAGGCGTTTCGGCGAAGGAGCTGGCTGCGCTCCATGGCTTCGGGCCGAAGGCGCTTCGGATCATCCGGGAGGCACTGGAACAGCGAGGCCAATCGCTCAGCTGAGTACCCCACCTTCCCGGAATTCGAAGTCAATCCGGAGCCGGTTCGACCGCATATCGTTCTGCACCACGATCGAAATAGCATGGGCGGATGGCTGACGCCGTGCAGGACTTCGACTCGTCCTACGAGGGGACGCCCCCCTGGGAGATCGGGCGCCCCCAACCGGCATTCTTGGACCTGGCCCGATCCGGAGCTCTGACCGGGAGCGTGCTCGACGTTGGCTGTGGAACGGGCGAGCACGCGCTGATGGCCGCCGAGCTCGGCCTCGAATCCACCGGAATCGACTTCTCGCCGAGAGCCATCCGTCTGGCTGAGGAGAAGGCCCGCGAGCGGCGCCTCGATCCGCGATTCCTGGTGGCCGACGCACTGGAGCTCGGATCGAGTGGCGACCGGTACGACACGGTGCTGGACTGCGGCTTGTTCCACGTGTTCGATGACCGCGACCGGGAGCGCTTTGTCAGAAGCCTCGGATCGACTGTTGAACCCGACGGTCGCTATTACATGCTCTGTTTCAGCGACCGACAGCCGGGCGACTGGGGTCCGCGACGGGTGAGCAGAGCCGAGATCGAGTCGAGCTTCGCCGATGGGTGGCGCATCGAGTCGATCGAGCCGTCCCGGATCGAGATCACCATCGACCCCGAGGGAGCCCGTGCCTGGCTGGCGATCATCGCCAAGACGTAGGTCGGTTCATCCCGAACCGGTGATCCGCGACCCGGTGTTCAGGGGCACCCTTCTCGATGTTGGTGGAGTCGTAGGCTTTGACCATGGAGACACTGGTTGGAGGACTCGACCGACCTGAACCGCTGCCTCCCGAAGTGCCCTTTTTCACGAAGCCGAAGCGGGATTCTGAGGCTCCGGACGGCAGCCTTGTTTGGACCGGGACCCTGGCGTTGCTTGTCCAAGTCGATTTGACGGCCCCGTCGTTTGCGGAGTTGGTCGAGAGCGCCCGACACCACCTCGACGAAGCCTTCCCCGACCAGGCTGTTCCTATGCGGGTTTACATACGTGCCCGATGGGTCACTGGACAGCATCCGTCCTGAGCAGATCGCAGAGGTCAGCGTTTGGCCGCCGGGCGATCATCCTCCAGGTCCAGCGTCGCTGCAATAGGCGTCCCACCCATCCGGTGGTCTGGGACGGCCGCACTGGCTGGCACCGGCGTTAGGCGACCCTCGAGATCGCGCTTGGTGCCATCTTGCTCGGATAGGGACGACCGCCAGGGGAGGAGGTTCTCACCGAACCCCCGCCCCTGGTAGCCGGTTTACAGCGCTTGAAGGACGAGCACTTCCAGCTCATCGAGCGACGTCTGGAGTCCATCCTCCATTCCGGAGGCGATTGCCGCGTCGCGGATATCTTTGGTCGCGAAGAGCCCCAGGATCTTCAACGTCGTGACGCCATTGGACTCATCGAAGGTGATCGTGCTGAGGGCTTCGGCGTCGGGGAACATCTCGAAGACCTCAGTCCTGACAATGCGGTGCGGCCGTTCGATCTAGCGGAATTCGCCACTGAAGGCCACCTCGAAGCCACCGTTCGCGGTGATGACCCACCGCCAACGCCCACCGATCTGCAGATCGATCTGGGCTTCGGTCACCTGACCTCGGTCGCCTGCCCACCACCGCTTGACGAGGTCGGGCGTCGTCCAGGCGTCGAACACGAGATCCGCCGGTGCGTCGAACTCCCGGGTGACCAGAATCTCGTCATCCGACGGCAACGTGAATACGGCAGTGCCGTGGCGATTGCCGATTGAGCTGTTCATGTCGATTCCTCCTTCGTTTGGAGCTCGACGAGGACATCGTCGAGCCGGTCCAGTCGGTTGTTCCAGGTCGACTCGAAGCCGCGAACCCACTCGAAGACGGGTTGCAACGCCGGTCCATTGACCCGGTACCAGCGACGTCGGCCATCAACTCGGACAGACACCAATCCGACGGCACGGAGCACTGCGAGGTGCTGCGACACCTGGGGTTGACTTAGTCCAAGCCGATCAACGAGGTCGCCGACAGTGGCTTCATCTGTGCCGAGGGCGTCCAACAGTGCTCGACGGTTGCCTTCAGAAACAGCGTTGAACGCATCGGTTGTCGTCGGCGTACGGGCCACCTGACGATCATATGCGTATATCGATATATGTCAAGACCGGCCGCTACCGGTCTGGGTGCGAAATGCCAGGGGACCGACCTGTGGAACCGTGGCGGAAGTGTTGTTACACGGGTGATCCACTGGCCCTGAACTGAGGCTCATCGAACCACACTCAACGGGTCTCCGTCGATGCCCTTGATGAGGCGGTCGAAAGAGGACGATCCGGTCTTCCTGAGCGTGTTCAGTGGCATGGTCGCGTGACGACGGAGGATTGGGATGAACTGTGGTCCGGTCTCGAAGAAGTTGCAGCGTTCACAGGCCAACTCGAACGAGCAGTCGAGGGCGACGGGCCTCGTGCACATGCCGTTGCCGAGCATCCTCCGGTGGTCGGCAGCCAGCCTCCGCATGTTGGCCCCTGCTGCGGTGTCCGGGAGTGCGTCGGTTCGTCCGTAGTTGGCCTCGACAGCCTCGGTCACCCGGAAGTACTCGTCGGCGACGGTGCGGTCCGAGATCCGGGCATAGGTCATGGTCATCCGCATGGACCGATGGCCGAGCAGGGCGGCGATGGCCTCGAGGCTCATGCCTCGGTTGATCGCTTGTGTGGCCAGAGTGTGGCGGAGCTGGTGCGGGTGGACATGTCCGATGCCCGCCCGCTTGGCCGTCGACTCGACGTAGCGATGGACCGTCCGCCGGTCGAAGGGCTGGCCGTCGTCGCGGACCACGAGGTGACCCGAAGGGTCCGGACGTCTCGACTTCCGATAGTCGGAGATGAGGTCGACCAGGATCGGGTGGAGCGGCACGTAGCGGTCGTTGTGAAGCTTGCCGACCGGGATCCGCAGCCAGAAGGTCTCGCTGATCTGGACCATGGCGTTGTCTTCGAGCGAGGCCAGCTCGCCGACCCGCATGCCGGTGCGGGCCAGCAGCTCCATCATGAGTCGCCGGCGTGGGTTGGTGTCCTTGGCCACCGCGGCATGAACTTGGCCATGGTGTGATCATCGAGGAACTTGGGCAGCGGCTCGTCAGCCTTCGGGAAGTCGCCAGGGAAGATGGGCACCCGGGCCGGAGCGTCGTCATAGCCCCACTCGATGATCCGCTCGAAGAACGTGCGGAGCAGCCCCAGCCGGTGGCGAATGGTCGTGGTCGAGAGCTACTCCCGTGCTGGCCCGGGCGCTTGGCCTGCCACAGCTTAAGTCCTCGATGTGGCGACGCTCGATGTCGGCGACACAGACGCATCAGCGATCCGCCTCGGTCACCCGACCGGCGAAGAACCGCAGTGCGATGTCGAACGCACCGACGGTTCCCGGTCTGGACGAGACGGACAGTTGGTCCAAGATAGTCGGCCATGGTCATGGCCATCAAGGGCGCACGTTGGGCAATCTCGGCCAGGTGATCTCCGGGCGACCGCGCCCGCCGGCCCGGCCAGCCGACTCGGGCTCGGGAAGTGGGAGGGCGAGTGCGCTCATCGGGCCACCCCCACGTTCGCCTGGGCATCATGGCCTCAGCGGCCCGTCGATACTCGTTGGCCAGCCAGTCGCCTCCCAGACGGAGATAGATCCGGGTGGAGGCGATGGACCGGTGACCGGCCAACATCTGAATGGCCTCGATGGCCATGCCCGCCTCCTTCAACCGGGTGAAGCAGGTGTGGCGGAGCTCGTGGCAGGTCCCATGCACCAGTCCGGCCCGGGCCCGGGCGGCGCTGAACACCTCGTCCAGACCTTCGGTGGAGAGAGCCTGCCCGTGTCGTGGACCTTTGAGGACAACGAACAGGCGGTCGGTGGCGGCGTCCGGTGGTCGTTCCCGGTTGAGGTAGTCGGCCACCGTGGCGAAGAAGGTCGGCGAGATGGGGACCAGTCGTTGGTGGCCGCCTTTGCCGTCAGCGATGAACAGCTGCTTCTCGCCGACCCGGAGATCCTCCAGCCGCAGACCCAGCACCTCGCATCGGCGCAGGCCCCCGAGCAACATGGCCAGGGCCATGGCCCGGTCGGTCGGTACGGAAACGCTGCCAGCAACAACTCGACCTCGTCAGCGTCGAGGATCCGGGGCAACCGGCGCACACCCTTGACCAGGGGCACACCTCGTTGGTCACGGTGGCGGCTCCGTCGGCTGGGCATGCCCCGGGGCACCGGGTTGGCAGTCACACCGGCGTCTCCTCGGATGACCAGGTAACTGAACAAGCTCGATACCGCAGCCAGTCGCCGCTTCACCGTCGCCACCGACAGACCGGACCCACCGTCGCTGATCCGCACGATGTTGCCCGCCCCGGACCGGGACCGCTGCTGGCTCGGTGATGAAGGACGAACACGTCCTTCGGCGTCACCTCGGCGGGCTCCTTGTCGACGAACCCGAAGAAGACCTTCAGGTCGTGGGCATAGGCCCGCACCGTGCTCGGTCGGCATCGGGCCGAGGCGAACACCAGAAACTCATCGACCAGCTCGTGGCCGACCCGATAGGTCTTCTCGCCGTCAGACCCGACCGAACACTCGAATACCGGACTCCACTGCATCTCGCACCTCCTGGTTGGACTTCCACTCGAGAAAAGGCTTCTCGTGTGGTCTGTCCAAGGTGCGGATCACCCGTGTAAGTGCCGGTCGGGGGCACCCATAAGCGGCTGGACCAGCAACTCGGGGGCCACCGGGATCTGCTGTTCACGCGCCAGCACCGCCCAGAGCCCACCGACGGTCGGATCCCGGGACGCAGCGGTCCCCCGACGGCTACTCCTCGTGGTCCTTCACGCCCCGACCGCCGATCAGTCAGGAACCAGACCTCGTACTCGACCGACCGGATCACGACGGTCCGGATCACGACTGTCCGGATCACGACTGACCGCCGGAGGGCACGCCCCGCCAGTGTGCAGCGGGATCGCGGAGTGGACCGGTGCACGGGACAGTGCCGTCAGGGCGCGTCGCCGCGATCGGCGCCCACCTGGATGCCGCCTCTACGATTCGCCCCATGAGCGATCCCGTGTCCCCAGATGGAACGATCCTCGTGGTCGGTGCCTCGCTGGCCGGCCTCCGGGCCGCCGAGGAGATCCGCCACGAGGGCCACACCGGTCCGGTGATCATCGTGGGTGACGAGGTGCACGCTCCCTACGACCGTCCGCCGCTCTCCAAGCAGGTGTTGGCCGGCAAGTGGGACGTGGAGCGGATCCACCACCACACCCCGGACGCCCACGACGCCCTCGGGCTCGAATTCCGCCTCGGCCGTCGCGCCGTGGCCCTCGACACCGACGCCCGGACCGTGGCGTGCAACGACGGTACCGAGGTGGCGTACGACGGACTGGTCATCGCCACCGGGGCCGCCACCCGTCGGCTGCCCGGCACCGAGGGGATGCCGGGGGTCTGGATGCTGCGGACGCTCGACGACTGCCTCGGGATCAAGGCCGGGATCGCCGCCGCCGGGGACGAGCCCCGGGTAGTGGTCGTCGGCGCCGGATTCATCGGCTCCGAGGTGGCGGCGACCTGCCAGGGGCTGGGCGCACGGGTGACCCTGCTCGAGTCGTATCACACGCCGCTGGCCCGGGTACTGGGCGACGAGATGGGCCAGGCCTGTGCCGATCTCCACCTGGCCAACGGAATGGACCTGCGTTGCAACATCACCATCGACCACCTCGAGACCGACCCGGGCGGACCCGATCCGGTGACCGTGTGCCTCGACGATGCGACGAGGATCCCGGCTGACGTCGTGGTGGTCGGGATCGGGGTGTCCCCCTCCGTGGACTGGTTGACCGATTCCGGGGTGACGCTCGACAACGGTGTCCTCTGCGACGGCAGCCTGTTCGCGGCCGACCGCGTCGTGGCCGCCGGCGACGTGGCCAACTGGGTCCGACCGAGCACGGGTCGCCCCGCCCGTGTCGAGCACTGGACGAACGCCGCCGAGGGAGGTGCGGCGTCGGCCCGGAACCTGGTCGCCGGATCGGCCCGTGCCGTGCCCTACGACCCGGTTCCGTTCTTCTGGTCCGATCAGTACACGACCAAGATCCAGATGATCGGCCTCCCTGCCGCCGACGACGAGGTCGTGGTGGTCAGCGGTTCGGGCTCCGAGGGCAGGATGGTCGCCCTCTACCGCTCCGGCGACCGACTGGGCGGGGTGCTCACCCTCAGCCAGCCGGCCAAGCTCATGGGCTATCGCCCGTTGCTGGCCGCCGGTGCGTCGTTCGACGAGGCGCTGGCCCACTCCCGGGACTGACCTCGGCCCCCGGCGTCCCCGACCGGCGCTGCCCGCCGGCGTCCACCGACGGCGGCACCGGGCCGACCGGGCCCACCGACTCCACCATCCGGACCCCCGACCGCCCTCCGCCCGCGCCGCTTCGGAACCCGCCTGAACCGACGGGTGACGGACAGCGCGGCGGCGATCTGCTCGGCGCTCGGCTCGACACCGCCGTAGATGGAGCGCTCGACCAGCCCGGTCACCGCCAGCAGGTCACGGGCCAGGTCGGGCTCGGCGAACGTCAACCGGCCGGCGTAGGACGAGAGGGTCTCGTCGGTCCGGCGGGGGAGTCGGAGCCGGGCACCCCCGGCCGACACGTCGCTCGCCACCTGGTGCGCCCAGGTGGACGGCCGGCGGGAGCGACGCCGGGCCCACCACACGACGACCGCGGCGACCACCACGACGGCGGAGATCGGGATCCAGGGGACCCGTCCGAGCACGTGTCCGAACGAGTGGGCCAGCACCGATCCGGGGGCGGGATTGGCCAGCGGCACGGAGGCGGTGGGATCGAAGCTCTGCCAGCCGTAGCCGGGGAACCAGACCTGGACCCAGGCGTGGGCGTCCTTGGCCTGGATGTCGTAGAGGTCGGTGATCGGGTTGTACGGGCCCGGCACGTACCCGACGGCCTCCCGGGCCGGGATCCCGAGGCTGCGCAGCATGACCACGGTGGCCGTCGAGATCTGCTCGCAGAAGCCCCGGCGGGTGCCGAACAGGAACGAGTCGACGGCGTCGGCCCCGGCCGGCAGCGGGGGGATGTCCGTCGTGTAGTGGACGTGGGAGGTCATCCACTGCTCGACGGCCTGCACCTTGTCGTAGGTGTGGGGGTCGACGTAGGCGCCGGGGGCGGTGGTGGGGGCGGTGGGCACGCCGGCGGTGCCGGGGCCGGCACCGGCCGGCGACCCGATCCCCGCGGTGATCGACCTGGCCAGGGCGGTCACCCGGGGGTCGACCCGGGGGAGCTGCGTGTACCGGCCCGGGTAGGTGGGATTGGCCCCCTGGAGGGTCATGGTGCCGGCCGTGCCGGCCGTCGCGCGGTCGCCGCCCGGAGTTGGGCGGGGGTGCCGCCGGTGTCGTTCGAGACCACCGTGTAGATCGTCCCGGGTCCCATGGACGTGGTCGAGGCGATGGTGCTGTCGGGGGTCACCAGGACGGTCCGGGTCTGCAGGTAGACCCGCTGGATGTTGTCGGCGTGGAACACCAGGTTGGGCCCGCCCTGGGTCAGGTAGAAGGTCTGGATGTCCGGGGTGCCCGGACCGAGGTCGGCGACCTGGTCCGTGTAGGTGGGGATGGTGAAGGGCGAGCCGCCGCTCACCCGCTCCACCCGTGGGCCGTTGAGGGGATTGCCGGACTGGATCCAGGACCGGCCGTTCCACGTGTCGAACGTCTGGCCGATCCAGTAGTTGGGGCGGGAGGCCCGCACCCGCATGATCACCTGGTTCCCGAGGGAGACCCGGTCGGCGGTGTCGAGCGACTTGGCGAACCCGAGGAACCCGCCGACCCCGGTGCGTCCGGCGGCGTTGGCGGCGTGGGCCGGGAGGGCGCCGTTGCCCTCGGTGAGGTTGGTGGGCGAGGAGACGGCCTGCGAGTTCGGCGACGCGGAGGTGAAGGCCAGCGACGTCGACACCTTCGGGGCGGGCAGGACGGCCACCAGCACCACGGCGGCCACCGCCACCAGGGCGCCGGCCGCCACCAGGGGCCGCCACGGGACGCCCTTGGTCTCCGACAGCGACTGCCACATGGCGACGAGACCCCACACGCCGCAGCCCACCCAGGCCAGGACCCAGGCCCCCAACGCCAGGTCGACCGACTGGGCGGCGGCCACCGCCACCAGTGCCGTCGACCCGGCCAACGAGTAGGTCACGTCGCGCCGGGACGGGACGTCGAAGGCGTGGGTCGACAGGACCCAGGCGAACAGCACGGCCAGGGGCGACTCGACGGTGGCGATGTCGCCCGGTGACGCGGTGCGGGTCACGGTCAGGATGAACCACACGAAGCCGCCGATGGCGCAGACGGCCAGCACCGGCTTGACCCCGGGCCACGGATCGGACCGTCGCCGGTAGGAGACGACGTTGCCGACCACGGTGGCGACCACGGCGAAGAGCGACACGGACGGGCTCAGCTCGCCCTCGGACCAGCAGGCGCCGATCCCGATGAGGACGGCCATGACCGAGGCGGCCCGGAACGAGATCGAGTGCTCCGGGGGCCCGGGCCGGTTGACCTCGACGAACCGCTGCCACAGGGTCATCCCGGGACCGCCCGGGCCAGGCGCCGCCCGAGGTCGACGGGATCGACCACCCGGCGCACCACGCGCCCCCCGCTTCCCGGGTGACGAGCACCACCGGCCGGCGGGTGGCCAGGCAGTCGGTGACCCCGGCCATCATGCGCTCGGCCTCGATCTCGGCGGCGGCCGGGTCCTCGGACAGCACCAACTCCACCAGGACCGGGTCGTCCGTCTGGCGTTCCGACTCGCGGACCATCAGGGTGCCGGCGTGGGCGGTGGCCGGCCAGTGGACGGCCTTGCGGGGGTCGCCCGGCGCGTAGGGGCGGACGCCCCGTGGCTCGCCCATGCCGGAGGGCACCCGGGGCACCGCCTCACCGTGGGCGTCGGCCGTCGAGGTCAGGGGGCGGTCGTGCTCGCCGGTGCGCGGGGCGACGTGCAGGACGCGGGGCAGCGCCACCTCCACGTCCCGGGCCCACCACAGGAGGCCGAACGGTGCACTGGAGGCGACCTCGACCACCACGGCGTCGAGGACACCGCGCCGTGGTGGCGTGCACCGCACGACGACGGTCCGGGGCCCGCGCTGGCGCCCGCCGGCCTGCTGCTCGGGGCCCACCGGGTACCGGGGACGGAGTCGGACGGGGCGGTCGACCTCGCAGGTCAGCTCGAGCACCTGTCCCGCCCGGCCGTCGGCGGGACAGGCGGTGCACACGATCCCGACCCGCCGGGCCGGCACCACGGGGGCGACCAGGCCCACCAGCAGGAAGGCGCCGAGCAGCGCGCCGACGGCCTGGACCCAGCCCGAGCCGCTGGAGTGGGCGACACCGGACCAGGCCAGCATGGTGATGATGCTGCCGGCCACCGGGCCGATCCAGGCCACCGGGTGGGCCCGACGGCGCAGGCGCACGCCACGGGGGATGGCCGGGGAGACGGCCGGACGGTGCTGGCGCTGGAGTCGCCACGAGGCCAGCGTGCCGACGATCAGGGCGGCGCCCCCGATGACGATCCCGACCGGTGCGGCCTCGGGGCCGAACAGCGCCCGCGAGACGGCCACCCCGATCATGCCGGCGGCGATGCCGACCAGGGCGGCCTGCACCGCCCGCCACCGGCCCTGCCGAGGACGGGGGGCGGCCGTGCGGCTCACGTGGTGGGGGCGGGGGTGTCGGCGATGACGCGGCCGACCAGCACCGGGCCCTCGCCCGCCGTGCCCTCGGCGATGAGCCGGTGGGACAGACAGGCCACGGCGACGGCCTGGACGTCCCCGGGGGTGACGTAGGGGCGGCCGCACAGCACCGCGTGGGCCTGGGCCGAGCGCAGGAGCGAGATGGCGGCCCGGGGGCTGGCGCCGAGGCGCACCGCCCCGGTCGTCCGGGTGGCCCGCACGAGTGCGACGGCGTAGGCGGCCACCTCGTGCACGACGAGCACCTCGGCCGTGGCGGCGATGGCCCGTTCCCACCGGGTGGTGTCGGCCACCGGCACCAGGGAGTCGAGGGCGTAGCGACCGCCGTTGTGGAGCACGAGCCGGGTCTCGACCTCGGCATCGGGGTAGCCGATGGAGGTGGAGAGCCCGAAGCGGTCGAGCTGGCTCTCGGCGAGGGGGTAGGTGCCCACCTGGCCGATCGGGTTCTGGGTCCCGATCACCAGGTGGGGGCGGGGGAGCGGCCACGACTCGCCGTCGATCGACACCTGCTGCTCCTCCATCGACTCCAGCAGGGCCGACTGGGTGCGGGGCGGGGTCCGGTTCATCTCGTCGAGGAGGACCACGTTGGCGAACACGGGGCCCGGTCGGAACTCCCAGGTGGCGGTGTCCGGGGAGTACACGGTCACGCCGGTGATGTCGGACGGCAGCAGGTCCGGGTGACCCTGGACCCGGGAGAGCTCGGCGCCGAGGGCGGTGGCCAGCGCCCGGGCCAGGACGGTCTTGCCCACGCCTGGCACGTCCTCGATCAGGAGGTGGGACCCGGACAGCGCGGCCACCACCGCGGTGGTGACGGCCACCGGGGTGCCGAGCAGGACCCCGGACAGCGCGGCGTGCAGGTCACGGGCCAGTCCGACGGCATCGTCGACCGGAGTGGCCGACGGGACCGGCAGGGCAGGGGCGGCGGGATCCGGTCCGGGCAGGTCACCCGCATCCCGTGTCTCGATGCCGGTGGTCATGGGTCTCCTGCTTCCCCGGCCCGGGCCGGTGGGTGCGCGACGGTGCCGCGGGTGCTCCTCGACCCAGTGTAGGGGGCACCTTCCCGGCCCCACAACGCACCACCGGGGTCTGCCCCCGACCTGCACCCGTCCCGGGCACGGGCGTAGGTCACCCCGCCCCGCGCCGACCCCGACTGAGCCCGCCTCCGCCTGTGCCCGCCTCCGACCTGAGCCCGCCCCGGAGACCGACCGGTTCAGAAGTCGAGGCCCGACAGCTCGGGTATGGCGCCCTCGGCCCGGGAGCGGGCCTCCAGCCACCGCGACCGGGCCGCCGTGCGCTCGGGGTCGGTGCGGGTGGGCAGCACCTCGGCCCGGGGGATCCAGGCGGCGGCCACGTCGGCCTCGTCGGCCCACAGGCCCACGGCCATGCCGGCCAGGAAGGCGGCGCCGAGGGTGGTGGCCTCGAGCACCGGGGAGACCTCGATGGGGCACCCGCAGGCGTCGGCCAGGGCCTGGGTGAACACGGGGTTGGCCGTCATGCCGCCGTCGACCCGGAGCGACGCGATCGGCAGGCCCGAGTCGGCGGCCGCGGCCTCCCGGAGGTCGGCGCCGCGATGGGCGACGCCCTCCAGCACGGCCCGCACGATCTCGGGCCGGCCGCTGCCCCGGGTGAGCCCGGTGAGCGTGCCCCGGGCGCCGAAGTCCCAGACCGGGGTGCCCAGTCCGAGCAGGGCGGGCACGAACCAGACGTCGCCGGTGTCGTCGCAGCGGGCGGCCACCGTGGCCGAGTCGGCGGCATCGTCGATGATCCCGAGGTCGTCGCGCAACCACTCCACGCAGGTGCCGGCCGACAGCATGATGGCCTCGAGACCCCAGGTGATCCGCCCGCCACGGCGCCAGGCGATGATCGGGATGGTCCCGGCCGGCCCCCGGACGGCCTGGGGCGGGCGGTCGGTCCCGATGCACTGGTCGAGCATCCCGCCGGTCCCGAAGGTGGCCTTGGCCTGTCCGGCCGCCGTGCAGCTCTGGCCGATGAGGGAGGCCTGCTGGTCCCCGGCCATCCCGGCGATCGGGGGTGCGCCGGCCAGGGTCGACGCCGGGCCGATCACGCCGGACGAGTCGACGATGGACGGCAGGACCGCCTCGGGGATGCGGAGCGCCGACAGCAGCGGCGCGCTCCAGCCGTTCCCGTCGCCGTGGACGAGGCCGGTGACCCCGGCGTTGGAGGCGTCGGTCACGTGCAGCTCGCCGCCGGACAGGATCCAGGCCACCCAGGTGTCGATGGTCCCGAAGGCGAGCTCGCCCCGTTCCGCACGGGCCCGGTCGGGGTCGACGAGGTCCAGGATGGCGGCCAGCTTGGTGGCCGAGGCGTTGGGGGCGACCCGGATGCCCTGGCCCTGGAGCTCGAGGCACGTCCCCACGGTGCGCAGGTCCTGCCAGCCGAGCCCGGGGGCGACGGGGATGCCGGTGGCCCGGTCCCACACCAGGCTGGAGGCGCGCTGGTTGGCGATCCCGACCGCCTCGACCGGCCCGCCGTCGGACAGGCTCCGGCCGGCCACCTCGAGCACGGCGGCGGCGATGGCGGAGCCGTCGAACTCGACGAGCCCGGGGAACGGGGTGTCGGGCAGGACCGGGACGTGGTGGATGTGCTCGACGGTGGCGTCCGGGCGGACCACCGCACCGCGCACGCCGGAGGTGCCGACGTCGACGACCAGGATGCTCACGGCCAGGGCACCGGCCCGAAGGCGGACGGGAGGCCCAGCTTCCCGGGATTGAGGATGCCCCGGGGGTCGAGGGCGTGCTTGACCGCCACCAGGACGTCGAACGCGCCCCCCAGGCCGTCGGCCAGGAAGCGTCCGCGGTTGAGGCCGATGCCGTGGTGGTGGCTGATGGCGCCGCCGGCGTGGATGGTGGCCCGGGTGACCTCGTCCCAGGCGCGGCGGTAGTAGTCGCCCACCCAGGCGTCCCGTCGATCGGGTGCGCACTCCTCGGGCGGTCGGCCGGCGAAGGTGAAGTAGAGGCAGGCCCCGTCGGTGTAGGCGTGGCTCTGGTGGGACGAGGCGACCAGCGTGCCGGGCACCCCGCCGAGGGCGTCGAGCACGGCTGCGTACAGACCGGGCAGCGACGCCCAGCGGGCCGACACCTCGACGGTGTCCACGACCACGCCCGCCCGCCACAGGGGGGCCAGGGCCGACACGTCGTTGCGGTGGGAGAGCCACCGGTCGACCAGGGCCACGTCGAGTTCCGCCGCCCCGGCGCACTCCTGGTCGACCACGGCCAGGGTGGCATCCACCAGGGCCGGGTCGGACTCGTCGAGGACGATGAGCACGTTGGTGTCGGGCTGGTCGAAGTTCCGCCCCGACTCGGTGGTGTCGTAGAGGCGGAGGACGGCCGGCGACGCCCCGCGGCGCAGGATCCGGCGACAGGCGTCGAGGCCCTCGGCGAAGGTGGCGAACCCGACCGACCGGCGGCCCTCGCCCTCGGGCACCGGGTGCACCCGGAACCGGCCCTCGGTGATGACCCCGAGGGTGCCCTCGCTGCCCACGAAGAGCTGGGTGAGGTCGGGCCCGGTGGCCGAGCGGGGCCCGGTGCCCCCGGTGCGGACGATCCGGCCGTCGGCCAGCACCACCTCGAGCCCGAGGACCATGTCCTCGATCTTCCCGTAGCGGTTGGAGTACTGGCCGGCCCCCCGGCACGCCAGCCAGCCGCCCACCGTCGAGAGGTCCATCGACTGGGGCCAGTGGCCGAGGGTGAGCCCGTGCCCGTCCCGCAGGCCGGCCTCCACGTCGGGCCCGAAGGTGCCGGCCCGCAGGTCGGCGACGAGGGAGACGTCGTCCACGTCGCCGATCCCGGCCAGGCCGCACAGGTCGAGGGCCACGCCGCCGAACAGCGGGACCGACGCCCCGCACACCCCGCTGCGGCCGCCCGCCGGGGTGACCGGCACGCCGGCGGTGTCGCACAGGGCCAGCACGGCCGCCACCTGGGCGGTGTCGGTGGGTCGGGCCACCAGGGCGGGGCGGGACGGCACGGCCCCGGCCGCCGCCCAGCCGATGGCCAGCGGCCACCAGTCCCGGCCGGCCTCGGCCCGGTCGTCGTCGAGCACCGACACCGAGTGGCAGGCGTCGGCGAGGCGGCGGGCCAGGTCGTCGTCGACGGCCACCCGCGCCGTGGCCAGGCGGTCGGTGACGCCGGCCGGGGGCGCGTCGATCGGGGTGACCGGGGTGGGCCGGATCACGATGCGGCCGGCCCGGTCGTGTCGGTGGCGCCGGCCGCCGCACCGGCCACCGCACCGGCCGCAGCGCGGGCCGCCGCACCGGCCACCGGTTCGTCCGGCGCGCCCCGTCCACCCGGTGCGCCCGGTGTGCCCGCAGGAGGGGAGCCGTCCGGGTCCAGCCCGGCCCGGAGGAGGTCGGACCGGATGCGGGCGGCGTAGGCCGCGGCCTCGTCCCGGGCCCGGTCGTCGTCCCAGCCGAGCTCGGGACCGATGAGGGCGGCCACCGTCGTGGCCGCGTCGGCCGCCGCCCGGGCGTCGCGGTAGGAGGACTGGGTGCGGCGGTCGAGGACATCGCCGACGGCGCCGGCCATCTCCCGCCGCGCCGCCCACAGGGCCTCGACGGCCAGGTACGGGAGGCCGGCCACCAACGGCTCCAACAGCTCGGGTCGGCCCTCGGCCATGGCCAGTACCGCCGGTGCCTCGGTCCCGTAGCGGCCGGCCAGGATGGTGGCCCGGGTCGTCTCGGGATGGGCCGGGTCGGTGCGCAGGTTGGCCCCGGCCCCTCCGGCCCTCGGCTCCACCCGCCGGCCCGCCGGCGCACCGTGGAGGCGCAGGCTCTTGGTGCGGCACCGCAGGCCCCTGCGACCGAGGGCGGCGGTGACCACGTCGACCGTGTCCTCGGCCATCTTGCGGTAGGTGGTGAGCTTGCCGCCGGTCACCGAGACGAGTCCGCCCTCCGAGGTGCGCACGGTGTGGCGGCGGGACAGGTCGGCGGTGCGCTCGCTGGTCCCGCCCTTCTGCTCGGGGGCGAGGAGCGGCCGCAGGCCCGACCAGATGCCGGTGATGTCGGCCCGGGTGAGCTGGCGGGTGGACACGGCGTTGGCGGCCCCCAGGATGTAGTCGACGTCCTCGGGGGTGCACGACGGGTCGTCGAGGGGGCCGTCCCACGCGGTGTCGGTGGTGCCCAGGTAGACCTGGTCGCCCCAGGAGACCACGAAGATCGACCGCTTGTCCTCGCGGACGGGGATCACCGCGGCGATGTCGCACGGGAACGCCTCCTCGGGCACGGTGATGTGGATGCCCTTGGCCGGCCGGATGGAGTGGGGGTCGTGCCCCTCGTCGAGGGTGCGCACCTCGTCGGACCAGACGCCGGCGGCGTTGACCACCACGGAGGCCCGGACGGCGAACGGCTCGGCCCCGTCGGGGGCGACGGTGGCGCCGCGGATGCGCCCGGTGTCGTCGGTCGTCAGTCCGGTGACCCGGGTGTGGTTGGCCGCGGTGGCGCCGTGGTCGAGGACGGCGGTGCGGAGCACGGTCAGCGTGAGCCGGGAGTCGTCCGAGCGGGCGTCCCAGTAGAGGAAGCCGGCGGCCAGGCGGTCGGCCCGCAGGGTGGGCATGTGGGCGAGGGCCTGTTCCCGGGTGACCTTCTCGTGGCGGCGGCCGATGCGCACCCCACCGGTCAGGTCGTACAGCCACAGGGCGGTCCGGTAGACGCGGGCCACGCTCTTGTTGACCACGCCGGGCTTGCCGAACAGGGGGATGAGGAAGGGGAGGGGCGAGACCAGGTGGGGGGCGTTGTCCAAGAGGCGCTGGCGCTCGGCCAGGTTCTCGTAGACCAGGCGGTACTCGTGCTGCTGCAGGTACCGCAGCCCGCCGTGGATCAGCTTGGAGGACTTGGACGAGGTGCCCGAGGCGAAGTCGTCGGCCTCCACCAGGGCCGTCTTCAGTCCCCGGCTGGCGGCGTCCAGGGCCACGCCCGCCCCGGTGATCCCCCCGCCGACGACCAGCACGTCGAAGGTCTCGGTGGCCAGTCGGGCCAGGGCCGCGGTCGCGGGTGAACGGCTCGTGGGTCGCCGACGACGACGGCGCGGGGGGAGGCATGGGGAAAGCCTGCCACACGTGGACAGGGGAGCACCCGGGGGCCGGGCACCGGGGGGCCGGGCATCCGAGGGGGACCGGGGGTCGGCGGGGACCGGGGGCCGGCGGGGGTCGGTAGGGCTACCATCGATCCGCCGGGGCCGATGGCCGGTCCGGCGGAGGAGGCGGAACGTCATGGCGCTGCAGGTCGTGGGAGCAGGGGTCGGTCGGACGGGCACCAACTCGTTGAAGGTGGCCCTCGAACAGCTGCTCGGTGGGCCCACCCACCACATGTACGAGATCTTCGAGGACCCGGCGCAGATCCCGAAGTGGACGGCGGCCATCGAGGGCGGGGACGTGGACTGGGACGACCTGACCGCCGGGTACGTGGCCCAGGTCGACTGGCCGGGGGCGTCGTTCTGGCCCGAGCTGGCCGCCGCCAATCCGGACGCCATGGTCATCCTGTCGGTGCGGGACCCCGAGGACTGGTACCGGAGCGCGTCGAACACCATCTTCCAGGTCTTCGACCACGCACCGCCGGAGATGGCCCCGTGGTTCGACACCGTGCGGCTGCTGTTGACCGAGCGCTTCTGCGACCAGCTGGGTGACCGGGACGCCATGATCGGTGCCTTCATCCGGCACAACGACGAGGTGCGTGCCGGGGTCGCCGAGGAGCGCCTCCTCGAGTGGACCCCGTCCGACGGGTGGGCACCGATCTGCGAGCGCCTTGAGCTCGAGGTGCCGGCCGAGCCGTTCCCGTGCACCAACGACACCAACCAGTGGCGGGCCGGCCTCGGGTTGCCGCCCGTCTGACCGCTCTGACCGTCTGACGGGCCATTTCACCAATGATTGTTGTTTGACAATTGTTGGTGATACTGTCCGGGGCATGCGCACGCCCGAGGAGTTGACCGACCTGTTCCGGGCCTCCGGGCGCAAGGTCACGGCCCAGCGCCAATGCATCTTCCGGATCCTCCAGGGCGACGAGACCCACCCGTCGGCCGAGGCGGTGCACGCCGCGGCGTCCGAGGAGATGGAGACCATCTCGCTCAAGACCGTCTACCAGACGCTCCACGACCTGGCCGAGCTGGGGGAGATCGCCGCCCTCGACGTCGGCACCGGGCGGACCCGCTTCGACCCCAACGTCGACGACCCCCACCACCACCTGGTGTGCCGACGCTGCGGCAGCGTCCGCGACCTGATGGTCGACTTCCCCGACCTGGCCGTGCCCGACGGTGCCGATCTCGGGTTCGAGGTCGGCTCGGCCGAGGTCGTCTTCCGTGGCCTGTGCCCGTCGTGCCGGGACAAGTCCCGCGCTCGGGGACCGATGGCCGCCGCCCTGCCCTGATCCCGTCCGCCCATCGACCAGACCCGCTCGACCAGACCCGCTCGACCAGAAAGGAACACCATGCCCGAACTCAAGGACAGCAAGACCGAGGCCAACCTGAAGGAGGCCTTCGCCGGCGAGAGCCAGGCCAACCGCCGCTACCTCTACTTCGCCCAGAAGGCGGACGTCGAGGGCTACCCGGACGTGGCCGCCCTCTTCCGCTCCGTGGCCGAGGGCGAGACCGGCCATGCGTTCGGCCACTTCGACTTCCTGCGCGAGGTGGGGGACCCGGTGACCGGTGCGGCGGTCGGGCCGACCGAGGACAACCTCAAGTCGGCCATCGAGGGCGAGACCTACGAGTACTCCGAGATGTACCCGGGCTTCGCCCGCACGGCGCGCGACGAGGGATTCGAGGAGATCGCCGAGTGGTTCGAGACCCTGGCCCGGGCCGAGAAGAGCCACGCCGGCCGCTTCACCGAGGGACTCACGTCGGTCTCCTGACGACCCGCGGCGCGGCCGGGCCCCGGGGACACCACCCCGGGGCTGCGGCCGGGCCACTCGAGTGAGGACCCTGGAGCTCCGATGACGACCACCTACACCCCGGACGACCCCGCCTACCTCGACGAGGGGGACCTGCGGGGCGAGCTCGAGCGGGTGTTCGACCTGTGCCACGGGTGCCGGCTCTGCTTCAACCTGTGCCCGTCGTTCCCGACGATGTTCGCCCTCATCGACGCCAACGACGGCGACGTGTCGGCCCTGACCACGGCGGACCAGGACCGGGTGGTCGACGAGTGCTACCAGTGCAAGCTCTGCTACCCGAAGTGCCCCTACGTGCCGCCCCACGAGTGGCAGCTCGACTTCCCCCGGTTGATGATGCGGGCCCACGCCGTGCGCCACGCCGAGGGCCGGCCCGTCCGGGAGCAGGTCACCGACCAGGTGCTGGCCCGCACCGACCTGGTGGGCCGGATGTCGGTGGCCGCCGCCCCCCTGGTCAACGCCCTCACCGGCACGCCCGGCTCGTGGGCCCGCAAGCTGATGGAGAAGACGGCCGGCATGGCCGCCGAGCGCCTGCTTCCGCCCTACGCCCGCACCCGGTTCTCGACCTGGTTCCGCCGCCGGGCCGCCGACCGCGGGCCCCGGGCCTTCGTCACCGGGGTGGACCAGGGTGCCGTGTCGGTCTTCCCGACCTGCTTCATCGAGTACATGGAGCCGGCCATCGGCCAGGACCTGGTCAAGGTCTACGAGCGCAACGGCGTGGCGTGCTCGCTGCCCGAGGGGACCCGGTGCTGCGGGGCGCCGTGGCTGCACCAGGGCAACGTCAAGGAGTTCACCAGGGCGGCCACCCGCAACGTCGCCGCCCTGGCCGCGGAGGTTCGGGCCGGAAGGGACGTGGTGGTGGCCCAGCCCACGTGCGCCTACGTGGTGAAGCAGGACTATCCGCTGTACCTGGCGGGCACGGCGTCGGCCGCCGACGCCGCCCTGGTGGCCGAGCACACCTCCGACCCGGCCGAGTACCTGGTCCGCCTGCACAAGGCGGAGGGGACCAGCCTGGACACCGAGTTCGTCGGGCGGGACACCGGTGCGGTCCCCGACCAGGTCACCTATCACGTGGCCTGCCACCTCCAGGCCCAGCACATCGGGCTGAAGAGCCGGGACCTGCTGAAGGTGGCCGGGATCAAGGCGACGCCGGTGCAGCGGTGCTCCGGCATCGACGGCACGTGGGGCTACCGCGCCGAGAACTACGCCCTGGCCCGCAAGGTGGCCGCCCCGCTGGCCCGGGACATCGCCGCGGCCGGGAACGAGGTGGTGTGCGGTGACTGCCACCTGGCCAACGGGGCCATCGAGCAGGAGACCGGCACCCGCCCGCTCCACCCGATGCAGCTGATGGCCCGGGCCTACGGGATCCCCGAGGAGCGGCCGTGACCGGCGGTCCCCTGACCGGACGGCCCGGACCCGGACGGCCCCTGACCCTGGACGACATCGCCGACCAACGCGCCTACGAGCGGGAGCGCGACGGGTTCCGGGCGGAGGTCATCGCGGCCAAGAAGCTGCGCCGGGTGACCGTCGGCCCGGTGGTCACGCTCACCTTCGAGAGCAGGCTGACCATGCGGTTCCAGGTCCAGGAGATGGCCCGCGCCGAGAAGCTGACCACCGACGCCCGGATCCAGCACGAGCTCGACGTGTACAACCGGCTGCTCCCCGCCCCCGGCGAGCTGTCGGCCACGTTGTTCGTCGAGCTGACGTCCGAGGAGGAGCTGCGGACGTGGCTCCCACGGCTGGTCGGCATCGAGCGGTCGGTCGTCCTCGAGATCGGGGAGGGTGCGGACCGCCACGTGGTGCGCTCGGTGCCCGAAGAGGAGCACGAGGCGCACCTGACCCGCGAGGCGGTGACGTCGGCCGTCCACTACGTGCGGTTCCCGTTCACCCCCGGAGAGGTGGCGGCCTTCGCCGCGGGCCCGGTGCGCCTGGTGGTGGACCACCGGGAGTACCCCGACGGCCGTCCCGGGGTGGTCCTGTCCGACGCCACCCGCGTCGAGCTGTCCCGGGACCTGGCCGGCGACTGACGGGGACCCGAACGGGCCGCCGGTCGCTACCGTCCGGTGAACTCCGGGGGGCGGCGGGCCATCGACGCGGCGATCCCCTCGCGGAAGTCGGCCGTCTGCATCAGGCGGACCTGCTCGGCCCGTTCGTGGTCGACCATGGCCGCGAACCCGGCGACCAGGTCGGCCCGGAGCGTGGCCCGGATCGATCGGACGGCCAGGGGCGCCGACCCGGCGATCTCGGCGGCCAGGGCGTGGGCACCGGCTCTCGGGTCGTCGGCGAGCCGGTCGACCAGGCCGATGGCCAGGGCGTGGTCGCCGTCGATCCGGGCCCCGGTGGTGAGGAGCTCGAGCGCCCGCTGGCGACCGACGGCGGCGGGCAGGGTGAGGGAGATCCCGAAGCCCTGGTGGAAGCCGAGCCGGGCGAAGTTGGCCGAGAACCGGCTGGACGGCGCGGCCACCCGGAAGTCGGCGGCCAGGGCCAGGCCCAGCCCGCCGCCGATGGCCGAGCCCTGGACCGCGGCCACCAGGGGCAGGGGACCGTCGATCAGCTGGCGGGCCGTTTCGTACAGGGTGGCCAGGCGATCGGGCTCGGGCCGGGCGGTGGCCCCGAAGTCGAGCCCGGCGCAGAAGTGCCGGCCCTCGGAGCACAGCACCACCGCCCGACCGCCCTGGGCCTCGGCCCAGGCCACGGCGTCGACCACCCCGGCGAGGAGCGCGGGGTCGAAGTAGTTGGCCGGGGGCCGGTGCAGTTCGACCTCGACCACGTGGCCGTCGTCGAGCCGGGCGGTGACGTCGCCGAACGTGGACGTGGTCGGCTGGGGGGTCATCGGTCCTCCGTGGTCGCCCGGTCGGGCTGTCGCGGCCGTGCGGCGCGCTGTGCGGCGGCGGGCTGTGCGGCGGCCGCGCCGGTCCGCCGGGCGCGCCGGTGGCCGCGGTGTGGGTGGGCCAGTCGGCCACCTCGGCCGCCACCTCGGCGTCGTGCTCGCCACTCAGCGCGGCGTGTCGGTGGACCGTCGGTCCGGTATGGGCGGAGAACCGGACGGGCTGCGGGATGACCTTGTACCGCCCGGCCACCGGGTGCTCGTCCTCGGGGAGGGCGTCGACCAGCTCCTCCAGTGTGGGCACGGCGGACGCCGGGATCGCCGCGGCCGCGCAGAACTCGAGCCACTCGGCCGTGGTCCGGGTGACGAGGAGGTCGGCCACGTCGCGGTAGAGGGAGTCGGCGTTGGCGATCCGGGCCCGGGGCGTCTGGATGCGCTCGTCCTCGACGAGGTCGGGGCGTCCGGCCTCGCGGAACAGGTCCACGTAGTTCTCACGGGTGTAGGCCAGGACGGTGATCCAACCGTCACTGGTCCGCTGGGGCTGGCGCTCGGGATTGAGGATGCGCCCGTAGCCGGGGGGTCCCTGGGGAGGCACCGCGGTCGCCGCCCCGGCGTGCTCCACCAGGGTGAAGGCCGTCATGACGTCGATCATCGGGACCTCCACCCGCTGACCCCGGCCGGTGCGCTCCCGCTCGAACAACGCGGCCAGCACGGCGTAGGCGATGGTCAGGCCGCTGACCTTGTCGGCCACGAGGCTCGGCACCAGCACCGGCACGCCGCCCTGGCGACGGAAGGTGTCGGGAATGCCCGAGCCGGCCTGGATGACGTCGTCGTAGGCGGGTGCGTCGGCGGCGGGGGAGTCCGAGGGGTACCCCTGGGCCTGGCAGTACACGATGTCGGGGCGGACCTCGAGGACGTCGTCGTAGGTGAGCCGCAGGCGACCGAGGGTACCGGGCCGCAGGTTGGTCACCACGACGTCGACGGTGGCGGCGATGTCGAGCAGGTGTCGTCGGCCGGCGGCGTCCTTCAGGTCGAGGACGACGTTGCGCTTGTTGCGCAACAGGTTGAGGGCGAGGCCGGACAGCTGGTGCACCGGACCGGGGGTCATCACCCGGCTGAGCGTGCCCTTCGGGTCCTCGACGGTGATCACGTCGGCGCCCAGGTCACCGAGGATCTGGGTGGCCAGCGGGCCCCATGATGACCGAGCTCAGGTCGAGCACCCGGACCCCGTCGAGCGGGCCGTTCGAGGTCGGTGGCATGGCGGCGTCCTTTGGCTCGACGCCCGACGCGGACGTCCACGGGTGCAACGCCCCGTCGGTGGGCCGGGGGGATGACCGGGCGGGGTGGCCCATGGTACCGAGCGGCGCCCACTCCCTGCGCCGTGCGGCCCGGCCCGGTCAGCGGGCCAGGGGATTGGGGACCGGCGGCGCCACCCGGGTCAGCGTGTTGCGGTCGGTGTGGGCGAAGGGCTCACCCTGCCCGGGGATGACGAGCATCCCCTCCTCCTCGTAGGACCAGGTGCCGTCGGCGTTGACGGTGACGTGCATCCGGTAGCTGAGGGTGCGGAAGTTCTTGTCGAGGAACGGGTTGGAGAGGATCCCGTAGGTCTCGGAGCCGACCGCGGCCCGGACCTCGAAATCGGTGGCATCCGGTTCGGCCTGGCCCCCGGCCAGCAGGACCTGCCCCCGGGGGATCCCGAGGGTCAGGGTCACCGTGCCGGTCGCCGGCTCCCACAGCCAGTACCCGACCTGGTCGTGAAAGGTCTCGACCTCGCCGGGCTTGGTGATGTGGGTGTGGTAGCGGAGGCCGTAGAACAACTGGGGCCCGTTGGTCTGGGCGTCGATGGGCTCGAGCTCGAACCGCTCCCCGAAGGCGTCGCGACCCACTCCGTAGGACTCGGGATGCTCGTCGGCGCCGCCGGCGCCCTCCCAGGTCCCGGCCATCGGGGTGAGGGGGCCGAGGTTGGCCAGGGTGTCCGGGTCGGGCTCCGGCTCGGTGTAGATGTCGTCGCCGTAGGGGTCGTTCGCCGCGGATGCCATGTCGTCGGTCCTCTCGTCCTCGCCTTCCGGTGCTGGTCAGCCTAGGTGGACGGCCCCGGGCAAGGTGCCGGGCCAGTTGCCGGGCCAGGTGCCGGCCGGGGTCCCGGCAAGGTCGCCCCGCCAAGGTGCCGGTGCCGCCCATCGGGGTGGCCCGATCGGGCGCCGAGGCGTCCGGCGGCGACGCACTCCGGTGCATGGAGGGACACAGCAATGAGCAGCGCCACCACGACGACGATCGTCGGGAACCTGACCCGGGACCCCGAGATCCGCTACACACGGGAGGGGCAGGCCACGGTCACGCTCGGCGTCGCCGCCAATCGGCGCTGGCAGAACCGGGAGACCAACGAATGGGAGGAGGCGACCTCGTTCTTCGATGTCGTCGCCTGGCGGGACCTGGCCGAGAACGTCGCCCTCAGCCTGACCAAGGGCATGCGGGTCATCGTCACCGGTCGGCTCGAGCAGCGGAGCTGGGAGACCGAGGACGGCGACAAGCGCTTCAAGGTCGAGATCGTGGCCGACGAGGTGGGACCGGCCCTGCGGTTCGCCACCGTCGACGTCCACCGGGTGGCGCGGCCGGCCGCCGAGGCCGACGCCGGCTCGTTCGTCGAGGACGGGGTCCGTGCCTGACGGCCGCCACCCGACCGTCCCGGTGCACTTCGGGGTCCGGGTGATCCTGTCCAAGGAGGAGGCGTTCGGGGCGTGCCAGGCCCTCGCCGATGCCGGCCGGCTGCTGGTCCGGACGGGTGACCACGAGGAGGCCGACTCCCTCGGGTCGCTGTTCGACCTCCTGGAGGAGCGCCTGGTCACCCGCTGATCCGGTCACCCCGTCCCGACACGCGACTCCGCCCCCACCTGGAGAGGTCGGGGCGGAGCGCGGGGGTGGGGGGGAAACGGTGCCGGCGGTGTCGCCGGCCGACGGCTGACGGCTGACGGGTCAGTCCTGGTGGACGGGTGAGTCGTCGGCGGGCTCGAACTCCAGCGACAACGAGTTCACGCAGTAGCGCAGCCCGGTGGGCGCCGGACCGTCGGGGAACACGTGACCGAGGTGGCCGCCACAGCGGGCACAGGTGATCTCGGTCCGGCGCATGCCGAACGTGGAGTCGTCGTGCTCGTCGATGGTGCCGTCGGCGAGGGCCCGGGTGAAGCTGGGCCAGCCCGATCCGGACTCGAACTTGGCGTCGGTGGGGAACAGCTCGGCCCCGCAGCCGGCGCAGGTGAACATCCCGCTCCCCTCGACGTGGAGCAGCGCTCCGGACCAGGCCGGCTCGGTGCCCTTCTGGCGCAGCACGGCGTAGCGCTCGGGTGACAGGCGGGCCCGCCACTCGTCGTCGGTCAACTCGACCTTGGCGCCGCTGGTGGTGGAATCGTCGGTGGTGCTCACGTGACCTCCTCGGTGATGTCGTGGGTGTCGATCCGTCCGTGGGTCCCGGAGGGGTCGACTGCGATCGTTGTGGTCAACGCCGAACGGCCCCACCGTGTTCCCGCCGTGGTCCCGCCCCCGGATGGCTGGGGCTCCGGCCCGGCGCCCGAGGCGGGAGATCGGGGCGGACCGCACGGATCCGGAGTGTCCGGAGCCCCGGTCGGGCCCGAAAACCCCTTTGCTAACGTCGCGTCAGATTTCGCGCACCCGCTCCATCTCCTCCCCGTACCCAGGACACCCCACCCATGGACCTTCGAGACCGACCCGAGGACGAGGCCTTCCGGAAGGAGGTCCAGACGTGGTTGACCGACCACGTGGTGGGGGAGTTCGCCGCCCTGGACGGCCGGGGCGGCTCGGGGGACGAGACCTACGGCTTCGACGTCCGCCTGGAGTGGGAGAAGGTGCTGGCCGCCGGCCGCTGGACGTGTCTCGGCTGGCCGGAGGAGTTCGGCGGGCGGGGTGCCACCATCGCCCACCAGGTGATCTTCAACGAGGAGTACGTCAAGGCCAAGGCCCCGGGACGGGTCAGCATCCTCGGCGAGGGGCTGCTCGGCCCGACCCTGATCCAGTACGGCACCCGGACCCAGCAGGATCGCTTCCTCCCCCGCATCGTCGACGGCACCGAGCTGTGGTGCCAGGGGTACTCGGAGCCCAACGCCGGAAGTGACCTGGCCAATGTGGCCACCCGGGCCGAACTCGACGGCGACGAGTGGGTCATCACCGGCCAGAAGGTGTGGACGTCGCTCGCCCACCAGTCCGACTGGTGCTTCGTGGTCTGCCGGACCGAGCCGGGGTCCAGCCGCCACAAGGGCCTGTCCTACCTCCTGGTGCCGATGGATCAGCCCGGCGTCGAGATCCGGCCCATCACCCAGCTGACCCGGACGTCCGAGTTCAACGAGGTCTTCTTCGACGGGGCCCGGACGGCCCGGGACCTGGTGGTGGGCGAACCGGGGGACGGCTGGCGGGTGGCGCTCGCCACGCTGGGCTACGAGCGCGGCGTCGGCCTGCTCGGGCACCAGCTCTCCTTCCGCCGGGAGCTCGACCACCTCATGGACGTGGCCCGCGGGAACGGCCGGTCGAAGGACCCGGTGATCCGCCAGCGGCTGGCCCGCTCCTACGCCGAACTCGAGGTGCTCCGCTACAACACGCTGCGGAGCCTGTCCGGCTACGACGGTCCCGTGGCCCCGGCCGAGGCGTCGATCATCAAGCTGTACTGGGCCACCTGGCACCAGCAGCTGGGCGAGCTGGCCATGGACGTGCGCGGCGAGGCCGGACTGGTGGCGGAGTCGGCGCCCTACGAGCTCGACGAATTCCAGCGCACCTTCCTGTTCAGCCGGTCCGAGACCATCTACGGCGGCTCCAACGAAATCCAGAGGAACATCATCGGCGAGCGGGTCCTCGGCCTGCCGCCCGAGCCCAAGGGGGACCTCCGATGACGGACGCACCGACCGGTACCGCGGGCGGCTTCCCGTCGGCCCCCGAGCCCCCGGCCGGCCACGGGCTCCTGGAGGGCAAGGTGGTGGTCGTCACCGCAGCTGCGGGCACCGGCATCGGGTTCGCCACCGCCAAGCGCTGCATCGAGGAGGGGGCCACGGTGGTCGTGTCCGACGCCCACGAGCGCCGGTTGGGCGAGGCGGCCGATGCCCTGGCCGCCCTGCCCGAGGCCGACGGCGTGCGCCCGCTGGCCGTCGCCTGCAACGTCACGGTCGAGTCCGAGGTCCAGGGCCTGTACGACGCGGCGGTGGCCGAGCACGGTCGGTTCGACGTGGCCGTCAACAACGCCGGGCTGGGCGGCCAGGTCGACGTGGTCGAGATGACCGATGAGCAGTGGGACCTGGTGCTCGACGTGACCCTCACGGGCACGTTCCGGTGCACCCGCGCCGCCCTCCGCCACTTCTACGCCCGGGGCGGTGGCGGGGTGATCGTCAACAATGCCAGCGTGCTCGGGTGGCGGGCCCAGGCCGGCCAGGCGCACTACGCCGCGGCCAAGGCCGGGGTCATGGCCCTGACCCGGTGCTCGGCGGTCGAGGCCGCGCCCCACGGGGTGCGGGTCAACGCGGTGTCCCCGAGCCTGGCCGTGCACCCGTTCCTCAACAAGGTGATGGCCGACGAGGAGCTGGCCGAGCTGGCCGGGCGCGAGGTGTTCGGCCGGGGTGCCGAGGTGTGGGAGGTGGCGAACGTGATCGCCTTCCTGGCCAGCGAGTACGCCACCTTCATGACCGGCGAGGTCGTCTCGGTCAGCAGTCAGCACCCCTGACCGGAGGCACCGGTACCCCTGACCGGGGGCCACCCGGCCCGACACCGGTGCCGGGGTGATGCACTACCCTGACGGCGTGTCAGATGTGACCGATCCCCGGGGCGATCTCGAGTGGGGGACGCTGCCCGGGCTCGTCCAGGATGCCGCGGCCCGCTTCGGCGAGGCCGAGGCCGTGGTCGATCGCAACGGTCCCGGCGGGACCACCACCCGATGGTCGTTCGACCGGCTGGCCGACGAGGTGGCCACCGCCACCCGTGCGGTGATGGCCAGCGGGATCGAGCCGGGTGACCGGGTGGCCGTGTGGGCCCCGAACTGTGCCGAGTGGATCGTGGCCGCGTTGGGAGCGGTCGGCGCCGGCGCCGTGCTGGTCCCGCTGAACACCCGGTACAAGGGGGCCGAGGCCGCCTACATCCTGCGGGCCTCCGGCGCCCGGATCCTCTTCACGGTGCAGGGGTTCCTCGGCACGGACTACCCCGCGTTGCTGGCCGAGGCCGAGGCCGCCGGCGAGTCGGTGCCCGACCTCGAGCGGGTGGTGGTGCTGCGCAGCGACGGGGCCGGTGCCGGCGGGATGGCCGGCCCCTCCGGGACCCGTACGGTCGGCTGGGCGGACTTCCTGGCCGAGGCGGACCGGTGCGAGGCCGACGTGGCCGCCGGCCGGACGGCGTCGCTCACTCCGGACGACCTCTCCGACCTGGTGTTCACCTCCGGGACGACCGGCCGTCCCAAGGGGGCGATGACCACGCACGGGCAGACGCTGCGGACCTTCGCCACGTGGGCCGAGGTCGTGGGGCTACGGGCCGGCGACCGGTACCTGATCGTGAACCCGTTCTTCCACACCTTCGGGTACAAGGCCGGGATCCTGGCCTGCCTCATGGCCGGGGCGACGATGGTGCCGGAGCCGATCTTCGACGTCGACGTCGTGCTCCAGCGGGTGTCGGACGAGCGGATCAGCGTGCTGCCGGGACCACCCACCATCTTCCAGTCGATTCTCGACCACCCCAAGCGGGACGCCTACGACCTGGCCACCCTGCGCCTGGTGGTGACGGGTGCCGCGGTGGTCCCGGTCGAACTGGTCGAGTCGCTGTGGTCCGAGATGGGGATCGAGACGGTCCTCACCGCCTACGGTCTGACCGAGGCCACCGGCACCGTCACCATCTGCCGCCGCGGCGACTCGGCCGAGGTGATCTCGGCGACGTCGGGACGGGCCATCCCCGACGTGGAGGTGCGCATCGTCGATGCCGACGGCAACGAGGTGGCGACCGGAGCGGCGGGGGAGATCGTGGTCCGGGGCTACAACGTCATGTCCGGCTACTTCCAGGACGCCGACGCCACCGCGGTGGCCATCGACGCCGACGGCTGGCTGCACACCGGTGACGTGGGCTTCGTCGACGGGGCCGGCAACCTGGCCATCACCGACCGGTTGAAGGACATGTACGTGTCCGGCGGGTTCAACGTGTATCCGGCCGAGGTCGAGGCCGTGCTCCGCCGGCACCCGGGCGTCGGCCAGGTGGCGGTGGTCGGCGTCCCCGACCATCGGATGGGCGAGATCGGCCTGGCCGTGGTCGTGCCGGTCCCCGGGGTCGATCGTGGCGATCTGACCGATGGGCTGCCGGCCTTCGCCAAGGAGCAGCTGGCCAACTTCAAGGTGCCCCGCCGGGTCGAGGTCGTCGACGCCCTCCCGACCAACGCCAGCGGCAAGGTCTTGAAGCGCGAGCTGCGGGCGCGCTTCGGCACCTGACGACGCGGCGGCCGAGCGGCCGCCCCACCCGCCTGAACCCAGTACCGGAACATGCGCAGCACCGGAACGAACGCAGTACCCAGCGGATCACCGAACAGCCAGCGGATCACCGAACAGCCAGCGGATCACCGAACAGAAGGAGCAACACGTGCGAGGCATCGTCTACACCGGGTCCGACGTCGAGGTCACCGACGAGCTGACCATCGGGGATCCCGGGCCCACCGAGGTCCGGGTGGCCATCGGGGCGGCCGGGGTCTGCCACAGCGACCTGTCCGTCATCAACGGCACCATCCCGTGGAAGGCCCCCTCGGTGCTGGGCCACGAGGGCGCCGGCGTCGTGGAGGCGGTGGGCGGCGAGGTCCGGTCGGTCAAGCCCGGCGACCACGTGGTCATCGCCACCCTGGCCAGCTGCGGGACGTGCCGGGCGTGTGCCACCGGCCACCCGACCTGGTGCGTCAAGACCCTGGGCAACGTGTCGACGCCGTTCACCTACAAGGGTGAGCCGGCCTCCAACTTCGCCGCCACCTCGGTGTTCGCCGAGTCGACCATCGTCAAGGAGGTCCAGGCCGTCAAGATCTCGAAGGACGTGCCGATGACGTCGGCCTGCCTGATCGGCTGCGGCGTGCTCACCGGCGTCGGCTCGGTGCTCAACCGGGCCAAGGTGCAGGCGGGGGAGACCTCGGCGGTGTTCGGCGTGGGCGGCGTGGGCCTCAACGTCATCCAGGGCCTGCGCCTGGCCGGGGCCAGCCGGATCATCGCGGTCGACACGCTGGCCTCGAAGGAGGGACTGGCCCGCCAGTTCGGCGCCACCCACTTCGTCGATGCGTCGGAGACCGACGCGGTGGCCGCCATCCGGGAGATCGTGCCGCCCGGCCCGTCCCAGGTCACCGGCGCCCTCGGCTGGACCGGCGGGGTCAACTGGGCCTTCGACTGCGTCGGCCACCCGGCCGTGCTGCGGAACGCCCTCGACGTGCTCGACTGGGGTGGCAACGCCCTCGCCATCGGCATCCCGCCCCAGGGCACCGAGGTGGCCGTCGACGTGAACGCGCTGGCCTACGTCGACCGGGGCCTGCTGGGCTGTCGCTACGGGTCGTCGCGACCCCACCACGACATCCCGCTCATGGTCGAGCTGTACCTGTCGGGCAAGCTGATGCTGGACGAGCTGGTGACCGAGCAGAAGCCGCTCGAGGGATTCCGGGAGATCGTCGAGGACATGGAGGCGGGCAAGCTGGCCCGTGGTGTCCTGACCTTCTGAGGCGTCCGGGTCCGGTCCGGGTCCGGCAAGCGGGCGCCGGGCAGCTGGTACCGGGCCGGCAGGTACCGGTCAGTGGGCCGCGGTCATCGGATGCCGTCCCAGACGGCCCGCCGCGCCGATCGGGGGTCGAACACGACGGTCGACTCCACGTCGAAGGACATGGTCGCCCGCCCGTCGGACCCGTAGTCCTCCCAGCCCGGGTCCCCGGAGGTGGCGAACGCCACCCAGGCGCCGTGCATCGCCGTTGCCAAATGCCGAGGGGGAGCGGGTCCCCACAGCGGCCCGCCCCCGGCCTCGTCGAGCGTGTCGAAGACGAAGCCCACCTCGAGCGCGTGGCAGGCACCCAGGCGGCCGTCGTCGAGGGGTGACCTCCAGGCGAACTCGTACATGTGGGACCGGCCCCGGTGGGCTTCGGCCGTGCGGATGGCCGGGATACGGAAGTACCAGTCGGTGTAGACGTCGGCGAACACGTCGCCCGGTGTCGCCTCCGGGGACTCGTAGGCCGTCAACCCGGCCGGGTCCAGGCCGAGGCGGGCGGCGAAGCCGGCGAGGGAGTCCGGCATCGATGAGGTCGATCACCCCGTTGGGGACGAGGTAGAGGCGCAACTCGTCCCGGTTGGTGCCGATCAGGAGGTCGACGGCGCCCCCGGCCCCGGCCGCCAGGTGCTCCATCGGCCGGGCCGCCAGGATGTCCCCGTCGAGGACAGGGGCGAACGGCAAGCTTGTCGAGGCCGATCTCGCCCCACCGGTCGGGATCCGGCTCGGCCTCGATGTCGTCCGACAGCCGTCGCTGCTCGACGATCAGCCGGTCCGCCGGAACGGTGGCGAATGCCTCGGTGGTCGGCTCGATCCCGAGCCGTCGGGCCAGTTCGCCGGTCACCGACCGTGCCGTTGCGGAGGTCAGCACCTGATGCCCGGCGCCACTCTGGGCGATGGCCCGGCGGAAGCGGCCCGCCGCTCGGGGCATCGACAGGAGGGTCACCACCGACATGGCCCCGGCGGACACGCCGAACACGGTGACGTTGTCCGGGTCCCCGCCGAAGGACCGGATGTTCGACTGGACCCAGTCGAGCGCGGCGAGCTGGTCGAGGATCCCCCGGTTCGCCGGGCCGTCGTCCAGGAAGAGGAAGCCCTCGCACCCGAGCCGGTAGTTGAGGGACACGCAGACCACGCCGTCGCGGGCGAAGCGGTCGCCGTAGTACCAGGGGACGCAGCTCGACCCGTTCCGGAAGGCGCCGCCGTGGATCCACACCATGACCGGCAGTCCCGCCGCACCCGGGTCCGGGGTCCACACGTTGAGGTTCAGGCAGTCCTCCCCGGGAACCTGGACGTCCGGCAGCAGTGCATCGAGCGGTGGTGGCGAACGACGGGCTCGGAGCGGTGGGCCCGAACGCCGTGGCGTCGCGGATCCCGTCCCACGGGATCGGTGGCACCGGGGCACGCAGCCGGTCGGCGCCGAACGGTGGTGCGGCGTAGGGGATCCCGAGGAAGGAGGAGACTGCGCCGGTGCGACGGCCCCGCACGGAGCCACTGGTGGTGGAGACCACGTCGTCCATCGATGCCCCCGTCTGGTGTCGTGTGTGCCCGGACTGTCGACCGCGAACGCTATCCCGCCGACGGCCACGAGGCCCGCCCCGCCCGCCCGCTCCGCCTACCCACCCGCCCCGCCCCGCCCGCCCGATGGCCGGCGGTGCCGCCGGGCCCGGCCGGATCCGGCGACCGGTCCCCCGGTCGGGTGGCGTTTGCCCGGGATGCGGCCCGCGGTCAGAGTAGGGGTCCCGACGAGCGAGGAGCCTGGACATGGCCATCGAGGTGACCGTAGACAACTACGCCCGAGCCGAGGTCGCGTTCCAGGTCGATCGGTTCGCCGGGTTCGGGGCGGCGGTCAACACGTGGACCCATATCCGGACCCCGACCCCGCTCGACCGCCAGACCGTCATCCGCATGAACCGCGACACGCTCTACAGCGTCGCCCTGGTCGACATCAGCCAGGGAGCGACCGTCACCATCCCCGATGCGGGCGGACGGTACCTGACCGTCATGGTCATGAACGAGGACGGGTACGTGAACCGGGTGATCCACGAACCGGGCGACGAACCACTGACCGTCGACGAATTCGATACGCCCTACGTGCTCCTCATCGCCCGGATCCTGGTCGACCCGACCGACCCCGACGACGTGGCCGAGGTCGGCCGCCTGCAGGACCGGATCATGCTCCATGCAACAGCAGCCCGGCCGTGGGTGACCGGTCAGTACGACGAGGTGAGCTACGAGGCGACCAAGCGCCCGTTGCTGGCCCTCGGAACCGGCATCCTGGACTCGCATCGGACCTTCGGCCCGAAGGGTGCCGTCGACCAGGTGCGCTTCCTCATCGGCACGGCGGGTGGATTCGGCGGGCTGCCCGAGGAGGAGGCCTTCTACGCCGTCCGCGCCACGCCCCAGCGTGCGGGACGGTTCGGACTGCAGGTGGCCGACGTCCCCGTCGACGGGTTCTGGTCGCTGTCGGTCTACAACCGGGACGGCTACTTCGACCCGAACCCCTACGACTCCTACAGCGTCAACAGTGTCACGGCCACACCGGATCCCGACGGGTCGGTGACCGTACGGTTCGGACCGGAGCCGGACGGCTCGCCCAACTTCTTGTTCGTGAAGGACGGCTGGAACTACGTCGCACGGATGTACCGGCCGCGTCCGGCGATCCTCGACGGGAGCTGGGTCTTCCCCGAGCCGGCGCCGGTGGACTGAGGCGCCGGCTCAGGCCGGACGGTGATCGCCCAGTGCCTCCAGGGCGCGGTCGTGGAGGTCGGCGATGCCCGCTGCGGTGGCCCGGGCGAGCACGGCGACGTCGGGCGTCGTCCGGAAGTCGCCGGTGACCCCGAAGAAGAGCCTCCCGTTGTAGGAGAGGATGGCCGTGCCCACCCGGAGCCCGTGGCTGATGGGCACGAAGGGCCGGTACTCCTCCATCAGGCTCCCGAGGCAGTAGAGCGGTACCTGGGGGCCCGGCACGTTCGTGGTCACCGTATTGAGCGACCGCTGGCCGAATCGGTGCATGGACCGGATCGCCGTGCGGCTCACGGCCCCGAGGACCATGGGCGGGACCAGATCGCTGGCCGAGGCCATCAGCTGGCCGGCCTCGGCGATCCCCGACGACTTCAGGTCGGACATCTGGGCCTTGACGGCTTCGAGTCGCTCGACCGGATCGTCGAGCTGCACCGGGAGCTCGTACAGCAGGGCCGAGACCCGGTTGTCGGGCACGCCCTTGCCGGATTCGGACCGGGTCGACACCGGGACGAGGGAGCGGACCACCGCCGAGGCGACGTCGTCGCCGCGCTCGATGAGGAGGGCGCGGTACCCACCGGCCACCGCGGCGAGGACCACGTCGTTGACGGTGCCCCCGAAGGCGGTGCGAATGGTCTTCACCTCGTCGAGGGGCGCGGACGAGTGGGCCCAGACCCGGTGTGGACCGACCGGACCCTCGATGGAGAGCGAGCGGGTGGGCGCCAGGCGCTCGGTGAACCGGACGGCGCCGGTGGCGGTGGCGACGACCGACCGGAGTGTCCGCACCGGGTGGAGGACCGACCCGGGAAGGGACCGGGCGGCGTCGACCACATCGCCGGCCAGGCCTCCCCAGGCATCGAGGACCTTGACCGGCCCGGGAGGCTCGGTCTCCGGTGTCCACGGCTCCGGCTCGGCCACGTCGGCATCGGGCACGAGATCGAGGAGCGCGGTGAGCAGGCCCACCCCGGCGATACCGTCCACCATGCAGTGGTGCACCTTGAACACCAGTGCCCACTTCCCTCCGGCCAGGCCCTCCACCAGCCAGATCTCCCAGGGCGGGCGGTCCCGGTCCAGGTCCTGGGACATCAGCCGACCCATGAGCCGGCAGAAGGCCTCGTCGTCCCCGGGGTCGGGCAGGGCGGTGTGCCGGACGTGGTAGGAGAGGTCGAAGTCGGGGTCGTCGACCCAGACCGGGCGGCCCAGCTCGAACGGCACGGTGCGGACCCGCTGGCGGTAGCGGGGGATGAGGTGCATCTTCGAGGCGATCAGCGCCTCGACGCCGTCGATGGTCGGGGGCGGGTCGGCGAAGACGCAGGCACCGGCGATGGCCATGTGCACCGCGCCGTCCTCCAGGTGCAGGAATTCCGTGTCCAGTGCGCTCAGCCGGTGCATCTCGTCACTCCTCCTGGCCGGACCCGAGAAGGGGTCCCTCCGCACCCTATGGCCGGCTGTGGCCCCCCGGACAGGGTCCAAGGTCCGCGCCCGGCCCCCGTTCCACCGGCGCCCGGCCACCGCCCGGCCACCGCCCGGCAAGCGCTCGGTGAGGGGTGGATCAGCCGGCGGACAGGCTCCGTCGGCCCTGGGCGTAGGTGAGCCAGTGGCCGGCGTCGAAGTCGTAGAGCTTGCACGCACGGGAGTTGGCGATGAAGTCCGAGAGCCGGAGCGGCTTGTCGATGATCGCACCGGGGAAGGCCGCCTCGATGGCGTCGGCCGCCTCCTCGAGGTGGTACATCGGCACGCGCATGTCCACGTGGTGGGGAACGTGGACCATGATCCAGTGCAGGAAGAAGTTGGCGCCCCTCGGGACCCGCAGGACGGTCGTCCCCTCCATCTGCGCCTTGTACTTGTTCCATTCCGCCTTCTTCCACCAGCGGATGTCCGGCGCGATGTGGTGGGTGTGCACCACGGTGCCGATCAGGTACGAGAAGGCGACGAAGGGGAGGAGGACGGTCCGGGCGTCCAGCCACACGATGCCGGCGATCGAGTCCCCCTGGGCCATGCCGATCACGGTGAACAGGGCGAGCATCCCGGCGATGAATGCGGTCACGATCCACCGGTCGCGTCGGATGGCCTTCACCCACCGGGCCGGGTTCGGGCCGACCATCATCTTCTTCCACCACACCTGGTGGGCGTAGTAGGCACCGGCGCCCGCCCACGACCACTCGAAGCGGTGGATCGCCCGGCGCCACCAACCGAGGGCGGCGAACTGCTCGGCGGTGGTGGGGTGCCAGACGAAGTCGTAGCCCTGGCGCACGGTGTAGGGGTGGTGGACGCGGTTGTGGCCCAGGACCCAGCCCTCGTACACGTGGAAGCTGGGGAGCATGGCCAGGTGGGCGACCGTCGAGTTCATCCGCTTGGAGGGGAACAGCGCGCCGTGGGCCGCGTCGTGTCCCACCACGAACAGTCCGGACACCACCAGGCCCATCAGCACCTCGAGGCCGAGCACGGCGAAGACGTTGGACACCAGGAACAGGGCGACGAGCAGGGCCACGTACATGGCGGTGTCCCGCAGGAAGTAGGTCATGCCCCGCCAGGTCGGATTGTCGTAGACCGAGGGAGGGAGCACGTCGATGACGGGCTTGAGCGACGTCGGTGGGGCGGCGAGCCCGACCGAGCCGGTGGGGCCTGCGGGCGAATCTGGCACCGTGTCTCGTCTCGTCAGGGACAGGACCGCCACCTGTCGTCGCCACCGATCCTACCGGGGCGGGGCGGGCACCGCCGTGCGGCGGGATTGCCGACCGGCGGTCCACCTGCGAGCATCCAACCGTGCCCGCCGATCCCTCCGTCGCAGTCGGCACCCGTCCGGAAGGGGAACCGGCACCCGACCGGGTGCTGGACCAGGCCAGGGCGTACTTCGAGGAGTTCGCCACCGGCTACGACGAGGCGGCCGACGATGCGGAATGGCGACTCAACGGCCGGCTGGCCGAGTCCCTGGCCGATGCGGGTGCAGCGGTGGCCGCTCTCGACCTGGCCTGCGGCACGGGGTCCACCCTCTGTGAGCTGCGTCGGCTGCTCCCGATGGCGGACCTGGTCGGGGTCGACATCTCCGCGGCCATGCTGGACCTGGCCGCGGCACGCGTCCCCGACGCGCGTCTGGTGCGATCGGACGCCCTGTCGTTCGCGGCGGCCGCAGGCGGGGAGTTCGACGTGGTGACGGCGGTGGGGGGATTTGAGTTCACCCCCGACCTGCCCGGCCTGCTCGAGGTGGTCCGGAGCCTGGTCCGACCCGGTGGCCACCTCGTGTTCACCTATGAGCCGGTGCTCGATGCCTGGCCCCCCCAGTCCCAACGGCGGGAGACCAACCTCGGGAGCAACGGACTCGAGCTCACGACGTTCCGTTGGGAGCCGGGTGAGGCCCTGCGGGGATTCGACGGCTGGGACCTGGTGCGCAGTCAGCTCCTGACCGCGTACCTGCGCGACGGGCTACCGACCGTCTATGCCTGGGTCCACTACCGACGCCCGGTCGGCATCTCCGACGGGGGTGAGATGGCGGGCCCGGCGCGGGGATCGTGACCCGGCTCAGTTCCCGAAGATCGAGTTGATCCCACCGGACAGGTTGAAGCCGCCACCGCTGCTGCCGCCCGATCCGTCGCCACCGGGCAGGTAGTCGCCCACCTCGGCGGCCAGCTGGCTGATGCTCATCGACTGGAGCCAGATCCGGCCGGGCCCGGTGAGGGTGGCCACGAAGAAGCCGTTGCCGCCGAACATCTTGTTGGCGATGCCGGGGATGGTGGCGATCGAGAAGTCCACTCCCTCGCTGAACGCACCGACGTGGCTGGGGTGGACCCGCATCGTCATCCCGGGCTCGAGGTCGTAGGCGAACATCTCGCCCGACAGTTCCAGCCACGCCTGGCCCTGACCGGTCAGGTGCTGCAGGAAGAAGCCCATGCCCCCGAGGAAGGCTCCCCCCAGCTTCTGCTGCATGGCCACCGACGCCTCGATCCCCTCGGTCCCGCACAGGAATCCGGATCGGTGGACGAAGTAGGAACGGCCGGCCTCGACGTCGACGCTGATGATGTTCCCGGGCAGCTTGGTGGGGAAGACGACGGTGCCCGGCCCACCCTCCGAGGTGTAGTGGGTGAGGAAGAGTCCGCCACCGCCCACCACCCGTTTGGCGGCCTTCATGAATCCCTTGCCGCCCGTGGTCTGGCTGAGTTGGATCGTCGGGGTCATCCACCCGAGATCGCCGTGGGTCGACACGAGGGTCTCCCCCGGCTGCAAAGTCGCTTCCAACACGGGGAGCACGGTCCCCTTGACGACGAAGTCCACGGTCGACCCTCCTCGGCACGGGGGCGGCCGGTCGGCCGGGCCCGTGCCGAGGAGGATACCGACGACCCACGGCCGGTACCACGATCCCCGCCACGATCCCCGCCACGATCCCTGCCGCGAACCCTGCCGGGAACCCCGCCACGATCGGTCCGAGATCCACCGGTGACGCCTCCACGACCTCGGGGCCCGCGTCGGGATGGCACTGGTACAGTCGCCCCCGATATGACGGCGCGTCAGATTGAGGGGGAGCACGCCACGCTCGTCGACGTCCTCCGGGCCGCCGGGCGGGTCAACGCCGGGGTCGAGGCCTACGTGGAACCGGCTGCGGGTGGGCGTCCGCGCTCGGCACTGACCTTCGGGGAGTGGGACAGGGCAGCCGACGGTGTGGCCGGCCTGCTGGCCGGCCACGGCGTGGGCCCGGGCACGGTGGTCTGCCTGCTGCTCCCGAGCTCGATCGACTACATGGTCTGCTACGGCGCCGTGGTGCGCTTGGGGGCGATCACCTCGGGCATCAACCTGCGCCTCGGGGCCTCCGAGGTGACGTCCATCCTCGAGCGCACCCGGCCGGTGGTGACCATCATCGACGACGGCCTGGACGTGCCGGACGGACCGGCCGGCACCGTGCTGACCCGGAGCGCCTGCGCGGCCGCCACCGCTGGTCCGCCGCCGGACACCTGGCCCGAGCCGTCGCCGACCGACCCGGTGGCCGTGGTGTGGACGAGCGGCACCACGGGACTGCCCAAGGGCGCCGTCTTCGACCACGACAACCTGCGGGCCGTGGCCGAGGCGGCCGACGTCCTGTCGGTCGCCGGTGACCGACGCCTGTCGCCCCTTCCCTTCGCCCACGTCGGCTCGATGACCCGGGTGTGGGACGAGGCCGCAAACGGGGTGACCACCGTCATCACTCCCACTCCATGGAAGGCGGCCGACGCCGTGCCCGTCATGGTCGCCGAGCGGATCACCGTGGCCCAGGGCGTCCCCACCCAGTGGGCCCTGGTGCTGGCCCGACCGGAGCTGGACGGTGCCGACCTGTCGTCGCTGCGCATCGCCGGGACCGGTGCGTCCCGGGTGCCGGCCGAGCTGGTGGCGGCCATGCGGGAAGCGCTGGGCGTGCCGGTGGTGGTGCGCTACACGTCGACCGAGGCCTCGCTCGGCACCGGTACCGTGCCGGGCGACCCCGACGAGGCGGTGGCCACCTCGGTGGGACGACCCGTCCCGGGCGTCGAGCTCCGTGTCGCCGATGACGCCGGTGCGGCGGTGGCGAGCGGTGAGGTCGGTCGCGTCCGGATCCGGTCGGCCGCCGTCATGCGCGGCTACTGGGGCGGTCCACCTACGGGTCCCGGTGCCACCGGCCTCGTCCTCGACCGAGCCACGACCGACTCCGTGCTGGCCGACGACGGCTGGCTGACCACCGGTGACTTCGGCTTCCTCGACGAGGACGGGCGCCTCCACCTGGTGGGCCGGGCCAACGAGCTGTACATCCGTGGTGGCTACAACGTGTACCCGGCCGAGGTGGAGGGCGCGCTGGGCGACCACCCGGGCATCGACCAGGTGGCCGTGGTCGGTGCCCCCGACCCTGTGCTGGGGGAGATCGGCGTGGCCTTCGTGGTGCCTGCCGCCGGCACCGACGATCCCGGGACCGATCCCGGCGCAGGGCCGGGCATCGGGCGCGACCCCGACGCACTGCTGGCCGGTCTGCGGGAGACGGCGCGTCGGACCCTGGCCGACTACAAGGCGCCCGACCGGGTGGTGATCGTCGACCGCCTTCCCCTGACCTCGATGATGAAGGTAGACAAGAGGGTCCTGGCCGACCGGGCCGCCCTGGAGACGAACGGAGTGCACCAGTCATGACCGGCAACTCGACGCCCGCCCAAGGAGGCGTCACCGACGACCCCATCCGGATCGGCACCATGCTCTACACGCTGGTCGAGCCCCACCGGGGTCACGAGGTGGCCTACAACCGGTGGTACGAGCGGGACCACTTCTACGCCGGCTGCCAGATCGGTGCCTTCAACTTCGCCGGGGCCCGGTTCGTGGCCACCGCTCCCCTGAAGACCCTCCGCTACCCGGAGGGCGAGGGCGCACTGGTGGCCGACCCGACGATCGGCAGCTACCTCGGCGTCTACTACGTACTGGACGGCCATCACGACGAGTGGAACCGGTGGGCCGTCGACCAGGTGAACGTGCTGCACGCCGCCGGGCGGATGTTCGAGGAACGCGACCACATCCACACCGGCCTCTACCGCTTCGAGTGGGAGCATCGCCGCGACGCTGACGGCGTCCCGGCGGAGCTCACCCTCGACCACCGGTTCGCCGGCATGGCGTCGGTCTTCCTCGAGCCGGCCGACGGGGTGACGGGCGAGCAGGTCGGCACGTGGCTGCGTGAGCAGTACCTCCCGGGTGTCGTGCCCGGCTCGCCGGTGGCCACCGTGCTGGGCTTCAGCCCGCTCCCGCTGCTGGCGGACGCCCCGGGCGACGTGCCCCGCGGGGAGACGCTCGACGAGCGGGTGCTGGCCCTGTGCTTCGTCGACGAGGCCCCGGACGGCTGCTGGGACACCGTGTTCGCCCCTCTCGCCCGGGCCGCGTCCGACGCCGGCGTCGCCTCGGTCATCTGGGCCTCCGGGTTCATCGGCACCGTGCCGGGGACCGACACCTATACCGACCAGCTGTGGTCGGACCGGTAGCCCGGCCGACCCACACCTCGGACGCACCCGACCCCACACCCGACCCGACGCGAACGACACCAGGAGCAACGACAGCATGGACGACGAGGCCTTGGCCAAGATGAAGGAGCGGGCGGCGGCACGGGGATGGGTCTTCGCCCCGACGCTGTGGCAGCTGATCGAGGAGCGGGCGGCGGCCACCCCGGACGCGGTGCTGGCCCACGAGGACACGGGCAAGGAGCTGACCTTCGCCGGCTACCGCGATGCCTGCCTCCGGGCGGCTGCCGGACTGTTCACCGACCACGGCGTCACCACCGGGACCAGTGTGAGCTGGGAGCTGCCCACCTGGAACGAGTCGCTGGTCCTGGTGGGGGCCCTGTGCCGCCTCGGGGCCCGCCAGAACCCCCTCATCCCCATCTACCGTCACCGCGAGGTCGGGTTCATCACCGCCCAGAGCGACGCCGCACTGCTCGTGGTCCCGACCGTCTACCGGGGCTTCGACTTCGAGGCCATGGCCCGCGAGATCGCCGCCGACCGCCCGGGCCTGTCGGTGCTGGTGGTCGACCGTGCCCTGCCCGACGGCGACCCGGCGGTGCTGCCCCCGGCCGAGTCGGCTGCGGATTCGGCGGCCGACGCACCGGTGCGGTGGCTCTTCTACACCTCGGGAACGACGGCCGACCCGAAGGGCGCCCCCCACACCGACCTCAGCGTGACCGCCTCGGCGCTGGCCATGGCCGAGTGCCTCGACATCCGGGCCGACGACGTCTCGGCCCTGGTCTTCCCCTTCACCCACATCGGCGGGATCGGCTGGCTGATCGCCTCGCTGCTGACCGGGTGCACCCTGCTCACCACCGAGGCCTTCAACCCGACGGGGACGCCCGAGTTCCTGTCGGCCAACGGCGTGACCCTGGCCGGCTCCGGCACGCCGTTCCACCTGGCCTACCTGGCCGCCCAGCGGGCCGCCGGCGACACCCCCATCTTCCCGAAGGTCCGTTCGTACCCGGGCGGCGGGGCACCGAAGCCGCCGCAGCTGCACCACGACCTGAAGGCCGAGGTCGGCGGCATCGGCATCGTGTCCGGCTACGGGCTGACCGAGGCGCCCATCGTGGTGATGGCCACCTCGCAGGACCCCGACCAGAAGCTGGCCGACACCGAGGGCCGGCCCACCCCGGGCGTGGACCTGAAGGTGATCACCCTCGACGGGCGACCGGCCGGTCCGGGCGAGGAGGGGGAGATCCGGCTGAAGGGGGCCCAGATCATCTCCGGCTACCTCGACCCCTCGCTCGACGCGGACGCCTTCGACGAGGAGGGCTACTTCCGCAGCGGCGACCTCGGCATCGTCGATGCCGAGGGCTTCGTGACCATCACGGGACGGCTGAAGGACGTCATCATCCGCCACGGCGAGAACATCAGCGCCAAAGAGGTGGAGGACCTCCTCTACCAACACCCGGCGGTGGCCGACGTGGCGGTCATCGGACTCCCCGACCCGAAGACGGGGGAGCGGGCCTGCGCCGTCGTCGCCGTGGCCGACGGGCAGACCTTCGGCTTCGCCGAGATGGGCGAGTTCCTGCGCGACAGGGGGCTGCGGGTCAACGCCATCCCCGAACAACTCGAACTCGTCGACGCCGTGCCCCGCAATCCGGCGGGCAAGATCTTGAAGCACACCCTGCGCGAGCGGTTCACGCCGGACGACGGCAGGGGCGGGGACCGCGCAGTACCGACCGATGGGGAGAACGCATGAGCCCGGTAGCCAGCAACAGGATCACCCTCGGCCAGGGTGGCGAGCAGCACGATGCTGCAGACGCCATCCTCGCCGGGTTCCTGGTCAAGCGGTTCGAGGGGCGGGTGGCCATCGTGACCGGGGCCGGGTCGGGCATCGGACGGGGCACGGCCCGCCGCCTGGCCGCCGAGGGGGCGGCGGTCGCCGCGGTGGACGTGATGGGGGACGCCGTCGCCGAGACGGTGGCCGGGATCGCCGCCGACGGGGGCGCCGCCGTGGCCTACACCTGCGATGTCACCTCCGAGGAGTCCGTCACGTCGACGGTGGCGTCGGTCGTCGGCGACCTGGGCCCACCCACCGTGGTGTGCAACGTGGCCGGCATCGGCGGGTTCTTCAACACCCACGACATGCCGTTCGACCGGTGGCAGAAGATCCTGGCCGTCAACCTCACGGGTCCGTTCCTGGTGTGCCGGGCCGCACTGCCCCACCTCCTGGAGCACGGTGGCGCCATCGTCAACGTGTGCTCCAACACGGCGCTGATGGGCCAGGCCTACTCTGCCGCGTACTGCGCGTCCAAGGGTGGGCTGCTCATGTTCACCAAGGCGCTGGCGGCCGAGTACATGGGCCAGGGGGTGCGGGCCAACGTGGTGGCCCCCGGTGGGACCGACACCCCGCTGCTCGGCTCGTTCGACCTGCCCGAGGGCGCCGATCCGAAGCAGCTCACCAAGATCATGAGTCCCATGGGCTTCTCCACCCCGGCCGAGATCGCCGCCTCGATCGCCTTCCTGGCCTCCGACGAGTCGTCCTACACGACCGGTGCGGTGCTGTCGGTGGATGGGGGACTGACCATCTGAACAGGGGTTTCGCCGCACCGGGTCGCCGGCCCCGCCCGGACGGCGGCGGCGTGCAACAATGCGACAACGAGCGGCAGTTTGTTGCTCCCGACCTGTGAGGTGAGCGATGTCCGACGTGCGACCAGTGGAGGACTGGAGTACCGATTTCGATGTCCTGAGTCGACCCTACGTCGACGACCCGTTCCGCATCTGGGACGAGCTGCGCACCGGGTGCCCGGTGGCCCACACGGACCGTCGGGGGAGCACCTGGCTGCCCACCACCTACAAGGACGTCGTGGCCCTGGCCCACGACATCGAGCACTTCAGCTCGCTGGACATCACGGTCATCCCGTTCACCGGCGAGGAGCCCGAGGAGCCGGTCCTGCCCTACGGCGTGCCGCCCATCTCGGTCGACCCGCCCATGCACACCTGGACCCGCCGCCTGCTGCTCCCGTGGTTCTCCCACCGCAAGGTGGAGAGCTACGAGCCGATGACCCGCGACCTGTGCAACCGGCTGATCGACGGGTTCCTGGCCGAGGGCCGGGCCGATGCCGCGGCCGAGTACGCCCAGCAGATCCCGGTCCGCGTCATCGCCGCCATCCTGGGCGTGCCCGAGTCGCTGTCGGACACCTTCACCGGCTGGGTCCGTGACGTCCTCGAGTTCGCCGACGACGAGGAGCGCCGACGGGACGGGACACTGGCCCTGATCGAGTACTTCGTGACCGAACTGGAGCGCCGTCGCACCGAGCCGGGCGACGACCTCATGAGCGCCCTCCTCCACAGCGAGGTGGAGGGCCAGCCCGTCGAGGACTCGGTGGTGCTCGGCATCGCCGCCCTCACCCTGATCGCCGGTGTCGACACCACGTGGAGCGCCATCGGGTCGTCGCTGTGGCACCTGGCCACCCACCCCGACGACGCCAAGACGCTGGCCTCCGATCCGGAGGCCATGCCGCTCGCCATCGAGGAGCTGCTGCGGGCCTACTCGCCGGTGACCATGGCCCGGGTGGTGACCTCGGACCTCGAGTTCGAGGGCTGTCCGATGCACGCCGGTGACAAGGTCCTCATGAACTACCCGGCCGCCAACCGGGACCCCGAGGCGTTCGAGCACCCCGACCACGTCATCCTCGACCGCGCCCACAACCGGCACGTGGCCTTCGGGTCGGGGATCCACCGGTGCGCCGGCTCGAACCTGGCCCGCATGGAACTGCGGGTGGCCATCGAGGAGTGGCTGCGCCGGATCCCCGAGTTCCACATCGAACCGGGGGCGGAGGTGACCTGGGCCGGCGGCCAGGTGCGCGGCCCCCGCAGCGTCCCGGTGGTGTTCCCATGAAGATCCGGGTCGACGCGGAAAAGTGCACCGGCCACGCCCGCTGCTACGGGCTCGCCCCCGAGTTGTTCTCGGTGGACGACTACGGGCTCTCGTCGGTCATCGGCGACGGGACCGTGCCCCCCGAACTCGAGGACAAGGCACGGCTCGCCATCGCCAACTGCCCCGAGTACGCCATCGAGGAACTCACCGACTGATCGGCGGCTCCCTCCGCCGACACCCCTGCCCGGTGTCGGCTGTCGGTGCCGAACGCCGGATGGTCGTCCCGGTAGGGTGAGGCCGGTCCCGACGCGGGGCGAGACACCCGGACGGGCATGAGTCCCGAGGAGGCGTGATGCGGCTAGGCAACATGTACGGACCCGACGCCACGTTCGCCGGGGTGCCCGCCGCCAGCCTCGACGATCCCTCCAGCTTCGCCGACGCCAAGGCCGTCATCGTCGGTGCGCCGTTCGACGGCGGCACCAGCCACCGGTCGGGCTGCCGCTTCGGGCCTCAGGCCATCCGGTTCACCGACTACCTGCCCCACGACGGGAGCCGTCCGAGCCTGGCGCTGGGGGTGGACCCGCTGATCGAGCTCGGGGTGGTCGACGTCGGCGACGTGGAGATGCCGTCGGGGGACACCGCCCTGTCCTGTGCCCGGCTCGAGACGGCCGTCCAGACCATCGCCGAGAGCGGGGCCATTCCCGTCGTGCTGGGGGGCGACCACACCGTCGCCCTCCCCGACGCCACCGGCTGTGCCCGCCACGTGGGCTGGGGCCGGGTGTCGATGATCCACTTCGACGCCCACGCCGACACGGCCGACGAGCAGTTCGGCGCGCTGGTCGGCCACGGCACCCCGATGCGCCGGCTCATCGAGTCGGGGGCGGTCCGCGGCGACCGCTTCCTGCAGATCGGCCTGCGTGGCTACTGGCCCGATCCCGAGACCCTGGACTGGATGGCCGAGCAGGGCATGCGCAGCTACGAGATGACCGAAGTGGTCTCCCGGGGCCTCGACACCTGCCTGACCGAGGCGTTCGCCACCGCCGTCGACGACTGCGACGCCGTGTTCCTGTCGGTCGACGTCGACGTGGTCGACCCGGGATCGGCCCCGGCCACCGGCACACCCGAGCCCGGGGGCCTCAGTGCCCGCCAGCTGCTCGACGCGGTGCGACGGGTCGCCATGGAGCTCCCGCTGTGCGGTGTCGACGTGGTCGAGTTGTCACCGCCCTTCGACCACGCCGAGGTCACCGCCTACCTGGCCAACCGGATCGTCCTCGAAGCGTTGTCGGGCATCGCCTGGCGGCGGGCCAAGGGGTTGGGCCGTGCCGTGCGGGAGCCGTCGGGCCCGCTGCTCGACCGGCAGGCCCGCGGCCCGCGTCGGTACCGGCCGCGCACGACGGACGGCTGACCACGCCCGACGGCACGGTCATCCACCCGGAGCCGGGTGGATGACCGTGCGTCCTACGAGAGTCGCTCGACGATCATGGCCATGCCCTGGCCACCGCCGACGCACATCGACTCGAGGCCGAAGGTCTTGCCGGTGTCCTCGAGGGCGTTGATGAGGGTCGTCATGATGCGGGCGCCGGTCTGGCCGAACGGGTGGCCGAGGGCGATGGCCCCGCCCCGCACGTTCAGCTTGTCCCGGCTGATGCCCAGCTCCTTGGCCGAGGGGACGACCTGGGCGGCGAAGGCCTCGTTGATCTCCACGAGGTCGATGTCGTCGATGGTCATGTCGGCCCGACGGAGCACCTGGCGGATGGCCTCGACCGGGCCGAGGCCCATGATCTCGGGGTTGAGGCCGGTCACACCGCTGGCCACGATGCGGGCGAGCGGGGTGATGCCGAGCTCCCTGGCCTTGGTGTCGCTCATGACCACCACGGCGGCGGCACCGTCGTTCAGCGGGCAGGCGTTGCCGGCGGTGATGGTGCCGCCCTCGCGGAAGACCGGGTTGAGGCTCGCCAGCTTCTCGAGGGTGGTGCCGGCCCGGGGCCCGTCGTCCTTGGTGACGACGGTGCCGTCGGCCAGGGTCACCGGGATGATCTCCCGCTCGAAGAACCCGGACTCCTGGGCGGCCACGGCCCGGTGCTGGGACTCGACCGCGAACTCGTCCTGCTCCTCGCGGGTGACGCCCTTGAACTCGGCCACGTTCTCGGCGGTCTGGCCCATGGCGATGTAGACGTCGGGGAAGGCGCCCTCGAGCGGGGTCCACGGGGCCCCGGCGGCGGGGGTGCGGGCCGCGGTGCGGGCCTCGGCATCGGCGAAGTGGACGTTGTGGGGCCCGACGTCGGCCGCCCCGTGCATGTAGCGGCTGACCGTCTCGACGCCGGCGGCGACGAAGACGTCTCCCTCACCGGCCCGGATGGCGTGGGCGGCCATGCGGATGGTCTGGAGCGACGACGAGCAGTACCGGTTGACGGTCACCCCGGGCACGTCGGGCAGTCCGGCCAGTACGGCGGCCACCCGGCCGATGTTGTAGCCGGCCTCTCCGGCAGGCTGGCCCGACCCGAGGATGACGTCCTCGACGAGCTGGGGATCGAGGTTCGGGATCTTGGCCAGGACCTCTTTGATGACCAGGGCGGCCAGGTCGTCGGGTCGGCACTCGACGAGCGAGCCCTTGTTGGCCCGGCCGATGGGGGTCCGGCCGGTGGCGACGATTACTGCTTCGGGCATGTGCTGCTCCTCGGTGACGGGCGGCCGGGGCCGCAGGACGATGGGTGGGACGTGCGATGGTTGGGACGGTAGCGGTCTACGTGGTCGTGGTGCCGGTCGGAAGGGACGAAGGGACGGTCCGGGCCACGGATCATCCCAGGCCCGGCGGCCCGTCCGGGGTCCCCCGGAACTTACCGGATGGTAACCCTAGCGTCACCCGGACCCACCCGGTGCGCTGGGCGACCGCAGGGGGACGGTGGCGCCCCGGGGTGGGCGAATGTAACGTGTTCTAGTCGTGATGGGCCGCCCGAGGGCGGGCAGCACCAGACCGGGAGGGACCCCATGGAGATCGGTTACACCGAGGAGCACCAGGCGCTCCGCAACGAGTTGCGCGAGTACTACGACAAGCTCCTCACCCCTGAGGTCCAAGAGCAGCTCCACCAGGGCCACGGCATCGGCCCCGACATGCGTCGGGTGGTCAAGCAGATGGCCACCGACGGTTGGCTCGGCATCGGATGGCCGACCGAGTGGGGCGGCCAGGGCAAGGGCCCGATCGAGCAGTTCATCTTCTTCGACGAGTCGATGCGGGCCGGGGCGCCGGTCCCCATGCTCACCATCAACACCGTGGGCCCGACCCTCATGGACTACGGGACCCAGGAGCAGAAGGAGTTCTTCCTTCCGAAGATCCTGGCCGGCGACATCCACTTCTGCATCGGCTACACGGAGCCGGAATCGGGCACCGACCTCGCCTCGCTCCAGACCCGGGCCGTCCGCGACGGTGACGAGTACGTGATCAACGGCCAGAAGATCTACACCTCGCTGGCCGGCGACGCCGACTACATCTGGCTGGCCACCCGGACCGACCCCGACGCCTCCAAGCACAAGGGCATCTCGATGTTCGTGGTCCCCATGGACACGCCGGGCATCAAGGTGGTCCCCATGCACCTGCTGGGGGACCACAACATCAACTACACCTTCTACGAGGACGTGCGGGTCCCGGCGGCCAACCTGGTGGGCGGCGAGAACCAGGGGTGGTCGCTGATCACCAACCAGCTCAACCACGAGCGGGTCACCCTGTGCTCCTCGGGCATCATCGAGCGGGCCATGACCGATGTCCGGGCCTGGGCCCAGGCCACCAAGCTGGCCGACGGCCGTCGGGTGATCGACCAGGAGTGGGTGCAGGTCCACCTGGCCCGCATCTACGCCCGCCTCGAGTTCCTGAAGCTCATCAACTGGAAGGTGGCCTGGACCGCCACCCAGGGCCACCTCGACGTGGCCGACGCCTCCACCATCAAGGTGTTCGGCACCGAGTTCTACCTCGAGGCCTTCAAGCTGATGATGGAGATCGTCGGCCAGGCGGGGTACCTGGCCAAGGGCTCGCCCGAGGCCGTGCTGGCCGGGCGCCTCGAGATGTACGCCCGCAGCCTGGTCATCCTGACGTTCGGCGGCGGGACCAACGAGATCCAGCGGGACCTGATCGCCATCTTCGGCCTGGGCATGCCCCGGTCGCTGCGGTAGTCCGGCCCGTCACCACGTAGAGAGAGAGCACACCATGGACTTCTCATTCAGCGAGGAGCAGGAGGCCGTCCGCGAGTTGGCCGACCGCATCTTCACCGACCTGTCGACCCAGGAGCGCCTGCGGGAGCTGGAGACCCAGGGCGACGGCGACCGCTTCGACCGCAAGCTGTGGTCCGAACTGGCCGCCGCCGGACTGCTGGGCATCGCCCTGCCCGAGGACGTCGGGGGTGCCGGGCTCGGCTTCCTCGAGACCGGGCTCCTGGCCGAGGCCGCCGGACGCACCGCGGCCCTGGTCCCCGTGGTCGAGACACTGGCCGCCGCCGCGCCGGCCATCGCCGAGTTCGGCAACGACGCCCAGAAGCAGCGGTGGCTGCCCGGCGTCGTGTCCGGTGACACGGTGCTCACCACCGCGCTGGTCGAGCTCGGCGGCACCCCTGCCGCCCCGGCGACGGTGGCCGAGCCGTCCGGTGACGGCTGGATCCTGACCGGGGTGAAGGCCTGCGTGCCGTCCGGGACGTTTGCCGACGCCGTGCTGGTGACCGCCCGGATCGAGCCCGACGGCGTGGCCGTGTTCGTGGTCGAGCCCGGCTCCGCCGGCGTCACCGTCGAGCGCCAGATCGCCAACAACGGCCAGCCCGAGGGCCTGATCACCCTGGCCGGGGTGTCGGTCGGTCCGGACGCGCTGCTCGGCAGTGTGGCCGACGGCCCGGCCATCGTCGAGTGGATGGTCCAGCGCAGCATCACCGCCCTGGCCCTGGCCCAGGCCGGCGCGGCGGCGGCGTCCATCGCCCTGGTCGCCGAGTACACCAAGAACCGGGAGCAGTTCGGCAAGCCGATCGCCACGTTCCAGGCCGTGGGCCAGCGGGCCGCCGACGCCTACGTCGACACCGAGGCCATCCGCCTGACCGCCTGGCAGGCCGCCTGGCGGCTGGCCGAGGGCCTGCCGGCCGACAAGGAGATCGCCGTGGCCAAGTTCTGGGCCGCCGACGGCGGCCAGCGGGTGGTCCATGCCGCCGTCCACCTCCACGGTGGCGTCGGGGTCGACCGCGAGTACCCGCTCCACCGGTTCTTCCTCAACACCAAGCACATCGAGCTGACCCTCGGCGGTGCCACCGACCAGCTGTTGCGTCTGGGCGCCACGCTGGCGGCCGAGCCGGCCTGAGCCGGCCGCCCCGACGGGACCGGGACGCCGTGAGCCAGGACGGAGGGGACCAGGACGGAGGGGACCTGTCGGTCTCCCATATCGGCATCTGCGTCTCCGACCTCGCGGCGTCCCTGCGCTTCTACTGCGAGGGACTGGGATTCGCCGAGGTGGCGAGCCACGAGGTGGGGGAGGAGTTCGCGGCGCTCATGGAGGTCGACGGGGTCCGGCTGCGGTCCCGGATGATCCGACGCGACGGGGTCACCCTCGAGTTGCTGGACTACGTGGCGCCGGGAACCACGGGATCGGCCGAGCGCCGACCCATGAACCAGCTGGGCCTCACCCATCTCTCCCTGCGGGTGGCCGACGTCGAGTCGGTGGCCGCCACCATCGAGTCCCTCGGGGGTGCGGTGGTCCGACCCACCCGGACCACGTTCGACTTCGCCGGCACGGCCCTCGACTTCTTGTACTGCACCGACCCCGACGGGGTGCGCATCGAGTTGATGGACCTCGGATCCTGAGGCGCTGCGGGGCCAGCCCCGACCGCCCCGTCCCGGCGCCGCCTCCACTACCGTGATGCCGTGACCTCGCAGCCTGTGGACGTGACCGACATCGACCCCGCCGAGGCCGACCGCCTGGTGGCGGCCGGCGCTCTCCTGATCGACGTCCGTGAGGACGACGAGTGGACCGCCGGCCACGCCCCGGTGGCCGTCCACCTCCCGATGGGCCAGGTGATCGACCGGATGGGCGAGCTGCCCGCCGACCGGACCATCGTGTGCCTGTGCCGGGTCGGGGGGCGGTCGGGCTCGGTGGCCCTGCACCTCGCCGGGTCCGGGTACGACGTCCGCAACATCGCCGGGGGCATGCAGGCCTGGGAGGCCCTCGGGCTGCCCGTGGTCGACACCGCGGGCGCGCCCGGACGGGTCGTCTGAGCCCGGTCACGGGGCCCCGCCCGCGGTGACCGTCTACCTCGACGATTGGCGTCAACGGGCGCGGCTCGGGCCGGTCGATGACCGGTGGTCCCACCTCATCGCCGACACCGACGAGGAGCTCCACGACTTCGCCACCCGCATGGGCATGCGACGTGCCTGGTTCCAGGACAAGTCCGGACGCCCCCACCACGGTCACTACGACGTGCCCGAGCGGGCCCGCGCCGACGCGGTGGCCTGTGGGGCCGTCGAGGTGACGTGGCGCCAGCTCGGCCGGATCCTCCGGGACCGGCGGGCGGCGGCCGCACCGGTCGGGGGAGGGGACTCCTCGTGACCGGGACCGACTCCCTCGACCCCCGGACGCCGGTGCTGGTCGGAGTGGGTACCGCGTCGGACGACCTGGAGGCGGTCGAGCTGATGGCGCTGGCCACCGGGGCCGCGCTCGCCGATGCCGGGTGCCGGGGACTGGCGGCGTCCGTCGACCGGGTGGCCGTGCCCCAGGGGAGCTGGGCCTACGCCGACCCGGCCCGGGTGGTGGCCCACCGGATCGGGGCGGCCGGGGCCACCACCCACCTGGTGGAGCTGGGGATCCCTCAGCAGAGCCTGATCAACGACGCCCTGGCCGCCATCCTGTCGGGCGCGTCGGAGGTCGCCGTGGTGGTGGGGGGCGAAGCCAAGCGCTGGGTCCGGGACCGCCAGCGGGCCGGTCTGGAGGCGACGGAGACGGCCCAGGCGGGGGTGGTCCCCGACGTGGTGCGACGGCGCGACGGTCCGCTGCTGGAGCCGGTGGAGGTGGCCCACCGGCTGTGGGACCCCGTCCAGCAGTACGCCATGATCGACAACGCCCTGCGAGCGGCCGAGGGCCGGACGATCGCCGAGCACCGGGTCGAGGTCGCCGGGCTCTGGGCCCGCATGAACGAGGTGGCGGCGACCAATCCGGACGCCGCCTTTCCGGAGCGGATGGATGCGGCGCGGATCGCCACCGCGACGCCGGCCAACCGGCCCCTGGCCTTCCCCTACAACAAGTGGCACTCCACCCAGTGGACGGTCAACCAGGCCGCCGCGCTGGTCCTGTGCTCGGTGGACGCCGCCCGACGCCTGGGGGTCGCCACCGACCGATGGGTCTTCCCCCTGGTGGGCCTGGAGTCGAGCAACGCGGTGTCGGTGCTGTGCCGTCAGCAGGTCCACGCGTGGCCGGCCATGGAGGTCCTGGGCGGGACGGCGGCCGTCCGCCTCGGGCGCCCGCTCGACGAGGTGGAGGTGGTGGAGCTCTACAGCTGCTTCCCGGCGGCGGTCCGGGTCCAGCAGCGGTCGCTCGGACTGCCCCCCGACGGGACCCCGACGGTCACCGGGGGCATGGCCTTCGCCGGTGGTCCGTTCAACAACGCCGTGCTCCAGTCGATGGCGGCCGTCGTGGCGCGCCTCCGGGCGGCACCCGGTCACCTCGGGGCGGTCACCACGGTCAGCGGACTCCTGACCAAGCCCGGGTTGGGTGTGTGGTCGGCACGCCCGGACGGGCACCCGCCGCTGCTGTCCGACCTGGCCTACGAGGTGGCGTCGGTCACCGGGGTGGTGGACGCGGTCGAGACGCTCGACGGGTACGAGGGGCCGGGCTCGGTGGCCACCTACACGGTGACCTACGACGGAATGGATCCGACCCGGGTGGTGGCGGTGTGCGACACGGCTGACCAACGCCGGTGCGTGTCGATCAGCGAGGACCCGGACGTCGCCGCCCGGGCCTGCGAGGCGGAGCTGGTGGGCGCGCCGGTCCGGATCGGGTCCGGTACGTTCACCCCCGTCTGACCCCTGGTCCGGTCGGACCACTGCCCGGTCCGTCCACGGGGCGCATCCACCGGGTCAGGAGGCCCGGCTACCCCAGGACTGCTCGTCCGACCACTCATGCCCGCAGCTGCGGCACTGCAGGCTCGTTCCACGGCTGCCCTTGCCGGTACCCCGGACGATCAGCTTCGGCACGTCCGCCGATCGGCACGCCGGACATGACGGGTCGCTGTGCACTGACTTCACGGCACACCCTCCACCTGTACGACCGCCGTCCTGCCCGTCCGAGCGGCTGATTCCGTCCGAACCCTAGAACGGCGGGCCGTGGCGCGCCAGCGGGCCCGCCACCCCCGTGGAGACCCCATGGCGTGTGCGGCGGTCGACCGTAGAGTGGGGCCATGAGCGCCGCCGACACCCTCCGATCGACCCGTACCGGCCTGTGGACGCCCGCCCTGGAGGCCCAGCCCGGGCCCCGTGCCCAGGACGTGGCCGCCGAGCTCGACGAACTCGGGTTCGGGTCGTTGTGGCTCCCCGAGGCCTACGGACGGGAGGCCTTCACCGGGGCCCAGGCCCTGGTGACCGCCACCCGCCGGCTCGTGGTCGGGACCGGGATCGCGTCCATCTACGCCCGGGGTGCCATGGCGGCCAACGGGGCCGCCCGGCTGGTCGAGGCCCTGGCGCCCGGCCGCTTCGTGCTGGGGCTCGGGGTCAGCCACAAGCCGTCCGTCGAGCGGGACCGCAAGGAGACCTACCTACCGCCGATCCAGGCCATGACCGACTTCCTGGACGCCCTGGCGACCGCTCCGTACTTCGGCGCCGACGCGGTCATGCCGCCGATCGTCCTGGCCGCCTTGGGGCCCAGGATGCTGGGCCTCGCCCGCGACCGCACAGCCGGCGCCCATTCGTACCTGGTGACCCCTGAGCACACCGCCTCGGCCCGAGGCACGCTCGGTCCGGACCCGCTGCTCGTCGTCGAGCAGGCCGTCGTCCTCGACCAGGCACGGGACGAGTCGCTTCGCCGGGCGCACGAGCACCTCGACATCTACACGGGCCTCCCCAACTACCGCAACAGCTGGCTCCGTCAGGGCTTCACCGAGGAGGACCTCGTCCGGGGTGGGAGCGAACGACTGGCCGACGCCCTCGTGGTCCAGGGTGGCGAGGCGGCGGTGGTGTCCCGGATCCGGGCCCACCTCGACGCCGGCGCCGACCATGTCCTCCTCCAGGTGCTCGGGAGCGACCTCGCGCAGCTTCCCATGGAGGAGTGGCGCACCCTGGCACCGGCCGTCACCGCCCTGTAGCGCCCGGCACCCACCGCTCGGGGCCGGCGTCCTGACGACGCTGTCACCCGCCGCTCGCGCAGCCGTCATCGGGAGCTCATCTGGCCGACGCGGGATCCTTACCGAGTGTTCATGCGCGCCTCAACCACCGGTAACGGTGCGGCCACCTGCGAGCCGTACGTTCGGCTGCAGGCCAGTGGAGCCAGTGTGCCCGGGGCAGGGGCTCGCGACCGGAACAATCACAAGGAGCGGAACTACGTGAAGACAACTCGCATCGCCCTGAGCGCCCTCGCGGTGGCAGCCATCGCCGGGGCGGCAGCGCCCGGCGTCAGTTCGGCCAGCGCCGGAGCGGCCAAGCCCAAGATGGTCAAGCCCTACGACCACGTCGTCGAGATCATGATGGAGAACACCAGCTACGGGTCCATCATCGGCAATTCCAGTGCGCCGTTCCTCAACTCCCTGGCCACGCACTACGGACTGGCGACCAACTACTACGGCGTGACCCATCCGAGCGAGCCCAACTACGTGGCCGCCATCGGTGGTGACTACTTCGGGATCCAGGACGACAACCAGTTCTACTGCACCGTCGCCCTGGCCGCGACCGACCCGAACTGTGCGGGTACGACGGTGAACCACACCATCACGTCCCCGTCCCTCGCCGACCAATTGACGGCCGCCGGCAAGACCTGGAAGGGCTACTTCCAGAGCCTGCCTCCGACGCCACCGGCCGGCCAGCTGGTGACGACCGGCCCCACGGCCAACGGTCCCTACACCTTCAAGTGGCCGAACAGTTCGGTGGCCCTGTACGCCTCCAAGCACAACCCGTTCGTCAACTTCACCGGCACCCAGGCCGACACCGCCAACATGGTGCCGGACAACCAGCTGGCGGCCGACGCGGCGACGGGCACGCTGCCGACCTACGGCCTCGTGGTGCCGGACCAGTGCCACGACATGCACGGCACGGGCACCTGCTCGGACCCCACGCAGCTGATCCAGCTCGGTGACACCTACGTCAACCAGACGGTGTCGACGATCATGGGATCGAAGCAGTGGAAGAAGGGGCACAACGCCATCGTCGTGACCTGGGACGAGGACGACTTCTCGGACGTCGGCGCCCCCGGCACCGGCTGCTGCGGCTCGAACGTCGGTGGTGGCCACGTGGCGACCATCGTCATCGACAACAAGGGCAAGGCGCCGATCACCGACGCAACGGCCTACAACCACTACTCGCTGCTGGCCACCATGGAGACCGCGTTCGGCCTCCCGCTGCTGGCCCACGCCGGCGACTCGGTGGTGCCGCAGATGGTCCCGCTGTTCCGTCCGTGACCCCGGCGTCACCATGAACCACCGACCGCCGGCGTCGTCCCTCGGGGGACGGCGCCGGTCGTCCGCGTGCGGATCCGGACGGCTCCGCACGCGCCCGACCCGCCGACCGCACCCCGGTCCATCTCAGGCCGCCTCGGCGACCTCGACCGGCTCGGTGGACGACATCCGGGAGTCCCATTTGGCCTCGACGTCACCGAGGTGCCAGTAGAGAGCGGCGATGACCCAGGTGGCGACGAACCCACCCACGATGACGAAGCCGGCGGTGTTGATGTCGACACCGGCGAAGAAGGAGAAGACCGGCCCGTGCAGGCCCAGCTGCGTGGCGAGGAGCCCCATGAGCTCGATGGTCCCGATGCCGAACGCCACGGCGACCGACAGGCCGGTGATGGTGAGGTTGTAGAAGACCTTGCGCACCGGCTTGGCGAAGGCCCAGTCGTAGGCGAAGTTCATGAAGCACCCGTCGATCGTGTCGAACAGGCTCATGCCCGCCGCGAACAGGATCGGCAGCGACAGGATGGCCCAGAACGGGAGGCCCCCGGCCACGGCGGTGCCGGCCAGCACCAGCAGGGCGACCTCGGTGGCGGTGTCGAAGCCGAGGCCGAAGAGGAAGCCGACCGGGTACATCTTCCAGGGGCTGTCGATCCTGTTGCCGTAGCCGCGGAAGATCCGGTTCATGAGGCCCCGGTTGTCGAGCTGTCGCTCCAGCTCGGCGTCGTCGTAGCTCCCGGCCCGCATGGCCCGGAACACCTTCACGATCCCCACGAGCACCACCAGGTTGAGGAGGGCGATGAGGTACAGGAAGGTGCCCGACACCGTGGTGCCGACGACCGTGGTGACCCGGTGGAGGCCGGAGGCGTCGTTGGCGACCTGGGCGTCGAGGGCACGGATGCCGAAGTTGAGGGCCACGGCCAGGATGAAGACCACCGATGAGTGCCCGAGGGAGAAGAAGAAGCCCACACTCAGCGGGCGCTTGCCATCGTTCACCAACTTGCGGGTGGTGTTGTCGATGGCGGCGATGTGGTCGGCGTCGAAGGCGTGGCGCATGCCGAGGGTGTAGGCCAGGACACCGGTGCCGAAGCCGAACAGCCCGGTCTTGGACACGTGGTAGTGGTGCCCGGCGGCGACCCACAGCAACCCCCACCCGATGACGTTGAGGGCCAGGACCACGAAGGCCATGCCGGCCACCCGCCACCATTCGGCGCGGGTCAGGCCGTTGCGGAGCCGGGCCAGCCGGGAGGGGTTGAAGGACCGGGCGGTAGCGGCGACAGCGGCCTCCGTGCTGTTCCGCTGCACCAGGGTCATCGACGCCAGGGTAGGACAAATGCGAACGACCCGCAATAAGGATCGGATGGCACCGAGCGGTCACGACGACCGGATCAGGACGTGGCGACCCCCGCCTCGGCCGACGTGTCCCAGGCCCGATTGAGGAGGCGCAGCAACACGTCGGGTGGCTGGGCGCCGGGGATGCCGAGGCGCTCGTCGAACACGAAGAAGGGCACGCCCGTCGATCCGAGGTCCATGGCCTGCGCCTCGTCGGCCCGGACGGCGGCTGCGAACTCGTCGCCGGACAGGACCTCGCCGACGCGACCGGCGTCGATCCCGACGTCGGCGGCGAGGTCGGCCAGCGTGGCCCGGTCGGAGATCGCCCGCCCCTCGGTGAAGTAGGCCCGCAGCAGCCGCTCCTTCATGGCTCCGGCCTTCCCGACGGCGGCGGCCAGGTGGATGAGGCGGTGGGCGTCGAAGGTGTTCCCGATCTGGACCCGGTCGAGGTGGTACTCGAGCCCCACCTTGGCGGCCAGCTCCGTCATCTGGCGATTGGCCGTCGAGGCCTGCTCGGACGTCATGCCGTACTTGCGCTCGAGCACCTCGTCCATCGACAGCTCCACCCGCGCCGGGGTGGTGGGATCGAGCTCGTAGCTCCGCCACTCGACGACGACCTGATCGGCGTGGTCGAACTCGGCGAGCGCGGCCTCGAGATTCCGCTTGCCGATGTAGCACCAGGGGCAGACCACGTCCGACCAGATCTCGATCAACATGTCCGTTCCTCCACTCGTGGCCGGAGCCGCCTCCGTGTCCCGACGCTACCGGGATGTCGGCGGGGGACCGTCCCGGTACCGTGGGATCCATGATCCTCGAGCACGCCCTCATCACCGTCCGGCCCGACTCCCACCGCGAGTTCGAGTCCGCCATGGCCAAGGCCCGGGCGGTGATCTCCGCGTCGCCCGGATTCGGGTCGCTCCAGCTCCACCGGGGTGTCGAGTCGCCGGACCGCTACCTCCTGCTCGTCGAGTGGGACACCCTCGAGGACCACACGGTCGGCTTCCGCGAGTCCCCGGCGTTCACGGAGTGGCGGTCCCACATCGGCCCCTTCTTCGACGCACCTCCGGTGGTCGACCACTTCGACCCGGTGGCCGGTCTCACCTGACCGGTCCCGGGGGTCGACCCCGGGGTGGCACGGATGCGCAGTCGGTCGTCCCGACCAGGGCCCACGCCGCCTCGAGGTGGTCGACCAGCTCGGGCAAGGGGGTGCGGGCGTTGAGCCCGCTGGTGGACGGCATCACGTAGGCCGGGCGCCCACCGATGGCGGACGGCTGCAACCCGGCGACGGCGTGGCGGTCCACCACCGTCCGCCAGCCCGAGAGGCCGACGAAGCACACCGCACCGGGGCGGAGCCACTCGACCAGGCGGGTGACCCGGGCGAAGCCGGCGAGGTACTCCTCCCGGGTCACCTCGGCCGCCGTCCGGGTGGCCCGTTTGGCGAAGTCGGTCATGCCCAGGCCCCCGGCGAGGGCGGCGACGGGGTCGCGGTCGACCGTGGCCACCCCGGCGGCCAGGGCGGCCGGCCAGAACCGATTGCCCGGCCGGGCGTAGCCCACCCCGGCATCGGCCGAGTACAGCGAGGGGTTGACCCCGCAGACGAGCAACCGCAGGTCGGGGGCCACCGAGTCGGCCAAGGTGCGCGCCCGGGATGCCGCCACGACGAGCGGTCCCGTCCGCCGTCCGTCGGGGCCGACAGCACCTCGAACCCGGCCCCGACCACGAGGTCGACGAGGCGTTCGGTGCCGACCACGCGGGCCACCGTCATCTCGACGCGGGTGCCCACGGCCAGTTGTCGCTGCGCGAGGTGGAGGTCCAACGGGATGGCCTCGACCGGCCGGTCCGTCAGGTCCCAGGCCAGGACGCGGCCCGGTCGCCCGGCCCGCCGTGGCCCGCCGGCAGGATCGTCGGCGGCGGCGGTCACGACCGGAGCGTACCGGCGACCGGCGTCGTCGAGCGGTGGCCGCCACCACGGGCCGATGGTTGACTGGGCCGATGTCCCCGTGCCCGACGCTCACCACCGAGCGGCTGGTCCTCCGCCCGTTCCGGGCCGACGACCTCGAGCCGTTCTTCGCCGCCATGTCCACCGACGGGGTCCGGGCCTCCCTCCATGTTCCGATGGACTTCTCCCCTGCGGATGCCTGGCGGACGCTGTCCGTCCTGGCCGGACTGTGGGAGCTGAAGGGGTTCGGCCAGTGGGCCCTGGAGGAGCGGGATACCGGACGCTTCATCGGTCGGGCCGGCCTGCACTGGCGTCCCGACGCCGACTGGCCCGGCGTCGAGGTGGGGTGGATGCTGGATCCGGGGGTGTGGGGCTCGGGGTATGCGACCGAGGCCGCCGCCCGGGCCGTGCGGTACGGATTCGAGGAGGTGGGCGAGGAGGCGCTCTTCAGCCTGATCCTCCCCGAGAACACCCGGTCGCAGGCGGTGGCCCGGCGCCTCGGGTACGAACCGGGCGGCGAGCGGAACCTGTCCTTCTACCCGGCCAGCCCCCACGTGGTGTGGCGGCTCGACCGGGCCCGGTGGGAGTCCGTGCTCAGCGCAGGTTGAGCCCGCCGTCGATGAGCACGACCTCGCCGGTCACGTAGGAAGACCGGGCCAGGCCGAGGATGACCTCGGCCACGTCGTCGGGGGTGGCGGCCCGCTGCATGGGGGCCTGGGCCCGCACGAACTCGCGGACCACGGTCCAGTCCTCGGTCCACGGGGTGTCCACCAGGCCGGGCCCCACCGCGTTCACCCGGATGTCCGGTCCGAGGGTGTTGGCCAGCAGGCGGGTCATGTGGCTGACCGCCGCTTTCGAGCAGGCGTAGGGGATGGAGCTGCCCACGGGCCGGGTGCCGGCCAACGACGACACGTTGATCACCTGGCCCTGCCCGGCGGCCCGCAGGTGGGGCACGGCGGCCACGGTGAGCTGCCAGGTCCCGATCACGTTGACGTCGAAGATCCGGCGCCAGACGTCCGGGGTGGCGGCATCGAGGTCGCCGTGGGGGATGACGGCGGTCGTTCCGGCGTTGTTGACCAGCACGTCGAGCCGGCCGTGGGCGGCGATCACCTCGGCGACCAACCGGGTGCAGTCGGCCTCGGCGGACACGTCGGCCTGGACGTAGGTGGCGTCGGGAAGTTCGGCGGCCACCGCCCGACCGGCCTCGACCGAGGTGGCGGAGTTGACGACCACGGTGGCGCCGGCCGCCGCGAACTGGTGGGCGGTGGCGGCCCCGATGCCGGATGACGAGCCGGTGACGAGTACCACCTGGCCGCCGAAGCGGGCCTCGGGAGCGGGTGTTCCGGAGGGAGGGGTCATGGACGGAGTGTAGGACGCCACGGCCGTCGCGGCACCGGTAGCGTCGGGGCATGCCTCCGGCCACCCCATCGTCGACCGGCCCCGAGGTGGTGCGGGTGACCTCGTCGCTTCGGATCCCGGTGTCCGAGCTGCAGTTCAAGTTCAGCGCCAGCGGCGGGCCGGGGGGCCAGAACGCCAACAAGGTGGCGACCAGGGTGGAGGTGCGGTTCGACGTGGCCGGATCGCCCTCCCTCGGTCCCTACCAGCGGTCCCGGCTCCTGGACCGCCTCGGACCCGAGGTCCGGGTGGTGGCCGATGACGAGCGGTCCCAACTCCGGAACCGGCAGTTGGCCACCGAGCGCCTGCGGGATCGCCTGGCCGCGGCCTTGCGGGTGGAGAAGGCCCGGCGACCGACGCGACCGTCGAAGGGGGCCAAGGAGCGCCGTCTGGCCGAGAAGCGCCGCCTGTCCGAGCGGAAGCGGTCCCGGCGGCCCGACCTCGACGACTGAGGGTCAGCCGGCCTTCTTGGCCCGCCGGGCCGGGCCGGCCCAGGCCGTGTCGAGCAGGTGGTTGATCTCCTCGGTCAGCCGCTCGGGGTGGACGCGGAGCTCGAGCACCGAGCTCGCCTGGATCAGCTGGCCCTGGGGCAGGCGACGGGCCAGCTGCTGGGCGTCGTGGAACGGGTGGACGTGGTCGACCTTGTGGCCGATGACCAGGGCCGGGATGTCCATGGCCGCCCGCTGGTCCACCGTCGGGGCGATGGGCCCGGCGAGGATCCCGTGGAGAACGGCGGCCGTCTCGCGGGGCTCGGCCGAGAACATGTTCATGACGCTGTCGAGGGGGCCGTTGCCGGTCCGGGGGAGGGCCCGGAAGACCTTGGCCATCCGGCCCACGACCGGGCGGGCGAAGTGGGCGGCGAGCAGCATCGGCACGAAGGTGATGGCGGCTGCGGGCAACGCCCATTCGAGCACCGGCATCTCCACCACCAGGCCCCGCACACGGTCGGGGGCCTGGGCCGCCACCAGGAGGCTCACGTTCCCGCCCAGCGAGACGCCGCCGACCACCGCCTGGTCGATGCCCAGATGGTCGAGGAGGGCCACGACGTGCTCGGCGTAGGTGTCCATGCGGTGGTACGACGCCCGTTGCGGTCGGGCCGACAGTCCGTGTCCGGGCAGGTCGAGCAGGATGACCCGGTTGCCCTTGGTGGCCAGGTCGGCAGCCAGGCGGCGGTTCATGTTGGCGTCCATCAGGATGCCGTGGAGGAAGACCAGGACCCGTGGTCCACTGCCGTGGATCTCGTAGTACAGCTCCAGGTTCTGGTGGACGAACTGGCCGATCTCGTAGGGCGCCACCGAGCCGGGGTTGTCCTCCGGCAGGTCCTCGGGTGCGCGGAGGACTCGGCGGGGAGCTGTCCCGGAGCCGTCAGTTCGTGGTGCCCCTGTCGTTGCCATGCAGTCCAACGTACGCGCCGGGCTGCCGGTTCGCCAGCACCGGGAGGCGGGCCCGCACCGCGGACAGGTAGGCGAAATCCAGGTCAGCCACGACCACGCCCGGGCTCGGATCGGTCCGTTCGGCCAGCACCGTGCCCCACGGGTCCACGATCATGGAGTGCCCGTGACACCGGGGCATGCCCGCCGGGAGCTCGCCCACCTGTCCGCTCCCGATGACGAAGACCTGGTCCTCGACCGCCCGGGCCCGCAGGAGCAGCTCCCAGTGGGCCGGCCCCGTGGCGGCCGTGAACGCGGCGGGCACGGAGATCACGGTCGCCCCGTCGAGGGCCAGCATCCGGTAGAGCTCGGGGAAGCGGACGTCGTAGCAGAGGGTCAGGCCGAGCACCGGGGTCTCCCCGGTGTGCGTCGCCTCGAGGGGAACCACCGCGGCGGTTCTCCCCGGGGCGATGGTGGCGGACTCCCGGAACTCGACTCCCCGCGAGGGCCACGTCGAACAGGTGGATCTTCCGGTACACGGCGACGACGGAGCCGTCCGGTGCGAGCAGGCAACTGGTGTTGGCCAGGCGCCCGTCGGTGGCACCGGTGCGCTCCGGGAAGCTGCCGGCCACCAGATGGATCCCGTGTCGGACGGCGGTGGCGGCGGCCCAGCTCACCGTGGGCCCGTCGAGCGGCTCGGACCCGGCCCGCAGCACCTCGGGGGTCCCCGCCACCGAGAAGTACTCGGGCAGCACCACCAGCTCGGCACCGGCCGCCGCCGCCTCGGCGACCAGGGTGCCGGCGGCGGTCAGGTTGGCCTCGCGGTCGTCCCCGGCCGTCGTCTGGATGGCGGCTACGCGCATGTCACAGGGTAGGCCGGGGATCGGGCACAATGACCCTCGGCGGTGATCCCCGGGCCGTCCCCGGCGCCGCCCCGAGGAAGAGAGCGCCGTGTCCTTCGAAGACTCCGATGTGGTCCGCAGTGCTGTCCGGGTGGAGGGCTTCCGGGACGACGAGTTCAACTACCAGCTCATCCGGGCCATCGGGCTGGCCGACTACGGCGGCTCGACGGTGGGGGAGTGCCTCGCCGTGGTGTCCGAGATCGCGGACGGCAGCCCGTCGAGCTGGACCCTGGCCTTCGAGCGCCTGGCCCAGCGGGTGGAGGGACGGGGGCGGGAATGCCTCGCCGCCGGTCGGCGGGTGAGCGGCCGCGACCACCTGCTGCGGGCCTCGACCTACTACCGGACCGCCGAGTACTACGCCGGGGGCGCCTTCGACGGGGCCGAGGGCCCGGGTGCCCGCAGTCAGGCGTGCTTCTCCGACGCCGCCGCGCTGCTCGATCCACCCGTCGAGCGCCTCGATGTCCCCTTCGCCGGTGGGATGCTGCCCGGGTACCTGGTGCGTCCGCCCTCCACGGTGCCCGCGGCCGGCCCCCGTCCGACCGTCATCGCCGTGGGCGGCTTCGACTCCAGCGCGGAGGAGCTCTTCTTCCAACTGGGCGCACCCGGCGCCGAGCGGGGTTGGAACGTCGTCGTGTTCGACGGGCCCGGCCAGCTCGGCTGCATGCGCACCAACCCGGCGATGACCTTCCGGCCCGACTACGAGGTGCCGCTGGCCGCCGTCCTCGACGCTGGTGCTCGCCCTGCCCGGCGTCGACCCCGAACGGCTCGCGTTGGCCGGCCAGAGCTTCGGGTCGTACTTCGCCGCCCGGGCCGCCGCCACCGACCTGCGGGTCGGGGCCCTGGTCGCGAACCCGCCGGTGGTGGACATGGGCCGGTACATGGAGGCCTGGGTCGGGAGCGACGTCTACCGGATGAACCAGGACATCCGCCCGGAGGACGTGACCGGCGTGCCCGAGGACCTCATGCCCCGTCAGATGCAGTGGGGGATCGAGGCCATCTGCACCCGGTTCGGGGTGGCGTCGTTCCACGCCTGGCGCGATGCCATGGCGTCCTACCGGCTGGGCGACCTGACCGGGTCGATCTCCTGCCCGGTACTGGCCCTGGTGGGCGAGCGCGAGGGGGTCGAACCCCGGGCCCAGTTCGACGCACTGGTGGACGGCGTGACCGGACCGGTCACCTCACGGGTCTTCCGTCCCTCCGACGGTGCATCGGCCCACTGCCAGTCGGACAACCTGCGGCTGTCGGCCCAGGTCACCTTCGACTGGCTGGACGCCGAGCTGGGCGGAGCCGCTGCCGGCTGAGCCTGGCGTCTGAGCCTGGCGTCCGACCCTGCCGACCGCCCTCCGCGGCCACGCCGTCCGTGAGCGTCCGGGTCAGCCGGGGTGGGTCGTCAGGGCCGCGGCCAACGCTGCGGCGCCGGCGTCGGACACGTTCTCGCGCACCCCGACGAGGGCGGTGAGCCGAGGCCCAGCCCGACTCGACCAGCGCCGCGTCGGAGTCCGGCTCCAGCTCGGCCCGCTCCTTCAGGCGGTCCGCGTCCTCGTCGCCGGCGCCCCGCAGAGCCAGCACGATGGCGCCCCCGGTGCGATCGACGGCCGGACCCTCGACCGGCATCGGCGTGTGCTCGGGACGGACGGAGCGGATCAGCCCGACCCGACCCAGGGTTCCGTGCCGGAGTCCCCGGAGGTCGACGGGCTTGACGGCCGGCACGTTGAGGTTGAGCACCGTGCCTGCTTCGGCGTCGGCCAGCACCGGCACGATGCCGCAGGCCAGGTCCACCGCGGTCTCCCAGAAGTCCGGCTCGGTGGCCCAGGCGATGGAGACGGCCAGGCCACGGACCCCGAACTGGGCCCCGGTCAGGGCGGCGCCGACCGTGCCGGAGTGGAGGGCGGACCGACCGGCGTTGATGCCGTGGTTGATGCCCGACACGATCATGTCGGGCCGGGGGCCGAACCCCTCGATGCAGGCCAGGATGACCGACAGCGCCGGCGACCCGTCGATGCCGTAGGTGGGCACGTCGGCCAGGCCGGGGATGTCGACGTGCTCGTAGGGGATCGACTCGCGCTCGTACACGGGGCCGACGGCGGCACCCGCTCCGCTGTGGTCGGTCAGGGGGGCCACCACCACCAGCTCGTGCTCGTCGCCGAAGGCGGCCCGCAGGCCCCGGGCGAGGGCGGCGATGCCCGGTGCGAACACCCCGTCGTCATTGGTGATCAGGATGCGCATGGCGGAGGGGTTCCGTTCGTCGGCTGTCGCGTGGCACCGCCGCCGCGACGGGGCGTGGGCCCGTCGTCGACGGGGTCTCGGCGGGCCGGTTCGGCCTCGTCGCCTACCATACCGGGCGACATCGGCCGCCGACCGGCGCGTCCGTACCGAGCACCGCCCGACCCGGCGCCGCGGTGCCGACGCAGCGGCCCGCCACGAGGAATCCAGGCCCAGCAGATGACCGCTCCCACGCCTCCACCGGACCAGCGCCCCGCCGAGACGACCGCCGCCACCGGCGACCAGTGGGTCATCGGACACGGGTACCAGCGGGCCGTGGTCACCGAGGTCGGGGCCACCCTGCGGTCGTTCACGGTGGGCGACCGACCGGTGGTCGAGGGGTTCGGCTCCGACGCAGTGGAGCCACGGCGGCCGGGGCCAGGTGCTCGCCCCGTGGCCCAACCGCCTCGGCGACGGCACCTACGTCTTCGACGGGGTGTCGGCCCAGGCGCCGCTCAACGAGATCGAGCGGCGCAACGCCATCCACGGCCTGGTGCGCTGGATGCCCTGGCGGCTCACGGGCCGGGCCCAGAACCGGGTGGGGCTGAGCTGCGAGCTGCGCCCGTCGCCCGCCTACCCCTTCGCCCTCCGGCTCGAGATCGAGTACCGGCTGGGGCGGGCCGGGCTCACCGTGACGACCGACGCCCAGAACATCGGCGACGGGAACCTGCCGTTCGGACTCGGCTTCCATCCCTATCTGACGGTCGGGACCACGACGGTCGACCAGGCCCGGCTGCGGCTGCCGGCGAGCCGGCGCCTCGCCACCGACGAGCGTGGCCTCCCGACCGGGTCCGTCGGCGTCGCCGGCACCGAGTTCGACTTCACCTCGGGACGCCCGATCGGGACCACCCGCCTCGACACCGCCTACTGCGACCTGACCCGGGATGCCGACGGTCGGGTGCGGGTCGACGTCGACCATCCCGACGGGCTGGCCGGGATCACGCTGTGGGCCGACGACCGGTTCGGGTACGTCATGGTCTACACGGGGGACACCCTGGAGGACGGCGCCCGGCGCACGGCGGTGGCCGTCGAGCCCATGACGTGCCCACCTGACGCCTTGCGCACCGGGACCGACGTCACCGTGCTCGCCCCCGGCGCCCGCTGGACGGCCTCCTGGGGGATAACCCCTCGCTGATCGCGTTGTGGCGATCCCTCAGATCGAACGTCCCCCGCGCTGTCCGGTAGCGTGGCGTCCCTCGGTTGTTGACACCAGGGCCGCGGTCAGGTCAACATGAAAGCCCGAGATCGTTCGTGTTCGTCTATCGATAGAGGGATAATTTCCATGAACAACGTGATTCGAAGGGCGTGCCTCGGGGCGGCTGTGGCCTCCGTTGGGCTGACCACAATTTTGATCAGTGCACCGGCGGGCGCCATTTCGACCAGCCCGTCGCAAGGAACCACGATGACGGTCACCTCATCCCGGCCGGACGCGACGACGGCGCTGACCGGCTCCTCGGTGACCTTCCGGGCCCAGCTCGCGCCCACGATCGTGCCACCTCGGGTCCACATCACGGGCACGGTCGCCTGGACGGTCACCGGGAACGACGGCAGCACGATCACCTGTGGGAAGACGACGCCGTTGCGGAACAACGGCCGAGTGACGTGCAAGGTGGGGCCCGGCCAGATCCAGGCCAGCGCCTCGCCCTACACCGTGACCGCCTCGTACTCGGGTGACGCGAACTTCCAGGCCAGTTCCGGCACCTTCAGCCAGACCGTCGGCCTGCGGACCGACGCGCATGCGCGTCACCCTCAGCGCCAAGCCCACGAGCGGTGCGGCCACCACGGTCAACGTGCTCATCGAGGCAGGCGTCGGGGACCTCGATGGTCACCGGACTCGCGGTATTCGCCACGGCGTCGAGCACCCATGCGGTGAAGGCCACGTGCGCAGTCAGCCCGGTCCAGCCGGTCGTCGGGGCACGGGCGACGTGCCAGCTCCCCGCGGGTTGGATGACGGTCCGCTGCACCGACGCCGAACCTGCCGCACCCCAAGACGACCTGGCAGATCTCCGCAACGTATTCGGGCAACGCCAGCTTCGGCCCGAGCACCAAGTCGGTGCAGGGTTCTGCCCGCTGAGTCGACTCAGCGCCGACCACCGGGTCGGCCACTGTCCTGACGGCGAAGGCCCGGATCCCCGCGGAGTGCAGGGGTCCGGGCCTTCGCCGTTGGTGCGCCCCCTGGGATTCGAACCCAGAACCTGCGGATTAAGAGTCCGTTGCTCTGCCATTGAGCTAGAGGCGCGTGTACCAGAAACCTAACGGTAGTTCCCCAGGTGGCACGGGCGGGAGACCCATGTCCCGAGGAACTGGAGGGTGGCCGACGGGGTTCGAACCCGCGACCTCCGGGATCACAACCCGGCGCTCTGACCAGCTGAGCTACGGCCACCAAGGAGCCTCTAGTGTGGCACAAGCCGATGGCGGTCCGGACACGGGTCGGCCTTCCGCGACGGCCCCTGTAGCTCAACTGGATAGAGCAGGTGGTTTCTACCCATCAGGTTGCGGGTTCGACTCCTGCCGGGGGCGCCGGACGACGACGCAGCGGGCGGACGAGCGGCCCCCTCGGGCCGCCGCCGCTCCACCTGACCCGTGGGCACGCCGACACCCTGACGCCGGCCGGCCGGGCATCCCCCGTTGTCGACCCGGGCGCTGCCTAGCCTCGTGGCCGTCAAGTCCCACCACAAGTGAGGTGCCCCAATGTCTGCTCTGATCACGGCCGCCAGCTCCGGCGGCGGATTCTTCATCTTCATCATCTACCTGGCGGTCATCGTCCTCGAGATCGCCGGCTGGTGGATGCTCTTCCAGAAGGCCGGTCGGCCGGGCTGGGGAGCCATCATCCCCTTCTACAACATCTACCTGATGTGCAAGGTCGCCGGACGACCGGGATGGTGGTTGATCCTGTTCCTCATCCCGTTCGTGAACATCGTGATCGCCATCATCGTGGGGATCGACATCGCCAAGGCCTTCGCCAAGAGCACCGGCTTCGGGGTCGGTCTCGCCCTGCTGGCCTTCATCTTCGCCCCGATCCTCGGCTTCGGCGACGCCACCTACACCCAGCCCGCCGAGCACTGATCTGACGCCGTCGGGCCCGGGGTGGCGCCCGGGCCCGGGCCCGGCCTCCGGCCGGACCGTCCGGCCCCCTCGGGTCCTGCCGCGCAGGCATAGACTCGCCCGGTGACCGATGTCCTGGCCGTGGCCAACCAGAAGGGCGGTGTGGCGAAGACCACCACCGTCCACTCGCTCGGGGTGGCCTCGGCGGAGTTGGGTCGCCGCACCCTGGTGGTCGACCTCGACCCGCAGGCCTGCCTGACCTTCTCGCTGGGATTCGATCCCGACGGGCTCGACAGCTCGCTGCACGACGTGTTCGTCCGCCGCCAGAGCGTGGCCGAGGTGGTCCTGCCCGTTCCCGGGGTCGCCCGGGCTCGACCTGCTGCCCGGCCACCATCGACCTGGCCGGCTCCGAGGTCCACCTCCTGACCCGGACGGGCCGGGAGCACGTCCTGGCCCGGGCCCTCGAACCGGTGCTGGACCGCTACGACCTGATCCTCATCGACTGCCCGCCCTCGCTCGGCGTACTCACCATCAACGGGCTGACCGCCGCCCGCTCGGTGCTCATCCCCCTCCAGTGCGAGGCGCTGTCCCACCGGGGTGTCGGCCAGCTGCTCGAGACGATCGAGGACGTCCGGGCGTTCGCCAACAGCGAGCTCACCGTGCGCGGTGTCATCGCCACCATGTACGACGACCGCACCAAGCACTCCCGCCACATCTTCGAAGAGGTGCAGGCCCGGTACGGGATCCCGGTGCTCCAGCCCCCGGTGCGCAAGTCGATCCGGTTCGCCGAGGCGCCGGCACGGGGGAAGTCGATCCTCCAGCACGCCCCGAACTCGCCGGGGGCCGCGGCCTACCGTGCCCTGGCGGCCGAGTTGCTGCACCCGGACGTGGTCGCCGGCATCCCGGGGTGATGCCGGTGGGGCCCGACCCGCTGGGGAAGCGGGCGCTCTTCTGGATGCCCGTGGAGCCCGAGGCCGAGGGGGACGCCCTCCTGGACGGGCCCGGCGGTGTGGCCGCCGACGGACTGCCGGCGTCGACGGGGAGCCGGCACGCCCGACCGGCGGGGCGGCACGCACTGTTCTCCGATGCGACGCCGGCCGACGGAGCCCGAGCGTGGCCGGGCCACGGCCACCGCCGCCGACCCGGTCCACGATCGCGGTCCCGTGACCGTGGCCTGCTCGCGCTGCGGCTCGGTGACCCGCGTCGGCCTGGTCGAGTTCGTCGTGCTGCACTTCCCGTCGGGGGCATGGCTGCCCGGCCGGACCTTCGACCGGTGGATCACCTGTCCGGCGTGCCGCACACCGCGCCTGGACCAGCGTGTCCCTCACCCGGTGACCACGGCGCTCGCTTGCGGCCGCCTCGGCGACCGGCTCCGACCCGGGCGGCATCACCGGCCACCTCCTGAATTTCCGCGGTCCCGCCGCCTACGCGCTGATCGGCTTCCTGGCCTTCGCCGAGGCCGCCCTGATGGTGGGCTTCTTCGTCCCGGGAGAGACGGCGGTGGTGATCGGTGGCGTCCTGGCCGGCCTCGGGAGGGTCAACCTCGGCGGTGATGATCGTGGTGGTGGTGGTGTGCGCCATCGTGGGCGACTCGGTGGGCTTCGAGGTCGGCAAGTCAGGCCGGCCCGTGGCTCACCACCCACCGGCCGCTGCAGGGGAACTCGGCGGTCCGGTACACCCTCGGCCTGCTCGAGAAGTACGGAGGACCGGCCGTGTTCCTCGGGAGGTTCATCGCCTTCGCCCGGGCCGTCATCCCCGGGCTCGCCGGCATGAGCGGGCTCCGCTACCGCACGTTCCTGTTCTGGAACGTGCTGGGCGGGCATCGCCTGGGGGGTCGGCTACACCCTGCTCGGCTACGTGGTCGGGGCTGTCGTTCCAGCGGATCCTGACCGAGATCGGCCTGTGGTCGCTGGCCGTCGTCGCCGTGCTGGTGGCCGGGGTGGTGGTGTTCGAGGTCCGCCGGCGCCGGAGGGAGAAGCGGCGGATCGAGGCCGCAGCTCTCCGTGCTGGACGACGAAGGCGGGATCGGCGTCACCGGGGATCAGGCGACCACGGCGGAGCCGGCCGATCCGGCGTCCGACGAGGTGTCGACGTGCCCGCTGCCGCCCCGTGGGGCCGACGACTGACCGGCGGCCGAGGACTGACCGGCGGCCGAGGACTGACCGGCGGCCGAGGGCAGCCGGTCTGGGACGGGCAGCCGGTGCGGGCTGGTCAGCCGGTCTGGGGATGGGTGGGCGTCGTCCCGTCGGCCAGGAGGTTGTCGAAGCCGTCCGGAATGGAGAGCATGCCCGGCGACGGTGCCGGACTGGTCGGTGATCCCGTACTGCCACACGATGGAGTCGGTGGCCGGGTCGATGACCACCACCCGGTTGCGGTAGTCGTCGTTGACCATGATCAGGCCGTTCGGCAGGCGCTCGGCCAGGGAGGGCTTCTTCAGCATGGCGTCGCCGGCCGGTGGCGTCGTAGACCCAGGGCGTCGAGCCCGATCCGGGTGAACTCGAGGACCTTGCCCTCGCCCGGCGGGTCGTAGTCGGTCATCAGGTAGAGGTCGGAGCCGAGCTGCTGGGGGTCCGACGGGTAGTTGACGATGGGCATGTGGACGGTCCAGACCAGCTTGCCGGCCATGGTGTACTCGTCGATCCACGAGCCGTTGATCTCGGAGACCAGCAGGTTGCCGTCGGGCAGCGGGGTGTCGCCGTTGGGGTAGTCGATGGAGACCGGCGGGTTGTGGGCCGCGGCCCCGTTGCCGATCTGGCCGGTGGGCTGGCCCGGCCGGGGAGATGAAGAGGATCCGGTTGTTGGAGGCGTCGGCGACGGTGATGGTCCCGTTCTTCAGCAGGTAGGCGTCGTCGGGCTGGTTGAGGTAGCCGGGGGCCGAGCCGGACTGGAGCGGATGGCCGTACTGCCACAGCACCTTGCCCGACGGGTAGCCGATCTGGACGATGGTGTGGTTGTCCTCCTGGTTGGAGATGATGCCGGTCCCCCCGTGGGTGAAGAAGGAGTCGTCGGGGAAGTAGAACCCGCCGGCCGGTGGCGGCATGGTGGCCGACGGGTACTGCCAGGTCACGTTGCGGCTGGTGTCCATGGCCAGCAGCCGGTCGTTGCCCCGGTCGGCGATGAGCAGGGTCCCGGCGTAGGGGGCGCCGGCACCGGGCATCCCGGCCGGGCCGCCGTAGGGGCTGGGCCGCAGCGAGATCACCGACTGGAGCGTGCCCGAGGCCACGCCGGCCTGGTCGGGACCGCTCTGGGTCGCCACCTCGCCCCCGACGATGTACCCGATGGCGGACTTGCCGCGTCCCGACGGTGGTGTAGCCGGCGAAGGCCTCGGCCTGGGGGAGCAGCCCGGCGTTGAGCAGCTTCTTCGACGACGGCACGAAGGCGTAGATCGTGGTGAGGGTCGGCCCGCCGGGCACCTGGCCCCCGGCCACGTAGATGGTCCCGTCGATGACGAAGGCGGAGGCCCCGTAGACGGGCTGGGGCAGGTGGGCGACGACGCTGGACCGGTGGGTGGCGGGGTCGATCGACCTGTACGGCGTCGGTGGCCGTGGTGGCTGCGCCGGGCGACGCGGTCTGGCCGCCGAAGGCGTAGAGGAGGCCGCCCTGGGCGACGACGGCGGGATAGCGGACCGGGATCGGTGAGGTTGGCCACCGATGCGTAGTGGGTGCCGTCGGTGGTGGCGAGCACCGACGGGAGGTAGGTGGACCCGGTGTAGCCGCCCACCACGTAGGCGGTGGGGTGGCGACCGGATCCGACGGTGGCGATGGCCAGGTCGGAGCGGGGGGCGGGCAGCTGGCCGACGACCGTGCCGGTGGCGGTGACGGCCCGGGCGGCGGGCCGGGCCGGCGGCGCGGCAGCGACTGGACGGTGGCCACGGTGTTCGGCGACCCGCCGCCCACCACGTAGGTCGAGGAGCCGAGGGTCACGGCGGCGCCGTCGTGGACCGCGGCCGGCAGCGTGCCGGCCGGGGAGGACGTTCCCGTTGCCGGGTCCACGGAGTAGGCCGTGGCCACCGAGGCCTGCGACGGGGCCAGCCCGCCGAGGACGGTGAATCCGGAGGCCGCGGGCACGACCGCCTCCCGGGACACGGGGGCGGGCAGTTGCCACGAGGCGACGCCGGCCTCGAGGGAGGCGGGCCCGGAGGTGACCACCACCGCCCTGCCCGACGCACCGGTGGACCCGCCGGTCGTCGTGGTGGACGAGGTGGCCGAGGTCGACGTCGAGGGTCCTCCCGAGGAGCTGAGGACGACGACGACCACGACCACCACGACGGCGAGGACGCCGAGGGCGGCGGCCCGGCGGCGGTTGCGCCGGATCCGTCGCTGCTGCTGTGCCTGTCGTTCCAACGGAGCTCCTACTCGTCGATCAGGAAGAAGAGGGCGGGGGCGGCGCCCTCACGCCGCACCCGTGCCGTGCAGTTCGAGCAGCACACAGTGGGCCAGGGTCTCGCCGTTGGCCTGGCGCTGCATGAACGGCTCGATCTCGTCCCAGGGCCGGGACCAGTGGAGGCGGAGGGTGATCTGCCAGGCATTCGACCCCGGATGGGCCCGGATGACCTCGACGATCTCCTCCAGGCGGTCGGCATGGTGGGCGGTGATCTCGTCGATCCGGTTCCCGAGGTCGGCGAACCGGTACTCGTGGGCCGGGAGCACCTCGTCGGTTCCCAGGTCGCGCACCTTGGCCAACGACTCGAGGTAGTCGCCCAGCGGGTTGGGGAATTGCTGGGCGTGCACCGAGATGTTGGGGGTGATCCGGGGCAGGATGTGGTCGCCCGACAGCAGCAGGCGATGCTCGGCGCTGTGGAAGCAGACGTGGCCGGGGGAGTGGCCCGGCGTCCAGATCGTCCGCAGCGGCCAGCCGGGGAGGTCGATCTCCTGCTGATCCTCGAACAGGACGTCCGGCTCGGCCATGGTCACCATCGACTTCAGCACCATCGAGGCGAAGGCCAGGTCGGGAAGCTTCTCGTCGGGCACTCCGGAGTCGGTGAGGAAGTGGAACATGGCCTCGAGCAGGGCGTCGGTGTTGCCGTAACGGGACTCCAGCATGACGGCGTCGTGGGGATGGAGCCCGATCCAGGCCCCGGAGGCCTCGCGCACCCGACCGGCCAGGCCGTAGTGGTCCGGGTGGATGTGCGTCACCAGCACGGCCGCCACGTCCGAGATGCTCCCGCCGGCGGTGGCCAGGCCCGAGGTGAGCGCCCCCCAGGCCTCGTCCGTGTCCCACCCGGCGTCGACGATGGCGACGCCTCCCCCGTCGAGCTCGAGTGCGTAGACGAGCACGTAGCGGAGGGGATTGTCGGGGATGGGCACCGGGATCGACCACAGCCCGGGGCGGACCTGCTCCACCGGTGGCAGGACCTTGTCCTCCCATGCCTGCTTCTGCACGGTGCCGGTGACCACGACCACGACAGGCACGGTACACGGCTGGTCCGCCACGGCGGTCGACGGGGGCGGGGCCCACGACTTCCCGGGCCGGAGTGGGGAAATCCTTGTATGCCGGGTGCGCCGTGCCTAGATTGACCCGAAACCAACCCCGTCCCCCGGGGCCCTGCAGCAGAAGCCGGTTGGAGCGCACACCCATGGTCGACGAACTCGGACGGTTGCCGCGGCGGACCACGCGCCCAACGGGGCGATGAGGGCTACCGGATGACGGTGGATCGACGATGACGCCGGAGCGGGCGCCGATCCGGACCCGCACCGGGGCCGATGACGACCGCCGCCTCGAACTGCTGCTCGCCGGGTGCCCGGACGCCTTCGTCGAGATCGACCGCAGCGGGGTGGTGCTCGAGTGGAATGCCGGCGCCGAGACCGGATTCGGATGGACCAGGGACGAGATGCTCGGTTCGTTCGTGGCCGACACCCTGCTGGCCGGCCCCTTCACCAAGTCGCCCTTCGGTCTCCTGGTGGCGGACACCACCGGGTTCGGCGTCCGGTCCGGTGATCGGGTCGGTCACCGACGGGACGCTCGACCTCCACCTGGAACTGCGTCATCGCGACGGTCGCCGGGTCCGGGCCGAGGCACGCCTCGTGGTGCTCGGCCACGGTCGGGGCCGGTCGGTGGCGGCCTTCCTCCGCCCGCCCACCGAACCGGCGTCACCCCGACGCCGGGTCGCCGGACCGGACGTCGCGCGACGGCCTGACCGGCCTGGCCGACCGGGCCGCCTACCTGGTGCGGTTGGCCGGGGCGACGGCTGCCCACGCGGGAATCCCCGGCAGCGTGGCCGTGGTGCTCCTCGACCTCGACCGGTTCAAGGCCATCAACAATTCGATGGGCCATGCCCTGGGCGACGGGGTGCTGGTGGCGGTGGCCCGACGCCTCGAGCAGGTGGCCGGCGACGTGGACCTGGTGGCCCGGTTCGGAGGGGACGAGTTCCTGGCCCTCGTGACCGACGAGGACGGGGGCGCCGAGGAGAAGGCCGCCGCCTTCGTGGACCGGGTCCAGGAGGCCTTGTCCGCCCCGATCCCGGTCGACGACGCCGAGGTCTTCCTCGATGCCTCGGTCGGTGTGTCGCTCAACACCTTCGGTGCCGACGACCCCGACGACCTGCTGGCCTATGCCGAGGCGGCCATGTACCAGGCCAAGCGGCGTGGGGGATTCGGGGTCGAGACGTTCGGCGAGTCGCTGCGGATCGAGGTGCTCGACCGGATGTCCACCGAGCACTCGCTCCACCGGGCGCTCGAGCGCAGCGAGCTGATGCTCCACTACCAGCCCGTGGTCGAGGTCCGGGGGGCCACCGCCGTCGGGGTCGAGGCGCTGATCCGCTGGGACCATCCCGACCAGGGCCTGGTCGCCCCGGGGCGCTTCATCCCGGTGGCCGAGGAGAGTGGGCTGATCATCCCGATCGGCGCCTGGGTGCTGGAGCAGGCCTGCCTGCAACTCCAGGACTGGCACGGTCGTGCCTTCGACGGACCCCGGGGTTCCGTGGAGGTCAACCTGTCGGCCCGCCAGATCGACGATCCCCAGATCGTCGCCACCATCGAGGAGATCCTGTCGCGGACCGGGCTGCCGCCCGAGCACCTGACCCTGGAGATCACCGAGAGCGCCCTGATGAAGGATGCCGCCGCCGCCCTGGTGGTGCTGCGGGCGCTCAAGGAGATCGGGGTCCTCCTGGCCATCGACGACTTCGGGACCGGCTACTCGTCGTTGAGCTACCTCCAGCGGTTCCCGCTCGACATCTTGAAGGTGGACCGGATGTTCGTCCAGGAGCTCGGCCAGGACGGCGGAGGCGACGAGATCGTCTCCGCCGTCATCTCCCTGGCCCACGCCCTCGGGCTGGAGGTGGTGGCCGAAGGGGTCGAGACCGGCCAGCAGCTCGAGATCCTGCGGGCGCTGCACTGCGACTTCGCCCAGGGGTTCCTGTTCTCCCGGCCGGTTCCGGCCAGCGAGCTCCGCACCCTGTTCGGACTCCAGCTGACCGCCTGACGGAGGGACCGCCGCACGCAGACCGGGATCGAGCTCCCGGTCCGCCTGTGCGGCTGCTGGTCGGGGCGCCCGGATTTGAACCGAGGACCTCCTGCTCCCAAAGCAGGCGCGCTACCAAGCTGCGCCACGCCCCGTCGTGCCGACCGTCGGGACGTCCCCGGTCGGCGGTGCACAGCGTAGGGCATGGCGACGGGTGTTCCCCGACCACCCTGGCCGCGGGATAGCGTCACCCCGATGCCCACCGTGCGTGTAGCCGTCTTCGACCTGGGCAGCAGCTCCTTCCACCTGATGGTGGTGGACGCCTCCCGCGACGGGCGCCTCGACCCCGTGCTCCGCCGGCGCTCGTTCCTCCACCTCGGAACCGAGGTGGCCCGCACCGGCGGCGTGCCCGGGGACCGGTCGGCCCTGGCCGTACGGACCGTCAAGCGACTGCACGGGGCCGCCGAGGACGCCGGCGCCGACGTGGTGGTGGCACTGGCCACCGCCGCCCTGCGCGATGCCGCCAACGGCACCCGGCTCCTGGCCCGGATGGAGCGCATCCTCGGGAGCCCCATCACCCTCCTCACCGGCGAGGAGGAGGCCCGGCTCTGCTTCCTCGGCCAACGGGCCGGGGTGTGGGTCGGCGACTCGCCCGTCCTGGGGCTCGATCTCGGCGGGGGGAGCCTGGAGGCCGGCATCGGCACGGTCGACTCGGTGGTCTCGGTGGCCAGCGTGGCCCTGGGCACGGCCCGCATCCGGGGCGAGCTCGACACCGGCGACCGGCTCACCGCGGCGGAACGGGCCGCCATCGCCGATCTGGCCACCGAACGGGTCGGGCCCATCACCGACATGCTGGCGGCCACCCCGGGAGCGGGGGATCGGGCGATCGCCAGCGGGGGAACGGTCCGGGCGCTGGCCCGCCTGGCCATGGGGCTGCACCGACCCGCACCCCGACGGGCTCGTCGGCCACCCGTCGGTCAACCAGGTGGAGCTGCCGGCCGGTCAGCTCCACGAGCTGGCCGACCGCTTGGCCACGCTCGACCTCGACGCCCGCATGGCCCTGCCCGGCATCCAGGCCCGCCGGGCCCCGCTGCTGCCGATCGGGGCGCTGGTGCTCTCCACCCTGGTCGACCACCTCGGCCTGCGCGGCCTGGTGGTGAGCGAGTGGGGCCTGCGGGAGGGGGCCGTCCTCGACAGCCTCGCCCTGCCCGCCGGTCTCCGGTAGCCCTCCGGCCGACTGCGGCCGGGTCGGGCGGTCCCGGGACGATCGTCCCGGGGTGGGGAGGGGCGGCGGACGTCGGTCCGCCGCCGTATCCCCGAACTAGGCGTTCTTGCCCAGGATCCTGTTCATGCCGGTGCCGCAGACCGGGCACTTGCCCTTCGCCGACCGGCGACCGTTGGCCATCTCGACCACCTCGCCGTCGAACTCCCGCTTCTCCCGGCACTTGACGCAGTAGCCCTCGTACGTAGCCATGCTTCCTCCTCCTGCTCCGAGCGGCGCCCGAACGGACACCCGATGGAGCGACGGTATCGGCACTCCTGGGCGGATCGGGGGATGGGAGCGCCTTGTGCTAACTCCTGCAAGCACTCGCTAGCCGTCCCGCGACCGGGCGGAGCGGCCGTCGGGGCGGCTCAGCGGTTGGGCGGCTCGGGCGGCTGACCGCCGTTGCCCGGGTTGCCGAACGACTCCGGCACCTCGGCGGGAGACAGGTTGGCGAGCATCTCCTCGATGCCGTCGGGCGGCAGCGGGGGGCTGAAGTAGTAGCCCTGGGCGGTGGTGCAGCCCCGCTGGAGGAGGACCCGGCTCTGCAGGAGGGTCTCCACCCCCTCGGCCACGCACGACAGCCCGAGGCGGCTGGCCATGGCGATGATGGCCGAGACCAGGCTGTTCTCCTCGTCGGACGGGCCGAGCACCTGCACGAAGGACTGGTCGATCTTGAGGGTGCTGACCGGGAACGAGCCGATCCGGTCGAGGGACGAGTTGCCCTGGCCGAAGTCGTCGATGGTGAAGCGGACACCGAGCCTGCGCAGGCGGTCGATGTTGTCCTTGGCCGGCCCGCCCTTGTCGAGCACGACCCGGTCGGTGATCTCGAGCTCGAGGAGTGCCGGCTCGATCCCGGTGTCGCGCAGTGTCCGCTCCACGCTGTCGTAGAAGGTCGGGCTGGCCAGGTCCCGCGAGGCCAGGTTGACCGACAGCCGCAGCCGTTCAGGTCGTGGTCCTGCCAGGCCCGCAGCTGGCGGCACGCCTGCCACAGGACCCAGTTGTCGAGGGAGACGATGAGGTCGCTCTTCTCGGCCATGGGGATGAACAGGGGCGGCTCCAGGATCCCGAGTGTCGGGTGGTCCCACCGGATGAGGGCCTCGACGCCGACGATCTGGGCGGTCCGCAGGTCGATGTAGGGCTGGTAGACGAGGAAGAACTGGTTGCCGTCCAGGGCCGAGATCAGGTCGTTGTAGAGCTGGCGGTCGTCGACCGACCGGCGGCCCGGGTGGGCCGGGTCGGGGGTGTGGTGGAACATCTCGAAGGCGTTGCGACCCTGGTCCTTGGCCCGGAACATCGCCTCGTCGGCCCGGTTGAGCAGGTCGTCGTAGCTGTCGCCGTGCTCGGGGGCGATGGCGATCCCGACCGATGCAGAGGTCGACACCTGTTCGCCGTAGATGTCGAACGGCGTGTACATGGCGTCGAGCGTCCGCTCGGCCAGCTGGTTGATGGCGAGCTGGTCGACGAGGCCCGGCAGGAGGATGGCGAACTCGTCGCCGCCCAGGCGGGCCACCGTGTCCTGGCTGCGGACGGTCTCGACCAGGCGTTGACCGACCTGTTGGATCAGGACGTCGCCGGTGGCGTGCCCGTAGGTGTCGTTGACCGTCTTGAAGTTGTCGAGGTCGACGAAGAACATGCAGACCGGCTCACCCACGCGGCGCGACCGGACGAGCTCCTGCTCGACGCGGTCCTCGAACAGCCGGCGGTTGGGGAGGCCGGTGAGGGCGTCGTGCCACGCCATGTGCGACACCTTCTCCAGCAGCTCCAGGTTCTGGATGGCGGTGGCGGCCTGGTCGGCGAGTCCGCTCAGGCGCTCGTGGAGATCCGGGTCGCGGATGACCCCCCGGGAGGCGTCCTTCGAGTAGTTGGCGGCGATGACCCCGAGGAACTCGCCGGCCGCGAAGAGCGGTGCCACGACCGAGGCCGGGACGCCGGAGGCCTCCATGACGGCCCGCAGCTGCGGGTCCTCGACCGTCGAGGCGTCGAGGACCATGACCGCGTGCCCGCTGATCATCTGCTCGATCATCGGGTTGTCGACCTCGACCGAGAGGGTGTTGGCGTCGGCCTCGGTCCCTGCCGGGAACGGGCCCACGTGGATCTGTCGTCGCCGCCGCGGCGGACCAGCGGGGGGAGATGGGTCCGAGGTCGGCGTCGGGGGCGGTCATGCCGGCGGTGTAGGCGCCGAGCACCAGCCGGGACCGGTCTCGGTCCCACAGGTAGACGGTGGACTGGTCGCACCCGGTCACGGTCGGGACGGTGTCGGCCAGGATCTGGAGGGCCTGGGCCAGGTTGGTGAGTCCGGACAGCTGCTCGCTGAACGACAGCAGGGTGCGGGCCGTCGAGTCGCTCCGTCTGGCGTCGCTCAGGAGCGTGAACACGTCGAGGACGTTGGCTGCGTAGCGGGCGAACAGGCGCAGCACCCGCTCGTCGGCCCCGAGGCCGCCCGTCTCGGGGTCGGACGAACACGGCCAGGCGGCCGTAGCGGCGGACGGGCGAGGCGATGTCGACGACCTGGAGCCCGGCACCGGCGTCGTCGGGGCTGGCGGCCCACAGCTCGGCGGTCAGGCCGCGTGCCTCCGCCGCGGTCAGGCCGCGGTGGTGGAGCTCGAGGGGCATCCCGGCGCCCACCCGGATCATGAGCACGTACCGTTCGGATTCCAGGACGTGGTCGGCCCGCTCGCCGAGCTCGGCCACGACGGCCTCGCTGTCGTGCTCGAGCAGGTCGAGTGTCGGGGTCGAGGCTCCTTCGAGGAGGCGCTCGAGCCGGGAGATCTCGGTCCGGGTCCGGGCGGCCTCGGCCTCGACCCGCTCGCGGAGCCGCTCGTCCGCCACGCCGCCGGAGGTGGCGACCGCCTCCCACCGGGCGGCCTCGGCCGACGCCTCGACCAGTGCGGTCCGGACGGCCTGCAGCTGCTCGACCAGCAGGTCGGACTCGGCCTCCCCGGCCGGCCCGTTCCCCCCGGTGGGATCGGGCGCCGACGGACCGGCGTCGCCGTGGTCGAGGCGGGCCATGCGTTCGTCGAGGAGGTGACCGTTGCGGTCGTCGTGATCCGTGGTCGGGACGTGGCCGTTGCCGGTGGGTCCCGGGGTCGCCGGACGTCGGGCGGCAGCGGTCGAGCCCGCGTCCGCGAGGAGCCGCCCGTCCGAGTCGCGGTGCACCTCGTGGTTGACCTCGGCCCGGGTGTCCTCGGACTGGTTGACCTCGGCCTGGGTGTCCTCGGACTGGTTGACCTCGGCCTGGGTGTCCTCGGCGTGGCTGTCCTCGGTGACCGCCCCGGAGTCCCAGGTCAGCGCGTAGCGGCAGTGCCGACCTCCCCGGGCCGCGCACTCGTGCTCGGTCACCCGGGCCGGCTCCCGGTCGAACGGCACCGGGAGCTCGGACAGCAGGCCCCGGGTCAGTTCGCACAGGTGGGCGTGACGGGCACCGCCCACCGGGGTCACCTGGACGAGCGCGTGCCCGGGCCCGGATTCGAGGGCGACGGCCTCGGTGGCCCCCTCGAACTGCTCGATCAGGGCGCCGATGTGGCGGACGGCGGCCTCGGGCGATCCCAGGGCGGCCAGGCGGTCGGCCAGGGCACCGTCCTCCCCGATCCACAGCAGTTCGTGGCCGGTGTGCAGGGCGATGGCCCCGTCGCCGGTGACCAGGGCGCCCGCGGTGAACAGGGCGGTGGCGTCGGCCAGGGGCGTCCAGCTGTCGGCGTCGCCGAGTACGGGGAACGAGCGATCCTCGGCGGCCAGGGCCAGGGTCTGGGCCACACCGGCCTCTCCCGATTCGGAGCGGATGAGGGAGACCAACGCGTGGACTACGGAGCCCGACACGCCGGCCCGCGGCGATCCGGGACGTTCCTCGCCGTCGACAGCAACCCTCATAGTCCCGATCCGACCTTTCCGCACCGTGGGACGCGTACCCGCGACCGGCGCTGCCCTAGTCATCGTCCGGCCGCTCCCGTTGCTTTAGCTCCGGGCCCCCGTTGGACCGCCCGGCCCTCCTGCCCGGTGGTGCATCGATTCCGCCCCGGGCCGGGGTCCGCGACGGCCTCTAGACTCGCTCCCATGAGCATCTACGACACCGCACTCCACTCGCTCCAGGGCGATCCCACCTCCCTCGGTGACTTCCGGGGCAAGACCCTGCTCGTGGTCAACGTGGCATCCAAGTGTGGCCTGACCCCGCAGTACGAGGGACTCGAGCGCCTGCAGAAGACCTACGGGGACAAGGGGTTCTCGGTGGTCGGCTTCCCGTGCAACCAGTTCGGTGCCCAGGAGCCCGGCAGCGCCGACGAGATCGCCACCTTCTGCTCGGCCTCCTACGGGGTCACGTTCCCCATGATGGAGAAGGTCGACGTGAACGGCGACGACCGCAATCCGGTCTACCAGGAGCTGACCGCCTTCCCGGACGCCGACGGTGAGGCCGGCGACATCCAGTGGAACTTCGAGAAGTTCCTGGTCTCCGCGGACGGCACGATCCTCCAGCGGTTCCGGCCCCTGGTGGACCCGGAGGCCCCCGAGGTCGTCGACGCCATCGAGGCCAACCTCCCGGGCTGAGTCCGGGACCGGACGGACCGGCCCGCCCCGGGCCGGGGATGCCGGGGACAATGGCGGTGCGCAGTCCGGGGACCATGTCGGGCAACGGGGACGCCTGACCCGCCGAGGACGTAAGGGAGTGGAGCCACGTGCACGCAGGCCCGACCAACCGTGAGCCCGCCGTCGACCACCTGGTCGAGGTGTGGACGTCGGTGGTCACCGCGTGCGACCGCATCGGCCCGGGTCAGTGGGACCTCCCCACCGACTGTCCCGGCTGGACGGTGCGCGACCAGGTCTCGCACCTCATCGGGGTCGAGCGGATGCTGCTGGGCGAGGCGCCGCCCCCGCCGTTGGCCTCCCCGCCCGACCACGTGCGCAACGGGTTCGCCGAGCTCAACGAGCCGTGGGTGGAGGTGCGGCGGAGGGTTCCCGGCAATGAGGTCCTGGCCGAGTTCATCTCGGTCACCGGACGGCGCATCCACGAACTGCGGACCATGCCACCCGAGGGATTCGACGTCCGCTCCTGGAGCCCGGTGGGCGAGGTCCCGTACCGCGACTTCCTGTCCACCCGCGTCCTCGACTGCTGGGCCCACGAACAGGACATCCGCCGTGCCCTCGGGCGGCCGGGCGGCCGCAACGGGGTGGGGGAGCAGGCCGTCCTCGACCGGTGCGAGGGCACCATGCCGTTCGTCGTGGGCAAACGGGTCGCGCCCCCGGACGGGACCTCGGTGCGCTTCATCGTGACCGGGGTCCTCGGTCGACAGGTGACCGTCGTGGTGTCCGAGGGGAGGGCGGTCGCGGTGGCCGCCGACGGCAACGAGGCCACCGCCACCCTGGTCACCGACCAGGAGACGTTCTGGCGCCTGGGCTTCGGTCGGATCGATCCGGCCCGAGCCCTGGCCGCCGGGCAGGCCCGGGTGGCCGGCGACATCGCCCTCGGCCACCGGGTCCTGGAGGCGATGGCGTTCATGACCTGAGGCCGCCGCGCCGCCCTGACCTCGGCGGCTGCCGCGGGCGACGACGACGCCGACGGGTCGGAAAGTCGGGGTCCCGGGTACCGGTACACTCCTCTATTCGTATGCGAGCGACAGCAGCGCCCGAGGAGGGCAACAAGGTCCGTCTCACCGTCGAGATCGACGAGACCGAGATGGACGGAGCCCTCGACGACGTGATGAAGCGTCTGTCGCGCGAGGTCCGGGTCCCCGGGTTCCGGCCCGGCAAGGTGCCCCGGAAGGTGCTGGAGACCCGCATGGGCGGAGCCGCCGCACTGCGCGGTGAGGCCCTCCGCGAGGCGCTCCCGGACTTCTACTCGCGGGCCGTCGACGAGACGGAGGTCGACCCGATCGACCAGCCCGACATCGACATCACCGCGGGCGAGGAGTCCGGCCCGGTGTCGTTCGAAGCGGTGGTGCTGGTGCGACCCACCGTGGCCATCCCCGGCTACGGCGGCCTGGTCGTCACCATGCCGAGCCTCGAGGTGACCGACGAGGAGGTCACCGAGCAGGTCGACCGCCTGCGACGCACGTCGGGCGAGCTGGTCGAGGTGACCCGGCCGATCCTCACCGGCGACCAGGTGACCATCGACATCCGCGGCACCCGGGCCGAGCCGGACGACGACGGGGACGACAACGACCTCACGGCCGAGGACTTCCTCTACGAGGTGGGCAGCGACGGCGTGGTGCCCGGCCTCGACGACCACCTGCTCGGGGCCAAGTCGGGTGACGCCCTCACCTTCGACGCCGAGATCGAGGCCCTCGGACCAGACGGTCTCGTTCGAGGTGGCGGTGAAGGACGTGAAGGAGCTCTCGCTCCCCGACGCCGACGACGCCTGGGCCGCCGAGGCCAGCGAGTTCGCCACGTTGGACGAGCTCCGGTCCGACATCGCCGAGCGCATGCGCCAGCGCCGCATCGTGGAGGCCCAGATGGCCCTCCAGCAGAAGACGGTCGAAGCGCTGGTGGAGCTGGTCACCGAGGAGATCCCCGAGCAGCTGGTGCTGGCCGAGCTGCGCGAGCGGATCCACGACCTGAACCACCGCCTGGAGGGCCAGGGCATGTCCCTCGCCCAGTTCCTCGGGGTCACCGGGCGCGGCGAGGAGGAGTTCCTGGAGGAGCTCCGGGCCGGCGCACTCCAGAGCGTCAAGGCCGACCTCGCCCTGCGGGCACTGGTCGAGGCCGAGGCGATCGAGATCACCGACGAGGAGCTCGACGAGGAGCTGGCGGCCATGGGCACGCGGCTCGACATGGACGCCGACCTGGTGCGGAGCCAGCTCGAACAGGCCGGGCGCCTCTCGGCGGTACGCTCGGACCGACGCAAGGCCAAAGCGATGCGATGGCTGGTGGATTCGGTCGAATTGGTCGACGAGAACGGGAAGCCCGTCTCACGGGACGACCTGTTGGTGAACCAGGGCGAGGAGGACTCGGAGTGAGTTTCACGGAGGCAAGCAGGTCGATCGATGCGCAGGCGTACAGCGTGCCGTGGGTCGTCGAGTCCACCAGCCGGGGGGAGCGCAACTACGACCTGTACTCGCGACTGCTCCGTGAGCGGATCATCTTCCTCGGCACGCCGATCAACGACACGGTCGCCAACCTGGTCTGCGCCCAGCTGCTCTTCCTCGAGTCGGAGGAGGCGGACAAGGACATCCACCTCTACATCAACTCCCCCGGGGGCGACATCACCGCGCTGTTCGCCATCTACGACACGATGAAGTACATCAAGCCGGACATGTCGACCTTCTGCTTCGGCCAGGCGGCGTCCGCGGCCGCCGTGCTGCTCGGTGCCGGCACCCGGGGCAAGCGGTTCGCCCTGCCCCACGCCCGCATCCTCCTGCACCAGCCCTTCGGCGGCGTCGAGGGCCAGGCCAGCGACATCGAGCTCCAGGCCAAGGAGATCCTGCGCATGCGCGACCTCCTGAACGGGATGCTGGCCGACGACACCGGGCAGAGCTCCGGAGCGCGTCTCCAAGGACACCGACCGTGACTTCATCATGACGGCGGCCGAGGCCGTCGAGTACGGGCTGATCGACGAAGTCATCTCGGCACGCGAGTCCATGCCCATCGACGCCATCGGTGCCGCCTAGCGGTGACGGGTAAGGACCGGTTCGCGCCGCGCCAGCCGCTAGGGTTGGTGGTCCGGACGGCACCGCCGGACACCCCGGGGAGCCCGTCACGGGTGACCCGGCCCGCCGGCCCATCCGGGAAGTCAGTTCGCACAGGTACACAGCGCCCGGTCGAGTAGCAGGGACCGCCGACAGAAGGACAGGAGCCGACGTGGCGAAATTCGGAGACGGTGGCGATCTGGTCAAGTGCAGCTTCTGCGGCAAGTCCCAGAAGCAGGTCAAGAAGTTGATCGCCGGTCCCGGCGTCTACATCTGCGACGAGTGCATCGAGCTCTGCAACGACATCATCGCCGAGGAGCTGGCCGACACCACCGAGTTGAGCTTCGACGAGCTGCCGAAGCCCAAGGAGATCTACGAGTTCCTCAACGACTACGTCATCGGCCAGGAGTACGCCAAGAAGATCCTGTCGGTCGCCGTCTACAACCACTACAAGCGGGTACAGGCGGGCAACAACGGCGCCCACGACAACGAGGTCGAGCTGGCCAAGTCGAACATCCTGCTGCTCGGGCCCGACCGGCTGCGGCAAGACCCTGCTGGCCCAGACGCTGGCCCGGATGCTCAACGTCCCGTTCGCCATCGCCGACGCCACCGCGCTGACCGAGGCGGGCTACGTGGGGGAGGACGTCGAGAACATCCTCCTCAAGCTGATCCAGGCGGCCGACTACGACGTCAAGCGGGCCGAGACCGGGATCATCTACATCGACGAGATCGACAAGATCGCCCGCAAGTCGGAGAACCCGTCGATCACCCGGGACGTGTCCGGGGAGGGCGTGCAGCAGGCGCTGCTCAAGATCCTGGAGGGGACCACGGCCTCGGTGCCGCCCCAGGGCGGGCGCAAGCACCCCCACCAGGAGTTCATCCAGATCGACACCACCAACATCCTGTTCATCTGCGGCGGTGCCTTCGCCGGGATCGACACCATCATCGAGAACCGGATCGGCCGCAAGGGCATGGGCTTCCGGGCCGAGGTGCGCAAGGCGTCCGAGCGCGACGACTCCGAGCTGCTCCGCCACGTGCTCCCCGAGGACCTGATGAAGTTCGGCCTGATCCCCGAGTTCATCGGCCGACTCCCGGTGGTGAGCGCGGTGTCCCACCTCTACAAGGAGGCGTTGATCCGCATCCTGGTCGAGCCCAAGAACGCCCTGACCCGCCAGTACAAGCGGACGTTCGAGCTCGACCACGTGGAGCTGGAGTTCACCGACGACGCCCTGGAGGCGGTGGCCGAGCAGGCCCTGCTGCGGGGGACCGGTGCCCGTGGCCTGCGGGCCATCCTGGAGGAGGTCCTCCTCGAGGTCATGTACGACCTGCCCAGCCGGACGGACATCTCCAAGTGCGTGGTGGACCGGGCCGTGGTGCTCGACAAGGTCCACCCGACCCTGGTTCCCCTGGCGCCTCCGGCCAAGGCCAGCCGCAGCCGTCGGGCCGCGTCGTAGGGACGTACCGCTCCGTGCCGGGGCGCGCCGCCTCCCGCTCCGTCCCGTGACCTTCGCCGACCTGCCCGAGGCCCTGGCCTGGCTCGACGGCCACATCGACTTCGAGTCGGCCATGCCGACCCGGCGGACGCTCCCCTCGCTCGACCGCATGCGGAAGCTGGCCGCGCTCCTCGGGGACCCGCACACCGCCTACCCGGTCATCCACATCACCGGCACCAACGGCAAGGGGTCGACGGCGGCCATGGCCACCTCGCTGCTCGCCGCCCGGGGCCTGCGGGTCGGGACCTACACCAGTCCCAACCTGTCGAAGGTGAACGAGCGGATCGCCCGCAACGGTGAGCCCATCGACGACGAGGCCCTGCACCGACGTGCTCGACTCCCTGGCCCGCATCGAGGGACTGATGGACGAGCCGCCGACCCGGTTCGAACTCCTGACCGCGGCCGCCCTGACCTGGTTCGCCGACGAGGCCGTCGACGTGGCGGTGGTGGAGGTCGGTCTCGGGGGGACGTGGGACTGCACCAACATCGTCCACGCCGCGGTGGCGGTGGTCACCAACATCAGCTACGACCACACCGAGGTGCTGGGACCGACCCTCGAGGACATCGCCCGGGACAAGGCGGGCATCTTCACCTCCGGCTGCACGGCCGTGGTGGGGGAGACCGACCCCACGCTCGTCGCCCTCTTCCGCGAGGCGGCCGACCGGGCCGGGGCCGAGGCGGTCTGGGCCCGGGGCATCGAGTTCGCCTGCACGTCCAACCGGTTGGCCGTGGGCGGGCGCCTGGTCGACCTGCGCACCCCCGGCGCGGCCTACGGCGAGCTGCTCCTCCCGCTGCACGGCAGCCACCAGGGGGACAACGCGGCCTGCGCCCTGGCCGCCGTGCGAGGCGTTCTTCGGTGACCCGCTGCACGAGGACGTGGTGGAGGAGGGGTTCGCCGCCGTGCGGGTGCCCGGGCGCCTCGAGGTCGTCGGCCGCCATCCGCTGGTGCTGGTCGACGGGGCCCACAACGCGGCCGGCATGCTGGTGCTGGCCCGGGCCCTGACCGAGGAGTTCGCCACCGACGGCCACACCACCGCGGTGGTCGGGATGCTGGGCGGACGCGACCCGTCGGCCATGCTCGAGGCGCTGGTGTCGGCCGGCGTGCGGACCGTGGTGGCCTGCGCCCCCGACAGCCCCCGGGCGCTGCCGGCCGCGGTGGTGGCCGAGGCGGCCTTCGCCCTCGGCATGGAGGTGGCGGTGGCCGGATCGCCGACCGAGGCCGTGCGCCTGGCCGTGGAGCGATCGGGGAGCCGAGGACCTGGTGGTGGTGTGCGGCTCGCTCTACGTGGTGGCCGACGCCCGGGAGGCATTGCTGCGCCCGACGGGGTGACGTGGCCGGTGACGTCGCCGGTGTCGACCGGTCGTGGCGCACCCCGGTCGTGAGCCGGCGACGGGCGCGACCGGGCACCAAGGGGTGTGCCGCCGTCCGCGCCGGCGTCGGCTAGCCTGCTCCGCTCGTGGGACGAACTCTGGTCATCGCCAAGCCCGACGCCGTCGAACGCGGCCTGTCCGGCGAGATCATCAGCCGCCTCGAGCGCAAGGGCCTCCGCCTGGTCGCCGCCGAGCTGCGCACGCTGACGGCCGAGGTGGCCGAGCGGCACTACGCCGAGCACGACGGCAAGCCGTTCTTCGACGAGCTGGTCACCTTCATCACCCGGTCGCCGGTCCTGGTGATGGTGGTCGAGGGACCCGACGACACCTACAAGGTGGTGCGCAACCTGATGGGGGCCACCAATCCGGTCGACGCCGCCCCCGGCACCATCCGGGGCGACCTGGCCATCGAGATGGGCGAGAACCTGGTGCACGGCTCGGACTCCAACGAGTCGGCCGCCCGGGAGATCGAGCTCTTCTTCCCCGGCCTGTAGGCGGCGGCACCGCACCCGGTCCGGGCGCCCTGTCGGGACACGGCACCGGCGACAACCCTTCCTGACCTGGGCGCGGAGCCGCGTCGGCCCGCCGGTCCGGGGGGTCGCCCTTGTGCCCACCTGTCGATTCCCGTAGCCTGAAGGCACATGCCAGCTGCCTCGAAGTGCCAGCGCAGCGGAAACCCGGACCGACCACGCGCCCGTGCGCCGATGGGTCCGATGATCGACGGAGGAGTGCATCTCTGATGCGCGACAACAGTTTCTCCCTTCTGGGACGCGACATGGCCGTGGACCTCGGCACCGCCAACACGCTCGTGTACGTGCGGGGCCGCGGCATCGTGCTGAACGAGCCCTCGGTGGTGGCGGTCAACACCAAGGACGGGCGGCCGCTGGCCGTCGGGGCCGAGGCCAAGCGCATGATCGGCCGCACCCCGAGCCACATCCAGGCCATCCGGCCGCTGAAGGACGGCGTCATCGCCGACTTCGAGATCTGCGAGAAGATGCTCCGCTACTTCATCCACCGGGTGCACCAGCGGCGCTTCGCCAAGCCCCGCATGGTCATCTGCGTCCCGTCCGGCATCACCGGCGTCGAGCAGCGGGCCGTCATGGAGGCCGCCGAGTACGCCGGCGCCCGCAAGGCCTACATCATCGAGGAGCCCATGGCCGCGGCCATCGGCGCCGGCCTGCCCGTCCACGAGCCGACCGGCAACATGGTGGTCGACATCGGCGGTGGCACCACCGAGGTCGCCGTCATCTCCCTCGGCGGCATCGTGACCAGCCAGTCGATCCGCATCGGCGGCGACGAGCTCGACGAGGCCATCGTCTCGTTCGTGAAGAAGGAGTACAGCCTGGCCCTCGGCGAGCGCACGGCGGAGGAGATCAAGATCGCCCTCGGCTCGGCCTACGAGCTCGAAGAGGAGCTGCACGCCGAGATCCGCGGCCGGGACCTCGTCACCGGCCTGCCGAAGACCGTCGTCATCTCGACCCAGGAGATCCGCCAGGCCATCGACGAGCCGGTCTCGGCCATCGTCGACGCCGTCAAGGTGACCCTCGACCGGACGCCGCCCGAGCTGGCCGCCGACATCATGGAGCAGGGCATCGTCCTGACCGGCGGCGGGGCCCTCCTGCACGGCCTCGAGAGCCGGCTGACCCAGGAGACGGGCATGCCCATCGTGGTGGCCCGGGACCCCCTCAACTGCGTGGCCATCGGCAGTGGGCAGTGCCTGGAGGAGTTCGAGGCCCTGAAGCAGGTCCTCATCACCTCGTCGGCCCGCTGACCGCCGGGGAGTCCGCAGTCTCGTGGCGCCACCGCGGCGCTCCCGCCGCCCCCGTACGACGCTGCTGCTGCTCGTGCTCGCCGCGGTCACCATCATCACCCTCGACGCCCGTGGCGGCCTCCACGTCGTGACCTCGGGGGTGCGGTCGGTGGCCGCCGACGCCTTCTCGCCCGTCCGCTCGGGGGTCAACGCCATCGTCGAGCCCATCGGCAGCTTCCTGGCCGGCTCGGTCCACTACGGGGCGGTCCGCGAGCAGAACCAGAAGCTCCAGGCCGAGATCGACCAGCTGAAGATGCAGGACCGCGTCGGCCGCCGACCAGGCCGAGGCGCTCCGGCAGCTGTCGGCCCTGCTGCACCTGCCCTACCTCGGCAACCTCCAGACGGTGCCGGCCGAGGTGACCGACTTCGGCACCAGCGACTTCGCCGCCACCATCGACATCGACGTGGGCCGGAGCGACGGCGTGCAGCTGTCGCATGCCGGTGGTGGGCAACGGCGGCCTGGTGGGCCAGGTGGTCGAGGTCAGCCACCACACGGCCACCGTGCGGCTCATCACCGACGGGCAGTCGGCGGTGGGCGTCCGCTACGGGCCGCCGCCGGGCTCGCTGGCCGTGCTCAACGGCGCCGGTGCGGGCAAGCCCCTCAACGCCGACCTGGTGCCCGTCCAACACCCCGCTGACCGACGGCGAGGTCTTCGTCACCAGCGGCCTCCAGGGGGCCCTGTTCCCGGCGGGCATCCCGGTGGCCCGGGTCGTCGTCGTCCCACACCGGCGACACCGCCTCGCAGGAGAGCGTGAGCCTGCAGCCCGAGGCCGACCTGCCCCACCTGCGCTACGTGTCGGTCGTCCTGTGGGGGCCGAGCGCGTGACCCGGGGCGAGCTGGCCCGCCTCTCGCTGGTCGTCTTCCTCTTCGTCGTCGTCCAGGAGACGGTGATGCTGGACATCCGGATCGGCGGCGTGCACCCGGACATCATGGTGCTGCTCCCCATCGTGGCCGGGATCATCGGCGGACCGTCCCGGGGGGCCGGCATCGGCTTCGCGACCGGACTGGTGTCCGACCTGTTCCTGCCCACCCCCTTCGGACTGTCGGCGCTGGTGGGCTGCCTGATCGGCTTCGGCGTCGGGCTGGCCACGATCGCCCTCGACCGGACGGCGTGGTGGCTGGCCCCGTTGGCCGCCCTCGGGGGCAGCGCCCTGTACGAGGTCACCTACGGGGCGCTGGGGTCGGTGCTGGGCCAGCCCCAGATGCTCCACGTCGCCCTGGCCCGCATCGTGGTGGTGGTGTCGGTCACCAACGCCGTGCTGGCCATCCCGGCCATGCGCCTGGTCAAGTGGGGCATGGCCGAGGCCTCCACCGAGGGCATGCCGACCTCGGACGCCGGCGTGGGCGCCGCCCGATGACCCCGACACCGGTGCCGGCGCCGCGCGTACCGCTGGGCACGCCGGGCTTGGGATACTGGTGCCCCGTGAGCCGCTCCCTGCGCCATCCCTTCGGTGAGAAGCGGATCTTCGGCTCCGCCGGGGGCACCCGTCCGGCCAAGGCCAAGGACCCGCCAGCCCCGGATGCGGGCCAGCCGGTTCTCGATGGAGGCGATGCTCGACGCCCCGGACACCACCGAGGCCCGTCCCGGCCTGCGCCTGCGCATCGTGGCCATCGCCATGGTCGGGCTGTTCGCCCTGCTCGGCCTGCGCCTGTGGGCCCTCCAGGTCCTCCAGGCCCCGGCCGCCGCCCAGGCGGTGGTGGCCAACCAGATCCGCTCGGTCCCGGTCACCCCGACCCGGGGCCTGATCCTCGACCGCAACGGCAACCCCCTGGTGGGCAACGTGGTCACCGAGCAGATCACCCTGTCCCGGGTGGCCGCCCAGCACAACCCCGCCGTGATCGGCCGCCTGGCCGCGCTGGTGGGCAAGACGCCGGCCGCAGATCGAGGCCGCCCTCGCCAACCCGCAGTTCAGCCTGTACAAGCCGGTGCCGATCATGAACGACGCCCCGCTGGCCGACATCGTCTACATCAAGGAGCACCAGGCGGAGTTCCCGGGGGTCAGCTCGACCCAGACCACCCAGCGCACCTACCCCCAGAGCCAGCTGCCCGGCCCGGCCCAGGGGTCGTACCCGGCGGCCCAGGTCCTCGGCTACGTCGGGACCATCAACTCGGCCGAGCTGAAGTCCCGGGCGTCCCAGGGGTACCAGGCCGGCGACGCCTTCGGGCAGGTCGGGACTCGAGTACCAGTACGAGACGGCCCTGCACGGGACCCCCGGACACCAGCTGCTCGAGGTCGACCCCAAGGGCCAGGTGGCCGGGGTGCTGAAGTCGACGCCGCCGCAGCCCGGGGGCGAACATCGTCACCAACATCGACACCAACCTCCAGCAGGTGGCCGACAACGCCCTGGCCACCCAGGTGCAGAGCCTGAGGAGCACCTACGACCCGCTGCCTCGATGCCCAACAACAAGGCCGGGTGCTACCCGGCAGCCACCGGCGGCGCCGTCATGGTCATGAGCCCGCAGACCGGGGCCGTCTACGCCATGTCGTCCTACCCGAGCTACAACCCGAGCGTGTGGGTGGGCGGCATCTCCCAGTCCGCCTACTCCGCCCTGTCCGACCCCGCCAGCAACGAGCCGCTGCTCAACCGGGCGATCCAGGGCCTCTACACCCCGGGGTCGACGTTCAAGCTCAACACGGCGACCGCGGCCCTGCAGACCGGCCTCATCACGCCCGGGTTCACCGTACTACGACAACGGTACCTTCAAGACGCCCGGACTGCCAGTACAACTCGCACGACCTGCATCTTCCACGACAGCGCCGGCGACGAGGCCGGGACCTACAACGTGTCGTCCGCCCTCACGGTCTCGAGCGACGACTTCTTCTACAACCTGGGCTACCTGTTCTACGCCGAGGCCGCCAAGTACGGCGCCGACCGCCGATCCAGGACCAGGCCGCCCAGTACAGCCTGGGCCAGCTGACCGGCATCGACCTCCCCGGCGAGGTCCAGGGCCGGGTCGACAGCCAGGCCGTCCGGGTCAAAGCTCCACGCCGAGGCCCCCAAGGCCTTCCCCAACACCACCTGGTACACCGGTGACAACATCGAGATGGCCTTCGGCCAGGGCGGCACGTACATCACCCCGATCGAGCAGGCCGTGGCCTACAGCACCTTCGCCAACGGCGGCACCCGGTACGCCCCCCAGGTGGCCGCCGCCGTGGTGTCGCCCGACGGGAAGGTCGTCAAGAAGATCGCCCCGCAGGTGACCGGGCCACGTGGCCACTCTCGCCGGCCAACTACCAGGCCCTGCATGACCGGGTTCACCGGCGTGGTCCAGAACTGCGAACGGCACCGCCTACGGCACCTTCCAGGGCCTGAACTTCCCCGGCGGCCTGGCCGGCAAGACGGGCACGGCCGACACGGTGGCCGGCAAGGAGCCGACCGCCTGGTTCGTGGGATTCGGGCCCACGGCCGACCCCCAGTACGTGGTGGTGTGCGTCATCGACCAGGCCGGGTACGGCGCCACCGCCGCCGCCCCGGTGGTCCGGGACGTCTTCAGCTACCTGGCCACCCACCCGGTCGGCCCGGCCGCCGTCCCGCCCGACGAGAAGGCCACCCAGGCCACCACGCGGGATCGCCCTGCCCTCCGCCCCGGCCTCGTCGACGACCACCACGACCACCACGACCCAGCCGGGCTGAGGCCCGGCGCACCGGCCACCCGTCGGGGGCACGTGCCCGGACGGGGCCCTAGGATGGAGGGGGAGATGGAGTCTCTCTGGCCACAGATCGAGCCGCTCCTCGCCCAGGTCACGAAGCCGGCCCGCTACATCGGGGGCGAGCTCGGCGCCCAGCAGGTGGAGCACGGACCCGACGTGGTGTCGTGGCTGCTCGTCTACCCCGACACCTACGAGGTCGGCCTGCCCAACCAGGGCCTGCAGATCCTCTACGAGATCCTGAACGAGCGACCCGACGCCGCCGCCGAGCGGTCGTACGCCCCCTGGGTGGACATGGAGGCGGCCATGCGGTCGGCCGGGGTCCCGCTGTTCTCGGTGGAGGGCCACCTGCCGGCCTCCGGGTTCGACGTCCTGGCCTTCAACCTGTCGGCCGAGCTCGTCTACACCAACGTCCTGAACCTGATCGACCTGGCCGGGGTGGCGGTCCGGGCCGCCGACCGCACGGCCGACGACCCGATCGTGATGGCCGGCGGGCACTGCGTCTTCAATCCCGAGCCGCTGGCCGACTTCGTCGACGTGCTTCGTCCTGGGCGACGGCGAGGAGGTGGTGGGCGAGATCAACGAGGTCCTGGCCGCCCACCGCTGCGAGCGGCACCCGACGGGGCGGACCCCGCCGGTCGGGCCGCCCTCCTGCGGGCCCTGTCCCGGGTGCCGGGGGTCTACGTGCCCTCCTGCTACGACGTGGCCTACGACGACGACGGCCGGCTGGCCGGGGTCACCGCCCGGTTCGACGGCACGCCCGGGCGGGTCGAGAAGCGGACCATCGCCGACCTCGGGGCGTGGCCCTACCCCCGCCAGCAGCTGGTGCCGCTCATCGAGGTGGTCCACGACCGCCTCAACGTCGAGCTGTTCCGGGGCTGCACCCGGGGCTGCCGGTTCTGCCAGGCGGGCATGATCACCCGGCCGGTGCGGGAGCGCCCGGCCGACCAGGTCCGCACCATGGTCAGCGACGGGCTCGACCGCACCGGGTACGACGAGGTGGCCCTCACCTCGCTGTCCAGCGCCGACTACTCGGGCATCGAGGAGACGGTCACCGGCATCATCGACGACCCGTCGTGCTCCGGCCAGGTGTCCGTCAGCCTGCCCAGCCTGCGGGTGGACGCCTTCACCGTGGGCACGGCCGCCCAGATCCAGCGGGTCCGGCGCACCGGCCTCACGTTCGCCCCCGAGGGCGGCACCTGGCGGATGCGCCAGGTCATCAACAAGCTCATCCGCGAGGAGGACCTGTACGCGGCGGTCGACGCCGCCTTCAGCCAGGGCTGGAAGCGGGTCAAGCTCTACTTCCTGATCGGCCTCCCCACCGAGACGGACGAGGACACCCTCGGCATCGTGGCCCTGGCCAAGCAGTGCGTGGCCATCGGCAAGCGGTACCACAGCTCGGTCACCGTGACCGCGTCGGTCGGCGGCTTCGTGCCGAAGGTGCAGACGCCGTTCCAGTGGTTCGGGCAGAACACCATCGAGGAGCTGACCCGCAAGGTCCACCTCCTGCGCGACGCGGCCCGGCCGGTCCGGGGGCTGACCATCCGCTGGCACGACCCGAAGGCCACGGCCGCCGAGGGCATCGTCAGCCGGGGGGACCGCCGCATGGGAGCCGTCATCGAGCAGGTGTGGCGCAACGGCGGCACCTTCCAGGAGTGGTCCGAGTGCTTCGACCTCCAGCTGTGGACCGACGCGCTCGAGGCCCACGGGATGACCCTGGAGGACGCCGTCTACCGGCACCGGACCGAGGACGAGGTCCTGCCCTGGGACCACATCTCGGCCGGCCTCCACCGGGACTTCCTGTGGCAGGACTGGCAGGACGCCCTGGCCGAGTACGGCCTGCCCGACTGCCGCTGGACCCCCTGCTACGACTGCGGGGCCTGCACCGGCTACGGGATCGAGCACGTGGTGGCCTCGGCCGTGCCCCCGGCGGGCGGGAGCCAGGGCACCGGGCAGGATCTCTCGTCCGGCGGCCAGGTGCCGGTACGATTCCTGTCCACGGCGCCATCCGGCGCCGGCCCGGCCCCGGGGCCGGGTGGGAGCGCCGTGGCGCTGGTCGGAGAGGGGAGGGGCTGAGGTGCGTATCCGCTTCCGCTTCTCCAAGCTGGGCAAGATCCGCTTCACCAGCCAGCGCGACGTGGCCCGGATGTGGGAGCGGGCCCTCCGCCGGGCCCGCCTGCCCCTGGCCTACACCGAGGGGTTCTCGCCCCGGCCCCAGCTGAGCTTCGGCCTGGCCCTGCCCACCGGGGCGGAGTCGCTGGCCGAGTACGTCGACGTCGCCCTCGACCCGGTCCGGGCCGTGGAGCAGGGCATCGACGTCGGCCACCCTCCCCGCCGCCCTGAGCGGGCTGCTGCCCGAGGGGATCGAGATCGAGGAGGCCGTCCTGGTGGAGCGGTCGAAGGACTCGCTCCAGCAGATGGTCACCTCGTGCTCGTGGACCATGCGCCTCGCCGGCCTGACCCGGGACGAGCTGGCCGCCGCGGTCGACGGCCCTGCTGGCCGCCGACTACGGTCCCCATCACCCGGGAGCGCAAGGGGCGCGAGGAGCTCGACGACCTCCGTCCCTCGGTCCTGGCCCTGGCCGTGGCGGCCGACGGCGCCGACCTCGCCGAGGACCCGTCCGGCCGCACCGTCGGCCTGGTGGCCGAGCTGTCCACCCAGCCCCGCGGGGTGCGCCCCGTGGAGCTGGTCCGGGGGCTGATCGCCGTATCGGGCGGAACCGGCCGACCGACACGTTCGACGGGCAGGCCGACCCCGGCCGGCCCGGGAGTATCCCGGTCGTCGACCGGGCCTGCAGGACACAACAGTGGATCGAGCGCGACGGGCTCCGTCAGGAGCCGCTCCTCGGCCGGGTCGTCCCGGCCGGGACGGACCGCGCCCAGCACGCCATGGAGCGTGCGTCGTGAACAGTCTCCGAAAGGATTTCGATGTCAGAAGCACCGATCGGGCAGTCGCCCGGGGCCTCCGAGGCCCCGCGGCCGGCGAGCCCCGCACCCCCGTCCCCGGCCGGCGAGACGCCGGCCCGTCCGGCGGCGCCCTCCGGCACGCCTAAGCGGCCCCGCCGCCTCGACCACGGCCACCGACCGACGCTCCCGAGGGGGGCTCATCGGGTCGACGGCGGCACCGGCGGCGACAACGGCGAGTCCCCGGGCGCGTCCGGGCACCGGCAGCCGCCGGCGCCGTGGCTCCCGGGGCGGCCGCGGCCGCAGCCGGTCCGGCACCGGGGGCGAAGGCGGCGGTTCCCCACGGGCCGACCGACGACCGGGTCGTCCGAGGACGGATCGACGTCGGCCCCCCGACCGGCGACCCGACCGGCGCCGGTACCGTCGCTGACCCCGTCGACCGTCGCCACCGGGAACGAGGCGCGCCGGCCCCGGCAGCCGCGTCGGCCCCCGACCGTCCCCGACGAGCGCCCGAGGATCGGCGACACCCGACCGTCCATCGGCGACACCCGCCCGGCTCCTCCCGGCGCCCCGGCCCCGGCCACGCCGGCCCCGACCAGGTCGGGGGGTGGACGCAACCGCCAGCGCTCCGGGGGTGGCTCCCGGTCCGGAGGCGGGGGTGGGGGCCAGTCCGGCCCCAAGCCGACGCCGGTCGAGGCCGAGGGCGGCCGGCTCCGCCGGCGGTCCGGCCGCGTGCCGCGGCACCGGCGGCCAAGGGCGAGGGGCGCCGGGGCGGGCGCGAGCGCCGGGGCAAGGCCGTCGGGCGCTACCAGATCTGCGTCCACGTCCGGCCCGAGATGACCCAGATCGCCCTGCTCGAAGGCCGCACCCTGGTCGAGCACTACATCTCCCGGGCCTCCGACGACGCCACCCAGATCGACGGGAACATCTACCGGGGCCGGGTCCAGAACGTCCTGCCGGGCATGGAGGCCGCCTTCATCGACATCGGCACCCCGAAGAACGCCGTGCTCTACCACGGGGACGTCCGCTACGACACCGACGACGTCGAGTCGCCCAAGGGCTCGGGCCAGCCCCGCATCGAGCAGCTGCTGAAGCCGGGCCAGACGATCCTGTGCCAGGTCACCAAGAACCCGATCGGGGCCAAGGGCGCCCGGCTCACCCAGGAGGTCTCCCTCCCGGGCCGGTTCGTGGTGCTGGTGCCCAACTCCACCGCCTACGGCATCTCCAAGCGCCTCGAGGACGCCGAGCGCAAGCGCCTGCGACGGATCGTGGACGCCGTGCGCCCCGAGGGCCACGGCCTCATCGTCCGCACCGCGGCGGCCGGGGCCAGCGCCGAGGAGCTCGAGCACGACATCGGCCGGTTGGTCGAGCAGTGGGAGGCCATCGCGGCCGCCGCCCTGAAGGGGCAGGGCCCGGCCCTGCTGTACCGGGAGCCGGCCATCGCCGTCCGGGTCATCCGCGAGGAGCTGAACCGGGAGTACCGGGCGGTGGTCATCGACGACCGCGCCCTGTACGAGCAGGTCCGGGACTACGTGGGCGCCGTCAATCCCGAGCTGGCCGACCGGGTCGAGTACTACGACCCCGAGGTCGAGGACCTGCCCGTCTTCGAGCGGTTCCACGTCCACGAACAGCTCCACAAGGCGCTCGACCGCAAGGTCTACCTGCCGTCGGGCGGTTCGCTGGTCATCGACCGGACGGAAGCGCTCACGGTCATCGACGTGAACACCGGCAAGAACGTCGGCACCACCAACCTGGAGGAGACCGTCTACCGGAACAACCTGGAGGCGGCCGACGAGGTCGCCCGCCAGCTCCGGCTGCGGGACATCGGCGGCATCATCGTCATCGACTTCATCGACATGGAGATCCGGGAGAACCGGGACAAGGTGGGCTCCGCCCTGCGCACCGCCCTGGCCAGGGACAAGACCCGGACCCAGGTGTTCGACATCTCGGAGCTGGGCCTGGTCGAGATGACCCGCAAGCGGGTGTCCGAGGGCCTGATCGAGTCGATGTCGACCACCTGCGAGATCTGCCAGGGCAGGGGAATAGTATTTGACGACCCGGAGCTGTAGGCTGTCATCCCTATGTACGCAGTGATCAAAACCGGAGGCAAGCAGGAGCGAGTGGCCGAGGGCCAGGAGCTCCGCGTGGAACTGCTGGGCGAGGAGCCCGGTGCGGAGGTGACCTTCGAGCCCGTCCTCGTGGTCGACGGCGACACCGTCCTGGCCACCCCGGCCCAGCTGGCCGGCGCCACGGTGACGGCCACGGTCAAGGGCGAGGAGCTCGGGCCGAAGATCCGGGGCTTCACGTACAAGAACAAGTCGAACCAGAGCACCCGGTGGGGTCACCGCCAGCGGTACTCGACCATCGCCATCACCGGCATCACCGCCGGCTGACCACCCCCTCCGTCCCGCCGGCGCGCCGTCGTGCGCAGCCTGACGGGAACGCCTGACCACAAGGAGCACAGCAGATGTCCAAGACCAAAGGTGGCGGTTCCACCCGAAACGGACGCGATTCGAACGCCCAGCGCCTCGGCGTGAAGGCCTTCGGCGGCACCGAGGTGCGCACCGGGGCCATCATCGTGCGCCAGCGGGGCACCAAGTTCCATCCCGGCCTCAACGTGGGCCTCGGCAAGGACGACACCCTGTTCGCCCTGGCCGACGGGACCGTCCAGTTCGCGAGCCGCAAGGGCCGCAAGCTGGTCGACGTCCTCCCCGGCGCCTGAGCCACCCCTTGCCCTCCCGGACCCTCGAGTTCGAGGGCTGCGTCAATTTCCGTGACCTCGGGGGCTACCGGACCGCCGACGGTCGCATGGTGGCGTGGCGGACGCTGTTCCGGGCCGACGGGCTGAACAAGCTCTCCGAGGCCGACGTGGCCCAGCTCACCGACCTGCGGCCTGACCACGGTCATCGACCTGCGCACGCGGGACGAGGCCGAGCAGCGGGGCAGCTTCCCGGTCGACCGGGTCCCGGTCACCTACGTGGGCCTGCCGCTGACCGACGTGCTCCCGGCCACCGAGGACCTCCCGGACTGGAAGGAGGCCTCCTACGTCGCCTCCCGGTACGGGGCCATGGTGTCCGAGGGCGGCCCGATGCTGACGTCGGCCATCCATGCCCTGGCCACCGGCGACGCCCTGCCGGCCGTCCTGCACTGCAGCGCCGGCAAGGACCGCACCGGCGTGCTCTCCGCCCTGCTGCTGGCGTTCCTGGGCGTGCCCGACGAGACCATCGTGGCCGACTACGCCCTGTCCGCCGCGGCCATGGAGCGCCTGCTCGAGCGCCTGAAGGCCGAGTACCCCGAGGCCCAGGAGGAGGTCGAGCGCTACGCCCCGGCCATCCTCCACGTGGTCCCCGAGACCATGGAGCAGTTCCTGGCCGAATCTGCGGGCCAGCTACGGCACCTACGACGAGCTGGCCGCCTTCCTCGGGGTCACCGAGGCCGTCGACACCCTGCGCTCCACGGTGCTGGTCGACGCCTGACCGGGCGCCCCGGCCCCTTCCCCCCGCACCCGCCCGACACCGCCCTGTCCACCGCACCCCGACCCGGCGACCGCACCCGCGGTCCACCGTCAGCACCCGTCGTCCCGTCCCGGGGCCGGTAACCCCCGATCGGTAGGATCGTCCCCATGTCCGGCTTCGTCGACGAGGCACAACTCCACGTGAAGGCCGGCGACGGCGGGGCCGGCGCGGTCGCCATGCGGCGGGAGGCCCACGTCGACAAGGGCGGGCCCGACGGCGGCGACGGCGGCCGGGGCGGCAGCGTGTGGCTGGTGGCCACCACCAACCAGTCGTCGCTGCTGCCCTTCCGCGACCACCCCCACCGCGGGGCCGAGAACGGTGGCCACGGCGGCGGCAAGAAGATGCACGGCAAGCGGGGCCACGACCTCGAGGTGCCGGTCCCGGTCGGGACCCGGGCCCGCAAGGCCGACGGCACCATCCTGTGCGACCTGACCAATGCCGGCGACCGGTGGCTGGCCGGCGAGGGTGGCCGGGGCGGCCGGGGCAACGCCAGCTTCCTGTCCAACAACCGACGGGCCCCCACCTTCGCCGAGCAGGGCGAGAAGGGCCACGAGGAGTGGTACAACCTCGAGCTGGCCCTGGTGGCCGACGTGGCCCTGGTGGGCTTCCCAACGTGGGCAAGTCGACCCTGATCTCGCGGATCTCGGCGGCCAAGCCCAAGATCGCCGACTACCCGTTCACCACCCTCGAGCCCCACCTGGGCGTGGTCCGGGCCGACGACGAGACCAACTACACCGTGGCCGACATCCCCGGACTGGTCGAGGGGGCGGCCGAGGGCAAGGGCCTCGGCCACCAGTTCCTCCGCCACATCACCCGGGCCCGGGCCCTGGTGGTCCTGGTCGAACTCGACCCGGTCACCGGGGTGTCACCGACCGAGCAGCACCGGGTGCTCATCGACGAGCTCCGTCGCTACCAACCCGACCTGCTGGAGCGGCCCCGCCTGGTGGTCGGCTCCAAGGCCGACATGGTGGCCGCCGAGGACCTGCCCGAGACGACCGCACCGGAGACGTTCGACCGGGACGCCACCGGCAACGACGGGGCCGACGAGTTCCGTCCCGACCTGGTCATCTCGGCCGTCACCGGTCAGGGCATCCCGGCCCTGGTCGGACGCCTGGCCACCCTGGTGAGCCAGGCCCGCACGGCCGAGCCGGAGGCGGACGGCACCATCATCATCCACCGCCCGCTGCCCGAGGGCTTCTCCGTCGAGCGGATCGGCGAGGGCGAGTTCGCGGTGGTGGGCAAGGTGGCCGAGCGGGCCGTGGCCCTCAACGACGTGACCACCGACGAGGCGGCCGACTACGTCCAGGGCCGCCTGCGGCAGCATCGGCGTCGACAAGGCCCTGGCCAAGGCCGGCGCCCGCGACGGCGACACCGTCCACATCGGCGACCTGACCTTCACCTGGTTCCGCGACCAGCCCGAGTTCACCGGCCAGCCCCAGAGCCGGCGCCGCCACCGCTGATGGCCGCCTCCACGGTCTCCCGCACCCTGGTGGTGAAGATCGGCTCGTCCTCGGTGACCACCGCCGACGGCCGGGTGGACACCGACGCCATCGACAAGCTGGCCGGCGAGGTGGCCCAGGCCCGCTCGGCCGGGCACCGGGTGGTGGTGGTCACCTCGGGAGCCATCACCGCCGGATGGACGAGCCTGTCCGAGGGCCGGCCCCGGCCCCACGACCTCGCCACCCTCCAGGCGGTGGCCGCCGTCGGCCAGCACCTGCTCATGCGGGTGTGGAGCGATGCCCTGGCCGCCCACGGGCTGGTGGCGGGCCAGGTGCTGCTCGCCCCGCTCGACTTCGTCCACCGCAGCCAGTACCTGCACGCCCGCCAGACGCTCGGACGCCTGCTCGAACTGGGCGTGGTCCCGGTCGTCAACGAGAACGACGCGGTGGCCGACGAGGAGATCCGGTTCGGCGACAACGACCGCCTGGCCGCCCTGGTGGCCCACCTGGTCGGGGCCGGCCTGCTGGTCCTGCTGACCGACACCGCCGGCCTGCTGACCGGGGACCCCCGCCACGAGGCGGACGCCTCCCTGATCGAGGAGGTCGTCGAGATCGACCACGAGCTCGAGGCCATCGCCGGGGGCCCGGGCACGGCGGTGGGCAGCGGGGGCATGGGCTCCAAGCTGGCGGCGGCCAAGATCGCCGTGTGGTCGGGCATCGAGGCGGTCATCGCCGATGCCGCCCGGCCCGGCGTGCTGGCCTCGGTGGCGGCATCGGCGCCGGGGGTCGGCACCCGGTTCCGCCCACGCGAGGTGGTGCTGCCGGCCCGGAAGCTGTGGATCGCCTTCGCCATCGGCGCCAGCGGGACCATCGTGGTCGACGACGGGGCCCGCCGGGCCCTGGTCGAGCGGGGTCGCTCGCTCCTCCCGGCCGGCATCGTGTCGGTCACCGGCGACTTCGGCATCGACGACGCGGTGGAGATCGTGGGTCCGGACGGCGCGGTCTTCGCCAAGGGCCTGGTGCGCCACCCGGCGGCATCGCTGGCCGGATGGGCCGGGCTCCAGACCGACGACCTGCCCGAGGACGTGTCGGCCGAGGTGGTCCACCGCGACGACCTGGTCGTGCTCGGCTGACCGTCTGTCGACCCGGTGGTCCGGCGACCGCCGGACGGACCGGCGGGGCGCGGTCGGAACGGTCCCCGTTGCGGCGCGACCCCTCCCGTAGGCTCGCCACCTTCGACGGTGCCCGCCGTCCGGGACAGACCGGACCGGGCCCAGGATGGACGGGGGTTCGTCATGGCAGTGGTGAGCATGGAGTCCAATGGGCGGGCCAACGGCGCGGCGCGTCGCCGTGCGAGGGGTGCCCGGACCCGGGGTGCCGTGGTGCCGCTGGCCGGGCTGTTGGTCCTGGCGTCGCTGTCCGTGGCCACCGGGGCGGCCGGGGCGGCGGCGGGCGCATCGGGCCACGGGACCGCGGCGCCGCACACCGCGGCCCTGTGCGGCCCGGGCCAGGAGCAGATGACCTTCACCAACTCCTCCACCTACAAGAGCTCGCAGGTCTTCGGCGCGGTCGTCCTGGCCGCCGGCTCGATCGCCCAGTCCACGCTGGTCGACTCAAGCGTGGCGCTGAAGGGCAACTACCCGGTCGACACCAACGACCCGACCGGCCGGTCGTACTACTTCTGCCTGTTGCCGGGTGCATCGGGTCGCCTGTGGATCTCGCTCGGCCAGGCCATCGTGGGGCTGCCCGCGACCCAGCCGACGGTGTCGGCGCCCTACCGGTTCGGCTACATCGAGTTCACCTACGGCGGTGGTGACCCGACCGTCGACTACTCGAACGCCAACAACTTCGACTTCCCCCTCAACATCCAGACCTACGCGACCGCGGGTGGGACCGTGCCCCTCCACAATTCCAGCTTCACCGCCAACACGTGTCAGATCGTCCATGCCATGCAGACGGCCGTGGCCGGCGTGGGCGGCGTGGCCAACTGGAACCAGATCGAGACCACCGCCGGGGGGCAGTTCATCCGGATCGCCTCGCCTTCCAACGGGCAGGCCAATTTCGGGGGCTACCCCGACATGACCCCGTACATCCAGTCCGTCATCGCCAGCCTGCCCCTCGTTAGCTCGGGCCCGGAGACGGGGATGCGGGGCCCGATCACCGTCGAGGACTACTACGTGGGCAGCGTTGCCCCCAACCCGCCCTACACCGGCGGCACGACGACGTCGGATGACAATGCGGGGTGGTTCTCCTACCAGGGGTATTTCGACCCCTCGACCGGGAACCTGACCCTGGACGGCACGCTGCACGGCGACACCAGCCCCACCGGGGCGGGTACCGCGACCGGGCTCCAGATGACGGTCTCCGAGGCCAACCTGGCCGAGGGCATCTACGCCCAGTCGAACCAGTACACCGTCGTCGGTGCGCCGAGCGGGTACGTCGACGGGAACGACGTGTACGCCCGGATCTGGAACGACCTTACCGGCGCCTTCGACTACGGCTACTGGGGGAGCACCTTCGGGAACGGTACCGACACGAAGGACTTCTTCCAGACCTGGCCGGTCGGGGCCAACGTCTCACCGGCCGGGGGCCAGGCCGCCTTCTCCCCACCACGCGTCGCCGGGTCGTTCCCGGTGGTCACCGGGGGGATCCCCTACAACCTCTACGCCAGCGTCCTGAGCCGGTACTCACCGGACTACCTCATCCCCTACGGCGAGAACTACGGAGCCGGCGGCACCAACATCAGCCCGGACATCTCGATGCCCAACGGCGGCGAGGTCCGGGTGACCCTCCCGCCCGACGGGTGGGCCGGGGCCGGGCAGTCCGGGCCGTGCTCCCCGGGCGGCGGTCGGCCGACCTCGGGCTACTGGGAGGTGGCCAGTGACGGCGGCATCTTCGCCTTCGGGGACGCCGCCTTCGCCGGCTCCATGGGCGGCCAGCACCTCAACGCCCCCATCGTCGCCTTCGCGGCCACACCTGACCGGCAAGGGCTACTGGGAGGTGGCCAGTGACGGCGGCATCTTCGCCTTCGGGGACGCCGCCTTCGCCGGCTCCATGGGCGGCCAGCACCTCAACGCCCCCATCGTCGCCTTCGCGGCCACAGCCGACCGGCAAGGGCTACTGGGAGGTGGCCACGTGACGGCGGCATCTTCGCCTTCGGGGACGCCGCCTTCGCCGGCTCCATGGGCGGCCAGCACCTCAACGCCCCCATCGTCGCCTTCGCGGCCACGCCCGACGGCAAGGGCTACTGGGAGGTGGCCACGTGACGGCGGCATCTTCGCCTTCGGGGACGCCGCCTTCGCCGGCTCCATGGGCGGGCGGCCGCTCAACGCCCCCATCGTCGCCTTCGCGGCCACACCCGACCGGCAAGGGCTACTGGGAGGTGGCGAGTGACGGGGGCATCTTCGCCGTCGGGGACGCCGCCTTCTACGGCTCCATGGGCGGCCAGCACCTGAACCGGCCCATCGTGAGCCTGGTCCCGGCCTCCGATGGGACGGGCTACTGGGAGGTGGCCTCCGACGGCGGCATCTTCGCCTTCGCCGATGCGCCGTTCTACGGGTCCATGGGTGGCCAGGCCCTGGACGCCCCGATCGTGGGGGCCGCCGGGTCCTGACGGCCCGATCCGGGACGGATGCCACGACGCTCGACCCGCACCGGTGCCCCCGGGGCGCCCACTACGCTTGCCCCGTGCCATCCGCCGAGTCCGCGCCCCTCGTCGACCTGGGTCGACGCGCCAAGGCGGCCGGACGCGTCGCTGGCCGGCATCCTCGTCCGCCGGCGCGGGACGACGCGCTGCGCCTGGCCGCCGACCTGATCGAGGAGCGGGCCGACCGGATCCTGGACGCCAACGCCGAGCGACGTGGCCCGGGCCACCGACGCCGGGGCCGACGCCACCTCCCTCGACCGCCTGCGGCTCGACGCCGGCCGGGTGGCCGGCATGGCCGCCGGCCTCCGTGACGTGGCCCGCCTGCCCGACCCGGTGGGCGAGGTCGTCGAGGGCTGGGTCCGGCCCAACGGGCTGCGGGTCGAGCGGGTCCGGATCCCGCTCGGAGTCATCGGCATCATCTACGAGAACCGGCCGAACGTCACCAGCGACGCCGCCGGACTGTGCCTCAAGTCGGGCAACGCCGTCCTGCTGCGGGGCTCGTCGACCGCCATCTCCTCCAACCTCGTGGTCGCCGCCACGCCCTGCGGGACGGCCTGGCCAAGGCCGGGCTGCCGGTCGACGCCGTGGGCCTGGTGGAGGACACCAGCCGGGCCTCGGCCGTGGCCTTCATGCAGCTCGACGGCATCATCGACTGCCTCATCCCCCGGGGCGGCGCGTCGCTCATCGCCTCCATCCAGGAGCACGCCACCGTGCCCTACGTGGTCGACGGGATCGGCAACTGCCACGTCTACGTCGACGCCGCCGCCGACCTCGACATGGCCGAGTCCATCGTGGTCAACGCCAAGACCCAGCGACCCGGGGTGTGCAACGCCGCCGAGTCGCTGGTCGTCCACCGGGCGGTGGCCGACGCGTTCCTGCCCCGGATCGCCTCGGCCCTCGAGGGGGTCACCCTGGTGGGCGACGACGCCACCCGGGCCGTCCTGCCCGGCATCGGGGCGGCCACCGACGCCGACTTCGCCGCCGAGTTCCTGGGGCTGACCCTGTCCATCGCCACCGTCGACGACCTCGACGCCGCCATCGACCACATCACCCGATACGGCTCGGGCCACTCGGAGGCCATCGTCACCCGGGACATCGGGGCGGCCGGCCGGTTCACCACCGAGGTGGACGCCGCCGCCGTGGTGGTCAACGCCTCGACCCGCTTCGTCGACGGCGGCGAGCTCGGCCTCGGCGCCGAGATCGGCATCTCGACCCAGAAGCTCCACGCCCGGGGCCCGATGGGCCTGCGCGAGCTCACCTCCGATCCGATACGTCGTCACAGGAACAGGCCAGGTACGTACATGACCAGCGACACCACCCCCACCGCGCGCGGCACCGAGGAGATCACCGTCGGGCTTCCCCGAGGCCGGGGCGCCCCGCTTCGATCGATCGACGCCGTGCGCGCCGGGCTGGCCGAGGTGCAGTACCTGGCCGACGACGGGATCTCCGGCGTCGTCTACCTGGCCGACCGCCTGGCCAAGCCGGTCCTGGTCGAGGGACCGGCCGGCACCGGCAAGACCGAGCTGGCCAAGTCGGTGGCCCGGCTGACCGGGCAGCCGGCTCATCCGGCTGCAGTGCTACGAGGGCCTCGACGAGTCCAAGGCCCTCTACGAGTGGAACTACAAGAAGCAGCTCCTGCGCATCCAGGCCGACTCGGGCCAGTCCTGGAAGGAGCTGGAGGACGACATCTTCAGCGAGGAGTTCCTCCTCACCCGCCCGCTGCTCGAGGCCATCAAGTCCACCGAGCCGGTGGTGCTGCTCATCGACGAGATCGACCGGGTCGAACTCGAGACCGAGGCCCTGCTCCTCGAGATCCTGTCCGAGTACCAGGTGTCGATCCCCGAGCTCGGCACCGTGCGGGCCAGCCAGATCCCCCTGGTCTTCCTCACGTCCAACAACACCCGGGAGCTGTCCGAGGCCCTCAAGCGCCGCTGCCTCTACCTGCACATCGACTATCCCCAGCTCGAGCGGGAGCGGGCCATCATCGAGACCCGGGTGCCGGGCATCAGCCAGGCCCTGGCCGACCAGGTGGCCCGCATCGTGCGGTCGATCCGCTCGCTCGACCTGAAGAAGGCCCCGTCGGTGTCCGAGACGCTGGACTGGGCCCGCACGCTGGTCGTCCTCGGCGTGGAGTCGATCGACGCCGAGCAGGCCAAGGACACCCTGCACATCCTGCTCAAGTACCGCACGGACATCGACCGGGCGGCCAAGGAGCTGGCCGGCCTGGACACCTCGGGCTGAGGCGGGGGCGGACGTGCTGGACCTCCTGACCGGCTTCGTCGCCGAGCTGCGGGCCGCCGGGATCCCGGTGTCGCTGACCGAGCACCTCGACGCGGCCGAGACGCTCCAGCCACGTCCCGCTGGAGGACCGGGAGGCCATCAAGTACACGCTGGGCGCCAGCCTGGTGAAGTCCTCCACCCACTGGCCGGCCTACGAGACGGCCTTCGAGATCTACTTCTCGATGCGGGGGCCCAACTACGCGCATCGACGACGAGGACGACGAGGAGGACGGCACCGAGTCGGAGGACCAGGAGGGCTCGAGCCAGCCCGGCCAGGGCGGCCGCCAGGGCAAGGGCCGGGGCGGCGGGCGGCGGCGAGGGCATGACGCCCGAGGAGCTGGCCGACATGCTCTTCAAGGCGCTGCTCAGCGCCAACCCGGCCATGGTCCAGGCCGTGGCCCGCCAGGCCGTCGACCGCTACGCCGGCATGGAGGCGGGCCGCCCGGTCGGCGGCACCTACTACCTCTACCGGACCCTGCGGAACCTGGACCTCGACAAGGTCATGGACCGGCTGGTCGGCCCAGGCCCGCCAGTCGGCGTCGTCGCACATCGAAGAGGGCGGCCAGGAGCCGACGCCGCCCGACGTGTCGCTGACCCCGCTGGAGGAGCGCCTCCTGCGCGACGAGTACCAGTCCCGGATCGACCAGCTGCGCAAGGAGATCGAGAGCGAGATCCGCCGCCGGCTGGTGGCCGACCGGGGGAGCGAGGCGCTGGCCAAGTCGATCCGCAAGCCGCTGCCCGAGGACATCGACGTGATGCACGCCACCCGGGACGAGCTGGTGGCCCTGCGCAAGTCGCTGGCCCCGCTGTCGCGCAAGCTGGCGGTGCGCCTGGCCCGCAAGCGGCGCCACGGCCGCAAGGGACCGCTCGACTTCCGCTCGACGATGCGCCACGCGCTGTCGACGGGCGGGGTGCCGATGGACCCCAAGTTCCGCTACCCCCGGCCGTCCAAGCCGGAGATCATCGTCATCGCCGACATCTCGGGCTCGGTGGCCTCCTTCGCCCGGTTCACCCTCCACCTGGTCCACGCCATCAGCTCGCAGTTCTCCAAGGTCCGCAGCTTCGTGTTCATCGACGGGATCGACGAGGTGACGGGCTTCTTCGAGGGGGTCGACGACCCGGCCGAGGCGGTCCACCGGATCAACACCGAGGCCGACGTGGTCTGGGTCGACGGGCACTCGGACTACGGGCACGCCCTCACGGTGTTCTGGGAGCGGTGGGGCGAGGAGATCACCCCGAAGACCAGCATCCTGCTGCTGGGCGACGCCCGGAACAACTACCACTCGACCGGGGCGTGGGTCATCAAGGAGATGAAGGCCCGGGCCCGCCACGTCTACTGGCTCAACCCCGAGCCCCGCGCCTACTGGGACTCGGGCGACTCGGTCGTCGGCGAGTACGCCAACTACTGCGACGAGGTGGTCGAATGCCGGACCCTGCGCCAGCTCGAGCGGTTCGTGGGGGAGCTGGCGTGAGTGCGTCCGGCGGCGGCTTCGACGCGCTGACCGGGGCGGGCACCGGCTCGCCCGAGGGGCCGATCGCCGGCGCCGCCGGCCGGGATCCGCACCATGGGGGCGCTGGCGCCGTCGGCCACCCGGATCGTGCTGGTCCGCCACGGCGAGGCGGTGTGCAACGTGTCCGGGGTGTGCGGCGGACCCGTGGGGTGCACCGGACTCACCGACCGGGGTCGGGCCCAGGTGGCGGTCCTGGCGGACGCGGCTGTCCGAGACCGGCGAGCTGGCCGGGGCCGACGCCCTCTACGCCAGCGTCCTGCCCCGGGCCGTCGAGACGGCGATCCTGCTGGCCCCGGCCCTGCGGGCGACCGGACGACCACGGCACCGATGGAGCCGGTGCAGGAGTGCGGGTTCTGCGAGCTCCACCCCGGTGAGGCGGACGGCCTCGACTGGGCCGACTTCAGCGCCCGGTTCGGCAACCCGGACTGGGACACCGATCCGGGCCGGGTCATCGCCCCGGGCGGGGAGAGCTGGACCGGGTTCGTCAACCGGGTGTCGGACACCCTCGACGCCGTGGCCGCCCGCCACCCGGGCGAGCTGGTGGTGGTGGCCTGCCACGCCGGGGTGATCGAGTCGTCGCTGCTGGCCAAGCTGCCGGATGGTGGGCGGGCTCGACGGGGCGCGGATGAAGCTGCGGACCCAGCACGCCTCCCTCACCAGTGGGAGGTCGACGCGGGGGAGTGGAAGCTGATCGGCTACAACGACGGGGCCCACCACCTCGGCACCGAGGGCGTCGGCGGCGGGACGGAGCCGACGACGGAGTCGGGCCGGTCGTGGATGTCCGTGGGGACGGGGGCCGGTGCCCGGGCCGGGTCCGTGACCCGCTGGGCGGCGAGTCGGCCTGAGGCCTGGCGGTCGGCCGGTCGGTGGGCGGTCGGGGGCATGGGCCTGCGGGCCGAGGTGAGCCGGTTCAGCAGGCGTAGTCCTGGTCGTACTGGTTCCGTTGATGGTCCCGATGCCGTACTGGGTGAGGACGATCCCGCCGGTCGGCAGGGTGTAGGGGGACGAGGACGCGCCGGTGTATCCGGTCGTGCAGTTCTTGTGCGGTCTCCGGTGTACCAGGCCAGCCACAGCGGGACGCGGGCGTGTAGTTGCCGACGATCCCGCCCCAGCCCGGGCTGGCGTAGATGCCCACGCTGTTGATCCCCTTGGAGTGGAGGGCCGTCCATGAAGCCCTGGACCAGGGACGCGTTCGCCGCCTGGTTGACCGACCACGACGGGACGCCTGGTCGAGTAGGTCTCGACGTCCAGCCACCAGGCGACGTTGGTGTTGATGCCCGCTGTTCCGCGGCCTTGTTGTAGGCGTCGATCCCGGCGGCGAAGCCGTAGTTGCACGAGTCGGGACCACCGAGCCCGCGCAGGCCGGGTCGTTGACGCTGACGGTCTCGCCGTAGGTGAGGAAGGCGTAGAGGTTGAGTCCGGCGCCGGCCCATGCCGCCTCACCGGCCAGGCAGGGTTGACCTGCCCGAACGAGGCGCCGACGACCTGGACGATGCTGACGGTGTGGGGAGGCGGCGGGTAGGCGCCGCACTGGTAGTTCGAGATGTCGTAGCCGTAGCTGCCCGACGGGTAGGACGAACGCCGACGAACGACGCCGGTGCCCGGCCGCCTGGGCGATGCCGACGATGGGGGCGGCGAGGACCTGCGGGGTCGAGCCCCAGTAGGTGGCGTTGCCGAGCGCGGTCACGCGCGCCGTTGGTGTTGGTGAACCAGTAGCCACCGCCGTCGACGTGGCCTGGCCATGGAGACGATGGGCCGGGGCATGGGGGTGCCGGCCAGCGATCCGTGGAACGGGGCGTCGCCGAAGGCGAAGATCCCGCCGTCGGCCGCGGCCAGCAGGTAGCCGTGGTCCGACTCGGTGGCCGGCCATCGAGACGATGGGGGCGTCAGGCGGAGGTTGCCGGTCGAGCCCGTAGAACGTGGCGTCGCCGAAGGCGAAGATCCCGCCGTCGGAGGCCACCAGCCAGTACCCGTGGCCGTCCGAGGTGGCGGCCATGCCGACGATCGGCTGGTTCAGGTGGATGTTGCCGGTCGACCCGTAGAACCCGGCGTCGCCGTAGGCGAAGATCCCGCCGTCGGAGGCGACCAGCCAGTAGCCGTTGCCCTAAGGTGTGGCGGCCATCCCGACGATCGGCTGGTTGAGGCGGAGGTTGCCGGTCGAGCCGAAGAACCGGGCGTTGCCGTAGCTGAAGATGCCCGCCGTCGGAGGCCACCTCCCGGTAGCCGCCCGAAGTTGGTGGGCGAGGTGGCGGCCATGCCGACCACCGGCCGGTTGAGGCGGATGCCGCCGGTCGATCCGTAGAAGGGGGCGCCACCGAAGGCGAAGACCCCACCGTCGCTGGCCACCACCCAGTAGGCCGACACCGGTGCGGTGGCCGGGGTGACCGACGGAGCGGCCGGTGGGCGGCGTGCCGACGTGTGCGGAGCCGCGGTCGTCGATGGGTGATCGGGACGGATGGCGCGGTGGGAGCCGTCGACGACGTGGTCGGCACGCTCGACGGGACGGTCGTACGGCGGCGCAGGAGCGGCCGACGGCGGCGGCCACGGCACGACTCGGCACGACGCGGTCAGGGCGTGTCGCCGACCGGCGCGTGCGTCCTCGGGACGGCGCGCCGTCGGGTGGTCGATTCGGCTCGGTGCATGGTGAGGTGACTCCAGACGTCGGGTGCCGGAAGGGGCGTCCGCCGCGGGTGTCGTCGACCGGCAGGGTCGGCCGTCGAGGCCGCACCCATTCTGGGTTGCCGGCCCCGGCCGGTCAATGACCCCCGTGCGACCTGGGACTCCTGCGGCTGCGGGGCGCGATTCGTCACCGAGTGACGGGGTCAGCCGCGGAGCAGGTCGGCGATGCGGAAGGCCAGGTCGAGCGCCTGGCGCCCGTTGAGCCTCGGGTCGCAGGTGGTGGTGTAGTTCTGGCCGAGCTGGCCCTCCACGATGTCCTCGACCCCGCCGAGGCACTCGGTGACGTCGTCGCCCGGTCAACTCGATGTGGACGCCGCCCGGCCACGTCCCCACCTCCCGGTGGATCCGGAAGAAGGTCTGCAGTTCGCCGATGATGTCGTCGAACCGACGGGTCTTCTGGCCGCCCTCGGCCGTGAAGGTGTTGCCGTGCATCGGGATCGCACATCCACACCACCGGGTGGCCCTCGGACGTCGACCGCCCGCAGCAGGCCCGGGCAGGTGGTCGTCGATGGCCTCCACGCCGAACCGGGTGATCAGCGTCAGCCGCCCGGGCACGCGGTCCGGGGTTGAGGCGCTCGCACAGGGCCAGCACGTCGTCGGCGGAGGCCGACGGGTCCCACCTTGGTCCCGACCGGATTGTGGATGCCCGAGAGGAACTCGCACGTGGGCGCCGTCGAGCTGACGGGTGCGCTCGCCGACCCAGAGCATGTGGGCCGAGCAGTCGTACCAGTCACCGGTCAGCGAGTCGCGCCGGGTGAGCGCCTCCTCGTAGTCGAGGATCAGGGCCTCGTGGCTGGTCCAGAAGTCGACCTGGTGGAGGGTGTCCTCGTCCGGTGAGGTTGATGCCGCAGGCGTCCATGAAGCGCAGGGCGCTGTCGATCCCCTCGGCGATGGCCTCGAAGCGGCGCCCCTCGGTGGAGCTGGCGACGAACTCCTGGTTCCAGGCGTGGATCTGGCTGAGGTCGGCGAAGCCGCCCTTGGTGAAGGCCCGCAGCAGGTTGAGGGTGGCGACCGACTGCTCGTAGGCGGTGACGAGCCGGTTGGGGTCGGGGACCCGGGCCGCGCGCTCGGGCAGGTCGTCGTTGACCATGTGGCCCCGGAACGAGTCGATGACCTGGTCGCCGACCTGCTCGGTGGGCGAGCTGCGGGGCTTGGCGAACTGCCCGGCGATCCGGCCGACCTTGACCACCGGGCAGCCCGGCTCCGTAGGTGAGGACGACGGCCATCTGGAGGATGACCTTGAGCTTGTCCCGGATCCCGTCGGCGGTGAACTCGGAGAACGACTCGGCGCAGTCGCCGGCCTGGAGCACGAAGGCCCGGCCCTCGGCGGCCTGGCCGAGCGACCGGGTCAGGTGACGGGCCTCGCCCGCGAAGACGAGGGGCGGCAGCCCGCTCAGCCTGGCGTGGACCTGCTTGAGGGCGCGCCTCGTCCGGCCAGGTCGGCTGCTGCGCGGCCGGCCGGGTGCGCCACGAGTCCGGGGTCCACGGGTCGGCCGGCGTCGGAGGTGGGGGTCGGAGGTGCCACCCCCACAGCGTAAAGCCTCGGGCTCTAGGCTCGGGACATGGCCCCCTTCCGCTTCGGCGTCCAGCTGTCGAACGCCTCGTCGGGCGCCTCGTGGCGGGACCTCGCCCGCACCATCGAGGGCCTCGGGTACTCGACGCCTGTTCATCCCGGACCACTTCGAGGACCAGTTCGGGCCGCTGGTCGCCCTGACCGTGGCCGCCGAGGCGACCGACCGACGCTGAAGGTGGGCTCGCTCGTCTTCGGCAACGACTACCGCCACCCCGATCGTGCTGGCCAAGGAGATCGCCACGCTCGACCTGGTGTCCGAGGGCCGGGTCGAGTTCGGCCTCGGGGCGGGGTGGATGACCACCGACTACGAGCAGTCGGGCATCGCCAACGACCCGCCCGGGGTGCGGATCAGCCGCATGGCGGAGTGCCTGGCCGTGATGAAGTCGCTCTGGTCGACCGGGAGCGGCCACGTTCGGCCGGCGAGCACTACACCATCAACGGTGCGGTCGGGGCCCCGCTGCCCCACAGCCGGCCCCACCCGAAGATCATCATCGGCGGGGGCGGCCGGCGGGTCCTCGGCATCGCCGCCCGCGAGGCGGACATCGTCGGGGTGAACCCGAGCCTGGCCGCCGGCTACGTCGGCCCCGAGGTCCTCGAGACCACCACCGCCGAGTACTACGACCAGCGGATCGCCTGGATCCGCGAGGCGGCCGGCGACCGGTTCGACGACCTCGAGCTGCAGGTGCTGACCTTCCTGGTCCAGATCGTGCCGGACCGCGACGACGCCATCGAGCGGCTCGCGTCGATGATGGGGGTCACCGCCGGAGCAGATCGACGGCTCGCCGATCGCCCTCATCGGGACGATCGAGCAGATCACCGAGCGGCTGGTCGAGCGCCGTGAGCGGTTCGGGTTCTCGTACGTCGTCGTGCACGAGGCGGAGATGGAGGCGTTCGCTCCGGTGGTGGCGGCCCTGGCCGGCACCTGAGGTGACCGCGTCCGGGCCCGCGCATCGGGCATCTTCGGGGGCACGTTCGATCCGATCCACCTCGGGCACGTCGAGGTGGCGGAGGCCGTCGCGGCCGCGCTCGGCCTCGACCGGATGCTGGTGGTGGTGGCCAACCACCCGTGGCAGAAGCAGGACCGGCCGGTGACCCCGGCCGAGGACCGGTTCGCCATGGTGGCCGCCGCCCTGGCCGACCGTCCCGACCTCGAGGCGTCGCGCATCGAGCTCGACCGGGGCGGCCCGTCCTACACCGTCGACACGGTCCGGCAGCTGCTCGCCGACCGAGCCGGGCGCCGAGGCTCTTCGTGGTGGTCGGCGCCGACGTGGTGGCCGCACTCGACACCTGGCACGACCACGAGGCACCTCCGCGACCTGGTCGACCCTGGCCGTGGTCGACCGGCCGGGCGCGCCCACGCTCGACCCCCCGGCCGGGTGGCGGTCGGTCCGGGTGGCGGTCACCCCGGTCGACGTGTCGAGCACCGACCTGCGGTCGGCTGCTCGAGCCGGTGGAGTCGGTCGAAGGGCTGGTGCCCGACGCCGTCATCCGTTGCATCGTCCGAGCGCGGTCTGTACGCTACGGGCAGATGACTGTGCGGCTGACCCCCACCGAGTCCGACAGCACCCCGCCGCCGCACGGTCCCTCCCCGCCGGAACCGATCTGAACGACCCGGTGACCGCCCCGGCCGGCGACCCGGCGCCGATCCGCCCGGATGACCTCCGGCGGTCGACCCCCCGGGTCGACGTCCCCGGTCGCGGGCCGACCCGGTCCGAGTCCCGCCGAGCCCGCCGAGCCCGCCGAGCCCGCCACCGGCCTCCCGGGTGCGGCCGACTCCCGGGTCGGCCTGCGCGAGGCCCGCCGCCGGCGCCGCCGGGTCGGCCTGGCTGTGCGCCGCGGTCGTCGCCGTCTGCCCTGGCCCTTACCATTGTGGTGGTGAGCCTGGCCCGGAACCGCCCGGCGCCGACGCCCGGCTCGGTCGCCTCGTCCGCCCTCGTCGTCCCGTCCACCGCTGCACCCGGCAGCACGGCGCTGCCGTCCGACCCGATCCCCGGCGCCACGGCGCCAGAAGGAGGCAACCCTTGACCACCACCGACCCCACCCCCGTCTCGGGCACGACCGTGCCCGACATCCCCGACGAGTGCCTGGTGGCCGCCCGCGCCGCCGACGCCAAGTCGGGGGAGGAGACGGTCATCCTCGCCATGGGTGACCTGCTGGGGGTGACCGACGCGTTCGTCGTCACCAACGGGCGGAATTCGCGTCAGGTCCGGACGATCGTCGACGAGGTCGAGCGTCAGGTGAAGGTGACCTAGCGGCCGGTCGCCCCACCGCGTCGAGGGGCTCGACGACGCCTACTGGGTCCTGATGGACTACGGAGACTTCCTGGTCCACGTGTTCATGGACGAGGCGCGGGCCTTCTACGACCTCGAGCACCTGTGGAACGACGCCCCCCGGGTGGAGTGGGCGCGCGGCCGCCTGATCGACGGCATTCGCCCCGACCCGGGTCCGGCCGGAGCAGGGGGAGCCGGGGAGTCAGGGAGCGGCGCCTGGGGCGCGTAGTCGGCCCGGGCCACCGGGCCGGGCACCTGGGCCCCGGCCGCGGTCGGCACCTCGATGGCCTTGCCGGCGATCTCGAAGGTGACCCCCGTGACCCCCGGCTGCTGGGTGACGGTGTAGACGACCTGGGCGATGGCGAGGGTCTGGTCGGGGCCGACCACCAGGATCGGGTCCGAGGTGAAGTTGACGGTGGCCACCCCGCCGGCCGGGAAGAGGGTGACCTGCACCCCGGTGCGGTTCAGGAACGACTGGATCCCCTCGCCGACTCGGTCGCCGTGGGCCCGGCGAGGAGCGCGCCGACCACCTGGGTCAGCGAGGCCGGGACGGCCACCTCGCGGGTGGCGGCCACCAGGTGCCCGCTGGGGGCCACCAGGAAGATCAGCTCCGGCACCCCGACGGCGGGTGGCGTCCCGGGGACGGTGGTCGTCGTGGTCGCCGGATCGAGCAGGTGGTAGGGGACGTCGGACTTGGCGATCGGCGACGGGGACGAGGCGGTGGGGATGCCGCAGGCCCCGAGAACCAGGGCCACGGCCGCCACCACCAGGCCGGAGGCCACCCGTGTGCGGGCCCGGGTCACCGGAGCTCCCCGGCGGTCGGTGACGGGGCTCCGGGCCCCGTCGGGGACGAGGGGGAGCTCGACGACGAAGGAGGTGCCGCCGCCCGGGGCGTCCTCGCTCCACACCCGACCGCCGTGCAGGCGGACGTGCTCGGCCACCAGGGACAGCCCGAGCCCCGTCCCCTGACCCGAGGCCCGCTGCCCGGCCCGACCGCCCCGGTAGAAGCGCTCGAACAGGTGGGCGCGCTCTCCTTCCGGGCACGCCGGGCCCGTGGTCCTCGACGACGACCCGGATGGCGTCGGCCGGCGGGAGGACGCCGTGGATCGGACCGGGTTGGCGTTCCACCCGCACCCGGGTGACCCCGCCGGCGTAGAAGGCGGCGTTCTCCACCAGGTTGGCCATCACCCGCTCGAAGCGGCGCTTGTCGACGGCCAGCGCGGAGCCCGTCCACGCCCGGTCCGATCTCCACGGGGAAGGGCACCGGACCGCGGACACCGTCGGCGCCCACCGGAGCAGCCGGCGGCCATGGCCCGCCGGACCAGCTCCCCCGGATCCACCTCGTCGAGGGAGAGCTCTGCCGATCCGGCGTCGAACCGGGAGATCTCCAGGAGGTCGTCCACCATCCGGGTGAAGCGCCGGAGGTCACCGTCCAGGAGGTCGAGGGCCCGCTGGGCCCGGGGTGCGAGTTCGGACCGGTGGCCCTCGAGCACCGACACGGTGGCCGTCAGGGTGGTGAGCGGTGAGCGCAGCTCGTGGCTCACGTCCGAGGTGAACCGGGCCTCGCGCTCGATGCGGTCCTGGAGGTTGGCGGTCATGCGGTTGAACGCCGATGCCAGCTCCTCGAGGTCGGGGTCGTCGCCGGTCTCCACCCGGGTGTCGAGCTGGCCGCCGGCGATGGCGACGGCGGCGTCGGTCAGCCCGGCCAAGGGGCGCAGCGCCCGGGAGCTCGCCCAGCGCCCCACGGCGGCACCGGCGATGGTCGTGACCAGGGCGGCACCGGCCAGGGCGAAGGCCAGGGCCCGCAGGGTGCCGGCCAGCTCGTCGAGGGAGAAGACCTCGAAGTAGGCGGCGTGGACGGCGGGCAGCGGGACCCCGATCACCTGCTGGGGCGTGCCGGCCAGGGTGAACCGCTGCGAGGCGGGGGTGCCGGCCAGCACGAGGGCCCGCTCGGCCGGCGGGATGGCACTCTGGCTCACCGAGATCGAGGTGGCGTACCACTGGCCACCGGTGTGCAGCACCGAGCGCGAGCCGGGCAGGGTGTCGACCGACTCGATCAACTGGGCGACCTCGGTGGCGGGGGAGCGCAGGGCGTTCTGCACCAGGGCGGCATTGGCGAAGGCCTGGCGCTGTTCGGCGGCCTGACGCTCGCTCAGGAAGGTGGCGCGGGCGGCAAAGTAGGTGATGCCGGCCATCAGGGCGGAGAGGCCGAACGCGGCGATGGCGAAGGTGAGGGTGACCCGGGCCCGCAGACCGAGCCGGCCCGACCGCAGCTCGCCGACGCCCGGGGTCGTCCGGCCCGGGCTGGCGCCCGCGTCCGCTCCCTCGTCGGCCACCGCTCAGACCGCCAGCTTGTAGCCCATGCCCCGAACGGTGAGGATGAACCGGGGTGAGGCGGGGTCGGGCTCGACCTTGGTCCGCAGACGCCGGACGTGGACGTCGACCAGGCGGCCGTCGCCGAAGTAGTCGTAGCCCCAGACCCGCTCGAGCAGCTGCTCGCGGCTGAGCACCCTGCCCGGGTGGTTGGCCAGCTCGCACAGCAGGCGGAACTCGGTCCGGGTGCAGTGCACCTCGGTCGCCGGCCCGGCGCACGACGCCGGCATCGGGTTCGATCTCGACGTCACCGAAGCTGAGCACGGCCGACTCCTCGCCCTCGTGGCGCGAGCGCCGGAGGAGGGCCCGGATCCGGGCGGCCAGCTCCTTGGCCACGAACGGCTTGGTGACGTAGTCGTCGGCTCCGGCCTCGAGCCCGGCCACCACGTCGTGGGTGTCCGACCGGGCGGTGACCATGATGACCGGCACGGTCGAGGTCTTCCGCAGCGCCCGGCAGGCCTCGAAGCCGTCCATGCCCGGGAGCATCAGGTCGATGAGGACCACCTCGGCCGGCTCCTCGGCGAACCGCTCCACAGCCTCCTCGCCGCTGCCCACGTCGTCGACCGTGTAGCCCTCGTCCTCCAGGGCGAGGCGCATCGACGAGCGGATCCGTTCGTCGTCCTCGACGATCAGGATGCGACTCATGGTCCGATCATGACACGACCGCCCCACCCGGAGCGGGCGGGGCGGTCGTGGTCGACGCCGGGTCGGCGGGTGGCCGTCAGGACAGCCAGATCTGCTGCGGCCAGATGGCGCCGCCGATCTGGCCGAAGGCCTTGTTGCCCGCCGGAGTGGTCGGATTGTTGAAGTTCTGCACCTTGGGCTGGGCCCCGATCGACCACACCACCCGTGCGTACCAGACGTAGGGGATGTCCGAGGACAGGAGGCGGTTCACCTGCTGGTACGCGGCGATGGTGCCCGACTGCTGGGTCGCCGTGCGCCCCTGGATCAACGCCGTCTGCATGGCCGGGTCGGTGTTGCCCGCCATGTTGATGGCGAAGCCGGGCGTGAGGGCGTTGGTCGGGGTCCAGAAGATGTAGTTGAGGTCGGGGTTGACCGCCCCGAACTGGCGCCACGTGAGGGCCTGGAACTGGCCGGTCAGGGCCACGTTGATGATCGAGTCCTGGAGGATCGGCGCCAGGGTGACGACGAAGCCCGCCTGCTGCAGGACCTGCTGGAGGTACTGGCCGATCTGGGCACCCTTGGGGTCCGGGGTGTGGCCCAGGGCGAACGACACCGAGCCCCCGGCCGCCTTGACCTCCGACACCAGCTGCTTGGCCTTGGACAGGTTGTACTGGGGGTAGCCGTTGTTCGACAGGTAGTACGGGGAGCCCTGGACGAAGACGCCGTTGCTCGTCTCGGTGACGCCCTGGTCGATGACCTGGACGTACTGCTGGGAGCTCACGGCGTACGCCGCGGCCTGGCGCAACTTCAGGTTGTCGAACGGTGCCTTGCGCAGGTTGAGCTGGATGCAGCCCATGTCCGGCTCGCCGGCGACGTTCTTGGAGTCGTCGATGTACGCCAGGGAGGTGTTGGCCCGCATGGCCGCCGTGTCGGTGGCGTTGCTCGTGTGGAGCATGTCGACGGCACCGGAGTTCAGGCTGGCCAGGAGCTGCTGGGCGTCCGGGATGGCCTTGTAGGTGATGGAGTCGAGGTAGGGCAGGCCCGAGCGCCAGTACGTCGGGTTGCGGGTGGCGGTGAAGTGGCTGTTGGGCACCCATTCCTGGAAGACGAACGGCCCGGTGCCCACGGGGTTGGTCTGGCTGCCGGTGGCCAGCCAGGTGGGCTCGGCGATGAAGGCGAACTGGCTGCCGATGCCGCCGCACAGGTAGTAGTTGAACGGCACCCACGGCGTCTTCATGGTGATGGTCACGACGGACGGGCTCGTGACCACGACCGACTGCAGCGGGGTGAGCGCGGGGCCGGTCAGCAGCGAGTGCTGGTGGGCGGTGAAGTTGGCGGCCACCGCGGCGGCGTCACAGGCGGCACCGTTGTGGAACTTGAGGTTCGGCCGCATGGTGATCGTCCACACGGTGCCGTCGGCGTTGGAGGTGACCGACTCGGCCAGGTTGGGCTGGGGCGTCCCGTACGCGTCCAGGATCATGAGGGTGTCGAAGACGGTGCGGGCGTACATGATGCCGACTTCGTCGAACGTGCCCTGGGTGGGGGAGAAGCCCTTCTCCTCGGCATCGACGCCGAACACGAGGGAGCCGCCCTTCTTCGGGGTGGCCGTCGAGACCCCGTCCGGATGGGATCCGGTCGAGCCGCCCGACGTGGTCGAGCTGGAGCTGGAACTCGGAGCTCCCGCAGGCGGCCAGCACGCTGCCGGCGGCGATGCCCGCCCCGGCTACGGCGCCCTTGGCCAGGAACGAGCGGCGGTCGATGCGATCAGTCATGATCCCCCTTAGGACGTTGGCCCCGGCGACGCCGGCGGCCTGATGGATGCGGTCTCGGTTGGTACTGCGTTCTCGGTGCGTCAGACTGTCCCCGTCACGACGTCCCCCCCCGGGAATGCCGCGTCCGGTCCTGCCTTCGGGCAGACGATAGCCCTCACCGGCGGGGTGCGGGGGCAAACCGCTGGTGGAGGACCTGACCGGGCGGTGACCGGTGCCGGGTCCGCCGGAAGTGGGGGTGCCCGCCGGTACGCTCGCCGTGTGGACTGGGAGATCGAGGCCTACCGTCGTTCGGTCGCCGGCCTGTCGCCGGACACCGTCCGGGCATACGCCTCCGATGTCGAGCGCTTCGCCGAGTGGGCGGGGCGCGGCGGCGCCTCGGGTCCGTCCGACGTCGACCGGATCACGCTCCGCCGGTACCTGGCCTTCCTCGCCACCCGGCGGTACGCCAAGGCCACCATCTCCCGCACGGCGGCGTCGCTGCGCTCGTACTTCGGCTGGTGCGCCCGCCGGGGCGTGATCGCCCAGGACCCGTCGGTGCGCCTGTCGGCCCCCTCGCCCGACTCCCGGCTGCCCCGGGTGCTCGGCCACGCCGAGCTCGACCGGCTGCTCGCCTCGCCGGCCGTGCCCGTGGGCCGGCGGCGACCGAGCGAGCGCCGGGGACGGACCGGAGGGGGACGCCGGCCGGGCCGGCCCCGCGGGACGTGCGGGACGACGCCGTCCTCGAACTCCTCTACGGCAGCGGCATGCGGGTGGCCGAGCTGTGCGGCCTCGACGTCGACGACCTCGACCTCGACCGGGGCGTGGTCACGGTGACCGGCAAGGGGGCCAAGCAACGCCAGGTCCTGGTCCACGACGCCTGCGTGGACGCCGTCCGGGCGTGGCTGGCCGGACCCCGTTCCGCCCTGTCCTCGGCGGCCTCACCGAGGGGTGCGCTCTTCTACAACGGGCGGGGCAACCGGCTGGGCCCGCGTGACGTCCGACGGATCCTGGACCGGCGGTCGCCGGTCCCGACCCACCCCCACGCCCTGCGCCACAGCTTCGCCACCCACCTCCTCGACGGGGGTGCCGACCTCCGGGTGGTGCAGGAATTGCTCGGTCATGCCAGCCTGCAGACCACGCAGGTCTACACTCATGTGAGCAAGGAGCGCCTGCGTTCGGTGTACTCCGGAACGCATCCACGGGCATAAGGGGACAATTGGCGACGCAACTCGATTCGGCGGGGCACGGCATCGACGCTCTGTGGGCCGAGTACAAGAAGACCGGCGGCAAGGCGCTGCGCGACCAGCTGATCGTGCACTACGCACCGGTGGTCAAGTACGTGGCGGGCCGTGTGTCGGTCGGGCCTGCCCCGCCACGTCGACGAGGCCGACCTCGCCAGCTACGGGATCATCGGCCTGATCGACGCCATCGAGCGGTTCGAGCCGGCCCGCAACATCAAGTTCGAGACCTACGCCGTCCCCCGGATCAAGGGGGCCATCATCGACGAGCTCCGCTCCATCGACTGGGTGCCCCGCTCGGTGCGGGCCAAGGCCCGGGCGGTCGAGCAGTCGTACTCGAAGCTGGAGGCCACGCTCCACCGCACGCCCACCGACGCCGAGGTGGCCGCCGACCTGGAGATGAGCGACGACGAGTTCCAGACCGACCCTCCGCAAGATCTCCTTCGTCGGCGTGGTCGCCCTCGACGAGGTCTTCCGGGGCGGCGACCACTCGGACCGCTCGACGCTCGGGGAGACCCTGCCCGACGCCACGGCCGGCCCGATGGACACCTTCGAGGTCAAGGAGACCAAGGAGGCCCTGGTCAAGGCGGTCAGCGAGATGGCCGACCGGGAGAAGACCGTCCTCACCCTCTACTACTACGAGGGCCTCACCCTGGCCGAGATCGGCGACATCCTCGGGTGTCACCGAGAGCCGGGTGTGCCAGATCCACACCAAGGCCGTGCTGCAGCTGCGGGCCAAGCTGGCCGACCGCCCCGAAGGTGCCGGTCGCCAGCTGCGCGGCGCCAAGGCGGTCGCCACCCCCGCCGCCACCTGATCGACCCCGTCACCCGGGCCGGGCCGGCGACCCGGGCCGCGGCAGACCCCGGTCCGGATTCCCACCGACCGAGTGGAGACCCGGGCCCGCGGGCAGTAGCATGGGCGGGTCCCACCGTCCGGTGGGGCATCCACGCGGTACCTATTCGCACCCGGCCGCGTCCACGGTCGCCCCTCCGGGGGTGCTGCAGTCGGGGATCAACCGTCACAAGGAGCAGGAACATGGCCGTCATCAGCATGAAGCAACTGTTGGGCGCGGGCGTCCACTTCGGGCACCAGACCCGTCGATGGAACCCCAAGATGCGCCGGTTCATCATCGGTGAGCGCAACGGGATCTACCTGATCGACCTCGAGCAGACCATGAAGGGCATCGAGGAGTCCTACGCCTACATCCGGGACCTCGTCGCCGGTGGCGGGACCGTCCTCTTCGTGGGGACCAAGAAGCAGACCCAGGGCCCGGTCGCCGTCTACGCCGACGCCTGCGGCATGCCCTACGTGAACGAGCGCTGGCTGGGCGGCATGCTCACCAACTTCCAGACGGTCTCCACCCGGGTGAAGCGCATGAAGGAGTTCGAGGCCATGCAGAAGGCCGGCGACTTCGACGCCATGCCCGAAGAAGGAGGCGCTGCGCCACACCCGTGAGCTCGAGAAGCTCCAGCGCAACCTGGGCGGCATCCGCGGGCTCGACAAGCTGCCCGACGCCATCTTCGTGATCGACACCAACAAGGAGCACATCGCCGTCACCGAGGCCAACAAGCTGGGCCTGCCGGTCGTCGCCGTGGTGGACACCAACTGCGACCCCGACGTGATCACCCACGTGATCCCGGGCAACGACGACGCCATCCGCTCCGGAGCCTGCTCTGCCGGGTGGTGGCCGACGCCGTCACCGAGGGCCGGTTCATCGCCCAGAACCGTCCCGGCCCCCGTGCGCCAAGGCCCCGGCCCCGCACCCGCCGCCCGCCGCCGAGGCTCCGGCCGCGCCGCCGGCCCCGGCCGCCCCGGCTGCGGAGCCCGGCTGCACCTGCCGCCGAGGCGCCGGCTGCGCCGGCCGCCGAGGCCCCCGCCGCCCCGGCTTCCGAGGCGCCCGCCGCCCCCGGCACCGAGGCCCCCGCCGACCCCGGCCGCCGAGGCGGTCCGCCGCCCCGGCCCCGAGGTCGCCGCCGAGGCTCCGGCCGAGGCCCCCGCCACCGCTCGACCGAGGAGGTCTGACCGTGTCCGCATTCACCGCCAAGGACGTCCAGAAGCTGCGTCAGCTGACCGGCGTGGGCATGCTCGACGCCAAGCGTGGCCTCGAGGAGAACGACGGCGACATGGACAAGGCCGTGACCTGGCTCCGCGAGAAGGGCCTGGCCAGCCAGGCCAAGCGCGCCGACCGTGAGGCCTCCGAGGGCGCCGTCGCCGTCGGGACGGCCGACAACGTGGTGGCCATCGTCCAGCTCCGGTCCGAGACCGACTTCGTGGCCAAGTCCGAGGAGTTCGTCGCCTTCGTCACCGAGCTCGCCGACCTGGTGGCCGCCAAGGGCGTCGACGCCGTCGACGAGCGGAGCGACGAGCTCGACTCCATGAAGGTGAAGCTGAAGGAGAACATCTCCATCGGCCAGGTCGTCCGCATCGAGGCCCCGGCCGGCGGCGCCGTCGACTCCTACCTCCACCTGCAGGCCGGACGCGGGCGTGAACGCCGTGGCCGTGGCCGTGGCCGGTGGCACCAAGGAGCTCGCCCACGACATCGCCGCCCACATCGCCTTCGCCCGCCCGCTGTACATCACCCGGGACGCCGTGCCCGAGGCCGAGGTGGCCGCCGAGCGCGAGACCATCGAGAAGATCGCCCTCAACGAGGGCAAGCCCGAGGCCTCGCTGGCCAAGGTCGTCGAGGGCCGGCTCAACGGCTGGTACAAGGAGCGGGTCCTGGTGGACCAGCCCTTCGTCAAGGACGAGAAGCAGACCATCGGCAAGCTGCTCGGCGACGCCACGGTGACGGAGTTCGCCCAGGTCGTCGTCGGCGACTGAGTGACGGTGGGCCAACGACAGCGGATCATCCTGAAGCTCTCGGGCGAGGCCCTGGCCTCGTCGGCGTCGGACGAGACCATCGACGCCACCGCCGTGGAGCAGCTGGCCCGGGAGATCGCCCAGACCCGCGTCCGAGCTCGACCTCGAGCTGGCCGTGATGGTCGGCGGGGGCAACATCTGGCGGGGGACCACCGGCGCCGGGGCCGGCATGGACCGGGCCACCTCCGACACCATGGGGATGCTCGGCACGGTCATCAACGCCCTGGCCCTCCAGGACGCCCTGGAGCACCACGGCCAGGCCACCCGGGTCCTCTCGGCCGTCCAGATGGCCGAGGTGGCCGAGCCCTACATCCGGCGCCGGGCCATCCGCCACCTCGAGAAGGGGCGGGTCGTGGTCTTCGCCGCCGGCATGGGCAACCCGTACTTCACCACCGACACCTCGGCCGCCCTGCGGGCCGCCGAGATCGAGGCCTCGCTGCTGTGCAAGGGGACCCACGGCGGGGTGGACGGCGTCTACACCGCCGACCCCCGGCTCGACCCCACGGCCACCCGGTACGACGAGGTCTCCTTCATGGAGGTGGTGGCCAAGGACCTGCGGGTGATGGACCTCACCGCCATCACCTTCTGCAAGGACAACGGGCTCCCGATCCGGGTGTTCGACCTGATGGAGCCGGGCAACATCCGCAAGGCGCTCAGCGGCGAGTCGATCGGGACCCTCGTCCGATGAATCCGCAGGTGGGGACCGTCCCCGGGTGCGTCCGGACGCCGATGGCTACGCTGGTCCGCTAATGGATGACGACCTGATCGCACTCGTGGTGTCCGACGCCTCCGACCACATGACCAAGGCCGTGGAGCACACCCAGGCCGAGTTCAGTGCCATCCGCACCGGACGGGCCACCCCCGCCCTGGTGGAGCACCTGAAGGTGGACTACTACGGCACCGAGACCGAGCTCCGCCAGATGGCCGGGTTCAGCGTCCCCGAGGCCCGCCTGCTGGTGGTCTCCCCGTACGACAAGGGCTCGCTGGGCGCCATCGAGAAGGCGCTGCAGGGCTCCGACCTCGGCATCACCCCGTCGAACGACGGCACGGTCATCCGGCTCTCGTTCCCCATCCCGACCGAGCAGCGCCGCAAGGAGCTGGTCAAGGTGGTCAAGCAGAAGGCGGAGGAGGGGCGGGTCACGGTGCGCAACATGCGTCGGAACGCCCGCCAGGAGCTCGAGGCGCATGCAGAAGGACGGCGACCTGTCCACCGACGAGCTCGATCGGGTGGAGAAGGAACTCGACAAGCTCACGCAGGACAACGTGGCGGCCATCGACCGCCTGCTCGCCCACAAGGAGCAGGAGCTCCTCGAGATCTGACGGCGACCGGACGGAGGTCCGGAGACGACACCGGGCCGGGACACGGTCCGGCAACGACATGGGCCGGCCCGTAGGGCCCGTTCCTGGGGAGGAAGCGAGCAACGTGGAGCATCGGCCCGGAGAGGCAAGACGACGACAGGACGACGACGGCACCGCGTCGCGCCCGGAGCCGTCGGGCCCCTCGACCGGCGGCGTCCGCATCATCGGCGCCGAAACGGCCGCCGAGATCACCTCCGAGCTCCCGGTCGTGCCGCCGGCCCACATCACCACCGAGGGCACGTCGCACGCCTCCGTCCGGATCATCGACGAGCCCGTCGGAGCGAGCCGTGACACCCGAGGCACCCGAGCGCGGTCGCCGACGGCCCCGAGGCCCCGGCGCCCCGTCCGACCGAGCTGCCCCACTGGACCGAGCCGCGCCACCGGGCAGGTGCCGGCCGTGCTGGCCCGCGACGACGGCGAGCGCAGCGGCCATCCTGCCGCCCACCTGGCGCGAGGGGGAGGCCGACTGGACGGCCCACGAGGAGGAGTTCGAGCCGTCGATGTTCAGCGACGAGCGGACCGCACTCGGTGCGCTCGACGAGACCCGGGACACCGCCGAGGAGCGTCGCCCGTGGGAGTTCGACCTCGACTCGGTCCGTCCCGGCCAGCCCGGCCCGGGCGCGCGTCGACGCCGGCCTCGGATCCCATCACCGAGCCGGTCGAGGTGGTGGGCCCGCCGAACGTCGCCGGCGCCGGACCGTCCGCCCGGGTCGCCGGCAGTCCGGAGCCGACCGGGCGACGCCGACCTCGGTGATCTCCACCGCCGACGTGGTCGCCGCCGGCCGACGGGGCGGCGGCCACGGTGGCCGAGTCCGACGGCGGCGACCCGGTGACGCCGGCGCCGCGGATGCGCCGCCGACGACCGCAGCCGAGGAGGACCTGGTCCGTCCCTCGGGCACCCCCCGGGTGGGGCGTGCCCGGCGGAGCGGCCTGCTGCCGGCCCGGCTGAAGGCCAAGCGGCCCGACGAGGACGTGGCCCCGGTCGGCGAGCCCCTGGCCGCCGAGCCCCCCGGGGCCTCGGTGGCCGACGTGCCCGGCGCCGGCCGCCGGAAGCCGGGACTGGCCGGTCTGGCCGCCGCCGACCGGGCCGCCGACCAGGAGCAGGGCCACGAGGCCGCCGCCGTCCCCGACGTGATGCCGGCCGACGAGGCACGGCCGAGGAGCCACGGGCCCGCCGCCGGCTCCGCGGGCCGTCGGATCGTCCGAGCGGCCGCTGCGGTCCAGCGCCGACTACACCCCCGAGGTGACCGGCGGCGGCCCGCCGCGATCCGGCCGGCGCCCGACGCCGGCGCCGGTCCGACGAGCAGGTCGGGCGGGAGCACCGGCCTCCGGATCGGCACCGGTGTGGCGGTGGCCGTCGTCGCCCTGCTGGCCTTCAAGATCGGCACGGTCACCGCGCTGATCCTCTGCCTGCTGGTGGTCACCTTCGCCGCCGGCGAGGCCTTCGCCGTCCTGAAGCGGGCCGGCTGGCGCCCGGCCACCCTGCTCGGCCTGGTGGGCACCATCTCCCTGATGGTCGGCGCCTACAACAAGGGCATCGCCGCCCTGCCGCTGATCCTGGTGCTCATCACCGCCTTCACGCTGCTCTGGTACCTGTTCGGCGTCGAGCGGGGCTCCGCGGTGGCCGGCACCGCCTCGACCCTGCTGGTCGTGGGCTGGGTCGGCCCTCCTCGGCTCCTTCGCCGGCCTCCTCCTCGCCCCGTCCACCTTCCCGAACCGCCACGGGATCGCCTTCCTGCTGGGGGCCATCATCGCCACCGTGGCCAACGACGTCGGCGCCCTCGTCGTCGGCCGATGGATCGGGAGCCGCCAGCTCGCCCCCGACGTCAGCCCCAACAAGACCTGGGAGGGTCTGGCCGGCGGGGCGCTGGCCTCGATCCTGGTGTCGACGGTCGCCGTCGGGGCCATCCACCCCTGGTCGCCGGCCAACGCCGCCCTCCTCGGCGTGGTGGTGGCCGTCGTCGCCCCGCTCGGGCGACCTGTGCGAGTCGCTGCTCAAGCGGGACCTGCGGCTGAAGGACATGGGCACGCGTGCTTCCGGGCCACGGCGGGGTGCTCGACCGGGTCGACGCCCTCCTGTTCGTGCTGCCCGCCACCTACTACCTGGTCCGCGCGCTCAACATCGGTTGAACTTCGGGCAGGCTGGAGGGATGACCCCGCTCGACCGGTGGACCCGGCAGCGGCCCCGAGCGGCCGTCCGCCGCCCGGCGAGCGACGAGGTGACGGTCAGCGTGGTCGGCTCGACCGGCTCGATCGGGACCCAGACCCTCGAGGTCGTGGCCGAGGATCCCGACCGCTTCCGGGTGGTCGCCCTCGGCGCCCAGCGATCGGTCGACCTCCTGGTCGGCCCAGGCCCTGGCCGTCCGGCCCGAGGTGGTGGCCATCGGCGACGCCTCGCTCGCCCGTGACGCTGGCCGATCGACTGCCCGCCGGCATCGAGGTCCTGGCCGGGCCCGACGGCCTGGCGGCCGATCGCCACGCTGGCCGACGTGGTCGTCAACGGGGTGGTGGGCTTCGCCGGGCTGTCCGGTGACCCTCGCCGCCCTGGAGGCCGGCCGGCGCCTGGCCCTGGCCAACAAGGAGTCGATCATCGCCGGGGCGCCGGTGGTGGCCCAGGTGCGCGGCACCCCGGGCGCCGAGATCCTGCCCGTCGACTCCGAGCACTGCGCCGTCCACCAGTGCCTGCGGTCGGGGCGCCGCGACGACGTGGCCCGCCTGCTGCTGACCGCGTCGGGCGGTCCGTTCCGGGGTCGCAAGGCCGACGAGCTGGCCGCCGTCGGGGTCGACGAGGCGCTCGCCCATCCGACCTGGTCGATGGGCCCGAAGATCACGGTGGACTCGTCCACCCTGATGAACAAGGGGCTCGAGGTCATCGAGGCCCACGAGCTGTTCGGCGTGCCCTACGACGCCATCGACGTCGTCGTCCACCCCCAGTCGATCGTCCACTCGATGGTGGAGTTCGTCGACGGTGCGGTGGTGGCCCAGCTGTCGCTTGCCCGACATGCGGCTGCCCATCGGGTACGCACTGGCCTATCCGGCCCGCCTCGGCTCGGCCGTTCGGGGCCATCGACTGGGCCGAGCTGTCGGTCCTCGAGTTCGAGCCACCCGACCGGGCGACGTTCCCGTGCCTCGACCTCGCCTACCGGGCCGGACGGGCCGGCGACCTGGCACCGGCCTGGCTGAACGCGGCCAACGAGGTGGCCGTCGAGGCGTTCCTGGCCGGCCGGATCACCTGGGCGGCCATCGCCGACGTGGTGGCCGGCACCCTCGACGGCTACGAGGCGCCCGGCGGGCCGCCGACCGCACGGTGGAGGACGTCCTCGACGCCGACGCCACCGCCCGGCGCCTGGCCGCCGACGTGGTCGGCCGGACGGAGCGCGGCATGAGCGTCCTCGACACCCCGGTGGGCGACGCGCACGGACCGCGCCCCGGGTCCGGACGACGGCCCGGGCTCCGTCGGGCAAGTCGGCCACCCGCTCCCTGGTCGAGCTGCGGCCTGGTGATCGCCGCCGTGGTGGCCCTGGCCGTCGCCACCGACCAGGTCGCCCTGCTGATCGTCGTCGCCTGCCTGATCGTGATGATCATGCTCCACGAGCTGGGCCACTTCCTGGCGGCCAAGCACGGGCACATGAAGGTCACCGAGTACTTCCTCGGCTTCGGGCCGCGGCTGTGGTCGTTCCGACGGGGCGAGACCGAGTACGGGGTGAAGGCGCTCCCGCTCGGCGGCTACGTGAAGATCCCCGGGATGACCAACCTCGAGGAGGTGGCGCCCGAGGACGAGGACCGCACCTACCGCCAGCAGCCCTTCCACGCCCGCCTGCTGGTGGCGGTGGCCGGCTCGGCCATGCACTTCCTGATGGCCTTCGTCCTGCTGTGGGTCCTGCTGGCCGTTCGTCGGGCTGCCGAGCGACGACAAGGTCGAGCGTCGGCCAGTTGGTGGCCGTCGGCGGCAGGCCGGGACCGGCCCAGGCGGCCGGCCTGCGGCCCGGCGACGTCGTTCGTGTCGGTCGGACGGCACGGCCGTCACGGGCGACCCGGCCACGCTGATCTCGGCCATCCAGCCGCCACCCGGGCGAGCCGGTGACCGTGGTGGTGTCCCGCGACGGCGTCGCAGCGCACGCTGACCGTGACCCCGCGTCGACGGGCGCACCGTGCACGAGCCGGGCGCCGACCGCGCCCGCCGGTACGGCGCCCTTCGGGGTGATCGGGGTGAGCCTCGGGACGCCGACCGAGACGGCGGGCCCGGTGGCCGGCCTGGCGTCGGACCGCCACCGGGCTGGCCCACTACTCCTGGGCGTCGGTGGTCGGCGTCGCCCACCTCTTCTCGCCCCAGCGCACCGTCCAGCGGTTCGAGCGAGGTGACCAGTGCCAAGGCGGCCAGCCAGGCGGCGGCCAACGGCACCCGGGTCTCGTCGGTGGTGGGATGCGGTCCAGACGGCCACCGACGCGGTCCACGCCGGCATCGGCCTACTTCCTGCAGCATCCTGGTGGCCATCAACCTGTTCCTCGGGATCTTCAACCTCTTCCCGATGCTGCCGCTCGACGGCGGCCACGTGGCCATCGCCGTCTACGAGAAGATCCGCACCGGGCGCAGCAAGGTCGCAGTACCACGCGGACGTGACCAAGCTCCTGCCGTTCACCTGGGCGATGGTGGCCGTTCCTGGGCGTGCTGTTCGCCACCGACCCTGCTGACCGACATCCTCCACCCCATGGCCAACCCGTTCGGCTGGACCAGCGTGCCGGGGAACCGGCGCCGCCCGGGGGCTCCGTCGGGCACGCCCCCCGGTAGCATCGGGGCCATGCCGCACCCCCGAGGGAGCCTGACCGAGCGACGGCCGACCCGTCAGATCCACGTGGGCGACGTGGCCGTGGGCGGCGGGGCCCCGGTGACGGTCCAGTCGATGACGACCACCAAGACGGCCGACGTGGACGGCACCCTCGCCCAGATCTACGCCCTGGCCGCGGCCGGGGCCGACCTCGTCCGGTGCACGTGCAACGAGGAGGCGGCGGCCGAGGGCCTGGCCCGGATCATCCCCCGGTCCCCGGTGCCGATCATCGCCGACATCCACTTCCACGTGGAGATGGCGCTGGCCGCCCTCGAGGCCGGCGTGCAGGGACTGCGGCTCAACCCGGGCAACCTGCGCAAGCCCCACGAGATCAAGCTGGTGGCGGCCGAGGCCAAGGACCGGGGGGTCCCCATCCGCATCGGGGTCAACGCCGGCTCGCTCCACCCCGACCTCTACAAGCAGTACGGCGGGGCCACCCCCGAGGCGCTGGTGGAGTCGGCCCGGATGGAGCTGGCCTACTTCGCCGAAGTGGGGTTCGAGGACGTCAAGATCTCGGTGAAGGCCTCGTCGGTGCCGTTGATGATCGAGTCCTACCGGCTCGCCTCGGAGACGTTCGACCACCCGCTCCACCTGGGGGTGACCGAGGCCGGCCCGCCGCCGGCCGGGCTGCTGAAGGGCACGGCGGGGATCGCCACGCTGCTGGCCGAGGGGATCGGCGACACCATCCGCTACTCGCTGACCGCCGACCCGGTCGAGGAGGCCCGGGCCGGCCGCCAGCTGCTCGAGGCCCTCGGGCTGCGGGAGCGCAAGGGGCTCGACCTCATCGCCTGCCCGAGTTGCGGACGGTCCGAGATCGACGTGATCGCCGTGGCCCAGGCGGCCCAGGAGGCGCTGGAGGACCGGAACCTCCCCATCCAGGTGGCGGTCATGGGCTGCGTGGTGAACGGACCGGGCGAGGCCCGCGAGGCCGACCTCGGGATCGCCGCCGGCCGCAAGCGGGGCCACCTGTTCATCAAGGGCAAGATCGTCCGGGTCGTCCCCGAGGACGAGATGGTCGAGGCGCTGGTGGCCGAGGCCGAGCGCCTGGTGGCCGAGGGCGTGGAGGCCCGCCTGGCCGCGGCCGACGCCGGGGCCGAGGCCGAGGCCGAGGCCGACCGCCGGGAGCTGCTCGAGGCCAAGGGTGACGACGCCAACGCCTCGGAGACCAAGGTCGAGCTGATCCGCAAGCGCTTCGGCGACGACGACCGCACGACCGACTGAGGCCGTCCGCCCGACGCCGGGCGGCCGCGCCGCCATCCGGCCCGACCGGCCTCCGGGCCCGACCGGGTGGACGGTAGGCTCTCCGCCCATGCGCATGTCCCGCCTCCTGGTCCGCACCCTGCGAGAGGCCCCGGCCGACGCCGAGGTGGCCAGCCACCAACTCCTGGTGCGGGGCGGCTTCATCCGCCGACTGGCCTCGGGCGTGTACACCTTCCTGCCGCTCGGACTCCGCGTCCTCCACCACATCGAGACGGTCATCCGGGAGGAGCTCGACGCCGCCGGCTGCCAGGAGCTGCTCCTGCCCGCCCTCCACCCCCTCGAGCTGTGGGAGCAGAGCGGCCGGGCCGAGCTGTTCGGCAGCGACGCGCTGCCCGCCATGCAGGTCGAGGGTCGGGGCGGCTCGTTCGTGCTCGGGCCCACCCACGAGGAGGTGGTCACGGTCACGGTCGGCGCCGAGGTCGACTCCTACCGCCAGCTGCCGCTCACCGTCTACCAGATCCAGGTCAAGTTCCGCGACGAGGCCCGCCCCCGGTTCGGCCTCCTGCGCACCCGCGAGCTGATCATGGCCGACGCCTACTCCTTCGACGTCGACAAGGACGCCATGCAGGCCTCCTACCGCGCCGTCTACGACGCCTACCTGCGGATCTTCGCCCGGCTGGGACTCGACGTGTCCCCGGTGGAGGCCGAGTCGGGCGCCATCGGCGGCGACGTCAACCACGAGTTCATGGTCCCCTCGGCGGTCGGCGAGGACCACTTCGTGCGGTGCGTGGCCTGCGGCTACGCGGCCAACGTCGAGGCGGCCGCCCGGGGCGGGTTCGGCGACCCGGTCGCCCCCGATGCCGGCGCCCCGGCCGCTGGTCGAGCACCACACCCCCGGACCGTCCCGGCATCGACCAGGTGGTCGCGTTCTTCGACGACCCGGCCGTCACCGCCGGCGACCTGCTGAAGAGCCTGGCCGTGGTCGACGCCGACCGGCGACGCCGTGCTGGTGCTGCTGGCCGGCGACCGCGAGGCCCGCCTGCCCACCGGCTGGCGCCTGTTCGAGGACGAGGACTTCGCCACCCACCCGTCGCTGGTCAAGGGGTACATCGGGCCCATGGGCCAGCAGGCGCGCCGGCGTCACCGTGGTGGCCGACGTCGGCGTGTCCCGGCCCGGGACCCTGGATCACCGGGGCCAACCGGGCCGACCACCACGTGAGCGGGGCCCTGCTCGGCCGCGACTTCACCGTGGACGAGTGGGGCTCCTTCGCCCAGGTGGTGACCGGGGACGCCTGCCCCCGCTGCGGCCAGGCGGTCGACCTGGTCCGCTCGGTCGAGGCCGCCCACACGTTCCAGCTGGGCACCAAGTACTCGGACGTCATGACCGGCGGCTCCTTCGTGGCCGAGGACGGCGACGAGGCCGTCTTCTCCATGGGCTGCTACGGCATGGGGGTGTCCCGACTCCTCGCCGTGGTGGCCGAGGAGTGCCACGACGACAAGGGGCTGGTGTGGCCGGCCGACCCTCGCCCCCTTCCCGGTCCACCTCCTGGCCCTGGGCGCCGGACGGGCCCCGGAGGTGGCCGAGGCCGCCGACGCGCTCCACGACCGGCTGGTGGCGGCCGGCGTCGAGGTCCTCTACGACGACCGGGACCTGTCGCCCGGGGTCAAGTTCGCCGACGCCGACCTGCTCGGGCATGCCGGTCCGCCTGGTGGTCGGGGCCAAGGGCGTGGCCCGGGGGATCGTCGAGTGGCGGTCCCGGTGCGACCGGCGAGGAGCGGGAGGTGGCCCTCGACGGCCCGGTGGAGGCCCTGCTCGGCCCCTGACGGGCGCCGGCGTCCGGCCCGGCGGCGAGTGCTGGTCCGGGCGCCGAACGGGGTGCGGGACGGGGTCGCGGACGGCCAGGTCAGGGGTCCCGCCGCCCGTGCCTGCGACTGCTATACTTTTCAGTCTGCCGTTCGGTTGGGGTGTAGTGACGCTGACGAGGCGTGGGCGGCCAGCCCACGCTTTTGTTTTGGTCGGAAACACCTCCGCCGGGTGCGCAGCGCAGGTCGGGACCCCCGGGTCGCCGGCCCGATACCAGCAACGACGACGACCGACGACAGACGCACACTACCGGAGAGGAGGCAGCGCAGATGGTCCAGGATCTCTTCGCCGCACTCCAACCGGTGGTGGTCGGCGGCCGGCCTCGAACTGGTCGACGTCGAGATGAAGGCGGGCGTGCTCCAGGTGACCGTCGACCGCGAGGGCGGAGTCGACCTCGAGGCCCTGACCGACGCCAACCGGGCCGTCTCGACGGTCCTCGACGAGCTCGACCCCATCCCGGGCCGCTACTCGCTCGAGGTCTCGAGCCCCGGGATCGAGCGCCCGCTGCGCACCCCGGCCCACTTCGCCAAGGCCGTCGGCGCCACGGTGACGGTCAAGACCCGTCCCCAGGTGCCGGGCGAGCGCACGGCTGCAGGGCACCCTGGTCGACCTCCGACGACGACGGGTTCACCCTGGCCGCCGACGGGTCCGACGACGAGCCGGTCCGGCTGGCCTACTCCGACATCGACCGGGCCCGCACCGTCTTCGTGTGGGGCGGGCAGGACACCCCGGGCAACCCGGCGGGCCGCGAAGCCGGCCGCCGAAGCGGGGCAAGCCCCGAAGAACACCGAAGCAGACGCAGAAGAGGAAGCAGGTCGTGACCCCATGAGCAAGACGAACTTCGAGTTCCTCGACGCACTCGGCCAGATCGCCCGGGACAAGGGGATCTCCGTCGAGACGCTGCTCGACGCCCTGGCCAACGCCCTGGTCGCCGCCTACAAGCGGCGTCCGGACGCGGCCGAGGAGGCCGTCGTCACCATCGACCCCGACTCGGGCGAGATCCGGGTCTACGGCCAGGAGCTCGACGAGGACGGCAACGTCATCCGCGAGTGGGACGACACCCCGGACGACTTCGGCCGCATCGCGGCCCAGACGGCCAAGCAGGTCATCCTCCAGCGCATCCGCGAGGTCGAGCGCGACCTCAAGTACGAGGAGTACGCGGGGCGCGAGGGCGACATCGTGACCGGCATCGTCCAGCAGACCGACAACCGCTACACCTTGCTCGACCTGGGCAAGGTCGAGGCGCTGCTGCCCCAGGCCGAGCAGGTCTCCTACGAGCGCTACGAGCACGGTGCCCGGCTGAAGGCGTACATCGTCGAGGTCCGCAAGACGACCAAGGGCCCCCAGATCGTGGTCAGCCGGAGCCATCCGGGGCTGATCAAGCGCCTGTTCGAGCTCGAGGTCCCCGAGATCTCCTCGGGCGCGGTGGAGATCAAGGCCGCCGCCCGCGAGCCCGGCCACCGCACCAAGATCGCCGTGTGGTCGAACGACCCCAACGTCGACCCGGTCGGTGCCTGCGTGGGCGCCCGGGGCTCCCGGGTGCGCATGGTCACCAACGAGCTCCGCGGCGAGCGGGTCGACGTGGTGCCGTACTCCGACGACCCGGTCGAGCTGATCCAGTCCGCCCTGGCCCCGGCCCGGGTGCGCGAGGTCCGCCTCGACGACGAGACGGGCACGGCCACGGTCATCGTGAGCGACTACCAGCTGTCCCTGGCCATCGGCAAGGAGGGCCAGAACGCCCGCCTGGCCGCCCGGCTGACCGGCTGGCGGATCGACATCAAGAGCGAGACCCAGCTGGCCGAGGAGGAGTCGGGCTACGCCGGCGAGGAGTGGGCCGAGGGCGAGTGGATCCAGAACGAGGCGGGCGAGATGGTCTGGCAGCCGGCCGAGGGCGGCTCCGCCGTCTCGGCCACCGAGTGGGCCGAGGGTGCCGACGGCGCCGACGAGGTCGTCCGGCGGTGGCCGGGACGCGGCCGAGGCCGGTCGAGGGCGTCGCCGAGGCGCGGTGGCCGTCGAGGAGCGCCGCCGCCGGGGCGGCCGAGCGTCCGAGGCAGCCGGGTCCGGATGCGACGGAGGCCGCCGACGGCGCCCCGGACGGCCGCGGTGGCCGAGGCCCCGACCGGGGAGGATCCGGCATAGTCCCTCAGCGGACCTGCATCGGGTGCCGCCGGAACGGTCCGGCGGACACCATGGTGCGGGTGGTGCGCCTCGGGGACGGATCCCTGGCCCCGGGGCGGACGCTCCCGGGGCGTGGCGCCTGGTTGTGCCGGGACTCGACGAGCTGCGTCGACCTGGCCGAGAAGCGCCGGGCGTTCGAGCGGGCCCTTCCCGGGCCCGATCGGCCGCCGGAGCGGTCGACGACCTGCGTCGGGCGCTCGGAGGGCTGGCCGGACCGACGGGCCCCGAGGGCTCGGAGAGTCCGGCGTCGTGATGTGCGAGGATGGAGGGTCGTATGTGCGCTTTGGCATCTACGACATCGAAGGAAGGGCAGTAACAGCCGTTGCCGAAGAAGATCCGGGTATACGAGCTCGCTCATGAGCTCGGCCTGACCAACAAGGAGGCCCTTGACCTCTGCCTGTCCCTCGGGATGGGCGTCAAGAGCCATTCGTCGTCCATCGAGGACGCGCAGGCCGACCGCGCCCGTCGCAAGGCCGACCGCGAGGGCCTCCGCCGTCCCGTGCAGCCCGAGGAGCCGGCTGCCCCGGCCAAGAAGGCCGCCGCCAAGAAGGCCCCGGCCAAGAAGGCCGCGCCCGCGACCGAGCCGGCCGACACCGGCCGCCGGAGGCGATGACGCCGCCGTCCGGCGAAGGAGCGGAGCCGGTCTCGCCGCCTCCGTCAAGCGCACCGGTGCCCGCCTGGTGACCAGCCGGCCCGCCTCCGAGCAGCCGAGCGCCGTCCCGCCGCCGGCCCCCCGCCCCGCTCCGGTGGCCCCGCGCCGCCACGGCGCCCGTGGCCCCCGCTCCCGCCCCGGTCGGCCCCGCGCCGCCGCACCGGCTGCCGCCGTGGCCCCGGCCGCCGCCGCACCGGCACCCGCGCCGGCCCCGGCACCCGCCCCCGCTCCGGCACCCGCCGCCGCCGCACCGGCGGCGCCCGCACCGGCCCCGCCGCGCGGCGCCCGCGCCCGCAGCCCCGGCCCGCTCCGGCCCCGGCCGCCCCGGCCGCCGCGCCGGCACCGACCCCGGCGGCACCCGCCGCCCGGCCGCACCGCCCCAGCCCGGCTCTGCCCCGGTGCGGCCGCCGACCAGTGCGTCGGGACGAGCCATCCCGCCGCCTCCCGGCGGCCCGCCCCGTTCGATCACCGGCAAGCCCATCCCGCCGCCCCCCGGGGCCGGCGGACGGCGTCCCCGCTCCCGGGGCCCCGCGTCCCGGCGGCTTCGCCGGTCGCCCCGGCGGCCCGAGTGCCGGTCGTCCCGGCGCGCCCCGTACCGGAGGCCCCCCGGGGGCCACGGGCGGCGGCTACGGCGGTCGTCCCGGCGGCGGCGGCGGTGGCTACGGCGGCGGTCGTCCCGGCGGCGGCCCCGGCGGCGGCCCCGGCGGTCCCGGCGGTGGGCCCGGAGGACGTGGTGGACCCGGAGTCGGTCGCGGCCGTCCCAACCAGCGCCGCCCCCGTCGCCGCCGTCGGAACCTCGAGGAGCTGGAGCCGACCACCCTCACGGCCTACGCGCCGTCCACCGCCCCGGTGCCCGAGAACGAGGTCATCATCGAGCGCGGCTCGACGGCCCGCGACCTCGGTCCGAAGCTGAACCGCTCGGCCGGTGACGTCGTCCGCTTCCTGCTCCTGCAGGGGGAGATGGTCACGGCCACCCAGTCGCTGACCGACGACATGATCGAGCTGTTCGCCGCCGAGCTCGGCGCCGAGGTGCGCCTGGTCGACCCGGGCGAGGAGCGCGAGGCCGAGCTGCTGGCCAAGTTCTTCGACGACGACGACGAGGAGGAGGACGAGTCCGAGCTGCGGCCCCGCCCGCCGATCGTGACCGTCATGGGCCACGTCGACCACGGCAAGACGCTGCTGCTCGACCGCATCCGCTCGGCCAACGTCGTGGCCGGCGAGGCCGGGGGCATCACCCAGCACATCGGCGCCTACCAGGTCGAGTGGCAGGGCCACCCGATCACGTTCATCGACACCCCGGGCCACGAGGCCTTCACGGCCATGCGTGCCCGTGGCGCCGAGGTGACCGACATCGTGGTCCTGGTCGTGGCGGCCGACGACGGCGTCATGCCCCAGACCGTCGAGGCCATCAGCCACGCCAACGCCGCCGACGTGCCCGATCATCGTGGCCGTCAACAAGATCGACCGCGACGAGGCCGACCCCAACCGGGTGCTCCAGCAGCTGTCGGAGCACGGGCTGGTCCCCGAGGCCTGGGGCGGCGACACCATCGCCGTCGAGGTGTCGGCCCTGCAGTCCCTCGGCATCGAGGACCTGCTCGAGCAGATCGTCCTGGTCGCCGAGATCGAGGAGCTCCAGGCGTCGCCCGAGGGCCGGGCCCGGGGCGTCGTCATCGAGGCCGAGCTCGAGATCGGCCGGGGCCCGGTGGCCTCGGTCATCGTCGAGCGGGGCACCCTGCGGGTCGGCGACCCGATCGTGGCCGGTGCGGCCTGGGGCAAGGTCAAGGCCCTGGTCGACGACCACGGCCACCAGATCAAGGAGGCGCCGCCCTCCACGCCGGTGCAGGTGCTCGGATTCTCCGAGCCGCCCGAGGCCGGCGACGAGTTCCGGGTCGCCCCCGAACTGGCCCAGGCCCGCACCATCGGCGAGGCCCGCGCCCACCGCTACCGGGTGGCCGGCCACGTGCCCGCCGCCACGTCGGCGCTGGGCGGCGCCAAGCTCGAGGACCTGTTCGAGCAGATCCAGCGGGGCGAGACGGCCACGCTGAACCTGATCCTGAAGGCCGACGTGCGCGGCTCGCTCGAGGCGGTCACCGAGAGCCTCCGCAAGCTGGAGCGCGACGACGTGAAGCTCAGCTTCGTCCTCCGGGGCGTCGGGCGGGATCACCGAGTCCGACGTCGAGCTGGCCCAGGCCTCCAACGCCACCATCATCGGCTTCAACGTGCGCCCCGACCGGCGCTCGCGGGAGATGGCGGCCAAGGCCGACGTCGAGATCCGGACCTACGAGATCATCTACAAGCTGCTCGAGGACCTCGAGGCGGCCATGCTCGGCATGCTCTCGCCGGTCTTCGAGGAGATCGTCACGGGTGAGGCCGAGGTGCGCCAGGTCTTCCGGGTCCCCAAGATCGGCGCCATCGCCGGCTGCTACGTCCGCGAGGGCGTCATCACCCGTGGCTCCAAGGTCCGCTTCCTCCGCGAGGGCGTCATCATCTGGAAGGGCGCCATCACCTCGCTGCGTCGCTTCAAGGACGACGCCCGCGAGGTCCAGGCCGGCTTCGAGTGCGGGATCGGGCTCTCGGACTACCAGGACCTGAAGGAAGGCGACATCATCGAGACCTTCGACGAGCGGGAGATCCCCCGCACCTGACCGGGCCCGCCGCCCGGATCCCGGGCGGCGCGGACAGGTGGTCGAGGACGGACCGGAGGGCCAGTGGCACGTCGTCAGGACAACCGGGGCGTGGCCCCCTATTCCCGCTCGCTGCGGGTCAACCAGGTCCTCCGCCAGGTGGTGGCCGACGAGCTCGAGCGCCTGGCCGACGCCGACGAGCGGCTCCGCCTGGTCACCGTCGACCTCGGTCGAGACCACGGCGGACCTCCGCCAGGCGACCGTCTACCTGAGCTCGCTGTCCGACGAGGCGGCGGCGGCGCTCGAGCAGCGCCGGGTCCAGGTGCAGAAGGCGGTGGCCCGGCAGACCAAGTTCAAGCGCACTCCGCAGCTCTCGTTCGTCCAGGATCCCGCGGTGGTGACCGGCAACCGGATCGAGGACCTGCTGCGCCAGATCCACGAGTCCGACGACGCCGCCGGTCGGGTGGAGACCGACGGGCGGGACGACAACTACCGGTGAGCCCCCCGTCGACGGACCAGGTCAACGGCCTGGTGGTGGTGGACAAGGAGGCGGGCTGGACCTCCCACGACGTCGTGGCCCGGTGCCGGCAGGATCTTCGGCCAGAAGCGGGTGGGCCACGCCGGAACGCTCGACCCCGACGCCACCGGCGTGCTGCTGGTGGGACTGGGCCGGTCCACCCGGCTGATGCGCTTCCTGACCGCCCTGCCCAAGACGTACGAGGCCGAGGTGGTGCTCGGGCACGGCGACCTCCACCCTCGACGCGTCCGGCGAGGTCACCGGGACGTGGGACATGGAGGACGTGTCGCTGGCGGCGGTCCGTGAGGCGGCGGCCACCCTGACCGGCGAGATCGAGCAGATCCCGCCGATGGTGTCGGCCGTCAAGGTGGACGGGCGGCGACTGCACGCCCTGGCCCGCGAGGGGATCGAGGTGGAACGCAAGGCCCGCCCGGTCACCGTCTACCGCTACGACGTCAAGCCGGGCATGACCCCGGGGGTGTTCCGCATCGAGGTGGTGTGTTCGTCGGGCACCTACGTCCGGGTGCTGGCCGCCGACCTCGGTGAGGCACTGGGCGGCGGGGCCCATCTGCGGAACCTGCGCCGGACCCGGATCGGCTCCTTCACCACCGAGGACGCCCGCCTGGTCGACGAGCTGACCCCCGCCGTGGTGCTGACCCCCGCCCAGGCCATGCGCGACCTCGACCAGGTGGTGGTGCCGATCGACGCCCAGAAGCTGGTGGCCCGGGGGCTGCCCCTCGACCGGGTGCCGCTCGGGGTGTCCGGCGACGGACCGTGGGGACTGGTGGACGACGCCCACCACCTCCTGGCCGTCTACGAGGCCACCGAGACCGACCGGATCAAACCGGCCGTGGTCCTCGAGTCGGCCGGATGAGCCCTCCGGGGCCGGTGCGGCGGCGCCTCCGGGTCCGGCCCCGACTGACTCGGCAGTAACCTTCCCCGATGTGGAGATCGTGACCGACAGCGCGCCGATGGCTGCACCAGCCGCCGGCTCGGCCGTGACCATCGGCGCCTACGACGGGGTGCACCTCGGCCACCGTGCCCTGCTGGCCGAACTGCGGGCCCGGGCCGCGGACAACGGGTTGGCCACCGTGGTGGTGACGTTCGACCGCCATCCGGCCGCCGTCGTCCGTCCCGACTCCGCGCCGCTGCTGTTGTGCGACCTCGACCAGAAGCTCGAGCTGCTCGCTTCGGCCGGGGTCGACCGGACGGTGGTGGTCCGCTTCGACGAGGAGCGGGCCAACGAGTCGGCCGAGGAGTTCGTCACCCGGGAGCTGGTCGACGGACTCGATGCGCGGCTGGTCGTGGTGGGGGAGGACTTCCACTTCGGCCACGGCCGCAAGGGCAACGTGGCCCTGCTCGCCGAGATGGGGTCGGTGGCCGGGTTCGCGGTCGACGGCGTGGGCCTGTCCTCGGAGGCGGGGGACGGCCCCGGGGCCCGAGCCGTGTCCTCGACCCGGATTCGCACGTTGGTCGCCCAGGGGGACGTGGAGGGAGCGGCGGCCCTGCTCGGCCGTCCGCACCAGGTCCGCGGTCCCGTGGTGACCGGCGACCGGCGCGGAGGGGACGAGCTGGGGTTCCCGACGGCCAATCTCGACATTCCCGCCGACATCTGCCTTCCCGCCCCGGGAATCTATGCCGGCTGGTACCAGCGGCCGGACGGGTCCCGGTACCGGACGGCGGTGTCCGTGGGACGACGGCCCACCTTCTACGGCGCCGACGGTGAGCTGCTGGTCGAGGCGTTCCTGCTCGACTTCACCGGCGACCTCTACGGGGAGCCGGCCCGCCTGTCCTTCGTCCACCGACTGCGCGACGAGCTGGCCTTCGACTCGGTCGACGCCCTGGTCGAGCAGATGGGCCGGGACGTCGAGCGCACCCGCACCCTGCTCGCCATCTGAGCGCGCCGCCGACCTACGCGTCAGGCTTCCGGCTGAGGACCTTGAGGACCCACGCGCCGAATCCGGTTGGCGGCCCGTCGTGGTGGTGGTCGGAGCTGTGGCCGGACCGGCCGAACGAACCACCGTCGCTCCCTTCGGCCCGGTTCGGCACCTCGTACTTGGGGACCTTGGGGAGATGCGCCTTCTTCTTACGTGGCTTGTCGCCGCCGGATCCCATCGCCACAGTGTTGCAGGTCGCCGTGGCCCCCGGGTCCGGAGGTGGCGCAGCTCACCCCGCAGGACGCATGCGCGGCGAGCGCCCGGGCCGGGTCAGGTCGGCCCGACCGGGTGCCGGCGTCGGGCCCGCCAGGCATCGGTCCGCCAGGCGACGTCGACGGTGGTCGACCCGTCGATGCCGAACGCGCCCAGCAGATCCCTGGCCTCGTCGAGGATCCTCGCCCGGGTGTCGTCGGGCAGCGTGATGACCCAGCTGAACGTGCCCAGGAGTCCGAGGAGTTCGTCGGCGTCGAGTGCGATGTCCCAGGTGAACGTGGCGCGTTCGGGTCGGTCGAACGGGGCGCCCTCGGGGATCACGAGGGTGTCGTCACCCCGCCCGATCGTCCCCTCCACCAGGTCGGACAGTTGCCCGCCGTCGGGCCCGCCGTCGGGCCCGCCGGGGGCCGCCCGGGCCGGTCCGGGCCATCCGGGACCTGGCCTCGGACAGGAACGGCCCGTCGGGGTCCGCCCCCGTCCACAGTGCCCCGAGGCACCCTCCGGGGACCAGGACCCGGGCCGCCTCGGCGAGAGCGGATGCCGGGTCCATCCAGTGCCACGACGTGGAGGCGATGACGGCGTCGGCACAGCCGTCGGCGAGCGGCACGGCCTCTCCGCTACCGGGCAGGGCCCGGGCGCCGGGGACCTGGGCGGCCAGCACGGCGCGCATGCGGTCGTCGGGCTCGACGGCCACGACGTCGTCGGCCCGGTCGACCAGGAGTCGGGTGAGGGCGCCGGTGCCCGCCCCGAGGTCGACCACCCGCCCGACCCGCTGCGGCAGGTACCAGTCGACCGCCGCCTCCGGAGGCCCGGGGCGGAACCGCTCGTAGTGGCCGGCGATGCCCCCGAAGCTCCCGGCGAGCGTCGCCCGATCCGACTCCGGGCCGACCCGGCCCCCGTCAGGCATGCGCACAGCATAGTGAGCGGGTTCCGGCCCGTTCGGCCCACCGCCCCGGGCCCCGGTCGGCGCCGTGGGCCGGGGCCACCTCAGAAGACCGGGGCGTCGCCCAGCAGCTCGGTGCGCAGTTCGCGCTTCAAGATCTTGCCCGCCGGATTGCGGGGGAGGGGCTCGGCCCGGAACCAGTAGCGGGTGGGCACGTTGAAGGCGGCCAGGCGCTCGCGGACGTGACGGGACAGCTCGTCGGCCGCCACCTCCATGCCCGGGCGGAGCACGATGACGGCACCGACCTCCTCGCTCAGGACGGGGTGGGGAACGCCGATGACCGCGCAGTCGGCGACGGCCGGGTGCTCGTGGAGGGCTCCCTCGATCTCGACGCAGTAGACGTTCTCGCCGCCGCGGATGATCATGTCCTTGGCCCGGTCCACGATGTGGACGAATCCCTCCTCGTCGATGAAGGCCACGTCGCCCGTGTGGAGCCAGCCGTTGGTGAAGGAGGCGGCGGTGGCGTCGGGGCGGTTCCAGTAGCCGCGGACCACGTTGGGGCCCTTGATCCACAGTTCCCCGGTCCGGGAGGGGTCGGGTGCCTGGTCGGCCGGGGGGTCGGCGCCCTCCCATTCCTCGGGCACCACGGCCACGTCGCAGACCGGTGACGGTGGCCCGACACTGTCCGGCTTGCGCACGTAGTCGTCGCCCGTGTTCATCGTCGTCATGGCCGACGTCTCGGTCAGCCCGTATCCGTTGCCGGGGGCCCCGGTCGGGAAGTGCTCCTTGATGCGGCGCACCAGGTCGGGCGGGCACGGCGCGCCGCCATAGGAGATGGACTGGACCGACGACGTGTCCCGCTTGGCGAAGTCCGGAGAGTCGATCACCTGCATGACCATGGCCGGAACCCCGCCGAACACGGTGATCCGCTCGCGTTCGATCAGCTCGAGGGCCCGTTCGGGATCGAAGTGGTGCATCATCACGAGCTTCCCCCCGGCGGCCGTGTTGGTGACGAGGAGCGCGTGGCACCCGGTGGCGTGGAACAGCGGGACCGACAACAGGTTGGCGTTCTGGGCACCCGGTGAGGCCTCCTTCTGGGCCCGGGTCCGGCGCTGGCTCCCCATGGTGGCGACGAAGAACAGGTTCATCAGGTTGGAGCAGCTGTTGCGGTGGGTGCCGACCGCGCCCTTGGGCCGGCCCGTGGTCCCCGACGTGTAGAAGATGGTGGCGTCGTCGTCCGGCTCCACGGCGACGTCGGGCAGGGCGATGTCGTCGGCCGGGGTGCCGACGACCTCGCCGAACGGGATGACGTGGAGGGGCTCGGTGCCGGCCCGTTCCAGCGTGCACCCGACGGCGGGACGGCGCCCACCGGTGTCGGGGTCGTGCTCCTCGCACGAGACGATCATGGCCTCGAGGCCCGGGACGTCGGCCAGGTGGTGGGAGATGCGCAGCTGGCGCTCCTCGTCCACGAAGGCGACCTTGCTCCCCGAGTCGGACAGCCCGTAGGCGAGTTCGTCACCGGTCCACCAGGCGTTGAGGGGGACGGCGACGGCACCCACGGTGATGGCGGCCCAGAAGGCCATCACCCAGTCGGGGAGGTTGCGCATGGCGATGGCCACCCGGTCGCCGGGGCGGACCCCGAAGCGGTCGACCAGCTGGTGGCCGAGGGCGGCGACGGTGCGGAAATTCTGTGCGAAGGTGACGCGCTCGTCCTCGTAGACGAGGAAGTCCTTGTCGCCGTGGAGGGCGGAGAGCTCGAACACGGCACGGAGGCTGGCCGGCGCGGTCTTCCAGGTCCGGGTGGGGATGCCGCGGATCGACACCTCGGTCATCTCGAAGGGTGCGCCGGGTGCGGTGAGGGTGGCGGTGACCTCGGCCCGGGTCGGGACGACGTCGTCGGTGGACGCGTCGGTGGTGCCCTCGATCTGCTCGGCCATGGCTGCTCCTCTCGATGACGGGCCGCGGCGGAATCCGCCGGCCGTGGCCTAGGGGGTGGGGTCGCGGAAGACCGTGGAGCGGTAGTAGGCCAACTCGGCCAACGACTCGCGGATGTCGTCGAGGGCCCGGTGCCCGCCGGCCTTCTGCGGTGCGGCGGCCGCGGCGTCGGGGTACCAGCGCCCGGCCAGCTCCTTGACGGTGGACACGTCCACCGAGCGGTAGTGGAGGTACTCCTCGATCTCGGGCAGGTGGGCGGCCAGGAACCGACGGTCGGTGCCGATGGAGTTCCCGGCCAGGGGCACGGTGCGGGGCTTGGGCACGTGGGCCTGGATGAACTCGAGCGTCTGACGTCCGGCCTCGGCCAGGGTCAGCCCGGACGACCGGATCTCGGCGAGGAGGCCGCTCCCGGTGTGCATGTCCCGGACGAAGTCGTCCATGGCCGCCAGCTCCTCGTCGGAGGCATGGACCACCAGGTCGGGGCCCTCGGCCACCACGACCAGGTCGTCGTCGGTGACGAGGGTGGCGATCTCCACGATGACGTGACGGTCCGCCTCGAGCCCCGTCATCTCCAGATCCATCCACACCAGCACGCGGTCACGCTACCGGAGGGTGGCCGAACCGCCAAGATGACGGACCGTCAGGAAACGGGTTGTCTCCGGCGCCGGCTCGGTGTCGGCACCCGCCGGCGTCGAGGGCTAGCGTCCACGGGGGATGAGCGGATCGATCGGGTGACGGCGGCGGAGAGCGAGCGGAGACGGATCCGGACGCAGGCATGGTGGTGCCCGTGGTGCGCCTCGATCCCGACCTCCCCCTCCCCGGGTACGCCCACGCCGGCGACGCCGGTGCCGATCTGGTGGCCCGCATCGAGGTCCTCCTCGAGCCCGACGGTGGTCGGGCCATGGTCCCGACGGGGATCGCGCTGGCCCTCCCCGAGGGCTACGCCGGCTTCGTCCAACCCCGTAGCGGGCTGGCCCTGCGCCACGGCGTCACCTGCCTCAACACCCCCGGCCTCATCGACTCCGGCTACCGGGACGAGGTCGCCGTGCTGCTGGTCAACACCGACCCCGAAGTGCCCTACCGGGTGCAACGGGGCGACCGGATCGCCCAGCTGGTCATCCAGCGGGTGGAGGCGGCGGCCTTCGTCGAGGTGGACTCGTTGGCCGAGTCGGACCGGGGTCTCGGCGGTTTCGGGTCGACGGGGCGGTGATCCGATGGCGCGCCTGACCGGGCTGGACGGGGCCTTCCTGGCCCTGGAGTCGCCCACCACCCACCTCCACGTGATGGGAACGATGGTGTTCGATCCGGCGGGCGTGCCCGGGGGGCTGGGCTTCCGGCGGATCCGGTCCCTGGTCGATGAGCGGGTTCCCCTGGTGGCGCCCTTCCGGATGCGGATGGTGGGGGTCCCCTTCGGACTGCAGCACCCGACCCTGGTGGAGGATCCCGCCTTCGATCTCGACTACCACGTGCGACGGGCCAGCGTGCCCGCCCCGGGGGGACCGGAGGAGTTGGCCGAGCTGGTCGCCGATCTGGCCGCCCGCCCCCTCGACCGGGACCGCCCCCTGTGGGAGTTCCACGTGATCGAGGGCCTGGCGGAGGGTCGCATCGGCATCGTGGCCAAGGTGCACCACGCCATCATCGACGGCGTGTCGGGCGCCGAGGTGTTGGCCGCCTTCTTCGACCTCTCCGCGGACCCGACGCCCCGTGCCCTGTTCGGTGGCGACCCCACCGGGGCCCGCAGGGCCCTCGGCGCGCCGGAGCCGGCCGATGCCGAGCCCGACGGGGAGTCCGCTTCCGGGCCCGGTTGGGCACCCGACGCACTCCCCGGCGAGTTCGACCAGCTGCGGAACACCCTGGGCAGCCTCCCCGGACAGCTCGACGCCATCGCCCGATCCGTGGCCCGCACCGTCCAGACGGCCCGGGCGGTCAGCTCGCGGAACCGGGAGTCCGGTGGGGACCTCGGCCCGTCGCCGTTCCAGGCACCCCAGACGTCGATCAACCGGGCCATCTCGCCGCACCGCCGCATCGCCTTCGCCGACCTGGCGCTGCCCGACGTGCGCAAGGTGGCCCGGGCGTTCGGGGGCACGGCCAACGACGTGATCCTGGCCGTGACGGCCGGGGGGCTCCGCACCTTGTTCGCCGGCCGGGGGGAGGAGCCGGACACGTCGCTGATCGCCCTGGTGCCGGTGTCGGTCCGCACCGAGGCCGAGCAGGGCACGTTGGGCAACCGGGTGTCGGGCATGCTCGTCTCGTTGGCCACCGGGGTCGCCGACCCGGTGGCCCGGCTGCGGCACATCCGCGACGGCGTGCGGGTGGCCAAGGAGCAGAACCGGGCGGTGGGGCCCGAGATCTTCGCGTCGTGGGCCGAGGCCGCGTTCCCGGCCGTGGCCACCCGGCTGTCGCGGCTGGTGACGAACCTCCGCCTGTTCGACCACGTGGCGCCACCGTTCAACGTGATCGTGTCCAACGTGCCGGGGCCCGGGTTCCCCCTCTACCTGGCCGGCGCCCGGTTGGTCTCGATGCATCCGCTCGGTCCGATCATGGAGGGCGTCGGCCTCAACGTGACGGTCTTCTCGTATCTGGACACCGTCCATGTGGGGGTCCAGGCGTGCTGGGACCTGGTGCCCGACGTCGCGGTACTGGGCTCGGGCATGGAGACCGCGCTGGCCGAGTTGGTGGCCGAGGCCGATCGGCTGGACCGGCCGGTGCCGTGGTGGCACGCCGAACTGCCGGCCTGATCCCCGTCACGCTCCGGAGCGGTCCGGTCCGGCACCGTCCCGGTCGGCCGCGTCCTGGTCGGACACGTTCCAGTCGGCCCGCTCCATCTCCCACACCAGCCACCGGCCGGACTGGCCGGGTGCGTCGATCGGGTGGTCCACTTCGCCAACCAACCGGAAGCCCAGCCTCGGGGGGACCGCCGCGCTCCGTCGATTGCCGGCATCCATCCGGATCTCCACCGCGTCGACGGTGGGGACGTGGTCGAAGGCTGCGGTGGTGAGGGCCCGGGCTGCGGCGGTGGCCAGGCCCCGGCGGGTGGCCTCGGTGCGGATCCAATAGCCGATCTCCACGCTGGACGGAGGTCCCCGACGGTGGAGCCCGGAGGCGCCGAGGATCCGGTCGGATCCGGGCTCGACCACGACGAACTGCCACTCCTGATCGGCGTCGAAACTGGCGTCTCCTTCGGTCAGCACCTGGAGGATCCCGGGCACGGTGGGTGCCTCCTGGGCCCAGGGCATCCAGGGCCGCAGCTCGGTGAGGCTGGATGCCACGGCGTCCGTGAGGGCGTCGGCGTACCCGGGACGCCACCGTCGGAGCTCGACGGATCCGGCGGGAATGCGGTCGGGGAGGAGCGCCACCCAGGCAGGATGGCACACCCGTCCGGACCTGGTCCGCTTCCCGGGATCGACCGGTCAACTGCTAGAGTGAGACCCTTACGCGGACGTGGCTCAGCTGGTAGAGCACAACCTTGCCAAGGTTGGGGTCGCGGGTTCGAATCCCGTCGTCCGCTCGAGATGCAGGACCGACGAGAGCGCCTTCCGGGGCGCTCTCGCAGCGTCCGGTGGCCCGGGTGGCGGCCGGACGTCACGGAGCACTGAGGGTGAACGCGGTGATGGCCGCCGACCAGGCCCCGGCGGACGGGACCCCACCCACCGTCTGGGTGTAACCCAGGCCGACCTGGGCGGTCGTGGCGTCCACCACGTAGGCGGCGAATCCGGAGTTCGGGTTGACCACGTTGAGGTCGGCGAACGGGTCGATCAACCCGGTCAGGGAGCTCGGAGTCGGTCGGGTGACGAAGGCGCCGGCAACCAGGAGCTCCCCGGCTGTCGAGGGACTCGAGGCACCGGAACTGACCTGCACTCCGCTACCCGAGGCAGTGGCCGAGGCTCCCGCCGTCCCGTCCCACCCGGTGACGCCGGTGTACTCGGTGACGTTGGCGAACTGGACGCGGGCGGTGGCGTTGAGGGTCACCGTGACCTTCGTCGAGGATCCGCCGGTGGTGGTGCCGAGCCCGTACCAGACTTCGGAGTCGCCGTTGGCCGTGCATCCGGTGGCCACCGCCTTCGTCCATGTGATCGCGTCGCCGGACACACCGGTGACGTGGGAGTCGACCGGAACGCCGGCCGTCGTCGTGCAGGACTGGGCCACGGTGAGGACCAGGGCGTGACCGGCGATGACCCCACCCGTCAGGGACACCGCGAATGAGGAGACGTCACCGGCTGGCGCCGTTGAGGTCTGGTGGACGAGTGCATTGGACACTGTGACCGTGAACGTCCGCTGATCGAATGCTCCGTTGGCATCCGTGACTGAGATGGAGAATGTCGCCGTGACATCACCGGCGAGGAGGGTTCCGGCAGAGAATCCCAGTGTCACGATCGAGATGCAGTCCAGATGGAATTTGGCCAACCGCTCCGGGCCCACGTGAGGGCCCCGTATCCTCCGGTGGCCAGGAACGTCTGCGAATACCCGGTCTCCCCGGCCCATGCCGGGGCCAGTGTCGTCGTGGTGATGGCGAGTGCGCTGTAGACGGTCACGGCGGACGATCCGGAGGACGACCCGCTGAACGTCCCGTCACCGGAGTAGGTGGCCGTGACCAGGTAGGGCGTGGCTGAGGCGGCGAGTGCCGCCGGATCGGGCGAGCACGAGGGATCGGGCAGCACGATGGTGCAGAGTGCCGTGGTCCCGGATTTCACGTCCACCGTCCCGGTGGGGGACCCGCCGACACCGGAGGTGACCGATGCCGCCAAGGTCAGGAGATCCTCGCTCCCGTAGGTGGCGGTCGTCGACGACGGGTCCAGGGTCGTGGTCGTCGTCGCCGGGGCCACGACAACCGCGGCACTCGGCGCGCTGGCCGCGGTCCACGTGGCGTACGTGGACATGACCCGGTAGGTGTAGGTGCCGACCGGAGCCGGACGGTCGCTGCAGGTCGTGGGGGAGGGGGCTAGGGGCAGGGACGGGGTCCCGCAGACGGTGACCGCCACCCCCGGGGGCACCGGCGACCGGGTCACGTAGTACCCGAGTGCGGCAATCCCTGGCGGGGCGACACCGGTCCAGGCGATGGCCACGGTGCCGGCGGCCGGCGTGGCGGACACCCCGGTGGGGGCGGTCAGCGAACCCACCATGACGGTCCCGTTCCCGGCGCCTTGGGAGCTGAAGTAGCCCCACGCCGCGGAGGCCGTCACCACCAGGGCCAGCGGAACGGCGCCGAGTGCGATCACGAGTCGGCACGTCATCCGATCGCCTCCCCCTGGTAGTGCAGCGTGAGCCGCACGTTCTGGCAGGCATCCTGGTCCGCCCCGGTGTCGATCATCGTGACCACTGGCCGGTCGACCGGTGCCACCCCCAGTTCCGACAGGGTGGCGGAGGCTCCGGCCGGGACGGTGACCGCGTGGACGGGTCGCTGGGTCACCGTGAAGTTGGCCGGCCCGCACGACGGGTTGGACGTGGTGACCGTGGTGGTGGTCGAGACGAGGGTGATGGGAGCCGAGTTGGGATTGGAGATCCGGAGGTCGATGGTCACCGAGGTGCCGGGGGTGAGCGTGCCGGGGGCGTCGCCGCTCATGGAGTAGTCCTGCGGGCTGACCGTCGAGCCCGGGGACGATGCCATCCCGACGATCGGCTTGACGAGGGCCAGGCCGGCGGCAGAGCCGAAGAACGGTGCGGACCCGAACGTCCGGACGGTGCCGTCGGACGAGACCATCCAGTAGCCGCCGCCGTCGGCGGAGACCAGGAGACCGGCCACGGTGCCGACCGGGGCGAGACCGGATGCCGAGCCGAGGAAGGCGGCGTCGCCGTAGGTGAAGACGCCACCGTCCCCGGCCCCCATCGCATAGCCCTGTCCGGTGGCGCTCCGGCCGATCGAGATCACCGAGCTGACGAGGTGCCGATCACCCATCGAACCGAAGTAGCCGGCGTCGCCGAAGGCGAACACGCCGCCGTCGGACGCGGCCATCCAGTACCCGGCGCCGGACGGAGTGGCCGCCAGGGCGACCACCGGACGGTTGAGGTGACGGTCGCCCATCGAGCCGGAGAACCCGGCGTCGCCGAAGGCGAACACCCCACCGTCGGACGCCACCAACCAGTAGCCGCGCCCAGCTGGGCGACGCCGCCATGGCGACCACCGGATTGTTGAGGGGCTCGGCGCCGGTGGAGCCGAAGAAGCCGGCGTCCCCGTAGGCGAACACCCCACCGTCGGATGCCACCATCCAGTAGCCGTGCCCGTCCGGAGTGGACGCCATCCCCACGATCGGGCGGTTCAGCGTCATGGCGCCGGTGGATCCGTAGAACCGGGCCTGTCCGTAGGAGAAGACCCCGCCGTCCGAGCCGACCAGCCAATAGCCGGTCGAGGCGACCGGCCCGGAGAGGAGGGCGGCGGGTGCGCGGCCACCGCCGAGTGCCACACCGGCCATGGCGACGAACAACAGGAGGCCGCACAGGATCACGACGATGGGACGACGGGCGTCCGGTCCTGGTCGGTCGGCTCCGGTCGTTTCGGTGACGGGCATGGAGGATCCTCTGTTCGATACTGCGGTGCGCGGAAGGCGCGATGGCATGTTCTGGGCCGAGTCCCGCTACGGGCCCCGACCGGTCGTCGGGGGGATCGGTCCGCTACGGACCGGTCGTGAATTCCACCCCGATCGACGCGCCCTGGCAGGCGTCCTGGCTCACCCCGGCCTCCGACATGGTGATGTCCGGAAGGGGCAATGCCCGCCCGCCGGCGGTGATGCTGGAATGGGCGGGAACCACGGCGTCGAAGGTGACCGACGACGTGACGCTGAACCAGGTGGCCAGGCATCCGGGAATGTCGGCTCCCGTGTCCGTCGCCACGTCGTTGCCCGAGGTTGCGAGGGAGATGGACACGACGGTCACCGCCGCGTCCTGGCCCGTGGTGTTGGCCACGTTGACGTCGAAGGCCTGCGGGCCGCTGCCCGGAAGGACGGGACCCGCCGGAGTGTCGGCCGAGATGACGAACGCGTGGCTGGGGCTGGAGCCGACGATGGCCAGGCCCGATCCGGTCCCCGTGGAGACGAACCAGGCGTAGGCCAATCCCCCGCCTGCCAGGGTGAGCACCGCGGTCAACACGACCAGCTCGGTCGTCCGGATGGCGCCGCGCCCGGTTCCGGGGTGTCGTCCGTGGATGCCCGGGTGGTGTCGGTGCCCTCCGCTGTGGTGCGCCGGGGCAACGGTGGTCGTCAGTTCCGCACCACTGTTCCTGCCACCTGCCCTCATGCCCCGCTCTTCGGGACGGAGGAGGGGGAACTGGATGGCATCCGGGGCATTCGGGTCCTTCGCCCCTGAAGATCTGTGACGAACGGCTCGGATACCGCCCGGAATTCGGGCATTTGATCACTGTGCGTGGGAAGTCACGACGGATCGGAAGCAGGCCGCTCCCACTGGGAACCCCGGGTTGCGCATCGGGGAATCGGCGCGTGCCCGCGCTCCAGGTTGGCTACCCTCGGAGGGCGCCGGTCGTCCGGCATCCGTTCGTCCACCAGAGGAGTGAGCCATGAGTTACGAGCCGAGCCCCCGAGGGGTCGACCTCCGCCAACGGGTCACCGAGTTCCTCGACACCGAGGTCATTCCGGCCGAAGCGGTCTACGAGGAGCAGATGGAGGCCTCCGGCGACCCGCACTCCCATCCCCCGGTCATCGAGGACCTGAAGGCCAAGGCCAGAGAACGCGGACTCTGGAATCTCTTCATGCCCCACAAGACGCCGTGGACACCCGACCCGGTGGCGAATCTCGACTACGCGTATCTCGCAGAGCTGGCCGGCCGCAGCCACCTCGCCTCGGAGGCCATGAACTGCTCGGCGCCCGACACCGGCAACATGGAGGTCCTGGCCCTGTTCGGATCGGACGAGCAGAAGGAGGAGTGGCTGGTCCCCCTGCTCGAGGGCCGGATCCGCTCTGCCTTCGCCATGACCGAGCCCGACGTCGCCTCGTCGGATGCCACCAACATCCAGCTGTCGATCCGACGCGACGGGGACGAGTACGTGCTCAACGGACGGAAGTGGTGGATCTCCGGTGCGGCATCCGAGCGGTGCACCATCTTCATCGTCATGGGCAAGACCGACCCCGAGGCGTCCCGCCACCAGCAGCAGTCGATGATCCTGGTTCCCCGGGGGACCCCGGGGCTCACCATCGTCCGGAACCTCCCCGTCTTCGGGTACACCGACCGTGAGGGGCACTGCGAGCTCCTGTTCGAGGACGTCCGCGTGCCGGCCACCAACCTGATCGCGGAGGAGGGGACCGGCTTCGCCATCGCCCAGGCCCGGCTCGGCCCCGGGCGCATCCACCACTGCATGCGGTGCATCGGGATGGCCGAACGGGCACTCGAGCTCATGTGTCGTCGGGTCCTCGGACGCGAGGCCTTCGGCAAGCCGTTGGCCGCCCAAGGGGTCATCCGCGAGTGGATCGCCGACTCCCGCATCGAGATCGAGCAGGCCCGCCTCTTGACCCTGAAGGCCGCGTACCTGATGGACACGGTGGGCCACAAGGGTGCGTCCACCGAGATCTCCGCCATCAAGGTGGTGGCACCGAACATGGCCCTGCGGGTGGTGGACCGGGCCATCCAGGCCCACGGGGGTGGCGGCGTGTCCGACGACTTCCCGTTGGCCCGCATGTACGCCGGGCTGCGCACGCTGCGCTTCGCCGACGGTCCCGACGAGGTGCACCGCCGCCAGCTGGCCCGGGCCGAGCTCGGCAAGTACGCGTCCTGAGCCGACCTCCCGGCGCCGGGTGCCGGCGTCCGGTCAGTCGGTGAGGCCGGCGATGGACGCGCCCCAGTAGGTCGACGGCCAGAACTGCGGCCCGGACTCCATCCTGGCCGTGTCGCCGTAGGCGTCCATGTGCACGAACGTGCAGGTCTCGAGCAGCGCCGGGCCGATCTCGGTGAACACCGGGCCCGTGGCGTGGGCGACGATGGACTCGTAGGAGTCGTACCCCTCGATCAGGCGCGCCGCTGCCCGTCGCCTCGTCGAGGAACCAGTCGTAGTAGAGGGTGCCGGGCTCCGTACTGCTGTACTCGGCGCACCGGATCGCCGCGGCGGTGAAGCCGGCGATGTCGTGGACCTGCATCTGGAGGACGCAGCGGATGGCGGCGGACTGCTTCATGGTGGACTCGTTCCTCTCGTCGGGACCCGGCGCGGATGGGCGGTCAGGAGTCGATCGACGCGGCCAGCCGGTCGATCATCGGCCGGAGCATCAACGTGTACGTGTCGGCGATGGCCGGCTCCCGGAGATCGGCCTGGGCGGCCAGGCGCTCCGGATCGAGGGCCACGGACCAGAACGCCTCCTTGGAGGGGAACACGTTGAAGCGCACCTGGTCCCAGCTGCGGCCGTCGCCGACGATGGTGCCCTCCACGTCCAGCCAGGCGCCGATGCGCACGCCGTGGGGCAGGGCGATCCGGGCCGCCTCGCCCGTGTAGAGCTCCATGTCGTCGGACACCATCCCCTCGTTGTAGCGGAGGACGTGGAGGAGGACCACCGGCCCGTCCTCCGGGGTCGACGGATGTGGGACGGCAGCGACGTCCGGTGCACCGGTTGGCAACTCGGGGAGCTCGGCGGGCCGGCAGCCGATCACGAAGGTGGACGCCATACCGGCGTCCTTGTGGGCGTGCAGCTCGACGTACTCGGGCAGGTCCTGCATGGCCAGGAACGACCGGCGGGTCGGATAGCGCACCACGGCGACCCGGTCCCACTCCTGGTCCTCCCCGAGGAGCTGCTCTTCCACGTCGGCCAGGAAGACCAGCTCCGCGCCGACCGTGCGGAAGGGACCGAACGGGGCGTAGCGGTCGTCGGCCTCCCGACCGCTGAGGTCGGTCTCGCGTCCGTCGGCATACACGGCGTGGTCCCGGTAGCGCATGAGGTTGACCATCCAGATGGGCCCGTCGTCGTCCGGGGCGATCGTGGCCAGGTGCCGGGCGTAGTCCGGGTCGATGGTGCCGTAGGAGATGTCCGGAAGGGAGGTGGGATCCATGGTCGTCCTCGTGGGGGTCGTGCCGGTCGGGGCCGGCGGGCCACTGTTGTCAGTGCCACTGTCACTATAGTGATGCCGCCGGTGCCCGTCCCCGGAGCGCCCCGCCGTGGGCCACACCGACCGGGCGGCGGTCAGCCGCCGTTGCCGGGCGGCCCGTCGGGCGGCCCGTCCGGGGGCTCGGCCACCGCCGGCGACGGTGCCCGTCGCCGATCGAGGACCGTCTTCACCCCGTAGGCCAGACCGAGGCCGGCCGCTGCGACCACGGCCACGATGGCCACGGTCCGTACCCGGGCCATGATCCGGCTGCCGACGCGCTCGGTCTCGGCCGCCACGTCGAGCACGTGGCGGGCGGTGCCGACCACCGACTCGACGGCCGCCAGCTCGATCGAGGCCTCGTCGATCGCCCGGGCCAGGCTCATGGTGCCCCGTACCGCCGGGCCAGGTCGGACACGGTGGCCTCGCAGCCGTCGGCACAGTCCCGGACGATGTCCGCCACCGGGCGGCTCCCGGTGATGCGGCCCGCCACCTGGCCCGACAGGGCGATGCCGGCCTCGAGATCGCCACCGAAGTAGAGGTCACGGACATTGCCGAACGCCCCCATGGCGTTCCGCCCGGTGTCGAACTCGAGGGCCGTGGTCCGCTCGGTGCGCAGCGCCCGGAGCGCCGGCGAGGCATGGCTGTTGAGGAAGACGGTGTCGGTGGCGGCGGCGTCGATGATGGCCTGCTTCCAGTTCGGGTGGATCGGCGACTCGACCGACGTGACCATGACCGTTCCCAGCTGCACCCCCTCCGCCCCGAGGGCGAACGCCGCGGCCATGGTCGGACCGTCCAGGAATCCGCCGGCCGCGATGACCGGCACGTCGAACGCCGAGGTGACCGAGGGGAGCAGGACCATGGTCGAGACCGGTCGGGGGTTCTTGAAGCCGCCGCCCTCGCCGCCCTCGACGATGAGCCCGTCGACTCCGGCCTCCACCGCCTTGGCCGCGGCCCGCAGCGTGGGCACCACGTGGAACACGGTGAGCCCGGCGTCCTTCAACTGCGCCGTGTACTTGGTGGGGCTGCCGGCCGACGTGGTGACGAACTGGACCCCCTGGGAGATGACGAAGTCCACGATGACCGTCGGATCGGACACGAAGGCCTGGGCGATGTTGACGCCGAAGGGCTTGTCGGTCAGGTCCTTCATCTTGGCGATCTCGTCGCGGATGGCGTCGAGCTCGCCCGACGACGTCTCGATGATGCCCATGGCTCCGGCATTCGACACGGCCGAGGCCAACTGCGAGCGGGCGATCCAGCCCATCGGTGCCTGGACGATCGGGATCTCCACCCCCAGCATCTCGGTCACCCGATTGGTCAGCACCCGGGCATCTTCCCATGTCGCAGTGGGACGGTGCCGGGTGCCGGACCACCGGTGAGGGGGGTCGTCCGGGCCGGGGCCCGCCCCTCAGCCGGACAGGGGTGTCCCGGTCGCGCCGGGATCCCCGTCCGCCGCACCCTGCCGCTCGGCCGTCGACCGGGTGGCCACCCCCAGGATCAACCGGATGACGATGGCGATCACGGCCAGGTCGGCCAGCATCTGGATGGTGGTGGTGATCCGGGCCAGATCGGAGTAGGGGGTGATGTCGCCGAATCCGACGGTGGAGAAGATGGTCACGGTGAAGTAGAGCGCGGTCGTCCGGGTCATCGATCCGTGGAAGTCCCCGTGGAAGGTGCCCGGGTCGCCGTGCGACATGGTCAGGTAGATCCAGGCGAAGAACAGCAGGAAGAGCGGGATGACCACGGCCATGGCCACGCCGGCCCGCAGCATCGGGTGCCGGGCCTTGGCGATGGCCCGGATCTCGAGGACCAGCACGGTGATGAAGATGGCCACCGCCACTCCGAGGCGCAGGAGGGAGCCGATGTCCACCAGGGTCGGCCGACCGCGGAGGTGTTGGGTGCCGATGGGCAGGAGGTAGTAGGCGGCGAGCAGGACCCCCGTGCTCAGTGCGGCCCGCAGGCTGGCGGCGACCAGCTCGCGCCGCTCGACCTCACCGATCCCGGTGATGGTGTGGGTGGCCATGGCCCCAGCCTGTCAGGCGTCGTGTCCCTCCGGACGGATCCCGAACGCCCGCCCCTCGACCGGTCAGCCCCGCTGCGGGTCGGACAGGTAGGCCACCAGGCGGGACCGGCGGCGGGCGATGAACCGCAGGGAGAGGCGTTGCCCCAGGTAGACGGCGGCGACGGCGATCCCACAGGCCAGGGCGATCCCGAGCCCGACGTCGTTGTCGGGCAGCTGCTTGGACAGGCCCGACTTCGAGGTCAGGCCCCACACCAGGAGCGTCGGGGCCATGAACGCCACCGACAGGGCCGGCACGACGGCGTAGGGGAGGAGCACCAGCGTTCCCCAGCGGCCCAGCATCGGCCACCAGTTCCGTCGGTGGCTCCACCGGAAGCGGATCGGGAACGGGGTGGTAGGGGAAGAGGATCCCGACCCAGGCCGACACGGCCAGGACGCCGAACGGGACGATGCCGATGGCCACCGCCGAGTACACGGCGACGAGCGGGTCGTGGGCACGGAACCCGGTCACGAACGAGATCAGCATGCAGACCGGGGCGACGATGGACCACAGCACCACCCGGCGGGCGGCCAGGATGCGGCGCAACGCCACGGGCTGGTCGATGGCGGCCAGGACCTGCGGAGCATCCACGGCCAGCACGTTGGTCGCCGGCACGTCGGAGTACATCCAGCTCGACAGGACGAAGGCGAAGGCCAGGCTGCCGTGGAGCTCGAAGAGCTGGTTGACCAGGTCCGGAGGCAGGAAGAACCAGGCGGAGCTCATCAGGGCGGCGTTGAGCGCCACCGTCAGGAGTGTCTCGAAGGGCAGGCGGAAGACCCGTCGGTACTCGTCGACCGACGGCCTGGGCCAGGCTCTCGGGGGGCGGGGTGCCGGTGCGGACCGGCAGGCGGCGGTGCGGGGTCGGACACGGCGGGCACCGTTCGACCCTACACACTGCTCCCGGAGGGCCACGGGAGCCCGCCACCGGACCGGTGGCGCCCGGGCAGGCCCGACGCGATGATGCGGAGATGCGCAGTCGACCGAGCCGGAGTGCCGTCGTGACCGGGTACGACGAGTTCTTCGTCGGCGTCGGCCGGATCGCCTATCGCGGGCCCGGACAGCGACGACCCCCTGACCTTCCGGTGGTACGACGCCGACCGGGTGGTGGCCGGACGGCGGATGGAGGACCACCTGCGGATGGCCGTCTGCTACTGGCACAGCTTCGTGTGGTCGGGGTCGGACGTCTTCGGCGACGGCACCCTCGACCGGCCCTGGAACGCCTACGGGCTCGACCCGCTGGAGGCGGCCCGTCACAAGATGGCCGCCGCCTTCGAGTTCTTCGCCAAGCTGGGCACGCCCGTTCTTCTGCTTCCACGACCGCGACATCGCACCCGAGGGTGCGACGCCGGCCGAGACGGCGGCCCGCCTGGACGCCATGGTCGAGGAGGCGGCCGGGCACATGGCCCGCACCGGGGTGCGCCTGCTGTGGGGGACCGCCAACCTCTTCTCGCACCCGCGCTACGCCGCCGGGGCGGCCACCAACCCCGATCCCGAGGTCTTCGCGGTGGCCGCCGCCCAGGTGGGCCACGCCCTCGAGGCCACCCATGCCCTCGGCGGGGCCAACTACGTCCTGTGGGGAGGGCGCGAGGGCTACGAGACGCTGCTCAACACCGACCTGGCCCGCGAGGAGGCCCAACTGGCCCGCTTCCTCCACCTGGTGGTCGAGCACAAGCACCGGATCGGGTTCGAGGGGACGATCCTGATCGAGCCCAAGCCGGCCGAGCCGACCAAGCACCAGTACGACCACGACGCGGCCACCGTGGTCGGCTTCCTCGAGCGACACGGCCTGGCCGGCGAGGTGCGGCTCAACCTCGAGGCCAACCACGCCACCCTGGCCGGCCACAGCTTCCACCACGAGGTGGCGACGGCGGTGGCCGCCGGGCGCTTCGGCTCGATCGACGCCAACCGGGGCGACCCGCAGAACGGGTGGGACACCGACCAGTTCCCGAACTCGGTCGAGGAGTGCACCCTCGCCCTCTACGAGATCCTGGCCGCCGGCGGCTTCACCACCGGGGGATCAACTTCGACACCAAGCTCCGCCGCCAGTCGGTGGCCCGGGACGACCTGTTCCACGGCCACATCGGTGCGATGGACACCATGGCCCGTTCGCTGCTGGCCGCGGCGTCGCTGCTCGAGTCGGGGGACCTGGCCCGGTTCCGCCGGGAGCGCTACGCCGGGTGGGAGCGGCCCCCTCGGCGCCCGGATCCTGGACGGCTCGCACTCCCTGGTCGACCTCCGGCGGCCGGGTCGAGGAGGACGGCCTCGACCCGTCGCCCCGGTCGGGTCGCCAGGAGCTGCTCGAGCAGGTCGTCAACCGCCACATCGAGCGGATCCGATGAGCCGCACCCACCGAGCCACTCCGCCTTCGCCCTGGCCGCCGGGCGGGTGCGGGCCGGTAGCCGACCACCACGCCGAGGCGCGCGGCCCTGGTCGAGGCCATGACGCTGGAGGAGCAGCTCGGGCTGCCTCGACGGCGACACCGAGTTCTGGGACGGCATCATCGACATGGTGTCGGGCGGCTACCACGGCCACCCGTGGCCGGCCGCCGTGGTGGAGCGCCTCGGCATCCCCGGCATCCACTTCGCCGACGGCCCCCGGGGCTGCGTCATCGGCCCGGCCACCTGCTTCCCGGTGTCGATGGCCCGGGGGGCGACGCTTCGACCCCGCCCTCGAGGAGCGGATCGGCCGGGCCATCGGCGCCGAGCTGCGGGCCATGGGCGCCACCTACACCGGGGCGGTGTGCATGAACCTGCTCCGCCACCCCGGCTGGGGCCGGGCCCAGGAGACCTACGGCGAGGATCCCCACCACGTGGGGGAGCTGGCCGCCGCCCTGACCCGGGGCCTGCAGGAGCACGTGATGGCCTGCATGAAGCACTTCGCGTGCAACTCGATGGAGGAGGCCCGGTTCCGGGTGGACGTGACGGTCGACGAACGGGCGCTCCACGAGGTGTACCTGCCCCACTTCCGCCGGGTGGCCGACCAGGGGGTGGCCTCGGTCATGTCGGCCTACAACTCGGTCAACGGGAACTGGTGCGGCGAGAACACCGTCCTGCTCACCGACATCCTGCGCACCGAGTGGGGCTGGGACGGCTTCGTCACCTCCGACTTCATCGCCGGGCTGCACGACCCGGTGCTGTCGGTGACCGCCGGCCTCGAGATCGAGATGCCCTTCCGCCAGCAGCGGGCCCAGCACCTGCCCGACGCGGTGGCCGACGGGACGCCTGGCCGTGGCCGACGTCGCGGCCCGGGTGGAGGCCACGGTGGCCACCCTGCTGCGGTTCGCCGACGTCTTCGACGCGGCCCCCGACCGCGCCGGTGCTGGCGTCGCCGGCCCACCGGGCGCTGGCCCGGGAGGCGGCGTCGGCGTCGATGGTGCTGCTGCGCAACGAGGGCGAGCCTGCTGCCGGTGCCGCCGACCTCGGTCGGGTGGCGGTGCTCGGCCGGCTGGCCGCGGTCGCCAACCTCGGCGACGGCGGCTCGAGCGACGTCTACCCACCGGAGGTGTCGACGCTGCTCGACGGCATCCGGGGCGCCTTCCCGTCGGCCGACGTGGTCCACCACGACACCGACGCCCTCGGTGGCCGAAGGCGCCGACCTGGCGGTGGTGGTGGTCGGCTGCACCAAGGACGACGAGGGCGAGTTCATCGACGTGGGGACGAGCGAGTCGATGATGACCATGTTCCCGCCGGCACCCGCCCCGCCGGAGCCGTCCGAGCCGTCCGCCCCGGTGGCCGACGCCCCCGGACCGCCGGGCGACGCCCCGCCGCCGCTCGCCGCCGACGAACCGGACGTCGACGCACCCGTGCCCGACGACGACGTGCCGGCCGAGGAGACCTTCGCCCCCGGCGGCGACCGCCGCACGCTGCGCCTCAGCACCGACGGACGAGGAGCTGGTGGCCGCCGCCGTGGCCGCCTGCCCCCGCACGGTGGTGGCGGTGATGGGCGGCTCGGCCGTCGTGATGCCCTGGCTGGAGGACGTCCCGGCCACCCTGCTGGTCTGGTACCCGGGGATGGAGGGCGGGCGGGCCCTCGGCGACGTGCTGACCGGTGCGGTCGAGCCCGGCGGGCGCCTGCCGTTCGCCCTGCCGACCGACGAGTCCCACCTGGTCGCCTTCGACCCGGACGCCGACGCCGTGGTCTACGACCTCTTCCACGGCCAGTGGAAGCTCGACCGGGACGGCATCCCGGCCCACCTGCCGTTCGGTGCCGGGCTCGGCTACACCACGTGGGCGGTCGATGCCGCGTCGGCCCGGGTCGACCATGGACGACCGCCGGCGGCACCACGGGACGGGTGGAGGTCGACGTCACCAACACGGGGGACCGGACCGGGTCGACGGTCGTGCTCCTGCTTCGCCGGGCTGCCCGGCTCGTCGTTCGACCGGCCGGTCCGGCGCCTGGTGGCCTTCGCCCGGGTGGCCCTGGGGTCCGGGGCCCGGGAGCGTGGTGAGCCTGCCCTTCGACCTCGCCGACCTGGCCGTGCGGCGGGACGGCGGATGGTTCCAGGAGCCGGGGCGGTACGTCGCTGGAGGTCGGCACCGACGCCGGTCGGGCCGTCGCCACCCTCGACGTCGACGTGACCGGCGCCCACTGACCGTGCCGCTGGTGCTGGGGGTGGACAGCTCCACCCAGTCGACGAAGGTGGAGCTGCGCGACGCCGCACGACGGGACGCTGGTCGGTTCGGCCCGGGCCCCGCACCCCGCCGTCCACCCGCCCCGCTCCGAGCAGGATCCCGAGGCGTGGTGGGAGGCGCTGCGCCTGGCCGCCGCCGAGGCCACGGCCGACGGGTCCCACGCGGTGGCCGCGGTCTCGGTGGCCGCCCAGCAGCACGGCATGGTCGTCCTCGGCGACGACGGGTCGGTGCTGCGCCCGGCCAAGCTGTGGAACGACACCGAGTCGGCGCCCGAGGCCGCCGACATGGTGGACCGGCTCGGGGCACGGAGCGTGGGCCGAGCGCACCGGATCGGTGCCGGTGGCCGCCTTCACCGTGACCAAGCTGGCCTGGTTGGCCCGCCACGAGCCGGACGTCGCCCGGGCGGTCCGCTCGGTGCTGCTGCCGCACGACTACCTGACCTACCGGTTGACGGGGCGGCGGGTGACCGACCGCGGGGACGCGTCGGGCACCGGCTACTTCGACCCGGCCGTCGGGCACGTGGCTGGTGGATCTGCTCGACGAGGTGGTGGGTCCGGCCGACTGGGCCGACCGCCTGCCCACCGTGCTCGGGCCGACCGAGGCCGCCGGTCCGCCGTGCGCCGCGGGCCGGGCCGACCTGGACGTGGGCGACGTGGGCCTGGTCGGCCCCGGGACGGGCGACAACATGGCGGCGGCCCTCGGCATCGGCCTCGCCCCCGGGCAGGCGTGCGTCTCGATCGGCACGTCGGGCACCGTCTACGCCCGCAGTGACGGCCGGTGGCCGACCCGACGGGCACGGTGGCCGGGTTCGCCGACGCCACCGGCGGCTTCCTCCCCCTGGCCTGCACCTTGAACGCCACCCGGGTGACCGAGGGCGGTGGCCGGGCTCCTCGGCGTGACCCAGGCCGGGTTCGACGAGCTCGCCCTGGCCGCCCCGGCCGGCGCCGGGGGCCTGACCCTGCTGCCGTACTTCGACGGCGAGCGGACCCCGGACCGACCGACCGCCACCGGCACCCTGGCCGGACTCCGCTCCGGGGTGACCCGCGAGGACCTGGCCCGGGCCGCCGTCGAAGGGGTGGTGTGCGGCCTGCTCGACGCCCTGGACGCGTTGGGTGGGCTGGTGGCGGTCGGCGACGGCCCCCTGCTGCTGGTGGGCGGCGGTGCCCGGTCGCCGGCCTTCCGGCGGGTCCTGGCCGACCTGTCCGGACGGCCGGTCCTGGTGCCCGGCCTCGAGGAGGCGGTGGCCACCGGGGCGTGCGTGCAGGCGGCGGCGGTCCTGCTCGGGCGGCCGTTGGACGAGGTGCAGGCGGCCTGGGGACTCGGGGGCGGGGACCTGGTCGATCCCGACCCCGGGGTGGATGCCGCCGGCATCCGCCAGGCGTACGCCGCGGTGCGGGGCTGACCGGCGGCCGACCGGCGACCGGCGGCCGGGTGACGGCCGGGGTCGGGGCATGCCCCGGGTCGTGCTGGCCCCGGACAAGTTCCGGGGCACGGTGGACGCCGGACAGGCGGCGGCGGCCATGGCCGGGGCGGCCACGGACCTGGGATGGGAGGCCGTCGTCTTCCCGATGTCCGACGGCGGGGAGGGACTGCTCGATGCCTGCGCCGCACGTGTGCCCCGACGTGGTGTCGACCACGGTCAGCGGACCCGACGGCGCGCCGGTCGCTCGCCGAGTGGCGGTGCGCCGACGGCCTGGCGGTGGTCGAGTCGGCCCGGGCCTCCGGCCTGGAGCTGGCCGGCGGAGCCGAGGGGAACGACCCGATGGCCGCCACCTCGCGGGGGACGGGGGAGTTGCTGGTGGCGGCGGCCCGGCGGGTGGGTGCCGGGGGGACGGTCGTCGTGGGGCTCGGTGGATCGGCCACCACCGACGGGGGCCTCGGCGCGGTGGAGGCCGTGGAGGAGGCGGGTGGGCTCGACGGGGTGGCCCTGGTCATGGCCTGCGACGTCGACGTGCCCTTCGTCGACGCCGCCCGGGTGTTCGCCCCGCAGAAGGGTGCCGGACCCGGACGAGGTGGCGGAACTGGCCGCCCGGCTCGATCGACTGGTCGACGCGGTACCGGGACCGGTTCGGGATCGACGTCCGGGAGCTCCCCGGTGCCGGGGCCGCCGGGGGCCTCGGCGGCGGGCTGGTCGCGCTCGGCGGTCGTCCTCCGGTCCGGCTACGCCCTGGTGCGCGACCTGGTGGGCCTGTCCGCCGCACTCGACGCCGCCGACCGGGTGGTGACGGGCGAGGGGGCGCTCGACGCCACCTCGTTCGCGGGCAAGGTCGTGGGGGGCGTGGTCGCCGACGCCCGGGGCCGCGGCCTGCCCACCCTGGTGGTGGCCGGTCGGTGCAGCCCGGACGGGGAGTCGAATGCCCGCGCCGCCGGGTGCGACGTGGTGTCGTTGACCGAGCGGTTCGGGTCGGGCCCCGCCCGCTCGGACACCGGGTCGTGCATCCGCTCGGCCACCGCGGCGTGGCTGGGGCCATCGGGCCCGATGAGGGTGCGTGGTGACGCCGGGGGGTGCCCCGACGGCGGGGACGGACGGGGGGCGGGCTGCTACCATCCACCTGCAACGCATGAAGTCCCCGGGCGGGGAAGCCGGTCGAATCCCGGCGCTGGTCCGCAACCGTAGGCAGCCTGCATCGATCCCCTCGAGGGACGGGGCTGCGAGTCGGGATGCCGCTCGGGTGCTTGATGAGTCCCGCCCGTCGAGAACAGCGGCACGGACTCGGTCACCGGGGAGCGTTCGAGTCCCTCCGGTGCTCCCGGGTCGAGGCCCGGAAGCGAGAAGGTCCCATGTCCGTCACCAGGCGCCGGTCCGCAGCGGCAGACGGTGGAGGCAGCGCCCGGCCCCCGCGGACGCGGCGCGCCGCACGGTGGCGCCGGCTCGGACGCGGCGCACTGATCGTGGCGGCCGGGACCGCGGCCCTGGCCCTGGCCGGCCCCCTGGCCCTCCGTCCGTTCGTCGACGGCGCCGGCATCGCCGGGGCGGCCGGCGAGGTCTCGGTCGCCTTCGTCCTCGACTTCGGGCCCGGCACGACTCCGGTCTCCGGCTGCGTGGCCGTACCCGGCTCCGACAACGGCTACGACGCCCTGGCCGCGTTCACGAACCAGGAGGGGATGGCCCCGCCCACCTTCGCCTCGAGCGGCCTGCTCTGCTCGATCAACGTCGTCCCGTCGTCCGGGTGCGGGCAGTCGGTGGCCGGCGGCTACGTCTACTGGTCGTACTTCACCGGTCGGACCGGCAGTTGGGCGTACGCGTCCTCCGGCGCGTTCGGCACGGTGACCCACGGCGACGTGGAGGGCTGGCGGTTCCAGAACCCGGGCACGGGGCGTCCCAACGACCCCGCACCGCGGACGGCGCCGCAGTACGACGCCATCTGCTCGTCGGGCCCCGGCACCACGACCACCACTGCGCCGGCCACCACCAAGGGTGGCGGGCACCCGCACACGTCGACCCACACCCGTCAGGCCGGCCCGGCGCCCGCTCCCCGGAGCCACGCCGCGGCCGGGACCAACCCGACGGGCACGTCGTCACCGACCACCACCTCGGCGCGATCGACCACCACCACGTCGACCGCCCCGTGCAATCCGACGACCACCACGACGTCGTCGACCACCACCACGTCCCGATCGCCCACCACCACGTCCACCTCCGCGCCGACCACCCCGTGCGATCCGACCACCACCGAGCCGGACCTGACCGTGCCGAGCGACCCGGTGGTCCACCTGGCCGACGGCAGGCCCACACCGGCCGGTGCGGGGCACCGGGACCGACTCGCTGATCGTCGGTGGCCTGCTCGTCGCCGCGCTGGCCGTCGCCGCCTTCGCCCGGTGGCGCAGGCGCCCCCGCACGCCGTGAGGCCGCCGACCCGATGAGCCGGCCGGCCCTCGCCTCCTCCGGCCGCCGGGGGCTCCATCCCGGGTGCCTGGTGGCTGTGGGCCGCCTGCCTGGCCGGGGCGGCCTCCCGCACCACCAATCCGATCCTGCTCCTGCTCATCGGGGCGGTGGCCGTCTACGTGGTGGCCGCCCGTCGCACGTCGGCGCCCTGGTCGCGCTCCATCGTGGTCTTCCTCCGCCTCGGGCTGGTGGTGATCGTGCTGCGGGTGCTCCTCGTGATCGTGTTCGGCATCCGCCTGCCGGGCCACGTGCTGTTCACGCTGCCGCACGTCCCGCTGCCGTCGTGGGCGGCCGGGGTCAGCATCGGGGGCCCGGTGACCGCCGAGGCGATCCTGCGAGGCCGCCGTGCAGGGGCTCCGCCTCGCCGTGGTGCTCGTCTGCTTCGGTGCCGCCAACTCGCTGGCCAGTCCCTACCGGCTCCTGCGCTGCCTGCCGGCCGTGCTGTACGAGGCGGGCGTGGCCATCACCGTGTCGCTGTCGTTCGCGCCCGAACTGGTCATGGCCATCGGGGACGTGCGGGCCGCCCGGCGCCTCCGTGGGCGACCGACCCGGGGACTCTCCGGGCTGCGGGGCACGGCCATCCCCGTGCTCGAGCGGGCCCTCGACCGCTCGCTGCAGCTGGCCTCGTCGATGGACGCCCGCGGCTACGGCAGACGCGTGCCGGTGGCCCGAGGTGCCCGGCGGGCGGCCACGGCCGGCACCGCCTTCGGCCTGCTCCTGGTGGTGGCCGGTCTCTACGGCGTCCTGGTGGCCGGATCGCTCCCCGGTGGCGGGGTCCCGTTCGTGGCGGTGGGCGCCGTGCTGCTGGGTGCCGGGCTGGCCACGTCCGGTCGACGGACCAACCGGACGCGGTACCGACCTGACCCGTGGCGGGGCCCCGAGTGGATCGTGTCGGCCTCGGGGGTGGCCGTGGTGGCGACGATGGTGGCGGCGGGCATCCTCGGCGTCCCGGGGATCGAGTTCGTGATCTACCCGCTGGGCCCGCCGACGCTGCCGGTCCTGGCGGCCGTCGGCATCCTGGTCGGGTTGGTGCCGGCCTGGGCGGCGCCGGTGGAGCCGGGCGCGGTGTCGGTCCCGGACGGGGGCACGACGGGTTCCGGGAACCCGGCACCCCAGGTGGAGGCGGCGGCGTGATCACGTTCGCGGACGTCTCCTTCACCTACGACGGGGCGTCGTCCCCGACGCTCGACCGGGTCGACCTGGCCCTCGGCGAAGGCGAGCTCTGTGTCGTGGTGGGACCCACCGGCTCGGGCAAGACGACGCTGCTGCGGGCCGTCAACGGCCTGGTGCCCCACTTCACCGGTGGGCGCCTGACCGGCGAGGTCCTGGTCGACGGACGGTCCACCCGGGAGTTCCCTCCCCGCGAGCTGGCCGACGTGGTCGGCATGGTGGGCCAGAACCCGGCGGCCAGCTTCGTGACCGACACGGTCGAGGACGAGCTCGCCTACACCATGGAGAACCTCGGACTCGCACCCGAGGTGATGCGGCGCCGGGTCGAGGACACCCTCGACCTGCTCGGCCTCCACGATCTGCGGCACCGCCCGTTGGCCACCCTCTCCGGTGGCCAACAGCAACGTGTGGCCATCGGGGCGGTGCTCACCGCCTCACCCCGGGTCCTCGTCCTCGACGAGCCGACCTCGGCCCTCGACCCGGCGGCCGCGGAGGAGGTGCTGGGCTCGCTCACCCGGCTCGTCCACGACCTCGGCCTCACGGTGCTGCTCGCCGAGCACCGCCTCGAGCGCGTCCTGCCGTTCGCCGACTCGGTGGTCCTGGTCCCCGGTCGGGGCGCCCCGCTGCAGGTCGGATCGGCGGCCCGGATCATGGAGGACTCACCGGTGGCCCCGCCCATCGTCGACCTCGGCCGCCTGGCCGGCTGGACGCCGCTCCCGTTGTCCGTCCGCGACGCGCGTCGCCAGGCCGGGCCACTGCGCCAGCGGCTCGCCGCGGCCGTGCCGCCTCCGGCCCGGGCCACGGCCACGGACGCCGTCCCGGCGCTGGCCCACCTCCGCCGGGTGACCGTGCGCTTCGACCAGGTCACGGCCCTCGACGCCGTGGAGTTCATCGCACGCCACGGGGAGGTGGTGGCCGTCATGGGCCGCAACGGCTCCGGCAAGTCGACGCTGCTCGGGCAGATCGCCGGGGTGCGGGCACCGACGTCGGGCCGGGTCGACGTGGGTGGTGCCGATCCGGTCGCCCTGTCGGCGGGCGCACTCGTCGCCCGGGTCGGCCTGGTGCCCCAGGATGCGGGCCTGCTCCTCTACAGCGACTCGGTGGCCGCCGAGTGCACCGGTGCCGACCACGATACGAACCTGGCCCCAGGGACGACGGCGGCCATGCTCGAACGCGTGCTGCCGGGCCTGCCGCTCGACCACCACCCGCGGGACCTCTCCGAGGGGCAACGGCTCGCCCTGGCCCTCGCCGTGGTCCTGGCGCCGGCGCCGCCCCTGCTCCTGCTGGACGAGCCCACCCGGGGCCTCGACTACCCCGGCAAGGCCCGGCTGGTGCGGCTCCTCGCCGATCTGGCCGCCGACGGCCACTGCGTGGTGATGGCCACCCATGACGTCGAGCTGGTGGCCCAGGTGGCGACGCGGGCGGTGGTCCTGGCCGACGGCGAGGTGGTGGCCGACGGTCCCGCCCGCGACGTCGTCTGCCATTCACCGGTGTTCGCGCCCCAGGTCTCGAAGGTCCTGTCGCCCGAGCCGTGGCTCACCGTCCAAGAGGTCCGGACGGCACTCGATGCGGAGCCCGTCCGTGGCTGACCGGGGCCGGGTCTCGGCGGTCGTCCGCTTCCGGCCCCGCGCCTCGATCCTCCTGGCCGTGACGTCGGTGGTCGGCCTCGTGGCGTTCGCCTGGCCCCTGTTCCTCCACGGGACCTCGTCGGCCGTCCAGGCCCACTCCTCCGACGCCCCGTGGATCTTCATCGCCGTCCTCCCCCTGCTCCTGGCCGTGGTCCTCAGTGCCCTGGCCGAGGGGTCCCTCGACGCCAAGGCCATCGCCCTCCTCGGGATCCTGGCCGCCTGCGGCGCCGCCCTGCGCATCCCGAGCCCGGCGGTCGCCGGCTTCGAGCCCGTCTTCTTCCTCCTGATCCCGGCCGGGCGGGTGATGGGCCGGGGCTTCGGCTTCGTGCTCGGCGTGCTCACCCTGGTGGTCTCGGCCCTCATCACGGGAGGGGTGGGCCCCTGGCTGCCGTTCCAGATGTTCGGCGCCGGCTGGCTCGGATTCGGCGCCGGCTGCCTACCCCCGGCCAAGGGGCGGGCCGAGATCTGGCTGCTGACCGCCTATGCGGCCGGAGCATGCCTCCTCTACGGCACCCTCCTCAACATGTACTTCTGGCCCTTCGGCGCCGGGACGACCACGCAGTTCTCCTTCGTGCCGGGAGCCGGCTTCCTCCACAACCTCCACCGGTTCGTCCTCTTCGACCTGACCACCTCCCTGGGCTTCGACATCCCCCGGGCCATCACCAATGCGGTCATGGTGCTCGTCCTCGGGCGCCCCGTCCTGGCCGCCCTGCGCCGGGCCAGCCGCCGGGCCGCCTTCGGGGCCCCGGTGATCCACGAGCCGGCGGTGGTGTCGGGGGCACCCCCGGCGGTGGAGGTCGGGCCGGCCGGCGACTGACCGGCGACCTGACCGGGCCTGACCGGGCCGGCCCCGCCGGGGCCGGTCCCGCGGAGCCCCCCGGTCGGCGGGACCTACACTCTCTGTTCACGCCGGATACACCATTCGGCCCCGCCCGCGGTGAAGGAGGATCGGCTGTGTCGCTGACATACGAGGAGGCCCTGGCCCACGTCACCGGTCCCGGGCAGGTGTTCGAGGTCGTCGAGGAGACGGTCGACGGGCGCACGCTGCGCGTCTTCAAGAACGCCCCGCCCAACCTGGGCCAGATGCTGGCCGGGGCCCGGGGTGACGAGTCGGAGTTCCTGGTCTACGAGGACGAGCGGTGGACGTTCGACCGGACCATGCAGAACGCCGACGCCCTGGCCCACACGTTGGTCCACACCTACGGGATCCAGAAGGGCGATCGGGTGGGGATCGCCATGCGCAACCTCCCCGAGTGGATCGTCTCGTTCGCCGCCATCCTGTCGATCGGGGCGGTCTCGGTGTCGCTGAACGCCTGGTGGACCGAGGCCGAGCTCGACTACGCCATCGAGGACTCCGGACTGTCGCTGCTGATCGCCGATCCCGAGCGCATCGAGCGGGCCCATGCGCCGGCCCACTCCCGCGGAGTGCCGATGATCATGGTCCGCGGAGACCAGCTCGAGCCGAACCCCACCGGGGTGGCCCGCTACGACGAGGTGGTCGAGCTCGGCACCCCGCTCCCCGAGGTCGAGGTCGGACCCGACGACGACGCCACCATCCTCTACACCTCGGGGACCACCGGGTTCCCGAAGGGTGCCGTGTCGACCCACCGGGCGGTGGTCAACGGGCTGATGGGCTTCTGGTGCAACACCACGGTGCAGACGGCCCGCAAGGGGGAGGACGCCCTCGGGACCGGCGGTGCCTACCCGCCGTGCTTCATCCTCATCGTCCCGCTGTTCCACGTGACCGGCTGCGTGCCGGTGATGCTCTCGTGCTTCGGCATGAAGTTCAAGCTGGTCATGATGCACCGCTGGGATCCGGAGACGGCCCTGCGGCTCATCGAGTCCGAACGGGTGACCACGTTCGTCGGGGTGCCCACCCAGAGCTGGGACATGCTCGAGAGCCCGGCATTCACCAAGTACGACACGTCGTCGCTGGCCAGTGTCGGCGGTGGCGGGGCCCCGGCCCCGGCCAAGCTGGTCGACCGGGTCGAGAAGGGATTCACCCGGGGCCGTCCCAACATCGGCTACGGCATGACCGAGACCAACGGCTTCGGCCCGGGCAATACCGGGGACGACTACGTGAGCCACCCGAACTCGACCGGCCGGGCCCGCATCTCGATCATGGACATCGAGATCCGCGATGAGGAGGGTAACGCAGTGCCGACCGGCACCCGGGGCCAGATCTGGATGCAGGGCTCGAACGTCATCCGGTGCTACTGGAACAAGCCGGAGGCCACGGCCGAGACGATCGTCGACGGCTGGCTGGCCTCGGGGGACCTCGGACGCGTCGACGACGAGGGGTTCCTCTACATCGAGGACCGGGCCAAGGACATGGTGCTGCGCGCCGGGGAGAACGTGTACTGCGCCGAGGTCGAGAGCGCCGTCTACGAGCACGGTGACGTCTACGAGGCGGCGGTGTTCGGGGTGCCCCACGAGCGCCTGGGCGAGGAGGTGGCCTGCGTGATCCTGCGCCAGCCGGGGACCGACCTCGACGCCGACGAACTGAAGGACTTCCTGGCCGAGTCGCTGGCCCCCTTCAAGATCCCGAGCCGGATCGTCTTCGCCGACGAGCAGCTCCCCCGCAACGCCTCGGGCAAGATCCTGAAGCGCACGCTGCGCGACGCCTACTTCACCCCGCCCGCCTGAGCCGGCCGGCGCCAACCCGCCAGGCCCCGTCAGCTCCGTCGGGACGGCACCGGGACACGGAGGAGGTCCTCTGCCGCCACCACGTCGTCGAAGACGGCCGAGGCCTCGTCGAGCAGGATCCGGACATCCGGGTAGCGCTGCGAGAAGTGGGTGATGACCAGCCGGCGGGCGCCGGCGTCGCGGGCCACCCGCCCGGCGTCGGACGCGGTGAGGTGGCGGTAGCGGCGGGCCAGCGCCGTGTCGGCCGAGGCGAACGTCGCCTCGCACACCACCAGGTCGGCCCCGGCGGCCAGGTCGACGGCGGCGTCGCAGATCCCGGTGTCCATCACGAAGGCCATCCGCTGGCCGGGCCGGGACTCGCTGACCGCTGCGAGCGGGACCCGCCGCCCGTGGTGGTCGAGCGTTCCCTCGGCGGCCAGACGCCCGACGGCGGGCCCCTCGATCCCGAGGGCGGCCAACCGGTCGGCCAGCATCCGGATCCCGTCGGGCTCGACCACCCGCCACCCGAACGTCTCGGGCTCGTGGTCGAGCCGCACGGCCTCGATGGCGAACGGTCCGCCCACCGAGGCCGGTCCGCCGTCGGACACCGGAACCGGGCGCACGTCGAGGTGGTCCTGGTAGGCCGAGGCGTGTCGGAGCCGGTCGAAGTACTCGGCCCCGCTGGCCGGATAGAGCACCTCGACGGGGTGGGCCACCCGGTCGAGCGACAGGCGTTGGAGCATGCCGGGCAGCCCGAGGCAGTGGTCGCCGTGGAAGTGCGTCACGCAGATGTGGTGGATGCCGGTCGGCGAGGCCCCCGACAGCAGCAACTGGCGCTGGGTGCCCTCGCCCGGGTCGAAGAGGACCGAGCGGTCGTCCCACCGCAGGAGGTAGCCGTTGTGGTTGCGGTGCCGGGTGGGGGACTGACTGGCCGATCCGAGCACCACCAGCTCTCGTGCGCTCATGCCCCCGTTCTAGTGGTGCCGGACCGGACGGGTGTGCCGGGCGCGGTGACCCGACGCCGTGGGAGGGTGGCGCGGTGAAGCGTCCCGTCCTCGTCCGTGCCCGGTCGTCGCGGACGGCCGTCGGGGGCAGCCACGACGGGATGCTGGTGGTCCGGGTGCGCGAGCCGGCCGTCGACGGCCGGGCCAACCGCGGGGTGGTCGAGGCCGTGGCCGACGCCCTCCAGGTGGCCAAGGGGGCGGTGCGCATCACGGCGGGCGCGTCGTCGCGGCGCAAGGTGGTGGAGGTCGACGGCGACGAGTCGGTGCTGGCCCGGGCCTGGGAGCGCCTGTTGACCCGGGACTGACGGTGCCCGCCCCCCGGGGCCGACGGTCGTGCGGGCGACCGGGGTCAGTCGGGGGTGGGCCCGCCTTCGGCCAGCCCCCGGATGCCGTCCAGGGTGGACTCCATGTTGGCCGTCCAGGCGGCCAGGCGGCCGGCCACGATCCGCTCCTCGTCCTCCGGGTGCGCCTCGATGAACGAGGTCACCCCCGACGGCCCGGGACCCATCCGGGCCCGGTAGCCGAGGAGGGTGCCGCCGTCCGTGGCCTCGAGGGTGAACCGCCAGGTGGCGGCCGGTGCATCGGGGTCCTCGACACACCACCCGAAGGACCGGTCCGGGTCCCAGTCGGTGACCGTGCAGGTGACCTCCCACGCGGCCCTCGGGTTCTCGTTCCGCCCGCGGAACCGGGACCCGATGCCTCTCGAGGCCGGCCCGTCCAGCCACGCACCACCCTGGAACTCGTCCGAGAACTGGGCGAGCACGTCGAGGTCGGTCACGAAGGGCCACACCGCCGACGGCGGGGCCTGGACGGTGACGGTCCGCTCGACGACGGGGGAATCGGTGAAGCGCACGGACGGTCCTCCTGGTCCCCGGGGCGGCGCCCGGGATCGCTTGACGGTGCTGGTGCCCGGTGCCCGACCGTAGGCGGCAGGCACGTCGCCGGTCGACCGCTGCCGGACCACCCCCTCGAACGGGGCTCCCGGGTCACAGGCGCGAGAACCGCTCGGCCTCGTCGGCGAACCGCTCGGCCGACTCGGCGCTCACCGACGGTCGGGTCATGGCCACCGCGGCCAGGATGTCGGCGTTCGTCACCCCGGCCTCCTGCCCGTCGAGCGCCCGGTCGAACGCCAGCTGGGCGGCCCGCTGGGCCACCAGTGCGTAGTCGGCCGGGGTGAACCCGGGCGTACGGGCGGCCACCTCGGCCGGGTCGCCGGTGGGCAGGAACTCGGCGGCCAGTTCCGCCCGCTCCGTCTCGTCGGGCGCGCCCACCGGGATGATGAGGTCGAACCGGCCGGGACGCAGCAGGGCGGGGTCGATGGCGGCGATGGAGTTGGTGGCCATGACGACCAGGCGGTCGGGACGGGACTTGAACATCGGGACCGCCTTCAACAGCTCGTTGACCAGCGGCTGGCTGTCGGGACGCTCGGCCCGGTCCGACGCGATCTCGTCGGCCTCGTCGATGAAGGTCACCAACCGGTCCACCCGGCCGAGCTCGCCGAGGGCGTCGCGCAGGGCCCGGGCCCCGTCGACGCCCTGGCCGAGGAGTGACGGGTGGAGCTCGACGAACGCCCACGACAGGCGCGAGGCGATGGCCCGGGCGAAGGAGGTCTTGCCGGTCCCCGGGGGCCCGAACAACAGGACGGCGGAGGGTGGCTGCAGCCCGAGCCGGTCGGCCAGCTCGGTGTGGGCCAGCGGGGCCACCACCCGGCGGTCCAGGAGCTCCTTGGCCGCGGAGAATCCCTTCATCGACTCCCACAGCCCGTCCGGCGGGACGTTGCCCCCGAAGCGCTCCACGATGGCCAGCTCCTCGGGGACCATCGAGACGTCGCGGGCATAGAGGTGGAGGCCCTCCAGACGGGTGAACCCCTGGTTGACGAAGGCGTCCTCGCCCACCTGGCCGGCCTGGACGACGGCCAGGAGCCGGGACGAGCCCCGGTGGATGACCTCCTGGTCGAGCTGGCGCAGGAGCGCCGAGCCGATGCCCTGGCGGCGCCAGCCGGGATGGAGGGCGAAGGCCAGCACGTGGGCGTCGGGACCGGCCACCCGGGCCACGGCCGCACCCACCAGGTCGCCGTTCGGGGCGAGGGCGACCACCGCCGGCTGGTGCTCGTGGAGCGCCTCGACGACGTCGCTGCGGCTGTAGGCGGCCCCGGTCGACGTCCCGGCCATGTCGATGAGCCGGACCACCTCCTCGAACGGCGCGACCGGGTCGCGGTCGCCGAGGGTGAGCACTCGCCAGGCGGTGGTCATGGGAGCCGGCCTTCCTGTGGGGTCCGTCCCATGCTACGGCCCAGGCGGTCGTTGACCGGGGTGCGCCGGCGACGCATGCTGTGGGCGTGGCCCACCGGGCCGGGGAGGAAACAACGTGGGACAGTGGTCCAGGGCCGAGATCGAAGAGGCGTTCGCCGAGTACCAGCGGCGGGCGGCCGCCTCGGGGGCGAGCGGTGACTGGCGGCCGTGGACCGACCTGTTCACCGAGGACGCCGAGTACATCGAGCACCTCTACGGCAGGATGCACGGCCGCCAGGCCATCTACGAGTGGATCCAGAAGACCATGTCGGAGTACCCGGGCAGCGACATGCCGGAATTCCCCATCGAGTGGTACACGATCGACGAGGACAAGGGGTGGGTGATCTGCCAGGTGTGGAACCGGATGCGGGACCCCGGCGACGGCAGCGTCCACCAGGAGTACAACATCACCATCTTGAAGTACGCCGGCGGGGGACTGTGGTCCTCGGAGGAGGACGTCTACAACCCGATGCACTTCGGCACCATGATCCAGGCATGGGAGGCGGCCCGCGACGCCGCCGCCGGCGCCTGAGCCGGCTGCGGTGGGCGCCTGAGCCACCCGGTTCCGGGGGCGCCGCCGCACTACGGTGGGCCGGGTGGAACGGCGCAGACTCGGACGCACGGGGCACCACTCGTCGGTGGCCATCCTGGGCGGGGCGGCCTTCGCCCGCTCGGACCCCGAGACGACCGCCGCCTCCTTCTTCGAGGCGCTGGACGCCGGGGTCAACCACCTCGACGTCGCTCCCCAGTACGGCCGGGCCCAGGAGCTGCTCGGTCCGCTGATCCCCGCGGTCCGCGGCCGGCTGTTCGTGGCCTGCAAGACCCTGCGCCACAACCCGGACGGGGTGCGGGCCCAGCTCGAGGACTCCCTCACCCTGCTGCGGTGCAACTCGTTCGACCTCTACCAGCTCCACGCGGTGACCGACCTGGCCGAGCTGGACGCCCGTGACGGGGCGGTGCGGGCCATCCTGGCCGCCCGGGACGAGGGACTGACCACGTGGGTGGGCATCACCGGCCACGAGCACACGGCGCCGGCGGCCCATCTCGAGGCCCTCCGGCGCTACGACCTCGACACCGTCATGTTCCCGGTCTATCCACGGCTGTGGGCGGACCCCGACTACCGCCGCGACGCCGAGGCGCTGCTCGAGTACGCCGCCGAACACGACGTCGGGGTCATGGCCATCAAGGCGGCCGCCGCCCGACCGTGGGCCGGACGGGAGGCCACGGCGGACACCTGGTACGAGCCGGAGACCGCGATCGACGACGTGACCCGGGGAGTCCGCTTCGCCCTGTCGACCCCGGGGGTCCACGCCTTCTGCACGCCGGGCGACACCCGGGTGCTGACCACCGCACTGGCCGCCGCCGAGGCCTACGTCCCCCTGTCGCCGGCCGAGCGGGACGGTGCCGTGGCGGCCATGGCCGGCGAGGCGTCGATCTACCCGATGCCCACCGCCTGAGCGGCATGAGCGGCATGGGCGGGGACACGGGCGGACACGACGGCGGCGCGGCCGTGGGACCCGGCGAGGAGGTGCGCCTGTCCGCCCCGCTCCAGGGGACGGTGGTGCTCCTCCCGGTTCCCATCGGCGGCGCGGTGGCCGTCGGCACGATCGTGGTGGTGCTCGAGTCGATGAAGATGGAGCACGTCGTGCGCAGCCCGGTGGCCGGCACCCTCACGTATCTCGACGTCGACGTCGGGGGTCTGGTGGCCGACGGGGCGCCGTTGGCCGTGGTCGAGGCCGGCGGGGCGACGGAGGGGGTGGAGGCGGTCGACGACGAGGTCGATCTCGACCACGTGCGCCCCGACCTGGCCGAGCTGTTCGCCAGGCGGGAGCGGCTGGCCGACGCCGGCCGGCCCGAGGTCGTGGCCCGCCGCCACGATCAGGGCCGCCGGACGGCCCGGGAGAACATCGACGACCTGTGCGACCCCGGATCGTTCACCGAGTACGGCGGCTTCGCCATCGCCGCCCAGCGCCGACGGCGCGGCCTGGACGAGCTCATCGAGCGCACCCCGGCCGACGGCCTGGTGGGGGGCACGGCCCGGGTCAACGGGGACACGTTCGCCGACGAGCGGGCCCGCTGTGCCGTCGTCTCCTACGACTACACGGTGCTGGCCGGTACCCAGGGCCAGCAGAACCACCGCAAGAAGGACCGCCTCTTCGAGCTGGTGGAGCGCCTGCGCCTCCCCGTCGTGCTGTTCGCCGAGGGTGGGGGCGGCCGCCCCGGGGACACCGACTACGCCGTCATCACCGGCCTCGACACCCAGGCGTTCGCCCTGTTCGGGGCGTTGAGCGGCCTCGTCCCCCTCGTGGGCATCGCCTCGGGATGGTGCTTCGCCGGCAACGCCGCGCTGCTCGGCTGCTGCGACGTGATCATCGCCACCGTCGGATCCTCGATCGGCATGGGTGGCCCGGCGATGATCGAGGGCGGGGGGCTCGGCACCTACGCCCCCGAGGCGGTCGGCCCGCTGGACGTGCAGGTGCACAACGGCGTGGTCGACCTGGTGGCGGCCGACGACGCCGAGGCGGTGGACCTGGCCCGCCGGTACCTGGCCTACTTCCAGGGCCCGGTCGACGACTGGACCTGCGCCGACCAGCGCCTGCTGCGGGCCGCCGTGCCCGAGCAGCGCCTGCGGGCCTACGACGTCCGGGCCCTCGTCGACGTCCTGGCCGACACCGGCTCGGTGCTCGAGCTGCGTCGGGGCTTCGGCAAGGGGATGGTGACGGCGCTGGCCCGGATCGAGGGGCGGCCCGTCGGCGTCCTGGCCAACGACCCGACCCATCTGGGCGGCGCCATCGACGCCGACGGCGCCGACAAGGCGGCCCGGTTCCTGCAGCTGTGCGACGCCCACGACCTCCCGGTGGTGTCCCTGTGCGACACGCCGGGATTCATGGTGGGCCCCGAGGCGGAGCGGACCGGCCTGGTCCGCCACGTCAGCCGGATGTTCGTCATCGGGGCCAGCGTCACCGTGCCGTGGTGCACCATCGTGCTCCGCAAGGGGTACGGGCTCGGGGCCCAGGCCATGGCCGGCGGCAGCTTCCGCTCGCCGCTGTTCATCGTGGCCTGGCCGAGCGGCGAGCTCGGGGGCATGGGCCTCGAGGGGGCCGTGCGCCTCGGGTTCCGCCGTGAGCTCGAGGCGGTGGAGGACCCCGTCGAACGCGAGGCGCTCTTCTCCTCCATGGTCGACCTGGCCTACGAGCACGGCAAGGCGCTGAACGTGGCGACGGCCTACGAGATCGACGACGTCATCGATCCGGCCGAGTCCGGTCGCGGATCGTGGAGGCCCTGCGGGCCTGCCCCCCGCCTCCGGCCCGTGCGGGCAAGAAGCGCAACTGCATCGACACCTGGTGACCGGGGCGCCGGCGGCCGGCGCCCCGCCCGGACCGCCGGGTGGGAGCCGTCGGGCTCAGTCGTCGGTCGGTGGGCGATGGACGACCACCGGGCAGCTGGCGTGGGTCACGCAGTGCTGGCTGACCGATCCGAGGACCAGGCCCGAGAGGGAGCCGTGGCCGCGGCTGGCCACCACCAGGAGGGCGGCGTGGCGGGACGCCTCGACCAGCACCTCACCCGGGCGCCCCTCGACCACGTGGGCGTGGACCCGGATCCCGGGGTGCTCGGCGGACAGGCGCTCGACGACAGGGTCGAGCATGTCCTGGGCGTCGCCGGCCGGGTCGAAGTCGCTCGGGAGGGGGATGACGTTGCCCCAGCTGGTCGGGTACTCCCAGGCGCTCACCAGCTCGAGCCGTCCGCCGGTGCGCGCGGCCTGGGCGGCGGCCCACTCCGCCGCCGCGGTGGCCGCCTCGGATCCGTCGAACCCGACCACGACGGCGTCGCTCGGCTGGTCGTGCGCTTCGTGCAAGGTGTCCCTCCAGACGTCGTCGCCCACGAGGCGCGAGCGGCGGCTCCGAGCGTAGCGGTCCGGGATCATGGGGACGTGGCCGGACGGGCTCACGGCCGCCCGCCCGTCGCGTCGTGCGCGGTCGTCCCCCCACAGGGCGGCGTGCCGCCGGGCGAGGGTGCTGGCCACGGACTCGGAACCCGGCCCCCCGCTGGTCGGGGCCTCGTCGGCCCCGGGCCCCGGCGCCCCGACCAGGCGGCCGAGCGCGGCGGCCACCGAGGCCCGCAGGGCGTCCTCGTCGTAGCCGCCCTCGAGGAAGACGATGAGGCGTCCCGGTTCGGGTGCGTAGCCGGCCACCGTTCCGGCCAGCTCGGCGAAGTCGCCCGCCGAGAGGGCCAGGTCGGCCAGCGGGTCGTCGCGGTGGGCGTCGAAGCCGGCCGACACCAGGACCCACGTGGGGGAGAAGGCCGCCACCGCCGGGGTGACGATGCGGTCGAAGGCCTCGCGGAGCACGTCGCCGGTGGCCCCGGGGGGCAGGGGGACGTTGACGGTGGTGCCCAGGGCGGCGGGCCCGCCGACCTCGGCCGCGCTCCCGGTGCCCGGGTAGCAGGGCCACTGGTGGGTGGACACGTAGAGGACGGAGGGGTCGTTCCAGAACAGGTCCTGGGTGCCGTTGCCGTGGTGGACGTCCCAGTCGACGATCAGCACCCGCTCGCCGGCGTCGGTGAGCGCGGTGGCGGCCACGGCCACGTTGTTCAGGAGGCAGAAGCCCATGGCCCGGTCGGCCGGGGCGTGGTGGCCGGGCGGACGGGCCGGGACGAAGACCGGGGACCGGTGGGTCCGGGCCGCCTCGATGGCCACCAGGCCGGCACCGGCCGCCATGCGGGCGTCCTCCCACGACGTCGGCCCGGCGTAGGTGTCGGCGTCGAGGGCCCCGCCGCCCGCCGCGCTGAACTGCTCGAGCCGCTGGAGGTGGGCGGGGGTGTGGACGCGCACGAGGCGCTCGGCCGGCGCCGGCGTGGCCGCCACGTACAGCAGGTCGGTGCCGAGGTCGAGGTCGGCGACCCCCCGCATGGCCGCACCGACCCGGGCCGGTCGCTCGGGGTGCCCGGGGAGGCGGTGGTCGTCCGCCTCGAGGGGCTCGACGACGATCAGCACGGTGCCCGATCCGTCCGGCCCGCCGGAGGCCCGGTCACGGCGTCGGGTTCTGCACCGAGAACCAGTCCCGGGCGTCGAGGTAGGAGGTGAACGCGGTGGCGATGGCGTCGATGTCGGCGGCCGACTTCGGGCGCTGGACCTCGTAGACGTGGGGGAACTCCAACCACGCCGTGGTCAGGTCCCACAGGCGGACGGCGGCGTCGCCGGCGGGTGGGTCGACGAGGACCGGTCCGAACAGCATCTGGTCGTCGTCGAAGACCAGGGTCGGCACGCCGAATCCGCCCCGGCCCGCCACGGCGTCGTGCTCGCGCTTCACCTCGTCGCCCGTGGTCGGGTCGGCGATGGCCTCGGCCACCAGGCCGGGGTCGAGGCCCATCTCGTCCAGGATCGCCTCGGCCACCTCGGGCCGGTGGGGCTTGCGCCCGTCCTCGTGGAGGGCCCGACCGGCCTCGGCGTACCAGCGGTCGAGCAGCGCCATGTCCTGGCGACGGAGGAGGGCGCCGATCCGCATCATCGACCACCCGTAGGACCAGTCGCGCTCCCAGGGGTGCTTCTTGCCCTCCTGGCGGTTGATCTCCTCCAGGCTGAAGAACCTCCAGCGGATGTCGAGACCCGTCTCGTCCCGGACGTTCCGGATCCAGAGGGAGGTCTGGTACGCGTACGGGCACATGATGTCGAAGTGGAAGTCGACCCCCGTGGGCCGAAGCGGGCTGGCGCTGCTCATGGCGTCCTCCGTGTGTCGTCTCGACGCCTCCTGCGCCGGCCCCGGGGCCAGGCTCCGGGGCCGCCCTTCGAACCGTACACTCGCCCCATGATGGAGCGCGGGCGCATGGAGGCGTTCAGCGACGGGGTGTTCGCCGTCGCCATCACCCTATTGGCCCTCGACCTGGTGGTGGACGGCCCCGGGCACGGGCCCCTCTGCGAGCCAGCTCGCCCACCACTGGCCGGCGTTCGCCGCCTACGGGGTCAGCTTCTTCACCATCGGGATCATCTGGGTCAACCACCACGCACTGTTCGACCTCATGACCCGGGTCGACCGGCCCATGCTGTACCTCAACCTGCTCCTGCTCTCCTTCGTGGTGGCCATCCCGTTCGTCACCTCGACGCTGGCCGGCTACCTGCGGGTACCGGGCGCCTCCGGGACCACCGCCGGCCTGCTCTACGGCGGGGTGATGGAGGCGATGTCGGTGGCGTTCACGCTGATCTTCGTGCACGCCCTGCGCGCCGGACTCCTGACGGTGGCACCCCCGCCCGAGCAGCGCCGGGCCGCCGTGCTCCGGTTCGGTCTGGGCTCGGTCGCCTACCTGGGGGTGATGGCGCTCTCCTTCGTCAGCCCGGTGGCCACCCTGGCATCCGCCGGCGTCCTGGCCGGCTACTACGTCTTCCAGCGGACGCCGGACGTCCCGGGCGACGAACCCGGGATCTGAGCCGGGGCAGCGGATCCACCGGCGCGGCCTCCGAACGCCGGGGTCGACGCGTCAGAAGTGCCCGAGCACCGGGTGGGGCACGTAGGGCTCCTCGAGTCGGGCGATCTCGGCGTCGTCCAGCGCCAGGGCCTCGGCGGCCAGGGCGTCCTCGAGGTGGCCGAGCTTGGTGGCGCCGACGATCGGCGCGGTGACCCCCGGCTTGTGGAGCAGCCAGGCCAGGGCCACCTGTGCGGCCGGCACGCCGCGCGCGGCGGCCACCTCGGCCACCCGCTCCACCACGTCGAAGTCGGTGGGCTGGCCGTAGAGGTAGTTGGTGAAGTCGTCGGTGTCCGACCGGGTGGTCAGCTTGTCGCCGGTGCGGGTGCGGTTGCCGGCCAGGACGCCACGGGCCAGCGGGCTCCACGGGATGACCCCGACCCCCTGGTCGACGCACAGGGGGATCATCTCCCGCTCCTCCTCGCGGTAGACGAGGTTGTAGTGGTTCTGCATGGAGACGAACCGGGTCCACCCGTGGGCGTCGGCCACGTGCTGGGCCTTGGCGAACTGCCAGGCGTACATGCTGGAGGCACCGATGTAGCGGGCCTTGCCGGCGCGGACCACGTCGTGCAGGGCCTCCATGGTCTCCTCGATCGGCGTCCGGTCGTCCCAGCGGTGGATCTGGTAGAGGTCGACGTAGTCCATGCCCAGGCGGGTGAGCGAGGCGTCGATGCCCGACAGGATGTGCTTGCGGGAGAGGCCGCCGCCGTTCTCGCCCGGCGACACCGGCATGCGGACCTTGGTGGCGACCACCAGTTCGTCCCGGGTCAGGAACTTCGGGAGCAGGCGGCCGGTCGCCACCTCGCTGGCGCCGCCCGAGTAGACGTCGGCGGTGTCGAAGAACGTGATGCCGCCCTCGACCGCGGCCCGGACGATGGGCTCGGCGGCGTCCTCGTCGAGCACCCAGGGCCGGTCGGAGTCGTTGCCGAAGCTCATCATGCCGAGGCAGACCCGTGAGACGCGGAGGCCGGTGCGGCCGAGGTTGACGTACTGCATGGGTACCTCCGGGGGTCGGGTGGCGACGGTGCGCTGTGGGCCCACCGTAGACAGGCCGGCCGCGTGCCCGGAGCGGGCCGGCGTCCGCCGGGCCGGAGGGGGCCCGCCGCGGTCGACGGGCCAGGGGTAGCGTCGCCGGGATGACCGACGACCCGCTGATCGCCGAGGCCGTGCACGACACCGGGGTGCGCCGTCTCCAGCACGCCTACGCCGACGTGGTCAACCGCCGGGCCTGGCCCGAGCTCGAGGCGCTGTTCCGGCCCGATGCCGAGGTGGTCATCGACCGCCGGGCCGGCGAGCCGCTGCGCCTGGTGGGGGGGAGCGAGGTGGGGGCGTTCATCGGCACGGCCATCGCCCGCTTCTCCTTCTTCGAGTTCGTCATCCTCAACGCCCACATCGTCTTTCCCGACGGGCCCGGGGCCGGGACCGCGGTGTGCCGGCTGTTCATGTGCGAACTCCGCCAGGACGGCCGACGCCGGGCGGTTCAGCACCGCCTTCGGCCTCTACCACGACCGCTACGTCCTGGAGGTCCGGTCGGTGGTGGTTCGCCGAGCGCCGCTACCACTCGCTCGCCCGTCACGGCGGGGTGCTCGACGTGTTCCCGCTGCCCGACCGACCCGGGTATCGAGGTCCCCGGCGCCGGCGGCTGACGGAGCCCGAGCGGGCCCGGCGCATCAGCCACCGGGGCCGGTCGGCGTGGGAGCATCGGAGGCATGCCGCTCCTCGTGGTCCGACATGCACGCGCCGGTCGGCGCAGCGCCTGGGACGGGGACGACTCGCACCGTCCGCTGTCCCCGCGGGGCCGGGTCCAGGCCGAGGCCCTGGTGCCCCTGCTGGCCGAGTACCGGCCCCGGCGGATCCTGGCCAGCCCGGCCGTCCGGTGCTTCGAGACGGTCGGCCCGCTGGCCGAGGCGCTCGGACTCCCCATCGAGTCGGTGGGGGAGCTGGCCGAGGGCAACGGGCCGCCGCCCTCCGCCTGCTCCACCGCATGGCGGGGGAGACGGCGGTGCTGAGCACCCACGGGGACATCGCCGCCGAGCTGCTCGACGCCCTGGCACCCGGGCTGACGGCCAAGGCCCGCTCCAAGCTCCGCCTCCTCAAGGGGGAGGTCTGGGTCATCCAGTCGACCGGGGAGGACCTCGAGATCGTCGACCACCTGCGCCAGGACCCACGGCGGTGAGTCGACGCCGGGTCCGCCCGGCCGCCGCTCGCGGCCGGGTACTCGGGCGGTCGACCACTACGCTGACCGCCCGATGAGCGACCCCTGCCGATTCGACCCGGGCTCGTTCCGCACCTTCCGGGTCGTCGGTCGGGACTACGACCCGGCGACCCGGACGATCACCCTGCGGTACGGCCTCGACGACCGGGTCGACCTTCACCGAGACCATCACCTTCGAGACCCCGCCCGACCGGTGGCGCCCGATCCCACCGGGCCCGGCTTCGAGCGGGCCCTGCTCCACCTCCACGTGGCCGCCGGCACCAGCTACTACAAGACGGCGGCCCCGGCCGAGGTCGTGGTCGAGGGCGAGTCGCTCAGCGCGGCCGAGCTCGACCTCTACCACCACCTCTACGACGAGGGCCTCCGCGAGTTCGCCGTCACCAACGGCCTGCCGGTGCCCCGTCCGGTGACGGTGGTGGCGGGCCGGGGCGTGGCCGGCCACCCGGTGCCGCCCGACGGGGCGCTGCCGGCCCGGACTGCTGGTGCCGATCGGCGGGGGCAAGGACTCGATGGTCGCTCATCGAGGCCGTGCGCCACCTCGCGCCCCCGCCTGTTCGCCGTCAACCCGCATCCGCTGGTCCTCGAGCTGGCCGCCGAGGCGGGGCTCGAACTCGTCGTGGTCCGACGCCGGCTCGACCCGGAGCTGGCCGCCCTCCACGCGGCCGGGGCCCTGCAACGGGCACGTGCCGATCACCGCCATCGTCTCGCTCATCGCCGTGGTCGGGCGCCTTCGTCCACGGCTACGACACCGTGGCCATGGCCGTCGAGCGGTCGGCCAGCGAGGAGACCGTGTCCGTCGACGGCGTGCCGGTCAACCACCAGTACTCGAAGAGCCGGGAGTTCGAGGACTGCTGCTGGCCGACCTCGTGCGGAGCACCGTCGCCCCCGAGCTGACCTACGGGTCGGCCCTCCGGCCCTACTCCGAGCTGGCCATCTCCCGGGCGTTCGCCGGCCTCGGCGCGCTACCGGGGGACCTTCTGCAGCTGCAACTCCGCCTTCCGCCAGCGGGCCGGCACCGACGACCGGTGGTGCGGGCACTGCCCGAAGTGCCGCTTCGTCGGGCCTGATGCTGGCGCCGTTCCTGGAGCCGGCCGAGCTCACCGCCATCATCGGGACCGACATGTTCGCCGACCCGGCCCAGGTCGACGGGGTTCGCCGCCCTGATGAGCGACGCCGACAAGCCGTTCGAGTGCGTGGGGGAGCGACGCGAGTCGGCCGCCGCCCTGCGCCTGCTGGCCGACGCGACCGGGCTGGCGGGACTCGGTCGTGGTGGCCGCGCTGGCCCCGGTCGCCTCGGCGCTGGTGGGCGACGACGACGTGGCCCGGCTCCTGGCCGCCGACGACGCGGCTCGCCTTTCCCGACCCGGAGGTGGCCGGGGCGCGTCGACGCGCTGCTGTGCGGAGCACGCGGTGAGCCCGTGCCCGGTGGACGCTCGACGAGGTGCTCGGCCGCCGGGTGGCGGTCTGGGGGATGGGAGCCGAGGGTCTGGCCTTCGCCGCCCTGGCCGTCGGCCGGGGCGTCGACGCCGGTCCTGGTCGACGACGATCCCGGACGCGGCCGCACGGGTGGCGGCGGCCCTGGGCGGGGCCCGACCGGTCGCTCCGGCCCGGCGACGTCGACTGGTCGTCGGTGGACGTGGTGGTCCGGTCGCCCGGGGGTCAGCCGGTACCGCCCCGAGCTGGTCGCGGCCGAGGCCGCCGGAGCGACGGTGACCACGACCATGGCGGTGTGGCTCGAGGACCACGCCGACGCACCGGTGCTGGCCGTCACCGGGACCAAGGGCAAGAGCACGACGGCGGCGCTGGCCGCCGCCATCCTCGAGGCCGACGGTCGTCGGGTGGAGCTGATCGGGAACATCGGGGTGCCGGTGCTCGAGACCTACGGCCGGCCCCGACCCGACGCCTACGTGGTCGAGGTCTCCTCGTACCAGGCGGCCGACGTGACCCGCTCGCCCGGGGTGGTGGTGCTCACCAGCCTCGCCCCCGACCACCTCGACTGGCACGGCGGCGTCGAGGCCTACTACCGGGACAAGCTGCGCCTGATCGAGGCCGGGCCTCCCGGGCCGGCTGGCGGTGAGCGCCGGCAACGAGCGAGGCGGTCCGCCGCACCGCCGGCCATCCCGACCGCACCCTGTTCGGCCCCGAGGGCGGGTGCGCGTCGGCGCCGGACGGGTGGATCGAGGTCGACGGCGACCCGCCTGGTCGGACGGCCGGCGGCTGCGGGTGCCCGGCCGGCACAACGCCTGGAACCTGTGCGGCGCCGTCGCCGGGGTCCTGCTGCTGACCGGCGAGGCGCCGTCGCCGGCCGCGGTGGCGGCCGCGGTCGACGGGTTCGCCGGCCTGCCGTCCCGGTGCCAGGTGCTCGGCGAGCACGGCGGGACGCACCTACGTGGACGACGCCCTGGCCTCCAACCCGTTCGCCTCGGCGGCATCGGTGGCGTCGTTCGCCGGACGCCCGCTGACGGTGATCGTGGGCGGGGCCGACCGGGGTGTCGACCCGGGTCCCCTGGTCGACGGCGCTGGCCGCCCACCGGCCGCCGCCCTCCGTGGTGGTGCTGCCCCCCGGATCCGGGCCGACTCGGCCGGCGTCGCTGGCCGGGGCGGCGGCCGCGGTGCGGGCGGCGGCCGACCTCGACGAGGCGGTGGCCGTGGCCGGGCGCGCTCACCCCGGAGGGCGGCGTGGTCCTGTTCTCCCCCGGGGCGCCCACCCCGGAGGGCGGTGGCGGCTACCGGGCCCGCAGCCGGCAGTTCGTGGCGGCGGCCGGACTCGACGGGTGACGGTGCCGCGCCGGCGGGGTTGACAGTCCGGACCGACCCGGCAACGGTGGTCGTCGACAGGAGGGGACGACGAGTGTCCGAGATCACCATCATCACCGACCGGGTGGCGACCGTCGACGGCGAGGCCGACGCCGGAGCGGGGGACCTTCCTGTCGCGCCCGCCGACCTGCCGGCGGCGCTCGGCTGGGACGCTCAAGCCCGCCGGTCTGTGCCGGGGCGACGTCTGCGTGCCGGTCCGCGACCCGGACGCCGTGCAGGTGGGGGAGCGGCTCGACCTGTCGGCGGTGGCCGCCGCCGTCGGCCAGCCCTCGGTGGTCGACCTCGACGCCGGGATCATGGCGGTGGCCCTGTCCGGCCGAGCTCCGCCGCCGGGCGCTGCGCGACCTCGAGGCCCCGGACTTCACCCTCCCCGACCTCGACGGGGCGCCCCACTCGCTGTCGGACTGGGCCGGGCACAAGCGCCTGCTCGTCACGTTCTCGAGCTGGTGCGGCTGCCGCTACGACCTGCCCGGGTGGCAGGCCCTCCACGACGAGCTGGCCGACGAGGGGTTCACGGTGATCGCCGTGGCCATCGACCAGAGCGCCGACGACGTCCGTCCCTTCACCGACGGGCTCACCATGCCCGGTGCTCTACGACCCCCAGCACCTGCTCACCGAGCTCTACGCCATCTCCAACGTGCCGACGGTGGTGTGGATCGACGAGGGCGGCCGCATCGCCCGGCCCAACGCCGAGGCCTTCGGGACCGACACCTTCGCCGACTTCACCGGGGCCGAGTCGGCGCCCCACCTCGACCTGGTGCGGCGGTGGGTCCGCCACGGCGAGCTGCCGATGGACGAGGACGAGGCCCGGGCCGCGGTCGCCGACCTGTCCGAGGACGAGGTGCTGGCCCGGCTGCACTTCCGGATCGCCGCCGAGGCCCACCGACGGGGCGACGCCGAGACGACCCGGCGCCACGTGCTGCGGGCCGGCGAACTCGCGCCGGACGACCTGACCGTCTGGCGGGCCGGCATGCCGCTCATCGGCGAGGACCCGTTCGGCCAGGACTTCCTCGACCGCTACGACGGGTGGCGGGCCAAGGGCAGCCCGGCCCACTCGCTGCCCTCCGTGCGCAGCGCCGACTCGGCCGCCTGAGCGACCGGCCGGGTCCGGCCCGGAGGCACCGGCCGGCGGGTGACCGTCGCCGTGTCAGCGCAGGCGCCACTCCAGCCGGGTGCCGGAGGCGAACCGCTCCTGGCCCTCGGCCAGCGCCTCCTCGCTGTTGCCGAGGCCGACGAAGGCGTAGCCCAGGGCCAGCGCCTGGCCCCGGGTGAGGTCCCGGCCGGCCCACAGCGCCCGGAGCGAGCCCTGGACGGCCAGCGGCGGGGCGTCGGCGATGGCCCGGGCCGCCCAGGCCGCCCTGTCCCGGAGGTCGTCGACGTCGGTGGCGAACTCGGACACCAGCCCGATCTGGTGGGCCCGCTGGGCGCTCATGCCGCTCGCTGGCGCCGAGCAGCGTCAGTCCGGGCCAGCTCGCCGAAGGGCATCCGACCGGTCATCTGCAGCGGCTCGAAGGCGGCGGCCATCCCGTAGGTGACGTGCGGGTCGAAGAAGGTGGCCTGCTCGGTGGCGATGAGGAAGTCGACTTCGCCGAGCAGGTAGAAGGCCCCGCCGCAGGCCATGCCGTTGACCGCGCCGATGACCGGCTTCCACAGGTCGCAGGTCTTCGGGCCGAGGTCCTCGCCCGGGTCGTCGAACATGAACGGGGTGGTGCCCGCCGCCGACGTGCACGGCCTCGCCGTCCTCGCCCGCCGTGGCGTCGCCGGTGGCGTCGCCCAGGGCCTCGTTGCGGTCGATGCCGGTGCAGAACGCCTTGTCGCCGGCGCCGGTCAGCACCACGACCCGCACGTCGTCGTGGCGACGCAGGGCCCGCCACAGCGTGCGCAGCTCGCGCTGCATGACGGCGTTGAAGGCGTTGTAGACCTCGGGACGGTCGAGCGTGACCCAGGCGACGCCGTCGTCCTCCTCGTAGCCGAGGGTCTCGAAGGAGGGGATGGCGGCCATGGACGGGCTCCGTTCTCGCTCGGCGGACACCGGGTCGCAGCCCGGGCTTGCGCGGTAGCGTGCGCAGCGGGCACCCTAGCGCCCACCCGGTGGCGGCACGCGAGTGCCGGGAGGCCGGACGACGATCGACGACAAGAGGGAGCCCCAGGTGGCAGACGACATCCTCAGCACCATCATCGGCACGCCGACCGGCACCACGGTGGTGACGGTGGAGCGGGGCCAGTTGGCGCTGTTCGCCAGTGCGGTCAAGGACGACAACCCCGTCTACCGTGACCCGCGGGCCGCCGCCGAGGCCGGACTGCCGGGCATCCCGGCCCCGCCGACCTACCCCTTCGTGATGGGCAACTTCGGCGCCTACCCCGAGCTCCAGACCGACGGACGCCCCGTCCGGCAACCCGATGGGCGCCGTGCTCGGGCCGCTCATGGCCAAGGGCGGCCTCATCCTCCACGGCGAGCAGGAGTTCACCTACCACCGCCCGGTCTTCGCCGGCGACGTGCTGGAGGGCAAGGGCCTGGTGGTCGACGCCTACCAGAAGGAGTCGAAGGGCAAGACCATGACCTTCGTCGTGGTCGAGACGGCGTGGAGCGACACGGCCACCGGCGAACCGGTGTGCACGTCGCGGATGAACATCATCCACCGCGTCTGATGGCCGCCGAGCACGCCCTCCCGGCGACCGTGGCCCCGGCGCGAGGACGCCGTGCTCCGCCGCATCGAGGACGGGGTGGCCTGGATCACCCTCAACCGCCCCGAGGCGGGCAACGCCATCACGGCCGCCATGCGGGACCAGGTCGTGACGTGGCTGGAGGAGGCCTCGGCCGACCTCGCCGTGCGGGTCGTCGTCCTGACCGGCGCGGGGGAGAAGGGCTTCTGCACCGGTGCCGACCTGCGCTCGCAGGGCCCGGCGCCGGCCCGCCCCGAGGGCGCACCCGACCGGGCGGTCGGCGACGCCGCCCGGCTGATCCGCACCGGTTGGCAGCGCCTGGTCAGTGCCGTCCTCGACTGCGAGAAGCCGGTGATCGCCGCCGTCAACGCCACCGCGGCCGGCGGCGGGATGCACCTGGCCCTCGCCTGCGACCTGGTGCTGGCCGCCGAGGAGGCGAAGTTCATCGAGGTCTTCATCCGTCGGGGGATCGCCCCCGACGCCGGCGGGTGCCTACCTGCTGGCCCGGCTGATCGGGCCCGCAGAAGGCCAAGGAGCTGTTCTTCTTCGGCGACGACCTCCCGGCCCGCGAGGCCGAGCGGCATGGGTCTGGTCAACAAGGTGGTCCCCCGGGCCGAGCTCCTCGACGAGGTCGGGGCCTGGGCGGCCCGACTGGCCGGGGCGCCGACCAAGGCCATCGGCGTGGCCAAGTACCTGACCAACCGGGCCCTCGACACCGACCGGGCCACCGCCCTGTGGGACGAGGCCGTGGGCCAGGAGCTGGTGACCGGCACCGAGGACTGCCGCGAGGGCCTGGCCGCCTTCGCCGAACGCCGGCCCCCGGTGTTCCGGGGCTGGTAGGACGGCCGGACCGGTGGGTCCCGCACCGCGTCCGCCCCGTCGGCCCGCACCCGTCGCAACGTCTAGAACGGGTTCTCGTTTCCGGCCCCGAGATGGTAGAACGTCCCCGTGCACATGATCGGTGAGTCCGCGCTCCTGTCCGCCACGAAGTACGCGGAGTGGATGGCCGTCCTGCGGATCGGCCTCGGCCTGTGGTGGGTCAAGAGCTTCGCCCACAAGGACCTCGGCGGATGGCTGAAGCGGGGATCCGGCATCGAGTGGGGCGGCTCGGTCGCCGAGAAGCACAAGTGGGGGTTCGTCAAGACCGGATTCGACAAGGTCGTCCGCCCCCATCCGATCCCGATGGCCTACATCGTGGTCTTCTCGGAGCTGGCGCTCGGTCTCGGACTGGTGCTCGGCTTCCTCACGCCCGTCGCCCTGGTGGCCGGCATCCTGTTGAACCTCCTCTACTTCGTGCTGATGATCAGCGACTGGGCCGAGCAGGGGCAGAACCTGATGATGATCCTGGCCGCCGTCGTGGCACTCGGGACCCACTCGTGGGCCGTGTGGTCGGTCGACCACGCGCTGCACCTCTTCGGGGCCTGATCCGATGGCCATCGGCATCCAGGACGAGCACGAGGAGCTGCGCGCCGCGGTCCGGGGCTGGGCCGAGGCCCGGGGGGTGGCCGCCGTCGTGCGCGACGCCCTCGACGCCGGGTCGGACTCCCTCCCGCCCTACTGGGGGGACCTGGCCGCGCAGGGGCTGCTGTCCATCCACCTCGACGAGGAACTGGGCGGCCAGGGCGCCGGCGTGGTCGAGCTCGCCGTGGTGGCCGAGGAGCTGGGCCGGGCCGCGGCGGTCGGGCCCTGGGACACCACCGCGGTGGTGGCCGGCGTGGTGGCCGCCGGTGGCGCGGCCGGTCTGGTCAAGTCCCTCCTCCCCGGCCTGGCCGACGGCAGCCTGACCGCGTCGCTGGCCGTGCCCACGGCCGCACCCGACGGATCGCCGGTCGCCCACACCGGGCTCACCGGCGTGGCCGGACCCGACGGCTCGCTGGTCGTGACCGGCGTGCTCCGGCCCCTGGTGCACGGCGCCGTCGTCTCCCACGTGCTCGCCCCGGTGGCGGCCGCCGACGGGTACCGCTGGGTCGTCCTCGAGCGGGCCGACGCCGCCGAGGTGAGCGAGCTGGCGAGCTTCGACCTGACCCGGCCGACGGCATCGTGGACCCTCGACGGGGCGACGGTCCCCGCCGAGCGGGTGCTCGACACCTCGACCGGCGCCGTGCGGGACCTCGCCCTCGTCGTCCTGTCGGCCGAGGCGGTCGGCGGGGCCCGCTGGTGCCTGGACGTGGCGGCCGAGCACGCCCGCACCCGGGAGCAGTTCGGCCGACCGATCGGCCAGTTCCAGGGGGTGAAGCACCGGTTGGCCGACATGCTGGTGTCCGTCGAGCAGGGCGTGGCGGCCACGTGGGACGCCGCCATGGTCCTCGAGGCGGAGGGGGGCTCGACCTCGGGCGAGGAGACCGATCAGGGCAGCCTCGCCGTGCAGCTCGCCGCCGCCCTGGCCCTCGACGGCTACGTCGAGTCGGCCAAGGGCGCCATCCAGGTCCTCGGGGGGATGGGCTTCACCTGGGAGCACGACGCCCACGTCCACCTCCGCCGGGCCACCACCCTGCGCCAGTTGGTGGGCGGCACCGCCCCGTTGCGGGCCGAGTCGGCCCGGCTGGCCCTGGCCGGATGGCGCCGGCGGCTGTCGATCGACCTGCCGCCCGAGGCCGATGGCACTGCGGGCCGAGCTCGACGCCCTCGTCGGCACCATCGTCGCCGTCGAGGATCCCACCGAGCGCCAGCGGGCGCTGGCCGACCACGGCCTCCTCGCCCCCCACTGGCCGTCGCCCTGGGGCCGGGACGCCGGGGCCGTCGAGCAGCTGGTCATCGACCAGGCCTGCGCCGAGGCCGGTCTCAAGCGACCCGGTCTGGCCGTGGCCGCCTGGGCCCTGCCCACGATCATGGCCCACGGCACCGCCGAGCAGACCGAGCGGTTCGTGGGGCCGACCATGCGGGGCGAGATCATCTGGTGCCAGCTCTTCAGCGAGCCCGGCGCCGGCTCCGACCTGGCCGCGCTGACCACCCGGGCCACCAAGGTCGACGGGGGGTGGTCGCTGACCGGCCAGAAGGTGTGGACGTCGGTGGCGGCCCGCGGCCCACTGGGGCATCTGCCTGGCCCGGACCAACCCGGACGTGCCCAAGCACCGGGGGATCACCTACTTCCTGGTCGACATGCACACGCCGGGCATCGAAGTCCGCCCGCTCCGCGAGATCACCGGGGCCGCCCTGTTCAACGAGGTCTTCTTCGACGACTGCTTCGTCCCCGACGAGTGCGTGGTGGGGGAGATCGACGGCGGATGGAAGCTGGCCCGGACCACCCTGGCCAACGAGCGGGTGTCGCTGTCGACGGACTCCGCCTTCGGGGGATCGCTCGAGGCCGTGCTGGACCGGGTCGCGGCCCGTCCCGACCTCCAGGACCCGGTCACGCTCGACCGGCTCGGCCACCTCCTGGCCGAGGCCCAGTCGCTGGCCCAACTGGGCATGCGGGCCACCCTGCGGTCGGTGGGCGGACTGCAGCCCGGGTCCGGAGTCGAGCGTGCGCAAGCTGCTCGGTGCCGAGTTCGACCAGCGGGTCCACGAGTTCGGACTCGACATCTGCGGGCCCGAGGGTGCCGTCACCGAGGGCGACGCCGCCGTCTCGGCCTACATGGTGCTGCAGTCCAAGTGCCTGACCATCGCCGGGGGGACCAGCGAGGTCCAGCGCAACGTGATCGGGGAACGCCTGCTCGGCCTGCCCCGGGATCCGGAGCCCGGCCGGTGACCGACCGGACGCCGGACCGGGGCGCGGCCGGGTCCGACGCGCGGTGCACGTCCCGGCCCGGGGACGGCCACCGGGGCCGGGCCCGGGCGTGCGGACCGACGGGTGCCGTGGCACGGCGTGGCGGGGCAATGGGAGACTGGCCGACCACGACCGGGGCATCCGGTGGTGGCCGCAGAGGCCGACTGGTGGCCGTGGAGGAAGGATCCGGACATGGCTGACGCCACGCTGTACTTCGAGGACGTCGCCGAGGGCGACGAGGCACCCGAGCTGACCCATGTGCTGACCCGCACCGACCTGGTGGCCTACGCCGGGGCGTCGGGGGACTACAACCCGATGCACCACGACGAGGTCAAGGCCACCGCCGCCGGCCAGCCCAGTGTGTTCGGCCACGGGATGTTCTCGATGGGCCTGCTGGGCACGGCCATCACCGACTTCGTCGGGGCCGGCAACGTCAAGCGGTTCACCGTCCGGTTCGCCCGCCAGACGTGGCCCGACGAGGAGCTGCGCTCCCGGATCGTGGTCACGGCCAAGCGCACCGAGGGTGACGCCCACCTGGTCGACCTCGACGTCCGGCTGCACAACGCGGCGGGCGAGGAGAAGGTCGTCGGCGAGGCCACCGCCGAGGTCCCCA
>CAWHIB010000004.1:0-133598 GCA_963829265.1 uncultured Acidimicrobiaceae bacterium
GACTTCCTCGACCGCTACGACGCCTGGCGGGCGAAGGGGAGCCCGGCCCACTCGATGCCGTCGGTGCGCTCCGCCGGCTACGGACCGGGGACGGTGACCTCGTGAGGGTTGTGATCGACGCCGACGGTTGCACCGGCCACGGCCGGTGCTACATGGTGGCGCCGTCGGTGTTCGTGACCGACGACAGCGGTTTCGGCGTCGTGACCGTCGCCGGTCCGCTCGATGACGGGCGGCTCGCCGAGGCCCGCGCCGCCGTGGCCAACTGTCCCCGACGGCGGTCGCGCTCGTCGACCCAGATAGGCGCCTGACGGTCACCCGCACCGATCCAGTGGGTGGCGGACCCGCCTCCCGGGGTGGGCCGCACGGGCTCGCGGGAAGGCCGAGGCCTCTCTCGGCCAGGATGTCAGGTTGATCTCGGTCGTCCCGCCGGCGATCGAGCCTGGCGGGACGGCGCCAGGTAGTTGGCCCACGGTCCCGCCGAGCCGCGTCCATGCCGAGCATGTCGAGGGCCAGCTCGGCGAGCGTCTGTTCGGTCCGGGCCCCAGGCCAGCTTGGTCAGGCTCCCCTGCTGCCGGTGGGCTGGCCGCGCGCATCTGGGCGAACGACCGCGTTGGTCATCCAGCGCATGCAGGCGATGTCGCTGTAGATGGAGGCGAACCGGTCGCGGATGCGCGGGTCGGCAGGGCGGCCGGCGGCGGCGGGCTCCGCCAGCAGGTCGCTCGAGTCTTGCGCGAGAGCATGAGGTGGAGCCGGGCGACGCCGGCCCGCTCGTAGCTGAGGGTGGTCATCGCCACCTGCCAGCCCTCGTGGAGCGGGCCGAGCAGCGCGGAGGCGGGACCCGCACGTCCGCGAAGAAGAGCTCGTGAACGTCTGGTCGCCCGTCATCGTCCGGAGCGGGCGGACCTCGATGCCCGGGCGTGCGCAGGTCGACGAGCAGGCAGCTGATGCCCTTGTGCTTCGGCGACGTCCGGGTCGGTGCGCACGTAGAGCTGGCACCAGTCGGCGAGGTGGCCGAGGCTGTTCCAGGTCTTCTGCCCGTTGACGACGAACTCGTCGCCGTCGAGCACCGCGCTGGTGCGGAGCGAGGCGAGGTCGGAGCCGGCGTCGGGCTCGGACATGCCCTGGGACCAGATCTCGTCGCCGCGGAGCATCGGGCGGAGGAAGCGGTCCTGCTGCTCCGTCGGTGCCGTAGGCCATGATGGCCGGCGCGATGTTGGAGACGCCGATCACGTTGATCGGGCCCGGCGCGCCGGCGGCGCCATCTCCTCGAGGTAGGCGAGCTGCTCGTCGATGTCGGCGTCCGCGGCCGCCGTGCTCGGCCGGCCACGCCGGTGCGGCCCAACCGGCGTCGGCGAGGGTCCGGTTCCACTCGCGCAGAACGTCGAGGTGCGCTCTCGTCGGGTGCCTTGCCGCCGGCTGCAGCCACCTCCGGGGTGAGCTCACGGTCCAGCCACGCCCGCAGCGCGGAGCGGAACCCGTGGGCCGGGCCGGGCTCGATCGATGCCGGATCGGGACGGGCGTCGTTGGTCATGGGTGGCTCCGGTGGCCGGCGGATCGCGGGAGCGAGGCCGCCGATGGGAATGGGACGCCCTCAAGCTGGCCACTCACGCCGGTCGGCACCGCGAGGTACCTCGTGCCGGGCGACGGGGCATGGCGCCCGCCGGCCGACCGCGGCAGACCGCCCCGGCCCGCACCACGCGGAGGCCGCCCATGCCGGAACTCGACGAGCTGCTCGCCGTCCTCGGCCTCGAACCACCGGCGACCGGTCGTGGTCGGGCGGCAGCATGGACTTCGGCGGCGGAGCCGTGGTGTTCGGGGGCCAACTGCTGGCCCAGACCGATCGTGGCGGCGGCCGCCATCGACCCGCGCAAGGCGGTCAAGTCGATCCACACGATGTTCGCCCGGGGGGCCTCGGCCGAGTCCCATCGAGTCGAGCTGGACGTCATGCCGAAGGGCCGGTCGTTCGCCAGCGCGAGGTCACGTCAGCCAGGGGGGCAAGGCTCTGCGCCCGGTCGCTGGTGCTGCTGCACGCGCCCGAGCCCGGACCTGATCCGCCACCAGGACGGAGCTCCCGACGGACCGTCGGCCGGCCGAGTCGACACCGTCGTCCGCACGGCGCCGGGTTCTGGGAGATCCGCACGGTCGGGCGGCTGTGGACATCGCCGACCCCGACGGCGGTCGGACCGGCCGGCTCGGCGTGTGGACCCGGTTCCCGGACGCCCCGGACGACCCGACGGTGAACCGGGCGCTGCTCGCCTTCGCCACCGACGGATTCCTCATCGGGACGGCGATGCGCCCCCACGCCGGGGTCGGCCAGTCCCTGGCGCACGGGTCGATCTCGACCAGCGTCATCACCCACACGCTGACGTTCCACGGACCGGTGACCGCCTCTGAATGGCTCCTGCTCGACCAGGAGAGCCCGGTGGCGGCGGCCGGTCGCAGCTACGGGCGGGCCCACGTGTTCGCCGAGGGCGGCGACCTGGTGGCCTCCTTCGTGCAGGAGAACATGATCCGGGCCTTCGCCGCCGACCAGGCACCGCCCCCTGGAGGCCGTTCCGCCCACTGACGGCCGGTCGGGCCCACCGGAGTTGTTTGGCAGGACCGGGGAGATGCCCTAACGTTTGCCGGACAACGCCGTCCGCCACCAACGGGGGCGGCGTCGGCACGGGGACAGCCGCCCGCGCCGCGAGCCACCGTTGGGCGCTGAGCCGAGCCGCACGTCGACGTCGAGTCGCACGGATGAGTCGGGCCCACGTCCGCCACCGGGGCCGGGGGACGGCAGCGAGGAGTGGGGGAGCCGACATGGACGACGTACTCGGATACGCGGGCAAGCGGGCCGTGGTGACCGGTGCCGCCTCGGGGATGGGTGCCGCCACGGTCGACGTACTGGTCGGGCTCGGCGCCGAGGTGGTCGGCCTGGACCGGGCGCCGATCGTCGGCAAGGTGCGCCAGAGCGTCGAGGTGGACCTCCTGGACCCTGACTCGATTGCGGCCGCCGCCGACCGGATCGAGGGTGGTGTCGACGCCTTCTTCAACTGTGCCGGGCTCCCCGGCCCGCCGTTCTCCGATCTCGAGACGATGTTGGTGAACTTCGTCGGCGGACGCGACCTGATCGAGCGGGTGGTGCCGCGGATGCCGTCCGGATCCTCCGTGGTCTACGTGGCCTCAGCCGGAGGTATCGGCTGGCAGGCCAACCTCGGCGCCTTCACCGAGCTGTTCGCGACGGGTTCCTACGCCGCCGCCAAGGCCTGGCTCGAGTCCAATCCCGAGGTGTGGGGGGGGAATGCCTACGCCACCTCGAAGCAGGCCATCAACGCCTGGACGGCCTGGCGGTCGGTCGGGCTGATGCGGGACCACGGAATACGGCTCAACTGCACCAACCCGGGGCCGACCAGCACGGCCATGATGCCGTTCTTCCACGACGCCGTGGGCAAGGAGCTGGTGGACGCGGCCATGGGCCCGGTGGGCCGGTACTCGACGCCCGAGGAGCAGGCCTGGGCCATGGTGCTGATCGGGAGCGTCCGGGCCAGCTACGTGGTCGGGGAGTCGCTGTACGCCGACGGAGGCTTCTACGGCGCCCTGCAGACCGGCCAGATCGACTTCTCGCACCTGATGCCCGCCGAGTAGCACCGTGGACCTCCGTCCCAGCGCCGAACAGCAGCAGCTGATCGACGCCTTCGGCGCGCTCTACGCCAAGGAGTCGACCGCGGAGCGAGTCCGGGAAGCCGAGCCCCTCGGGTTCGACCGCCGACTGTGGACCCAGCTGGTCGACCTGGGGGCGCTCTCCATGGCCGTAGACGAGGCGAACGGTGGGTGGGGCGCCTCGCTGCTCGACCTGGAGCTGGTGGCCGAGGAGCACGGTCGGGCCCTCGGACCGGCTCCGCTGCTCGAGGCCCAGGTGGCCTGTCGACTGCTGGCCCGAACCGACGGTGCCGTCGCCGCCGAGCTGCTGGCTGCGGCGATCGCCGGTGAGCGCCTGCCCACCCTGTCGCCGCGGATCCCCGCGTCCGGCGTCCTGGCACTGGTGCCGGCCGGTGCGGTCGCCACGGACGTGATCGTCCGCCACGACGACCGGTTGGTGGTGCTGCCCCTCGGTGATGATCGGACCCTCCCCGAAAACGTCGGTTCCCAGCCGTTGGCCGACGTGCCGGTCGACGGGTCTCGCCTGGCCGAGTCCACCGTCCTGGCCGACCAGGCCGGTGCCGAGTTGCTCGACCGGGCACTCGACGACTGGCTGGTTCTGACGGCCGGGGCACTCGCCGGCATGGCCGAGCGGGCCGTCCGGATCGGCGTCGACTATGCGGCCGAGCGCGAGGCGTTCGACCAGAAGATCGGCGCGTTCCAGGCCGTGGGGCACCGCCTGGCCGACGCGGCCACCGCGTCGGCCGGCGCCACCCTGCTGGCCCGTGAGGCGGCCTGGGCCGACGAGGAGGAGCCGGGCCGACGTGCCGAACTGGCGGCGATGGCCTTCTCCTTTGCCGCCGAGACGGCGCGGGACGCCACCGACGTGGCCCTCCACGTCCACGGCGGCTACGGGTTCATGCTGGAGTACGACATCCAGCTCTACTACCGGCGCGCCCGCGGCTGGGCCAACGTGCTGATGAGCCCGTCGACCGCCGCCCGCCGGGTGGCCGACCGGCGCTACGGGCCGAAGGGGTCGAACTGATGGACTTCCGGCTGGGGCCGTCGAGCGACGTGCGGCGGGCAGAGGTCCGCGAGTTCCTCGAGGCGCACATGAGCCTGGCCCTGGAGGAGCAGGTGTACCGCACCGGCGTCTCCCACGACGAGGACTTCACCCGGGCCCTGGTGGAGCGGGGCTGGATGGCCCCGAGCTGGCCGGTCGAGTTCGGTGGACAGGGCCTCGACCCCGAGGAGATGGTCGCGGTGGGGGAGGAGCTACGTCTCGCCGACGCCCCGATGTACGGCATCGGCACCACCATGATGGTGGCCACGGTGATCACGCGCCGTGGGGACCGAGGAGCAGAAGGCCGAGATCATCCCGAAGGCGCTGGCCGGCGAGATCGTCATCGTCCTCGGGTTCAGCGAGCCCGAGGCCGGGTCTGACGTGGCCGCCGCCGTGACCCGGGCCGTGCCCGACGGGGACGAGTGGGTGATCAACGGGCAGAAGATGTTCACCACGAACGCCCAGATCGGCGACTACGTCTTCCTCCTCACCCGGACGAACACCGAGGTGGCCAAGCACAAGGGGTTGACGATGTTCCTGGTGCCCCTGCGACCAGCCCGGTGTCGAGATCCAGGCGGTGTTCACGCTCTCGGGTGAGCGCACCAACATCGTCTTCTACAACGACGTACGGGTGGCCGACGCCTGGCGGATCGGTGAGGTCGACGGGGGCTGGCACGCCATGACCGTGGCCCTCACCAACGAGCACGCCGCCGGGTTCGCGGCGGCCATCGACCGGCTGCTCGGGGCGGCCGAATCGTGGGCCCGGACAACCACCGACGACGACGGTCTGCCACGGATGGAGGACGCGACGGTCCGCGAGGCCCTGGGCCGCACGGCCATCGACCTCGAGGTCTCCCGACTGCTCCAGCGCCGTGTGGCCTGGATGGCCGCCACCGACCAGGCCATCGTGGCCGAGGGCCCGATGTCGAAACTGTTCAGCTCCGAGGCGCTCAGTGCCCGGGCCCAGGACATGGTCGAGGTGGTCGGCCCGGACGCCCTGCGGAGCTACTTCGACCCCACGGCACCCGCCCACGGTGTGATCGAGCACATGCTGCGCTTCTCGCTCGGGACCACGATCTACGCCGGGACCAGTGAGATCCACCGCAACATGATCGCCCAGCGCGGGCTGGGGCTCCCCCGGAACCGGTGAGCACCGGCCAGTCCCCGACCCGGCGAGACGCTCCGATCCACCGGACGGAGCCCTCCGTCCACGACCCACGAATGGAGTCACCTTGCCCGATCCCGTGATCCTCGCCGCCTGCCGCACCGCGGTCGGAACCGCCTACCGGGGCACGCTCACCGAGACCTCGGCGTTCGACCTGGCCGAGGTGGTCACCATCGAGGTTCTCCGGCGGTCCGGCCTCGCCGCCGCCGACATCGACGACCTCATCCTGGCCGAGAACCTCTACGGCGGGGGGGTGATCGCCCGCTACGTGACGGCCAGGGCCGGCCTCACCGGGGTGCCGGGCATGGCCCTCAACCGTCACTGCGCCGGGGGGATGTCGGCCGTGCAGGTGGCCGCCGCGTCGATCGCCGCGGGCATGGACGGGGCCGTCATCGCCGGCGGCACCAACTCCCAGTCGACCTCCCCGTCCTCCCGGTGGCAGGAGCCGGGGGCTGCCGAGCCCACGGACGGATGGATCTCCCCCAGCCACCCGGGCACACCGGAGGCACCCGCGCTCGACATGTCCATCACCGTCGGGTGGAACACGGCGGTCGAGGCGGGCCTGACCCGCGAGCAGCTCGACGCGTGGGGCTTCCGCTCCCACCAGCGGGCGGTGGCCGCCATCGACGAGGGCCGCTTCGTCGAGGAGATCGTGCCCATGACCGTCACCAAGGCGGGGGAGACCCTCACCTGGGAGGTCGACGAGCACCCCCGCCGGTCCAGCACGCTCGAGCGGATGGCGTCGCTCCCGCCGCTGCACCCCGAGATCGAGGGTTTCTCCATCACCGCCGGTAACTCGGCCGGCCTCAACGACGGGGCCGCGGGCCTGTGCGTGGCGTCGTCCGACCTGGCGGCGACCCACGGGCTCACCCCGCTCGCCACCATCCGTTCGTGGGCGTCGGTGGGCGTGGAGCCGGCCCGGACCGGGATGGCGCCGATCGACGCCATCCCGAAGGCACTCGACCGGGCCGGTCTCGGCATCGACGACGTGCACCTGTTCGAGATCAACGAGGCGTTCGCCTCGGTGCCGGTGGCCACCGTGGCCGCCCTCGGCCTGGACGAGGAGATCGTGAACGTGTCGGGCAGCGGGTGCAGTCTGGGGCATCCGATCTCCGCCACCGGGGCCCGGATGCTGGTGACCCTGATCTACGAGTTGCGGCGTCGGGGCGGCGGGATCGCCCTGGCCGCCATGTGCGCCGGCGGTGGCATGGGATCGGCCACGGTCATCGAGGTGCCGGGCTGAGTCAGGGGCCGGCCGGGGCCAGCACCCCGGACAGGCACCACCGCACCAGGTCGTCGGGCGTCACGGCGTCGGGCCGCGGGTCGACCCCGAGGACCCGTCGGTCCAGGATCGACACCAGGGAGTGGGTCACCAGGTCGGCCATGACCGGCACCGCCAAGTCGTTCCGGAACGTACCGTCGGCCACTCCGGGCGCCAGCACCTCGGCCACCGTCTCCACGTAGGGGGCGATGACGGCGGCGAATTCGTCGGGGCGGGTGGACGCCAGGTGCCACTGGAACAGCACCATGCCCCGTGATGCGGGGTCGTCGGTCTCGGCGGTGCCGAACATGGCACGGACGAGGGCCTCGAACCGCGCCCGGGGACTGGATTCGACGTCGACCCGTTGGCGGACGGTGGCCAGGTGCTGGTGGACGGTCTCCTCGATGAGGGCCAGCAGCAGGTCGTCCTTGGTGGCGAAGTGCTGGTAGAAGGAGCGGAGCGACAGTCCGGACCGGTCCACCACCTCCTGGACGGTGAAGTCGGCCCTGCCGGTGCTGCGCAGGAGGGCCACGGCGGCGACGATGAAGGTGCCACCCCGGCGTGATGGCCTGCTGGCGCGCCGCCTTCAGCGAGCGCTCCACCGTGCGCTCCTGCCACTGGGTCGTCTGCGCCCGCTCCTCGGTCACGCATGCACCTCGTCGGTCGGGGGCCGCCCGAGGTCGAGCGACCGCCCGATGATCTCCTTCATGATCTCGGTGGTCCCCCCGTAGATGGTGGTGACCCGGGCGTCGACGTAGGCCTTGGCGATCGGGTACTCGCTCATGTACCCGTAGCCACCGTGGAGTTGGAGGCCGCGGTCGACCACCCGGCCCTGGAGCTCGGTACACCACCACTTCGCCATGGCCGCCTCCTCGGTGGTCAGCCCGCCCCGGTTGAGGTCGAGGACGCATCGGTCGATGAAGGTCTGGCCGATCTCCACCTCGGTGGCCAGCTCGGCGAGCGTGAACCGGGTGCTCTGGAACGACCCCACGGGCGCCCCGAAGGCGGTGCGCTCCCGGACGTAGGCGATGGTCCAGTCGAGGGCGGCCCGGGCTCCCGGCGAGACCGCCGGCGGCCAGGGAGAGGCGCTCCTGCCCCAGGTTGGCGACCAGGTGGGCGAACCCGCCGCCCTCGATGCCGAGGAGATTGCCTGCCGGGATCCGGCAGTCGTCGAAGAACAGTTCGGCGGTGTCCTGGGCGTGCAGCCCGATCTTGTCGAGGTTCCTGCCCCGGGAGAATCCGGGCGTCCCGTCCTCGACGACGACCAGGCTCATGCCCCGGTGGGCCTGGGTCGGGTCGGTCTTGACGGCCACCACCACCAGATCGGCGTTGATCCCGTTGGTGATGAACGTCTTGGAACCGTTGAGGACGAGCTCGTCGCCGTCCCGCCGAGCCGTGGTGGCGATCGAGGCGAGGTCCGAACCGGTGGACGGCTCGGTCATGGCGATGGCGAGCACGAGGTCGCCCCGGGCCACGCCGGGGAGCCACCGGCGGGACTGCTCCTCGGTGGCGTAGTGCAGCAGGTAGGGCAGGGCGATGTCATTGTGGAGGGCGAACCCGAGGGCGGCCGCGTTCATCCCCACCCGGTGGAGTTCCTCGGTGAGCACCAGGTTGAAGCGGAAGTCGTCGTTCCCCCCACCGCCGTACTCGGAGGGGACGGCCATGGCCAGGAAGCCGTTGCGGCCCGCGTCGGCGAACACCGATCTGTCGACGATCCCGGCCCGGTCCCACTCGTCCGAGTGCGGGAGCATCTCCTGCTGCACGAAGCGCCGGAAGCTGGCGCGGAACTCCTCGTGCTCGTCCTCGAACAGACTTCGTCCCATGGAACTCCTCGCCTCGGCGCCGTGGACCCGGACGATGCATTCTAGGGTCCGGAGAGGCGGCCACTATGCTGCGTCCCGTGCCGGTGCGGCCGTAACCTCCCCGGTGACGGTCGATTCGGGGGCGGGCGCGGACCAGGGGGACGATGGACGATGACGGGGAACACCAGCACGGGGATCCTGGCCTGGGGCGTGTACCTGCCCTACTGGCGGCTGCAGCGCTCGGCCATCGGTGCCACCCTCGGCGGCCCGTCGGGCCGGGGAACCCGGACCGTCGCCTCCTACGACGAGGACACCACCACCATGGGCGTCGAGGCCGCCCGTCGGGCCCTGGCCGCGCTGGCCGGCCCGCCGCCCGACGACCTCTACTTCGCCACCCCGGCCCCGGCCTACCTCGACAAGACCAACGCCACCGCCGTCCACGCCGCCCTGGAGCTGCCGGCGTGGACCGGCGCCTATGACGTACTGGGCTCGGTGCGGTCGTCGGCCGCCGCCCTCCGAGCCGCCCTCGCACAGTCGACGACCGGTGGCACCCGCGGCATGGCTGTGCTCGCCGACCTGCGCACGGGACTGGCCGGTGGTGCCGAGGAGCGCGACGGCGGCGACGGCGCCGCCGCCTTCGTGTTCGGGCCGGACGGGGGTGATGCGCCAGTCGTCGCCGAGCTCGTGGCCCACGCCGCGGTGTCGGCCGAGTTCCTCGACCGGTGGCGGACCCCGGGTGACGCCGACTCGAAGGTGTGGGAGGAGCGGTTCGGCCAGGAGGTCTACGTCCCCCTGGTCGAGGCCGCCACCGCCGAGGCGTTCAAGCGTGCCGGCATCGTGGCCGCCGACATCGACCACCTGGCGGTGGCCGGGCTGCACGTGCGGGCCGTGCAGGCGGTGGGCCGGTCACTCGGGACCCGTCCCGAGGCCGCGGTGGCCGACCGGTCGTCGGTCGTGGGCAACCTCGGGGCGGCCCAGGCCGGGATGCTGCTGGCCGACGTCCTCGACCGGGCGGCACCGGGCGAACTGATCGCCGTGGTGGTGGTGGCCGACGGAGCGGACGTGTTCGTGTTCCGGGCCACCGACGCCCTTCCTCGCGGTGCGGGCCGACCGTGCGTCCCGAGGTGTGGCGACGGTGGCGGAGTCGGCCGGCGGGGGACGGGACGACCTGCCCTACGCCCGGTTCCTGACCTGGCGCGACGAACTGCGGCGGGAGCCGCCCCGCCGGCCCGACCCGGAGCGTCCGGGCGCACCGGCGACCTGGCGGGTCACGACCTGGAAGTCGGGCTTCACGGCCAGCGACTGCCGGGCGTGCGGTTTCCGCCACCTGCCCCCGTCCCGGGTCTGCCTGCGGTGCCGCACCATCGACGAGATGGAACCGGTGCGGATGGCCGACGTGGCCGGTCAGGTGGCCACCTTCACGGTGGACCACCTGGCCTTCAGCCCGTCGCCCCCGGTGGTCGGCGCGGTGGTGGACTTCGACGGGGGCGGTCGGTACCGGTGCGAGATGACCGACGTCGACCCCGAACGCCTGGCCATCGGCACCCGGGTGGAGATGGTCTTCCGGGTGCTGTCCACGGCCAAGGGTGTCCACAACTACTTCTGGAAGGCCCGACCCGTGGTCACGGCGTCGGCCGACGACGCCGGCCCGGAACGAGGAGGAGACGCATGACCAGCAATGGGATCCGCGACCAGGTGGCCATCGTGGGGATGGGGTGCACCCCGTTCGGGGAGCGATGGGACAAGGGCGTCAACGACCTGCTCCTCGACGCGGCCAAGGACACCATCGCGTCGGCCGGGGTCACCCTCGACGACATCGACGCCTTCTGGCTGGGCACCATGGCCTCCGGGGTGTCCGGGGTGGCCCTGTCCAAGCCGCTCAAGATCGACTACAAGCCGGTGTCCCGGCTCGAGAACTTCTGTGCCACCGGCTCCGAGGCCTTCCGCAACGCCTGCTACGCCGTGGCGTCGGGCGCCTACGACCTGGCCATGGCCATCGGGGTGGAGAAGCTGAAGGATTCGGGGTTCTCGGGTCTCACCGGGGTCCGACCGGTGGGTGACGGCACGGACGCCGCGCTGTCCTCCCCGGCCGCCTTCTCGTTCGTGGCCCCGGCCTACGCCCACCGCTACGGGGTGGACGCCGAGGAGATGAAGCAGGTGATGAGCCGCATCGCGTGGAAGAACCACCGCAACGGCGCGCTCAACCCCCGGGCGCAGTTCCGCAAGGAGGTCCCGCTCGAGACCATCACCCGGTCCCCGCTCGTGGCCGGCGACCTCGGGGTGTTCGACTGCAGCGGGGTGAGCGACGGCTCGGCCGCCGCCATCATCTGCCGGGCCGAGGACGCCCACCGGTACACCGACCACCCGTTGTACGTGAAGGCCCTGAGCTTCGTGGCCGGCCCCGGCGGCGGTGCCAGCGACCCCGAGTACGACTACACCACCTTCCCCGAGGTGGTGCGGTCGGCCGAGGACGCCTACCGCCAGGCCGGGATCACGGACCCGCGGGCCCAGCTGGCCATGGCCGAGGTGCACGACTGCTTCACCCCGACCGAGCTGGTGCTGATGGAGGACCTCGGATTCTCCGAGCGGGGCCTCGGCTGGAAGGACGTCATGGCCGGCGTGTTCGACCGCGATGGCGAGCTCCCGGTCAACCCGGACGGGGGGCTGAAGAGCTTCGGCCACCCGATCGGGGCGTCGGGGCTCCGCATGCTCTTCGAGTGCTGGCTGCAGCTGCGCCACGAGGCCCCGCCGGAGCGCCAGGTGGCGACGGTCGGGCCGGGGCGGACCCTGGGGCTCACCCACAACCTGGGCGGCGCCCCGGGCGAGTGCGTCAGCTTCGTGTCCATCGTGGGCCCGGAGCCCTCGGCCTAGGAACGGGCCCGACGGGCCGACCGAGGACTGCTCAGGCGGGGACGGCCACGCCCATGAGGCCGGCCAGGTTGCCGCCCATGATCTTGGCCTTCACGCCCTCGTCCATGCCCTCGAGCTCGTCCACGTAGGTGATCGGGTCGGCCAGGCCCTCGGGGTGGGGGTAGTCGCTGCCGAACAGGACGTGGTCGGCCCCGACCAGGTCCACCAGCGCCTGGAGGTCGTCCTCCCAGAACGGGTTCACGTAGACGTTGCGCAGGAAGGCCTCGACGCGGGTCCTCGGCGAACTCCTGGGGCATCTTGTGGTAGACGTCGTCGAGGTCGCCGAGCAGGGTGCGGACCCAGTTGGCCCCGTTCTCGACGGCGGCCACCTTGAGGTCGGGGAAGCGGGTGAACGCCCCGTGGCACACCAGGGCGGCCATGGTGTCGTAGATGGGCCGGCGCCCCTGGGCCAGGGCCCGGAAGGCGGAGGGCTGGAAGGGCAGGAACTCGGAGTTGTTCTCCCACCAGTTGGCGATCTGGTTGTAGCCGCTGTCGGAGGCGTGCATGCCCACCAGGAGGCCGGCCTCCTGGATGCGCTCCCAGATCGGGTCGAACTCGGGCAGACCGGGGGAGAGGGTGCCGCGGAACCCGGGAACGGGGGCCGGGCGGATCAGCACGCAGCGGGCGCCCCGCTCGATGACCCACTCCAGCTCCTCGAGCGCCTTGTCCACCAGTCCCATGAAGATGACCGGGGTGGCGAAGATGCGTCCCTCGTAGTCGAACTGCCAGGTCTCGTGCATCCACTGGTTGAGGGCGTGGACGATGACCTGGATCAGTTCGGGGTCGTCCTTCAGCCGCTCCTCGATCAGGCTGGCCAGGGTGGGGAACATCAGGGCCCGGTCGATGCCCAGCTCGTCCATGAGCTGCAACCGGGGCGCCGGCTCGCGGAAGGCCGGTGGGCTCTTCATGGGCTCGCCGATGAGCTCCCGGTAGGACTTCCCTTCCGGGTTGCCGTTGCGGTAGTAGTCCTCCTGGGCGCCGGGTGCGGCGACCACGGCGAAGGTCGGGTTGGGGATGTACTCGCTGATCGTGCCCCGCACCACGATCTTGGTCCGCCCCTTGATGTCGATGTACTCGATGGCCTTGGCGTACTGCTTCGGGAGGAACTTGGTGAGCGCCTCCGCGGTCTCGTACATGTGGTTGTCGGCGTCGAAGATCGGGAAGTCGAGTTCTCGCGATGGCACGGTGTTCCCCCTTGGTGCTGACGTCGGCGCCCGGCCGGTCACCGGTGTGCCCGTGCGGCCCGTCCGGGCGTGCCGGACGAGGAATCTCCTGTGGCGAGAATGACGTTATCACCGGCCTCCCGGGTGCCTCAAGGGAGTGCCCCGGCCTCCTCCGATGGTCCCGAATCCACGGCGCCGGTGGTCCGGGCGTGACAGGATGCCCGGGACGGTTCGACGGACGCCGAGGGAGGGTCATCGTGGATTTGAAGCCGGGGACCCGGTTCCGGAGTCAGGTGTGCGAAACCGAGGTCGTCGTGGTCAAGGTCGGCAGCGGGGGTGAGCTGACCTGTGGCGGCGTGCCGGTGGTCCCGATCGACACCGCCGTCGACGGGGAGCGCCCCGGTGGACGAAGGCCACGACGGCGGCACCCTCCTGGGCAAGCGCTACAGCGACGAGGCGTCCGGCGTCGAGATCCTCTGCGTCAAGCCAGGGGCCGGCTCACTCGGCATCGACGGCCGTCTGCTCGAGCTCAAGACGGCGAAGGCACTACCCTCCTCGGACTGAACGGGCCCGACCGTCCCCGGAGGGGAATCAGGGCTCCGACTTGAGGGCCGGCTGCACCGGTGGCGCCGACCGCCAGTCTGCGATGCCGTCCTCGACCGTGGCGATGGGCATCGCCACCCCCGTGGACCTCGGCCCAGTGGGCGTGGTTCAGCTCGTGGAGGGTGAAGCAGGCGTTGAGCGAGTTGTAGAAGCCCATGTTGTCGACCGTCTGGTTGACGGACTCCTTGATGAGCAGCGCCGTCATGGTGGGGAGGTCGGCGATGCGGCGGGCGAACTCCAGCGTCCTGTCGGCGAGCTGGTCGGCCGGGAAGACCTTGGACACCATGCCCAGGCGGTGGGCCTCGTCGACGTCGAGCGAGTCCCCGGTGAGCATCAGCTCCTTCGTCTTGCGGGGCCCGAACTCCCACGGGTGGGCGAAGTACTCGACACCGCACATCCCGAGCCGGGTGCCGACCACGTCGGCGAACGAGACGTCGTCGGCGGCCACGATGAGGTCGCAGGCCCACATCAGCATCAGCCCGGCCGCGAACACCGTGCCGTGCACCTGGGCGATGGTGATCTTGCGGAGGTTGCGCCACCGGCGGGTGTTCTCGAAGTAGTAGTGCCACTCCTGGAGCATCCGCTGCTCGGCCCCGCTGCGTGTGCCCCCGTTCACCAGCCGGGTCGGATGGGGGTTGTCGGAGCTCCACTCGGCCATGGCCACCTTGGAGCCCATGTCGTGCCCGGCCGAGAACATCGGGCCCATGCCGCCGAGGATGACCACCCGCACCGTGTCGTCGGCCTCGGCCCGCAGGAATGCCTCGTCGAGCTCGACCAGCAGGCCCCGGTTCTGCGCGTTGCGGGCCTCGGGTCGGTTCAACATGATGCGGGCGATGCGTCCCTCGTCGAGGGTCTCGTACTGCACGAACTCTTCGGACATGCCTGCTCCTCGGGTGTCGGGGCCGCCGCACGGCTGGCCGGGCGCTGCAGGGAGGGCGGCATCGGCCGTCCGGGTTCCCCGGGTGGGAATCTAGGGCACTCGGTCCATGGGTGCCGGGTTGACGGAGAACGCCACGGTGGCGATGGCGCACAGGGTGTCGGAGCCCGCGTCGAACACGTCCACGGTGACCACGGCGGAATGGTCGCCGCGCCGGACGACGGTGGCCACGGCCCGGCCCGGGCCGATGGTCAGTCCGTGCAGATAGTGGACGGAGAGCTCCGAGGTGGCCACGCCGTCCCCCGGCCCCCCGGCCAGCACGGCCCGGCCGGCCACGATGTCGACGAGCGTCGCCAGGAGGCCACCCTGGAGGGCGCCGCGGGGGTTGGTGATCCGCCCATCGAGATCCAACTCGACGGCCAGGTCGGCCCCGGCCACCTCGACGTCCCGCATGGACAGCTGTTGCAGGAGGTGGTCGCCGGCGGCAAGGACCCGGTCGTGGGCGTCACGCACCTGGGCCCGTTCGTCGTGGTGCCTGTCGTCGGAGTCGGCCCCGGCGTCGGTCACTTACCGACGGCGATGGTCTTGGTCTCGAGGTGCTGCTCGAAGCCCTCGCGACCGTTCTGGCGCCCCACGCCGCTGCCTTTGTAGCCGCCGAACGGCGAACCGGCGCTGTAGTAGATGCCGCCGTTGACCATCGACCGTCCCGGACCGGATCCTCCTGGCCACGCGACAGGGCCCGCTCCTCGGAGGCCGAGGTCACGCCGCCGGACAGGCCGTACTCGCTGTCGTTGGCGATGCGCACCGCGTCGTCGTCGTCACGGAACGGGATGAGGACGAGCACCGGGCCGAAGATCTCCTCGCGGGCGATGCGCATCGAGTTGTCGACGTCGGCGAACAGCGTGGGCTCGACGAACCACCCCTTGTCCAGGTGGTCGGGGCGTCCGCCACCGGTCACCAGGCGGGCGCCTTCGGCCACGCCGGAGTCGATGTAGCCCAGCACCCGGTCGCGTTGGCGGGCGTTGATGACCGGGCCCATGATGTTGCCGGCGTCGGTGGGGTCACCGTAGGTGACGCCGGCCACGGCGGCCGCCGCGATCTCCACCGCCTCGTCGTAGCGCGACTCGTGGACCAGGGTCCGGGTCAGCATGGCGCACCCCTGGCCGGCGTGCAGGCACATGAAGCCCAGCATGGCCATCTTGGACTCGACGTCGCCGTCGTCCAGGATGATGTCGGCCGACTTTCCGCCCAGCTCGAGGAAGAGGCGCTTGAGGGTCGGGGCCCCGGCGGCCATGATCCGCTTGCCGGTGGCGGTGGACCCGGTGAAGGAGATCAGGTCCACCCGCGGGTCGGTCACCAGCTGCTCACCGACCAGGTGGTCGGACGAGGCCACGACGTTGACCACCCCGGCCGGGATGTCCGTGTGGTCGGCGATGAGCCGTCCGATCCGGGTGGCGTTCCACGGCGTGTCCGGCGCCGGCTTGATCACCATGGTGTTCCCCGTGGCCAGTGCCTGGCCGAGCTTGCCGATGGTGATCTCGAACGGGTAGTTCCACGGGATGATGGCGCCCACCACGCCGACCGGCTCCTTGACCACCCGCTGCCAGCTCGGGACGCCGAAGGCCTCGTTGTCGGGGAGCTCACGCTCCCACTCGAAGGAGTCGATGTAGGCGGCCGGCCACAGCAGGCCCTCGGCCAGGGGGGCGTCGAGCTGGGCCAGGTAGGTCGTCATCACGGGGCAGCCCACTTCGGCCACCAGTTCGGCCCGGAGCTGCTCCTGCTCGCCGACGATGGCGTCATGGAGCTGGCGCAGGCACCGCTGGCGGAAACCCCGGTCGGTCGACCACGTCGTGTGGTCGAAGGCCCGACGGGCGGCTGCGATGGCCCGGTCCATGTCGACGGCCGTGGCATCGGCGGTCTGGCCGAGCACGTCCTCGGTCGCCGGGTTCACGTTGTCGAAGCGGCCGCCCTCGCGCGGCGTCCACCAGGGCTCCGTCGATCAGCAGTCGGGACTCTCCGGTCAGCGTGGTGGCGGGCATGCGGTGCTCCTGTTCGTGCGGGTCTGGGTCGTCGGGTGTCGGGAACGGGGTGTGCGGTGCTCGGACGGCGGGGACCGGGCGGTCCCGGACGGCGGGCCCCGTCCGACAGTGGGAACGGGCACGAACCATCTCCCCGGCCCCCGCACAGCTCCGGTCTCCCCCGGAGCGGCGCCGTCCTGGGGCGAGTATGGCATGCAGTCGCCAGGACCGTCCGGATTGCACTACAACGGGGGTGGATGAACCTCTCCCTGTCCGAGGAGTCGCGCCGGTTCCGTGACGAGCTGCGCGGGTGGCTGGAGGCGAACGTCGAGCCCGCGCCCGTGTTCGGTGACTTCGACGAGGAGTTCTCGTGGGGCCGGCGCTGGCAGGCCCGGCTGGCCGCCGACCGGTGGGTCGGCATCCACTGGCCGACGGTGTTCGGCGGACGGGGCGCGACGCCGATGGAGGTGGCGCTGTTCAACATCGAGTACGCGCCGGTCGCGGGCGCCCCAGCCGGTGAACCGGACCGGGGTCAACCTGGTGGGCCCCACCCTGCTGGCCCACGGGGACGACGCCCAGCGCCGGCGGTGGCTGCCCGGGATCCTGGACGCCGGGGAGATCTGGTGCCAGCTGTTCAGCGAGCCCGGCGCCGGGTCGGACCTGGCCTCGCTCACCACCCGGGCCGTGGCCACCGAGGGCGGTTGGGTCGTCGAGGGCCAGAAGGTGTGGACGAGCTACGCCCAGTACTCCCGCTGGGGGATCGCCCTGGTGCGCACCGATCCGGAGGCCCCGCGCCACCGGGGGATCTCGTGCCTGGCCGTGGACATGACGGCGCCCGGTGTCGAGGTCCGGCCCCTCGTCACCATGACCGGTGAGGCCGAGTTCAATGAGGTCTTCCTGAACGAGGTCTTCGTGCCCGACGAGCAGCTCATCGGGGCCGTGCACCAGGGATGGCGGGTGGCCAACACCACCCTGGCCCATGAGCGGGGCACCACCTTCCCGTTCAAGGAGCAGGTGGTCCACGAGGTGTACCTGGGCCAGCTGCTCGACCTGGCCGCGGCCACGGGTGCGCTCGACGACCCACAGGTGGCCGACCAGCTGGTCGATGCCTACGTGAGGCTCCGGGTCCTGCGGTTCCACAACTGGCGGACGATGACCCGCCTGGCCCGGGGCGAGGAGCCCGGGCCGGAGTCATCGCTGGTCAAGTTGGCGTGGACCGACATGACCCAGTCCCTGTCCGACGCCGGCCTCGCCGTGGTCGGCGACGCCGCCCCGCTGTGGGGGTCGGCCGCAGGGAACCCGGATGGTGGCCGTTGGCAGCGCCAGTGGCTGTGGAGCAAGGCCGCCTCCATCGCCGGGGGCACCTCGGAGGTCCAGCGCACCATCATCGGCGAGCGGATGCTGGGACTGCCCCGGTGACCGGCGGACCGGGGCCCGCCAGCGTGGTGGAGCACCTCTTCGTCGGCGGGCGCTGGGTGGCGCCGTCGACAGGCGACACGGTGGACGTGGTCGAGGCCCACACCGAGCAGGTGGTGGGCCGGGTGCCGGTGGCCGGGCCCGAGGACGTCGACCGGGCGGTGGGCGCGGCCCGGGCCGCCTTCGACCGTTCGACGTGGTCCGACAGCGGGGTCGGCGAGCGGATCGAGGCCGTGGGGCGCATCGCCGCCGGCATGGCCGAGCGGGCCGAGGAGCTGGCCCGGACCATCAGTTCGGAGAACGGCGCCCCGATCGGCTTCTCGCGCCTCGGACAGGTCGGCGCGCCCATCGACATCCTGCACTCGATGACGGAGATCGCCCGGGACTACCCGTGGGAGGTCCGGCGAACCGGTCGCTACATGGACTACCTGGAGCGGCGGGAGCCGGTCGGGGTGGTGGCCGCGGTCGTGGCCTGGAACGTCCCTCAGGTCCTCATCGCCACCAAGCTCGCGCCCGCCCTGCTGGCCGGCTGCACCGTGGTGGTCAAGGCCGCGCCCGAGGCCTCGCTGGACGCGGTGATCCTGGCCGAGGTGATCGAGGCGGCCGGCCTGCCCGACGGGGTGGTTTCGGTCCTGACCGGTGGGGTGGCCACCGGCGAGGCGCTGGTGGCCCACCCGGGGGTGGACAAGGTGGCCTTCACCGGGTCGACGGCCGCCGGTCGCCGGATCGCCGCCGAGTGCGGGCGCTCGCTGCGTCGGGTCAGCCTCGAGCTCGGGGGCAAGTCGGCCGCGGTGGTACTGGACGACGCCGACCTGGGGCAGCTGGCCAAGGGACTGCGGTACGCGTCGTTCGTCAACAACTCGCAGGCCTGTGCCGCCCAGACCCGGATCCTGGCCCCGGCCGGCCGGTACGACGAGGTGGTCGACGCGGTCGCCACGGCGGCGGACTCCCTCCCGGTCGGCGACCCGTTCGACCCCGATGTCCGCATGGGGCCCCTGGTCAGCCGGCGCCAGCGCGATCGGGTCCGCGGGTACATCGACACCGGTGTGGCCGACGGGGCACGCCTGGTGGTCGGGGGGAGCACCGCCCCCGACGGGCTGCCCGTCGGCTGGTTCGTCCGACCGACCGTCTTCGCCGACGTGGACAACGGCATGCGCATCGCCCGGGAGGAGATCTTCGGCCCGGTACTGAGCGTGATCCCCTACGACGACGACCTCGACGCCGTCCGGATCGCCAACGACTCGGTCTACGGGCTGGCCGGGTCGGTGTGGACGACCGACGAGGCCCGGGGTCTGGCCGTGGCCCGAGGCGTGCGCACCGGGACGTTCGGCCTCAACGGCTACGCACCCGACCCCCTGGCCCCCTTCGGCGGGTACCGCCACTCGGGCATCGGGCGTGAGTGGGGCGAGGCCGGCATGGACGAGTACGTCGAGCGCAAGGCCATCCACGGGGTGGGGGGATGACGCCGGGCCCGGTGGACGGCGGGCAGTTCGACTCGGGCGTCGAGCACCACCCGATGTCGGGGCTCGACGAGTTCCTGATCCACAACAACCCCCTCCCGGTGCGGGTGATGTGGACCTCGGACCCACGGGCCTACGAGCGCATGTGGTTCACCTGCCAGGACGACACCGGTGACCTCCTGGTGGTGGCGGGCATGGGTGTCTATCCGAACCTCGGGACCGCCGAGGCGTTCGCCATCGTGAACCGGCGCGGCCGGCACACCACCGTCCGGGCCCACCGCAAGCTCGGCCTGAACCGGATGGACATGACGGTGGGGCCGCTGTCGTTCGAGGTGGTGACCCCGTTCCGCGAGTGGCACCTGTCGCTCGGCGACAACGACCACGGGATCGCCTTCGACCTGGCCTGGCTCGACACCAAGCGCCCGGTCTACCGCAACATCGGTGGGGGCTCGGTGGTCGGCACCCGCTCCTTCGCCGGGGTGGCCGGCTACGACGGGTTCGGCCGGCAGTCCGGATGGGTCGAGGTCGGCGGGGTCCGCCACGAGGTCACGACGGAGCACCACTGCGGGACCCGGGACCATCACTGGGGAACCCGGGACGGGGTGGGCGGCCGGTCGCTGTGGGGCGGGTACCAGCATCCGCACTCGGGGGAGTGGGTGGAGTTCGCCGAGTACGGGATCTGGGGGGACCATGTCCTCTACAACCTGGGCGACCGACGGCGGGGGAGCGACACCCTCCGCGACCGTCGCTACCGTCTGCGGTTCGAGCCCGACACCCGGCTCCTGGTGTCGGGCGAGGTGGACTACGTCTTCTCCGACGGCCACGAGCGCACCGTCGCATTCGAGCGCCTGGGGAACCAGATCGCCTTCCTGCGGTGCGCCATGTACGGCGGCCCCAACGGGGGCACTCCCGACGGCGACCTGTGGCAGGGCATGGGGGTGGGCGACGGCGTCGTGACCGGGGAGACCTACGACGTGGACGACCCCGCGGTACGGTCACGGATCTGCGGCCTCGACCAGCACCACGCCCGGTTCACCAGCGAAGGGGAGACGGTCTACGGCATCATCGAGCCCTACGACACCCTCTGCTACGAGCTGGCCCGGTCAGGGCGGGGCGGATTCAGCCTGTTGGACTGACGGGCCCGGTACCGGGCGGGGGCCCGAGCACGTAGCCGCTCCCCCCGGGGTCGTGGTACCAGCCACCGGCAGCCTCGGACCCGCCGTCCACGTGCAGTGTCTGACCGGTCACGTAGCTCGACAGACCACCGGCCAGGAAGACGGCGGCGCCGGCCATCTCGTCCACGTGGCCGGCCCGGCCCATCGGGACGATGCGTCCGAACTGCTCCTCGGCCCCGTCCGGGGCCACGGCGACCATGCCTTCGGTCCAGGTGATGTCCGGGGCGAGCGCGTTGACGCGGATCCCGTAGGGAGCCAGCTCGAGGGCCGCGGTCCGGGTGAGGCTGATGACCCCGGCCTTGGCGGCGGCGTAGGCGGCGTACCCGGGGGCGGCCCGCACCCCCTCGATCGACGTGACGTTGACGATGCTGCCCCCGGTTCCGTGCGCCACCATCGACCGGGCGACCCGCTGGGTGCACAGCAGCACGCTGCGCAGATTGGCCCGGTAGAGCGCGTCCCAGCCGTTCTCGCTGGTGTCGAGCAGGTCCGAGCGGAACACGCCGCCGGCGTTGTTCACCAGGACGGCGACCGGTCCGAGCGCGTCGAGGGTGCGGGCCAGCGCGGCATCGACCTGGTCGGGCTCGCGTACGTCAACCGTCAGCCCGAGGCCACCGACCTCGTGACCGGCCGAGGTGGCCGTGTCCGGGTCGCGCTCCCACACGGCCACCGATGCCCCGAATGCCGCCAGCCCACGGGCGATGCCGCGGCCGATGCCCGCACCCCCGCCGGTGACGACGGCCACGCTTCCGGTGAGCAGCACCGATGAGGGGTCCATACCCGCGAACGTACCCGCAGCCGTGGATTCGGGCGGCGATGCGGTCCGCGTCCGGACGCGCCGCGTCACCCCAGGCCGAGGAAGCGCATGGTGGCGTCGATCACACCGAAGTCGGACGGCGTGGCGAAGTGGTCCACGCCCGGCACGGCCACCAGGGTGGCCGCCGGCAGGGCCTCGACGAGACGGTCGGCCGACGACACGAAGTCCTCCGAGCCCAGCACGACGAGGACCGGACAGTTCACGACGACGAGGTCCTCCGGCGTGAGTCGGGGCGGCGTGCGCCGGAGGAAGGCGGCGAGCGCCATCGGGTCGTTGCCGGTCGACGCGGCCAGGCGGGTGAACACCCGGGCCTGGACGTCCTCCGGCTCGGAGTCGGACTCCAACGCCTCGACGATCGACGAGTTGTCCGACTCCTCGAACACGTTGTCGCCCACACCGAGGAGCACGAGGCGATCGAACCGTCCGGGGTGGGCGACCGCGATCCGGAGCAGGATCTGCGCCCCGGCCGAGTACCCGACGGCCGACGTCTGCTCGGGCAGCGACGAGGCGACATCCTCCTCGACCGAGCGGTAGTCCGTGACGTCGGTGGACCGGCCGGAGGTCCCGTGGCCGGGCAGGTCGATGACGGGAACGGTGCAGTCGGCATCGGCCAGGATGTCCACCCACCCGCTCTGCACCCAGTTGTGGTCGAAGGTCGATCCGAACCCGTGGAGGAGCACGAGCGGACCCGGGGACGGCGGCATGGTCGCCGAACCTACCGCACCGCCGTCCGGATCTGAACGCTCACCGGCGAGCACCGAGGCCCACGGTGGTGAGACGGGCCGCATCAGCCGGCGGGCGGGGCCCGACACCGGGCGTACCCGACGGGCCACACTTCCGGGATGCTCTGTCCGGCCGGGCCGTCCGTTCACACGATCCGGGAGTCCCGCCCTTCCCAGTAGGGCTCCTTCAGCAGGCGCTTGAACAGCTTTCCGCTCGGGTCCCGGGGCAGGGCGTCCACCAGGTCGATCGAGCGAGGGCACTTGTAGGCGGCCAGGTGGTCGCGGCACCAGTCGAGCAGTTCGGCCTCGCCGACCGGCTCGCCCACCTGCACCACCCCCTTCACCGACTCGCCCATCTCGTCGTCGGGGATGCCGAACACGGCGGCGTCGACCACGGAGGGGTGGCCGAGCAACACCTGCTCGGCCTCGCGGGGGTAGATGTTCACCCCGCCGGACACGATCATGTCGGCCGACCGGTCGGTCAGGTAGAGGTAGCCGTCCTCGTCCACGTAGCCGACGTCCCCGAGTGTCCGCCATCCGTGGTGGTCGTGGGCGGCGGCCGTCTTGTCGGGGTCGTTGTGGTACTCGAACTCGCGCCCACCGGCGAAGTAGACCGTTCCCGGCTGCCCCGTCGGGACCTCCTCGCCGTCGTCGCCCACGATGTGCATCTCGTCACGGGGTCGGCCGACCGACCCGGGATGCTCGAGCCACTCGCCGGGGGTGATGAACGACGATCCCAGGTCCTCGGTGCCGGCGTAGTACTCGTAGATGATCGGCCCCCACCACTCGAGCATCCGGTGCTTGACCGGCACCGGGCAGGGTGCGGCGGCGTGGACGACGTAGCGCAGGCTCGACACGTCGTAGCCCAGGCGTTGCTCCTCGGGCAGGCGGAGCATGCGGGTGAACATGGTGGGGACGAACTGGGCGTGGGTGACCCGGTGCCGATCGATGGCCTCCAGGCAGCCGGCGGCGTCGAACGACTCCATGATCACCGCCGTTGCCCCCAGCCGGTGCATGGCCATGGAGTAGACGAGCGGCGCCGAGTGGTAGAGCGGCGCCGGTGACAGGTACACGGACGACCCGGTGACCCCCATGGCGCCGATACCCAGGGCGATGGCCACCGAAACGGCCTCGGGGTGGCCGGGGACGGTGACTCCCAACGGCTTGCGCACACCCTTGGGCACGCCGGTGGTGCCGGAGGAGTAGAGCATCTCGCGACCCTCGGCCTCGTCGTCGATCGGCGTCGGGGCGCCCACCGGCCAGGACCTCCTCCCAGCGGCGTGAACCCGGGGACCTCACCGCCGACGGCGACCTTGAGGGGGACCGCACCGAGGTCGAGCGAGGCGGCCACAGCGGCCAGCCCGGCGGTGATCACCAGGGCCCGGGCCCCGCAGTCGTCCAGGATGTACTGGGCCTCGTCGCGGCGCAGGTGGGAGTTGAGTGCCGTGTAGTACAGCCCGGCCCGTTGTGCGGCCCACGCCGCCTCGAGGAAGGCCGACCCGTTGTCCATCATCAGGGCCACGTGGTCGCCGGCCCGGAGGCCGGCCTGCCGGAAGGCGTGGGCCAGGCGGTTCGAGCGCTCGTCGAGCTCGGCGTAGGTGGTCACCTCGCCCGATCCGGCCATGACCACCGCCGGACGGTCGGGGTGGTCGGCGGCCTGGGCGCCGAGGTGGGGGGCGGGCGTCTGGGCTGCGGACTCCATGGTGGCCGGAGTGTAGATCCTCCCGACGGCGCCCGGCTGGGTAACGTGGTGGCCCACCGGGGAGGGTCAATGGTCGGGACGCGGGAGTCTGGCGGGGCCGGGGAGCGGTGGGGCGCGGACGGTCCGGAGCTCGCACTCGGGGTCCCCGGGTTCTACCTGCGACCCGACTACCACGAGGTCCTGTCCTGGCTGCGGTGCAACGCACCGGTCTTCCCGACGGAGGACGGGATGGTGGCCGTCACCCGCTACGAGGAGGTCCGGGACATCAGCCGCGACCCCGAGCGGTTCGTGTCCGGGCGGGGCGTGCTGATCAACGATCCCCTGCGGGCCCTCGACCGCGGGGGCCTGGGCGCCTTCTCCATCCTGCACCTCGACCCGCCGGTTCACGCCGCGTACCGGTCGGTGGTCAACCGCCTGTTCACCCCGCGGTCGGTGGCTCCCCTCGAGGCGCGACATCCGCGAGGTGGTGCGCGACCGTGCTCGGACGCCGTGCCCGACCGACGAGCCCGTCGACCTGGTCGACCACTTGGCCGCGCCCATCCCCATCGCCGTGATCGCCGAACTGCTGGGGATGGACGGGTCCGACGGCGAGCGGCTCCGGCGGTGGTCGGACGCCACCATCGAGACCGCGGACGGGCTCTCGGGCGGATCGCGCCGACGGGATGGGCGAGCTGCTCGGGTTCCTGGCCGATCACGTGCGGTCGTCGGCGTCCGGCGGGGAGGGACTGGCGGAGGTGCTCGCGCACCACGCCGGTCGGGGGACCGTCTGCTCGACGAGGGCGAGGTGATCGGGTTCCTCCTGACCCTGCTGGTCGCCGGCAACGAGACGACCCGGACGCTGCTGTCGGGAGGGGTCGAGGCCCTGGCCCGCCACCCGGACCAGCAGGCGGCCCTGGCCGCCGACCCGTCACTCCTGGCCCCGGCGGTGGAGGAGATGCTCCGGTGGGTCACCCCCATCCAGGCCTTCGGCCGCACCGCCGTGGTCGACGTCGAGCTCGCCGGCACGCCGGTACAGGCCGGGGACGTTCCTGGTCATGCTGTACGCGTCGGCCAACCGAGACGAGGCGGTCTTCGGCCCCGACGCCGGCCGGTTCGACGTCCGACGCCGGACGGCCACGCCCCACCTGGCCTTCGGGTTCGGCGAGCACAGCTGCCTGGGGGCGAGCCTGGCCCGGCTGGAGGCCCGGGTGTTCTTCGAGGAGCTGCTCGCCCGCCACCCCCGGTTCGAGCCTGGCGGGCGAGCCGACCTACACGGCCTCGACGCTGGTGAACGGGGCGCCGGACGCTCCCGGTGCGTGCTGGCCGGCTGATCCTCAACCGGCGAGCAGGCCGTCCCGGCCGTTGGCCGCGAACTCGTCTGCCGAGCGCGGCCACGTCGCCCGCGGTCATCCGCACGTACGACGACGACCGGTCCCTGCGTTCCCAGTAGGGGTCGGGGGAGGACCACTGCTCGGCCCGAAGGGGTGCCTTGTCGATCTTGTCGGTGCCGGTCACCGGCAGCGACGTCCACGATGCGCACGTAGCGCGGCGCCCACTTGGTCCCGAGGTCGGGCTGGGCATCGAGGAACTCGGCGAACGCCGACCGGGTCGAAGCGCTCGGGCCGGTCGAGCTCGAGGGCGGCCATCACCTGGTCGCCGGTGCGGGCGTCGGGCACGGCGTAGACGGCGACCCCGCGGAGGCCGGGGAAGCGCCCGAGGATCCGCTCGATCGGCGCGGCGGCGAAGTTCTCGCTGTCGACGCGCAGCCAGTCGCCGGATCGCCCGGCGAAGTAGAAGATGCCGTCGTCGTCCCGGTAGGCCAGGTCGCCCGACCAGTACCAGCCGTTCGCGGATCCGCTCGGCCTCGGCCTCGGGGTTGTTGTAGTAGCCCTCGAAGTGCCGAGTGCGGGGACCGCCCGATCAGCTCGCCGATCGCCTCGGTCGGGGTTGAGCAGGCGTCCGTCGGGCGTCGAAGGCCGCCCGTGGCACGCTCCTCGCCGGTGCCGGGTCGACGACACATGTCGCCTCGGCCCCTTGGGCAGCCGGCCGAGCGCGCCGGGCCGGCCGCCTCCGACCGGGTGCAGCACGATCGCGCTCTCGCTCGACCCGTACCCCTCGAACAGCGGGACGCCGAAACGCCGGGTGAACTCGGCCTTGTCGGTGGCCGACGGTCTCCGGACCGAGCACGTACTTGAGCCGGTGGTCGCGGTCGTGGTCGGTCGGCGCGGTGGCCAGGATGTGGGCGACGGCCCGGCCGACGGTGTTCATGAACGTGGCGCCGTGCTGGCGGACGTCGGGCAGGAACCCCGATGCCGAGAACCGCCGCCGCAGCACCAGCGTGGCCCCGCCGGCCATCCACGGGAAGAGCGAGGAGGAGAGGGCGTTGCCGTGGAACAGGGGCATGGCCGAGTAGAGGACGTCGTCTTGGTCGAAGGGCATCCGCGACCGCGGCACGGGCCGCCCGCCCCTGGGACATCCGCACCGCCTTGGGTCCCCGGTCGACCCCGAGGTGAACACCAGCAGGAAGAGGTCGTCGGGGGCCGGCGGGGGAGGCGGGGCGTCGGCGGCCACCCACGCGCCCTCGGCGACGAGGTCCGGTAGTCGTCGGTGTCCGTGGTGAGCACCCGGTCGGCGGCCATGCCCAGGTCGAGCCCGTCGAGCAGGTGCCGGTGCTCGTCGTCGGTGACCAGGAGCCGCAGTCGGTGGCTCCGGACGTCCCGGGCCAGCTCCTCGCCCCGCCGGGTCGGGTTGCACCCGACGACCACGGCCCCGGCCAGGGCCGCCCCGGCCAGCAGGAAGATGTACTCCGCCGTGTTGTCGAGCAGGACGCCACCATGGACCGGGCCGTCGTGGCCGGCGGCGACCGGGCGAGGAGGCCGGCCCGGGCCCGGGCCTCGGTTACCACCTGCCGCCACGACCACACCTCCCCTTCGAAGCGAAGCGCCGGACCGTCGTCCTCAGCCCGGCGCTCCAGGAGCCATGCCACGGTGTCGGTGGACGGGCCACCCCCGTCGTCGGCCGGTGGGCCGGCCGGTGCCACCGCCGGTCAGCCCGTCCGCGAAGCCAGCAGCTCGAGCAGCTGACCGTCGGGGTCGCGGACCATCACGGCCACGCCGACGTCGGTGTCGGCCAGCACCTCACCGCCGAACTCGGTGACGGCGGCGACTGTGCCGGGCAGGTCATCGGTGGTGAGCGAGAGGTGGGTGAGGCCCGGCTCGGTCATGGGACGGTCCCGGGCGGCGGGGTTGCCCGGCCGCTCGAAGTGGAGCAGCTCCAGGGTGAAGTCGCCACGGGTCAGGTAGACGGCGGTGAGGCCGACAGGTGGAGGGACACGCAGCAAGGTGGCGCACACGCCGTCGGGGGGCTGCAGGGTCCGGGTCTCGGCGAACCCGAGGGCGCCGACGTAGAACCGGCGCGACCGTTCGAGGTCTGCGACGGCGAGCCCGACGTGGGTGACGGTGACCGGCGGCACCGGGCCGACGCTACCGGACCTGCCCGGTCACTTCCGGGCCGCGTCCTGGGTCAGGCCCGAGGGCATGACCATGCCGACGGTCTGGAGGTGCTGGCCCAGCATGGTGTCGAACTGCTCGGCCACCGACTCGGTGTCCCACCCGCCGTCCCTGTGCATCCAGGCGATCTGCTTCGGGTGCTGGAAGAGCGTGTAGCTGAAGTCGGTGCGTCCGAAGAGCTGCCCATTCACGTGCCCGGCCCGGTCGGAGGCGAGGAAGGCGACCAACGGCGCGTTCATGGCCGGGTCCAGCCGCGGATCGACGTCACCGTCGGCGTCCCCGGCCAGCGCGGCCGTCATCCGGGTGGCCCCTGCCGGTGCGATGGCGTTGACGGTGATGCCCGACTTCGCCAGCTCCAGTGCCCACACGAAGGTCATCCCCATCAGCCCGGCCTTGGCCGCGCCGTAGTTGGTCTGTCCGAAGTTGCCCCGCAGCCCCGCCGAGGAGGTCACGTTGACGATGCGGCCGTACCCGGCCTCCTTCATGAGGGGCGCGGCGTGCCGGGTGCAGTTGAACGCACCCTTCAGGTGGGTGGCGATGACGGCGTCGAAGTCCGACTCGTCCATCTTCACCAGGGTCCGGTCCCGGACGATCCCGGCGTTGTTGACCAGGATGTCCACCCGGCCGAAGGAGTCCACGGCGGTGGCGATGATCCGCTCGGCAGCGGCGAAGTCGGTCACGGACTCATGTGACGGCACCGCTCTCCCGCCTGCCACCTCGATCTCCCGGCAGACCGTCGTGGCGGCGTCCTCTTGTTCCGCGTCCCCCCGCAGGCTCACTCCGAGGTCGTTGACGACGACGGCGGCACCCTGGGCGGCGAGCTCCAGGGCGAACTGGCGGCCGATCCCCCGACCGGCCCCGGTCACGACGGCTACCCGGTTCTCCAGCAGCATGCGACACCTCGACTCCGTTGTCCCCGTGGCGACGTTCCCCGGGTAGGGGAGGTGGGCGCCGCCGGCGCGGGAATACTATGGCACTGCCTCCGGGCCGGCCAGGGGCCGCGCCCGGCGGAGCAGCCTTCCGACCCCTGCCCGCAGAAAGCCGGTACGCCGTGGCCACGTCCCGAGGCATCGACCCGTTCGCCGAGACGGAGGACCGGCGGGCACTGCGGGCCCTCGCCCGTGACGTCGGGTACCGGGCGGTGGCACCCGGGGCCCGGGACGCCGACCGGACCGGCGAGCTGTCCGAGGAGGCGCTGGCCGCCCTGTCCGCCGCCGACCTGTTCCGGGTGACCATCGGTGAGGAATGGGGGGGCCTGGGACTCGGTGACGTCGAGGCTGCCATCGTCCTGGAGGAGATCGCGCGTCACGACGTGTCCACGGCCATCTGCTGCCAGCTGGCGTTCAACGGGCCGTCACGTGGGATCGAGCACCTCGGCGGAGCCGCCCTCAAGGACCGGTGGCTGCCGCAGGTGGCCGACGGCCGGGCCATCGTGAGCATCGGGATCACCGAGCCCGACGCCGGCTCGGCCGTCCAGGACATGCGCAGTGCGCTGGTGGCCGACGGGCCGGGCCGCTGGCGCCTCAACGGCTATAAGAACTATTCGACGCTCGGCCACCGGGCGGCGGGGATCCTGGTGTGGTGCCGGTGGCCCGGCGGTGATGGGGCAAAGGGGATCGGGGCGGTCGTGGTGCCGATGGACCGGGACGGGGTCGAGCTCACCGGTCGCCACTGGGGAATGGGGATCCACGCCGCCACCGAGGCGGAGGTCGCCTTCGACGGTGTGGTCGTCACCGAGGACGACGTGCTCGTCGCCGGGGACCCGTCCACCACGGACGCGTTCAAGGTGCTCCTCGGCCACCTCAACCACGAGCGCTGCGGCAACGCCGCCATGTGCGTGGGCGCGGCCCAGGGGGCGCTCGAGCACGCAGTCCGCTACATGAACGAGCGCCAGCTCGGCGGCCGGCCCATCGCCGACCTGCAGGGGCTCCGCTGGAAGCTGTCGGACATGGCCGTCCAGCTGGAGGGGGCCCGACTCCTGCTCACCCGGGCGGTCCACCTGGCCGGCCCCGGGGGGACCCCGCCCCCGTTGGAGACGGCACTGGCCAAGACGGCGGCCAACCTGGCGGCCAAGCTGGTGTGCGACGAGGCCATGCAGATCCACGGCGGCTACGGCTACAGCCACGAGTACCCGGTCGAACGGGCCTACCGGGACATCCGGGGCCTCTGCTTCGGTGCGGGGACGGTCGAGGCGCAGCGCAACTTCATCGGGTCCTCGGTGGTGGCGGGCCGGACCACGGTGTCGCCCGGCTGGATGGACCCATTGGCCGGTTAGGCCCCGGGACGCAGGAACCGGCCCTCGGGGTCCCACCGGCGCAGACGCTCGATGAGGGCCAGGTCGGGTGGGTCGAGCTCGACCACCCGGTCGGCCTCGTGCAGGTCCCACGGGCACAGGCGTGCGCACGTGGTCCACCCGGTCGGCGACCGAACCCGGGCCCGCGGCCACGGCGGTGAGCGCGAGCTCGCCGTCCGCGTCCCGCTCGAAGAGGGCGAGATCGGTCACGAAGGCCCGGACCCGAACCCCGGGCGAGGTCACGTACGGGACGTCGGCCACGGCCCGGCGACGGGTCAGCGTGGACATGACCACGACCTCGTCGGCCGCCGACGCGACGTCGTTGCCGCCCCCGACCCGACCAGGAACACCGAGTCGCCGATCACGGTGGAGTTGATGTTGCCGTGCCGGTCGATCTGGGCCGCCCCGAGGCAGGCCAGCAGCGTGGTGCCGGGGCCGCCGACCAGGCCCCCGAGGACCTGCTCGGCGTCGCCCAGCATGGTGGCGGTCGGGAAGCTTCGATGGTTGAAGATGAACGGGTCGGCCGGCGTGGGACGGTAGCCCCACAGACCGAGCTCGGCGGCCAGCACGACCTCGGAGCCGCGTTCGCGGGCCAGGTCGACGGCGAGCCAGGCCGCCAGGTTGGCCACACCGGCCCCGGCCAGTACTGCGTCGGCGTCGAGGTCGACGACCCGGTCGGCGAGGTACCGGGCACCGTGGACGGCGGCGATCTCCCAGGCGACCGGCTCGGCGCGCCAGGTCGGGTGGATGGGCGGCCTCGTCGACCCGCCACGAGTCGGGCTCGGCCCTGCGCCGCAGCCCGGCGATCCGGTCCGGACCGAGGCGGTCGAGGTACTCCTCCTGGGTGGCGGGTCCGAGCACCCACTGCTCGATCCAGCTGTCGTAGCCGTCCCCGTGGCTGGCGGCCCGGGCCTCGGCCCAGAACTCGAGGTCCTCGCCGTAGGGGTCGACCGGCACGTCGCGGGCGAACAGACCACCGGGATGGGCGCCGAGCGGGGTCTCGGCCACAGCCAGCACCCGGTGGGCGGGGACCTGGACCAGGTGCGACCACGGCCGGATGTCGTCCACCACCCGGTCGACGGTGGCCACCACGCCGCGGCGGGCGGCGAGCGCCCCCCACGTGCCCTCGAGCCCGGGGGGCTGGAAGGCGAGGTTGCCCTGTCGGTCGGCGACCGGGGCGTGGAGCAGGGTGATGTCCGGTGCGTACGCCTCGAGGAGGCCGACCCGTCCGAACGGGGTGTCGACCTGGGTGTAGCCCGGGTTGGCGGCCATCGACGACCCGGCCAGCGATGTCGTGGTCACGGCGGGCAGCCCGCGGGCCGCCGCCTCGAGGCGCAGGAGGAACGTCAGGAACGACCAGTGCTCGACGTCGACCTCACCGCTGGAGGTAGGCGTCGGAGAAGATCGGGTTGGGGGAGAAGCTCGGGAAGACGTCACCGGAGTAGCCGGTGACCACCTTGTCCACCAGGCCACCGCGGAAGAACAGGGACCCGAGGCTGGACAGGCTCAGCATCACCAGGGTGAAGTGCGGGTCCCGGCCCCACCAGCGCCGGACCAGGTGGCGGGCCCCCGCGGTCCACCGGGTGTGGTTGGTGACGACGTGGATGGCGTCGCCCGCCCGCACGTGGGCCACCGCCTCGTCGAGCGAGCACACCTTGTCGACGGCCGTCCCGACCCCGGTGACTCCGGACGGAGGGGGTCCCTTGGTGGGCGAGCCGGCCATGCCGGGCAAGCTAGCGGACCGGGACCACGGATAGCATCCCGGCATGATCCGCTACGAAGTCGGTGAGGACCGGGTGGGGCGCATCACGCTCGACCGTCCGGAAGCCCGCAATGCGCTGACCATCGAGATGCGTGACGACCTGGTGGACGCCGTGCGTTCCGCCCGCGACGACACCGGCGTGCGGGCGCTGCTCGTCACCGGGACGGGTGACTCGTTCTGCTCGGGTATGGACCTGCGGGCCTCGACGGTGGCCAGCGCCGGTGGCGCCGGCTTCGACCCCCGCTCCACCAGCGAGGCCCTGCGCAAGGGTGTGCAGACCTTCATCCGGGAGCTGTGGGAGCTGGACAAGCCGACGGTGGCCGCCGTCAACGGGACCGCGGTCGGTCCGGGCGCCCACCTGGCCCTGGCCTGTGACTTCGTGCTCACCCAGGCCACCACCCGGTTCATCTGGTCCTTCGCCCGCTGGGGCCTGGTGGTCGACGCCGGGGGCGCCTACCTGCTGCCCCGTCTGGTCGGGCTGCCCCGGGCCAAGGCGATGGTGCTGCTGGGGGAGGAGGTGGTCGGAGCGGAGGCTGTCGAGCTCGGCCTGGCCTACCGGTGCCTCGACTCGGTGGAGGAGTTGGCGACCGCCGCCGACGAGTTGGCCGTGCGGCTGGCCCAGGGCCCGACCCGGTCGCTCGGGCTGTCCAAGCAATTGCTGAACGCCAGCTTCGAGACCAGCCTGCCGGTGTCGCTCGACCGGGAGGCGCACTTCCAGGCCCTGGGCACGGTGTCCCCGGAGATGGCCGAGGGCATGGCGGCGTTCAAGGATCGCCGCGCCCCCGACTTCATCGGCTCGCCGGGACCCGCCGAAGCCTGAATGCGGATCCGACCCCGGTGTCGACCGGGGGCGGCCCGACGTTTCGTGGCTAGTATCTCGCCGTGGCTGAGACCGAGCCGACGGCCGGGGGGTACGACGCCGAGGCGGTTCGGGCCAAGTACCTGGCCGAGCGGGACAGACGGCTGGTCCCGCACCGTGCCGACATCCGCGACCTGCGGTCCGACGAGCACTTCGCCCGGTACCGTGCGGACCCGTTCACGCCCGTTCGTCGAGCGCGAACCGGTGGACGACGACGTCGACGTGGTCATCGTGGGAGGAGGGATCGCCGGGGTCCTCGCCGGGGCGAGCCTCCGCAGGGCCGGCGTCGAGCGGATCCGCATCATCGACCAGGCCGGCGGCATCGGCGGGACCTGGTACTGGAACCGCTATCCGGGCGTGATGTGCGACATCGAGTCGTACATCTACCTGCCCCTGCTGGAGGAGCTCGACTTCATCCCCACGCACCGGTACGCGTTCGGCGAGGAGATCCTGCACCACCTCGAGGCGGTCGCCGACCGGTTCGACCTGGTCGACGACGCCCACTTCCACACCGGGGTCACCGTGCGCCGATTGGCAGGAGGACCTGGGACGGTGGCGGATCGAACCGACCGGGGCGACACGGTCAGCTGCCGGTGGTACGTCCTGGCCGTGGGGATCCTGAACCTCCTGAAACTGCCCGACATCCCGGGCATGGAGGAGTTCGCCGGGCACTCGTTCCACACGGCCCGGTGGGACTACGGGTACACGGGCGGCAGCCCGGGCCAACCCCTCACCGACCTGGGGGACAAGTCGGTCGCCCTGCTGGGTACCGGGGCGACCGGCATCCAGTGCGTCCCGCCCCTGGCCGACGCGGCGAAGCGGCTCTACGTGTTCCACCGGACGCCGTCGGCCATCGGCGAGCGGGGCAACCGACCCACCGATCCCGAGTTCGCCGGCAGCCTCGAACCGGGATGGCAGCGCGCCCGCATGGACAACTTCCAGGCCATCATCATGGGCCGGCCGGTGGAGGGCGACCTGGTGGACGACGGGTGGACCCACGACTACGCCGGCACCCGGAACGTCCCCCGTGTCGAGGGGCAGACGATCGCGGAGTACCTGCGCAGCGTGTCGAGGAGTTCGACTACGAGGTCATGGAGGCGCACCGCCGACGGGTGGAGGAGCTGGTGGCCGACCCGGCCACCGCCGAGGTCCTGAAGCCCTACTACCGCTACCTGTGCAAGCGGCCCTGCTTCCACGACGAGTACCTGCCCGCCCTGAACGGTCCCAAGGTGACGGTCGTCGACTGCCCCGGAGGCATCGAGCGGATCACCGAGCGGGGCCCGGTCGTCGACGGCCGCCAGTACGACGTGGACTGCATCGTCTACGCCACCGGATTCGAGGCGGAGGTCACCCCGCTCTTCCGGCGTGCGGGCCACCAGGTCATCGGTCGCGGTGGGGTCACCCTGGCCGGGAAGTGGGCCGACGGTGCCGCCAGCCTGTTCGGGATGATGAGCCGCGGGTTCCCGAACATGTTCGCCATGCCCGCACCCGGTCAGCAGGCGGTGGTGACCGTCAACTACACCCAGTTGGCCGTGCTGGGGGCCGAGTTCGTCGGTGCCGTCGTAGGCCAGCTGGACCAGAAGGGTGTCGAGGTGTTCGACGTGAGCGCCGAGGCCGAGGAGGCCTGGACACAGAAGATCGTCGACTCCTTCGTCGACGCCAGCGCCGTGCTGTCCGCCTGCACGCCGTCACGCATCAATTTCGAGGGGAATCCGGAGGAGATGAATCCCCGCAACGGCAACTTCGGCCGGGGGTTGGGCGACTGGTTTGCCTACCGGGGGCTGCTCGAAGGGTGGCTCGAGGCCGGGAACCTGGAGGGCCTGGAGCTCGACGTCCGGCCGTCGCGCCCGTGAGCGGACGACAGCGGGTGGCCGTCGTCACCGGTGGTGGGGGCGGGATCGGAGCGGGCATCGCCGAGGAGCTCGGCCGGAACGGTTGGTTCGTGGTCACCGTCGACCCGCTGGTGACCCTCGACGGGTCGCAGCCGCTCCCGGATCCCGAGGAGACCACGGCCGGTCGCATCGTGACCGCCGGTGGCTCGGCCCGGGCCTCGTCGGTATCGGTCACCGATCGCGATGCGGTCCGGGACCTCTGCATCGAGCTGGCGGACGACCACGGGGGACTCGACGCCGTGGTCAACGTGGCCGGGATCACCCGGCAGACCTACTTCGGCAAGGGCACCGAGGAGGACTGGCTGGCCGTGCTCGGCGTGCACCTCGGGGGCTACCTGAACGTCCTGGACGCCGCCCTACCGCTCATGGCCGCTGCCGGACACGGCCGCATCCTCGGCGTCACCTCCGGCTCCGGGTGGCGGGAGGCGGATGCCGGTGCGTACAGCTGTGCCAAACGGGCCGTCGCCGCACTCACGTGGGAGCTGGGCCACCAGGCGCCGCCGGGCGTCACCGTCAACGCCATGTCGCCGATCGCCGCGACCCGGATGATGGCCTCCGCCCTGGAGCGCGCCCGCAAGGCGGGTCGATCGGGTGGGGGCGGGATCTCGTTCCTCTCGGTGGCGGAGCCGGAGGACCTCGGCCCGTTCGGCGCACACCTCGTCGACGACGGATTCGGGTGGTGCTCCGGCCAGGTGCTCTTCGCCGGCGGATCGGAGGTGGCGGTCATCGACCGGCCCCGCCTCATCGAAGTGGTGCGCACCGACCCGGTGGCCTCCCTCGCTCGGGTGCTCGACGTGGTCGTCCCCGCGGCGCTCGCCAAGGCCGAGGCCCAGCAGGCGAGCTCCGGGGGCGGCAACCCCCGGTTCGGACCGGTCTTCGACGAGGCCGGCCGCACCGGGGTCGCAGTCGTCGGCCGGTGCGGTCCTGTGCCGTCGTGTCCGACCGCCCGCTCCTGGCCGAATCGATCTCCCGGGCTCTCGAGTCCCGGTCCATCCGGTGCCATCGCGTCGAGCCGGCTCGGGGATTCGCCGCCGCCGCCGACACGTTGCGCTCCCTGGTCGCGGCGACCGGTCCGATCGACGCCGTCGTTGTCGCCGCCGCAGGTCGACCGTCGTCGGGCTCGTCGGCCGGCGGCTGGGAACGGGTGCTGACCGAGCACCGGGACATCGTCGGGGATCTCCACGCCGATGCCGGATGGGCCCGGGCGACCGCTGACTACGCCGCCGACGCGGCCCGCCCGGTGCGGCTGGTGACCCTCACCGATGCCACCACCTCGGGCGGGCGCAGTCGGGCCCAGGCCGCGGCCCAGCACGCCCGCGTGGCCGCCGGGGCGACCGAGGGGCGGGTCACGGCCTTCGCCGTGGGGATCGAGGCCTCCGAGGAGGTCGCCGGGAGGATCTCGGGCGAACTCGTCGACCACCTGCTCACCCACCCCGAGGCCGTCGCACTGGCCGGGGCGGAGCTGGTGGTCGGCGACGGCTGGCTCGGGCTGCGCAGCCACCCCCGTCCGATCGGCAGCGTCACCTTCGGCGGTCCCGCCGTTCCCGCCTGGCTGGACGGGACGCTCCGCGAGTTCGTCGGCGCCACCGGGCGATCCGTCGGAGGGGCCCCGCGATGACCGACCGGCCCGCCCGCGTCGTCGATGCCCACGTACACCTGTGGGACCCCGCCCGGACCGACTGGTACCCGTACCTGTCCCATCCCCAGGCCCCCGACACCGCCGACGTATCCCGGATGTACCGTCGCTTCGACGTGGACACCTACCGGGCCGAGGCCACGGGATGGCACGTCGAGAAGTTCGTCAACGTGGCCGCCGCCACCGGTGGGTACTCGATCGAGGAGACCGTCGAACTCGACGAGGGGGCTCCGGCCCGGGGCGGTCCTGATGCCATCATCGGCGGCATCCCCCCGACGGATACCGTGGCCGAGGCCATCGGGCTCCTCGACCGCCAGATGACCGCGGCGCGCTTCCGGGGAGTCCGGCCCATGGGCCGGTACATGGGCCCGCTGCCGGAACCCGGGGTCCTCCGTGCCCTGGAGGAGCGGAACCTGGTGTTCGAGCTCATGACCCACCCCGATCAGCTTCGGGTGGCCGCAGACGGGCTGGCCGGCTTCGACGACCTGGTGGTCGTCGTCGAACACACCGGCTGGCCCCGCTCGGGTTCTGACGAGGAGCGGGTGCTCTGGCGGGAGGGGATCGACGCACTGGCCGACCTCGGACCCAACGTGGTGTGCAAGCTCTCCGGACTGGCGATGCCGCTGGAGACCCTGAGCGTCGACGCCTTCGCTCCCTGGCTCGAGTACGCCATCGAGGCGTTCGGGGTCGACCGCTGCCTGTTCGCCAGCAACTTCCCGGTGGATGCCATGTACGGCACGTTCGACCAGCTCTACGAGGTGTTCAGCGAGGTGACGGCCGGCCTCGGTGGGGCGTCCCGCGAGAAGCTGTTCGCCTCGAACGCCGAGCGCGTCTACCGCTGCTAGTACGGGCGTCGGGCGACTCCGCCGGGTGTCGCCGAACGGATGGTACCGGTCCGTCCAGACCGGGGATGTGCTCCCGTGCGGGACATCCAGTCGCCCTGCGTGTCGGCCAGCCTCCTGACCGGTGCTCCCGTGTGGATCCATCAGACCGACGTCAATTCGAAGGGGACCGTCCTGGACGACGGCTGCGGGGGTGTCTGGTCCTCCGGCAGTTACTTGGCCGGCCTGGACCTGGTCGTGTTCACCCTGGCCGACTGCAACGACGGGAACGTCCAGACCGCCCTGGCTGAGCACGTGGTCGCGCTCGACGCCCGCACCGGAGCGCATGCGGTGGACGACGAGTGTCGGTGGACCGAACCTTCACTGTGACTTCGACGAGGTGGGCACCAATGTGGGGCCCGCCCCGAACGGGACCCCGACCTTCCTCGGTGCCTACGGCAAGGACGGCCGCTACGTCTCCCTCGACCCCGCCACCGGGGCCATCCGGTGGTCGACGAGGGCGGTCTTCGGCGGGTCGGCCGGTGGGTTCATCGGGAGCCCGGCGTTCGACGGATCCATCATCTACGGGGCGACCGGCATCGGCGACTTCTCCAAACCCCCGGGGTGCAGCCCGGGAAGCCCCGGAGACAAAGCCGACCAGGCGGCCCCGAGTTTCTTCGCCATCGACGCGACCACCGGCAGGATCCTGTGGCACGCCTCCGACGCCCGTGCCTTCGGAGCCACTACCGTGAGTGGTGGCATGACGTTCTCGTGCCAGGTCTTCCTTCCGAAGGTCCAGGTGCGCAATGCCGTCACCGGGGCCCTGCTCACCTCACTCGCCCTTCCCGGACCGTGCTGGAGTGGAATCGCCATCTCCGGTGGGACCGTGCTGACCGGACTGGGGACCTCAGCGGGCGGGACGCCGACGGGTGTCATCGCCTTCCGCTCGCCGTGACCGGGCGTTCGTCGCGTCACCGATCGGCGTGGGTCGTGGGCGGGACCGGGGCCGACCGCATGCCGACCGAAGGGCCCCGTGCCTGTTGACGGCAACCACGGCATCGGAAAGCCTGGGTCCATGACCATCGGCTACGTGGTGAGGGACCGCATCGCCTACCTGAGCTTCGAGCGGCGCGAGAAGCACAACGCCTTCCGTGACGAGGACCTCCGGGCGCTCAGCGCCGCGGTACGCCGCCTGGACGCCGACGAAACCGCCGAGGTCGCCATCCTCTTCGGCCAGGGCAAGTCGTTCTCGAGCGGTGGCGACGTGGGCGCTCGCCTGCAGCGCTCGATGGACGAAGGGTCGACGGCCGATCGGACGACGGAGCGCGAGGCGTTCCTCGGGTGCGACCACTGGAAGCCGGTCATCGCCGCCGTCCACGGATACTGCCTGGGCCACGCATTGGCCACGGCACTGCTCTGCGACCATGTCGTGGCCGCCCGCGATGCGAGGTTCCAGGTCACCGAGACCAGGATCGGTCTGGCGATGCCGGGCCTGATCCCCCAGCTCGGCACCCCCGCCTTCGCCTACGACGTCGCCATGACCGGGCGCATGTTCACGGCCCAGGAGGCGATGGCCGGCGGCATGCTGACCCGGCTGGTCGAGGATGGTGCGCACGTCGAGGGTGCAGTGGCGTTGGCCCGGCAGATCCTCGAGAACCCGCGGACCGCCGTGCGGTCCCTCGTGCAGGTCCGTCGGGCGATGATCGTCGCCGACTCGGCGCGCTACAAGGCGGCGGCGCCGGCATTCGACTGGGCGACCAGCAGCGAGGCCAGGGCCGCCGTCGCCGCCCCGCGGCCCGGAGCCAAGAGTGACCCGGTAGTCGACGGAGCCGCCATTGATCTCGCGCGGCGAGATACGTTCTTGGCCATGCCAGACGAACCGTCGGACGAGGTAGTGGTCGACCGCTCGGGTGCTGTACTGACGGTCCGCATCAACCGGCCGGAGGCCCGCAACGCCATGAACGTGGCGGTCATGGCGGGTATCGGCGGAGGGCTGCTCGAAGCCGAGGGGGACGAGCAGATCCGGGCCGTCGTGTTGACGGGGACAGGAGACCGGGCGTTCTGCGCCGGCATGGACCTCCGGGCCTTCGCCGAGGGTGACATGACCCACGGCGACGGCCAGAAGGCAGAGATGGAGGGATTCGCCACCTTCATCCGTGGCGGTCTGACCACACCGGTGATCGGAGCGGCCAATGCCTCCGCGGTTGCCGGAGGGTTCGAGCTCCTCATGGCGTGTGACCTGATCGTGGCATCCGACGAGGCCCGATTCGGGATCCCCGAAGCCAAACGGGGACTGTTCGCCGCCGGTGGAGGTGTGTTCCTCCCACGCAGGATCCCCCTCGCCATCGCCCTCGAACTCGGGATGACCGGTGACATGATCGACGCCGGCCGGGCTGCCGGACTCGGCCTGGTGAACCGTGTGGTCCCCCCTGGTGAGGTGCTTCGCACCGCCGTGGAACTCGCGGAGCGCATTGCCGCCAACGGCCCGCTCGGCGTGCGGGCGACCCGAACGCTGATGCGTGCCGCCGCGTCGATGACGGACGAGGAGGTATGGGCGCTCCAAAGCGAGATCCAACCGGGTGTCTTCGGGAGCGAGGACGCGAAGGAAGGGTCACGCGCCTTCATCGAGAAGCGGGCGCCGGCCTGGAAGGGCCACTGATCACCGGTCGTGCGCGCCGCCGTCGGGTTCGAACCGGATGCACCCCTAGAACTGCGGAAACTGTCGCCGCGCCCAGTGCGCGCCACGGGGATCCACCTCCGGATCGATGCCCGTCCGGTGGCGGAGAGCATCCACGCCATGTCAACTAGATCCTCAGGAAGGGCGGTTCCCGTGTCCCTGTCTCCAACCTGTTGCGTTCCGATATGAGCACCTTCAAGAATCCCGCCTGGCTTCCGTTCTCGGTGAGCGAGGCCGCCTCGGCCGGCGACGCCACCGGGCACGAACTCGAATCCGGCGAGGCCTGGAACCACCTGCTGGAGACGCTGAAACGGGCCGGCGATGTCGTGCTCTCCGACTCGGTCCCGCGGGACCCGGCGGACATGGCCTCCGGCTTCCGCCATCTGCTCGTGCTCCTCGGCGTGGGCATCGACGAGCTCCTGCGACGGGGCCTCGACCGGGTGCCGGCCATCAAGCCCGCGGCCATGGATGGCGCACTGAAGTGGGGGATGGAATGCCCCGACTGCATCTACGTCGGATCGGACCTGCGGGGCGGGACCACCTACCGGCTGTGGGGCAACCGGGGCTCGGCGCGGTACGTGGGGCTGCAGGTCATGGCCGGGATGGGGTCCACCGCCAACGCCCTCCTCGACGAGTTCGAACTGGATGCCGATGGGAATTTCGAGATCATCCTCTCGGCGGAACCGCACGACGGAAATTGGCTCCCACTCGACCAGGGCGCCACCATGCTCGTGGTCCGGCAATTCTTCTACGACTGGCAGCACGAGGTGCCGGTCACCATGTCCATCGAGTCGCTCTCAGGCCCTCCGACCGTGGACGAGGACCTGCCGTTTGCGCCGCAGGCGGCCATGGCCCGTCAGGTCATCGCCCTGGGCGATTTCGTGGAGGAGAACCTCAACTTCTTCCTGGGGTTCTCCAATCCCGAGCACCCCAACACGTTCCTTCCTCCCCTGGACGGGACGGCGATGGGCGCGGCGGCCGAGAACCGTCCGGTCATCGGCTCGTGGAAGCTGGCGCCCGACGAGGCACTGCTCATCGAGGTGACCCCGCCGGAGGGCCTCTACTGGGGCTACTCGCTGGGCAACGTCTGGTGGGAGACGATCGACTACGGCAATCGCCAGTCCAGCCTCAACGGCTTCCAGGCCGTCGTCGACGATGACGGGAAGGTGCGGGTGGTGGTGGCCCATCGGGACCCCGGGGTCGCCAATTGGCTCGATACCGCAAGGCACAGCGAAGGACCGATCATCCTGCGCTGTGTCCGTACGGAGTCCGCCCCTGTGCCGGACACCCGCGTGGTGCCGTTCGACCGACTCGTCGACGAGTTGCCGCCGGGCATCAGACGGATCTCCCCGGAGGAGCGTAGGGCGGCGATCGACATCCGTCGGAGGGCCGTGAGTCGGCGGTTCGCCAGATGACGCTGGACGTCGAGCAGATCGAGGACGAGGCGCGGACACGGACCGGACTCGACGACACCGGTGGTGACCACTACCGGGAGGGTCTCGAGCGACTGGTGGCGTCGATGAACGAGGAGGGCACCCTGACGGAGTTGGGGGAGGCCATGATGCTGCTGCGGCTGAGTACGCTCATGGCTGCCCGACTGGGGGTGGAGGAGACCTACCGCCGGCATCCCGAGATCGACGACGAGGTGATCGGGGGACCGGTCCTCGTCCTCGGACTGCCCCGCACCGGCACCACGGCTCTCAGCCAACTCGTGGCGGCCGATCCCCGGTTCCGGTCGTTGCGGACGTGGGAGTCGGCGGCCCCTGTCCCCCCTCCGGAGACGGCCACCGAGCACACCGATCCCCGGATCGCCGCCACCGAGCAGGGAATCGCCATGATGAACGACGCATTCCCGCTCATGCGGACCATGCACCAAGCGGAGGCGACCACGGCCACCGAGTGCCAGGACCTCCTGGGCATGAGCTTCCGTACCGCCCACTTCGACGGCTTCGCCCGGGTGCCCTCCTACATGGCCTGGGTCGTCGACACGGACATGCGGGACACCTACCGCTACCACCGGCGGGTGCTCCGCCTGCTCCAGTGGCACTGCCCCCCCACGCTCTGGCACCTCAAGACCCCGGTGCACATGCTGTCGCTCGATGCATTGGTGGACTCCTATCCGAACGCCCGGTTCCTGTGGAGTCACCGGGATCCCACGGAGGTGCTGGGCTCGGTGTGCAGCCTCATCCACTACACGCGGAGCTGGAGCAGCGACCGCGACGACTCGGTCGAACTGGGGGCCGAACAGCTGGACCGCTGGTGGATGGCCGTCGAGCGGGCCATGGAGTTCCGGGAGCGGGTCGGGAGAGGACCGCTTCGCCGACGTCTCGTTCCGTGACCTTCAGGGCGACCCGGTGGGGGCGCTGGCCGGAGGGTTGGAGCAACTCGGCCTCCCCTTCGACCGACACTCCCGGGCCGCAGTGGAGGCGTGGGCGGGGTCTCACGAACCCGGGATGCACGGGACCCACACGTACGAGCTGTCCGACTTCGGACTGGACCCCGGTCAGATCCGAGATCGATTCGCCCCGTACTGTGCAGCATTCGGCATCGAAGCATGAAGATGAGGGTGTCGCCCGTCCACCAACTGATTCGTCGTCACCCAGAGGTGCGCCGTACCCGGTCGTTCTCCGGTGGGCCGGGTAACACCGGGCCCGCTCGATCGAGCAGCGACACAGGCAGCCAGCGCGTCTTCGGCCGCCAGGCGGGCGGCCTCCGCCGCATCGCGTCCGAGGCGATCGAGCCTCGGTCCGAGGGTGGGATCTTCGTCGAGGAGCCGCACCACCGCATCCACGTCCACGTTCCCGTCGGCGTCGGTGAGGGCGACGATTCGCGGGTCGAGGAGCCGATCGACGTACCGGTCGCTGATGCAGCGGTGGACCGTCCACGGGCGACCCCGGGCCACGCAGGCCCCGGCGACGGCCGACGACTCCATGTCCACCCCGGTGAAGCCCCGGGCGGCCAGCGCCCGGCTGAGGTCGTCGTCGAAGGTGACATCTTCGGTGGTGACGATCCCTCCGGACGTCGGCCCGTCGCCCGGGGGCGTGTGGCGGAACCGGGCCCCGGTGGCATGGTCGACCACCACGTCGGGCCGAAGTACGGTGCCGACGGGGATGTCGGGGTCGAGCCCACCGCAGATGCCCACCACCATCACATGATCCACCGGTGGGGGCACCGGGCCCGCCACGATCCAACGCCCGCTCCGTTGCCTCCGGGCCGGGGCCGGCCCCATGCCCGTGCGCAGTGCGGTGACCGCCGATCCCCCGACACGGCCCGTCCAGGTGACGCCACCCCGTCGGCCGGCTCGAGGCCGAAGGCCGCCACCACGGCGTCCAACTCGAGCGGCATCGGGGCGAGGACGAGGACGTGGGGCACGGCGGGTCGTCGTCCGCTGCTCAGATCACGCCGTCGGCCCGGCACCGGTCGAGCTCGTCGGCCGAGAGTCCGACCAGGTCGCGCCACACCTCGTCGTTGTGCTCGCCCAGCAGCGGGGCGGGCCGGGGCGCGGTCGGAGTGCGGTTCCCGTCGAGCCGGGGTACCGGGGCCTGCTGGCGGTGTGGCCCGGCCACCGGGTCGTCCACGGTGACCAGGTCGCCTCGGGCTGCCATATGGGGGTCGGCGAGGATGTCGGCGGCCGTGTAGGCGGTCGCCACCGGGACCTCGTGGGCGATGCACGCCTCCTCGACCTCGGCCGCCGTGAGGCCCGACGTCCAGGCTGCCACCAGGTCGTTGATCTCGTCGGACCGGGCCGCCCGGTGGGCCAGCGTGGCCCACTCGGGGTCGTCGGCCAGTCCGGGCCGGCCCATGGCCGCGCACAGCCGGCGGAAGTTGGTGTCCGAGCCGGCCACCACGCACACGTAGCTCCCGTCGGCCGTCGGGTAGTTGTCGAGCGGGGCCGAGTTGGCCATCCGGTTACCCTCCCGGCCTCGGGTGATGCCCAGGCGGTCCTGGCCGGCGATGGTCCACTCGAGGATGCGCAGGATCGACTCGGTCAGCGTGGCGTCCACCACCCCGCCGCGCCCGGTGCCGTCGGGCCCGTCCCGCCGGAAGAGGGCGGCGGCCACGGCCGACGCGGCGAAGGCGCCGGTCAGGTAGTCGGAGACGGACAGCCCGGGCCGTACCGGCGGCCGGTCGGGGTAGCCGGTGAGGTGGAGCAGCCCGCCGTAGGCGATGCCCATCCGGTCGAGGCCGGTTCGATCGGCGTTCGGTCCGTCCTGGCCGAAGACGCTGATCCTCGCCCACACGAGCCGGGGGTCGCACGTCGTCGGGGCCGACGTGCCAGCGCTCCATGGCGCCGGGGCGGAAGTTCTCGCAGACCACGTCGGCCGTGGCCGCCAGGCGGCGGAACAGGTCCTGGCCCTCCGGTCGTCGCAGGTCGAGGGTCACCCCCCGGCGGCCCCGGCCCTCGACCGCCCACCACATCGAGTACCCCGGGCCGTCGTCGTCGGTCGGGGCGAAGGGCCCGATGGTGCGCATGAAGTCGCCGCCCCGGGGGTCCTCGACCTTGATGACCTCCGCCCCGAGGTCGCCCAGCAGTCCGGCGCAGAACGGGGCGCTGATGCGGGTGCCGACGTCGAGGACCCGGATGCCGGCCAGGGGCGGCCGGTCGTGGCCGTCAGTCACGGTGCTCGGCGAAGACGTCGGCCATCGACGTCTTCGCCTGGCGTGCCCGCAGGGCGGAGATGGCGGTCTCGGTGTTGTGCATCCAGTGGTGGGCCATGAAGTGGTACTTCCACGACGCCTCCTTGCCCATCTGCGTCGCCGTGTTGTTGAGCGAGTCCTTGACCACCTGGGCGGTGATCGGCGGCACCAGGGCGACCCGGTCGGCCAACTCGTCGACCCGCTCGGTGAGCTCGGCCCTCGGGCACCACACGGTTGACCAGGCCCAAGCCGCCAGGCCTCCTGGGCGTCCAGTGTCTCGCCCGTCCACAGGAACTCCTTGGCCTTGCGGATCCCGAGTTCCCACGGCTCGACCAGCAGCTCGACCCCGGCGCCGGTCATCCGGAGGACCGGGTTCTGGAAGGTGGCGTCGTCGGAGGCCACGATGAGGTCGCACATGCAGGCCAGCATCAGCCCGGCGGCCACGCAGGCCCCCTGGACGGCGGCGATGGTCGGCTTGCGGAAGTGGTAGATCCGCTGGCAGCGCTCGACGTACATGACCTGCTCGTGGCGGAACTTGCCCTCGGGTGTGTCGCGCATGCGACGCCACTCGTCGGGCTCGGTGTCGCCCACCAGCGCCTTCAGGTCGTGGCCGGACGAGAAGTGCTTGCCGTTGCCGGCCAGCACCACCACCCGCACCTCTTCGTCGGCGTCGGCCCGGTCGAAGCACGCGTCGATCCCGTCGATCAGCGCGGTGTCCTGGGCATTGGCCACCTCCGGCCGGTTCATGGTGATCGTGGCCACGTGGCCCCGCACCTCGTAGAGCACCACCGGTTCATCCTCGGGCACCGACGCCCCCTTCCGATTCGTCCGTCCGACCGTCGCCCCGGCTGCCTGCCGCTTCTCCCGGACCGGGTCGGTCGGGGGAGGCCCAGCACCCGCTCGCCCAGGATGGTCCGCTGGATCTCGTTGGTCCCGGCCCACACCGAGGACGCCTGGTAGTACAGCCACGACCGCTGCCACCTCCCGTCCCCCGGATTGCCGCCGGCACCCTTCCACAGTGGCGACGACGGACCCAGCACGGCCATCGCCGTCTCGTGCATCCGCTTGCTCATCTCGCTCCAGTAGAGCTTGAGGGCGCTGCCCTCGGGCCCGGGGTCGAGCCCCTTGGCCAGGCGGCTGACGCTGCGCATGTTGTGGAGCTGGAAGATCCGGACCTCGACGTAGGCCTGGGCGAGGCGCTGGCGCAGGCGGGCGTCGTCGAACGCCGTGCCCTCGGCGGCCAGGGTGAGCAGCTCCTCCAGCAGCTGGATGTGGATGACCAGCTGGCGCGGGTTGGTCCCCCGCTCGTGGGAGAGGGTCGAGTTGGCCACCGTCCAGCCGTCGTGTTCGGCCCCGATCAGGCGGTCGTCGGGGACGAACACCCCGTCCAGGAAGACCTCGTTGAACTCGGCCTCGCCGGTGAGCTGAACCAGTGGCCGCACGTCGACCCCGGGGGCGTGCATGTCCACCACCAGGTAGGAGAGCCCACGGTGCTTGGGGGCCTCGGGATCCGTGCGGGCCAGGCAGACCCCCCAGTCGGCGAACTGGGCGTAGGAGGTCCACACCTTCTGGCCGTCCAGGACCCAGCCACCGTCCACCGGCGTGGCCCGGGTGGTGACACTGGCCAGGTCGCTGCCGGCGCCGGGCTCGCTGAACAGCTGGCACCACGAGCTCGTCCGCGCCGAGGATCCCGGGCAGCCACCGGCCCTTCTGCTCCTCGGTCCCATGGGCCAGCAGGGTGGGGCCGGCCAGGTTGACCCCGATGCGGCCGACCAGTTCGGGGGCCCGGGCCCGGGCCAGCTCCTCCTGGACGATGAAGTGCTCGGTCGGCCCGACCCCCCGTCCGCCATAGGCCTCGGGCCACGTCACCCCCACCCACCGGCCGGCGGCCAGCTGTCCCTGCCACCGGCGACCGAAGGCGACCTCGTCAGCCAGTTCGTCGAACCGGGGAGGGAGCCCCTTGCCGTACTCCCAGGGGAGGTGCTCCCGAGCCACGATGCGGATCTCGGTCCGGAACGCCGCCTCGGCGCGGCTCGAACTCAGGTCCACGGGCCCCACTCGGACAGCGGCATCGCGGTCATACTATCCAGCTATGGACTTCGATCTCTCGGTCGACCAGGCCGCGCTCCAAGGGGAGGCGCGCCGGTTCCTCGACGATCACTCGGGTCCCGGGCGGGTGCGTGCCCACCTGTCGGACGGCGCCCCTACGACGCAGGGCTGTGGGCCGCCATGGTCCGACCAGGGCTGGACGGGGGTGGCCGTCGCCGAGGACCGGGGCGGCCTCGGGCTCGGCTGGGTGGAGGCGGTGGTCCTGCTCGAGGAGATCGGCCGGCACACCGCGCCGGTGCCCTACGCCCCCAGCTGCTCGCCCTCGACGCGCTGTCCGTCGACGGACGCGCACCGCGATCTCGTGGGATCGCCTGATCGCCGGCTCCGCCACCGCGGCGGTGGCCTGGTCGGGTCGGCACGACGCGGTGGTGTGCCGACGGCGACGGTGACGGCGCCGGTGACCCTCGACCGGGCAGCTGGGTCCGGTGGACGGCGCCGCCTCGGCCGACGTCGTGGTCGTGGTGGTGGCGGACGGCGTATTCCTCGTCGACCTGGCGTCCGTGGGCCGCCCCGCCCGCCAGCCGGCCATGGACGTCACCCGGAGCCTGTCGTGGCTGGACCTCGACGGCACGCCGGCCGTCCGCCTGGGCGGGGCTGCGGCAGCGGCACGACTGGGTGCACTCGGGGCGCTGGCGACGTCTGCCGAGCTGCTCGGCGGGTCCGGCCGGGTGCTGGAGCTGGCCACCGGCTACGCCAAGGACCGGGTCCAGTTCGGTGCGCCCATCGGCAGCTTCCAGGCCGTCAAGCACCGGTGCGCCGACATGCTGGTGGACGTCGAGGGCATGCGCTCGGCCACCTGGTACGCGGCCTGGGCGGCCTCGGTCGACGAACCGGGCTGGGAGATGGCGGCCTCGACCGCCAAGGTGTGGTGCGCCGAGGCCTCCAAGCGGGTCATGGCGTCGGGCCTGCAGGTCCACGGGGGCATCGGGTTCACCTGGGAGCACGACCTGCACCTCTTCATCAAGCGGGCCCAGTTCGAGCAGCTCGAGTTCGGCGATGCCGACGTTCCACCGGGACGCGCTGGCCTCCGGGCTGCGGGCCGCCGTACTGGCCGGAACGGACGTGATGTGACCACCCTGGCCGGCTGCCGATGACCGCCCCGCCGGTCGGCGACGCCCCGGGTCTGGGCCAGGCCGCCCTGGCCGCCGAGAGTGCGGCCGCACTGCTCCGGCGCAACGCGGCCGACACCGACATCGGCGGTCGGGCCGCCATCCGCTTCGACGACCGGGTGGTGACGCCACGCCGAGTACTACCGGGAGTCCTGCCGGTGGGCCAATCTCTTCCTGGCCCGACAGCGACCGGGGCGGCCGCTCCACGTCGGCGTCCTCCTGGACAACATTCCCGAGTACCTCTTCGCCTTCGGCGGTGCGGCCCTGTCCGGGGCCACGGTCGTCGGCGTCAACCACACCCGCAGCGGTGCCCACCTGCTGCACGACGTCAGCCACACCGACTGCGGACTGGTGGTCTACGAGCCGCGCCACCACGACCTGATCGGCCCCGTGCTGGGCGAGCTCGACGACGTGCTGGTGGTGGGGGAGTCGCTCGACGGTGCACTGGCCGATGTCGGCGACGACGATCCCCACGCCGAAGCCGACCTCGACGAACCGTGGGCCCTGATCTTCACCAGCGGCACGGCGGCGGCCCCCAAGGCGGTGATCTGCTCGCAGCGTCGGATCCTGGTGACCGGCAACCGGATGGGATCAGATGATGGGCATCGGCCCCGACGACATCGGTTACGTGTCGATGCCCCTGTTCCACTCCAACTCGGTGATGGTGGGATGGGCGCCGTCGATCGTGGTGGGTGCGTCGGTGGGCCTGGCCCGCCGGTTCACGGCGTCGGGATGGCTGGACGACGTGCGACGCTACGGAGCCACCTACTTCAACTACACCGGGAAGCCGCTGGCCTACATCCTGGCCCAGCCCGAGACGTCCGGACGACGCCGACAACACCCTGCGGGTGGCCTACGGGAACGAAGGTGCGCCGCAGGTGGTCGAGGCTTTCGCCGACCGGTTCGGGGTGCGGGTGATCGACGCCTTCGGGGCGACCGAGGGGGGCCTGGCGGTGACCCGGGTCGACGACGCGCCAGCAGGTTCGGTCGGCAGGGCGGGGCCGGAGCTCCGGATCGTGTCCGAGGAAGGCCAGGAACTGGCCCGGGCGACGTTCGACGCCGCCGGGACATTGATCGACCCGGTGGCCTGCGTCGGCGAGATCGTGAACACCTCGGGTATCGGGGTCTTCGAGGGCTACTACAACAACGACGAGGCCAATGCCCGGGCCACCCGCAACGGCTGGTACTGGAGCGGGGACCTCGGGTACCTGGACGAGCAGGGGTACCTGTACTTCGCCGGGCGGAACGCCGGACTGGATCCGGGTGGACGGGGAGAACTTCCCGGTCGGCCCGATCGAGACGGTGGTGCACCGCCACCCCGACGTGCTGGCCTGCGCCGCCTACGGCGTGCCCGACCCCGAGGCGGGTGACCGGGTCATGCTGGCCCTGGTGCTGCGCGACGGTGCCGAATTCGACCCCGTGGCGTTCGCCTCGTGGATCGACGGTCAGGCCGACCTCAGCCCCAAGTGGCGCCCCACCCATGTCCGGGTGGCGACGTCGCTGCCGACGTCGCCGACCAACAAGGTGCTCACGAGGACGCTGGTGCACGAGAAGTACCGACCGGACCGCACCGGGCGTGACCGGCTGTTCGCCCGGGAGCGGGGCGACGACGCGTTCGGGCCGTTCGGTCTGGACGAGGCCGACGCCCTTCGACGCCGCATGGACGGATTCGGCCGACTGCGCTTCTGGGATCTCTGACCGGGCCTCCGACCGGGCCACCGACGGGGTCATCAGGCATCGGGCGCGATCGCGATTGTCATGGCCCCCCGCTGGGGGAGAGTGGTGCAGGTGACGACGAGTTCCCAGGGGGGGCATGAAGACAAGGGCAGCGGTTCTGTGGGGTCTGCATCAGGAGTGGCAGATCGAGGAGATCGACCTGGACGGCCCCCGGGCCGGCGAGGTCCTGGTCAAGTGGGAGGCGGCAGGGCTGTGCCACTCCGACGAGCACCTGGTGACCGGCGACATGGTCCCGCACGCCCGAGCTGCTCGAGCAGTTCGGGCTGCCGGCCAGCTTCCCCATCATCGGGGGCCACGAGGGGGCCGGCACGGTGCTCGAGGTCGGGGAGGGCGTCACGTCGCTCCGGCCCGGTGACCACTTGGCGGCGAGCTTCATCCCGGCGTGCGGTCGCTGCCGGTTCTGCGTGACCGGCCACACCAACCTGTGCGACCTGGGGGCCCAGGTGTTCGGCCCCGGCCAGATCGGAGACGGGACAGATCGCCACCATCTGGGCGGCCGGGGCGTGCCGATCGTGGCCAAACTCGGCACGTTCGCCGAGCACGGCGTGATCAACGAGGCCTCTGCCATCAAGGTCGACCCCGACCTGCCGATGACGGCGGTGGCCCTGGTGTCGTGCGGGGTGGCCACCGGCTACGGGTCCGCCATCTACCGTGCCGAAGTGCAGCCCGGTGAGACGGTCGTGGTCGTCGGCGTCGGCGGCATCGGGATCAACGCCGTGCAGGGGGCCCGGATCGCCGGGGCCCGCAACGTCGTCGCCGTCGACCCGGTCGAGATGAAGCAGAAGGCGGCGCTCGACCTGGGAGCCACCCACGCGGTCGCCTCGATGGCCGAGGCCACCCAGGTGGTCTCCGACCTGACCCGGGGGGTGATGGCCGACTCGGTCATCCTCGCCCCCAGCGTCATGTACGGCGATCTGCTGGCCCCGGCGCTGACGCTGACCGCGAAGGGCGGCACCTGCGTGGTCACCGCGGTGGCACCGATCGACCAGCGCGAGGTCGGCCTCGACCTGTTCGAGCTGGCCATGTGGCAGAAGGAGATCCGGGGGGTGATCTTCGGCGGGGGCAACCCCCGCCACGACATCCCGGTCCTCCTCGACCTGTACCGGGCCGGCCACCTGAAGCTCGACGAGCTGGTCACCCGGACGTACCCACTGGAGGGGATCAACCAGGGATACGAGGACATGCGGGCCGGCAACAACATCCGGGGCGTCCTCACCCTGTGAGGTGTGGCCGGCCCGGGGGCCGACCCGTGCCGACTGGTTGAAGTATCTACTGGTTGAAGTAGTAGCGCAGGAGCAGCTCGGCCACGCAGGCCGGCTTGGGCGACCCCTCCACCTCGAACGTCAGCTCCAAGGCGGCCTGCACGCCGCCGTCCCCCAGCTGCTCCGCCCCGACCAGGACGGCACCGAGGCGCAGGGTGGCGCCCACCGGCACCGGGCTGGGGAAGCGGACCTTGTTGAGCCCGTAGTTGACCCCCATCCGGATGTTCTCCCACGTGACGATGTCGTGGATCAGCACCGGTCCGAGCGAGAGCGTCAGGTAGCCGTGGGCGATGGTGCCGCCGAACGGGCCGGCGGCCGCACGCTCGGGGTCGACGTGGATCCACTGGTAGTCACCGGTGGCCTCTGCGAACAGGTCGACGCGCTCCTGGGTCACCTGGTGGCCGGCACTGTGGCCGAGGTGGGTGCCGATGAGGGGGGCGAGGTCCTCGAACGATCCGATGGTGTGCATGCCCGAGCGTACCGTCGGACCTCCCCGCGGTGCCGGGCCGTGCCCGACGGGTGCCTGGCGGTGGGACTCGGGCGCTACCATCGCCGTCGACCGGGTCGTCCGACCGGACCGGGGAGCGGGACATGATCGAGACACAGGCCAGCGGGACCCCACCCCGGTTCGACCCGTTCGCGGACGAGTACTTCGACGACCCCTACGACCTCTACCGTCGGATGCGCGACGAGGTGCCCGTCTCCTACAACGACTCCTACGGGTTCTGGGCCCTGTTCCGCCACGAGGACGTGCGGGCCGCCCATCTCGACTGGCAGACGTTCACCAGCACCCACGGGGTCGACCTGTCGATGCTGTCCACGGACCCCGACCTCGTCCGGATGGCCGGCCTGATGATCATGATGGACCCACCCGACCATGAGCGGGCCAGGGGCCTGGTGGGCCGGGTGTTCACCCCTCGCGCCGTGCGGGCCCTCGAGCCGATGGTGGCCGGGGTGGTCGAGGACACGCTGTTGCCCCTCGACGGCGCCGACTCCTTCGACGCGGTGGCCGAATTCGCCGGCCCGTTCCCGGTGGAGGTCATCTGCCGGATGCTGGGCGTGCCCGCCGGCGAGCGCCAGCAGATCCGCCATTGGCTCGATCTCATGCTGGAGCGCCGACCGGGGAGCGCGACCCGACACCGGAGGGCGTCGGCGCCGCCATCGAGCTGTGGTCCTACTTCCTGGAGCTGGTCCGGGAGAAGCGCAGGCGACCCGGCGACGACATGATCACCGGACTGATCCGAGCAGAGATGGCCCGACCGGACGGCCGGACGACCCGGCTGTCCGACGAGGAGATCGCCGGATTCCTCAGCCTGCTCGGCGGCGCCGGTGCCGAGACGGTGACCAAGCTGGTGGCCAACGCAGTGGTGCTCTTCCACCGGAACCCCGACCAGTACGCCCGGCTGGTGGCCGACCCCGGGTTGATCCCCGACGCGGTGGAAGAGGTGCTGCGCTTCCTGCCGCCGTCGCAGTACCAGGGACGCTTCTCGGTCCGGGACTCGGTGGTCGGCGGGGTGCCGATCCCCGCCGGTCACCCGATCCTGCTGGTGACCGGCTCAGCCACCCGGGACGAGCGGGCCTTCGAGCGGCCCGACGTGTTTGACATCGGACGGACGCCCAGCCAGGCCCTCGGCTTCGGCTTCGGGATCCACACGTGCCTGGGAGCGGCGCTGGCCCGCATGGAGAGCCGGCTGGCCATCGGGGCGCTGGCCCGGCGCTGGCCCCGCCTGGTCGTCGACGAGTCGGGGTGCCGGAGGGTGCAGATGTCCAACGTCGCCGGCTACTCCCGGGTCCCCGTGCACGCGTCATCGTGACGGGTGCGGGCGGGGGCGACGACCACCGCTCCCACCCGGGCGTGGGACGATGGGCTGTGGACGCGGAACGTGTGATCTTCACGGGATTCGAAGGGATCCAACTGGTGGGCGACGTCCGGGGTGACCCCGACGCCTGGCCGGTCCTGCTCCTGCACGGCGGGGGCCAGACCCGGCACGCCTGGGGCACGGCGGCCGAGCGGATCGCCGAGGACGGATGGCGGACCGTCTCGCTGGACCTGCGGGGACACGGCGAGAGCGACTGGGCCCCCGGTCCGACTACTCGTTCACCGCATTCGGGAGCGACGTGGTGGCGGTGGCCGACGAGCTGGGACGACCCCCGGTGCTGGTGGGGGCGTCGCTCGGCGGGCTGTCCGCCCTCTACGCCGAGGGGACGAGCGACCGGGTGGTGTCGTCCGGCCTGGTGCTGGTGGACATCACCCTCAAGACCAACATGGACGGGATCCAGCGGATCAAGACGTTCATGGAGTCGGGGCTCGACGGATTCGATTCCCTGGACGACGCGGCGCTGGCCATCGCGGCCTACACGCCGGAGCGCACCCGGGCCGTCAACCCCGACGGACTGCGCAAGGTGCTCCGCGAGCGCAACGGCCGGTGGTACTGGCATTGGGACCCGGCCTTCATCAGTCAGGGCCGCAACGAGGCGGTGCCGGACGTGCTGGTCGAACTGCTGAACACGGCCATGGGGAATATCCGGGTGCCCACCATGCTCGTCCGCGGTCTGCTCAGCGACGTGGTCACCCAGGAGGGCGTGGACCAACTGCTCGAGTCCGTCCCCGGGTCGACCGTGGTCGACGTGGCCGGGGCGGCCCACATGATCGCCGGCGACCGCAACGACGCGTTTTCCGACGCCGTGCTCACGTTCCTGAGCGAGCGCATCCGCCCAGTCACGGGGTAGCAGGCGTCAGCCCCAGGCGGTCCCGTACCGGTCCCGGTGGGCCACCAGGCCGAGTGCCTTCCGACGTGGGGGACCGGGCGGCCGGGCCGGCCAGCCCAGGGGGACCACGGCCATCGGGTGCACGTGGTCGGGCAGTCCGAGGACGTGCGACAGCTCGTCGGCCGCCAGTGTGGCCAGTGTCGTGATGGCCGAGCCCAGCCCGAGTGCGTTGGCCGCCAGGAGCAGGTTCTGGGTGGCCGGGTAGACCGACGACGCCAGGGTCGACCGGTGGGCCGCCGATGTGTCCCCGCACACGACCACCAGGACCGGAGCGCCGGCCAGTCCCGTCTCGGCTCCGGCGTCCACGTCGTCGAGCAGGCTCGGCGAGAGGCGTCCCTCCGACCGGGGCCGTCCGGACTCCCGCCAGACCTGACGGGTCAGGTCGGCGATGGCGACGCGCTGCGCTGCGCCGCGGACGACGACGAAGACCCACGGCTGCAGGTTCTCCACGCTCGGGGCGTGGGTGGCGGCCGTCAGGCACCGGGTCACCAGGGCATCGTCGACCGGAAGGCCGTCGAACTGCCGGCACGCCCGTTGATGCAGGGCCACGTCGAAGAAGGAGGGCGGGTCGCCCGGGACACCATGGTCGTGGCCCTCCTCCATGGGCCGAGTATGCCAGGCCGTCCGGGGAGAGGTCCCGGTAGACTCGTCTGGCAGAGCCCCGAGGGAGGGACGGCGAGCGACCGAGGAGTACCTGTGGGTGTGACCGGGCTGGCCAATCTCGCGGTCAAGGTGGCCGACCTCGACGCGGCCGTGGCGTTCTACCTGGCCGCAGGGGCGGAGGTCCGTGACCGGATGGAGTGGGCCGGTGGCGAGCGTGCCGACGTGTACCTCGGACCGGTCATGATCACGCTGTTCACCCGGGCCGTCTACGAGGACGTCGTCGACCTCCCCGCCGAGGGCTTCCTCCACCCCGCCCTGTTCACCGACGACCTGGACGGCGAGCTGGCCGGCCACGACGTGGTGTGGGGCCCCGCCGTGGTCGAGGGGGCGTTCGGGACCCGACGCATCGCCTTCGTGGACGCCCCGGGAGGGATCAGGCTCGAGTTCATGGAGCAGTTGGCGCCTCCGCCGGTGGCCCCGGTGGCGGACTGACCCGGCGGCGGGGTCAGCGCCTGCGGTCGCGTCGCTCCAGGAAGCGCAGCATGGTGGCGTGCTTCTTGGTGTCGAGCATCATGAGCTCGACGAGCAGCCCCCACATGGTCGACTCACCGAAGCCACCGACCTGGCGACGCAGCCGGCGGAGCTTGCGGTAGTCCGCTTGTTCGGCCCGACGCAGCTTCTTGGTCATCTCGGCCAGCTCACGGTCGAGGACCGGCGACACGGACGGCGTGGCCCGGTCCGGCGACATCGACGCCATGCCCCAGGCCATGGCGTTGGCCATCTCGACCAGCAGCTGGTGGTGACGGCGTTCGTCGGCCAGGATCAGCGAGATCAGGTAGCGGGCACCCTCGTCGCTGGCGTTCTCGGCCAGTTCCTCGTAGGTGGCGAGCATCGCCCCCTCCTCGGCCCCGTGCCCCTCGAGGATGCCGACCAGACGACGGATCCCACTACTCGCCCCGGTCATGCGCAGGCCGCGTAGGGCATTCTCGAACGTGGGCGGCGTCTGTTCGTTGTCCCGGGTTCCGTTCATGTCACCTGTCATGGTCGGGCCGCTCCGGACTCTCCGGTAGGGGCGAAGGTCCCACACATCGTGTGGCTGACCCGGGATCGGACGGGATCCGGCACCTGGTCGGGGCCCGAACGGGCACGGGGCGTCCCCGTTCAGGTGTCGGTCAGCCGCTCTCGCACGGTGCGGCGCAGGACCTTGCCGGTGGCCGTGGTCGGCAGCTCCTCCAGCAGCTCCACCCGCACTGGTGCCTTGAACGAGCCCAGGTGGTCCCGCACCCAGGTGGTGAGCTCCTCCACCGTGGTTCCGGCGTCGGGGTGATCGGGCCCGTCCTCCACGACGACGACGGCGGCCACCGTCTCGCCCCACTCGGGATCGGGGATCCCGACCACGGCGGCGGCCACCACCCGATGGTGGCGGAGCAGCACGTCCTCGATCTCCGACGGGGACAGGTTCTCACCGCCCTTGATGATCACGTCGTCCGCCCTGCCCTCCACGAACAGGTACCCGTCGCGGTCGAGGGACCCCACGTCACCGGTGGCCAGCCAGCCGTCAGCATCCAGTGCCGAGGCCGAGTCGAGGTAGTGGCCACCGACCTGGGGGCCACGGACCCGGATCTGCCCGGATGCCCCCGCCCCGACCATCGCGCCGTCGTCCCCGACGATGGCCACCTCCACCCCGGGCAGTGGCAGTCCGGCCGAATGGAGCCGTCGGCGGATGGCGGGATCGGCACTGGCCAGCGCCTGGCGGTGCTCCTCGGGTCCGAGCACGGCGATGGTCGACGACGTCTCGGTGAGCCCGTAGGCGTTCACGAAGCCGACCGAGGGGAACAGCTCCAGTGCCTGCTCGAGGACGGGCAGGGCGATCCGGGCCCCCCCGTAGGAGAGGGAGCGCAGGGTGGGCACCCGCAGGTCCGGGTCGGCCGCCATGGTGCGCACGATGCGGGCCAGCATGGTGGGTACCACGAAGGCATGGGTGGCACGCTGGTCGCGGGCCTTCCTCAGCCAGTCTTCGGGGTCGAACCCGGCCAGGGGCAGTATTCGGCGCCCCGTGTACACGGAGCTCAGCACGGCCGCCACCCCGGCGATGTGGAACGGGGGGGCCGCCAGAATCAGGGCCTCGTCGTCACCGGCACCGGCGAATTCGACCGTGTCCATCACGTACGACAGCAGGTTCTCATGAGTCAGCAGTGCCGCCTTGGGCGTCCCCGACGAACCGCTGGTGAACAGGATGACCGCCGGCCGCCCGGGCTCGGGCTCGTAGTCCCCGCCACCGCCGTCGTCCTCGTCGGCAGCGGTGCCGACCGTGGCCATCCAGTGGGCCGTGGTCCGGTCAGCGGGGAGCCCGAGCTGGTCGACGAGCTCGTGCGAGGCGATCGTCCAAGGCGTGTCGAGCCGTTCGAGCTGGGCGGCCAGGGTGGATGCCGGCAGCCGGAAATTCAACGGGGTGTAGGTGATCCCGGCCCACGCGGCGCCGAACAGGGCCGTGGGGACGGCGGCCGATCCGGCGTCGGCGAAGGCCAGTGTCCCCGTACCGGCGAGCACCGGGCCGACCGAGCGGGCCAGGGACCGGAGCCCGGCGAAGGTGCGGTCGCCGGACTCGTCGGTCACCGCCACACGGTCTCCGAACGTGTCGGCGGCCAGGTCGAGGAGCAGGGCGATGTTCACGGGCGTGGCCCCCTGTCGGGCGCGGGAGCGCCGCACGATCGGAACCGGCATGGCCGGCATGGTCTCGGAACGGGGCTGGTCGGACGGGACCGGCCGGCCACGGCAGCACGATAGCAAGGCGCCGGCGTAGGCGGCCTGCCGGCCACCTCCGCCCCACGGCACCGGGAGCACCCGGGATCAGTCGGTGACCTCGTCGACCAGTCCCCACCGGAGCGCGGTGTCGGCGTCGATGGACGTCGCGCCGAGCGCCAGGCGGAGCGTTCGGTGCCGGCCGATGCGCCGGGGCAGGCTGACCGTGCCCCCGGCCCCGGGGATCAGGCCGAGACCCACCTCGGGGAGGGAGATCCGGGTGGAGCGCACGGCCACCACCCGGCCGGCGAACGCCGCCAGCTCGATCCCCGATCCGACCACGTCCCCGTGCAGGTGGACCACGAGGCGGCCGGCCACCTCGGCCATCGACCGGGCCGGGCTCGCCAGAAGACGGACCAGGTGGGCGGTGGCCGGGTCCGTACGGGAACCGAACTCGTCGAGGTCGCCGCCGCTGCAGAAGGAGTCGCCGGCCCCGCGGAGATGGATCTCGGTGACCGACGGATCGTGCGCGGCGACGGCGAGTGCCTCCACCAGCGAGTCGCGGATGGCCGAGTCGAGGGCGTTGTGGACCCGGGGACGGTCGAGAACGATCGTCAGCTCGTGCCCGGTCCGCTCGACCTGCACCGGTGGGCCGTCACGGCCCGCCCGTGCCCGCACCGGACGGGAGGCCCGCCACCGGGCGAACTCGGGGCCGGCCTGCAGGAGCCCGTAGGCGGCGGACTCGGCCACCAGGCCCTCCGGCACCGTCCGCCCCCCGCCCGTACGGAGCAGGAGGGTGAGCACGGTGGCCGCCAGGGGCTGGGCCGCCACCACACGGGCCACCGTGGCCGTCAGCGGGTCGTCCGGCGCGGCCACGAGGTCGGACCAAGCCGGACGTCGGTCGGGCGCGGAGCAACGGGCCACCACCACGGCGGGCAGGGTGGCCAGACGGTCCATGGACTCGGCATCCAGACGGTCGGGGAGGTCGTCGGCCTCGACCACCACCACACGCCCGTCGAGCCCGGCCAGGCGCTCGTAGACGTCGCCGGTGGCGACGGCCCGGACGAACGCGGGTCCGTCCACCGGCATCGGGTCCATGGACCGAGGGTAACGTGTGCCCGGCATGGGTCGCAGTGTGGGGGGTGCCGAGGAGCGGGCGGCCGGGAACACGTCGATGGTCGCGGACCGACCGGGGTCGACCTGGTCGACATCGGGCCTGGAGGCGCTCACCGGCCGGCCCGACGGGTCGGGCCTCGCGCCGCCGCCCGGCCTGGTCCCGGGGGTGCACGCACTTGCCGGCTCCATCGCCCGCGACTCCGCCCGGATCGGCCGGTCGGTGGTGGTCGACCCGCTGGCAGTGATGGCCGACCGGGCGCGGCAGGCGGGCCTCGGGCGCAACGGGTCGGTGAGCTGCGGTGGATCCACCCGGCTTCTGTGCGTCGCCGACGACTGGATGGCGGTGTGCCTGGCCCGGCCCTCGGACTGGGAGCTGGTGCCAGCCTGGCTCCGGATGCCCGGCGAGGTGGCCACCGGGGACTGGGCACGGGTGGCGCGGGCCGTCGCCGCATCGGGGGCGGACGAGCTCCTGGACCGGTCGGCCGGACTCGGCCTGCCGGTGGCCCGGGTGGGGGAGCGTCGGCCACGTTCCCCGGTGTCCGGTGGGGAGGTCGGCGTCATCGCCGGGGTCGAGCACCGTCGGCTCGGCTCCGTGGCCGAGCCGACCTCCGACATCGGCGACCTGGTGGTGGTCGACCTGAGCGCGCTGTGGGCCGGCCCGCTGGTCGGCGCGGTGCTGGTTCGGGTGGGGGCCCGCGTGGTCAAGGTCGAGTCCACCACCCGTCCCGACGGTGCCCGGGTGGGATCGCCACGGCACTTCGCCACCCTCGACTACGGCAAGGTGCCGGAGACGGTGGACCTGACCACGCCCTTCGGCCGCAGTCACCTGCACCGGCTGGTGGCCGGAGCCGACGTGGTGATCACCTCGGCCCGGCCCCGCGCCCTCGAGCAGTTGGGTCTTGACGCGGCGGAGTCGCTGCGTGCGGACCGCCCCCGGGTCTGGGTGATGGTCACGGGCTACGGCACCGGTCCGGGCTCGGCCGACCGGGTGGCGTTTGGCGACGACGCCGCCGCCGCCGGCGGCCTGGTCGTCCGGGACGAGCGGGGTCCCTGCTTCTGCGCCGATGCCGTGGCCGACCCGGTGGCCGGGCTGGCCGCGTCGGCAGCCGTGCTCCGTGCCCTGGCCGACGGGGGCGAGCACCTGCTCGTCGCCTCGATGGCCGATGTGGCCGGCAGCCTGGTCGATGCTCCCGGGCCCGAGCCGTCGCCGGGGGCGGGGCGGCGATGAGCGACGGCCTGCTGGTGGTGGGCGTCGACGTGGGCGGGGCGCGGGTGGACGTGCGCTGTGCCCGCGGTGTGGTCACCGCCATGGGCACCGACCTGGTCCCGCGCCGGGGCGAGACGGTCGTCCGGGGTGCCGCCGCCGCCCTGCCCGGCCTCCACGACCACCACCTCCACCTGATGGCCATGGCGGCGAGGGCGGACTCGGTGGACGTCGGCACCGACCGGGTGGTCGGGGTCGACGACCTGGCCCGGGTGCTGGCCTCGGCCGGTGTGGGACTGGCCACCGGGGAGTGGCTCCGTGCCGTCGGCTACCACGAGCGGGTCCTCGGCCGACCTCGACCGGTGGGTCCTCGACCGGTTCGTGGACGACCGGCCCGTGCGGGTCCAGCACCGCTCGGGGCACCTGTGGGTACTCAACTCCGCCGGCTGCCGGGCCGTCGGACTCGACGACGACGATCCTGGAGCCGGTCCACGCCGGGACGGCACCGGGGCCGACGGGATCGAGCGGGACGGCACCGGGCGGGCGACCGGACGCCTGTTCGACCGTGACGGGTGGCTGGCGGACCGACTCCCCCGATCGGCCCCCCCGGACCTCGGGCCGGTCGGGCGGCGACTCGCCTCCTACGGCGTGACCGGCGTGACCGACGCCACCCCGACCCGATCCGCCGCCGATCTCGAGGGGCTGGCCGCGGCCCGGCGGACGGGTGCCCTGGCCCAGCGGGTCCGGGTCATGGGCGGGCTGTCCCGGCGACGACCCGGGCGTTCCGGACGGACTCGAGGCCGGCCCGGTCAAGGTGATGGTGGCCGACGGGCACGATCCTGACGTGGACGGGCTGGCCGCCCGGATCGACGCCGCCCACCGGACCGGCCGTCCGGTGGCCCTGCACTGCGTTTCGCTGGTGGCCGCCGCCCTCGCCCTGGCCGCCTGGGACGCCGCCGGGGTGCGTCCCGGCGACCGGATGGAGCACGGTGCGTGCTCCCCCCGGACGTCGTCCGCCGGCTGGCCGGGCTGGCCGTCACCGTGGTCACCCAGCCGGCGTTCCTCCTCGACCGGGGTGACGAGTACCTCGAGGAGGTCGATGCCGAGGATCGACCGCACCTGTACCGGTGCGCCGGGCTGGACCGGGCCGGGGTCTGCGTGGGCGCGGGCACCGACGCTCCGTTCGGTCCCGAGGACCCGTGGGTCGGCCATCGCCTCGGCCGTCCGCCGGACCACCCGGTCGGGCCGGGTCGTCGGTCCCGACGAAGGCGTGGCACCGCTGCGGGCTGCTGGGCCTCTTCCTGTCAGATCCGGCGGATCCCGGGCGGACCACCGCGCACCGTCGCCGTGGGCGCCGCCGCCGACCTCTGCCTGCTGGGGGCCGACCTGCAGCGGACGCTGGACGATCCGGTGGAGCGACAGGTGGTGGCCACCGTCGTGGGAGGGCGCCTGGTCCACGAGCATTGATCGTGGCACGGGCCCGGGCCACTCCCGGTGTTACGGGACGCAGCTCCGTCTACGGGAGGTGACATCGGGGGGAGGGTCTGGAAGAATCGCACTGACCGCGCCCGGGGGCGAGAGGGAGTGTGTGCCGTGGAGATCAACCAGATGGTGCTGGTGAGCGTCGACGACCACGTGGTCGAACCGCCCGGCCTGTTCGACGACCGCCTGCCGGCGAAGTACGCCGACCTCGCCCCGAAGTTCGTCACCAACGAGGACGGGACCAAGTCGTGGCTCTACGAGGGCCAGCTCCTGCCCAACGTGGCCCTCAACGCCGTGGCCGGGCGTCCACGCGAGGAGTACGGCATCGAGCCCACCTCCTTCGACCAGCTGCGTCCCGGCTGCTACGACATCGACGAGCGGGTGAAGGACATGGACGCCAACGGCGTCCTCGGCTCCTGTGCTTCCCCTCCTTCCCCCAATTCTGCGGCCAGCTGTTCGCCCGCACCGAGGACAAGGACGTGGCCCTGGCCATGGTCCGGGCCTACAACGACTGGCACATCGACGACTGGTGCGGGACCCACCCGGGCCGGTTCATCCCGTGCGCACTGCCCGCCATCTGGGACCCGGAGGTGATGGCCGCCGAGGTGCGGCGGACGGCGGCCAAGGGGGTCCATGCGGTGACCTTCTCGGAGAACCCGTCGAAGTTGGGCTGGCCCAGCGTCCACAGCGACCACTGGGACCCGTTCTGGCAGGCCTGCAGCGAGGAGGAGGTGGTCGTTTGCATGCACATCGGCTCGTCGTCCGAACTGGTGATCACCTCCCCGGACGCCCCGATGGACTGCCTGATCACCCTGACCCCGATGAACATCGTGAAGGCGGCGACCGACCTGGTGTGGTCGCCGTGCTGCGCAAGTTCCCCGACCTGCGGGTGGCGCTGTCCGAGGGGGGGATCGGCTGGATCCCGTACTTCCTCGAGCGCATCGACTACAACTACGACCGCCATCACCTCTGGACCGGGCAGGACTACGGTGACGCGCTCCCCAGCGAGGTCTTCAACCGCAACGTGCTGACCTGCTTCATCGACGACCGGTTCGGTGTGGCCAGCCGCCGGTTCCTCGAGATGGACAACGTGATGTGGGAGTGCGACTACCCGCACTCGGACTCGACCTGGCCGCTCGCCCCCGAGACCCTGGCCGAGAGCCTGGCCGACGTCGACGACCACGACATAGATCGGATGACCCACCTGAACGCCATGCACCACTTCCGCTACGACCCGTTCACCGCCCTCGGCGGCGAGGCCTGCACGGTCGGGAGCCTGCGGGCCCGGGCGGCCGGTCACGACGTGTCGGAGCGGTCGCGGGCCCGCGAGGGAGTGGCCAAGCGCGGCACCCTGGCCAGCGACCTGGCCGCCGCCGCGACCTCGCACGACTGACCCTGGCGTCCCCGTCCACGATCGGGAGACCGACCCCAGCAGCAACCACCGGCCCGTCGACGGCCGCCTGAACAAAGGAACCACCCCATGTCCGAAGCACTTTCCGGCGTCCGCGTGATCGAAGTGGCGGCCTGGGCCTTCGTCCCGTCGGCCGGTGCGGTCCTGGCCGACTGGGGGGCCGACGTGATCAAGGTCGAGCACCCCGAGACCGGGGACCCCCAGCGGGGCCTGGTGTCCATGGGCCTGATCCCTGGCGGCCCCGACGCCGTCAACTACATCATGGAGCAGCCCAACCGGGGCAAGCGCAGCATCGGGATCGACATCGGCACCGACGCCGGTCGCGAGGTCCTCTACAAGCTGGTGGAGAGCGCCGACGTCTTCCTGACCAGCTTCCTGCCCGATGTGCGCCAGCGTCTCCAGATCGACCTGGAGCACATCCGGGCCGTCAACCCGAAGATCGTCTTCGCCCGGGGTTCCGGTCAGGGGCCGCGCGGCGTCGACCGGGGGCGACCCGGATACGACGGCTCGGTCTACTGGGGACGAGGGGGCATCGCCGACGCGCTGACCCCCGGCGACTCGAAGTACCCCATCGGGGGGCGGGCCGCTTTCGGCGACCTGGCCGGGGGCATGGCCATCGCCGGCGGGATCGCCGCCGGGCTGCTGCAGGTGGCCCGCACCGGTGAGGCGCCGGTGGTCGATGTGTCGCTGCTCGGCATGGCCATGTGGCAGCTGTCGCCCGACATCGTGGCGTCGGGGCTCTACGGCGGCGACCCGATGCCGAAGTTCGGCCGGAGCGCGTCACCCAATCCGCTGGTCGGGAGCTACCGCACCAGTGACGACCGGTTCATCACGCTGATGATGCTGCAGTCAGACCGGTACTGGCCCGAGTTCTGCGAGTGCGTCGGTCGTCCCGACCTGATCACCGACCAGCGCTTCGCCGATGGCGGCGCCCGGTTCGCCAACCGCGAGGAGTGTGTCCGCGAGATCGACGAGCTGTTCGCCTCCAAGAAGTACGACGAGTGGAAGGGGCTGCTGGCCGGGCTGTCGGGGGCCTGGGCCCCGGTCCAGATGGCCAGTGAGCTGGTGGAGGACCCGATGGTCACCGCCAACGGGTACCTGGCCCGGGTCGACCGGGACGACGGCAAGTCCTACGACCTGGTGGCCAACCCCGTGCAGATGGACGAGACGGCCGACCACCTGCGGGCCGCGCCCGAGCACGGACAGCACACCGAGGAGATCCTGTTGGAGCTGGGACTCGACTGGGACGCCATCATCGCCTACAAGGAGGCCGGCGCCATCCTGTGACGGTCCCCCCGGTGGCGGGCCGGCGGGATGCGGGGTCCTACTTCGGCGGGAACCGCAGCGCCCCGTCCAGGCGGATGTTCTCGCCGTTCAGGTAGGGGTTGGTCACGATGCTCTCCACCAGGAGGGCGAACTCCTCCGGCTCGCCCATCCGTCGGGGGAAGACGATGTTCTCGACCAGCTTGGCCTTCAGCTCGTCGGGCGCGCTCTGCATGAGGGGAGTGCCCATGGTGCCCGGAGCGATGGCGCACACCCGGATGCCCAACGGGGCGAGGTCACGGGCCAACGGGAGGCTCATCCCGAGGATGGCCGCCTTGGCCGCCGCGTAGGCCACCTGTCCGGTCTGGCCCTCGTACCCGGCGATCGACGCGGTGTTGACCACCACGCCGCGCTGGCCGGTGGCGTCGGCCTGGTTGCCGGCCATGCGGGCGGCGGCCAGCCGGGTGACGTTGAAGGTCCCGAGGGCGTTCAGCTCCATGGTCCCCCGGAACGCCTCCATGGCCATCGGGGTGTTGTCCCGGGAGAGGGTGCGTCCGCCCATGCCCCCACCGGCCACATTGACCAGCACCCCGAGCGGGGCGAGGGCGACCGCCGCGTCCAGGGCGGCGCCCACGTCGGCGTCGTCGTTGACGTCACCACCGACCGCCGCGCCCGACCCGAGTTCGGCGACCAGCGCCTGACCGGTCTCGAGCGCCCGGTCGAAGACCACGACCTGCATGCCGAGGGCGCTCAGACGTCGGACGGTGGCTGATCCGAGGCCACCGGCACCGCCGGTGACCACGGCGGAGTGCTGACTCGAATTCCATCGGTGCTCCATTCGTGTGGTGGGACGCAGGCGCCGGTGGGTGCCGGTGCCTGGCGGGGTGGGCGTGCGCAGGTGTGGATGTGCGGCGTGTGGGGACTCAGGGCGTGGGGAACGTCATCGGGAAGTGGTCGATCGACCGGATGCCCGACGTGTAGGCCAGGGTGTGGCCGTCGGCCACGGCGTACTCGGGGATCCGCCGATGCCATTCCCGCAGGGCGACGCGCAGCTCGAGCCGGGCCAGGTGCGACCCGAGGCAGCGGTGGACGCCGCCTCCGAAGGCCAGGTGACGGTTGGCCTCCCGGTCGAAGCGGACCACATCGGCATCGGGCAGTTCGGCCTCGTCGGTGTTGACCGAGCTGAGCATGACCATGACCAGGTCGCCCTCGTGGACCGGGCAGCCCGAGATCTCGGCGTCCTGCGACCGCCACCCGGACCACGCCCATCACCGGGGTCTCCCAGCGGAGGAGCTCCTCGATGGCGGCGGGGACGAGCGACGGGTCGTCGACCAGCTGCCGGCGCTGGTCGGGGTGCTCGGCCAGGTAGGCGAACATGCAGTCGAGCGACGCCGTCACGGTGTCGAGCCCGGCGATCAGGAACAGGAAGCAGATGTCGAGGATGTCCTCGCGGGTCAGCCGCTGGCCGTCCACGCTGGCGTCGAGGAACCGGCTGAGCAGGTCGTCGCGGCGCTCGGCCTCCCGCTCGTCGAGCACCTTGTCGAAGTAGGCGTAGATGGCGTCGGCCGTCTGCTTCTGATAGGCGAGGGTCTCGGGGCTCCCGTAGACACTGCCGGCGGCGACCTGGGGGCGGATGATCCCGTCCTTCAGGGCCAAGAAGTGGGGGAGCTCGTCGACCGGCAGTCCCAGGAGGTTGAGGAATACCCGGGTCGGGAACAGGGTGGAGAAGGCGGCGGAGAAGTCGACCTCGCCCTGGTCGGCGAACCGGTCGATGAGCTCGTTGACCGAGACCGTGAGCGACTCCTCGAGCTTGGCGACCTCCCGTGGGGCGAAGATCGGGTCGAGCAACTTGCGGTACTTCTTGTGGTCCGGCGGGTCGATCTGGAGGGGGATCAGCGGCCGGACGTTCTGGAGGTCCACGGCGTCGGCATTGGAGGAGAAGACTTCGGGGTGGCGGAAGACCTCCTCGACGTCGGCCCGACGGGTGAGCGCAACCCCCCGGCCCTCCACCGGGATGACCGGCATGGACTCCCGCAACATCTTGAACAGGGGCTGCGGATGGGCCGCCATCTCGGGGTCCATGGCGGCGAACGGGTCCTCAGGGGGTGACGCGTCTTCCATGTGGCTCCTCCACGACCGGCGAGGGAAGCGTGACCGGTGGCCCGGCGCCCTCGAACCCTTGGACTCTAGGTCGACTCGGCCGTCGGGTGCCGGGACTCCGGCGACCGATCAGGTGGTCCGCTCGCGCAGCAGATCGAGGAGCGGGTTGTCGTCGATGGGCAGCAGCGCCGCCTCGCCGGCATCACGGCGGAGGTACCCCAGCCGGGTCATCAGGGCGGTGCTGCGCAGCAGGGCCAGCGTCTCGTACCAGTCGAGCAGGCCGGCACTCCGCCCGGCCGCCTCCTCGTACCAGGCGATGGTGGCCTGCCGGTCCGGCCAGCCCGGCAGCCGGCGACCGAACAGGTGCTCCATGGAGGTGTCGAGGCTGGTCAACCAGGCCAGATCGTGCCACGGTGCCCCGACCGTGGACATGTCCCAGTCGAGGACGGCACGGACGGTGCATTCGTCGTCCACGACCACGTTCTCGAGCCGGGCGTCCCCCCACAGCAGCACCGGCTCCGGCTCCAGTTCGGGACGGTGCGTCCGGCACCACGTGAGTGCATCGACCAGGGTGGCCAGCGGTGTGCCGCCGCTTGACCAGTCGAGGTAGGCGTCCCAGTGGTCGAGCTCGGCGCCGTTGTCACGGTGGGGGACAAGCTCCGGACCGGGAGGCACCGCCCGGTGGATCCGGGCCAGCATCTCCACCAGTCCCCGGGCGACCCGAGCCCGGGCTGACTCGTCGAGTGAGGTCAGCCAGGGGTCGATCAGGGTGACGCTCCCAGCCACATGGCCGTCCACCCGACGCATCAGCACGAAGGGGCGTCCGATCCATGTCGGATCTTGCTCGAACACCGGGTCCGCCACCGGGACACCGGCCCCGGCCGCCGCCTGCTGGGCGGAGGCCTGGGCGGAGAGGTCGTAGTCGGCAAAGGTCCCCGGTCCCCGGGGAGCCGTGCGCAGGACGAGTTCGTGGTCGACGGGGCGGTCGGACGCCGGCCAGGTGGCCCGGACGAAGACCGTGTCGCTGGAGTACCCGCCACTGGGGCGCTGCCATGCGGTCAGCTCCACCCGCCCCGCCCCCTGGCGGTCGGCCAGCCAGGCGGCGAGTCCGGCCCGGACGGCGTCGTCGTCCCCGGGATCGCCGGCCGACGACGCGTCGGTCATCGGTTCCCCCTCACCAGTCCGTGCCCATCAGGGTGAATGTACCGTGGGCGGATGAGGCTGCGCACCACCTTCCACCAGGCCGACGGCCCTCGCTACCGTGGTCCGGGCGGGGCCTGGGAGGTGCCCACCCTCGACCGGCTGCTGGCCTTGCCCCGTCCCGGTCCGTCCCCTGCGGTCATCGACGGTGACGTGACGCTCGACCGGGCCACCCTCGACGCGCTGGCCTCGCGCGTGGCCGGGGGCCTGCGGGCGATGGGCGTCCGGCGACGGGACGTGGTGGCCTGGCAGCTCCCCAACTGGTGGGAGGCGGTCGTCCTCTTCCATGCCTGCTGGCGGTGCGGTGCGGTGGCCACGCCGATTCACCACCAGGTGGGCCCGGCCGAGGTCGAGCGCATCCTCGGTGAGCTGGACCCGGCGGTCCTCCTGTCCTCCGACGGGCTCCCGCTGGCCGACGTCGGTCGGCAGTCGGTCGTCGGGGTGCGCACCGGCGACCCCCGGTTCGAAGCGCTGCTCGGCGGCCGGCCGTCGCCGGGGAACGAGGCCCGGGGAGCCGACATCGGGGTGATCCTGTTCACCTCCGGCTCGACCGGGAATCCGAAGGCCGTGCTGCACAGCCATCGCGGCCTGGCCTACAAGGCACGGAGCATGGTGGCCGCCCACGGGCTCACTCCGGACGACGTCGCCCTGATGCCCTCCCCGCTCGCCCACATCTCGGGCCTGCTCAACTCGGTGCTGGTCCCCGGTGCCGCCGGCATGCCGGTGGTGCTGATGGAGAAGTGGGACGCCGAGCGGGCGGCGGCGCTCGCCGGTCGCCACCGGGCCAGCTTCATGATCGGGCCCCCGACCGTGTTCCTGTCGCTGATGGACGTGCCCGGGTACCGCCGACAGGTGGAGCACCTGCGGATCGTGTCCTGTGGGGCGATGGGGGTGACGCCGGAGTTCATCGACACCGCCCGGGACGGGGCTCGGCGCGCTGGTCAAGCGCACCTACGGGTCGACCGAGGCCCCGACCGTGACCACCAGCGCGTGGTCGGACCCCGCCGACAAGGCCCGTGACACTGACGGGCACTCGGTGGGAGGCGCGGTGCTGCGGGTCGTGGACCCGACCACCGACCGGCCGGTGGCGGCCGGGGTCCGCGGCGAGGTCCAGGTGCGCGGACCCGAACTCTTCGTCGGGTACGGCGACGGGTCCCAGACCCGTGAGGCGGTTCGCCGCGGGTGGTTCTCCACCGGCGACCTCGGCGTGCTCGACGAGGAGGGGTGGCTGACCATCGGAGGGCGGATCAAGGAGCTCATCATCCGGGGGGGCGAGAACATCGCCTCGGCCGAGGTCGAGCGGATCCTCGAGCAGCACCCGGGCATCCGCCAGGCGGTGGTCGTCGGGCGACCCGACGACCGGTTCGGCGAACGGGTGGTGGCCTTCGTGGTCGCCGACCGTGAGGTGGGCCTCGAGGCGTGCCGCCAGTGGTTCGCCGGGCAGGGCGTGGCCCGGTTCAAGACGCCGGAGTACCTGGTCCACGTGGACGAGATCCCGGTGCTCGGGGTGGGCAAGCCCGACCGGCCCGAACTGCGCCGCCGGGCCGCTGACCTCGCTGACCGACCGGGCTGAGCCCCCGGGCCGCCCGACCGGCCTGACCGGTGGCTGCTCAGCGCAGGCGCCAGTCGATCCGCTTTCCGGAGGTGAACACGGCCTGGCCCTCGGCCAACGTGGCCGGGTCGGTGCCCACGTGGGTGACGAGGAAGGCGTGGTCCAGGGCTTGGCGCCTCGACATCTCGAGGCCCATCCACAGGGCCCGGAGCGTGCCCCCGACGGCCCGTTCGGGCTGGTCGGCGATGGCCTGGGCCGCCCACCGGGTCCGCTCCTCGAGCTCCTCGGCGGGCACCACCTCGGACACGAACCCGATCTCGCGGGCCCGCTCGGCCGACATCCGCTCGTGGGCGCCCAGCAGCGACAGGCGCATGACCTCCTGGAAGGGCATCTTGTGCATGAGGAAGATCGGCTCGAATGCGGCGGGCATCCCGTAGGTGACGTGCGGGTCGAAGAACGTGGCCCGGTCGGACGCGATGATGAAGTCGACCTCGCCGAGGATGTAGAAGGCGCCGCCGCAGGCCATGCCGTTGACGGCGGCGATCACCGGCTTCCACAGGTCGTTTGCCTTCGGGCAGACGCTCTTGCCCGGGTCGTCGAAGTCCCAGGGCGTGTTGTACCCGGGGAGCTTTCCCGGCGGCTGGTCCTCGATCGCCCCGATCCCCTCGCGGTCGAGCCCCGTGCAGAACGCCTTGTCGCCCGCACCGGTGAGGACGATGCAGCGGACGTCGTCGTTGGTCCGGAGCGCCTGCCACAGTTCGCGGAGCTCGCGCTGCATGGTCGGGTCGAAGGCGTTGAGGGCCTGGGGCCGGTTGAGCGTGACCCAGGCCACACCATCGGATTCGTCGTAGAGCAGGGTCTCGAGTTCGGCCATGGCGGTCATGGTACCGGCCGCGCCGGGGCGGATTCAGTGGCAGTGGTCGGGTGGCGGCAGGTCCAGCGTGGGGTTCCGGTCGAAGAAGCCGGCGGCCACCAGGTGGAAGCCGCAGTACTCGACCGGCATGACCGGCCAGTCCTCGGGCCGGGGCGAGTGGGTCACCCCGAAGGTGTGCCACACCACGATCTCGGTCCCGACCAGCGAGCGGTCGGCCGCCGTCCACTCCGGGAGTCCGGCCCCACCGGAGTGCTGATTGGGATAGTCCCCGGCGGCCCGCCGCTCGTCGGCGCGGTAGGGCGTGACCCACAGGTTGTGGCGGGCGAAGCCGGCACGGCCGGCGATGCTCGACCCGGGGTCAGCCAGCAGCGTCGGGGTCGAGCCCGGGACGAGCTTGTACGACACGGGCTGGCCCAGGCCGTTGGTCCGCTCGGGGTTGACCAGCCGCCAGTGGCGGCTCGATGCGGCGTCGACGTCCCGTCGGGCGGCGGCCTCGGACCCGAGGCGTTCGACCCTCCGCCCGATGGCGTTGCCCAGCGGATTGTCCGGCCCGGGGGGCTCGCCGGCGAAGGAGACCTCGTGGACCTCGTTGACCGGCCCGTCGACGGCGGGGTCGAGCCTTGCGCAGAACAGGTGCTGGTGGATGGGAGCGGCCAGGCCGGGCGCGATCACCGTCCCGTGGGAGTCGCCCCCGTCGACCGGGATCCCCTTGGTCGACATGATCCCGGTCAGCTTGACCTCGAGCTGGATGGTCCCGTCGAGGTAGAAGTACCAGAAGAAGCCGTACTCGTAGTTGCCGACCGTGGCGATCGAGGAGACCACCAGGCGTCGGGACCGCCGCACCTCGGTCCGGCCGGTGACCATGTCCGTGTGCTTCCACAGGATTCCGTAGTCCTCCTCGTGGATGCACACGGCGTGCTCCAGCACGTAGGGATTGCCGTGCTCACTGGCGAAGACGGCGTCGAGGTAGGTGATCTCGCCGAGGCAGTCGCACCCGAGGGTCAGCGAATTGGCCATGCGCCCGAGCCCCCACTCGCCGACGTCGAAGGCGTTCTTCCAGTTGTGCATGGGGTCCGGGTCGCCGTAGGGCACCACCATCTCGCTGATGGCGGCCCGGTGCAGGACGGTACGGGTCACGCCCGACGGGCGGTCTACCCAGCCGACCTCATGCAGCACCAGGCCCTCGAGCGGGGTCATGGCCACCCGCATGGTCCAGTGCTGCCAGGTCAGCAGGTTGCCGTCCACCGTCAGGCTCGCACCGTCGGGCTGGGTGATCTCCAGGGCCCGCAGGTCGTCCCGGTGCGGTTCGTTGTGCTCGGGCAGGTAGCTGCCCCGTTCGGTGGCGAGGGGCACCACGCCGAAGTCGGCCACCTCCAGGACCTCGCCCCGGGCGGCGTCGACGGTGGCCAGCACGCCCTCGATGGGTCGGGCGTAGCCGTTGTCGGACGGCTCCTCCCGGTAGTAGCTCAGGCAGCGGGTGATCCGCCGCCCATCCTCCATGTCCCGTCCGAAGTTGCCGGTGGGCCAGGGGTCGATCTGGACCTGGTCGTAGTCGGTGATTCCCCGGCGCCCCATGGCCGCCTGCCAGGCGGGGTCAGCCTTCAGGGCGAGGATCGAGCGGTAGGCGTCGTCGTACAGGAGTGCCGGGCGCACGTCGTCGCGTGGGGCCCACTCGACGATGGACCCGTCGGCCATCCGGACCGCCACCTCTACGACTGCCGCCTCGGGCCCGGGGAGGAGCACCAACCGGATCCGCCGCTCGAGCGGCTCGCCGGCGGCGAAGGCGGCCAACTGGGCCCGGTCGGGCTCGTCGACGGAGATGGTGACGAACAGGGTGCCGTCGGGGACCCGGCCACTCTCCCTGACCGCCGCCACCGCCCGGCTCACCTCGTCAGCGGTCAGCGGGTCGTGCGGATGGGCCCCGCGTGTCGCAGTGTCGGGCATGGGACGCACCTCCTCGGCGGACACCCCCGGGGCCGCCGGCGCAGGCTACCCCGCGGGCAAGCCCCGTCCGGTCCGCGGCGGTAGTGTCCCCGTCGATGTCCGACCGTCCGACCACCCGACGCCGTGTACCTCCCGGGGTCGGGCACCCGTGACCGCCGTGCGGGTCGTCGTCGACCGCGACCGGTGCATCGGGTCGGGCAACTGCGTCTACTGGGCACCGGCCAGCTTCGAGCTGGACGACGAGGGGCTGTCGGTGCCGGCTGATCCCGGGGTCGACCCGGCGGCGGACGTCCTGGAGGCACTGAGGGTGGCGGCCGACGGATGCCCCACGAGGGCCATCACGGTCGAGGTCGTGGACGCCTTGTCCGGCGACGGGGACCGGTAGGGACCGTGCCGATCCCACTGACTGATGAGCACGAGGAGCTCCGGCGCTCGGCGGGCCGGTTCCTCGGCACGCACAGTGGACCGGAGGTGGCGCGGGCACTGCTCGACGCCGAGGTCGAGGAGCTCCAGCCGGTGTGGACCGCCATGGCCGGAGAGGGGTGGCCGGGGCTCCACCTGCCCGAGGCCCACGGTGGCCAGGGCTTCGGTCTGATGGAGCTGGCGGTGGTCCTGGAGGAGACGGGCTGGGCGGTGACCCCGGGTCCACTGCTCCCCACCGCCGCCGTCTCGGCACTGTGCTCACGGTACCTCCCGGCCGAGGGTGCCACCGAGGTGCTCCCGGGGCTCGTCGACGGGTCGTCCCCGGCGGCGGTGTACCTGGGGGAAGGTGGGCTGTCGGTGAGGGACCGAGGGAGCGACGGGTCCCTCACCGTACGGGGCACCCTGCGCCCGGTACTGGGCGCCGGGACGGCGCGTGTGGTGTTGGCGCCCGCGGTGACGGCGGACGGTGCAGTCGTCTGGTGCCTCTTGGACGTCGACGCCGACGGTCCGGTGCGCGCCCTGCCGCTCCCCAGTGTCGACGCCACCCGACGGGTCGGCCAGTTGGAGGTGGACAGCGTCGAGGTGCCGCTCCGGCGGCAGCTCACCGACATGCCGTCGCGCCGGGTCGGCGACGTGGCGGTGGCCCTACTGGCGGCCGAGCACGCCGGTGGGGCCCGGTGGTGCCTCGAGACCGCCACGGAGTACGCCAAGGTGCGGGTGCAGTTCGGTCGACCGATCGGCCAGTTCCAGGCGGTCAAGCACCGGGCCGCGGACATGGCCGTACGGGTGGACCAGATGGCCTCTGTGGCCTGGGACGCCGTCCTCGCCGTCGACGGTGCCCTGCGGCACGACGTCCAGCCGGGAGGCGGAGGTGACGGCGGCGACGACGCCGGACACGGTCCGGACGGCGGCGTCGAGCTGGCGGTGGCCGCCGCCGCCGCCCTGGTCCTCGACGGGTACGTGGACTGCGCCGAGGACTGCCTGCAACTCCTCGGGGGGATCGGGTTCACCTGGGAGCACGATCTGCACCTCCACCTCAAACGGGCCCTGGCCGACCGCCAGCTGGTCGGCGGGAGTGACGTCGCCCGACTGCGCCTGGCCGCCGCCGCCGTCGGCGGCGCCCGGCGCGCAGTCAGCACCGACCTGCCCGCCGAGGCGGAACGGTGGCGGGCCGAACTCGCTCCCCTGGTCGCCAAGATGGCCGCCGCCGAGGGTGACGACCGCCGGGGACTCCTGGTCGACGCCGGCCTGGTCTCCCCCCACTGGCCCGCGCCCTGGGGCCGGGACGCGGGTGCCGTCGAGCAGGTGGTCCTCGACGAGCTGCTGGCCGACGCCGGGGTGAGCCGTCCCCATCTCGGGGTCGGGGCGTGGGTGCTCCCCGTCCTCATCTCGTGCGGCACCCCCGCCCAGCAGGAGCGCTGGGTCCGTCCCACGCTGATGGGCGAGCTCTCGTGGTGCCAGCTCTTCTCCGAACCGGGCGCGGGGTCGGACCTGGCCTCGCTGTCGATGCGGGCCGAACGGGTGGACGGCGGTTGGGAGCTCACCGGCCAGAAGGTATGGACGTCGATGGCCCACCTGTCCGAGTGGGGAATCTGCCTGGCCCGCACCGACCCGAAAGCGTCCAAGCACGACGGAATCACCTACTTCATCGTGGACATGGCGTCCGCCGGACTCGACGTGCGCCCCTTGCGCGAGCTCACCGGTGCGGCGCTGTTCAACGAGGTCTTCTTCGACCAGGTGTTCGTCCCCGACGAGGCCGTCATCGGCGAGGTCAACCGGGGCTGGGGCATCGCCCGGATGACCCTGGCCAACGAGCGGGTCTCCATCTCCTCGGGCGCCACCTTCGGCATCGGGGTCGATTCCCTGGTCCGCCTGGCGGCCCGGCAGGGCGACGAGGTGTCCGACGCCACCGCGCTTCGGCTCGGCGCACTGCTGGCCGAGGCCCAGTCGCTGCGCCTGATGGCCCACCGGTCGGCGCTGCGCTCGCTGGCCGGCTCGGACCCTGGACCGGGGTCGAGCCTGCGCAAGCTGCTGGGTGCCGAGCACGAGCAGCGGGTCCAGGAGCTCGGCCTGATCATGATGGGCGCAGAGGGTGCGGTCGCCGACGGTCGTGCCGGTCGGTGGTCGCAGGGCACCCTTGCCACCCGCTGCCTCACCATCGCCGGAGGCACGAGCGAGGTCCAGCGCAACGTGATCGGCGAGCGCATCCTCGGTCTGCCCCGCGACCCCGAACCGGAGAGATGACGACATGGCATGGGACTTCTCGACCGACCCGGAATTCCAGGAGCAGCTCGACTGGATGGACGCCTTCGTGCGCGAGGAGGTGGAGCCGCTCGACCTGTTGTGGGGCGGACTCGCCTTCCATCCGCTCGACCCGGCGTTGCGGGCCATCGTCGACCCGCTCAAGCAACAGGTGCGGGACCGGGGCCTGTGGGCCTGCCACCTCGGGCCCGAACTGGGGGGCCAGGGCTACGGGCAGGTGAAGCTGGCCCTGATGAACGAGATCCTGGGGCGCTCGCTGTGGGCCTCCGTCGTGTTCGGCACGCAGGCCCCCGACACCGGCAACGCCGAGATCATCGCCCATTACGGCACCGATGCCCAGAAGCGGGACTACCTGGAGCCGCTGCTTGTCCGGGGAACTGTTCTCGGCCTACTCCATGACCGAGCCGCAAGGGGGCTCGGACCCCTCGCTGTTCGAGACCAGGGCCACGCGGGACGGTGACGAGTGGATCATCGAGGGGTGGAAGTTCTTCACCTCCAACGCCCGCACCGCCGCCTTCCTCATCGTGATGGCCGTCACCGATCCCGATGTCGACGTCTACCGGGGGATGTCGATGTTCCTGGTCCCGACGGACACGCCCGGTGTCCGGATCGTCCGCAACATCGGGCTGATGGGGGAGCGGGTCCCCGGCAGCGGGTCGCACGCCCTCATCCACTACGACCAGGTGCGGGTGCCTGCCGACGGACTGCTCGGGGACGAGGGCCAGGCCTTCGTCATCGCCCAGACCCGCCTGGGCGGCGGGCGGGTCCACCACGCCATGCGGACCGTCGGGATGGCCGGGAAGGCGCTCGACATGCTGTGCGAGCGGGCGGTGAGCCGCCGGACGCGTGACGGCCTGCTGGCCGGCAAGCAGAGCGTGCGGGACTACGTCGCCGACTCCTACATCCAGCTGACCCAGTTCCGGCTGTTCGTCCTCTACGTGGCCTGGTGCATCGACCAGGGACACGACCCGCGTGCGGTGCGGCGGGACATCGCCGCCATCAAGGTGCTCACGCCCCAGGTGCTGCACGACATCACCCAGCGGGCCGTCCAGGTCCATGGCGCCCTGGGTGTGTCCGACGAGATGCCGCTGGGCGGGCTGTGGATGACGGCGCCGGTCATGGGCCTGGTCGACGGACCGACCGAGGTGCACCGCACCACCGTGGCCCGCCAGGTGCTGAAGGGGTACGCCCCGGTCGAGGGCCTGTGGCCGTCCCAGCACCTGCCGGGCCGGGTGGCCGCCGCACGGGAGAAGTACGCCGCCCACCCTGATGCACTGGCATCGGCGGCGGTCGGGTGGTCGGCCCGGGATCTGGCCGCCGACCTCGAGCACGAGGTGGGGAACCAGTGACCGGTCCCGCACCGGACAGCGGCGGGACGGGTGGGGACGGCTACCAGCCCCGGCTGGACACGGAACGGCTCGGGCGGTGGATGGTCGACCAGGGGCTGCCCGGAGCCGGTGAGCCGGTCGGTGCACGGTTCATCACCGGCGGGGCTTCGAACGACCTGTTCGAGATCACCCGGGGCGGGTTCCGGTGCGCCCTGCGCCGACCACCCGACCCGGTCCCGGCGGGCCGGAACGCCACCATGCTGCGTGAGCACCGCCTGTTGGTGGCGTTGGCCGACACCGACGTGCCGCACCCCCGGGTGGTGGCGGGCTGTGACGACCCGTCCGTCGTCGGCGGCTGCTTCTACCTGATGGAGTTCGTCGACGGATGGTCGCCGATCCAGGAGGGGACCACCTGGCCCGAGCCCTTCGGCTCCGACCTCGACGCCCGGCGCGGCCTGGCCTTCGAGCTGGTGGACGGGATCGCCCGACTGGCCCGGGTGGACTGGGAGGCCCGGGGCCTGGAGGGGTTCGGCCGTCCTGACGGGTTCCACGAGCGCCAGGTCGACCGGTGGCTCCACCACTTGGAGGCGGTCCAGTTCCGACCGCTCCCCGGCATCGACGAGGCGGCGGCGTGGCTGCGCACCCACCGGCCGCGCTCGTACCGACCCGGGATCATGCACGGCGACTACCAGTTCGCCAACGTCCTGTACCACCACGGGGCGCCGGCGCGGCTGGCCGCCATCGTCGACTGGGAGATGGCCACGGTCGGCGATCCGCTGCTCGATCTCGGATGGGTGATCAACGGGTGGCCGGATGACACCTCGTCGGGCGGTCAGGGCACGGTGAGCTACGTGGACTACACGGGCATGCCGAGCAAGGACGAACTGCTCGACGCCTATGCCACCGCAAGTGGCCGGCCCGTGGACGAGATCGACTACTACGTCATCCTGGCCCGGTTCAAGCTGGCCATCGTGCTCGAGGCCGGCTACGCCCGCGTGGTGTCCGGCGAGGCCGACAATCCCAAGATGGCCAAGTTCGGCGACGTGGTGCTGGACATGGCGGCCAGGGCGGCGGAACTGGCCGCCACCACCCCGCTGCCGATGACCGGAGCGGACGGGCTCGGGCCCCGTCGGAGCGGTTCGACCTGACCGACCGGGTGGTCCTGGTCACCGGAGGCAGCCGGGGCCTGGGCCGGGCCATGGCCTCGGGATTCGCCGACGCCGGGGCCCACGTCATCGTGGCCAGCCGCAAGCTCGACGCCTGCCGGGCGGTGGCCGACGAGATCGAGGCCCGGGGGAGGCAGGCTCTGGCCCTGTCCGTCAACGTCAGCCACTGGGACGAGCTCGACGGGCTCGTCGATGCGGCGTACGACCGGTTCGGGCGGGTCGACGTGCTGGTCAACAATGCCGGGATGTCCCTCCTCTACGGCGACCTGACCGAGGTGGGCGAGGCCATGTGGGACAAGGTGGTCGGGCTCAACCTGAAGGGGCCCTTCCGACTGACCGCGTTGGTGGCGCCGCGGATGGTGGCGGACGGGGGAGGATCGGTCATCAACGTGTCGAGCACCGGGTCCATCCGGCCGGCGCCATTCATGCTCCCCTACGATGCGGCCAAGGCCGGTCTCAACGCCCTCACGGTCGGCTTCGCCCATGCCTACGGGCCCTCGGTCCGGGTCAACTGCATCATGGCCGGGCCGTTCTTCACCGACGTGTCCACCGACTGGGACCTCGAGGCCTTCGACGTCGAGGTGAAGCGCCGGCACGCCCTGGGCCGGGGCGGCGAGCCGGACGAGGTGGTCGGCGCCGCCTTGTACTTCGCCTCGGACGCCTCGAGCTACACCACCGGTGCCGTGCTCCGGGTCGACGGCGGGATCCCCTAGGTCCGGACGGCCACCGGGCCGGGGTGCTCCCTGACGGAGGAGGTGCCGGTCTGACGCATGGGGCCGATGTCCACGCCTGACCGACCTGGCCTCAGTCCCTCTTGACCTTCCTCAGTCCTTCTTGACCTTCTTCAAGCTGCCGTAGCCGCGTTCTATGGCGGCGGTGATGATGGCTTCGAAGTCCTTGTCGGTGAGCACATGCGGCGTGCCCATGGACGAGGCCCGCCAGTACAGTTCGGCAAGCCACTCCAGGAGCTCGAGGCGTTCGACGGCTTCGGCCATCTTGCTGCCGTACGCCACCGAGCCGTGGTTCTGCATCATGGCGGCATTGCGGCCCTGCAGCGCCTCGAGGACGTTGCGGGCCAGCTCCTCGGAGCCGAACGTTGCATATGCCGCGGTCCGCGGCGCCCCGCCGAGGCCCAGGCAGCTGTAGTGCAGCGGGGGCAACTCGTCGAAACAGCACGAGAGGGCGGTGGAGGCCATGGCGTGGGCATGGGTGATGGCGAGGGCGTTGGTGGCGGCGTAGATGCCGGTGTGCAGTGGCACCTCGGAGGTCGGAGCCAGATCACCGTCGACCACCTCGCCGTCGAGGTCGATCACCGTGACCATCTCGGCGGTCACCGTGGAGAGGTCGGCGCCGGTAGGGGTCACGGCCACCAGGTCACCCTTGCGCGCCGAGATGTTGCCGGCCGTGCCGATCACGAGTCCCTTCTGGGCCAGGTGACGACTGGCGGCCGCCACAGCTTCTCGTTCCTCTGCCAGCAGTAGATCGGTCATCTTCCTCCCAAGTTCGAACGGCCCGAGACTAGTGTCCGCCGTCGGACGCGCCCAGTGGGGAACTGGCGGGTGGCGGAGTCCGACGCCGCTCAACCGCCCCGGGGCTGTGGCTCTCCTACCGCGTCCACCTCGTCGGAGGGGTCCGACCCGTCCAGGACGGCGAGCACCCGGTCGGCCACGTCCTCGGGCTCGAGCACCCGGTGGTCCAGGTAGCCCTCGGTCGCCCATCGATCGAAGTACGGCCCGGCGGTGTCCGGATCCCATCCGTCGGCGAAGGACGTCGCCGTCGGGCCCACCACCACCCGGACCACCCGGAGCCAGGGCTCCTCCGCCCGTAGCCCGTGGGCGAGCTGTTCGAGTGCCGCCTTGGAGGCCGCATAGGGGACCAGGCCCGGCCAGGGGCGGCCGACCGAATGGGAGGTGAGCAGGGCGCAGAGGGGGTCCGCTCCGGCCCGCAGGTGGTCGAGGGCGGCCGACACGACGAGGGCGGGGCCGACGACGTTGGTGGCCAGGACGTCCCGCCACGTGGAGGCCGAGGTGGCCGCTACGGCGCCGAGCGGTGACGCCCCGGCGGCGTAGACGACGGCGTCGAGGCCGCCCAGCGCGTCGGCGGCCTCGTCGACCATGGTCCGGCAGCGTCCGGGGTCGGAGGCGTCCCCCACCAGGCCGGTGGCGGTCGGACCAGCGGCCGCCACGACGCCGGCCAGCACGTCCGCCCGGCGCGCCGCCACGACCACGGGATGGCCCCGACGGCCGAGGGCCACGGTGAGGCTCCGGCCGATGCCCGAGGACCCGCCGACCACCAGCACCCGCCGGAGCGGTGGGGTCACGGGTCGGCTCGTCCCCGGTCCTGCTGGATCTCCACGGTGTTGCCGGCCGGGTCGACGAACCAGATCTGCGCGACGGGACCCTGGGCGCCCCGGACATAGGGGATGCCCTCCCGCTCGAGTTCGGCGACGGCCCCGTCGAGGTCGTCCACGGCGAAGCACACATGGGGCCCGGTAGGCCGGATCACCCCGGTGCCCGCGTCGGCGTCGACCAGGTGGAGCTGCACGTCGCCGGCCGCGAACCAGTGGCCACCCACGCCGGGGACCTCCGGGCGCTCCTCGTCGGGCAGCTGGAGCAGGCGTCGGTAGAAGGCGACGCACGTGTCGAGGCGCCCCTCGACATTGACGCTGTGGTGGAGGGTCCGGGTGACGTTCACCGTGGCCACCCGTCGGGCACCACCGATTCGGTGATCTGCCGGGGGTCGACAGCCTGGCGGGTGTTGCCGGCCTCGTAGACGGCGAAGCACAACTGCAGCGCCTTGACCGCCTCCTCGGCGCTCATCTCGGGCGCCACGCCGTCCACCAGCGTGTCGATGAAGTGGTGGGACGCCCGGCGGAATCCCGACCCCCAGTCGTCGTCGACGTGGGGGAACGACGTGGTGGTCTGCTTGCCCCGGGAGCCGTCGTAGAGGACCACGGCCGGGAGGTCCAGCAGCTGGCCCGTGCACCGGGTCACCCACACGAAGCCCTCGTCCCCCTGGATCTCGAAGAACTCGTCGGCACCGTAGAAGTCGCTGCGCAGCCACATGGCCGGGGCGTAGCTGACGTCCATCATGCCGAGGATCGCCGGGTCCTCGTACTCGAAGATGGCGGCGCAGGGCTCGAAGTAGTGGTCCCGCCGGCGCACGGTGGCCTGGACCGAGACGATGTCCTGGTCGAACATCCAGAGCGCCACCGCGTACTTGTGGATCATATCGTCGAAGAGGTGCCCGCCCGGGCTGGTGGCGGTCATCCGCCACAGGTACCCCTCGACCTCGAGACCCGACTGGAACGCCGAGTCGGTCTGGCCCACCACCGTGCGGAGACGGAGCTGGGAGGGCTTGCCGATGGCCCCGTCCGCCACCAGCCGCTTGGCCAGCTCGAGCGGCGGATAGTGCCGGAAGCACTCGCTGACCCGCAGGACGACCCCGGCCTCGGCGGCGGCGGCGGCCATGGCCCGCGCCTCGGCGACGGTGTTGGACAGCGGCTTCTGGCACGACACGTGCTTCCCGGCGGCGATAGCGGCCAGGACGTGGTCGTGGTGGAGGAAGGTCGGGGTGAGGATCTCCACGGCGTCGACCTCGGGGTCGGTCAGCAGTTCGTCGAGCTCGGTGTAGGCCCGGTCGGCCCCCCAGGCGTGGGCGGCCTCGGCGGCCCGGTCCTCCTTCGGGTCGCACACGGCGACGACGTCGCACCGCTCGTCCTCGAGGTAGCCGGCCACGTTGAGCGAGGCGATGTTGCCGGCCCCTACGATGCCGATGCGGGGGCGGAGGATCAGGGACTGCTCCGTGGACATGGCGGTCACGCTACCGCCGCGGGACCTCGGCCCGGCGGGTCCACCGGGGTCGGCGGCCCGGGGCGGGAAGCCGGCCCCGGTCATCCGTAGGTGCCGCCCTCGGCGTCGGTCGGGATGTCACCGAGGCCCCGTCGAAGCTCGTCCTTCACCACTTTTCCGGTGGCGTTGCGGGGGAGTGCGTCGACGAAGTACCACCGGCGGGGCACCTTCGAGCGGGCCAGGTGCTCGAGGGTGTGGTCGCGCAGCGCGTCACCCTCGGCCTCGTGGCCGGGGCGCAGCACGACGCACGCCACGACGTCCTCGCCGAGCACGGGATGGGGAACGCCGAGCACGGCCACCTCGTGGACGGCAGGGTGGAGGGCCACCGCGTGCTCGACGTCGGTGGGGTGGATGTTGTTGCCGCCCCGGATGATGACGTCCTTGCTCCGGCCCACGATGTAGAGGTAGCCGTCCTCGTCGACCCGGCCGAGGTCGCCGGTGAGGAGCCACCCGTCGACCCAGGTGCGGGCCGTCGCCTCGGGGTCGCCGTAGTACTCGCGGGGCCGGCCGGGGATCCGCATGCGGACCTCGCCGACCTCGCCGGCCGGCACCGGCCCACCGTCGGGGCCCACGCAGACGATCTCGGCGGGGGGCAGCGGCTTGCCCACCGATCCGGGCCGGCGGACGGCCTCGCCCGGCGGCATCATGCAGTAGACGGATCCGGCCTCGGTCATGCCGTAGTTGTTGGAGACGAGGGCATCGGGCAGCTTGGCCTGGAGTTGCTCCAGGACGGCCGGGGCGAGGGGTGCGCTCCCGACGGTGCACAGCTGCACGGAGCCGAGGTCCGCTTCGGCGAACCGCGGGTGCTCCAGCAGCAGGGTGGCCATGGCCGGCACCAGGAACACCGACCCCGGACGCTCGTGCTCGACGGTGTCGAGCCAGGTGCCGGCGTCGAAGGAGGCGAGATAGATGCCCCGCAGGCCGAGCTTCATGGGGGTGAGGACGAAGGCGATGCCGGCGAACGTGTAGGGGGGGCTGGCGTGGAGCCAGGACCCACCGCTCCACGTCGGCTCGCGGAAGGGCACCAGCGATGAGTTGTCGTGGCGCACCGCCACCGCCTTGGGGTGGCCGGTGGTGCCGGAGGTGTAGAGGATGTCGGCCAGCTCGCCCCGGTCCCGGGGGATCTGGAAGTAGGTGGCGTCGGGGTGCAGCCCGTCCGACCAGGAGACGACGCCGTCCGGCACCGGACCGGCACCGCTGTCGTCCCCGACCTCGGGGACGTCGACCACGCGTGTGGGACCGGCCCGGCTCGTGCCGGTCGAGGAGGGAGCGCTCGACGAATGCCACGGTCGTCCCCGAGTGGGCCATCATCCGGGCCACCTCGGGACGGGTGAGCTGCGGGTTGCACGGGACGGCGACGGCTCCCGCCCGGTGGACGGCGGAATAGACGGACATCCACCGCAGCGCGTTCGACGCCTGGAGGTGGATGGCCACACGGTCGCCAGGAGAGACGCCGGACTCCACCAGTCCACGGGCGAGCCGGGTGGCCGTGGCGTCCCACTCGGCGAACGTCATCGACCCGTGCCCGACCACGGTGTAGGCGGTCTCGTCCCCGAAGGCCTCGGCCATGGCATGGAGCTGCTCGGAGGGAAGGAGGGCCATGGTCAGTGTCGTCTCCCTCGCCACGTGGGACGTGCGAGTCCGATGGTCATTGGACGGACATCGCGTACTCGGCCTCGGCATCGGGGTCCTCCCAAGGCGGGCCGTCGACCTCGACGACCACCTCCTCCAGCCCGCCGGTGAAGCGGAACGGGGCGGCGTACCGCCGGGTCACCGGGAGCCCGTCGCTGTAGCCGCACGTGAGTCCGGCCCCGGTCAAGGAGAACCGGGTGAGGGTGAACCGGGGGATCTCGACCCGGGCGGACTCCGTGCCGTCGACCAGCAGATGGCCGATCCCCCGGTGTTCGCCGGTCCGCTCGAAGTGGAACTCCACCTGGTGGCGCCCCGGCGTCAGGGGCCCGGGGCTCTCGACCAGGTGCTCCTCGAGGGCGACGAAGTTGTGGGCGTAGGCCAGCCGGCCATCGGTCACGAACAGGGTCCAGCCGCCGAGCCCGGAGCCCTGGGCCAGGATCACCCCCTCGACCGGGGTGCCCCCGGGCCCGTGATCGGGTACGTCCACCGTGGCCCGGATCCGGTGTTCGCGGTTGCGCACGTTGACGGCGACCGGTTCGGGTACCGCCGACGCGTCCCTCCGGTAGACGTACCTCCGGCGAGGCGGGACGGCCGCGGGCCGGCCGAAGACCAGTTCGGAGAAGGGCCGGTTGTCGAGCGGCAGGACCCCGTACCGCCGGGCCTCCTGCCACCACCGGTCGACGAGCGCCCGGAGCCGCTCGGGCTCCTGTTCCGCCAGGTCGTGGCACTCCGACGGGTCGACGGACACGTGGTAGAGCTCCCACTGGTCCTCCTCGAATCCGACCGAGGTGTCCTGGATCGGGTGGAAGGTGACGGCCTTCCACCCGTTCTCGTAGAGGGCACGGCAGCCGAACATCTCGTAGTACTGCACGAGGTGGTGGTCGGGGGCCGCCGGGTCGGTGAGGCTGTCGGCGAAGGAGACCCCGTGGAGCGGGGTCTGGGGCACGCCGCCCAGCTCGGTGGGCGCCTCGACGCCGAGGACCTCGAGGAGGGTGGGCAGCAGGTCGATGGCGTGGACGTACTGACGGCGGACGGCCCCGACCCCGTCGGTGCCGGCCGGCCAGTGCACGATCATCGGGTCGGCCACCCCGCCCTCGTGCACCTCGCGCTTCCACCGCCGGAACGGGGCTGTTGCCGGCCACGGTCCAGCCCCACGGATAGTTGTTGTGGCAGAGGGGTCCACCGATCTCGTCGATCCGGTCCACGCCCTCGGCGACCGAGCGCGGGGCCATGTTCCAGGGCCGGAGGTCGTTGAGCGACCCGGTGGGACCACCCTCGGAGCTGGCCCCGTTGTCGGAAAGCACCACCAGCACGGTGTCGTCCAGGTCGCCGGACTCCTCCAGGAACTCGACGAGGCGCCCCAGCTCGTGGTCGGTGTGCGACAGGAACCCGGCGAAGGCCTCCATGTAGCGGGCGTACAGGCGCTGCTCGTCGGGGGAGAGGGTGTCCCAGGCCGGCACCCAGTCGGGCCGGGGGGAGAGTTCGCACCCGTCGGGGATGATCCCCCGCGCACGCTGGCGGTCGAACGTGGCTCGCCGCCATTCGTCCCAACCCGCGTCGAAGCGTCCCCGGTAGCGTTCGATCCACGGCGCGGGAGCCTGGTGGGGCGAGTGGCAGGCCCCGGGGCAGAAGTAGAGGAAGAACGGCTTGTCGACGTCGATCGCCCGCAGGTCCCCGATCCACTGGATGGCGTGGTCCACCAGGTCCTCGGTCAGGTGGTAGCCCTCCTCGGGTGTGGCCGGAGGGGCCACCTGGTGGTTGTCCGACACCAGGGCCGGCACGAACTGATGGGTCTCCCCCTGGAGGAACCCGTAGAACCGCTCGAAGCCCCGGCCGAGCGGCCAGCTCCGGCGCGACGCGGCCAGATGGCTGTCGTTCTCGGGGGTGAGGTGCCACTTGCCGAGCGCGAAGGTGGCCCAGCCGCGCTCCTCCAGCACCTCCGACAGGAACCCGTTGGCCCGGGCGATGGTGGCGTCGTACCCGGGGAACCCGGTGGCCAACTCGGCGACGCGACCCATGCCGTTGCTGTGGTGGTTGCGCCCGGTCAGCAGGCTGGCCCGGGTCGGTGAGCACAGGGCCGTGGTGTGGAAGTTGGTGTACTGCAGACCGGCCTCGGCCAGCCGGTCGATGACCGGGGTGTCGAGGTCCGACCCGAAGCAGCCGAGCTGGGCGAAGCCCACGTCGTCGAGCACCACGAGGACGACGTTCGGGGTGCCGGGTGCCGGCCGTCGAGGCGGGGGCCACCACGGCGTCGACCCGTGGAAGTCGTCGGCGATGACCCCCTGGAAATCCCCCGGCTCCACCGGACTACCGGTGCCGTGGGGTCGGGGGCACGGACGGGGCTTGTGACCGGGGGCACGGACGAGGGTGTGACCGGGGCGCGGACGGGGCTGGGACGGGCATCGCACCGCAATCTATTCCAGCGACACCGGTCGGTACCGGACGACCGTCCGTCCACCGGTTCCGGCAGGTTTCCGGCGATAGCATGAGCGCGTCCCGACGGCCGACCTCCCGATCCGGCCCGTCCGATCCGACCCCTGCTGGAGGTCCCGCAGATGACCCGTTCCGTGGAGAACGCCCCCGAGGACGTCGACCGCGGGTTGGTCGGGGTCCACGGGTACGGTGGCAGCATCCATGAGCACCCCGGTGATGGACGGCAGGGACCGGGCCGCTACCGGGGGCCGGGTCCGGGAGCGGCTGGAGCGCCCTCGGCCTCCGACTGCACGGACCGCACCCGCCCCACGATCCGCTGGACGCCGTGGTGGTGCACGCGGGTGTCGCCCGGACGTCGGGGCAGCTGCCCAGGATCGACGGTGAGCTCGTCTGCATCGGGACCCTGGGGGACTCGGTCGACGTGGAGGAAGGCGCCCGGGCGGCGGCGGTGTGCGCACTCAACGCCCTGGCGGTCCTCGAGGTCGCACTCGGGTCCCTCGACCGGGTCGAGCGCGTCCTGACCGTCACCGGGTACGTGGCCTCGACGCCCGATTTCCACGGTCAGCCCGCCGTCATCGACGGGGCCAGCGCGGTGCTCGTCCAGGCCTTCGGCGAGGCCGGGCGCCACACCCGGTCGGCGATCGGGGTGGCCTCCCTCCCCCGGGGTGGCGGCCGTCGAGATCGAGGTCACGGTGGCGGTGTCCGGATGACGGACGACGCAGAGGTGGCCGCGCTGCTGGCCCGACTGGGGGCCGCCACCCTCGGCGAGTGCGGGGCGCGTCCGATGCCGCCGCGGATCCGCCCGACGTGGTCCGGCGCCAACGTGGCCGCCCCGGCCTACCCCGTCCGCTGCACCCCGGGCGACAACCTGGCCATCCACGTGGCGGTGACCCGGGCACCCTCCGGTTCGGTCCTGGTCGTCGACGTGGGCGACGTGAGCGACCGCGGCTACTGGGGAGAGGTGCTCACCACGGGGGCGCTCGCCCGTGGGATCGGGGGACTGGTCATCGACGGGGGCGTGCGGGACGTGGCGGCCCTGGAGGCGCACGAGTTCCCGGTGTTCTCGCGGACGGTGGCCCTGCGCGGGGCCACCAAGGTCTCGCGCGGCTCGATCGGGATGCCGGTGGAGGTGGCCGGGGTCACCGTCGCCCCGGGTGACTGGGTGGTGGGGGACGTCGACGGCGTGGTGATCGTCCCGGGCGACCGGCTGGGCGAGGTGGCCGACGCCGGACAGGCGAGGGCGGCGGCCGAGGACGGGTACTTCACCGCACTGCGTGCCGGCACCGCCACCGTCGATCTGCTCGGCCTCGACGCCTCGCTCATCGAGGACGGGGGAGGCGCCGGCTGATCTCCGGCCGGCACCCGTGCCCACCGGTGGACGCCCGAACGGCGCCGCAGATCAGTTGTTGGTGTAGTCGATCGCCCCGGCACCCTTGACGCCGATGGCGAAACAGAAGCAGTGGATCGGCGCGTGGTCGGTGACCGGGCGGAGGCTGTGCACCACGTCCGGCGGGATGTAGACGAGGTCGCCCTGGGCGATGGTCCGGTCCTCGTCGCCGATGGTCATGATCCCCCGGCCCCGGAGCACGTAGTAGAACTCGTGCGTCGGGTGGGAGTGGGGGTTGACGTACCCACCTCCGGCAACCTCGAACTCGTTGACCAGCTCGAGGAATCCGCCGTCGGTGAGCTCCCGCATCTCCTGGGACTGCACCATCCACCACACCGGCACCGTCCCGGCGTGCTCGACGATCGGCTCGACGTCCTCGATGTTCCGTACGTCCATCAGCATGTGCCCTCCTGGTTCGGCCGGCCACCACCCGTATTCGGTCGGCACCCGATGGTAGCGTCGCCCGAGGTCCCTTTCCCCGGAGGTGCACGGCATGGACGCAGGCGTCCGGACGATCCGTCCGCTCCCGTTGGATGCGCACCACCTGGTCGCCTTTCGGCTGGCTGCCCGTGGCCGACACCGACCCCGCCGATGGCACGCACCGGTTGGCCTTCGACTGGGACGACGTGCACGTGAACCGGATCCGGCACCGACGTGACGAGGTGCCTTCCGTCGACCGTGGCCTGAGGTGCCAGATGCTGTTCCGCCACGCCACCCACACCCAGGTGCTGATGCCACTGGACACGGTGGTGGTGGTGGCGGTGGCCCCGGCCGACCTGGCCATGGACACGGGGTCGGACCTCGCCGCCGTCACCGCGTTCGTGCTCCGGCCGCTCGAGGCCGTGGTCCTGCACCGGGGGACGTGGCATTGGGGCCCGTTCCCCGTGGCCGCCACATCCGTCGATCTGTTCAACGTCCAGGGTCGCCGGTACCTGGAGGACAACCAGCGGGTCGATCTGGAGGGACCGGGCATCATCGTGGAGCTCGGCTCGTCGTGATGCGACCGTGCCCGCAGCGCCGCGCGGAGAAATCGTCCCGCCGCCGGGCTCCGGATGTCGCTAGAGTCCCCGAGGTCAGTAGTTTCCATCGACCGGTGGTGAATTCGGGGAGTCGGGCCTCACGCCCGGAGCGACCGGTCAGACACAAGGAAGTGTGTTGATGGGGATGCATCGGGGGAATTGGTTGGCACCTGTCGCAGCAGCGCTGGGCGTCAGTCTGATTGCGGCAGGCTGCTCGTCGAGTACTCCGTCGGCAACCACGACGACGACGGGTGCGCCGTCGAGCACGACGACAGCGCCCGCGGGAGGATCCGCGGCCCCGGGGGTCACCGCTACGTCGGTCACGGTCGGAGTCATCTCGAGCCGGTCCGGTGTGCTGGCCGGCTATTTCGGCCAGTTCGCCCCCGGCATGACGGCGTACTTCGACGCCCTGAACGCCCAGGGCGGAGTCAACGGCCGCACGGTCGACCTGTCCTACAACCTGGATGACGGCGGGTCGCCCAGCCAGTTCACCCAGTTGACCCACACCCTGATCGACCAGGACCACGTGTTCGCGGTCGGGGCGGCGTCCCCGTTCTTCTCGCCCGGCTACTTCGCCCAGTCGGGCGTCCCGACCTACGGGTACAACGTGACCGGGAACTGGTCGCCGTACCCGAACCTCTTCGCCGCCGGGGGGTCGGTCCAGGACTACTCGAGCTCTACAGCCACCTATGCCTACTTCGTCAAGGCCACCCACTCGAAGGCGTTGGCCCTGATCAGCTACGGCCCGGCCATCCCGTCGTCCTACAACGCCTGCAATACGGCCGCCACCAACCTGAAGGCCGCCGGCGTCAACGTCAGTTTCGTCGACGTCGGAGCCCAGCTCGCGGGGAGCTTCACCTCCGATGTCCAGCGGCTGCAGCAGTCGGGCTCGGACGTGCTGATCAGCTGCATGCAGGCCTCGGACAACGTGACCCTGGCCCGGGACATCCAGCAGTACGGCCTGTCGGTCAAGCAGCTGTGGCTCAACGGCTACGACCAGAATCTGCTCAACCAGTACTCCAGCGTCATGCAGGGTGTGTACATGAGCAACGCCGGCAACGTGCCCTTCGGCGCGGCCGCCTATCCCTCGGTCTATCCGGGGATGGCGGCCTATACGGCGGCCATGAACAAGTACGAGCCGCAGTACACGACCAGCAACGTGGCCCTGGCCGGCTGGCAGTCGGCTGCGTTGATGGTCGAAGGCGCTACGGGCAGCCGGGAAGAACCTCACCCAGGCTTCGGTGGTGGCGGCCACGAATCAGATCACCGCCGACACGGCGGCGCAGACACAGGCCCCGACCAACTGGACCGTGGCCCACGTCAAGGTCACCCACCCGACCTGCACCGCCTGGGTCCTGGTCAGGAGATCGACCTTCGTCACGGTGTTCGCCCCAGGCAGGCAATCGTTCGTCTGCCTCGGCCCCGATGCCAAGAACCCGGTGCCGGTGGCGGCGCCGGCCGGCACCCCGGGGGCATGATCCGGGCGGACATCGGTCAGGACTGAGGGACGAGCGGACGGTGGAGCACTTCCTGGGGTTCGCCATCCCCGGCATCCCTTACGGCTGCACGTACGCGCTGGTCGCCGTCGGCCTCGTCCTCACCTACCAGGCCACCGGCGTACTCAATTTCGCCTACGGGGCCCAGGCGTACCTGTCGGCGTTCGTGTTCACCTACCTGGTTCAGAAGAGGCACCTCCCGGTGGGGGTGGCGTTCGTGATCGCCGTGGTGGTGCTGGCCCCGGCGGTCGGACTGGCCTTCGACCGCCTGCTGTTCCGGAAGATCGCCCCGGCCAACGTGATCGCCAAGCTGGTGACCGGGATCAGCATGCTCATCGGGATCCCGGCCATCCTGTCGGTCCTCTTCACCAACAGCAACCAGTACAACCCGCCCAGCATCCTCTTCAACCCCAACGTGGTGTACTTCCGGGTCGCCGGGACACCGATCAACGGGATCTCGGTGACCTCCGTCGTGGCCACGGCGGTCACACTGATCGCGCTGCGTGGTGCTCATCCGCTGGACAAGCCTCGGCCTGAAGATGCGCGGGGCGGTGGAGAGCCGCCGTCTGATCGAGCTGGACGGGGTGAACGGTGGCCGGGTGGTGGCTTCGGCCTGGGCCGTCTCGGGACTCATCGCCGGCCTGGCCGGTGTCCTGCTGGCCCCTAGCTACGGCCAGCTGCAGTTCAGCGACTACGCCGACCTGATGGTGGCGGCGTTCGCCGCCGCCGCTTGGGCCGTCCTCCGGTCGCTGCCCATCGCCGTGCTGGTGGGAATCCTGATGGGGATGACCGTGACCGTCCTGCAGGGGTACCTCCCGGCCGGCAGCATCTGGTCATCGGCGGCTCTGACCTCCCTGCCGTTCGTCGTGCTGGTCGGTGCGCTGGTCCTCGTGCCCGGGATGCGGACCCTCGGCGGCGCGAAGGACCCGTTGGCGGCCGTCGACCCGCCCACCCCGCCCTCCATCGCCACCGTGCGCGCCCCCGAGTTCGACCGGGTGATCCGGATCCTCTGGTACGTGCTCCTCGCGGTGTTCTCGGTATCCATGCTCACCTGGATGCCCAAGATCTGGGAGAACGTCTTCAACGCCGGACTGGCCTACTCCGTGGTGTTCCTGTCGATCACCCTCATCACCGGGATGGGGGGGCAGCTGTCGCTGTGCCAGGCCACCCTGGCCGGTGTCGGGGCCTTCATGGCCGCCCAGCTGGCCGCCCACCTCGGTCTGAATCTCCTGTTGGTGGGGCCTGGTGGGAGCGGTGGCGGCCGCCCTGGTCGCCGTGGTCCTGGCCTTCGCCTCGGTCCGGCTGCGCGGCCTGGGCCTGGCCCTGATGACCATCGCCGCCGCCCTGGTCTTCGACAACGTCGTGTTCGCCGAGGTGGACACGGTGAACGGACAGCCGATCAACATCACCCCCCACTCGGTGGGACTGGGCATCCTCGATCCGAACGGCCGGGTCTACTTCGTGGTGGCCATGGCGGTCCTGGCCGTGTGCGTCTTCCTGGTGCTGCGGGTGCGCCGCGGGTCGATCGGCCGCTTTCTCGGGGCGATGCAGGGGAGCTCCACGGCGGCGTCGGGGATCGGGGTGAACCTCACCTGGATGCACGTCCTGATATTCGGGCTGTCCGGCGCGGTGGCGGGCATCGGGGGAACCCTGCTCTCCATCAACCAGCAGGCGGTCAATCCGAATACGTTCAGCTGGGAGTTCTCCCTGGTATTCGTGGTGGTGGTGGTCACCACCGGCGTCTCCACCCCCGAGGGGGCGATCCAGGCCGGGTTCGGGTACGTGGTGCTCCAGCAGCTGCTTACGTACGTGCCCGGCCGGCTGGGTGGCAACAGCCTCCTGATCATCTTCTTCGCCTTCGGCGCCCTGACCTATGTGGCCCACCCCGAAGGGATCCTGGAGTTCCAGAAGCGGCGCTGGACGCTGCGGTTCGAGCGGCTGCTGCTCCGGGACCGGACGCCGCCGCCGTCGGTGGCGCTCCCCGGTCCCGACGGTGGCGCGAGAGCCCGGTCGTCGGACCCCGACCCGGTGGGGGGCCACTGACATGTCGCTGCCGGACGTGCTGCTACAGGTGGACGGGCTGTACAAGTCGTTCGGCGGGATCGCCGCCGTCAACGACGTCTCGCTGGAGGTCGGCCGGGGGGAGAGCGTGGGTCTGGTCGGCCCGAACGGCGCGGGCAAGACCACGTTGTTCAACTGCGTCTGCGGGCAGTTGCGGCCCGAGCGGGGGATCCGTCGATCTCGAGGGCAGGTCCCTCGTCGGGCTGCCCACGTTCGAACGGGCCCGGCTCGGGATCGGGCGGACCTACCAGCGGGTCGAGGTCTTCCCGGACATGACGGTGCGCGACCACCTGCTCGTCGCCCTGCGCGCCCGCTGGCGCCGGGGCCGGCTGTGGCGTGACCTGTGCAACCTGTCCAAGCCGACAGATGAGGAGGCGGCCAAGGTCGCCGACGTGCTCGGCAAGGTGGGGCTGTGGGACCGGGCCGAGGCGCCGGTGGCGTCGCTCGGACTGGGATCGTGCCGCCTGGTGGAGCTGGCTCGGGCCCTGGTGTCCGATCCCGTGCTCCTGATGGCCGACGAGCCGTCGTCGGGGCTGGACGTCCACGAGACCCGTGAACTGGGAACGGTGCTGCGCCAGATCCAGCACGACCAGGGGATGGCCATGGTGCTGGTCGAGCACGACCTCGCCATGGTGGCCGAGGTGGTGGACCGCACGGTGGTGATGAACCTCGGTGAGGTGATCGCCGAGGGCGACTTCGCGTCGGTCATGGCCGACCCGGCGGTCCGCACCGCGTACCTCGGGGTGCGGGAGTGACGGTCGGGGCGGGGACCGCCGCAACCGAGGGGTCGACCATCGGTGGTGCGGTGGCCGGCGCGGCCCCGCCGGCGCTCGAGCTGCTCGGGGTGAGTGCCGCCTACGGTCCCTACCGGGCGCTCTTCGACGTCTCCTTCGAGGTCCCCGCCGGAGGGATCGTGGCCCTGATCGGGTCCAACGGCGCCGGCAAGTCCACGGTGTCCCGGGTGGTGTCCGGCCTCCTGCCGGCATCGGCGGGCAGCGTCCGGCTCGACGGCACCGACGTGACCAACCGACCGGCCTTCAAGGTGGCCCGGGCCGGGATGGCCCACGTGGTCGAGGGTCGAGGGGTGTTCGCCAGTCTCACGGTGGAGGAGAACCTCAAGCTGGCCTTCCGCCAGCGTGCCGGCCGGCGGGCGGTGGTCGAGTCGCTGGCCCGGGCCTATGAGGCGTTCCCGCTGCTCGGGGCCAGGAGGGGCCAGTACGGCGGCACCCTGTCGGGTGGGGAGCAGCGCCTGCTGTCGTTGGCCAAGGTGCTGGTCGTCCCGCCCCGGGTGGTGGTGGCCGACGAGATCTCGCTGGGGCTCGCACCGTTGGTGACCGACTTGGTCTACCAAGGGCTGCGTCGTATCAACGAGACGGGGACCGCCTTACTCATCGTGGAGCAGCAGGTCGACCGGGTCCTCGAGATCGCCGAGTCGGCCGTCGTGCTCGAACACGGGGCGGTGGCCTACCGCGGTCCGTCGTCGGGGGCCCTGGAGGCCGTCGAGCGCCTGCTGGGCTCCCGGGAGCGGGCCGAGGCGGGGGAAGGGGATCAGGTGTCGGGGGACTGCGACGGTGACATGCCAGGATCGGGTGCCGGACCGGACGGACCGGCCGGAGGAGAGGGCGGGACATGAGCATCGGGGTTCGGGACGCGGTCGTCGTCGACGTCGTGCGGACGACGCTCGGGAAGCGTGGTGGGGCACTGGCCGGCTGGCATCCCGCCGACCTGCTGGGCTTCGCCCTCAACTCGCTGGTCGAGCGCACCGGTGTTGACCCCGGGCTGGTCGACGACGTCATCGGTGGGTGCGTCAGCCAGGTCGGGGAGCAGAGCACGAACATCGCCCGCAACGGTTGGGTGTCCGCCGGACTGCCCCAGCACGTGCCCGCCACCACCGTCGACCGCCAGTGCGGCTCCTCCCAGCAGGCGATGCACTTCGCCGCCGCCGGGGTGAACGCCGGCCACTACGACCTAGTCGTCGCCTGCGGCGTCGAATCCATGAGCCGGGTCAAGCTGGCCTCGAACGCCCGGGGCGGCACCGGACCGTTCCCGCCCTCGTTCCTCGAGCAGATCGACGGCCGCCTGTGGGCCCAATTCCGGGTGGCCCAGGTCCTGGCCGACCGGTGGGGGGTTACCCGGGCGGACATGGACGCCTTCGCCCTCGAGAGCCACCGCCGGGCGGCCGCGGCATGGGACGAGGGCCACTTCGCCGGCGAGGCGGTACCGGTCCCGCTGAAGGACGAGGAGGGGACGGTGACGGGGGCCCACCTCGACCAGGACGAGGGGATCCGCCGCGGGGGGACCATGGAGATCCTGGCCGGCCTGCCCCCGGCCCAGTCGTGGGAGCCGGACACGGCTCCGGACATCACGGCCGGCAATTCGTCGCAGATGACCGACGGGGCCGCGGCCATGCTGATCGCCGAGCGGTCCGTGGCCGAGCGGTTGGGCCTGCCCGTGCGCGCCCGGTTCGCACACGCCACGGTGGGGGCCGACGACGCCGCCATCGTGCTGTCGGCACCGGTGCCGGCCACCCAACGTCTCCTCGACCGGTCGGGGATGACCATCGACCAGTTCGACGCCGTCGAGTGCAACGAGGCGTTCGCCGCCATCGCCCTGATGTGGCACCGGGCCTTCCCGGTCGACCCGGCGGTGCTCAACCCGAGGGGCGGGGCCATCGCCCTCGGGCACCCGCTCGGGGCGAGCGGGGTGCGGTTGGCCGCCACACTGCTGAACCATCTCGAGGCGACCGGTGGCCGCTACGGCTTCCAGACCATGTGCGAGGGCGGCGGGCAGGCCAACGCCATGGTGCTCGAACGCCTGGGGTGACCCGTGGCCCGGGGCGGGACCGGGGTGCGGCAGCGGTGGCCGCCAGGGGGCGAGGCTGGCTTCAGCTCCCCCTGACGGGGCTGGTGGCGCCGCCTGCCTGCCGGGCCCGCACGTAAGCGGCGGACCCGGCCAGGAAGCCGTCGACGTCCCGGGCCTTGGCCTCGGCGAACTCGGCGAAGTAGGCGGGCACGTAGACGGCGTGGGACCCGGAGTCGATCCCCTCCAGGATCGTGGTGACCGCGTCGGCGACGGTGATGGCGTCCACACCGCCGGCGAAGGGGTCGTTGTCCGGAAGGGTGAACAGCTCGGTGTCGACCACCCCGGGGTAGACGACGGTCACCTTGACGCCGGTGTCCCACAGGTCGACCGCCATCGCCTCGGAGAAGACGGCGATGGCCGCCTTCGAGGCGTCGTAGGCCGACTCGCCCGGCGAGCTGAGCGGTGCCGCCACTGACGACACGTTGACGATCCGTCCCGATCCCCGCTCGACCATCTGTGGCAGGAGGGCGAGGGTGAGGCGCACCGGCGACAGGTAGTTGATGGCCATGACCGACTCGACCGTCGCCATGTCGAGGGCGGTCACCTGCCGCCGTTTGGGGATGCCAGCGTTGTTGACCAGGAGGTCCACCCCGCCGAGACCCTCCAGGGCGTCCTCGGCCAGCCGGTCCACGGCGTCGGGGTCGGCCAGGTCCGCCACCCACATCCGCGAGTCCCGGGAGTGCGCCCGACAGCGTTCGAGCACCTCGGCCAGTCGGTCCTCCCGGCGTGCGACGATCCCGACGCTGGCACCCCGTTCGGCCAGGGCCACGGCCAGTCCGGCGCCTATGCCGGACGACCCGCCGGTCACCAGCACCCGCGACCCGGTGTAGTCCGCCGGTCCGGTCATCGGTTCCTCCATTCCGGGGTTCGCTTCTCGGTGAAGGCCTTCGGGCCCTCGACGGCGTCCTCGCTGGAGAACACCTCTGCGGCGATGGCCGACTCGATCCGGTAGGCCTCCTTCATGTCGACCAGGAGCCCCCGCACGACGGACTCCTTGGTCTTGCGCACGGCGAACGGCCCGTTGGCCGTGATCCGACGGGCGTAGTCGTAGGCCCGCTCCAGGAGGCGGCCAGGCGGACACACCTCGTTCAGGAGGCCCATGGCGAGGACGCGGGGCGGAGATCCGATCCGCGGCAGAGCAGGAGCTCCATGGCGGCGGGGTACGGAATCTGGCGGGGGAGGCGCACCGTGGTGCCACCACCGGCGAAGAGGCCCCGCTTCGGCTCGAGCACGCCGAAGGTGGCGGTGTCGGCGGCCACCCGGATGTCGCAGCCCCCCAGCATCTCCATCCCGCCGGCCACGCAGGTGCCGTTGACGGCGGCCACGATCGGCTTGTACAGCTTGACGTTGCGGAGGACCGCCCTCACCCCGTCGTCGAGGCGGTAGCCGTCGATCTCGGTGATCCCGTCCTTCTGCATCCTCGACTGCAGGCGGGTGATCTCGGGGATGTAGGTCTTGAGGTCGGCCCCGACGCAGAAGTCCTCGCCGACCCCGGTCACGACGGCGACCCACGCCTCGTCGTCGTCGCCGAAGCGTTCCCAGGCCGCCGCGGAGCTGGGCGAAGTGCTCCATGTCCATGGCATTGCGCGCCTCGGGGCGGTCGATGGTGATGCGGACGACGTGACCGTCGTCCAGCTCGTAGTGGATCGGCATGGCCCTCCTCGTGTCAGGTCGGTGGGTGCTGGGTGCGGAAGTGGTGACCCCGGGTGGGTCACCGGTGGGCGGTCACGACCCCCCGGGCGCCCGCCTCGAGCGTGACCGCGGCGTCGACCAGCTCCTCGTCGGCGCCGGCCGGCTCGTCCAGGCGGGCATAGGTGCGCGAGCCGTCGGGCAAGTCGCAGATCAGCGCCGTCCACTCGGGGCCCTCGCGGCCGCACGTGGTCGAGAAGGTGGCGACGGTGGCCGGGCCCTCGGCTGCCGCGGTCACCGGCACGGTGTCGGCGGCTGCCTGCGGCGTGGGCCCCGGGACGGGGACGTCCCGGGGCGGTGTGGCGGACCACAGGGTGGCGGCATGGCTGGTCATGTGCATCCCGACCCCGGTCACCAGTCCGTGGCCACCCGGGTCGGCACGGAGGGTCTCGCACATGGCCACCAGGGCGTGGGTGGCGTAGTTGCTGCCCGGGCCCCCGTGGTAGGGGAGGCCGCCGGTGACGGTCAGGGGGCGGTCGTCGGTGATGCCCAGGGCGTCGCGGGCGAACTGGAGCGAGGCCGAGAAGCACGAGTACAGGTCGAGGTGGGCCACCTCATCGATCCCCACGGCCCCGAGGGCGTGTCGTGCCGTCGATGCCATGGCCGGGGAGCGCCCGAGGTCGGGACGGGCCGCCATGGTGGACGGCTCCTCGCCCACGCCGGTGCCCCACAGGTAGACCCGTCGGTCCGCCGGCACTCCCAGGTCGTCGGCACGGGCCTCGGTGGCCACCAGGACGGCGGCCGCCATGTCGACGTCCATGACCGCCGTCATCAGCTTGGTGTACGGGGTGGCCACCATCCGGTTGGCCGGCTCGGGCCGGATGATCTCCTCGGCCGTCCGGGCCACGGGGAACCAGGCATGGTCGGGGTCGGCCGCCGCCACGGTCGACAGCGGTGCCAGCACCTCGCCCAGCTGGCGGCGGTACTCGTCGACGGCCTGGCCTCGGTCGGCCCGCCGGGCGGTGTCCAGGAGGGCGAAGGTCAGGTAGGCCTGGTAGATGCCGTGGGCGGCCTCGGCCCGGTCCAGGCTGAGGGGGAACGGCGGCGGCTCGGCCGGCGGATGGGACCACCCGGGATCGGGGTGGTGGCGGAGGGTGGCGAGTGCCTCCCCTCCGACCACCAGTGCCAGTCCGGTCCCCCCTCGGGCCATGTCGGCGGCGGCGTCGGCCACCAGGCGCAGGGGGACCGATCCGCCGAGACCCGAGTACCGGGTGGTCCCGGGCCGGGCGCCCAACCGCTCGGCCAGCCGGGCCGTCGGGTCGTCGTACTGCCAGGACTGGGAGTAGACGACCTGCAGGTTGTCGATGGTGCCGAGCGCCGATGGGCAGCCGGCGTCGTGAGCGGCGGAGCGGGCGACGTCCTCCCACTGGTCGAGCGGCTCGGGGGCCGACCGGTCGCGCCACGTCCGCCGGGCGACTCCGATGATGCACGTCGTTCGTGGGTCGACGGTCACGTCAGGACGGGGCGGAACGACGCGGGAGGGCGATCGCCCGGTCCGCGATGATGTTCTTCTGCACCTCGGTCGAGCCGCCGCCGATGGTGCTGTAGCGCTGGAACGAGTAGAGCCTGGTCCACTTCCCCCGGTCGACGGCGTCGGGACCGCCCCGGGCCAGCACGCCGGACGGGCCCAGCAGGTCGACCGACAAGGCGGCGAGCGTCTGGGCCAGGGCCGACCAGCTCAGCTTGGCGAAGGGGACCTCCGGCCAGTTCTTCTCCCCCTTGATGATCTTGGACAACGCCCGCAGCGACAGCAGTCGGGCCAGCTCGATGTCGGTCCAGGCCCGGGCGATGCGGTCGCGGAGTGCCGGGTTCGCCAGTGCACCGGGGTTGACCGCCCGCGCCGTGGTCACCATGGCCCGCAGGTCGGCGGCCAGGATGGCCAGCTGGGTGGCGATCCCCACCCGTTCGTGGCCGAGGGTGCCCATGGCCACCATCCACCCCTCGCCCTCGCCCCCGAGCCGGCAGTCGACCGGGATGCGGGCGTCGGTGAAGAAGACCTCGTTGAACATCTCCTCGCCGGCCATGTCCCGGATGGGCCGGCGTTCGATCCCCGGGGTCTCGAGGTCGAGGATGAAGGCCGTGATCCCCTCGTGCTTGGCCCCCCGCTCGATGGCGGTGGGGTCGGTCCGCAGCAGGAAGAGCCCCCACTTGGCCAGGTGGGCGGTGGAGATCCAGATCTTCTGCCCGTTGACCACGTAGGCGTCGCCGTCGAGGACGGCCGTGGTGCGCAGGTTGGCCAGGTCGTTGCCGGCGTCGGGCTCGGAGAACCCCTGGCACCAGTGGTCGGTGGCTTCCAGGATCGACGGGAGCCACCGGGCCTTCTGCTCCTCGGTGCCCCAGGCGATGATCATGGGGCCGATCTGCCACAGTCCGTTGGTGTTGAACATCCCGGGGGTGCGGTACTCCGCCATGATCTCGGAGTAGATGATCCGCTGCATGGCCGTGGCGTTGCGCCCGCCGTACTCCTCGGGCCAGTTGGCGGCGGCCCATCGGCCCTGGTTCAGTTCGCGTTGCCACGCCGCCCGTCGAAGCTGGGACTTCTCGCCCGAGAGGGACGAGTCGACATCGAGCTCCTCGCGCTCCAGGAACCCGGGGAGGTGCTCGTCGAGCCACGCACGCAATTCGGCGGCGAACTGCTCGTCCTCGGGGGCAAGTGCGAAGTCCACGGGTCCGAGGATAGCCCTCGGGACCGTCTACGCTCGTGCCGTCACCAGCCGTGCCGATCCCGAGGTGGACCGTGGATTTCACATTCGACGCCGAGCAACTGGCCCTCCAGGATGTGGCCCGTCGGGCCATGGACGAGGTCGACGGCGCGCTCCTGCGGGAGTTGGCCGACGACGACGCCGGGTACACGGCCGAACTGTGGGACCGACTGGTGTCCCTCGGGTGGACGTCGATGCTGATCCCCGGCGAGGGTGCCGGATTGCTGGAGATGTGCATCGTCCTCGAGCAGATGGGACGGGTCCCGCTGCCCGGGCCGTTCTTCTCGTCGGCCGTGACGGCCACCCTGGCGGCACGGGCGCTGGAGGAGCAGGGCCTGCTCGACGAGCTGGCCTCCGGTGGGACCCGGGGAACCGTCGCCGTGCTGGAGCAGGGCCACGGGGACCCGTTGGACACGGTCCGGACCCGGGCGACCCGCAAAGGCGCCGGCTGGGTACTGCACGGGACCAAGCCGGCCGTGGTGGACGGTCACACGGCCGACTGGGTGATCGTGGTGGCACTGGGTGAGGACGGGGTGCGGTCGTTTCTCGTGCGCGAGCCGGAGGCCGAACTGGTCCCGTCCCTCGATCCGACCCGCAAGCTGGCCCGGATCGTCCTCGACGGCACACCGGCCGTGCCGCTCGGTCCGGCGGGCAGCCAGGTCGTCCGGTGGCGGCGCGTCCTCGACGACATCGCCGTGGCCCTGGCCGCCGAGTCGGTCGGCGTGTCCGACCGTGCCCTCGAGATGGCCACCGAATACGCCAAGGTCCGGGTGGTCTTCGATCAGCCGATCGCCACGTTCCAGGTGGTGAAGCATCGGATCGTGGACATGTTCCACGCCCTCGAGCTGGCCCGGGTGGGTGTCCACTATGCGGCCTGGTCGTCGGACGGGGACGAGCCCGACCGGGTCCGTGCCGCCGCCATGGCGTCCGCCTATGCAGCCGAGGCGTCAGTCAAAGTGACCGGGGACGACATCCAGCTCCACGGAGGCGTCGGGTTCACCTGGGCCAACGACGCCCATTTCCTCTTCAAGCGGGCCAAGCAGAACGAGGTGCTCATGGGTGGGAGCGGGCACCAGTGGCAGCGGCTGGGGGACCTCTTCACCGAGCTCTGAGGCTGACGCTCCGGCGGGGCCGACGATCGGCCGGGGCCGACGATGCCCGGAGCCCGATGCTCCGCCGGGGCCGTCAGGCCACCGGTGGGTGCTCGAGCAGCGAGGCGATCTCCTCGGCCCGGGCCCGGAACACCTCGGCCGAGCCGCGTCCTCCGTCGAGCACCCCGGCGATGTGCTCGATCACCAGGCCGACCAGGAGGCTGCGGAGCATCCTGGCCAGCACCACCTCCTCTCCCGGCGTGCAGAGCCGGGGACGGTGGTCGACCAGCCAGCGCTCGAGGGACGCCTCGGTGGCGTCGAACAGCTCGCCGCCGACGGCGCGGGCCGTCTGGTCCCCCCGCATCACCTCGCCCAGCATCAGTCGGACGAAGTCCTCGACCTCGAGCATGGACGCCAGGATGTCGGTCAGGAGGTCGGCCAACGTCGGGGCCGGGTCCCGGACCAGCGCTGGTGGCGTGGCCACGCCAGGAGTGTCCAGGAACCCCCGCTCCTCGAGCACCGCCACCAGCAGGTCGCGCTTGGACGGGAAGTAGTGGTAGAGGGTCGCCACGTTGAGACCGGTGGCCGCGGCCAGGGTCCGCATGCTGGTCCCGTCCACGCCGTGCTGGGACATCAGCGAAAGGGACGTCCGCAGGATCCGCTCGCGCTGGTTCGGCGCCTCGGCGCGGGTGGCGGGCTCGGGCGTGGGGGTGGGCACCCATCCATTGTGACCCAGGGCCGGTCACGTGGCCCCGACCGACCGACGGGATGCCGGGCCCCGGTTCCCCAACGAACGTTTGATCTATAGTTCCTGGGCGGAGCGTCGGTCGGAGTGGCCGGCGACCGGGGGAGGATCGGCCCGCACCGGTCCGGGACGGGGACGACGATGGCACGATCGGCTGAGCACGCTGTCGACACGGCACCGGCTCTGGAGAGGTTCGACCCCTTCGAGCTGCAGGACACCGTGTCCGGGGACATCCGTGACCCGTACCCGCGGATGGGCGAGCTCCGCCGCCTGCACCCCGTCCACCTGGGGCCGGTCGACCTCGGCGACGGCATCTCCGAGGTCGACCCCACCCGGCCCCCGCCGGTCACCGTCTTCGGGTTCGACGAGGCGGTGCAGGTGCTCCGTGACAACGAGACGTACTCGTCGTCGGTCTACGAGGGGATCATGGGCCTCGTCATGGGGAGGACGATCCTCCAGATGGACGAGCCCGAGCACCGGCTGCACCGGGCGCTCGTGTCGCCGACCTTCCGCTCCAAGGTCCTCGAGCGGTGGGAGGGGGACCTCGTGCAGCGGGTCGTAGACGAACTCCTCGACGACTTCGTCGCCGACGGGTCGGCCGACCTCGTCCAGCAGCTGACGTTCCACTTTCCGGTCCAGGTCATCGCCGAGATCCTCGGCCTGCCCCGAGCCGACTTCCCCCGCTTCCAGCGGTGGGCGATCGAGATCACCAGCGTCACCACCAACTGGGACCGTGGTGTCGCCGCCTCCGAAGCACTGCGCGACTACTTCGCGGGCGTCGTCGAGGAGCGACGGATCCGGCCCGCCGACGATCTGATCAGCGACCTGCTGGCCGTCGACGTCGATGGCCGGCGCCTCGACGACGAGGAGATCTTCTCGTTCCTGCGCCTGCTGCTTCCGGCCGGGGTCGAGACCACCTACCGGGCCTCGGGCAACCTGCTCTACGGCCTGCTCACCAATCCCGACCAACTGCGGGCCGTTCGTGAGGACCGCGCACTGCTGCCTGCCGCCTTCGAGGAGACGATCCGATGGGAGCCGCCGGTGACGGTGATCCTGCGCAGGGCCATGGTCGACACCGAACTGGCCGGCGTGGCCGTCGACGCGGGGGCGGATGTCGGGTCTACTGCTGGGCTCGGCCAACCGGGACGAGCGCAAGTACGAGCACCCCGACCGCTTCGACCTCTTCCGGGAGTCGCGCCAGAGCCTGGGCTTCGGCTTCGGGGTCCACGTGTGCCTGGGAATGCACCTGGCCCGGATGGAGACCGGGTGGCGGTCAACGCCCTGCTGGACCGGATGCCCGACCTGGTGCTGGACCCCGCCCCGGACCAGGACCTGCACATCAAGGGCATGGCGTTCCGCTCGCCGATCGCGCTGCCCGTCGCATTCACGCCGTCCTGAGGGTGTCGCTACGAGGCCGGCCGGCGACGGCCTGAGTAGGGTCGGGCGGATGCCGACCTGGTTGACCGAGGCCGAGTTCGCCGTGTCGACGGCCGCCTGCGACCGCACCGTGCCGGCCACCGGGGACGGGCCCAGGTGCGGTGGCTGCCGGGGTCCCCGACTACATCGACGGTCTGCTCGGTGCCTTCACGGTCGACCCGCCGAGGATCTGGGCCCGCGGGCCCACCTCCGGCCGGTTCGGCGGGAAGTCGGCCTTCGCTGGGTTCCATCCGCTGTCGCCCCTCGACGAGCTGGCGTGGCGTACCCGGATCGAAGGCTCCGCAGGGCCGGCCCGAGCGGGAATTCAACGGACCGGTCGTCGGGCTCCAGGAGCGCTACCGGTCGGCACTGGGCGCGCTCGGTGCGGACTTCTGCCGTGGTCGGTCCCGAGGAGCAGGACGCCCGGATGGCTGCGGTGGAGGGGTTCGGCCCACTCCTGTTCCACCACTGCTGCGAGGGGCTCTACGGGGCCCCCGAATACGGGGGGAACCGGGAAGGGGCGGCGTGGGCGGCCATCGATTTCGCCGGCGGTGTCCAACCCCGTGGCTGGACCGACGCCGAGGTGACCGAGCCGTGACCCTCGACGCGGTGATCGTCGGCTCGGGACCGGGCGGCTCGGCCGCGGCCGAGGTGCTCACCGCGGCCGGCTGGACGGTGGCCATCGTCGAGAAGGGCCGCAACCACCTCCTCGACCCTGACGACCTGACCCGGCCCTCATCCGACTACTCGAACGACGAGATCAAGTTTCACAGCCGGCACTTCCTCGGCCCGGATCCGTTGGTCGAGCCCCGGACCTTCCGGACCGGCGAGGAGGACGGGGACCGGGTCCACACGGGCGAGGTCAACTCGGTGCCGTCGACCGTCGGGGGCGGGGGCACCCACGCCGACGGCAAGGTGCCCCGTTTCATGCCCGGCGACTTCCGGCTCCTCTCGGACCTCGGCCCCCAGCCCGACGCCGACGTGGCCGACTGGCCGGTCACCTACGACGAGCTCGAGCCGTTCTACGCCGAGGTGGAGCGGGCCATCGGCGTGGCCGGGCTGGACGGGGCCAACCCGTTCGCCGGCCCCCGGTCGGGACCCTTCCCCATGCCCCCCGGCGCGCCGATGTTCGGCGCCGTCCGGTCGACGGCCGCCGCCCAGCGCCTCGGCTACCACCCGTACCCGGCACCGACGGCGGCCAACAGCTTCCCCTACGACGGGCGGCCCGCCTGCAACAACTGCGGCTTCTGCGCGTTCTTCGGCTGCCCGATCCACGCCAAGGGCGACCCGGTGGCCCTGCTCACCCGGACCATGGCGACCGGCCGGGCGGAACTGCTGGCCGAGACCTTCGTGTCGAGGATCCGCTTCAAGGGCCGACGGGCCACCGGAGTCGAACTGATGGAGGCCGACGGGAGCACCCGCTTCCTGGCGGCCCGACACGTGATCGTGGCCGCCGGCGCCATCGAGACGCCGCGGCTCCTCTTGTTCTCGGACGTGGAGCACCCGGCGCTGGGCCGGTACCTCATGGTCCACTTCCAGACCATCGTGGCCGGGGGCATGCCGTTCCGGACGTACGCCGAGCGGGGCCGCTCGGTGACCCACGTCCACGACGACATGATCGTCGGCGACGAACTGTCCCGTCGCGCCGCCCGGGAGGCCGGCCTACCCTGGATCCGCGGGGGTCTGGCCGAGCACGCCGGAGCGGCCATGCCCATCATGGAGGCCAAGCACTACCCGCACGGACCGTCCCACAACCGGCTGATGGCCGAGTCGCCCATCCGGAAGCACCTGTGGGCCTTCACCATGCAGGGTGAGGACCTGCCCTACGCCGGTAACCGTGTCGACCTCGACCCGTCGGTTCGTGATGCCCGGGGGTTCCCCGTGGCCCGGGTCACCTACCGTCCCGGCCGCCACGAGCTGGTCGCCCACGAGCACTTCGGTCCCCGGCTGGCGGACATCCTGAAGGAGATGGGGGCGCAGTGGACGGCCGTGACGTCGTCGCCGGGACGGGGCAACGCCGGCTTCACCCCGGACTCGGTGCCGGAGAGCCGCCACAACATGGGGACGGTGCGGATGGGGACGGACCCGGCGACGTCGGTGACCGACCCGTACGGCCGGCTCCACGCCTACGACAACGTCGTCGTGGCCGACTCCTCGGTCTTCGTGACCTCCACCGGCTACGGTCCCACGCTCACCTTGGCCACCCTCGCCGCCCGCGCCGCAGACCACCTGGTCTGACGGGGCCGTCGGCGGTCACGCGGGACCCGTCAGGCGAGGCCCCGGGTGAGCAGGAGCGAGCCGGCGATGGGCCCCCCGCCGTTGCTGACGGCGGCCACCTCGGGTGGACCGCCCCGTGCCGTCACCACCTGGCGGTCGCCGCCGTCGCCGCGCAGCTGCACGCACGCCTCGTGGATGAGCCCGAAACCGTGCAGGCGCCCACCGGAGAGCTGGCCGCCGGCGGTGTTGATTGGCAACGACCCGGCCCGGCTGATGGTCACCCCGTCCTCGACGAACGGCCCACTCTCCCCACGACCGCAGAACCCCAGTGCCTCCAGCCACACCATGGCCAGGATCGAGAACCCGTCGTAGAGCTGGGCGATCTCGACGTCCGCGGGCCGGAGGTCGGTGCGCTCCCACATCGAGGCAGCCGCGTCCCGGGCCGCCATGGTTGTCATGTCGTCGAACTGGTCCCAGCTGGGTCGGCCCCGGAGTGCGGTGCCGACCGCGTTGACCTGGCAGACCGGATGGGGCACGTCGGGTGCGTGGCCGCGGTGGGACACCACCAGAGCGGTGGACCCGTCGCTCGGGGCGTCGCAGTCGAACAGGCACAGCGGGGTCGAGATCATGCGGGCGTCGAGGTAGTCCTCCATGCCCATCGGGTCCCGGTAGATGGCCGCCGGATTGTCGGTGGCATTGCGCCTGGCGTTGAGGGCGATCTGGGCCAACTGCTCGCGGGTCAGTCCGAACTCGTGCATCCGCCGCTGGGCCACCAGGGCGATCCAGTTGACGGCGGACACCGCCCCGAAGGGGAGCGTCCACTGCAGGAACCCGGAGAACCGGGGTACGCCACCCTCGTCACCGCCTCCTCCGCCGATGCCCTGGCGGCCGCCGGCGCCCTGGGCGGTCGACTCGGTCACCGTCCGGTACACCAGCACGTGGCGGGCCAGGCCGGCCCCGACGGCGAGGCAGGCGGCGATCAGGGCCCGCATCTGCCCGGGGCCCTCGCCACCACCGTCGTGCCAGTTCAGGCGCAGGCGGAGGGCGTCCTGTACCTCGGGTGTGGTCGGCCCGGCGAACCCGGGGGTGCCCACCCCCATGCCCGGGTAGGTGGCCAGGCCGTCGATGTCGTCGCGGGTGAGCCCGGCGTCGGCCACCGCTGCCAGGCAGGCGTCGAGGGTCAGGTCGAGGCCGGTCCGCCCGAGCCGACGGCCCACGGCCGACTGGCCGATACCCGAGATGACGGCCTGCCGCTCGAGCGGCGCCGCCGACGCGGCGCTCAAGTCCGGCCCCCGGCCGCCGGTCGGAACAGCGGGAGGTAGACGTCGTCGTGGCGGTCGAACACGACCTCGACGTCCATGCCGGTGCAGACGTCCTCGATGGCCACGTCCACCAGATTGGTCATGAGGCGCACCCGCTCGTCCTCCTCGATGGCCACCAGGCCGATCAGGTAGGGCCCACTGCCCGGGATCCACTCCTGGACGTTGACCGTGTGGGCGACGACGGTGGCCCGCCCGCTCGACCTCCTCGGGGGCCAGTTCGGACGACAGGCACTCCGGGCAACGCGGCGACGGGGGATGGACATAGGTGCGGCACGCCCGGCACCGGAGGAAGCGGAGCCGGCCGTCGGCACCGCCCGTCCAGAAGAACTCGTTCTCGGGCTCGATCCGGGGCAGTAGCCGGAGGGCCGGCCCACGGGCCGGCACCTCGGCGCGACCGGCGACCCCCGACCCGGTGACCGCTTTCGTCATCCCCGGTGCGCCGGCATCAGCGGCCCAGCACGTCGGGGTTGACGATGTGGAGCGGCCGTGCGCCGGCCAGCAGTCGGCACAGGTCCTCGGCGATGATCCGGGTGTGGTTCGCCTCCGTGTCGTAGGTGGCACCGCCGATGTGGGGCGTGAGCACGACCGACGGGAGCCGGCACAGCGGGTGATCCGGGGCCAGGAACTCCCCTTCGAAGTGATCGAGCCCGGCGGCGGACACCTGTCCCGAGGTAGGGCGGCCACCAGCGCGTCGGTGTCGTGCAGCGCGGCACGGGCGGAGTTGAGGAAGACGACACCCGGGCGCATCGCGGCGAACTGTGCGCTGCCGATCATGCCCGTGGTCTCAGGGGTCACCGGGGCGTGCAGCGAGACCACGTCCGAGCGCTCCAACAGCTCGTCGAGCCCCACCGTGGGCTCGTCGGCGTACGGGTCGTAGGCGATGACCTCCATGCCCAACCCGCGTAGCCGCCACCGCAGGGCACGGGCGACGGCACCCAGTCCGACCAGGCCGACCATCCTGCCTGCCAGCTCCCAGGCCCGGAACCGCTGGTAGGGGATGGTGCCGTCCTTGTAGATGTCCCCCTTACGCACGTCGGCGTCGGCGTCGATCACCTGGCGGGTGGCACCGAACAGCAGGGCGATCGTGAGCTCGGCCACCGCGTCGGCGTTGCGGCCCGGCGCCCGTAGGACCGGCACCCCCGCCTCGGTGGCGGCGGCGACATCGACGTTGTTGGGGTCGCCCCGGCAGCTGCACACGGCCACCAGTGGCAGCTCGAAGAGCGGCCCTGCGCAGCGGTCGCTCTCCACCACCGCGATGGTGGCGCCCTCGGCCTCCATCCGGGCCGCCAGCTGGTCGGCGTCGTAGATGCGCAGCTTCGGCTGGTCGAGCCAGGAGTCGAGGGTGAGGTCGGCCAGCTGGCCGAGGAGGTCGAGCCCCGGACCGCGAACCGCGGCGGTGACCAGCGCCTTGGGTCGTGCCTGCGGCATACGTTCGCCCTCTCCCCTGGGTAGCGTTCTGACCGACCGGGACAGTACCACCGACCGGAGGAGGCCGACCCATCCCATCGCACCCAGACGGACAGGCACGGGGGGCGACGCCCCTGGTGCAGGGGGACCGCTGCACCATCGGGATCGACGTGGGCACCACGTCGGTCAAGGCGGTGGCGGTCGACGCCGAGGGGCGGGTGGTGGCCCGTACCCGGGTGCCGCACCGGGTGATCACTCCGACGCCGGACGTCCTGGAGCACGACGCCCTGCGGGCCTGGCGTCACGGGCCCCGTCGGGCACTGGTCCGGGTGGCCGCCGCCCTGGACGGGCCGGCCGCCGGAGTGGTGACCACGTCGATGGTCCCCTCGATGACGGCGGTCGACAGACGGGGGATCCCCCGACTTCCGGGGCTCCTGTACGGGGACGTACGCGCCAGGGACGACGGACCCGACGGTCCGGTGGCCCGACCCGAGGACCACGGGGGGGAGCGCGAGGAGGGCCGTCGGATGCTCGCCTGGGCGGCGGGCGAGCGTCCCGGGGCGGCCGGCTACTGGCCGTGCCAGGCCGTCGCCACCCACGCGTTGTGCGGCGTGCCCGGGGTCGATTCCGCCACCGCCTCGTCGTTCGGGAGCCTGATGCGCCGGGGGCGCTGGGACCGCGACGTACTCGACCGAGCTGGGAGTGTCCGAGGACCAGCTGGCGACGGTGGTCCCGCTCGGACAGCCGGCGGGCACGATCCCGGATTCGCCCACCGTCGTCGGTGGTGGCTCGATCGACGCTTTCTGCGAGCAGATCGTGTCGGGGGCGGTCGAGCCCGGCGACGTGCTGGTCATCTTCGGCGCCACCCTCGTGGTCTGGGCGGTGGCGGGGGAGTGGTCCGAGGTGCCGGGGCTCACCTCGTTCCCGAGCACGGTGCCGGACCGGTTCCTGATCGGGGGCCCGAGCAACGCCGGTGCGCTCTTCGTGGACTGGGTGCGCGCGCTCACCGGCGGCGCTTCCGGAGCGGTCGGGCGCAGTGTCGGCACCGGCTCCGACATCGACGTCCGCCCCGGGGATCCCGGACGGGTCCCGGTCTGGCTGCCCTACCTGCGCGGGGAGCGCACGCCGTTCCACGACCCGGGTCTCCAGGCCGGACTGCACGGGTTGGACATCGCCCACGGGCCCGACGCCGTGGTCCGGGCCTCGCACGAGGCGTCCGGCTTCGTCATCCGGCAACTGGTGGAGCGGTCGGGGGTGCAGGCCCGCCGGGTGGTGGCCACGGGTGGTGGGTCACGCTCGGATGCGTGGATGCAGGCGGTGGCCGACGCCACCGGCCTCCCGGTCGACACCGTGGCGGTACCCGAGGGGGCCGCACTCGGGGCGGCCTTCCTGGCCCGGATGGCGTCCGGGCTCGAGTCGGACTTCCAGGCCTCGGGCACATGGGTCCGGACGGGGCGGCGTATCGAGCCGGACCCGGCCTGGGTGGTCGCCGCGGACGACCGGTACCGTCGATTCGAGGCACTCGGCCCGGGTGCCGGGGGTCGGCCTGAGCCGCACGATTGGCCGGCTGGCGTCAGGCGCCGTTCGGAGTGAAGGCCGCTTTCAGGACACCGCTGCGCTCGGGCCGTGCCAGTGCGCCGAGTGCCCCCCACCAGTCCTCGAGCGGGAACCGGTGGGTCACCATGTCGGTCAGGTCGATCCTCCCGTCGCGCACCAGATCCAGGTAGTGGTCGAGGGCGTGCCTGCGGCGACCCTCGAACTCCTCCATGGCGAAGGCGTTCGAGCCGACGACGGTGAGCTCCTTGAAGTAGACCGGCGTCCACTCCCACCGACCGGGGATGGCCACCCCGGTGTAGACGAGCGTGCCGCGCTCTGCCAGGATCCGCACGGCCACTTCGAAGGTCTCCGGTTTGGCAACCGAGTCGTAGACCACGTCGATGTGCCCGGGGTGGGACATCGGGAGCCCGTCGAAGGCCTGGTGCAGGACGCCCCCCGACCACGCGGCCAACTCCTCGAGCGCGGCCAGTCGGGGCTCGTGCTGCACGACGATCGACGCGCCGTACCGGCGGGCCATTGCGAACTGGGCCGGGAAGCGGGCCACCACCGCCACTTCGACATCCGGGTAGAGGGCCGTGAGGATGGCGACGCTGGTCAGCCCGAGGGCGCCGGCGCCGAAGACGACGACCTTCCCGCCGGGGGGCGGCGGGTGGCGCACGATGGCGTGGAACGAGACCGAGAAGGGATCGGCCAGGACGGCGGCGGTGTCCGAGATGTCGTCGGGCACGGCGTGGAGCATCGAGTCGTGGGCGGCCATGTACTCCGCCCAGGCACCGGCCGCGCCGGTGACCACGCCGATGTGGACGCCGGGTCCGATGTCCCCCTTCGTGAAGGACCAGCACATGTTGACGTCCCCGACCCGGCACGGCGGGCAGAGCGGCGCGATGCCCGCGGGGCGCGCAGCTGAGCCACGGGTTGAGCACCACCCGCTGGCCGATCTCCACCCCACGGGCCTCCGGACCGAGCGAGGCGACCTCGGCCACCACCTCGTGCCCGGGCACGTGGGGCAGGGACGAGAATGCGGCCATCGGATTGTCGATGTCCCCGTCGTCGAAGTCACCGAGCACCAACTTGGCGTCGGACCCGCAGATGCCCGACAGGATCGGTCGGGTCACCACCCAGTCGGGGTGGATGGGCTGCGCGTCGTCCAGATGGTGGAGCCCGAAGGGCAGTGAGGCCAGGTGCTCCTCGACGTCGTCCGTGGGCACCGGCCGGTGCTCGGTCCTGTCGGGTCGGGCCCCGAAGACGAGGGCCTTCACCGGTCCCCTCCGGGGGCCTGGTCGCCCATCGAACGCATGGCGGCCACGAACCCGTCGAAGTCCTTCGTCTTCATCTCGACCACGGCGCTCATGTCCGGAAGGTAGTGCTCGAACCGGGGGCTGTCGATGCAGTCGACGATGCCGGCCGCGACCTCCTCGGCCGGCACCAGGGGCCCCGTGTAGTCCGCAGGGTCGTTGCCGGGCTGGTCCCAGATCTCGGTGTCGATGGGTCCGGGCAGGACCAGGCGCACCGTCACGCCGGTTCCCACCAGGTCGGCCGCCAGCGACTCGCTCCAGCCGGCGAGGGCGAACTTGGATGCGCAGTAGGCCGCCTCGTGGGGGATCCCGAGCCGTCCCCCGAGACTGGACACGTTGACGATGGTGCCCGAACCACGTTCGAGGAGCCGAGGGAGCAGGGCCAGGGTGACGGCCACCGGCGAGAGGTAGTTGACGGTCATGGCCCGCTCCACCTCGGCCATGGTCAGGCGCTCCACCGGTCGGCGCAGGGGGATACCGGCATTGTTGACGATCACGTCGATGGGCCCGAGCTCGTCCCAGACGGCGAGGGCCAGCTCGGCGGCGGCGGCCGGGTCGGACAGGTCGGCCGACCACCAGCGGGAGTCCGGGGCGCCCACCCGACAGTCGGCGGCGACGACTTCGAGCCGATCAGCCCGCCGGGCCACGAGGGCGACCGTGGTCCCGTTCGAGGCGAACCGGCGGGCCGTTGCCGCCCCGATGCCGGAGGAGGCTCCGGTCACCAGGGCGGTGTCTCCGACCGCCCCACCGGCCGGTTCGACACGTCAGGCGCCGGTGAGGTCATCGGCCGAGGATAGACCTTCCCACCCGGTGGGCGCGAGGTCGAGCCGCCAGTACTGCTCCGGGACGTTCGCCCGCAGTCGCTCCTCCAGCAGGTGCTCGCGCGCCAGCGGGGCCAGCTGGCTCCGGTAGCACTCGATGGCCGCGCGCTTGGCCGCCGGGTCGGGGACCACGGGGACGATGGCGGGCGTGGGCCACAGACCGCTGCGGAAGAGCTTGGTCACCCGCCAGGCGAGGAGCCCGGGCAGATGGCTGTAGCCGGCGTCCTCGTAGCAGAACCAGCTCGGTCCGGCGCCATCGGCGCCGAGGATGTCGCGGGCCCGGAGTCCCGCGTCGTGGGTGAGGACGTGGTCCGGATTGGCCAGACCCATGGGCAGGAACACGGCGGTGGCGCCGGCGTCGTGGATGGCGTCGCCCAGCGCTGGGGCGATGTCGGCGGGGGCCGGTCGCTCCTCGGGGGCGAGGTACTGGTGCTCGACGAAATCGAGCCAGACGGGTCGGGCGCCGAGGGACGCCATGGCGGCGCGATCCTCCTCACGGCGGACCCCCACCACGTCGTCGCCCACCGTGAACCCGCCGGCGGCATCCCACTCGGTCACGGGGTCCGGGTAGGCCGGCGGCCGCCCGGCCAGGACGGTCACCACCGTGCTCCCGGGGTACGACGCCAGCAGGTGGGCGGCACCCAGGGCGGCATCGTCGAAGTGCGGGGACACCACCACCACCCGTTCGAGCTCCCCGTCGTCCAGGCCGCCCCACATGCGCCGTGCGTCCATGCCGCGAGCGTAACGGGGGGCCGCCGGGCCCGACGTGGGGTGGCCGGACCTGGGGCGGCTGGACCCGGGCTCAGCTCAGGGCGCGACGGTTGAAGCCGTACATGCCGATGACCATCAGGACCACCAGGTAGGCCACCGCCACCACGAAGCACGCCCAGGTGGCGATGTGAGGCACCTGCGGGACCATCAGCCCGCGGAGCCCCTCACTCACGTAGGTCATCGGGTTGAGGGCGGAGACGACCTGGAACCACCGGATGTGGCCGAGTGACGGCCAGGGGTACTGGCTCGATCCGGTGAAGATGAGCGGGGTCAACACGAGGGCGAAGGTCACATTGATGCGGTTGGGAGGAACGTACGTGCCGAGGATGAGGCCCATGGCCGCCCCGAGCAATGACCCGATCACCATCATCGCCACCACGGCCGCCCCGGTGGACGCCTGCCAGGGGATGGAGCCGAGGATCCACACGCCGATCGGAAACATGACCATGGCGGCGACGAACCCGCGCATGGCGGCGAACACCACCTTTTCGACGGCGACGGCGCCCACGGGCAGTGGGGCGAGGAGGCGGTCCTCGATCTCGTTGCTGTACGAGAACTCGATCACCAGCGGGAGTGCCGTGCTCTGCAGTCCAGTGAGGACGGCGGCCAGGGCCACCAGGCCGGGGAAGAGGACCTCCTGGTAACCGGCCTGGGCGTAGCCGAGTTCGGTGAGGACCTTGCCGAACACGAAGAGCAGGAAGAGGGGCTGCAGGATCACCTGGGCCAGGAAGATGGGGAATTCCCGACCGGTCACCATGAGGTCACGCCGCAGAATGGCGAGCCCCGTGCGCCACGGGCCCCAGCGCGCGATGGGTCCGAGTTCCGGCGGTGCGGCCACGCCCGGCTCGACCACCCCGGGCTCGGACGGCGTGCTCATCGCAGCGCCCGCCCGGTCATATGAATGAAGACGTCCTCGAGGTTGGGCTCGCCCAGGCGTACATCGGTGAGTTTGGCTCCGGCCTCGGCCACCACCGTCGCCACCGGAGCCACGAACGGGGCGGGCTCGCCGTCGACATCGATGCGGTAGCGCCAGCCGACCCCGGCGGGGTCGTCGAGCTGGTCGACGGCCCGGACCCCGGCAAGCCCGGCCAGTCCGATTCCGAGCGACGCGGCGTCACCGGTGGTTCCCGGCTCCACGGTGCAGTCGAGGGTGCGCTCGCTGCGCATGCCCTGCACCAGTCGTTGAGGTGTGTCGAGGGCGAGAAGGGTGCCGTGGTCGATGATGGCCACCCGGTCGCTCAAGGTGGCGGCCTCGTCCATGTCGTGGGTGGTGATGACCACCGTCGTCCCCGCCGCCTTGAGCTCGCCGACCTTCTCCCAGAGGAACAGGCGCGCGGCGGGATCGAGCCCGGTCGACGGCTCGTCGAGGAACAGCACCGAAGGGTTGTGCATCAGTGCCCGGGCGATCATCATCCGTTGGATCTGTCCCCCCGAGAAATCGTCCGGCCGACCGTCGGGCCGGTCTGCCAGGCCGAACTGCTCGAGGAGGGCGTCGGCCAGCTTGTTGCGCGTCGCACGGGGCACGCCGTGGTAGCTGGCGTGGTAGATCAGGTTCTGGCGCACCGACAGCGAGCGGTCGAGGTTGTTCTGTTGGGGCACGACGCCCAGGACGCGGCGGGCGCCGACCGGATCGGCCGCCACGTCGACACCTGCCACGACGGCCCGACCCCCGGTCTGGCGGATTCGGGTGGTCAGGATCCCGATGGTGGTGCTCTTGCCGGCGCCGTTGGGTCCGAGGAACCCGAAGACCTCCCCCTGCTGCACCTCGAAGCTGACCCCGGTGAGCGAGTCCACGGTTGCCTTGGCGTAGCGCTTGACCAGGTCGTGGACTTCGACCGCGAGTGGCGCTGCACCCTGGGCCACGACGGGCGCGCTCACGCCGCCACTCCGGCGTCCCCGGTGCGCCGATGGTCGGCCCGGCGGCCGTTCGGCCTTCCACTGTGCACGGGTGCGCTCCTCCTCGTTGGTCCGTCCCTGGGTCCCTGAGGTGCCGGCCCGGGGGACCGGGACCCGACCAACCTAATCAACGCGCCGCTCCCGGTGCGGCGCCGTGGCACGGCGCCCGGACGACCGTCGACCTAAGGTTGCCGCCGGATGGGTCGCACCCCGGGGGATCCTTGCGGGCGACCCCAGGACGAAGAGTGGTGGCGAACGTGCTTCCTGAGGTGATGCCGGCCGCGGTCTATCGCAGGCCCGGAGTGGTGGAGGTCGAGGAGCGCCCGGTGCCTCGTCCGGGGCCGGGCACGGTCCTGGTGGAGGTCGGGCACTGCGGCATCTGCGGATCCGACGTCCATCTCCTGCTCGAGGGCTGGGCGGGGACCGAGGGCCTGGTCGCTGGTCACGAGTTCACCGGGACGATCGCCGCCGTGGGCGAGGGTGTCACCGGGTGGGAGGTCGGAGAGCCGGTGGTCGGTGGCGCCTCACCCCGGTGCGGCCGGTGCCGTCGGTGCCTCGAGGGAAGACCGTCGCAGTGCGAGAACCGGGAGGGCTCGATCGCCGACGCCGTGGACGGGGCCTTCGCGCGGTACGTGCTCGTCGACTCCGCCTCGCTGCTGCGTCTGCCCGATGGACTGTCCTCCCGTAAGGCGGCACTGGCCGAGCCACTGGCGGTGGCCCTGCACGGGATCACCCGGTCGGGCGTGTCGCCCGGTGACCGGGTCATGGTCTTCGGGGCGGGACCGATCGGGGCGCTCACCATTGCCGCCCTCGTGGCCCGTGGCATCGGTCCGGTCGTCGCCGTCGAGCCGGGTGAGCGACGGGCACGGCTCGCCCGCGACCTCGGTGCCGACGAGGTGCTGCACCCGTCGGAACTCGAGGTCTTCCCGATGTGGGAACCCGAACGGATCGCCGAAGGTGCCGTCCACGTCGTGCTGGAGTGCTCAGGAAAGAAAGAGGCGATCGAGGCCGGATTCAACCAACTCCGTCAAGGTGGGACGCTCGTCCTGGTCGGCGCCGGGATCGAGGCACCGGCCTTCGACCCCAACCGACTCCTGCTGAACGAACTCCACGTCGTGGGGTCCTTCGTCTACGACCATGACGGATTCGAGCAAGCGCTCGACCTGCTGGCATCCGACGGATTCCCCACCGACCGGTTGATCGAGGCGGAAGACGTGCCCCTTGACCGGATCTCCGAAGCGCTCGCCGGACTGGCCGAGGGCCGCTACGCCGGTAAGGTGATGGTCGTCCCCCGATGGTCCGGTCCCGGGATCCCCGGAACCGGGAGGACCCGCAGGGACGTCGCCGGCGGGGCAGACTGATGGGACACCCCTATTACCCGTCCGGCACGCCCCGCCTCAACCATGTGGCGCTGAGCCTGCCCGCCGACCAGCTGGACCTGGCTCACCGGGACGACCTGTGTCGGTTCTGGGGTGACGTGTTCGGATTCGACGAACTCGAGGTGATGACCGAGGATCGACGTCGTATGGTCCTGGCCTGCGTCCATTGGGACCAGTTCCTCTTCATCGTCTCGGACGACCAGCCGATGCGCTGTCCACCCATGGACCACTTCGGGTTCGCCGTCGGATCGATGGATGAGTTGCTCGGGGTGCGCGACCGGGCGGAGGCGTACCGAGGCCATGACGACCGGGTGGAGATCATCGACGTGTCGGCGGACGACCAGGAGGTCGTCATCATCCACTCGTTGTACGTGCGCTTCCTGCTCCCGATGATGTGCGAGATCCAATGGTGGGAGTTCGTCACATGAGCCAGGCCCCCGGGGCCCCGCTCGGACGGGGCGGGCTCGGGGTCGGCGTGTTCGTGCCCCAGGGCTGGAAGACGGAGTACGCCGGCTGGTCGGGCCCCGATGCCTGGGAACGGTCGGTGGAGCTGGCCGGCATGGCCGAAGCGCTCGGGTACGACCACCTGTGGGTGTACGACCATGTCGAGACCGTTCCCGCGTCGCCGGCCCACCCACGTGTTCGAGGCCTTCACCATGCTGGCGGCGCTGTCGCAGCGTACGACGCGGGTGCGGCTGGGCCAGCTGGTCACCTGCGCCTCGTACCGCAACGCCGGTTTGCTGGCCAAGGAGGCGGCGTGCGTCGACGTCTACTCGGGTGGCCGCCTCATCCTCGGCCTGGGTGCAGGGTGGTTCCACCAGGAGTACCACGCCTACGGCTACGAGTACCCGGCCGACCGCAGCCGGCTGGCCGTGCTCGACGAGACCCTGGAGGTGGTCCGGCGGCTCTGGACCGAAGAGACCGTCACGTTCTCCGGCAACCACCTGCACTTCGACGGGGCATACTGCGACCCCAAGCCGGTGCAATCGCTCCCACCGATGCTGGTCGGGGGTGGGGGCGAGCAGGTGACGCTGCGCATCGCGGCGCGCCGGGCCGACCTCACCAACTGGCAGGTCGGACTCGACTCCTTCGTGCGCAAGTCCCGACTGCTCGAGCGCTACTGCGACGAGGTCGGCCGGCCGTTCGGCGACATCACCCGTACCCATGGTCCGGACTGTCGCCTCTTCGACACCGACGCCGAGGCACGCGCCTGGTGTGCCACCGACGGCGGTGGCGACCTGTGGGGCCACGACGACACCGACACCTACCTGGCCGACAACCTGGTGGGCACGGTCGAGCAGGTGACGGAGAAGGCACAGGCCTTCGTGGACGCCGGGTGCCGGGGACTGCTGCTCTGGCTGCGTGACTTCCCGGGTGACGAGACCCTGCGCCGGTTCGCCGACGAGGTCGTCCCCAGGCTCGTCGTCCCGGCCTAGGGGCCGACCGGGCCGGGGGTGCCCGATGCCGCCTCAGCGCGCAACCGGCGGCGGAGCTCCTCCTTCTTGACCTTGCCTGAGGGCGTACGGGGCAGCTCGTCGACGGCCCGGATCTGCTCGGGCCACTTCTGACGGGCCAGGCCCGCCGCGTCGAGCCGATGCCGGACAGCGGTCAGGTCCACCGGATCGGCTCCCGGCTCCATCCGGAGGAAGGCGCATACCTGCTCGCCCAGCCGCGGGTCGGGCCCGGCCACCACCGCTGCTTCGGCCACGCCGTCGACGTTCAAGAGGAGTTCCTCCACCTCCACGGCACTGACGTTCTCGCCGCCTCGGATGATGACGTCCTTCTTGCGGTCGGTGATGGTGAGGAACCCGGTGTCGTCGAGGACGCCGACGTCCTCGGTCCGGTACCAGCCGTCCGAGTCGAAGAGCGCAGCCGTCAGCGCGGGATCGGTGTAGCCCATGCAGCAGTCGGGTCCCCGGGACCAGATCTCGCCGGGCTGCCCGTCCGCCACCGGGCGGCCGAGATCGTCCAGCAGGCGGATCTCCACTCCGGCCAGGGGCCGCCCGTCGGTGGCCAACCGCTGGCCTTCGGGGTCGGTGTGGTAGCTGCCGGTGATGGAGGGGTGCTCGGTCGAGCCGTACATCCGCACCAGCGACAGCCCCTGGGCCGTGGCCCGCTCGGCGACCGACGAGGGGACCGTCGAGCCCCCGAGCCCGATGAAGTGCATCAACTCAAGGTGGTCATCGGTGCGGTCCGGGTGGTCGAGCAAGCTGGTGAGGAAGTACGTCGCCCCCGAGCCGCACGCCAGCCGGAACTCGGTCATCAGGGCCAGCAGGCGTGGCGGGTCCCACACGTCGGTGAGGTGGACGGGGTCGCCATTCAGGACGGGGATGAGCAGCGCTCCGAGCATGCCCATGGCGTGGCCGACCGGCGCACCGGTGAGGGTGTGCCGCCCGCCGGCGGCGCGCATGGACCCCAGTTGACGGACCTCGGCGCCGATCGTCCGGTGGGTGTGGACCACGCCCTTCGGGTCGGCGGTGGTCCCTGAGGTGTAGGCGATGACCGCGGCGTCGGTGGCCGGCACGTCGCACCGGGCCGTGAGCGGCCACCCCGACCCCTCGAGCGTCGTCGAAGGCGAGGAGTCCCTCGGGAAGTGGGCCGTCGGCCCCGACGACGGCCACGGTGTCGATCCCGTCGAGGGCGTCGCCCATACGCGTCAGCCCGTCGAGGTAGTCCGTGTGCCCGAACGCCGCCGCGGTCACGAAGGCCCGCACGCCGGTGCGGCGAAGGATGTAGGCGACCTCCTTCGGTCCGTAGAAGTGGACGATGGGGACCACCGTCGCCCCCAGGAGCGCGGTGGCGTAGAAGGTCACTGCGGCCTCCACCCAGTTGGGCAGTTGGAACGCGACCGGGTCGCCGGGCTCCACTCCCCGGTCGGCCAGCGCACCGGCCAGGCGCAGGGCGCGGTCCCGCACTCCCCGAACGTCCCCGCCCACGGCCGGGTCAGCGAGTGGATGCGGAACACCTGGTCGGCCCGGCCGGCCAGCGCCTCGTCGAGTAGGTGTCCGAGGGTACGGTCGTCCCAGAGCCCCTCGGCCAACCAGCGCCGCTCGAGCGGTGGCGGCACGGTTCGCAGTGACCACCGCTGCGGGCTGCCCGGGCCCGTGGGCGTCGCGGTCAGGCCCACGGAGGACGGACCGCCCGGGCCTCGAGGACCTCGATGCCCACCGTGTGCGAGGGAACCGGCGGCCGCTCCGGGGCCGGCGATGCCCTCATGGCGGCGACGTGCGCCTCGAGGTCGGCCATGTGCTCCCACCGCTCGACGAGCCGCACCCGGCCGGGGTCGGCGGCGTCGGCGCCGAACGCATAGTCGAGGCACCCGGCCTCGGCCCGGGTGGCGGCGACCTGTGGTGCCTTCTCGGCCAGGTACCGCTCGCGGTCGGCGGCGTCCACCTCGATGATCCCGAGTACGACGATCATGTCGACTTCCTCCCTCGGTCGCCAGGTCCCGGCCCACCGGGTCGGTCCCGCACCGAAGACTACGATGATCGACGCCCACCGGACCCGTGGACGAGAGGAGCCGGCATGAAGGACTCGGGATTCGTGGCCCGGCCGGACTACCGGGTGGACATCCTGGCGCGCCGCAACCGGATGACGGTGTCGGTCGAGGGCGAGTTGCTGGCCGACAGCGAACGTGCGCTCCTGGTCGACGAACAGGACCACGGCCTCGTCTTCTACTTCCCCCCGGAGGACGTCCGACTCGAGCGGTTCGTGGCCGACGACCGCACCAGCTGGTGCCCCTACAAGGGGACCGCCACCTACCGACGCCTCGACCGTGACGGTCCCGAAGTCCTGGCATGGAGCTACGAGGAACCGTACCCCGAGGTCGCCCGTCTGGCCGGCTACGTCGCCTTCTACCAGGACGTGGTCGACCTGCGGGTGGGTGTGGCCGTTCCTGCGGTGTCCGGCCGGTGAGGGACGAGGGACGACCGGAGGGAGGCTCGAGCGTCGAAGGAATGCTCGAGCTGTTCGATGTCCGTCCCGCCGGTGGGCACCGCTACGACGGGACCAGCGACGGGGGCACCCGTCGGGTGGTCGACGGCAGCCAGCTCCTGGCCCAGGCCGTCGTGGCCGCGGCGAAGCAGTGCCCCGATCACCGTGTGCGCTCCGCCCACGCTGTCTTCACCCGCGCCGTCGACGACGAGCGTCCCTATGGCTCGACGTCGAGGTCACCCACCGGGGACGGACCTTCGCCGCGGCCGTGGTCACCGTCGGTCAGGGTGACCGGCGCTGCGCCTTGGTCACCGTGCTCCTCGACACGCCCACCGCCGACGTCATCCGCCACGCCGCCACGCCGCCGCCGGTCGGGTTCCCGTCCGATGCCTCCCCGTACGACATGCCCATGGACGGGCGCGAGCTTCGGCTCGTGGGAACGCGCGACCCGAACGATCCCGACGAGGTCGGGCCCCCCGGTCCTCGACGTCTGGCTCCGGTACCGGCCCGTGCCCACCCGGGACGACCTCGCCCGGGCGCTGATCGCCCACTTCACCGGGCACCTGTCCATCTCCACCACCATGCGGCCGCACCGTGGTGTCGGTACGGCCCTCGCCCACGACGGGCTATCCACCGCCGTGATGAGCATCACGGTGACCTTCCACGAGCCGGTCGCCTGGGATGGCTGGCTCCTCTACCACCACGAGAGTACGCACGTCGGTGCGGGGATGTCCTACGTGCGGGGCCAGGTGTTCACCGAGGCAGGAGTGCTGCTCGCCTCCTTCACCCAGGAGGGGATGATCCGGGGGTTCGGGGATGATCCGGTGGCGCTCGCCCTACCCGAGGCCGCCCGACTGTGACGGACCCCGACGTTGACGCAGGAGCCGGCGTACCGGGTGGTCCCGATGACGAGGAGGTGGCCCTGCCTAGACTTCGGGCACCCATCCGACCCCCGTCGACTGGAGCCTCCTTGTCCGTGGCGCAGACCGGCTTCCGTACCGGGAGCGCACCTACCGATCCCCGGGCCAGAGTCGTCCGGATCGCCGTTCGAACCGGGGCCGGCGGGGTTGCGAGGGTGACCGACGGGTTGACCATCCCGTGAAGTTCGCCCTGTCGCTCGGAGTCCTGAATCCCTCGGCCTGGGTGGCTGTCACCGAGGAGGCGGACCGACTGGGCTTCGACTCGGTGTGGATCCCGGAGCACCTGGTGCTCCCGGTCGACATGGGGGGGAGCCCCCACCACGGTCAGGACCACCCGCCCATCCCGTCCGACGTGCCGGTCTACGACCCGTTGGTCTACCTCGCCTTCCTGGCAGCGCGCACCGAGCGGATCCGCTTCGGGACGCAGGTCTACAACATCGGGCTGCGCCACCCGTTCTCGACGGCACGGGCGGTCGCCACGCTGGACGTCGTGTCGGGCGGTCGCCTGGACTTCGGGATCGGGGCCAGCTGGCTCCGGGCCGAGTGGGAGGCGGTCGGGCTCGACTTCGACTCCCGGGGCGCCCGCGTCGACGAGGCCATCGACGTCTGCCGCCGACTGTGGTCCGAAGGCGTCACCGAGCACCATGGTCGATTCTTCGACTTCGACCCGGTGATGTTCGAGCCGAAGCCGATCCAGCGACCCGGACCCCCGCTGCACATCGGTGGCGACGGTCCGGCCGCCCTCCGGCGGGCGGCGACGGTCGGGGACGGCTGGATCCCGATGAACCACACCGTGGACGAGGTGCCGGCCAAGGTGGCGCTCCTGGCCGAGCTGCGCGAGCGGGCGGGGCGGTCCGGGCGCACCGAGGTCACCCTTGTCGGCAGCCGTCACAGATGAAGCCGACATCGAGCGATGCGTCGACGCCGGTGTCGACCGGGTACTGGTCAAGCCGTGGCGGAGGACATCGGACGCGATGGAGTCGATCGGTCGGTTTGCCGAGCAGTTCCTGGGGGCCTGACCCGTCGCCCCTCCCTGGCGACGACCGTGGGCGGGCGGAACAGTCGGTCGTGCCCCGGTGGTCGACTGGTCGGTTTCCGGGATCGCCGCTATAGGCTCGACCACGGATCGCCCATGGCTCGCGGGGGTGCTGGAAGGAGCTTCCCGCGGGGCGTCGCCGACGGTGCAGGTCGAACGGTGTTGCAGGTCGAACGGTGTTGCAGGTCGAACGGTCGGAACGGGGATCCCGGCGGTCCGGGTCCCGAGCGGAATGTCGCAGCAGTCGGGGAGGTGAACGTGGTCTACGCACTGGCGCTCTTGGCGGCGTTGGCCAACGCCGTCACCAGCATCCTGCAGCGCATGGGCGTCGAGGACGCCCCCGAAGACGCGACGCTCAAGCTGAGCCTGATGACCCACGCCCTACGCCGGGGCATCTGGCTGATCGGATTTGCCGTGATGGTGGGGTCCTTCCTGTGCCAGGCGGTCGCCCTCCACCTCGGTGACCTCAGTCAGGTGCAACCCATCCTCACGTGCGAGCTCCTCCTCCTCGTGCTGATCCTGGCCACGTGGTTCCGGTTCTCCGTCACGTCCCGGGAGTGGGTCGGGGCGTTCGCCGCGGCCGGCGGGCTCGCCGGATTCCTCATCGCCGCGCAGCCGACGGCCGGGATGGCGGCCCCGACCAACCTCGGGTGGCTGGTGACCGGCTCCATCTGTGGCGGGGGTGGTGCTGGTCACCGTGCTCCTCGCCCTGCGCGGCCCACGGTGGTGGCGGGCGGCCATGTTCGGCGCCGCCGGTGCCGTCGGGTTCGCCTTCACCGCCGCGCTCATCAAGTCGGTGGGCGACATCGCCGCCGGCGGCTGGACCGACATCGTGACGCACTGGCAGACCTACGCCCTCGCCGTCTGCGGGATCGCGTCGGTCTTCCTGGCCCAGAACGCCTTCCACGCCGGTCCGATCGCCGCTTCGCAGACAGCGCTGGTCATGGTCGACCCACTGGCGAGCCTGGCCATCGGCATCGGGCTCTTCGGGGACAACCTCCGGACGGCCGGCGCCTACGGCCCGTTTGAGGCCATCTCGTTGCTCATCATGTTCATCGGGGCGATCTCGCTGGCCCAGTCGCCGCTGATCTCGGGCATGCGCGGCGAGGACGACCGGCTCGCCGAACTGCTCTCCACCCGGTCCCGCTCGGCGCGGCTGGCCGAGCACGTCCAGGGACAGCTGCCCTAGCGTGCCGAGGACGGATCCCGCCACGGCGGTCATCGGGGAGGGGAAGTGGCATGAACGTCGGGCAACTGATCGAACCCCCGGTCACCGCCGTCCCCGACCGGATCGCCCTCGTGGCCGCTGACGGTGCCACGACCTACCGTGAGCTGGAGTCGCTGGTGCGCCGGACGGCATCGGCCCTGGTGCCGCCGGCGTGGGTCCCGGGGACCGGGTGGCCCTGGTCGACCTGGCCGGCCCCCTCCCGGTGGCCACGATCCTGGCCGCGGCCAGACTGGGCGCGGCGACCGCCCAGATGAACGCCTACCTGACCTCGGGCGAACTCCGGTCGTTGGCGAGAGCTGGTGGGGGCCAAGGTGGGGGTGGCCGGCCCCGCCTTCGCCGAGCGGCTCGCCGAGGCCGTCGACGGACCGGTGCTGGGTGGGCCCGATGTCGTCGAGGAAGCGGAGTACGTGGGCCCGCCACGGTCGGCGAGCGGGAGGACGTCGCCCTCATGCTCTTCACCAGCGGCACGACCGGCCTGCCCAAGCCGGTGTCGATCGACCACGGCGTGGTGGCCGATCGCCTGGCCTACTGGACCCGGCCCATCGACCCGACGTCGAACAGGCGGTGGACATGATGTCCGCTCCGATCTTCCACATCGGAGGCACCCTCGGGTTGTTCGTCTCGCTCCACCAGGGCAAGAAGCTCGTCCTGCTCCCGAAGTTCGACGCCGGTGACTGGCTGGACCTCGTCGAGCGCCACCGGGTCTCGCAGACGTTCGTCGTTCCCGCCATGCTGGTCCGCATCCTCGACCACCCCCGGTTCGCGGACACCGACCTCAGCTCGCTGCGGTCGCTGAGCTACGGCGCCGCTCCAGCATCGGCCGAGCTGGTGCGACGGGCCATGGCCGAGCTGCCCGGGGTGGACTTCGCCAACACCTTCGGACAGACCGAGACGCTGGGGGCCTACGCCTCGCTGACCCCCGAGGACCACCGGCGGGGAGACCGGTTCGGCTCGGTCGGCCGACCGCTGGCCGGGGTGGAGCTGCAGATCATCGACCCGGAGACCGGGGTGCCCGTGGGCCGTGGCGAGCCAGGAGAGTTCTGGGTGCGTGCCGCGCAGAACACGACAGACGACTGGCTCGCCACCGGCGACACCGGGTGGCAGGACGACGAGGGCTACCTCTTCCTGTCCGGCAGGCTCTCCGACGTGATCAACCGGGGTGGCGAGAAGCTCGGGCCGATCGAGGTGGAGGAGGTGCTCCGGACCCATCCGGCCGTACGGACGCCGCCGTGATCGGCGTGCCCGACCCGGTGCTCGGCGAGCGGGTGGGTGCGGTGGTCGTGGTCGACGGGACGGTCGGTGCCGCAGACCTGACGGCCCATTGCGCCTCGCGACTGGCCTCCTACAAGGTGCCCGACTACGTCGGGTTCGCCGACGAGCTCCCGGTCACCGTGCTGGGTAAGCTCGACCGCCGGTCGTTGCTCGAGCAGCTCGCCGGCTCGATCGCGGCCGAGCGCCGCTGACCCGGCGCCCTCCGGAGCGCCGGATCGGCCGGCGTGCTCACGGGGCCCGGTGGGGACCGGCGCGGCGGGTCTCCCGAGCGTCCCCTCGAGGGCGCCCGACGACAGCGGAGGAGCAGCAGGTGACAGACGACGACCTCAGCACCATCATCGGCACGCCCACCGGCACCACGGTGGTGACGGTGGAGCGGGGCCAGCTGGCCCTGTTCGCCTCCGGCGGTGAAGGACGCCAGCCCGGTCTACCGGGACCCCCGGGCCGCCGACCGCGGCCGGGCTGCCGGGCATCCCGGCCCCACCGACGTATCCGTTCGTGATGGGGAACTTCGGGGCCTATCCCGAGCTCCAGCCCGACGATGCGCCGACCGGCAACCCGATGGGAGCCGTCCTCGGACCCCTCATGGCCAAGGGCGGCCTCATCCTCCACGGCGAGCAGGAGTTCACCTACCACCGACCGGTCTTCGCCGGCGACGTGCTGGAGGGCAAGGGACCGTGGTGGACGCCTACCACAAGGAGTCGAAGGGCAAGACGATGACCTTCGTCGTCGTGGAGACGGCGTGGAGCGACCGGGCCACCGGTGAGCCCGTCTGCACGTCGCGCATGAACATCATCCACCGCATCTGATGGCCGCCGCACGCCTCGCCACCGGCTCCGCCCCGGACGCATCCGACGACGCGGTCCTGCGGCGGGTCGAGGACGGGGTGGCCTGGATCACCCTCAACCGTCCCGAGGCGGGCAACGCCATCACCGCCGCCATGCGCGACCAGGTCGTGACCTGGCTCGAGGAGGCCTCGGCCGATCTCGCGCGTGCGGGCCGTGGTCCTGACCGGGGCGGGGGAGAAGGGCTTCTGCACCGGTGCCGACCTCCGCTCCCAGGGCCCGGGCCCGGCCCGGCCCGAAGGTGCGCCGGAACGGGCCGTCGGTGACGCGGCCCGGCTCATCCGCACCGGCTGGCAGCGGCTGGTGAGCGCCGTCCTCGACTGCGAGAAGCCGGTGATCGCCGCCGTCAACGCCACCGCGGCCGGTGGCGGGCATGCACCTGGCCCTCGCCTGCGATCTCGTACTGGCCGCCGAGGAGGCGAGGTTCATCGAGGTCTTCATCCGCCGCGGCATCGCCCCCGACGCCGGCGGGCGCCTACCTGCTGACCCGGCTGGTCGGCCCCCAGAAGGCGAAGGAGCTGTTCTTCTTCGGGGACGACGTCCCCGCCCGCGAGGCCGAGCGCCTCGGCCTGGTCAACAAGGTGGTGCCCCGGGCCGAACTCATGGCCGAGGCCGGCGCCTGGGCGGCCCGTCTGGCCGAGGCGCCGACCAAGGCGATCGGCGTGGCGAAGTACCTGACCAACCGGGCACTGGACACGGATCGGGCCACCGCCCTGTGGGACGAGGCCGTGGGCCAGGAGCTGGTGACCGGCACCGAGGACTGCCGCGAGGGCCTGGCCGCGTTCGCCGAGCGCCGGCCGCCGGTGTTCCGGGGCTGGTAGGCGGCTCGGGGCCGGCGGGCGCCCGCGACGGTCCGACGGGCACTGGCGGAGCCGCCGGCGGCACGTAAACTGGAACGGGTTCTGTTTCCGGGCGCCGAGATGCTAGAACTGCGGGCGTGCACATGATCGGTGAGACCCACCTCCTGACCGCGACCACGTACGCCGACTGGATGGCCGTGCTGCGGATCGGCCTCGGCCTCTGGTGGATCAAGAGCTTCGCCCACAAGGACCTCGGGGGATGGCTGAAGCGGGGCTCCGGCATCGAGTGGGGCGGCTCCGTCGCCGAGAAGCACAAGTGGGGATTCGTCAAGACCGGCTTCGACAAGGTCGTCCGCCCGCACCCGATCCCGATGGCCTACATCGTCGTGTTCTCGGAGCTGGCCCTCGGGCTCGGCCTGGTGCTCGGCTTCCTCACGCCGGTCGCACTGGTGTGCAGCATCCTGCTCAACCTCCTCTACTTCGTCCTGATGATCAGCGACTGGGCCGAGCAGGGCCAGAACCTGATGATGATCCTGGCCGCGGTCGTCGCACTCGGCACCGAGTCGTGGGCGGTCTTCTCGCTCGACCACGTGCTGCACCTCTTCGGGGCCTGAACCGATGGCCATCGGCATCCAGGAGGAGCACGAGGAGCTGCGCGCCGCCGTCCAGGGGTGGGCGGAGGCCCGAGACGTGGCCGCCGCCGTGCGGGCGGCGCTCGACGCCGAGGCCGACGCACTGCCCCCGTACTGGGGCGACCTGGCCGCCCAGGGGCTGCTGGCCATCCACCTGCCGAGGAGTTCGGCGGCCAGGGCGCCGGCATCGTCGAGCTGGCCGTGGTGGCCGAGGAGCTGGGCCGGGCCGCCGCCGTCGGCCCGTGGGACACCACCGATGGTGGTCGCCGGCGTCGTGGCGTCCGCGGGCGGCGGGGTGCTGGCCAAGGCGCTCCTGCCCGGACTGGCCGACGGGACGCGTGACGGCCTCGCTGGCCGTGCCCGACGGCCGCACCCGACGGCTCGCCGGTGGCGCCCGCCGGCCTGGTCGGCGAGCCCGGGCCCGACGGCTCCCTGCTCGTGTCCGGCGCCCTCCGACCCCTGGTGCACGGCGCCGTCGTGTCCCACGTGCTGGCCCCGGTGGACCGTCGGCGGCGAGGTCCGCTGGGTGGTGCTGGAGCGGGCGGACGCCACCGAGGTGGCCGAGCTGACGAGCTTCGACCCGACCCGGCCGGTGGCGTCGTGGACACTTGACGGCGCGCCGTGGTCGCACCGAGCGGGTGCTCGACGTGCGCCACCGGCACCGTCCGGGACCTCGCCCTCGTCGTCCTGTCGGCCGAAGCCGTCGGCGGGGCCCGCTGGTGCGTGGACACCGCCGCCGAGCACGCCCGCACCCGGGAGCAGTTCGGCCGGCCGATCGGCCAGTTCCAGGGGGTCAAGCACCGGGTGGCCAACATGCTGGTGTCGGTCGAGCAGGGCGTGGCCGCCACGTGGGACGCCGCCATGGTCCTCGAGTCCGAGGGCGGCGCGACCGACCGGGGAGGAGACCGACCAGGGCAGCCTGGCCGTGCAGCTGGCCGCCGCCCTGGCCCTCGACGGCTACGTCGAGTCGGCCAAGGGGGCCATCCAGGTCCTCGGGGGGATGGGCTTCACGTGGGAGCACGACGCCCACGTCCACCTGCGCCGGGCCACCACGCTCCGCCAACTGGTCGGCGGCACCGCACCGTTGCGGGCCGAGTCGGCACGGCTGGCCCTGGCCGGATGGCGCCGGCGTCTGCGGTCGAGCTGCCGCCCGAGGCCGACGGACCTGCGGGCCGAGCTCGACGGGCTGCTGGCCGGCATCGCCGCCATCGAGGACCCGGCCGCCCGGCAGCGGGCGCTGGCCGACCACGGGCTGCTCGCTCCCCACTGGCCGTCCCCCTGGGGGCGCGACGCCGGTGCGGTCGAGCAGCTGGTCATCGACCAGGTGTTCGCCGAGGCCGGGCTCAACCGGCCCGACCTGGCCGTGGCCGCCTGGGCCCTGCCGACGATCATCGCCCACGGCACCGACGAGCAGACCGAGCGGTTCGTGGGGCCGACGATGCGGGGCGAGATCATCTGGTGCCAGCTCTTCAGCGAGCCGGGCGCCGGCTCCGACCTCGCCGTCGCTGACCACGCGGGCCACCAGGGTCGACGGCGGGTGGTCGCTGACGGGGCAGAAGGTGTGGACGTCGGTGGCGGCACGGGCCCACTGGGGCATCTGCCTGGCCCGGACCGACCCCGACGTGCCCAAGCACCGGGGCATCACCTACTTCCTGGTCGACATGCACGTCGCCGGGCATCGAGGTCCGCCCGCTGCGCGAGATCACCGGCGCCGAGCCTGTTCAACGAGGTCTTCTTCGACGACTGCTTCGTGCCCGACGAGTGCGTGGTGGGGGAGATCGACGGCGGGTGGAAGCTGGCCCGGACGACCTTGGCCAACGAGCGGGTCTCCCTCTCGTCGGACTCGGCCTTCGGGGGGGCCCTCGAGGGCGTGCTGGCGCGGGTGGCCGCCCGCCCCGAGCTCCAGGACCCGGTGACCCTCGACCGACTCGGCCACCTGCTCGCCGAGGCCCAGTCGCTGGCCCAGCTCGGGATGCGGGCGACCCTGCGGTCGGTCGGTGGACTCCAGCCCGGGTCCGGAGTCGAGCGTGCGCAAGCTGGTCGGAGCCGAGTTCGACCAGCGGGTCCACGAGTTCGGACTCGACCTCTGCGGGCCCGAGGGCGCGGTCACCGAAGGCGATGCCGCGTCTCGGCGTACATGGTGCTCCAGTCCAAGTGCATGACCATCGCCGGCGGGACGAGCGAGGTCCAGCGCAACGTGATCGGTGAGCGGTTGCTGGGCCTGCCCCGCGATCCGGAGCCCGGACGGTGACGGAGCGACGGACCGGGGCCGGGGCGGACGCCGCCGCCTGTCGGCGAACGGACGACGACCGTGCCGACCCGGAGGACGCCGGCCACGGATGCCGAGGTCGAGCACCCGGGCCCGGCGGGGATCCGCACCGGGAGGCCGGGGCACGGCATGGCGGGGCATGGGAGCTGATCGAAGACCGGGGTGCCCGGTGGTGCCAGGAGGCGGTGCGAGGAGGAGGACGGGACATGGCTGACGCCGCGTTGTACTTCGAGGACGTGACCGAGGGGAGGAGGCGCCGGTGCTGACCCACGTCCTGACCCGTACCGATCTCGTGGCCTATGCCGGGGCGTCGGGTGACTACAACCCCATGCACCACGACGAGGTGAAGGCGGTGGCCGCCGGCCAGCCCAGTGTGTTCGGGCACGGGATGTTCTCGATGGGCCTGCTGGGCACGGCCATCACGGACTGCGTCGGCCCCGGCAACGTCAAGCGGTTCACCGTGCGGTTCGCCCGCCAGACGTGGCCGGACGAGGAGCTGCGCTCAAAGATCGTCGTCACCGGCAAGCGGACCGAGGGCGACGTCCACCTGATCGACCTCGACGTCCGCCTGCACAATGCCGACGGCGAGGAGAAGGTCGTCGGCGAAGCCACGGCCGAGGTGCCCGCCCGGACCTGAGGCCACCCCGCCGCCCCCGGACCGGCGCGGCCCGGTGCGTCCCCCGGAGCGGGACGGCACGGTACAGTCGACCGCGGAGTCCGGTCGTCGCATATCGCCCGGTCGGGTGCCGTCGACGGGCGGCATGGGTACCGGGGAGGGCTGTGGACCGACGGTGGCGACTGCGCACCGGGCCATCGCGTCGCCGCCGGTCGCGGTCCCGGTCCGGCCGTCGGCCTGGCCGCCGTCCTCGTCGGTGGTCGACGGTCGTGCCGGTGCGGCAACGTGACCGTCCTGACCGTCTCCCACGCCGGTGACACCGACGGGGTCACCGCCACCACCATCCGGGTGGGCGCCCTGGGGTCGTTCAGCGGGTTCGCCGCCTCGGACTTCGCTCCGGTGAGACCGGGGCGGCCGTCTACTTCGACCAGCTGAACGCGTCGGGCGGGATCTACGGTCGCAAGATCGTCTACTCGCCGATCGTCGACGACGGGACCTCGCCGTCGGGCAACACCGCCGGGGCCCAGCGCCTGGTCCAGAGCAAGGTGTTCGCCGTGGTCGGGGTCGGGACGCCGTTCTTCACCGGCTCCTCCATCCTCCGGTCCCAGGCCGTGCCGACCTTCGGGATCCAGGAGAACACCAACGCCCAGTGGTCGGGCCCGACCATGTTCGGGGCCGGCGGCTCGTACATCGCCTTCACCCTGCCCATGCCCCAGGTGGCCTACGTGGCCCAGCAGACCCACACCCGCACCGCCGCCGTGCTGGCCTACAACGTGGCCCAGTCCTCGAGCGGATGCATCGGCCGTGGTCAAGGCCCTGGCGAAGTACCACGTCCCCACGCCGGTCATCGACTTCTCGATCCCCTACGGGGCGGCCACCCTCGACGCCGACGTCACCCGGATGCAGCAGAACAGGGTCGACTTCGTCGCCACCTGCATGGACGCCACCGGCAACATCAAGCTGTCCCAGACCCTGCAGCAGCACGGCATGGGGGCCACGCCAGTACTGGCTCGACGGGTACGACAGCCAGATCCTCGACAACAACGAGGCCGCGCTACGACGGCGCCTACTTCCTCCTGCAGCAGACCCCGTTCGAGGCGGCCGACCTGTACCCCGGCGTGTACCCGGGCATCGACGGGTTCGACGCCGCACTCAGGCGGTACGCACCGGGCACGACGCCGTCGGGTACCGCACTGGCCGGCTGGGTCAGCGCCGACCTGTTCACCCAGGGCCTGCGGGCCATCGGCAACGACGTGACCCGTACCGCGCTGGTGCGCGCGATCAACCGGCTCACGGCGTTCACGGCGGACGGCGCCTACCCGCCGGTCAATTGGCGGATCGCCCACAGCGGCGTCGGCGGGCTCGACTGCACGGCCTACGTCCGCGCCCGAGGGTGACCGGTTCGTGCCCGTCTTCACCACGCCGGCCAGCGTCTACTCCTGCTACGACCAGACGGGCGCGGCCCACCTGTCGACCAGGACGGTGACGACGCTGCCGCTGCAGCCCGGGGTGCCCGGCAAGTGACCCAGTTCTTCAACTACGCCGTCCCGGGGGTGCCGTTCGGCTGCGTCTTCGCCCTCATGGCGGTGGGCCTGGTCCTGACCTACAAGGCGTCGGGCGTGTTCAACCTGGCGTTCGGGGCCCAGGCCTTCGTGTCGGCCCTGGCCTACGTCTCGCTCGATCCAGGACGGCTGGCCCCGGTGGGCGGCCGACCGTCATCGCCGTGCCTGGTCATCGGCCCGCTCGTCGGGGTCCTGCTCGACCGGCTGCTCTTCCGCCGGATCCGGACGGCGTCGCCGCTGGTCAAGCTGGTGCCGTCGCTCGGCCTGCTGGTGGCGCTGCCGCAGGTCGCCCTCATCATCGCCGGCTCGACGCCGACCATCCCCCCGCCGGCCATCGTCGGCGACGCCCAGCGGGTCTACCTCCACCTCGGTTCGGTGCCGCTCAGCGGCCTGGAGCTGTCGATCAGCGCCGCCACCGTCGTGGTGGTGGGCGGGCTGGTGGTGCTGTTCCGGTTCACGCCGGTCGGCCTCGAGATGCGCGCCGTGGTGGAGAGCCCCCGGATGACCGAACTGGCCGGGGTCAACGCCGGCCGGGTGAGCGCCTTCGCCTGGATCCTGTCGAGCATGATGGCCGCCCTGGCCGGGGTGCTGCTGTCGCCCCTCTACTCGCAGCTCGACCCCCAGAACTTCACCGTGCTGCTGGTGTGGGGGGTCGCCGGGGCGGTCATCGGACGGTTCGCCAGCCTGCCGCTGGCGCTGGTCGGCGGCCTGGCACTCGGCATCGCCCAGCAGGTGATCGCCGGGTACATGCCGGCCGGGTGTCATCGCCAACGGGCTCCGCCCCTCGCTGCCCTTCGTCGTGCTGCTCGTGTTCCTCCCGCTGGCCCGGCAGCGGCAGCTCGACGACCCGCTGTCGGCGTGCGACCCGCCGTCCTCGGCCGTGGAGGCCGCGCACCGTCGGCTACCGCTCGGCCTCCACGGTGGCGACCTCGGAGGGGCCGTCCACACCGTCGGGGTGTGGCACCAGCGCCTCGAGACGCTGCCCGGGCTCGCGGATGACCGGGGTGCTCGTCCGCCGGCCGACCGCCACCTTCGCCTGGGCGGTGGGCGGCCTGGCCGTCGTGTCGGCGCTGACCTGGGTGCCGCCCGACTGGCTGCTGACCATGAACCAGGGGGTCGCCTTCGCCATCATCTTCCTGTCGCTGACCCTGCTGACCGGCATGACCGGGCAGATCTCCCTGTGCCAGGCGACCTTCGCCGGCCTGGGCGGCTTCATGGCCGGACAGCTGGCCAACCACTTCGGCCTGCCGGTCGTGCTCGGCATGGTGGCCGGCGGACTGCTCGCCGCCCTCCTCGGGGTGGTCGTGGCCATCCCGACCCTCCGCCTGGCCGGCCTGCCGCTGGCCCTGGCCACGCTGGCCTTCGCCCTGCTGGCCGACAACATCCTCTTCCCCAACGCGTGGATCGGGAACGGGGCCAGCGGCGTCACCGTCCCCCGCCCGTCGGCCGGGCCGGTCAGCTTCGCCGCCGCCAAGCCGTTCTTCCTCCTGTCGCTGGTCATCCTGGCCGTCGGCGCCGGCATCGTGAAACTGGTGGGGGACGGGACCATGGGCCGGTACCTGTCGGCGGTGCGCGGCAGCGAGCTGGCCGCGAACGCGGTCGGCATCGACGTCTACCGGCTGCGGGTGCTCGTCTTCGCCCTGTCGGCGGCGCTGGCCGGGGTGGGCGGCGCCCTGTTCGGCTCGCTCGAGGGATCGCTGTCGGCCAACGACTTCGGCTACCAGATCTCGGCGGTGCTGCTGGTGGTGGTGGCCATCGTGGGCCTCGGGTCGATCGCCGGGGCCGTCGTGGCCGGCGTCGTCTACACGACACTGCAGGTGGCGGTGACGTCGTGCCGACCCGGTTCGCCGGCCTGGTGGCGGTGCTGTTCGGCCTGGCCACCCTCAGCTACACCCGCCACCCCGAGGGCTTCCTCGACTTCCTCAGCGGCCGGGTCCAGGCGGCGATCGCCGAACGACGGACCCGCCGGCTCGGCGGACGCGCCGCCGCACGGTGGACCCGGGACGGCGGCGCGGGGCGGGCCGGCGCGCCGGCCGGTGGTCGGGGGGCGGGGTGAGACCGTCGGCGACCGGCCCCGCCACTGCTCGTGGTCCACGGGATCACCAAGCAGTTCGGCGGCATCGTCGCGCTCGACCACGTCGACCTCGAGGTCGGCTGCCGGAGAGGCGGTGGGGGTGGTCGGGCCCAACGGCGCCGGCAAGACGACGCTGTTCAACTGCCTGTTCGGGCTGGAGCATCCCGACGAGGGCACGGTGGCCTTCGCCGGCAGGCGCATCGACCGCATGCCGGTGTGGAAGCGCAGCCGCATGGGCATCGGGCGCACGTTCCAGCGCATGGAGCTGTTCGAGGGGATGACCGGTGGCCGACCACCTGCTGGTGGCGGAGCAGGCGGCCAGCGGGACGGTCCGGATCTGGCGCGACTTCGTCCACCGTGGGGGCCCGACCCCCGCCGAGCTCCACCACGTGGAGGAGGTGCTCGAGCTGCTCGGGCTGGCCGAGCTGGCCGGGCGCCCCGTCGACACCCTCGATCTCGGCCACGCCCGACTGGTCGAGCTCGGCCGGGCGATGATGGGCACGCCCCGGCTGCTCATGCTCGACGAGCCGTCCTCCGGGCTGGACGCCGAGGACACCGCCCGGCTGTCCCGGATCCTCGGGGAGACCCGGCGGTCCACCGGGGTGGCCGTGGTGCTGGTCGAGCACGACCTGGCCCTGGTCGAGTCGGCCGTCGACCGGCTCGTGCGTCCTGAACTTCGGCAAGGTGCTGGCCTCCGGCGGCGTCGACGACGTCCTGGCCGATCCCGAGGTGCGCCGCGCCTATCTCGGGAGCACGGCGTGACCGCGGACCACAGCCCGGCGGCGCCGGTCGCCGGCAGGGGAGGGCGAGCCCCTCCTGGAGCTCCGCGGGCGTGGGCGCGTCCTACGGACCCTACGAGGCGCTGTTCGGCGTGTCGCTGACCGTCCGTGCCGGACGCGCGCTGGCCCTGGTCGGGGCCAACGGGGCGGGCAAGTCGACGGTGGCCCGGGTGGTGTCGGGCCTGGTGCCCACCACCGGGGGACGATCCGCTTCGACGGTCGGGACATCACGGGCCGGCCGGCCTACGAGATCGCCCGGCTCGGCCTGTCCCAGCTCACCGAGGGACGTCGGTGTTCGCCTCGCTGACGGTCGAGGAGAACCTCACCCTGTCCGTTCCGCCGTGCGCTCGGCCGCACGGGGTGCCCGGCGCCCTGGCCCGGGCCTACGAGGCCTTCCCCCGGCTGGGGGAGCGGCGCACCCAGTCGGCGGGCACGCTGTCCGGCGGCGAGCAGCGGATGCTGGCCCTGGCCCGGGTCCTGGTGCTCCACCAGAAGCTGCTGGTGGTCGACGAGCTGTCGTTCGGCCTGGCCCCGGTGGTGGTCGACGAGGTCTACGCCGCGCTGGGGCGGGTGCTGGCGGCGGGGACGTCGCTGCTGCTGATCGAGCAGCACGTCGACCGGGCCCTGGTGCTGGCCGACGACGTGGTCGTGCTCAGCAAGGGACGGGTCGTCTACGACGGGCCGGTGGCCGGCGTGGAGGGCCGCCTGGGCGACCTGGTGCTCGGCCGGCCGGACCGGGCCGGGGCGAGTGAGCCGGACCGGGTCGGGGGTCACCGCACGGCGCCCGGGGCCCGGGGCCCGAGCGGCGGCGCCGGTCAGGCCAGGCTGAACGGGCGGCACGCCGGAGGAGACGTCCTTGAACAGCTCGCCCTTGGCGGCGGCCAGCTCGGCGGGCGTCCACATCGAGTCGCGGTGCATCTCGCCGACGGGTGGAATCCACCCATGGCCCAGATGTCGCCGCCGTAGACGATGAAGTTCTGGCCGCTGATGTCGGCGGCCTCGTCGGTGGCCAGGAAGGTGACCAGCTGGGCCACGTTGCGGGGGTCGAACTTGTCGAAGCCGTTGTCGGACTTGGCCATCTCGCCGAAGATGTTCTCGGTCATGCGGGTGCGGGCCCGGGGGCTGATGGAGTTGCAGGTGATGCCGTAGCGGCCGAGTTCGCGGGCGAGCACCCAGGTCATCGACGCGATGCCGGCCTTGGCCGCCGAGTAGTTGGCCTGGCCGGCGTTGCCGAACAGACCCGCCTCCGAGGAGGTGTTGATGATGCGGCCCGAGACGTCCTCGCCGGCCTTGGCCCGACCCCGCCAGTAGACGGCGGCGTGGTGGGCGGGGGCGAAGTGGCCCTTCAGGTGGACCCGGATGACGTCGTCCCAGTCCGACTCCTCCATGTTGAAGGACATCTTGTCCCGCAGGATGCCGGCGTTGTTCACCAGGATGTCGAGCTGGCCGAACGTGTCGACGGCCTGGTCGACCAGGGCCTTGGCGCCCTCCCAGGAGCTCACGTCCGAGGCGTTGACGGCGGCGTCGCTGCCGCCGGCCTTGATCAGCTCGACGACCTCCTCGGCCGGGTGCTTGTCGCCGCCCTCACCCTGCAGGGACGCGCCGACGTCGTTGACGATGACCTTCGCGCCCTCGGAGGCCAGCAGGAGGGCCTCCTCGCGTCCGATGCCCCGTCCTGCGCCGGTGACGATGGCAACCTTGCCGTCGAGCATTCCCATGGTGTCCTCCTGAGTGGATCCGTAGCTGTCGTTGATCTGCGGTCGATCATCGGGCCGCACACATTGACGATGTGGCGGAACCGGGGAAGCATGGCCGAATCCCACCCCCTCCGCAAGACAGGGCATCCCGGCTCCGACCCCGGCAATGGGCCAGGTGGGGGAGGCCGGGACCGCGGCGCCGCACCGATCGGCCACCCGACTGCCGGGACACCTCCCGCCGAGGGGCGGGTGCCGATGGTAGGCCCGCCGTCGGAGGCCCACGGCGCCCGACCGAGGAACGGAGCACGAATGAGCGGAGGAGACGGGGCCGGCAGGAAAGGGCGCGATCGCCGGCCTGCCGACCAGGCTCATCCCGCAGTACGAACGGATCGACGGCAAGGTGCCGACGCGAGGCCACCAGGCTCGCCGGCCTGTCCTTCACCCAGCTTCCGCCCCGGGAGGCCACCCGCATGGCCTACAACGTGCTCCTGCGGCGTGATCCCGACCCCGCCGCATGGGACGAGTACACGGGGGCGCTGGGCGGTCATCTCATGTCCCACGACGACATGGTCGACCGGATCCGCACGTCGAACGAGTTCAGGGTGGTGGCCCGGCCCGGGCCTGCCGGACTGCACGGCTCGCTCCATGCCAGCCGGTGTGAGTTCATCATCGGCCTGCCCCGTGCTCGGCGCATCATCGATGTCGGCGGTGGCCACACCTCGGACGGCCGCGGCGCGTTGGTGGCGCTGGGGTACCCCTACGACTTCGAGGAACTGGTCATCGTGGACCTCCCTCCCGATGACCGGCACCAGCTGTACAAGTCGGACCGGTTCGGTGACGGGGTGACCGACCGGGGCTACGTCCGCTACGAGTACCGGTCGATGGTGGACCTGTCGTTCGCCGAGGACGAGTCGGTGGACCTGGTCTACAGCGGACAGTCGATCGAGCACGTCCCCGAGTCGGCCGGCGACGAGGTGTTGGCCGGTGCCTTCCGAGCCCTGCGGCCGGGTGGGTACATGGCCATCGACACCCCGAACGGCCGGCTGTGCCGGATGCAGCAGGACGAGTTCATCGACCCCGACCACGACGTCGAGTACACCCTCGAACAGCTCCGGGACAAGGTGATCCGGGCCGGGTTCGAGATCGAGGCGGTCCGGGGACTCAACTGGGGTGGACCGGGTGTGGCGGGGGCCGGTTCGACGTCGCCGCACTGGCGGCCAACTACGGCATCTTCCATGCCGCCGACGAGTGCTACCTGCTGGCCTTCCTCGTCGAGAAGCCGGCCTGACCCCCGGCCGGTCGGGCCGTCAGTCGGACGCCGGCTCGAGCACCAGTACGGGGATGACCCGTTCCGTCCGCTCCTGGTACTCGGCGTAGGGGGGATAGGCGTCG
>CAWHIB010000005.1:0-193534 GCA_963829265.1 uncultured Acidimicrobiaceae bacterium
GGGCGTCGCCGAGGCGGCTGAGCACCTGGGCCCGGGTGCCGTCGTCCTCGTCGTCACCCAGTGCCTCCAGGGCCGTCGAGTACCAGCGGACGCCCTCGTCGGGGTTGAGGGCGACCAACGCCTCCTCGGCGGCCCGGCGCGCGTAGTGGACCACGGCGCGGGACTCGTCGGGTCGAGCGGAGGCCACCATGTGGCGGGCCAGCTCGCTGGCCGCCACCGACGGGGCCCGCGAGCCCGGTCCGACCTCGCTCCACTGGCGGAGGACCTCGAACACCTTGCGGTGGTAGAGGGTCCGGCGCGAGGCCCCCATGCCCTCGTAGAGCGTGCGCTGGATCAGGGCGTGGCTGAAGCTGTACCAGCCCGGTCGGTCCGCCGGCTCCCGGACGAGCGCCACCGTCGCCGCCTCCTCGAGGATGTCCAGGAGGTCGTCCGGCGTGGTCTCGGCGGCGGCCAGCAGCAGGTCGAGGTCGAAGTCGCGTCCGATCACCGCGGCCAGGGCCAGGTTGTCGGCCGCGGCCCGGCCGAGGCGGACCACGCGGGCGTCGATGACCTCGCGGACGCCGGCCGGGAGGCCGACGTCACCGACGTCGCCCGGTGCCACCCATCTCCCGTCGTCGTCCCGACGCAGGGCGCCGACCTCGAAGAGGTGGCGCAGGACCTCGTCCACGAAGAACGGATTGCCGTCGGTCTCCCGGTGGATGGCGTGCGCCAGCGCCCGGCCTCCCGCGTCCATCGGCTGGCGGGCGATCGCCTCCATGACCGACACCACTTCGTCGGGCTCGAAGCCCGGGAGTTCGATGCGCTCCACCCCGCTGGCCCGCCGCAGCGCGCCCAACGTCTCCACCAGGGGGTCGGAGACGGCCAGTTCGCTGTCCCGGTAGGTGCCCAGCACGACCAGGCGCATCGGACGGTCGGAGGTGACCAGGTGGCGCAGGAGCTGGAGGCTGCCCTGGTCCGCCCACTGCAGGTCGTCCAGGACGAGGACGACCGTCCGCTCCCGGCTGATCCGGGCCACGAAGTCGACGACGGCGGCGAACAGCTTGTAGCGCTCGGTGTCCGGGTCCACGGCCCGGGCGACGGGAACGCTCGGGAGCCGTCGGGCCAGGGACGGCAGCAGGACGGCCAACTCGGCGCCCTGGTCGTCCACCATGGCCTGGACCTCGTCGTCGGCCGCGTGGAGGGCGTAGTGGCCGAGCGTCTCGACGAACAGCTGATAGGGGCTGGTCACATCCTCTTCGCAGTGCCCGGACAGGACGCAGGCGCCGTCGTCGAAGGCGGCACGGGCCGCCTCGGCCACCACCGTGCTCTTGCCCTGCCCGGCCTCACCCGAGACGAGCAGCACGGCGCGGCCGGCGCCGGCGGCGGCCCGCCCGGCGGCCTCGGCCATCATCCGGGTCTGATCGGACCGCCCGATCACCCCGACGTGCGGGCGGATGCGCAGGCGGTCCGGCAGGGGGATCCCGCGGCTCGTCACCCGGTCGGCCGGTGCCCGGGACGGATCGAACCGACCGGCCCCCGGCGGGAGTCCCGGAACGGCGAGCTCGGTGGACTGGTCGAGCACCTGGCCCTCGAGCAGCTGCAGCTCCTTGCCCGGTTCGAGCCCCAGTTCGTCGACGAGCGTCCGCCGGACCCGGCCGTAGGCGGCCAGCGCGTCCGACTGCCGCCCGCACCGGTACAGGGCGACCATGAGCTGGGCCCAGAACCGCTCGCGGAGCGGATGGGTGGCGACCAGGCTCTCGAGCTCGGCCACCACCTGCGCGTGGCGGGCCAGGGCCAGATCGGTGTCGATGCGGAGCTCGAGTGCCTCGAGGCGCCGCCCGTCGAGCCGCTGGGACTCGGTCGCCGCGAAGTGGTCGTAGGCGAAGTCCGACAGCGCCTCCCCCCGCCAGAGGCCGAGCGCCTGGCGGAGGTCCCGGTTGGCCGCCTCCGGGTCCCCGGCTCCGAGGACGTCGACCGCCCGATCGACCAGTTGCTCGAAGCGGACGGCGTCGACACTCGGCGGATCGACGGTCAGCACGTAACCCGGGTCCCGTCGCACCAGCACGTCGGTCCCGTCGGTCCCGCGCAGGCTCGATCGCAGTCTGGACACGTAGGAGTGGACCGTCCGGGTGGCGGACGGGGGAAGGTCCCCGGCCCAGATCTCCTCGGCGATCCGGTCCGCGGACAGCACCTCGCCGACGTGGATGGTCAGCAGGGCCAGGACGGCCCGCTGCCGACGCCCGCCGAGCGGGACCGCGCTCCCGTCCCGATCCACCCCGAAGGGCCCAAGCAGCCGGAAATCCATCGTCCCCTTTTCGAACTGCGCCTCGCCGGGGGCCGTGACCCACCGTCCTGAGCGCCCGCCTCTTACTGCCCGCCACCGCCGTCGAGACCCGCCGCACCCAGTCCACCCAATTGACGCGCAACTGGTCTTGCAACAGCCCTGCAACAGGTGGACGTCATCAATGTCCACGGAAGAAGTCCCAGGGTACCGGTGGATCCGGTCGGAAGGCCATACGAGTGGGCGAGGTGGACGTTGCCATGAGGACGAGTAGGGACACATGCCGTTCGGTCCCCGGCATCGGGGGGCTCCGATGAGGCGGATCGCCACCCGCCTGCGCAACGAGCGCCCGGCCGACGACCAGGGGCCGGTGACCGCACCGCTCGACGACGGACACTGGGGCTTCCGCGCCGTCGACGGCCTCCCCGACCTGGAGGCGGCTCCCCCGTATCAGGGGACCCCCCAGGCTCACGACGGTCCCCTCCCGCTCTCCACCGGGGCCACGGCGACCGGGTTCGACGATGAGATCAAGGACGAGTTGGCCTCGATCGAGCGCCGCGCCCGGCACCTCCTGGCTGGTCGGAGCGGCAACGGCGCACCCCGCAGGCGACGCGAGCTCAGCGCCTACGAAGTCGCGCTGTGCGACGCCATGACGGCCCGACGGGACGCGGCGATCCATCTCCGGCAGGTACTGGCCGACGACGTGGACCAGTACGAGTGCGGCATGGCCGGCGTCCGGGCCGGCCTGGCCATGGACATGCTGGTCCCGGGCGTCGGGGGCGCCGCCCGACGGAACGTCACCGAGGTGATGAGCGACTTCGAGGCGGCCCGGCACCGGTTCCGGCTGGCACTGGTGGCCGTCGCCGTCGACAACGGGATGACGGCCGCCCAGATCGGACAGGCCTTCGCCTTCTCGAGGCAGCTGGCCAGCCGCTACCTGAAAGAGGCCCGGGAACGGTGGCCCGAGCTGACCGACCGGAGTCCGGCGGGACTGCCCGTCGACTGACCGGTCGACTGACCGGTCGATCCACCGGGTCGGGCCCGTAGATCTCCGCGGGACGGGAGTGCCCGGGACTGGTCCATCCGGGGTCGGCCGGGCAGGATGGTCGCCGTGTCCCGCCGGATCGCCTTCCTCCAGCACAGCGCCACCGACGTCCCGGGCGTCCTCGGCGCCTTCGCCACCGGGCTCGGCCTCGTCGTCTCCGCCCACCGGGCCGACCACGGGCCCTCGGCGCTGCCGGAGGCCGGTGCCTTCGACCTGTTGGTGGTGATGGGGTCCATCGAGTCGGTGACCGACGACGGCGTCCCGTGGATCGAGGCCGAGCGCAGCCTGGTGGCCCGGGCCGTCGAGTCGGGCGTGCCGGTGCTCGGCGTGTGCTTCGGGGGCCAACTCCTGTCCCAGGTGCTGGGCGGCTCGGTGACCCGGGCCTCCCGGCCCGAGATCGGCTGGCGGCTCCTCGACGCCGTCGACCCGGGCGTGGTCCCGGCCGGCCCCTGGCTCGACTGGCACGTGGACGCGTTCACCTGCCCGCCGGGAGCCGAGCCCGCCGGCTCCACCGACGTCTCGCTCCACGCCTTCGTCGAGGGGCCCCACACGGGGGTCCAGTTCCACCCCGAGGTGACCCTCGCCGTCGTCGAGGGGTGGATCGGCGACGCCCGGGAGCGGGCCGAGCTGACCGGCGCCGACATCGACGCCCTGCGGTCCGGGGTTCGACGCCCGGGGCCGTGGACCCGACGACCTGTCCCGGGCCCTGTTCGAGGGCTGGCTGGAGCGGGCCGGGGGCCGGATCTGACGCTCAGGGGTGCTCCCGGCGTGCTCCCGACCGGGCCCGGGGGGCGATCCGGCGGGCGGGTCGGTGGGCGGGGGCGGTGTTGCGCCGGGGCCTCCCACGTGGTTTGCTATTAGCACTCGACACCTACGAGTGCCAACGATCACGGAGGAACACCTGATGGCCAAGCTCATCACGTTCGACGAAGAGGCCCGCCGGGCCCTCGAGAGCGGCATGAACAAGCTCGCTGACGCGGTCCGCGTCACCCTCGGCCCGAAAGGCCGCAACGTCGTCCTGGACAAGAAGTGGGGCGCCCCCACCATCACCAACGACGGCGTGTCCATCGCCAAGGACATCGACCTCGAGGACCCGTTCGAGCGCATCGGCGCCGAGCTGGTCAAAGAGGTCGCCAAGAAGACGGACGACGTCGCCGGTGACGGCACCACCACCGCCACCGTGCTGGCCTGGGCCATGGTCCACGAGGGCCTGCGCAACGTGGCCGCCGGCGCCAACCCGATGTCGCTGAAGAAGGGCATCGAGGCCGGTGTCGAGGCCGCCGTCACCTCGCTGCGCGGCATCGCCCGGGAGACCGATTCCAAGGGTCAGATCGCCCAGGTGGCCTCCATCTCGGCCGCCGACACCGAGATCGGCGAGATGATCTCCGAGGCCATCGACAAGGTGGGCAAGGACGGGGTCATCACCGTCGAGGAGTCCCAGACCTTCGGCATGGACATGGACCTGGTCGAGGGCATGCGGTTCGACAAGGGCTACATCTCCCCCTACTTCGTGACCGATCCCGAGCGCATGGAGGCCGTCCTGGAGGACACCTACGTGCTCCTGGTGGGCTCCAAGATCACGGCCGTGCGCGACCTGCTCCCGATCCTGGAGAAGGTCATGCAGTCGGGCAAGCCCCTCGTGATCATCGCCGAGGACCTGGAGGGCGAGGCCCTGGCCACCCTGGTCGTCAACAAGATCCGCGGGACCTTCCGCAGCGTGTCGGTCAAGGCACCCGGCTTCGGCGAGCGTCGCAAGGCCATGCTCCAGGACATCGCCATCCTCACCGGTGGCCAGGTCGTCACCGAGGAGATCGGCCTGAAGCTCGAGAGCGTCGGACTCGAGATGCTGGGCACCGCCCGCAAGATCGTGGTGACCAAGGACGAGACCACCGTGGTCGAGGGCGGCGGAAGCCACGACGACGTGAAGGGCCGCATCGCCCAGATCAAGGCCGAGATCGAGAACACCGACTCGGACTACGACCGCGAGAAGCTGCAGGAGCGGCTGGCCAAGCTGTCCGGCGGCGTGGCCGTCATCAAGGTCGGGGCCGCCACCGAGGTGGAGCTGAAGGAGAAGAAGCACCGCATCGAGGACGCCGTCTCCACGACCAAGGCCGCCATCGAGGAGGGCGTGGTGCCCGGAGGTGGGGTCGCCCTGCTCCGCTCGCAGACCGCCGTGCTCGAGGCCGCCGACAAGCTCGACGGCGACGAGGCCACCGGTGCCCGCATCGTGGCCCGGGCCGTCGAGGAGCCCCTGAAGCAGATCGCCGTCAATGCCGGCCTCGAGGGGGGCGTCATCGTCGACAAGGTGCGCAACCTGAAGAAGCCGGCCGAGGGCCTCAACGCCGCTACGGGCGAGTACGTGGACCTGTTCAAGGAGGGCGTGATCGACGCCGTCAAGGTGACCCGGTCCGCCCTGCAGAACGCGGCCTCCATCGCCGCCCTGTTCCTCACCACCGAGGCCGTCATCGTCGACAAGCCCGACGAGGGCGGCGCGGCGATGCCCGGAGGCATGGACGACTTCTAGGTCGATCACCCGACCAGCGGTATCCGACGGAGGGCGCCCCACGGGGGCGCCCTCCGTTTGTTTCCCTAGACTGCGGGGCGTGACCGATCCCCTCGCTCCCACCATTGGCTGGGGTGTGCTCCACCTCTTCTGCAAACTCGGGCCGATCCCCGCGTCCGGCACCGGACCCCGCTGCGACGCCGAGGCGACGGTGCAGGCCGTCAAGGACGCCCAGGCCGACGAGGTCCAGGTGGTGACCGTGGCCATGCTGGGCCACAAGGCCGACCTCTGCGTGATGGCCCTCGGTGCCGACCTGTGGCGCCTGCGCCGACTCCAGTCCGACCTGCAGGCCGCCGGCCTGATCGTCGTCGACTCCTACGTGTCGCTCACCGAGGTGTCCGAGTACGCAGCCGGCGTGCCCGACGACATGAAGCAGAAGCGCCTCTACCCCCAGCTCCCACCCGAGGGGATGCCCGCGTTCTGCTTCTATCCGATGTCGAAGCGTCGGGGCGACGTCGAGGGCGCCAACTGGTTCACGCTTCCCTTCGACGAGCGCAAGGAGCTGATGTTCGGCCACGGGGCGGCGGGGCGCAAGTTCGCCGGGCGCATCGTGCAGGTCATCACCGGCTCCACCGGCATCGACGACTGGGAGTGGGGCGTCACCCTGTTCGGTGTGCACCCCGACGACCTGAAGGAGTGTGTGTACACCATGCGCTTCGACGAGGGGTCCGCCCGCTTCGCCGAGTTCGGCCCGTTCCTGACCGGCATGGTGGCGCCCGTCGAGGACGTGCTGGCCCAGATCGCTCCCGGGGCGTGACCGCACCGGTGGGCACGGGGACCGTCGACGACCTCCGGCCCGGCCCGACCGGATCCGACCCCTCCACCGGCGACGGGCTCGCCGACCTGGACGGGCTCCGCCGGGCGCTCCGCTCGCTCGGCGACGTGGTCGTGGCCTTCAGCGGAGGTGCGGACTCGGCGTTCCTGGCCGTGGTGGCGACCGACACCCTCGGCGCCGACCGGGTGCAGTGCGTGACCGCCGTGTCCCCCTCCCTGGCCCCCGAGGAGCGCGACGACTGCCGGGCACTGGCCGCCGAGTGGGGCCTGCGCCACCTGGAGGTGGCCACCGACGAGCTGGCCGACCCGGCGTACGCGGCCAACGACGGGAACCGGTGCTACCACTGCAAGGCCTCCCTCATGGCCGCCCTCGACCCCGTCACCGCCGCCGCCGGACCGGGAGCCACGGTGGTCCTCGGGGTGAACCTCGACGACCTCACCGACCACCGACCGGGCCAGGCCGCCGCCGCCGAGCGCGGTGCGGTGTTCCCCCTGGTGACCGCCGGGTTCACGAAGGCCGACGTGCGGGCCTGGTCCCGCCGACTGGGCCTGCGCACGTGGGACAAGCCGGCCGCCGCCTGCCTTGCCTCCCGGGTGCCCTACGGTACGCGGGTGACCTTCACCACCCTCGACTCGGTGACCCGGGCCGAATCCGGCCTCCGTGCGCTCGGGTTCCGCCAGCTGCGAGTCCGCCACTACGGCGACACGGCCCGGATCGAGGTGCCCGTCGAGGACCTGGCCGGCGTCGTCGCCCGGCGGGACGATGTCAGCGCCGCCGTGCACGCGGCGGGCTACCGGTACGTGACCGTCGACATCGACGGATTCCGTTCGGGCAACCTGAACCACTCGCTGGACGGGCACGATATGACCGAGGAGACGCCATGATCGGAGTCCGGGTGCGGCTGACGTTCCCCGAGGAGCTGGTCCGCGAGCCGGTCATCTCCAGGATGACCGAGCAGTTCGCGGTGGTCCCCAACATCCGCAAGGCCGACGTGGGAGAGCAGGGCGGCTGGATCATCTGCGAACTCGACGGGGACGGGGGCGTGGTGGACGAGGCCCTGGCGTGGTTCCGCACCCAAGGGGTCCGGGTCGACCTGCTGGGCGACATCGTCGAGAGCTGACCACCGTGGCCGAGGACCCGTGACCGACGACCCCGTCCCGGCCGACGAGGCCCAGGAGGCCAACCGCGAGTGGTGGGACCGTGCGGTCCCGGTCCACCTGGCCTCGAAGTTCTACGACGTCGACGGCTGGCTGGCCGGGGGCCGGGGTCCCCGGTCGCACGAGGTGGCCGTCCTCGGCGACGTGACCGGCCTCGATCTGGTCCACCTCCAGTGCCACTTCGGCAAGGACACCCTGGGCTGGGCCCGGGCCGGGGCCACCGTCACCGGGCTCGACTTCTCGCCGACCGCCGTCGAGGCCGCCCGTGACCTGGCCGTCCGGGCGGGCCTGGCCGACCGGGCCGACTTCGTCTGTGCGCCGTGGCCGACGCGGTCACCGCCCTCGGCGGGCGGGACTTCGACATCGTCTACGTCAGCCTCGGCGCCCTGTGGTGGCTCCCGAGCGTCGACCAGTGGGCGGCACAGGTGGCGGAGCTGCTCCGGACGGGCGGGCGCCTCTTCCTCCACGACGCCCACCCGCTGAGCCTGGCGCTGGCCGACGACGACCTGACCCTCGCCACCACCTACTTCGAAGAGGCCGACCCGTACGCGGACTCCGAGCCGGGCAGCTACGCCGATCCGACGGCGACCGAGGCGCTCCCGGGGAGGACGACCTTCGGGTGGAACCACGGACTGGGCGAGATCATCGGGTCCCTCGTCTCCCGGGGTCTGCGCATCGACCGGCTCGACGAACACGACTGGACCAGCTTCCGGCGGTACCCGTGGCTGGTGGAGACGGCCGGGGAGCAGTTCGTGATCCCCGAGGGGCACCTGCGGGTCCCGCTGTCCTTCACCCTGGTGGCCTCGAAGCCGTGACCGGTCAGTCCGGCGGGTCGTCCGGGCTCCGGACGGTCCAACCGGCGCCGGACACCTTCCTGGGCTCGTAGAACAGGCAGCTCTCGGGGCACGCGAACGGGAACGGGTCGTTGGCGCCCATCCGGCACTTCTCGACCTTCTCCTCGCGCGCCGTTGTCTGCATGATGTAATGACGACAGTCGTCGAGAACGGCCACACCACATTCTGCCCGAAGCCGGACGGCCGGTGGGGATGGTGGGGTAGCGTCGGTCCCGTGGACTCCACCCCTTCCACCCCTTCGGCCGATCCCACCGGCGAGACCGTCCCCACCGTCAAGCAGCTGCTTCGGTGGAGCGAGGCCCTGGCCGGCATCGCCCGGACCGGACTCGGCTTCACCGAGTCGCTCTACGAGCAGGAACGCTTCGAAGAGGTCCTGCACGTGGCGGCCGACATCAAGACGACCATCGCCGGCAATGACGGGGCGGAGGACATCGACGGGGTCGTCCACGACTGGCTGGAGTCGGTGGGCAAGGGCGTTCCCGGCTACGTGACCCCGAAAGTGGCCGTCGGCGCCGCCGTGGGCAACGACAAGGGCGAGATCCTGCTGGTCCAGCGGGCCGACTCGGGGATCTGGCTCTACCCCACCGGTTGGGCCGACGTCGGCTATTCGGCGGCCGAGGTGGTGGTCAAGGAGGTCCAGGAGGAGACCGGCATCGAGGTCGAGGTGGTCCGCCTGATCGCGGTGCTCGACGGGCTGCGGGTGGGGATGAGCCGGATCCCGCTCTACTCGCTAGTCTTCCAGTGCCGCCCGACCGGGGGTGAGCTGCTGGCCCACCCGCTCGAGTGCGCCGACGTCGGATGGTTCCCCCTCGACGACCTGCCGTTCCCGTTGGCCGGGGCCGAGCGCTGGGGTGACCACGTCTTCTCGGCCCTGCGGGGCGACCCCATCGAGGTCCTGTACGACTCGGTGCGCTCGCCGGTCTGGCGGGGCGACCCCGACAAGGTCTGAGGCCGGGACCAGGGGATCCGTCCGCCTGTGGGCGCAGGCGGCACCCTGGCTACACTCGCCAACCGTGACCGACCCCACCACCTCCACCGTCTCCGTCACCGAGGCCGCCGAGGTCACCGACGAGCTGGTCGAGGCCTTCGTGCGCCTGATCCCCCAGCTGTCGTCGTCCTCGGCTCCCACCGATCGGGCCGGGCTCGCCGCCATCGTCGATTCCGAGGCCAGCATCCTGTTCGTGGCCCGGGATCCGGACGGGCGGATCGTCGGCTCACTGACCCTGGCCGTGTTCCGGATCCCCACCGGGGTCCGGGCCTGGATCGAGGACGTGGTGGTCGATGACGCCGCCCGGGGCGCAGGGGTGGGTGAGGCCCTGGTGACCGCCGCCATCGCGCGGGCCGGAGCGGTCGGTGCCAAGACGGTGGACCTCACGTCCCGACCCAGCCGCGAGGCGGCCAACCGGCTGTACGTGCGGCTCGGGTTCGAAGAGCGGACCACCAACGTCTACCGCTACTCGTCAGAGGGCTGAGTCTCACCGCACGTCCGCGAACCGGGGGGCGCCGTCCTCGAGGTCCAGCTCGACACCGTTGGCCGCGAAGCTGATGGCGTGGTACCACCCCGACAGCATCAGCAGGTCGAGGATCTGATCCTCGGCGAGCACGGCGGCGAGGCGGGCCCACAGCGGGTCCCCGATCCCCGACGTGTCGTGCAGCGAGTCCACCGACTCGATGAGCACCCGATCCCGTTCGTCGTCCCAGCAGGCATCCGCCGCCCTCCCGTGGGTGAGCGAGGCGACCTGCTCACTCGTCAGCCCGACCCGTTCGGCGAAGAACGCGACGTGCACGCCCCACTCGTACTCGCAGCCGCACCGCGCGCACGTTCGGTCGATGACGATCTCGCGCTCGCGCATGGAGAGCGAGAGCCGCCTGCTGAGCTCGTAGCCTCCCCACGTTCCCATGGCCCCGGCCATCGGAAGGTTCCGCACGAAGGTCCGGAAGAGGAGGATGGGCGGCACTCCCGACGGCATCATCTCCTCGAGCCGCCCGGCGACGTCCACGTCGTAGGGCGGGGCGACGGGGTCGATCCTCGGCATCGTTCCTCCTCTGTTTTGTTTTCCGAAACATCTGGCACTGTAGAGTTTTGGAAATCGAAACGCAAGGGCGAGAAGGGGAGGACGCCGTGGCCGGTGCGTCCCAACGGCGAAGGCGGGCCGGCGTCCGTGGTTCGACCACGGGGAGGCCGCTCATGGCGGCGATGGACCTCCTGGGCCGCCGCTGGGCGCTCCGGATCCTCTGGGAGCTGCGGGACGGGCCCGTCGGAGCCAGGGCGTTGCGGGACCGGTGCGACGGGATGTCGTCGAGCGTGCTCTACGACCGGCTCCGGGAGCTCGGCGACGCCGCGCTGATCGAGCAGGCCGACGACGGCGCCTACTCGCTGACCGCGACCGGAGCGGCGCTCGGTCGGGCGCTCAGGCCGCTGGACGACTGGGCGGAGTCGTGGGTGGGGGTGCGTGACGCACGCCCGACGCCCCCAGCGCCACCGGGCAGCCCGGCCACGCCTCCCCTCGCCCGGTAGGCCGCCGCGTACCGCCCGACGTCGCCAGTCCCGGCCGAGGGACTGCGGCCACCCCGATTCGCCCTGCCCCCGATCGCCACCCGATGACGCGGCACCGGTGGGACACACCGGCCGGGCGGATCGACTGTCGTACGCTGGCCGGGTGGTCGCCCTTGCCGACGACGTGAAGATGGTGGGTGGCGGCCGCCTCCGACCTCCCCGATGGTTCACCGCCGGCATCCTGGTGGTGACGGCCGTCGTCCTCGGCTCCCTCGGGTGGGTTCTGCTCGATCCGGGAGGTTCGTTGGCCGTTCCCACCCTGATCGTGTTCGGAGTCGGCTGCGCGATCGCGATCACCTACTGGATCGTCACCGGAAGCGGTTCGACCGCGGTCGCCCTGGCGGCCGTCACGCTGGCCGCGTCGGTGTGGACGTTCGCGCTCGCCATTCCAGCGTCCGTGGTGCTCGATCCGAGCGCCGACGCACAGGCCCATGCTGCCTTCGCGCAGCTGGCGTCGTCGCCCAAGAGCCGGTACGGGATCCCCGTCCATCCGTGCTCCACGAAGGTGGCGGGGAGCGTGGGACCACTCGACGCCCCCTACCGCGTCTGCGCGGTGTCCTCAGCGGAAGGGCACTTCGTACTGTTCACCGCCATCGGACCGCCCGCCCGCGGGCTCGGCTTCACCGACGTGGGAGCTGCCACCTTCCTCGACGAATGCGCTCGCCACCTCGTCGGCCAGTGGTGGATGTTCACGGCGAGGTCCCCGGGAACCGGAGACTGCCCGTTCGGCTATCAGTTCCACGGCGGCCCCTGACGGCGACCGCCGGCATCCCCGGACACCGGCGGTCGTGACCCCCGGTGCACCTGTGTGTCGGCGGCACTCCGGTCAATCGCCGGCACTGAGCGGGTTCGGTCGCTCGTCGGACAATCGCCCCCAGATGCGGCGCAGCAACCGGCGGTCGGTGGGCGTCGTCGCCGCGAACAGCGTGTCCCGCAGCACCTCGTTGTGCGTCAGCCGTGCGGACCGCAGCGCACGGTCACCCGCATCGGTGAGCACCGTGAACCATCTCCTCCGGTCCGACGCGTCGACCTCTCTACGCACCAGGCCATTGCGTTCGAGACGCGTCACCAGATGGGTGGTACCCGCGGGACTCAGGAGCACACGCTCGCCGAGGTCCGACATACCCAGTCGTCGATCCGGCGCGTTGAACAGCGTGATCAGGACGTCGAACTCCGTGATCGAGATGCCGTGGGCGCGGCGGAGGCCGACATCGAGGTCCTGCACCACCAGGCGGTGCAACAGCAGCAGCGCACCCCAGGACTCCCACTCCTCCGTCTCGAGGAATTCGTGACCGGCACTTGACTTCGTCATGCCCGGCAGTATAGTTCCTTTCAGAAGAAAATACTACCAAGGAGGATTCACCATGGCATTCGCCATCATCCATCAGTTCCCCGGCGGCACCGAGGCGAACTACAAGGCGTCGATCGCCGCGGTGCACCCGGCCGATGGACTCCCCGACGGTCAGATCTTCCACGCAGCCGGCGCATCGCCGGGCGGATGGACCATCGTGGCCGTGCACGAGTCCAAGGAGAGCTGGGAGCAGTTCCGCGACGGCATCCTGATGCCCCGCATGCAGGCAGGGATCGAGGGCGGATTCGCGTCGCCTCCCCAGGAGACCGAGATCGACGTCTCCGCGCTGCTGCCGTAGCCGCACCACCACGCTGACCAGGAAGGGAAGCCACCACATGCGCTCGAACAACCGGATCTCGGCAGTACTCGTCTCGACGGACCTCGAACGGAGCCAACGCTTCTACGAGACGAAGGTCGGGCTCACGCTCTCCCCCGGGACGATCAAGAACCACCTGCTGTTCACGGGTGCCGACGGCACGTCGCTGCTGGTCTACGGACGGGGCGCGGGAAACCTGGCGGACCATACCCAGGTGCGCTTCTGGTCGACCGACATCGACAAGGACGTGGCGGAGCTCGCGGCGAACGGTGTCGTGTTCGACGAGTACGACACCGAGACGTTCAAGACGGTCGACCACGTTGTCACGACGCCCGGCATCGGCCGGTCGGCCTGGTTCAAGGATCCCGACGGGAACACCCTCGCGGTGTTCCAGCCCGAGTAGGCGGCGGCCGACCGCGACTGCACGCGACCCGTGCGCCGGCGATGGACGGCGCACGGTCGGGCCCCGGCCCGGCGCCGCTCCACCGGGCCCGGCCGTGACAGGGGTGTCACCGGTTCCGGACGCGTGATCCGGCATCCTCGTTCTACCGGGCGGGCACCCCCCGGCCGCCGATCCGCGGCTCGAAGATGCCGAACGTGGTCCACAGCCAGGCCGCGTACGACCCGTCACGGGGCACCGGCCGACCGGGAGCAGGATCGCGCTCCGAGGCGACGAGGCGGGCGATCGACTCGAGGCGCTCCAGCTCGATCGGGGCCTCTCGCCGGAGGAAGTCCACCACGTCGACCCTCGTATCCTCCGCGCTCATCTGCAGTCCCCCGACTTCTCGACCGATCGACGTCCACGTCTGCCTCTGTCAGTGTGCAGCGCGGGCCGACGTCCGGGTAGGGGCGAACGGTCCTGTTCCGTCGGCACCCGAAGGGCCCGTCCGTCCGGGCCCGCCCGGAAGATCGGCATCCGATCCGACCGAGCCCGGGCCGGAGGGCGGATCCCCCCACACGGCCGTGAGGTCCGATGCGCCCACCACCACCCGTGCGCCCCGGCCGGGCAGGTGGGCGGAACCAGGAGTTCCGTGCGATCCTCTTCGCATGGGTGGGGACGCGACACACATCGGACTCGACAACCTCGCGTCCTTCGTCGCGGTGACCATGGGCCGGATCGGCCAGGTCCAGCCGGTTCCCGGGGGAACTGCCGTCTCCAGCACGGTGCCGGTGGCCAACGGGTATGTCAACGCCGCCTTCCGGACCGATGCCTCCGTGCCGCCGGCGGCCTTCGTATCCGGAGCGCGTGCGTTCTTCACGTCGCTGGGCCACCCGTTCGTCGCCTGGGCCCCGCTCGGCGACACCGCCTTCGTCGCCGAGCTGGTCGAGACGGGCGGTTCCGTCATCGACGACGACACCCCGATGCTGTCCGTCTCGGGACGATTGCCGACGGCATCCGGCCTCCAGGTGCGACCCGCGTCGACCGAAGAGGACCGTCAGGCATTCGGACGGTTGTGCGAGACGGGGTATGACAAACCGGGCCTGGCCTGGTTGCTCGACCACCACCAGTGCTACGACGCACCGGGCACGATCTGGGCGGTCGCCGACGACGGCACGGGTGACCGGGGTGTCGGATGTGGATACCTCGACGGGGCCACCGGTGGCATCTTCTACGTGGCCACTCCCGAGGAGCACCGGGGTCGGGGCGTCGCGGCGGCGATCACGACCTGGCTGGTCAACCAGCTGGTGGACGGCGGTGCCACCCGTGTCGTCCTCCAGGCCAGCGACGCCGGCCTCCCGGTCTACCAGCGCCTCGGATTCGACACGGTGGAGACCTACCGGCGCATCACCTTCGACCCGGCGACCTGAGCGGCGCCCCAATCCGCCAGGACGGTCGCCCGTGGATCATCCGCCCCGGGGTCGGACCAGCGCGGCGGACCGCATCAACCGGGCCACCTCGGGACCCTGGCCCGTCCCGTCCGCCAGGTCCTCGACGACACCGGTCCGGTCTGCCTCCGGCTTGTTCTGACTCAACTTGGCCTTGGCTTCGACCCGCTCCACCTCGACCTCGAAGGCGACGATGCCCCGGGCCAGGCCGTCGACGTAGCCGTCCGGCGCATCGGCCACCCGCCACGGATCGGCCCGGTGGGCCTCGTGGGCGTCGGTCAGGTCGCGGACCGCGGCCAGGGTCCGGTCGGCCCGGTCGGTGAGCCGCATGGTCCCGTGGAGGTGGACTTCGACATAGTTCCAGGTGGGGACCACTTTTCCGGTCTCCGCCTTGGTGGCATACGTCGACGGCGACACGTAGGCGTGCGGTCCGATGAACAGGACCAGCGCGGCAACGGATGCGTCGCCGATCTTCGCCTGGGGGTTGGACCGGGCCAGATGTCCACGCAACCGCCACGGGCCCCCCGTCGGCCCGTCGAGGAGTAGTGGCACGCTCGAGGCCACGAATCCGTCGGCCCCCTGGGTGACCACCTGGGCGAATGCCAGGTCACGGATCAGCCCGCCGATGACATCGGGATCGGTGATCTCGAATGCGGGCACGCGGTTCACGTCACCACCTCGCCCGACGCTCCCGTCCGACGCTCCCGTCCGACCATGCCGGCCACGGTACCCGGCCCGCGACGGTGGGCGTCGGTCCCGTGCCTCACAGGATCCGACGCTCCGTGGCCCAGTTGGTCAGCTGGTACCGGTTCGCCAGCTGCAGCTTCCGCAGGACGGCCGACACATGGCTCTCGACGGTCTTGGTCGAGATGCCCAGTTCCCGTGCGATCTCCTTGTAGGCGTAGCCCCGGGCGATGAGCCGCAGCACCTCACGCTCGCGCGGGGTCAGCTGATCCAGCTCGGGATCGACCGACGGCGCCGGCGTCCGCTCCCCGGTCGCGTCGGCGAAGGCGTCCAGGACGAAGCCGGCCAACCGGGGGGAGAACACCGCATCGCCATCGGCGATCCGCCCGATGGCGTCCAGGAGATCGGGGCCCGAGATGTTCTTGGTGACGTAGCCACGGGCGCCGGCACGGATCACGTCGATCACGTCCTCGGCCGCATCGGACACCGACAGCGCCAGGAACGCGACGTCGGGAGCCACCGCGGCCACCGCCTCCAGCACCGCCCGCCCGCCGCCGCCCGGCATGTGGACGTCGAGCAGCACGACGTCGGGCCGGCGTTCCAGGATCAGCTCGACGGCCGCCTCCACCTCGTCGGCCTCCCCGACCACGTCCACGGCGTCGCCGAGCTCGGCCCGGATGCCGGAGCGGATGAGGGCGTGGTCGTCCACCACGAAGACGCGGAGCCTGCCGTCGGTGGTCACCGGTCGGCGGCGGGTCGAGGCAGGATCAGTTCCACCTCGGTGCCGGTGCCCGGAGCGCTCGACACGGCCACCCGACCGCCGTGGCGCGCCATCCGCTCCACCATCGACGCGGCGATGCCCTGACGGTCGCCAGGCACCTTCTCCGGATCGAACCCCTGGCCCAGGTCCCGGACGAACACCGAGATGCGCTCGGGTTCCACCTCGGCGAACACGGACAGGTCGGGTCGCCCCGACCACTTGGCGGCGTTGATGCTGGCTTCCCGGCAGGCACCGACCAGGGCGGTCAGGTCCGCGTCCATCGGGCAGTCCCCCACCAGGATGAGTTCGAGCCCGACCCCGTAGGTGTCCTCGACCTCGCGCTCGATGCCGGCCATCGCCTCGGCGAACGTCTCGGGCTGTTCGGCGTGGCGGCCGAGCATGGCGGGGTTGAACAGCCAGTGGCGGAGCTCCCGCTCCTGGATGCGGGCCAGCCGGGTGACCTCGGACGGGTCGCCGGCCGACTTCTGGATGAGCAGCAGCGTCTGGAGGACGGAGTCGTGCACGTGGGAGGCCATGTCGGCCCGCTCCTCGGCCCGCACCCGCTCGCGTCGTTCGGTCGAGAGGTCGCGGAGCGTCCGGGCCCACCACGGGGCGAACACGACGAGGAAGCCTCCGACGAAGGCCGCCGCGCCCACGAGCACCCCGAAGGCCGCACCCGTGTAGTTGCCCACCTTCGAGAGCTCCGAGACGCCCATGATGATCAGGACGGTGCCGAGGGCGGCCCGGAGCACGACGTTGCGCCACCCCTTGCCCGGGGTCGACCCGATGACGGGCGCCGCATTCAGTGCCTCCCGCAGCCGGGACGCCTCGGCCGGCGAGGCTCCCCTCCAGACCACGAGTGCCCCGACCGCCGCGACCAGCAGGGACCACGCCGGGATCCCGAGCCCGTTCAGTCCCACGGCCTGGAGCACCAGCAGCACCGCCAGGACCGCCGTCGAGAAGGCGAACACGATCTGCAGCTCACGCCGGTCACGGACCACCCGTCCCCCGATCGAGGACGATTCGCCGTCGGCGGGCACCGCCACCCAGAGCGCCATGTAGACCAGGAGGCCGATTCCGCCCAGCGCGACCGCCACGACAGCCCCGATGCGGAGCCCCCGTGCACTCACCCGGAGCCTGGTGGCCAGACCACCGCAGACCCCGCCGAGGAGACGGTCGTCGACGGAGCGGCGCCAGGACCGAGCCGGTCGGCCCGGGACGGTCGTCCCGGGGACCGGCGACCCGGCGGCGGGGCCGCGCGGCGCGGCAGCGGAGGAGGGGCGATTGCGTGTGATGTCCCAATTGTCGCACGGGATCGCCCGCCTGGCGATGGGGGGAAACCCCGAGGCATCCGGGCCCGGCCGGGGTGCGTCCCGGGGATGTCCCCGATTGCCCCCCGCCCGCCGGAGGCACACAGTGGCCCCATGACCATCACAGACGAGCAGCCACCCGTCGAGACACCGTCGGACCCCCCGGGGGACGGCGGACCGGACCTCCTCCGCCGCAGCTCGACCCACCGCATGCTCGGCGGCGTGGCCGGCGGACTGGCCGAGCGGTTCGACGTGGAGGTGACCATCGTCCGGGTCGCATTCGTCGTGGCGGCCTGTTTCTGGGGCCTGGGCGTCGTCGTCTACCTCGCCATGTGGGCGCTGGTGCCCTCGGACGTCGACCCGGAGCCTTCGGCCGGCACCGGGGACGAGCCGGCCGTGGCCGCGGGCACGTCGTGGCTCTCCTACCTGCTCCTGGCCGCGGCCCTCTTCCTCGGACTGGTCCTCAGCGCCACGTGGTGGGGAGGGCCCCGATGGGGCGGTGGCCTCGGATTCGGCTGGCTGTTCGTCCTGTTCGGCGTGGTGGTGGTCGCCCTCCGCCGACCCTCCCGGGTCCCGACCCTCGGCCGGATCCTGCTGGCCCTGTCGTTGGTCGTCCTCAGCGTGATCATCCTCGCCACCGGCGCATTCTTCGGTGCCGTGGCCACCACCGGTGTCCCCCTCACGGGCGGGATCGGGCAGCGCGTCATCCAGCCCTCGACGCCGGACCAGCTCCTCCCCACCTACCGGCTGGCCATCGGCAGCATGACGGTCGACCTGACCCGGGTGCCGTACGGGTCGGTGCCCCGGACGGTGCACGCGTCCGTCGGGGTGGGCGTGCTGGTGGTCGACGTCCCCCCGGGCGCCGTGGTCGACGTGAAGGCCAACACCTCCATCGGGTCCGTCACCTACGGGTCCTCCGGGCAGGCGGCCTTCGAGGTCCCCACCGGGCCCGTGACGGCCTTCGGCGTCCCCCGGCCGCAGCTGGTGGTGGATGCCCAGGTGGGTATCGGTCAGATCCGTCTGGAGCGCGGCGGCTCCTGACCGTCCCGGATCTCCCTCGCCGGGCCGGATGGCGCTGCGGTGAGTCCGCCGGTCTGCGTGCCGGTCAGGCCAGCGTCAGCGGGATGGTGGCCTGGATCGTCGTCTTCGTCCTGACCTTGTGATTCCCGCTCAGGGTGGTGACCGTCTCGGTGACCTTGACCGTCACCGAGTTCGGACCGGAGGCCAGCTTGGTGCTCGGGGTGCCGGACAGGACACCGGTCGCTGACACCTTGAGCCCCTTGGGCAGGGTGACCTTCCCCCACTTGACCGTCGTCACGTATGGGCTGGCGCTGACTCCGGCACCGGCCGCGGTGAGCTGGACCGGGCCGTAGGGCACACCCCTCGTCGCCGTGGGCAGCGAGGAGGTCGTGATCGTGAAGCCGTCGACCTGATAGGTCTGCGTGGCGCCGGTGGCCGCCGCGAAGTTGCCCGTGGCGGTGGCGTGGGCCACCAGCGCGCAGGTCCCGAGGCCCACGTCGGACACGACCCCGCCCGACACCGTGCAGACCGCCGGCGACGACGAGGTGACCGACGTGGCGCCGTCACCCGAGGTGACGACCGTCGGGGTGAATCCGCCACCGAGGTAGGCGACGGCGGGCAGGTCGGTGATCGAGACGGTGGCCGGGGTCGGTGGGCTCACCGTGAGGGTGAAGGCCTGGGTGGCGTCCGGTGCGACCGAGCTGTGGGCCGTGAAGGTGATCGGGTACACGCCCGTGGCCACCGAGGAGCCCGACAGCGTCATGGCCGAGAAGGTGATCCCGGACGGAAGGGCCCCGGATTCGGTCACCGTCGGTATCGGGAATCCGGCCGTCGTCACCGCGAAGTTGAGGGGTGCGCCACTGGCCACGGCCACGCCCGTCGGCGAGGTGATCGACGGTGCGGCGTTCGGGGCCAGGATGCAGGCAGCGGCGGCGTTGCTCCACTGCTTCTGCGACGTGTAGGTGACCGCATCGGAGCCGACGAAGGTGGCGTGCGCTCCGTTGCAGATGTCCCCGATCTCGCCGTAGGTACCGTCGTACCAGCCGAGCGGTGGGCCGAACACCGTGGCGAACCCGACATCGGGGTCGGTGATGGTCTCGACCAGCTCGTGGGAGAGGGTGGACGTCTCGTTCTGCTGCAACGTCCCCGAGCCGCATCCGACGTCGAGGCCGCTCCCCACCTGGTTGTCCGGCATCACCTGGTAGGTGGTCGTCACGCCGTTGACGGTGAGGGTGCCGTGGTAGGCGCAGAACCCACCGGCCACGCCCGAGCACGATCCGCCCATGCAGATCTGCTCCCCGTGCGGGAAGAAGAGGGCGTAGCTGGTGTCGGCGTCCGGGGCCGGAAGGTGCCCGGCGGTGATCTGGGCGGCGAGCTCCGCCTGGACCTGGGTGTCCTGGATCACCGCTCCCGTGTTCCCGGCCGCAGGGGTGATGGAGTACGTGCCCGCGTAGGTGCCGCGTCCGATCGTCTGGCCCGTCCCACCCGACGACGGGGTGTTGTAGAGGCGGAGCCAGTCCATGACGCCCGATCCGAGGTACTGGGTGGTGAACTGGGCGACGAAGCTGCCGACGTAGGGCGCGTACGATCCCGTTCCGTAGAGGACGTCGACCGACTTCATGTGCGAGACCACGGGCCCGCCGTAGTAGGTCAGGTGCGGTGCGACCGTTGCGGCATGCGACTGGTTCCCGATCTGGACCTTCGGTGTGACGCCCGGACGCAGGTGGGTTCCGGGGTTGGTGGTCAGCGTCGGGGCGGCGGGGGCGCTCAGGGTCGACGCCCCGGCCGACGTCGCTGCGGTGGCGGACACGAGGAGCGCGGCGACGGCCGCGGTCCCCAGCAGGCGCGTCGCCCTCCGGCGCGCACGCACCGTCGTCGCGGTGTGCAGGTGCATCTTGTCGTCTCCCCGCCCCAGGAATCCCGGGAATCGATCGGACGGAGGAGGTCCCGCCCATCGTGCAGGTTGACGGAAGGAATCCGTCCCGTCAAGCACCGCACCGCCTTCCGGCACGGGAACACGCGATTCACGCGAGGATCGGTACCGTGATCCGGACCCGCCGCCGCCGTCACCACCTCCCCGGTCGACTGTCGATCGTCGCCGTCGCGCTGCTGGCATGCGCGTGCAGTGGTCGGACGGGCACGTCGACGTCGACGTCGACGACACGGTCCCCCGATCGGCCGGTCGTGCACCTGTCGGTCACCGATGCGGGCCGGACGGTCGCCGTGGCGCCGGGCGTGCGACTCGTGGTCGCGCTGGACAGCACGTACTGGACGTTCCTGCCGGTGGCACCGGTCGGGGTGCTCCGGGCCGTCGGGCCACCACGGGTCGTCCCCCGACTGAGCCACTGCGTCCCCGGCCAGGGGTGCGGCACCGTGACCGCCGAGTTCCTGGCGACCGGCACGGGCACGGCCACCATCGGGGCCACCCGGACGACGTGCGGTGAGGCACCTGCGGTGCACCCCCGCCCAGAGCGACTACCGCGTCCAGGTGCTCGTCCACGGCGGGTCGACGTGATCGACCACTCCTACTCCGAGTCGGTGACGTTGAACATCCACCGCACCCCGAACCGGTCGAGGCACGTACCCCAGTAGGAGCCCCAGGGCATGTGGTCGAGCCCGGTGGCGTCCGCACCGCCCTCGGACAGCGCCGCATACAGCCGCTCGGCCTCGGCCCGGGTGTCCGGTTCGAGGTTCAGCGTGGTGTTGTTGCCCACCCGCTGCTGCTGGCCCATCGACTCCAGCATGTCCGTGGCCATGATCACGTGGCCGGCCAGGATCGGGAGCTCGACGTGCAGGACCTTGGATCGCTCGGCCTCGGGGAGCTCGGGGGCCCCCGGGCCGGCCGGCATGTCGCCGAACCGCTGGAGCGGGGTCAGCGGCTCGGTGCCGAACACGGAGGCGTAGAAGGCGAACGCCTCCTCAGCTGTTCCCGGGAAGTTCAAGTAGGTGCTGACTCGGCTCATGGGACCTCCTCCATCGGATCACGCGGACGGTTCCCGATCATCGTGGCTGGGCGGCGTCGGTCACGCAAGGGACGGCGCATCCGGGAACGGGTGGTCCGTGGGTCACTCGGGCAGGATGCCGGTCGCCGACGTGGCGATGAAGGTCGCCACCAGGCGCCGGTCGTCGACCATGGACCGGCGGTACTCGTCCCAGTCCTCGTGTTCGCCGTTGGCGCTCCGGTAGTACTCGACCAGCCGGTCGACCACCGCGTCGTCCGGGTGACGCGGCCACCGGGCTCAGGTCGACGTGACCGTCGAACCCCACCCACGTGAACACGTCGTCGCCGGGGACGTAGAGGGCGGCCCGAGGGTCCCTGCGCAGGTTCTTCGTCTTGGCCCGGGTGTCGGTCACCGACATGGTGAACCGGTCACCCTCGGCCAGGTAGAAGACGACCGACTGCTGCGGTCGGCCGTCGGTTCGGAGGGTGGTCAGGAGGGCGTTGCGCCGCCCGGCGGCGAAGGCGAGTGCTCGGTCGAGGTCCATGTCTGCACTGTATGGCGGGACCCGCGGCTCCGTGACGGCGTCGGACCGGGTCGTCCCGTCGGGCCGTCAGCCGGGCGAGAAGTGGGGATTGCGGATGAAGCCGATGATGGTGCCGTCCGACCGGCGGACCGTGGCGGTCACGATCCCTTCGCCCACCTCGGCAGCCGGGACGTGCACCTGGCAGCCGGCCTCGAGGGCCGCGTCCACCGCGGCCGGCACGTCGTCGACGCCCCAGTAGGTGAGGGCGCCGTCCGCCGGGTCGGCGTCGGGCAGCAGGCCCAGTTCGTAGCCGGCCGCCTCGAACCCGACGTAGAACGGCTCCTCGAAGTACGGCGGGTAGCCCAGGAACCCGGTCCACCACCGGGTGGCCTCGGCCAGATCGGGGGCGGGGTAGATCACGGTACGGAGTCCGAGGAGGGGAACGCTCATGGGGCCGTTCTACTCCAGGGCAGTGACACCTGCCCGGTCCTGACCTCAGCTCACTCTTGTCCTCGATCTCCCACGCGTGGTCGAGGACGTGCCAGGCGAAGCGGCGTATGGCGTAGCCGACGGGCCAGCTGCCCCCGTCGGCCCCGCCCCGGAGTGCGGCGGTGACGGCGGCCCGCTGCTCGTCCCACGGTGTCCGCGGCGCCACCCGGATCCCCACCTTCCGGCCGTAGGCCCGTTCGGCCTCCATCACGTGGGAGACGATGGCGTCCCGGTCCCGCCCGCCACCCCTCGGCCCCTTGCGCAGCTCGACCGGTGCCCCGGCCACCACCCGGTCGAAGGAGGCCCAGGCCTCCTCCAGGAGACCGACCTGACGGGCCAGCTCGTCACCGGTGGGCGGGTCGTCGTCCCACGGTCCGCGGGCGTCCGGGGCCCCGAAGTCGGTGGTCCCGGTGCCGTCGATGGTGCCGATCACCTCGAGGGGACCCTCGTCCGGCACCGCCCGCACGGCGGCGGCGTAGCGGGACCGGTAGGCCTCGAGTTCCGCCAGCGCGGACTCCGCCGACTTCCCCCGGCGGCACCAACCGGGCCAGTCGAGGGCCACGGCGAAGGTCGATCTCCGGCCGACCTCCAGGTACACCCGGATGGGCGCCGCCTCCGCGCCGGCACGCTCGGCCGCCACCGCTACCGGCCCACAGCCCCGTCGACCAACTCTCGGATGATGTCGGCGTGGCCTGCGTGCCGTGCCGTCTCCTCGAGGAGATGGGCGACCACCCACCTGAGGGTCACCGGCGGGATGGTCTCCTCGCCCCGGCACGGGTCGTCCGGTCCGTCGGCCGAGGCCACCAGGGCGTCGACGGTGGCCCAGGTGGCCCGGTACTGCGCGATGGCGTGGGCCAACGCGTCCTCCTCCGGCGGCTCCTCGCCCACGTCGGTGGCGAGGCCGGCGAACCGTCGCACCATCCAGGTCTGCTCGGCATCGGCCATGTGGGTGACCAGCCACAGCAGGTTCGTGCCCGACGGGACCGGGCTCCACGACGCCTGCTCCGGCGTGACGCCTTCGATCTTCCGCACCAACGACTCACGCTGGTACTGCAGCAGGGCCAGCAACGTCGCCAGTTCGTCGGCCTCGACACGCGGGGGCTTCCGGTCGGTCACCGCGCGATCGTACGTCTGGTCGGGGCGGAGGCGCTCAGTCGGCGAGGCCGAACTGGCGGCGTCGGTCCTCGGGCACCAGGTCGAGGTAGTCGTCGCGGTGCCCGCCGATGAACTGGGCGACATAGGGGCAGTGCGGGAGCACGGCCAGTCCCCGGTTCCGGGCGTCGTCCAGGACCGTCCGGATCAGGACGCCGGCCAGACCCCGACCGGCGTGGTCCGGGTCGATCTCGGTGTGGATGAGGTCGATCAGCCCCGGACTGCAGCCGGTAGGTCACGAAGCCGACCTGCTCACCATCCTCGGTGATCACGTAGCGCTTCCGGTCCCGGTCATCCGTCACCGCCGTGGTCATCGTCGTGGCCCTCCTGCGGTTCGTCGGTCGTCTGGATGGTGCGGTCACCGTGCGGTCATCCGATGGCTCGGGTGGTCACCGACCAGGCCGGACGGGTGGCCTGGTCGGGGTCCACCCGTCGCAGGATCCGCTCGTTGGCGTCGCGCCAGGCGTCGATCCGGTCCGGGCCGAGGGCGTCGAGCACCAGGTCGCGCACCGCGTCGACGTGCCCCGGCGCGGCGGCCGCCACGGCCTCCCGACCCGCTCGGGTCAGCACCGCCCGGATGCAGCGCCCGTCATCCGGGTCGGCCTCCCGCACCAGCAGGCCGCGGCCTTCGAGGTGGCGGGCCGCGTGGGACAGCCGCGAGGGCGAGGAGTTGGTCAAGGTGGCCAGACGACGCATCCGCAGGGCCCGGTCCTCCTGTTCGGACAGGATGGCGAGGATGGTGTACCCGAAGAAGGTGAGGCCGGCACTGCGCTCGAGCTGGGAGTCGAGCAGCGGCGGGAGTCTGGCCATGACCCGCACCAGGCTGAGCCAGGCCCCGCGCTCGTCGGCGTCGAGCCAGCGCACGGGAGCGGACGGCTGCCCGTCCACGTCGTGCCCCGGGGGTGCTCGTCATGGTGCCAGCCTAGTTTGCTTGAACATTCAACTGATTGTGCTACTGTAGTAGTTGCGAGCACAAACTAAAGTCACCGACCGAGAGGACCGCCCGACCATGAGCTCCCCGATGCGAGCACCAGATCCCGGTGCGGCGTTCGACGCATTCCTCGCCGACGACGCTCCCTCGAGCCACGACCAGGTGCTGTGGACCCCGGAGGCGGGCCCCCTGCCCTCCCTCTTCGTGAGCCACGGGGCCCCGCCCCTGTTCGACGACCCCCTGTGGATCGACGAGCTGTTCACCTGGTCGCAGGCGCTGGCGAAGCCTGCCGCCATCCTCGTGGTCAGCGCCCACTGGGAAGCCGCCCCGCTCCGCCTGTCGGCCACCGGACCCGCCGTGCCGCTCGTGTACGACTTCGGCGGCTTCGCCGAGCGGTACTTCTCGATGACGTACCCGACCCCGGACGCCGGCGACCTGGCCTACCCGGGTGGCCGCGCTGATGCCGGACGACGAGCCGGTCCACCAGGACCGCGTGCGGGGCCTCGACCATGGTGCCTGGGTGCCCCTCAAGGTCATGTATCCCTATGCGGACGTGCCGGTGCTCCAGCTCAGCCTCCCCACCCACGAGCCCCTCCGCCTGCTCGAGCTGGGCCGGCGACTACGCCCGCTGCGCGACGAGGGTGTCCTCATCGTCGGCTCGGGCTTCATGACCCACGGACTCCCCTACCTCACCCACGACCAGTTCTTCGACAACGTGGTGCCCGCCTGGTCGGCCGAGTTCGACCACTGGGCGGCCGAGGCGCTGGCCTCCGGCGACCTCGACACACTGGCCGCCTACCGCGACCGGGCCCCCGGCATGCCCTACGCCCACCCCACGGTGGAACACTTCGTGCCGCTGTTCCTCGCCCTGGGCGCGGCCACGACCGAAGGAGCCCCGGTCGAGACGACCGTCGAGGGCTACCAGTTCGGGCTGGCCAAACGGTCGTTCCAGGTCGCCTGAGCAGGACGGACACGCGGGAATCGATCCGCACGGGACAGCGTTGTGCCTGTGGGAGGGAAGTCCATGAGGCAACGCGGGTCGTTTCCACGCATCATGACCAGAGGCCTTCCCGTCGCGTCCTCGTCCGACCGCACGGCCCCCTGGCGACGCCCGGCCGCCATAGGCGTCGGGGTCGTGGGGCTCGCCCTCTACAACTGGTGGATCCCGGTTGCCTTGTCCGGGCGCCTGCTCACCACCCCCGACGAGCTCTTCAGCGACCTCGAGGCCAGCGGTCGCCCGGACGCCACGCTGCTGCAGCACCTCGACCTGGCCGCCGGCCTGGTCCTGCTGGCCGCGCTCGCTGCTGCGCGGCCCGATCGGTCGTGGCGGGCGCCGATCCGAGTGGCCGTGGCTCCTCGCCTTCGCCGTCGTCCGGCGCCGTGGGCGGCCAGTTCGCCTACGCCTGCCCCGAAGGGATCAGCGCATCGTGCCGGGCGGCGGAGTGGCGACTCGCCCTGCCCCACCACCACTACGTGCACGTGCTCGCCGGCATTTCCGAGTTCATCTTCGGCACCGTGGCCGTGTACCTGGCCTGGCAACGCACACGACCGAAGGAGTCGGCGGTGACCCGCGCCGTGCGTTGGACCAGTCGTGCCTTGGTCATCGCCTACCCGGTGCTCGGGTTCGCCTACCTGACCGACCGCTTCGGCGCCTTCGTGGAGCCGGTGTTCTTCACCTGCTTCAGCGTGATGGTGGCGGTCGAACTGCTGGAGTCCGACCGGCTGGTGTCCGGCCCGCCGCCACGCGTCGTCCGCCAGGCGCGCCAGGCGCTGCATCGCGTCCTCCCCCGTGCCTGAGGCCGCTCCGCCGATCGAGATCCTGGCCGGACGGGCCGCACGTGTCGGCACCCTGGCGGTGCACCGGGTGCTTCCCACCCGTGGGCGACGGACCATCGGTGCCTGGTGCTTCATCGACCACATGGGACCTGCCGCATTCGCGCCAGGGGACGGGATGGCCGTGGCGCCCCATCCCCACATCGGCCTCCAGACCGTGACCTGGCTCTTCGAGGGCTCGGCCGTCCATCGGGACAGCCTCGGAAGCGAGCAGCTCATCCGCCCCGGCCAGCTCAACTTGATGTCGGCGGGCTCCGGGATCGCCCATTCCGAGGAGGATCCGGATGGTTCGGGCGGCACCGTCCACGGCATGCAGCTGTGGGTCGCCCAGCCGTCGGCCACCCGGTCCGGAGCAGCCGCATTCGAGCATCACCAGGACCTTCCCCGGGTCGACCTCGACCACGGGACGGCCACCGTGCTGGTCGGTCGGTTCTCCGGGTCGGCATCGCCGGCCCGCCGCGACAGCGACCACGTCGGCGTGGAGCTGGACCTGCGACGGGGCCCTACCGTCCTCCCGCTGGACCCGACCTACGAACACGGCCTGGTCGTGGCATCGGGGGCGGTCACGGTGTTCGGCACCGTCCTCGCCCCCGGTACCGTCGCCTACCTCCCCCCGGGAGCCGAGGAACTGGTGGTCGACGGTGCCGACCCCGCCCGGGTGGTGCTGATCGGCGGCGTCCCCTTCGCCGAGGACGTGGCCATGTGGTGGAACTTCGTCGCCCGCACCCGGGACGAGCTCGCCGACGCCTACCGGGACTGGGTCACCGGCTCCGACCGGTTCGGTCCGGTGCACTCGTCGCTCCCCCGGGTCGCCGTCGGACCACCGCCGTGGCTCCGGGCGGCCTGAGGCCCGACCTCCGAGGGCACGACCGGATCACGGGGCGAACGCCGCCTCAGGATCGACGTAGGTCTTGAGCTCGATGACGTTGCCGCTCGGGTCGACCAGCTTGCCCTTGGTCTGCTGGCGCGCCGTGCCCGCGTAGTCGGTCGACACCGGCAGCCACCCACCGGACGTCCGGTTCCGCCTGCACCCGGGCCACCAACGCGTCGAACCCGTCGGCCTCGAGCGTGACCCCGAAGTGGCGCTTCCCCTGGAGTCCGGGTGGGAGCACCTGTTCGGGCTGCTGGTGCAGCGTCAGCTGCAGCCCGAAGAACCAGACGTCCATCCAGGTCTCGCGGGTCCGGCCGGGCCGACAGCCCAGGACATCGACGTAGAAGTGCCGGGACTCGTCCAGGTCGGCCACGACGATCGAGAGGTGGAGCACCGGATCCATCTGTCCGACGCTACCTTCGGCCCGCACCCGCCACCCGTGCCCGGGGACCGTACCGAGGACGCCGGTCGCTCCCACCCGGGCCTGGGTCAGTCGGCGGTCCGCCCCGCGCTCTGGCCGGCGATCTCCCGGTGGACCTCGTCCATGTCGAGGTTGACGGCCTGGGAGATGAGGTCCTCGAGGGCGTCGCCGGGCAGCGCGCCGGGCTGGCTGAACACGATGACCTGGTCGCGCAGGATCATCAGGGTCGGGATGGACTGGATCCCGAAGGAGGCAGCCAGTTCCTGCTGGGCCTCGGTGTCGATCTTCCCGAACACCAGGTCCGGATGGTCGGCGGCGGCCTGTTCGAAGATCGGCCCGAACGATCGGCACGGACCGCACCACGAGGCCCAGAAGTCGACCAGGACGGTGTCGTTGGTCGACACCACCTCGGCGAAGTTGTCCTTGGTCAGCTCGACCGTTGCCATCGTGCGCTCCTTCTCTCGTCCGTGCACGATGGACAACGCCATCGACGGAGGGTCTATTTCGGGCTCAGGTCCCGGCCATCACCTGCGGGATCGTCTCCTGCAGGACGAGGCCGTTCCCGTCCGGGTCGTCGAAGGTCAGATACCGTCCCCACGGAGCTGACTCGGCCTCACCGGGATCTCGACCCCCAAATCGCGCAGCCGGACGAGGTCGCCGTCGAGGTCGTCCGTCTCCAGCACCGTGCCCTTGGTGCTTCCCGGAGCCATGGACTCGTCGGCCACCAGCTCGAGGCCGAGCACGTCGACGGAGAACGCCTTGGCCAGGTCCTGGTCACGCACGGGAGGCGACAGCACCTGCACCCCGGTGATGCCCATGGCTCAGTTGATCTTCACGAGGTCGACGATGAAGATGAGCGTGTCGTTGGCCGCGATGCCGGAGCCCGGCGACTGTGCGCCGTAGGCCAGGCTCGGCGGGATGATGATCTCCCGGCGACCGCCCACCTGCATGCCGACCACGCCCATGTCCCACCCGGGGATGACGGTGCCCTTGCCGAGCACGAAGGCGAACGGCTGGTTGCGGCTCCACGAGGAGTCGAAGACCTGCTTGGACGAGTAGGCCACGCCCACGTACTGCACGGTCGCCTTGTCGCCGGCCTTGACCGCCGGACCGGTCCCGACGATGAGGTCCTTGGTCTCGAGCTGGTTCGGCGGTGCGCCCGGGGGGACCGTGATGGTGGGCTCGGTGCCGATCGTGCCGGCCGCCGAGGGGTCGGCGATGGTGCCGATGCCCGGCTTGGCGGTTCCTTGCGTGGAGGCGGCCGTCGTGGTGGTCGAGCTCGACGACGAGCTCCCGCAGGCGGCCAGTCCCAGGCTCGCGGCGGCCAGGGCCACCAAGGTCCAGGTACGGAGGCGGGTCATGTCAGGGGTTCCTTTCGAGACAGGTCGGTCCGGAGCCTGGGGTGGCGCCGTCCCGAGGGGGAACGGTAGTCGCGCAGCGGTGGTGCGGAGGAGGCAGGGGGGAGGATCGATACACCCCCCTGCGACCATGGCCCATGCTCCTCGAACGGCTCGCACGGGTCACCGACCAGCTCCGGGCTCGGTGTCCGACCTCGACCCGGAGACGCTGAGCGGCGCCGATGCCGCCCGGCTCCTGGCCGCCTTCGCCGAGATCGAGCGCCTGGCGGCGGCAGGCAAGCTGCTGTCCGCCCGCCGGGTCGAGTCCTCCAACGTCTGGCGGCGCTCCGGCCACCGGTCGGCGGCCGCCCACGTGGCCGAGACGACCGGCACGGGGATCGGGCCGGCCATCACCGCCCTGGAGACGGCCCGTCACCTCGGTTCGCTGCCCGCCACCGACGAGGCCGTGCGTCAGGGCAGGCTGTCCGAGACCCAGGTCACCCAGATCGCCGGGGCGGCCATTCTCCAGCCCGATGCCGAGCAGGCCCTGGTCGAGGCGGCGGGTCAGCAGCCGCTCAGCGTGCTGAAGCTCCGCTGCAGCCGCGTGCGGGCCGCCGGACCGGACCAGCGGTCCAGCTACGACGCCATCCGCCGGGGCCGCTACCTCCGCAACTGGATCGAGGACAACGGCGCCGTGCGCTTCGACGCCCGGCTGACCCCGGACGAAGGGGCCCGGCTGCTGGCCGCGGTGGCCGGCGAGACCCAGCGGCTGGCCGCCGCCTCCCGAGACGTCGGGCTGGCGGAGCCACGCAAGTCACTGGCCGCCGACGCACTGGTGGCGCTGGCGTGCCGACCGGCGTCGGGCATCGACGATACGTCCGGGACCGGGACGGGTCGCGTCCTCACCCCGACCCCCAACGCCACCGTCCACGTACGGGTGGACCACGCCGCCCTGGTCCGCGGCCACGTCGAACCGGGCGAGCTGTGCGAGATCCCGGGCATCGGACCGGTGCCCGTCGAGGTGGCCCGGCGCCTGGCCGTCGACTCCGTCCTCAATGTGCTGGTGACCGACGGTGTCGACGTCACGACGGTGGCCCACTCCGGCCGCACCATCCCGGCCGCCCTGCGACGGGCGCTGGTCGAGCGGGATCCGGAGTGTGTCGTCCCCGGGTGCGCCACGCGGGAGGAGCTCGAGATCGACCACCTGCGGCCGTTCGCCGAAGGCGGACCCGCCAGCCTGGCCAACCTCGCCAGGCTGTGCCACTGGCACCACTACCTGAAGACCCACCACGGGCACCTCCTGGAGCGGGCCGACGTCGGATCCGACGAGGATCCGGCATGGCGGTGGATCGCCCCCGACGACCCGCCGGTGGTTCCGAGGCACATCCTGCGCTCGGGCTGACGTCCAACGCCTACGCGGGCTCGTCCCCGTCGTCCCCGTCGTCCCCAGCGTCGTCCCCGTTGTCGTCCGCAGCGGCACGCCCCTCGGGTGCGCCCCGGCCGTTCGCCTCGGCCCACGCCACCTCGGCCCGGAAGGCCAGCTCCCGCAGCGGTCGGCCCGTGCGGCGGGCGGCGGCCACCACGTCGTCGTGCTCGGCCTTCGCCCGCGCCGCACTCGACTTGATCCGGATCAGCTGCCCGTCCACCACCACCGACTCGACCGTGCGGGCGGCCGGCCACCGCTCGGCCATGGTCAGGCGCACGCCCAGCGAACCGGTCTCGGACCGGAGCATGGCCCGGAGGGCCGGCACCTGGACCGGGTCGCACAGGACGTGGACCACGTGGCCCGGTCGCCCCTTCTTCATCACCACCGGCGCCAGCCACGCGTCGTGTGCCCCCGCCTCCAGCACCGCCGCCACGGTGTGGGCCAGCTGCTCGCCGGTCACGTCATCGAGCGTCACCTCCAGTTCCGCCACCGGCTGGCCGGCGTCGGCCTCGGGATCCCCGGACGCGCCGGTCCTCGTCCCGATCACCACCTGCGTGCAGTTGGGGAGCTCGTCGAGCTCGCGGCTCCCGGCCCCGAAGCCCTGGGCCACCACCTCCATGGCCGGCATCGGGCCGAACCCCGACGACAGGGCGGCCAGCAGGGCCGCCCCGGTCGGGGTGGTGAGCTCCACCGGGATGTCCCGGCCCCAGGTCGGGATGCCCCGCAGCAGCCCGACCACGGCCGGTGCCGGATTGGGCAGCATGCCGTGGGCGGCGCGCACCATGCCGGTCCCGGTGGCCACCGCGCTGGCCCGCACCTCGTCGACCCCCAGCACCTCGAGTGCGGCGGCGGTGCCGACCACGTCGATGATGGTGTCGTGTCCCCCCACCTCGTGGAAGTGGACCTGGTCGACCGGGCGGCGGTGCAGCGCGGCCTCCACCTCGGCCAGTCCGGCGAAGGTGGTCAGCGCCCGGGCCGCCACCCGCTCCGGCAGCCTCGCCTCCTCGACCAGGCCGACGATGTGGGCGTAGGTGCGGACGACCACGTGGTCCTGCACGGTCACCATCGCCCGGCTGGCGGCGATGCCGCCCCGCAGGACCGGCTCGACGTCGAGCGCCCACCCGCCGAACGGCAGGCGCTCGAGGAGGCGGAGCACCTCGTCGAGGTCGGCGCCGGCGTCGATCAGGCTGCCGAGGGCCATGTCGCCGGCGATCCCGGCGAAGCAGTGGAACCAGGCGACGGTGCGTCCCGGCCGACGCCGACCCTGGCCGGTGCGACCTCCCGTCCCCGGTCGCGTCACGGAAGCATCCGGGCCACGGCGCACGCGGCCCCGAACCCGTTGTCGATCCCGACCACGGTGATGCCCGCCGCGCAGCGAGGCATGCATGGCCAGCAGCGCCGTCACCCCTTCGAGCGCGGCGCCGTAGCCGGTGCTGGTGGGCACGGCCACCACCGGTGCCGGGGTGATCCCCCCGACCAGGCTGGCCAGCGCTCCCTCCATGCCCGGCCACCACGACCACCGCGTCGGTGTCGGCCAGCTCGTCGGCCGAGGCCAGCAGCCGGTGCACCCCGGCCACCCCGCAGTCGGCCAGCAGGGTGGGGCGCAGCCCCAGGGCGACCAGGGTGGCCTCGCACTCGCGGGCCACCGGAAGGTCCGAGGTCCCGGCGGTGATCACCAGGGTCCGGGCCAGGCGGGGTGGCGCCGGGTGCCACACCACCGTCGACAGCTCGCCCCGGACCTGGTCGGCACCGGTGGCCCGGCCGGTGACCGTACGGGTTCCGCCCGGGTGGTCGGCCAGGGCCCGCGCCCACCTGTTCCTCGTCGGCCCGGGTCAGGATGACCGGTGGACGACCGCGGTCGGGCGTCGGGCCGCGACGTCCCGAGCAGCTCGCCGACGATGGCCGAGCACTGGGCCGCCGTCTTGCCCTGGCCGTAGACGGCCTCGGGGAGGCCCTGGCGGAGGGAGCGGTGGTGGTCGACCTTGGCGAACCCCAGGTCGGCGAAGGGGAGACGACGCAGGCGGCAGCACGGCGTCGTCGGGGGTGCACACCCCCGAGCGGACGTCGTCCAGGAGGCGCTGCAGCGCGAGTTCGTCCATGATGTTCACTATCCTGCCTGTCCATGGCCCACGACGCACCTCCGGCGCCGTCCGGGGACGGTCAGGTGCGGATCGGCTTCCTCGGGCCCGAGGGCACCTTCACCGAGGAGGCGCTCCTGGCCGAGCCCGCCTACGCCGGTGCCGACATCACCCCGTTCGCCTCGCTGGTCGACGTCCTCGAGTCGGTCCGCCAGGGCACGGTCGACCTCGGGTTCATCCCCCTGGAGAACGCCATCGAGGGCACCGTCCGGGACATCATCGACAGCCTGGTCTTCGACTTCGACCTGCGCATCCAGCGCGAGGTGGTCCTGGACATCCACCTCCACCTGATGGCCGCCCCGGGCACGGCCCTGGCCGACGTCGAGCGGGTCGCCTCGATCCCGGTGGCCACGGCCCAGTGCCGTCGGTTCCTGACCGAGCGGCTCCCCCGGGCCGAGCTGGTGGCCACCAACTCCACGGCCGACGCCGCCCGCCTCCTCGGCGAGGGCGACCCGACCATGACCGGGCGGCCCGACGGCGGCCATCGCCCCGCGGCTGGCCGCCAGCCTCTACGGCCTCGAGGTCCTGGCCGAGCGGGTCGAGGACCACCCGGACAACCAGACCCGGTTCATCGCCGTGGCCCGGACGGGCATCCCGGCGCCGACCGGTCACGACCGGACGAGCATCGCCTGCTTCCAGAGCGCCGACCACCCGGGCAGCCTGTACGCCATCCTGGGGCACTTCGCGGCCCGGAACATCAACCTGTCCAAGCTGGAGTCCCGGCCGACCAAGCAGGCGCTCGGCGACTACTGCTTCATCATCGACTTCGAGGGCCACGTGGCCGACGCCATGGTGGCCGACTGCCTGGCCGACCTCCACGCCGAGCTGGCCGGGGTCAAGTTCCTCGGCTCCTACCCGGCCTCGGGTGCGGCCGGGCCGGCCATCCGGGCCGAGGTCGACCAGTCGCGCAAGCGGGCGGGCGAGTGGCTGGCAGGTCTGCAGGCCGAGGTCGGCGCCCCGGGATCCTGAGCCGTCCTCCGGACTCGGCGACTACCCTGGCCTGCGCCGGGAGGGATGGCAGAGCGGACGAATGCACGGCTCTTGAAAAGCCGCGAGGTGCAAGCCTCCGGGGGTTCGAATCCCCCTCCCTCCGCCCCAGGAAGTCCTGAATCCACACACCCCATCCCTCCGCTCTGGAGTGGTCAATCCGCTCACTCGGACACCACACGGATCCATGCAGCCGAGGATTGGCACCATGCTCGGTGCTCTGATTGGCATCAGTCGGGGCGGGTGTCATGACGTTCAGCAATCCGCAAGGGCATTCACTGGGAATCCTTAGGTCTACCCACTTGGGTGGTATCCGCCCCCTCCGGTCGGCTTGGGAAAGAGCCCGATCGGAGGGGGTCCCCCTCTCCTCAGAGAACGTTCACCGAGAACTCAGCATCTCGCCAGGTTCGCAACGCAGAGTGGTCTCGATGAGAGACCGACTTGCGGAGCGCAATGGACATGACGTCGGCCTGCCCATCGACGCCTCGCTCCCGCTGGCACTGTCCACATCAGGGTTGACGAAGTCATACGGCACCCGAACGGCCGTGAGCGAACTCGATCTGGCCATCCCCCAGGGCGTGATCTCCGGATTCGTGGGACCCAACGGAGCTGGCAAGACAACCACCATCCGGATGCTTCTCGGTTTGATCGCCCCCACAGCAGGCTCCGGCGAAGTCCTCGGAGTCGATCTCGGCCAGCCCCAGCACTTCCTCCAGCGAGTCGGGGCCATGATCGAGAGTCCGGCCTTCTATCCCGCTCTGTCGGGTCAGCGGAATCTCGAAGTGCTCGCTCGTCTTGGTGGGATTCCCCACGTGAGCATCGGCCGCGCACTTCGTATAGTCGACCTCGCCGATCGGGCCGGCGATCCGTTTCGCTCCTACTCACTCGGGATGAAGCAGCGTCTGGGCATTGCTGCAGCCCTTCTCCCAAATCCGGATCTGCTCATTCTCGATGAGCCGACCAACGGACTCGATCCGGCGGGCATCGCCGAGATGCGGGTGCTCTTCGCGTACCCTTGCCGACGAGGGCACCACCATCTTCGTCTCGAGCCACCTGCTTTCCGAGATTGCCCAGATCTGCCAACACCTGGTGGTGATCAGTTCCGGACGCATGGTCTTCCAAGGACAGATCGGCGACCTCATGAACCGCACCCAACCTCAGCTCCGAGCAACCCCTGAGCTACTCCGACACTTGGTTCCACTGGAGCGACTTGCCACAGACCTCGGCATGGTGACCCAGATCGAACACGGGTCACTGGTGGCCAACGGCGACTCGAAAATGGCGGCACTCCTGTTCCGGGCCGCAGCCCAAGCCGACATCACGCTCATCCAGCTGGATGTATTGAGGCCGAGTCTCGAGGACACATTTCTCGCCCTCACGGGCGGCGCAACCGTCGGACCGAGGTCGGATCCGGGGGACTGGGCGCTGGAGGGATCCCGTGACTAATGCCTTCGTCAGCGAATGGATCAAGCTCCGTCGGCGAAGTCTCTTCTGGGGAAGCTACGCCGCCATGGTCGCTGTCGCCTGCCTCGTCACTGTTCTCACGTTCAGCACGGCAGGCCGCAGCGCTACCACTGGTCCAGCGAGTCAAGTGACACCCCTCTCCCAGCTTGCCCTGTCCAGCGGCTCGGTGAACGGGCTCGAGGGCTCGCTTACCATTCTCGGCGTCATCGCCTTCGCCATCGCCGCATCACAGATGGCGATGGAATATGGACAGGGGACCCTGCGCAACCTCCTCGTCCGCCAACCCCGACGATTCGTGTTCTTGGTCGGCAAATTCTTGGCCGTCTCAGCATTCATGATCGGTGCCGTCGCCCTGGCCACCGTGGGTTCAATCGCCGTCGCCTTCGCCATGGCGCATACTCGTGGGGTCTCCACTGATCAGTGGACCATGTTGTCGGGATTGCGTGCCATGGGTGCGGGGTTCATTGATGTGACACTCGCCACCGTGGGATATGCGCTGCTGGGGATGGCACTGGGCATCGTCATGCGATCTTCCGTTGCCGCAGTGGCGATCGGAATTGCCTACCTACTTCCGGTCGAGCAGGTCCTTGCGTCAACCGTGACCAGCACGGCCGGGTACCTTCCCGGGCAGCTCCTCTCTGCGGTGGCTCAAGGTGGGACGTCAACGATCGGCTACGCCCACTCTCTAGTGGGCGCACTGCTCTTCTTGGCCGTGGCCGCAACGGCTGGGTCCGTCCTGTTCATCCGGCGGGACGTGACGTCCTGAGGCGGAGGAGTCACCTGGCTCATAACCCATTCGGGACCAGCACTTGATCGCCGGGTCCGTTGAGCAAGCGACCGCCAGCTCGCTCCGGACCCGGCGCTTCGGCTCTCACCAGAGGAGTGGAACGAGCCGATATCGGGTCACAGTTGCATACGTGCCGAACCCTGGAAACGTCGAGCGAAGCAGCCGTTCTTCGGCGCGGATCCGGATCACCTGCAGCACCCCAACCACGATCGCACCGAGCAGAGGCACCACCTGCGGCTCCACAACGGTCACTCCCAGGATCATGACCAGTTCCGCCAGATAGATCGGATGGCGAACCCATCGATACGGTCCCCTGACCACGAGGGCTCGTCCTTGGGGGCCGAAGGAGAAACTGGACCCCAGCGAATTGGCGCTGACCAGGGCCAGGCCGACACCTCCGAGAGTCAGCGCAACTGCAATTCCGATGACTGGATGTGAGGTGTGCCAGATCTCCGGGCCGCTGGGCGCGAGGAGTCGCAGTCCGACCAGCAGGAACGTGGCGCCGAGCGCCGCGCACGTCATCAACAGGCGGTTGTCGCGGGAGCGAGGTGATTCATGTGTCAAGAAGGCCGCGATCGGAAAGCACAGGAACAGTGCGTAGAGCGCGCTCCGTAGGCACTCGCCCAGCACCATCCAACCCGGATGGAGGTTGAATTCCCTCCAGCTCTGGGACGAGCGCAGCAAGCTGCCAGAACACGAGCCCAGCCAGTGCGAGCGCCGGCAAGAGGCGCGACGTGACCAGGAGCCGCATCCGGCTCAAGCTGCCGTGGATGGCAGACCCACTATTGGACGAAGGAGGTTCTGGAGGGGCGTTGACCACGACGGTGTTGCTCTGGTTCCCCAAGCTCCCCGTGGACAGCACGGGATTCGACTCAGGGTCGAACCAATAGCAGGAGGAGGGAAGCAGATGATTTGACTCCGTCGTCGATTCGGTCCGGAACTTCCTCATCACCCGTTCCGCTCAGTCCGGCCAGGTCGTCCTAGCCGCCGGCCGATCCCGAGGCAGCCCCTGGGAAGCCCCCACCACCGAAGCCAGCGAGTCCGCTCGACACACCAGCCTGGGTAGCGGAGACCGATGACGCGGTGACCGTTCCGTCCTTCGCCTTGGTCCCCTGCACGGTCACCGTGTCACCTGGCAGGAGTGCAGCAAGCGACGACTTCGCGTTTCGATCCACCGTCGTAGTGGTACCGACGTTGACCGCCACGAGACTGCCACTAGCTGTGGTGACATACAGCGTGCTCCCGATGATGTCCGTCACGGTGCCTGAAGTCCCACTCGACGTTGTTCCGGGGAATCCACCGGCACCACCCGTCACCCGACTCGCTCCAGCGCCACCCGGGAGGGAGAATGACCCGCCAAATGGAGTCGTAGCGCTCGTTGACGACGAAGAGTTGCGCTGCATATACGCGCCTACCCAGAGACCTCCGAATACCAGTAGGAGAACGAGCAGGCCGGCAACAGGCCACGGCAAGCGCAGGCCCTTTGCCGGACCTTGGGTAGGCCACTCGTCGGCTTCATCCTCGAACAGCGCGTTGAGCTCGTCCGAGCCCTGGTCGGCGCCGCCGGAATGGACCGCGGGGACCTGTGCCGTTTCGTCCATTCGGAGCTCGCCTGTCGGGTGCTCGTCCTCGAGAACTGAGTCAGTCGTCGATTCAGCCACTGGAGTTCCTTTCCTCACCTACTCGTAGCGGAGCGCATCGATGGGGCGAAGAGATGCCGCCCGATACGCGGGATACAGTCCTGCAAACACGCCAACGAGTAGCGCCACACCGAATGCCAGGGGGATCGAATAGGTGGCCAGGACGGGCTGCACCCCATCAATCCGGAAACGAACGACGATCAGGCCGGCGAGGACGCCCATCACGCCACCCAGCAGTGAGATCACCACCGCTTCGATCAGGAACTGACTCAGCACGACCGACTTCGGGGCGCCGATCGCTTTGCGAATGCCGATCTCCCGAGTCCGTTCGGTCACAGTCACCAACATGATGTTCATGACACCGATTGCGCCCACCAGGAGCGAGACGGCTGCTACCCAGCCGAGCAGTGCGGTAAAGGTCTTCGAGCTCGAGGTTGCCGTCGACAAGAGGCTGGCCTGATTGAGCACGGAGAAGGGAAGTTTCGCCACGGTCGTGTTGTTCTGAGCGGCGAGAATGCTCTCCACTTCGCTTTGGGCCAGGGTGAGCGTCGCAGACGATTTCCCCTGCACCAGCAGCTGGGAGAACGACTGCGACTGACCAGTGAGCTGATCCTGAACGGCGGTGTACGGGGCGATCACGACAGCATCGCCATTGGAGAGGCCGCTGCTGCCCTTGGAGGCGAGGATCCCGATCACCGTGAACTCCGACGAACCCAGTTGGATCTGTTTGCCCAAGGGATTCGACCCCGTTGGAAAGAGGTTGCTCGCGACCGATGAGCCGAGGTCCACTACCTGCGCATGCGACTTCACGTCGGCGGAGGAGATGGACCGACCGGCGGAGATCGTGTAGTTCGAGGCGGGCAGATAGGACGGCGTGGAGCCGATCACTGACGTCGAGTAGGTGGCGCCCTTATACGTTGCCGTCTCGTTGGTGGAGATGACCGGCGACACCGACTGGACATCGGGAGCATTGTTGGAGTCGCCAATGAGCTTGACGTCGGTGGTCGAGAGCGTGGCATTGCTGGACTTGGTGCCGGTTTGCGACGTGGTCCGGCCACCACTGAATACCGTCAGCGTGTTGGTGCCCAGGCTGTTGATCGACTTGGCCACTGCTTCCGATGACCCGGTGCCGACTGCCAGGAGGACAATCACGGCGGCCACACCAATGAGCACTCCGAGCATGGTCAGCAGCGATCGGAGCCAGTTGGAACTGATGCCCCGCAGGGCCATCACCACGTTTCCCATCATGTTCATGACGACAGCTCCCGGTTGTCGTGCCGTGCGGTCGCTGCCTGCACATGAGCTACGTGCTCGTCCCGGGCGTGGATCGGGACTTGCCGGTGATCGCCCACGATCACTCCGTCCCGGAGCCGGACCACCCGAGTGGCGTAGGCAGCCACATCCTCTTCATGGGTGATCATGACGATCGTCCGGCCTTGCTCATGGAGGTCAGCGAACATCTTCATCAGATCAATCGTGGACGTCGTGTCGAGGTTTCCCGTTGGCTCGTCCGCCAGGATGAGTGCCGGATTGGTGCTGATCGCCCGCGCGATGGCTACACGCTGTTGCTGGCCACCAGACATCTCACTGGGAAAATGGCCCATTCGATCGGCGAGTCCGACTGTATTGAGGGCCGCCTCTGCTCGGGCCCGCCGATCCTTCGCCTTCAGGCCTGCATAGGCCATGGGCAGTTCGACATTCTGCACGGCTGACATCCGGGCAAGGAGATTGAATCCCTGGAAGACAAATCCGATCTTCCGATTTCGAATCCTGGACAACTCCCTGTCATCGAGGTCTCGGATGTTCACGCCATCCAAGCGATAGTGGCCGCTTGTCGGGACGTCCAGGCACCCGATGATGTTCATGAGCGTCGATTTGCCGGAGCCAGATGCCCCCATGATGGCCACGAAGTCTCCGCGAGGGACAACAAGGGATACTCCGCGGGTGGCAAACACGTCGTGTCCGCCCATTTGGTAGCGCTTCACGATGTCGGCGAGGACGATAACGGCGTGCTCTGGACCATTCGACGTCCCCCCCGTCTCGCCGCTGCCCATGCGGCGATTGCTGTCCGTGAGGACGGTCACGGTGCTCCACCTCCGAATCCGCCACCTCCACCACCGCCACCGGGGAAACCACCGCCCAAGGTCGACGCTCCCGACGAGGCGCTCACACTTGCCGTCGGCTCCACGACCTTCTGCCCCTCGCTGAGTCCGCTAGCAATCTCGGTGTACGAAGTACCCACGAGACCGAGGGTGATCGGCGTCGTCTTTTGCGTGCCGCTTGCATCGATCACCTTGACGGTTGAGACGTTCCCCGTCGTCGTGATCGCAGCGCTGGGCAGTTCGAGGACATTGGTTGCGGTCTGCACGATCACGGCAACTTGCGCGGTCATGCCTTGCTTGACCGTAGACGGCGGATTGGTGAGAACCACAGTGACCGGATAGGTCACCACATTGCTCACCACTGACGACGTGGGCGACACCGCCGTAACCACACCACTCACTTCGGTGTCTGAGAGTGCCGAGAGGGTGACCGTGGCCGGCTGTCCGACGGCGATCTTGGAGGCGTCCGACTCGGCAAAGTTGGCCACGACCTCAAGGTTGCCGAGCCCCTGGATGGTGATGAAGCTGGACGAGGAGCTCGATGAGGAGGATCCGGTGCTGGAGGATCCGGTGCTGGACGGATCCGGTGCTGGACGAACCTCCCGAGGATGCGCCCCCACCACTCGACGACGACCCACTGCCACTCCCCCCGGTGGACGAGCCCGACGAGCCCGACGAGGCCGAGCTCGAACTCGAGCCGGTCGACGCGTTCGTCGATGACCCCGATCCGGTGACGGTTTCACCCACTGAACTGCTGACAGCAGTGACCGTGCCACTGATCAGCGCGGTCAGCGTCGTCCCGGCGAGAGCCTTCTTATCGGCGGTCACCGTTACCTGGTCTTGCGAGACGTTCGCCTCATCTTGGGCGATCGTGGCCGACGTGACCTGAAGGTTTGCTTGAGCGGACTGCACGGTGAGCTGTTGGGCGGTGATCGTCGACTGGTCCTTGGTCACTGCCTGTTGGTACGTCGTGATGCTGTTCTGGTCGGTCACACACGAGCTCTGGGCGGTGGTGAATGAAGCACTGATCCCGGTCGACGTGCCCGCCGAGTTCGTGGCTACCAGTTGAAAGAGATAGGACGTATTCGGATTGAGCCCGGTGACCACAGTGGAGACCGAGGTGGGGGTGGTGCCAGACCCTGCATTTGCCGAAGCCGTCGAAGACCCGAGCGACGTCGTGGTGCCGTATTGGAAGTAGTAGCTGGTCGACCCTCCGTTGGGGTTGACTGTGCCACTGAGGGTCACCGTGGTTGTTCCGGTCGAGCCGGCCGATCCCGTGGTCACCGACGGTGCAGCCGTGGCGCCGGTGGTCCCTCCGGTCTTGGTCGTTCCACCGGTGCTGCTCGGCGTAGTAGTTGATGACCCACTCGACGTCGACGACGAAGCCGGGCATCCGAGCGCTTGGTCCGACGCCAGGGTCGATTGTGCGGTCTGCAAGCTGGTCTGATCGGAAGTCAACTGATTCTGGTCTGTTGTGAGTTGCTGTTGTGCGGAGACCAGCGACGCCTGGTTCTGCGCATGCTGGGCGGGTGTCCCACCGGCCTGGTCGTGGGCAAGCGTCGTCTGGGCGCCGGCGAGGGATGCCTCGGCCGATTGCAGGTTGGCCTCGGCCTGAGCCGAGTCGATGGTGGCCAGGACCTCTCCTGCGGTGACTGTGTCTCCGACTGCCACATTGACTGCAGTGAGCGTTCCACTGGTTGCGAAGTTCTCGTTGGCGGTCGATACCGCCGACGTGTTGCCCGATGCCGACACGCTGGACTGCACGGTTCCTCTGGTGACGGTCACGGTCCGAGCGACACCCGTACTGGCCGATGACGACGATCCGTAGATCGATGTGAGCCCAAGCGTGGCCACCACGACGACGGCAAGGGCCAACGCTGCGTAACCGATCAGCTTCTTTCGTGAGCGTTCATGTGGGTCGGACGGCATGAGAGGGGTCCCTTCGATCGTCGATTGCGGGCCTGCGCAGGTGCGAGTGGCTCGCTAGCCCGCCGCACTACTCGCTGGCGGGGTGCCACCGGAAGGAAGCAGGGCCTTACAGGCAGTAGAGGCCGCTTGGTACGCAGCGCTCGTGGTGTCGATGGTGGTCGCCGTGGTGCTGGATGATCCCGGGCTGAAGTTCCCGATGGTGACTCCGTGCAGCTTCATGCAGTTCCGATACGAGGCGAACGCCGTGCTGTTCGCACCGGCCCCACCACCCGCGCCCTTGGGCTGGAGACTCGCGCACGCCTGGATGGCCTTCTGGAACTTGGAGTTTCCGCCAAAGCCGCCAGCTCCAGACGGTGGATTCCCACCGGCTCCAGCCGGGGGAGCCCCGCCGGACGGGGGCGTCCCGCTGAATCCACCCGAGGGAGGTCCGCCACCATTCGCCCCCTTCGGCAACGTGACCCCATGCTTGGCCAGGCAGGACTGGAATGCCGATGTCGAGGCCTTTCCGGTGGACGACCCACCGGAAGATGACGACGAGGCACCGCTGCTGCCGCCACATGCCGCCATGAGCACACTGGAGCCGGCCAATCCGAGGACCAGGACCAGTCGCATCGGAGCGACGATCCTGCGCTTGTGAGTGGGGGTCGTTGTATCCATGCAGGCACAATGGCAGCCGGATCTGGGGATTCCATCCGGCAATCTCGCGGGTTTCCTGAGTGTCCGGACGCGACATTGGGCGTTGACATTGCCCTGGCACGGTCCGTGGCCGTCGCTCCGTCGCGGATGAGCAGTCCCGATGTCCGGGGCCGCCAGCTCCACTCACGGGAGACTCACAGGTTCCCCTCAACAAACCTCAAGGATTCGTCGGCAGAGTAGCGGCATGGGTCCCCAAATCCTGATTGTCGAGGACGAGGAGAACGTGGCCTATGTCATCGCGACAGCACTCCGGCTCGCCGGATTCGCCATCAGCGAAACCTCAAGCGGACGGGACGCGCTGCGCATCGCCTCGGAGGAGAATCCCCCAGACCTCATCGTCCTGGACGTACAACTTCCCGATCTCAGTGGATTCGAGGTGTGTAGGAGGCTCCGGTTCGCCGGGTTGAACACCCCGCTCATCTTCCTTACCGCTGCCGACTCCGTCGACGACCGAGTGCGTGGTCTCACGATTGGAGGTGACGACTACCTCACCAAGCCATTCAGCGTCGAAGAGCTTGTCGCCCGAGTGCACGTGATCCTCCATCGAACCGGCAGGACTCCAGAGCCCCAAGTGCTTGCTTGCGGCGACCTGGAGCTCGATGACTCTGCACATACCGTGACGCAGGGAGGGCAAGACGTTCCGCTCTCGCCGACGGAGTACAAACTCCTTCGGTTTCTGCTCAGAAACATTGGACGGGCACTCTCGCGAGACCAAATCCTGGATCACGTATGGGACTACGACTTCGATGGAGAGTCGACTGTCGTCGAGACCTACATTTCCATGCTTCGCAAGAAGGTGGACTCGTCGCCCCCCACGCTGATTCGCACCATTCGCGGATTTGGATATCGGCTGGACGGGACCTAACCGCCCATGACGCTGCGCCTGCGACTCTACATTGCTGCCGCGGTCCTGCTCTCAGTCGTCGCCCTTCTCGGCGTGCTCCTCGTTCGCTCCGTGGAACGCTCGGAGTTGCAGCAGATCGATCAGCAGCTGAAGACCGCGGCCCCCGTGGTGGGTACCTTTGATCGCCCATCGGTCGACCAAGCGCCGAATGCCACGCCGGTCCGACCGCCGACCGCGACACGGAGTCCCGTGACCAGCAATCGGATCAGTGAGTTCTACATTGCCGTGATCACGGGGACCAAGCGTGACGTCCTCTTCATTCCGTTGGATGGCAAGAGTTCGGTTCCCCAACTGCCATTGGCAACATCGTCACCAGGCCACTCAATCACCGTATCGACGGTGGGCTCCAAATCGGGGTCGGACCGATGGCGGGCAATCTTGATCACCTCGCCCAATCAACCGACCAAACTCCTGGTCGCGGCGTCCCTAGCCCAAGTGGACGCCACCGCACGTCGATTGAAGCTGGCCGCCATTGGCGCAGGACTCGTCGTCCTGGGCGTGCTGCTGGCAGCCGGGTTCTGGGTCGGCCGACTCGGGCTACGCCCGATCGCCGAGGTCACCGATGTCGCCGATGCCATCGCGGCTGGCAATCGATCGCGTCGGGTCGAGGGCACCAGCGGCAAGACCGAGGCAGCGCACCTGGCCAGAGCGATCAACGTCATGCTCGATGAGCAGCAAGCGGATGAGACCCGACTCCGTCAGTTCATTGCCGACGCGTCGCATGAACTCCGCACCCCGGTCTCCGTCATCCTGGGGATATCTGACCTCTGGCGTCAAGGAGCGCTCCGAGCTGGAGATGCGAGCGACGACGCCATGCGTCGAATCGGTCAATCGGGACGACGCATGGGTGGCCTGGTCGAGGACCTCTTGCTGCTCGCCCACCTGGACGATGGTCGGCCGATCAAGCTTGAGTCCGTCGACCTCGAACCATTGCTGCACGATGCAATTCACGACGCGGCCGCAACAGATCCCCTCCGTCACATCTCGTTGGAAGTGTCCGGACGCATCATGGTGATGGGTGATGAGATTGCACTGCGCCAAGCCATTGCCAACCTGGTCACCAATTCGCTGCGCCATACCCCGGCTCGGGCGGCGATCACGATCCGAGCTTTTGCTTCCGGCAACCGAGTGACGGTGGAGGTGGTTGATTCGGGTCCGGGAATGACACCTGATGAATCCAGCAGAGCATTCGATCGTTTTTGGCGAGCCGATGCCAGTCGGACTCGGTCGGGTTCGGGACTCGGGCTTGCAATCGTCGCCGGGATCGTGGCGGCCCACCACGGAACGGTCACCCTTGACTCTGGTCGCGATCGTGGAACCACGGTCACCGTCAGACTCCCTTCAGCCTGACCGCACCGGACTGGACCTGCTCGCCGCGGGCCTGACATCTCGCCCGTCCCCACACAGCAGCGACTCACCAGACCTCCAGCAAATAGCCAGACGACTTCCTCATAGTGGGCAGCAATCCGCCTCCATCGTCTGGACACAATGGTCACACTTGCTTCACTCCACTATCGACGGCGCCCCTGGATTCCTTGCCGTGCAAGCTTCGGGGGAACCCCGACCAACCCGCAAGGGGAACGTGACTTCCGGCGATCTTGCACCCATTGGACATGGCTCCGACTTGTCCTCAGCGGAGGCCTATTGGCACTTGGAGTGGGCGCTGATCTCGCAATGGACTCGGCTGGTCCCGCTGGAGCCGCTCAGCCCAGTTCCACCGCCAGCTTCACGGTCGCGATGCCTGGTTCGGCGGCGTTCGACGGCGATGCACCTGACCCCGATGTCGTGACTAGCGGTTCCGCCTCCTACGCCTTCACCACCGGAACGGCGCTCGGGAACCACATCCAAGTCCTGGTCGACACCTCGGGGTCGTCAGCCTCCGGTTGGCATTCCGTTGCCAGTCGGAACTACGGGTCGTCGGCTCTACCGGCCGTGCCGTCGTGGGAACAGGTCGATACGCAGACCTCCCCAGGGGTCTTCTACTGGAATGGCCATTGGATCATGTACTACGACGCTGCCCAGAACGGTCACGCCGGCGACACGGGCTATGACTGCCTCAGTGTGGCGACGGCGGCAACGCTGAGCCCGACCAATGCAGTCTTCACCGATACATCCTCGGGGCCGCTGGTCTGCGATGCCGCACTGGGCGGTGCCATCGATCCGAGCCCGTTCATCGACACCAAGACGGGCGTCGCCTATTTGGTTTGGAAGTCAAACGACGGAGGGTCCACTCAAGGATCCAAGATCTGGTCCCAGCAATTGAGTGCAGACGGGATGTCGCTCGTGGGGGCACCGACCGAACTCCTGGACCAGGACAGTGCCCGCTACCCCTGGGAAGCCACCGTCGAGAACCCCCAGCTCATCGAGCAAGGGGGCGTCTACCTACTCTTGTTCTCGGCTGGCCTTTGGGACTCCGGTGCCTACTCCGAGGCGTACGTACTTTGCACCTCGCCGACGAGTCCCTGCACGCCTGGGAGCACCACCCAGATCCTGACGTCTTCAGGCTCCGCTTCGGGACCCGGCGGAGGATCTCTGTTCCGTGATCAGTTTGGCCAATGGATGCTGGCCTATGCGGCGTGGCGGCCAGGCTGCACCGGCTACGCGTGTGGCGGGGCCCGCCGCCTGTTCGTCGGGGCCGTCACCGTCAACACCGACTCCACAAGAAGCATCGCCGCCACACCCTCGGGCCACGGCTACTGGCTGGTCGCGGCCGACGGAGGCGTCACGGCCCACGGCGATGCTGCCCTGTACGGGTCGATGGCCGGCAGGCCACTCGCATCCCCCATCAACCACGTTGTCGCCACATCGGACGGGAAGGGCTATTGGCTGGTAGCCGCAGATGGGGGAGTCTTCGCCTTCGGTGACGCCGGGTACTTCGGATCCATGGGCGGCCACCAGCTCAATGAGCCCGTAGTGGCCATGGCCTCCACCCGTGACGGAGGCGGGTACTGGCTCGTGGCGGCCGATGGAGGAGTCTTCGCCTTTGGCGATGCCGTGTTCCACGGATCGACGGGCGGACTCGCGCTCAACGCTCCGGTCATCGACATCGCCAGAGACACAGCAACCGGTGGCTATTGGGAAGTTGCGCTTGATGGAGGGGTCTTCGCCTTCGACGCGCCATTCCTCGGCTCCGTGGCCTCGATTCCCCATGTGGCGGCGACCACCGGCATCGACTCGAGTCCGAGCGGCGCCGGCTATCGATTGGTAGGCGCCGACGGCGGTGTGTTCGCATTCGGCGATGCCCCATTCCGAGGGTCAATGGGAGGTTCCACGCTCAACGCCCCGGTGGTCGGGATCACCTCTGACGTCAATACCGGCGGCTATTGGGAGGTTGCCACCGACGGTGGGGTATTCGCGTTCGGCGTGGGGTACTTCGGCTCCGGGTGAGCCGATGAGTCGCTTCGCCAATGCACGGGCTCCGCCGACCCGGCGACACGCGGTCGGCTGCTCCGGATTCTCGGAACTACCTGACTTCGCTCCCAGTCGCTGCACGACCGGACCTCACGACTCCCACCGCTCGGTGGGCACGTGCCCGACCTCGCTGACCCCACCTGTCCATCCCGTGCCTGAACCTCAGTGGTACAGGGAGTTCTGCTGAACGGCGGCATCGGCGAGGATCTTCACCTGGTCTCGGGTGATCGAGTAGGAGGGGGCCGATTCGGACGACCCCGATGAGCTCGAGGACGCCGCGATGTCGACGTCGACTGCAGACAGCGCCACATCTGATCCCACCTGCCAAGCCACAACGTATTCCGGCGCACTGCTTGCCGTCGCGAACGCCGTCGTTCCCAGTTGCACGGGAACCCCTATGGAAGCGGCAACGCGGATTGACTTGCGGTAGGTGGCCAGCACCGTTGCCGCCGACGCCGGTGAATCGCACTTGAGGAGATCCGAGATCAGACCGGTCTTGCCCGCAGCGTCTTCGTAGACTGCTTCGATCGAGGCTGAGCAGCCCTTTTCGTTCGTCACCGCTCGCTTGGAGGCCGCCTGGACCGTCTTGGGGTAGCCGACGCTCTTGGCGTAGGCCGAATCGAGTACCAATGCCGAAGGCGCCGATCCCATTTTGGGCGAACTCTGTTCACCACCGAACGTCTGGACGCCGGCAATCACCAGTGCGACCACCACTCCCGTGATGGCCAGCACGATTGCTGTCCGTCTCGACCGACTTCTGCCCATTACCGGACGGTACGGCCATGGGATAGGAATTGCCTGTGAGTTGTCTGCGAGTTGCCAATGGATGCGATTCCTCGGCAATCGTGCGGAACTCCGTCTCCCGTGTTATTGATCGGATCGGGTCCATCTGCCGGAATGCCCCGCCAGTCACAGGGCTGAAGGCAGTCCTGAAGACCGATGGCGGCATGGGAAGGGACCGCCGAGGTGAGGCCATCGAACAGGTGCATCCGGCCTGGGAGATGAGATACCTGAGCACAACCGATTGGCCCTTCTCAGGCCCGTTCAGATACCTCACCAGGGTTGACGAGAGAGTTGAACGTTGCCTCATGTCCTCCGCGCTGTCTCTCCCGGTCGCGCGCGGTCACCGTCACCGCCACCGGGCGGAGTAGTCCTACCCCAACCTCGTCAGCACGTTCCGGGTGATCTGCTCGATCTGCGGGTCCCTCCCCGCCAGCCCGTGGGCCCAGTCGGTCGACCCCGACGTCACCACCGTGGCCCCGGACCTGTTCGTGTACGCCCCGAGGACCGCGTGGCCGTGACGGATGCGCTCCATCGCCTCGGGCTCACGCGTCCCGAACACACGTGCCGCGATGTACTCCAACTCGCTCGGCTCTCCCGGCTTCGGTGGACGGGGCGCCGTCTCACGGGTGAAGTGCTGCGTCGGGCACGTGCCGAGGATCTCGAACGTCGCCGGCGTCCCGTCCTCCCCCGTCGGATACGGCAGCCCGTCGCGGTAGGTGAACGTGCATCCGTCGCACTCGTACCCGACCACCGTCGCGCCGGCGCCGAGCACATCGCCGTAGCCGAGCCCGGTGCCGTCGAACATCCAGTGATCGGCACGGTGCACGGTGTAGCCGCCGAGGCCGGCGGTCACGTTTCGCCCGATCCGGTGGTACCCCCCACGGGTGAACGAGACGCCGGTCATGGTGTTCTCGGGCCGGCCCACGATCACGTCGGACCAGAACGTCGTCACCTCCGCCTCACGGTCGGTAGCCATGCACGGGTCGCTCGAGAAGAACCCCTTGTACCCGACCATCACGTCGTGGTCGACACCCTCGATGCGCACCTGCCACAGCGAGGTATTGCCCGAGAAGAATGCCGCATTCCCCCCCTTGGCGATGAAGGCCTCCACCGTGTCCCGCATGCCGGCGCTCCAGTACTCGTCATGGCCGACGGACAGGTACAGACCGGCGTCGGCCAGCACCTCGGGGTGCTCCTCGAGGTCGGCATTCGTGCACACGCCGATCTCGAACCCCTCGCGCTCAGCCCACTCGATGAAGGGGAGCTCCCAGTCGGGCCAGCCCGCCGACCCCGCGTAGCCCGAGAGATGGTTGATCTGGATGTATCCGACGTGCGCGGCATTCTGCGGATCGGGCGCGCCCGTCCCCGTCACGCGGCGACCCTTCCCCGGCGGCTTGTACAGGTAGCCCGCAGCCATCGGTCGCTGCATGGAGACGTGGGTCCCACCCGTGTACAGATTCGGCCCCCCGAAGTCGTTGTAGGCGTGCCACGTATTGGTCGCCAGGGCCAGGACGATCCGTGCGCCCGACGACGGCCGCACCACGAAGAAGGCACGATCGCGCCGTACCTTGCCGCCCACGTCGATCTCGAAGGCGACCTCGTAGTAGCCCGACCGCCACTCCGGATCGACCGCCAACGTGAGCGCGGCGGGCCAGCCGCACCCCTTCGAGGAGGCGTCGACCGGTGTCTCGTGCTCGTCGACGGCGACGGTATCGGCACGGAACACCACGTCTCGACGGGCGCCGACCCGTGCCACCTCGACACGCACCGGCCGGCCACCGGACGACGACAGGTGCACGCCGACCTGGTCGCCCCCGGACACCGATTGTGGCCAGCAGTAACCGGTGACCACGTCGCGCGCCATCTTCCGAGACTAACGGGGGCCGAACGTCCGTGGTGGCCCTTCCGTGTCGAGCAGACCCTCCGCCCCGAGGGGGCCGCACGGCACCCGCCACGGGCGGGGCGGCCTCAACCGGCGATGGAGTCCAACTCGGCAAGGTCGTCGGCGGACAGGTCCAGGCCGGCACCGGCGACGTTCTCCCGGAGGTGGGCGAGCGACGACGTGCCGGGGATGAGCAGCACATTGGGTGACCGCTGCAGCAACCAGGCCAGGGCCACCGCCATCGGGCCGGCGCCGATCCGGTCGGCGACCGCGCCCAGCGCATCGGACTGGAGCGGCGTGAAACCACCGAGGGGGAAGTAGGGCACGTAGGCGATCCCCTGGGCGGCCAGCGAGTCGACCAGCGCATCGTCCACCCGGTGGGCCACGTTGTAGAAGTTCTGGACGCACACGACCGGAGCGATCGACCGGGCCTCGGCGATCTGCTCGGCGTTCACCGTGCTGACCCCGAGGTGGCGGATCAGCCCTTGTTCCTGCAGGCCGGCCAGCGTCTCGAACTGCTCGGCGATCGAGCCGGGCTCAGCACCGTGGAACCCGCCCATGCGCAGGTTGACGACGTCGAGCACGTCGACGCCGAGGTGGTCCAGGTTGTCGTGCACGGCCCGGCGCAGCTCCTCGGGGGAGCGGGCATGGGGCCAACCGCCCTCGGCGTCCCGGCTGGCGCCCACCTTCGTCACGATCCGGAGGTCATCCGGATACGGGTGGAGCGCCTCGCGGATGAGCCGGTTCGTCACGTGCGGGCCGTAGAAGTCGCTGGTGTCGATGTGGGTGATCCCGATCTCGACAGCCTCCCGGAGGATGGCGACCGCGCCCTCCGGGTCGGCCGGAGGACCGAATACCCCGGGGCCCGCGAGCTGCATGGTGCCGTAGCCGACACGGGTGACCGTGAGACCGTCGGCGAGGGTGAAAGTCCCGCCGGGAAGCTCGTTCGTTGCCATGTGCAGCCTTCTCCTCGATGCCGATGCCGTGCCCGACGGTGTGGACCTCCGACCGACCCTGCGACCGACCCCGACCGTACCCACACGAGCGTAGGGACCCGACCACCGACGTCGGACGCACCCCGGCGCCCAACCGCAACTCAAGGCCGCGGCCCGCCGTGACGACGGTGATGGAATGATGCAACGACGACCCGAGAGGACGGACTGATGGCAGCGAAGAATCCCACCGGCAAGGCGATCCTGCGGGCCTCGTTGGAACTGTTCCGCCAGGACCGCCAGATGATCTGGCTCCCGGTCATGGCGACCGCCACCGCGCTGCTCGCATTCGCCCTGATCACCGGCCCCTGACCCTCGTCCTCGGCCACAACGGATTCGCCGTGATGATCGCCGTCGCCTGCGGCTCGATGGTCGCCACCGCGGCCACCGTCATCTTCAACGTGGCCCTGTGCTTCGCGGCGGCCGACCGGATCGAGGGCCGGACCCCCACCGTCGCCGGGGCGCTCGCCCAGGCCTGGGCACGCAAGGGCGTCATCTTCAAGTGGGCGATCCTGTCCGCCGTCGTCGGCACGGCCATCCGGGCGCTCGAGCAGCGACTCGGGCTCGTCGGCCGCCTGATCGGGGTGGCCGGAGGCCTGGCCTGGGCGGTCGCCACCTTCATGGTCGTCCCGGTCCTCGCCTTCGAGGACGTGGGACCGATCGAGGCGCTCGAAGCGCTCCTCGGCCATCCTCAAGGCCAGGTTCGGCACCGTGGCCCGGGGCGGGCTGCGCTTCGGCCTGCTCTTCGTCGGACTGTCGATCGCCGCCCTGGCCGTGCTGGTGCTCGGCATCGTCGCCTGCGCCGCCCGGCTCTGGTCTCGGGGTCCCCGTGGCTGTCGCTCGGATTCGCCGGACTGCATCGGCGTCGCGATGTACGCCTCGGCCGCCGGCATGTACATGCGCACGATCCTGTACCGGTTCGCCAACGACCTGCCCATCCCCGACCTGGGGGTCGACGTGTCCCGGGCGTTCCGCACGCAGTAGGGGCGACCGCCCGGCCCCGTGGCCGTACGATGCGCCCATGCCCCCGGACCGACATCGTGGCTTCGACCACGTGACGATCGCCGTCGAGGACCTCGACGGCGCCGTCGCCTTCTTCGGGCTCCTCGGCTTCGAGCAGACCCGGACCGTCGTGGTGTCCGGCCAGGAGATGTCCGCGCTACATGGGGATCGACGGCTGGGAGGCCGACCACGTCACCCTCGAGCTCCGCGGTCGTCCCCACCCACCAGGAGGTCCAGCTCCTCCGGTTCCACCGGCCCGAGCCCCGACCCGACCCCGACGAGGCCGACCTGGCCCGCCTCGGGTTCAACCACGTCTGCTTCGCGGTCGACGACCTCGACGCCACCGTCGCCCGGTTGCGGGCCGCCGGCGTGCGGATCCGCAACGAGGTGCTCGAGTTCCATGACCGGCGCCTGGTCTTCGTGTCGCGGCCCGGGCGACGTGACCGATCGAGCTGGCCGAATGGCATCGCGGCCCCGGGCTGACGGCGGTAGCCCCGGCTTGATGACTGCCCGCCCCGACGGCAGTGACACTCGATCGGCTTCCGGCCCCTGGCCAGGACGGACTTCCCCCTCCTCGTCCGCCTGGTTCGCCGCAGCCCCACGTCGCGCCGTGGTGGCGGGAGCCCTCCGGACCCGGACGACGTCGAGGCCCGCTACGGTCCCGTCGTCGACGGCACCGACCCCACCGAGGTCCGCATCGTCACCCTCGACGGGGCGCCGGTCGGCCTCGTCCTGCGCTACCGGATCGCCGACGAGGCGGCGTGGCGCGCCACCCTGGCGCCGACCGGCGCACCGCTCGACGCGCTTCGGCATCGACTACCTGATCGGCGATCCCGACCACATCGGCCGGGGCCTCGGACACCCGGATGATCGCCGCCTTCGTGGCCGACTCGTGGGACCGGTACCCGGAGTGCCCGGCCTGCGTGGTCGGCGTGCACCGCGACAACCGCCGCTCGTGGCGGGCCCTCGAGCGGGTCGGGTTCACCCGGATGTGGGCGGGCGAACTCGTGTCCGACGACCCGAGCGATGCCGGACCCCAGGCCGTCTACGTGCTGGAGCGGCCCGACCTCCTGACGGCCTGACCCACTCGTTCAGGTCCGCCCGCCCCCGGACGGCCGACCGTGTAACGGGCCGTAAAGAACCCGGCAGACGGCGTAAAAGCGGTGCAAAAGACCCTTCACACGCCGAACCGGGGATGCGACGGTGGTCGGGTGAGTTCCACCCGACGCAATTGACAGGAGGCCCCCGTGGCTGACCTTCTCTTCCTCGCGACCATCGTGGCGTTCTTCGCCCTCATGGTCGTCTTCGTCCGCGTGTGCGAGCGCGTCGTCGGGCAAGGACGACGTGCCGTCGGCACCGACGTCGACCTCGATCGACCCGGACACCGTCGACCGCACACCATCACCGAGGAGGTCCCGGCATGAAGAGCTACGACAACCTGGTCGGCCTGATCCTGTCCGTGATCGTCACCGCCTACCTGATCTACGCCCTCGTCGCCCCCGAGAAGCTCTGATGACCCAGAACGTCATCGACGTCATCGTCCTCGTCGTCCTGCTGGCCATCTCGACCCCGCTGCTGGGGTCGTACATGGCCAAGGTGTTCGAGAACAAGAAGGCCCCGGGAGACCGGGTCTTCGGGCCGATCGAGCGCCTCATCTACAAGGTGACCGGGGTCAATCCCGAGAGCGAGCAGCGGTGGACCACCTACGCCATCTCGCTCCTGGCCTTCTCGTTCATCTCCGTCCTCGTCCTCTACGGGATGCAGCGGCTCCAGGCCCACCTCCCGCTCAACCCGGACCATCTGGCCGCAGTCCCACCGGCGCTGTCGTTCAACACCGCGGTCAGCTTCCTCACCAACACCAACTGGCAGAACTACGCCGGTGAGGACACCATGGCCCAGATCACCCAGATGGCGGGGTTGGCGGTGCAGAACTTCGTGTCGGCGGCGGTCGGTATCGCCGTTGCCGTGGCACTCATCCGCGGGCTGATCCGGAAGCAGTCGAACACCCTCGGGAACTTCTGGGCCGACCTGACCCGGATCGTCATCCGCGTCCTCATCCCCATCGCCGCCGTCGCCGCCGTCATCCTGATCGCCCAGGGGGCGGAGCAGAACCTGCACGCCACCCACATGCTCACCACGCGTCTCGGGACAGTCCCAGGGGATCGCCGGAGGCCCGATCGCCTCGCAGGAGGCGATCAAGCAGCTGGGGACCAACGGTGGCGGGCCCTTCAACGCCAACGCCGGCCATCCCTTCGAGAACCCGACCGGCTTGACCAACATGCTGTCGAACTGGTTGCTGCTCGCCATCCCGTTCGCCCTGGCATGGACCTTCGGCAAGATGGCCAAGGACCGCAAGCAGGGGTACGCCGTCCTCGGCGCCATGGTCGGCCTGTTCGCCATCGGTGCCCTGCTGATCATGCCCCTCGAGGCCCACGGGAACGTCCACGTCACCCAGGCCCATGTCTCCCAGGCGATCACCTCCACCTCGCCGGGCGGCAACATGGAGGGCAAGGAGGTGCGCAACGGACCCATCATCTAGGCCCTCTTCAACTCCTCGTCGACCAGCACCTCGACCGGATCGATCAACTCGGCCAACGACAGCTACACCCCACTCGGCGGAGGGGTGCTCCTGTTCAACATGATGCTCGGCGAGGTCAGCCCCGGCGGTACCGGGTCCGGCCTCTACGGCATGCTCATCATGGCCATCCTGGCGGTGTTCATCGCCGGGCTGATGGTCGGGCGAACGCCGGAGTACCTCGGCAAGAAGATCCAGGCGCAGGAGATGAAGCTGGTGGTCCTCTACCTGCTGATGGTGCCGTTCGTGATCCTGTTGTTCACCGCCATCTCCGTGGTGATGCCGTCGTCGCTGACCTCGATCTACAACCCGGGACCCCACGGTCTCTCCGAGGTGACCTACGCCTTCACCTCGCCCGCCAACAACAACGGCTCGGCGTTCGCCGGCCTCGCCGGCAACACCAACTGGTACAACATCACGCAGGCAATCGCCATGCTGGTCGGTCGGTTCGCCCTGATGGTGCCCGTCCTGGCCATCGCCGGGTCGCTCGGTCGCAAGCAGCGGATCCCGGCGTCGGGGGGCACCCTGCCCACCGGCACACCGCTCTTCGCACTGCTCATGGCCGGCATCGCCGTCCTCATCGTCGGCCTCACCTACTTCCCGGTGCTGGCCCTCGGTCCCATCGTCGAGCACCTCGTCGGAAAGTTCTGAGAAGGAGTCAGATGACATCCACCCTCGAAATCCCGGACGCTCCCCAGCAGGAGTCCTCGTCCGGGTCGCCCAAGCGGCGCTCCGCCACCTTCAACAGCACCATGGTGCGCCGGGCCCTGATCGACTCGGTCGTCAAGCTCAGCCCGCGGCACATGAAGTCCAACCCGGTCATGTTCGTGGTCGAGCTCGGCAGCGTGCTCACCACCTTCTACCTGATCCGCGACTTCGGCTCGTCCTCGAGCTCGGAGAACGTCTTCGCCCTCAGCATCGTGGTCTGGCTGTGGTTCACCGTGCTCTTCGCCAACTTCGCCGAGGCGGTGGCCGAGGGTCGGGGCAAGGCCCAGGCCGACACCCTGCGCAAGACCCGCGCCGAGACCGTCGCCTACGTGCAGCGGGGTGACGACGTGGTCGAGGTGGCCTCGAGCCAGCTCCAGCTCGGCGACCTGTGCGTGGTGACGCCGGGACAGCTCATCCCCGGCGACGGGGACATCGTCGAGGGGATCGCCACCGTCGACGAGTCGGCCATCACCGGCGAGTCGGCCCCGGTGATCCGCGAGTCCGGCGGCGACCGCTCCTCGGTCACCGGCGGCACCCGGGTGCTGTCCGACCGGATCGTGGTGAAGATCACCTCGAAGCCGGGCGAGACGTTCCTCGACCGCATGATCGCCCTGGTCGAGGGGGCCAGCCGCCAGAAGACCCCCAACGAGATCGCCCTGGACATCCTCCTGGCCGGCCTCACCATCATCTTCATGTTCACCGTGGTGTCGCTCCAGCCGTTCTCGATCTACTCGGGTGCCCAGCAGTCGATCATCGTGCTGGTGGCCCTGCTGGTCTGCCTGATCCCGACGACCATCGGCGCGCTGCTGTCGGCCATCGGCATCGCCGGCATGGACCGCCTGGTGCAGCGCAACGTGCTGGCCATGTCGGGCCGGGCCGTCGAGGCCGCCGGCGACGTCTCCACCCTCCTGCTCGACAAGACCGGCACCATCACCTTCGGCAACCGCAGGGCCGACGTGTTCGTGCCCATGCCCGACGTGGAGCAGCACGAGCTGGCCGCCGCGGCCATGCTGTCGAGCCTGGCCGACGAGACGCCCGAGGGCCGATCCATCGTGGAGCTGGCCGAGTCCCACTACGGCCAGGTCGCCGAGGACGTGCCCGGTGCCGAGCTGGTGCCGTTCACCGCGCAGACCCGCATGAGCGGCCTGGACGTGGACGGCCGGTCGATCCGCAAGGGTGCGGCCGACTCGGTCCGCCGGTGGGTCGAGGAGCAGGGCGGGACCGTCCCGGTCGACCTGGCCCCGGTGGTGGAGACGATCTCCAAGGGCGGCGGCACACCGCTGGTCGTCGCCGACGGTCCCCGGGTGCTCGGCGTCATCCACCTGAAGGACGTGGTCAAGCCCGGCATCGCCGAGAAGTTCGTCGAGATGCGCAAGATGGGCATCCGCACCGTGATGATCACCGGCGACAACCCCCTGACCGCGGCGGCCATCGCCGCCGAGGCCGGCGTCGACGACTTCCTGGCCGAGGCCACCCCCGAGGACAAGATGGCGCTCATCAAGGCCGAGCAGGCCGGGCGGGCACCTGGTGGCCATGACCGGTGACGGCACCAACGACGCCCCGGCCCTGGCCCAGGCCGACGTCGGGCGTGGCCATGAACAGCGGGACCCAGGCCGCCAAGGAGGCCGGGAACATGGTCGACCTCGACTCCAACCCGACCAAGCTCATCGACATCGTGGAGATCGGCAAGCAGCTGCTGATCACCCGGGGGTCGCTCACCACGTTCTCCATCACCAACGACGTGGCCAAGTTCTTCGCCATCATCCCGGCCATGTTCGTGGGCGTGTTCCCCGCGCTGAACCGCATCAACATCATGCACCTGAGCTCGCCCCACAGCGCCATCCTGTCGGCGGTCATCTTCAACGCCCTGATCATCGTGGCGCTGATCCCGCTGGCCCTGCGGGGCGTGAAGTTCCGTGCCGCCAGTGCTGCCGAGGTCCTGCGCCGGAACCTCCTCATCTACGGGCTCGGTGGCTTCATCATCCCCTTCATCGGGATCAAGCTGATCGACATGATCATCACTGCGATGGGAGTCAAGTAATGCGTCGTCAACTGCTCACCGCCATCGGCATGGTCATCGTGATGACCATCGTCTGCGGATTCGCCTACGGGCTGGCACTCACCGGGATCGGCCAGGTGGCATTCGGCCATCAGGCCAATGGGTCCTTCGTCCAGAAGAACGGCAAGGACGTCGGCTCGTCGCCTGATCGGCCAGCCCTTCACCGACAGCAAGGGCAACCCGATCGCCAAGTACTTCCAGACCCGGCCGTCCGACGCGGTGACCTCGTCGGCCACCGACAACATCACCGTCAGCGGGGCTTCCAACCTCGGGCCCGTCCAACCCGCTGCTCATCGGCTTCGTCCCCGGGGTGAACTCGGTCGGCCTCGACGGGTCAGCCGTCCAAGACCAACCCGTTCGCCACCCCGGCCGACCCGTACTGCGTGCCCGTCGACACCACGTCGGCCGCCGCTCCGGTGACCAGCCCCGACCCCGGGCAGAAGTACGCCAAGAACAGCGACGGCACGTACGTCTGCGACCCGAGCACGGTGCCCGAGCGGGCCATCGCCTACCGGTCCGAGTTCGGCCTGGCGCCGAACGCCCAGGTCCCGGTCGACGCGGTGACCGCCTCGGGATCGGGCCTCGACCCTGACATCTCCATCGCCAACGCCGAACATCCAGGCCCCGACAGTGGCCCGGGCCCGCCACCTGCCCCTGTCCACGGTGCGCCAGTTGATCGCCGACAACACCACGGGGCGTAGCCTGGGGGTCTTGGGAGACCCGGGAGTGAACGTGCTGACCTTGAACCTCGCGCTCGACGCCACTGGGACGCACGGATCGTGCAGTGACCCGGCGGACGCGGTAGGACGACGTGGCGCGGGGGAAGCTCCGTCTCTACCTCGGGGCCGCGCCCGGGGTGGGCAAGACCTACGCCATGCTCAACGAGGGCTGGCGGAGTGCGTCGTGTCGTTGTACCTCTCCCGGGTCGCGCCTTCGTCACGGCGCTTCAGGTCGCGCGTGTCACTGCGTATCTCCATATCTGTGTGCAGTTGTCTATTGATTAATTCTGTAGTTGTTCATTGCAGTTTTGGGCTTATCACGGTCGGGGCCTCGATATTGCGTTTTGTTCGAGCTATTTTCCGGGTCGCGGCCTGACCCTGAGTCTGTCTTGCGTCTACCGCTACCTATGCATCTGTCCGCTGACCGCAGCCCGGGCTGCGTGGTCGCTGGGCTGCGCGCTTGTGTCTCTTTTTTCGTGCGGTCTTGTTTGGCTGCCTCGCTCTGGGTCGGGGAGGCCTCCGGAGCTCGGTGCCGGAGCGGGCCATCGCCTACCGGTCCGAGTTCGGCCTGGCGCCGAACGCCCAGGTACCGGTGGACGCGGTGACCGCATCGGGGTCCGGCCTCGACCCGGACATCTCGGTCGCCAACGCCGACCATCCAGGCCCCGACCGTGGCCCGGGCCCGCCACCTGCCGCTGGCCACCGTCCGCCAAGTTGATCGCCGCGAACACCACGGGGCGTAGTCTTGGGGTCTTGGGAGATCCGGGAGTGAACGTGCTGACCTTGAACCTCGCGCTCGACGCCGCTGGCACGCACGGGGCCGTGACCCGGCGGATGCGGTAGGACGACGTGGCACGGGGCAAGCTCCGCCTGTACCTCGGGGCCGCGCCCGGGGTGGGCAAGACCTACGCCATGCTCAACGAGGGCTGGCGGCGCAAGGAGCGCGGCACCGACGTGGTGATCGGCTGGGTCGAGGAGCACGGACGGCCCCAGACCGACGCCCAGGTCCGCGACCTGCCGATCTTCCCCCGCAGGCGGTCGACTACCGGGGCCAGCCGTTCGAGGAGATGGACCTGGACGGCCTGCTGGCCCGCAAGCCCGAGCTGGTCCTGGTCGACGAGCTGGCCCACACCAACGTCCCGGGTCGCGACCACGCCAAGCGCTGGGAGGACGTGACCGAGCTGCTCGACGCCGGGATCAACGTCATCTCGACCGTCAACCTGCAGCACCTCGAGTCGCTCAACGACGTCGTCGAGCGGATCACCGGCGTGGCCCAGCAGGAGACGGTGCCCGACCGGGTGGTCCGGGCCGCCGACCAGATCGAGCTGGTGGACATGGCCCCCGAGGCCCTGCGCCGCCGCCTGGCCCACGGCAACGTCTACCCGCCCGAGCGGATCGACGCCGCCCTCGGCAACTACTTCCGGACCGGCAACCTCACCGCCCTGCGCGAGCTGGCCCTGCTGTGGGTGGCCGACCGGGTCGACGAGGAGCTCCACGACTACCGGGAGCGCCACGACATCGCCGGCCCGTGGGAGACCAAGGAGCGGGTCGTCGTCTCCTGACCGGGTCGCCGGGCAGCGCCGTCCTGGTCCGCCGGGCCGCCCGGATGGCCATGCGGACCAAGGCCGAGCTGGTCGGGGTCCACGTGCGCACCGACGACGGCCTGTCCGGCGCCGGCGCCGACGGACCTGGGCCGCAACCGGGCCCTGCTCGACGACCTCGGCGGCCGCTACGTCGAGGTGGTCGGCGCCGACGTCGCCCCGGCACTGGTGCAGGTGGCCCGGGCCGAGAACGCCACCCAGCTCGTCCTCGGCGCCACCCACCGCAGCCGCCTGGCCGAGTACGTCCGGGGCTCGGTCATCAACTCGGTCATCCGGGCGGCCGGCGGCGCGCTCGACGTCCACGTCATCGCCACCGACGGCGTCGAGGAGGCCGGAGGCTGGCCGACAGGACGACCGAGCGTCCACGCCCGGCACCGGATCCCCCGCCACCGTCGGCGCTCCTGTCCCCCCTCTCGGTCCGGCGCCGGCTGGCCGCCGTGCTGCTCGGCGTCGTCGGCTTCCCCCTCCTCACGCTCGCTGCTCACCTCGACCGGATCCCACGCCGACCTGGCCACGGCCCTCAGCTCCTACCTCGTCCTGGTGGTGGCGGTGGCCGCCACCGGCGGCGTGTGGCCCGGGCATCCTGGCCGCCATCGTCGGGTTCCTCCTGTCGAACTACTACTTCGCGCCGCCGGTCCACACCTTCACCATCGCCGACGCCCGGGACGTGCTGGCCCTGCTGATGTTCCTGGTGACGGCCGGCGTGGTCAGCGTGCTGGTCGACCTGGCCGCCCGACGGACCGCGGCCGCCGTGCAGGCCCGGGCCGACGCCCGGATGCTGGCCCGGGTGGCCGGCCGCCTGGTCTCCCCCGAAGGCAATCCCCTGCCCGCGCTGCTCGACGAGCTGGTGGTCGCCTTCCGCCTCACGTCGGCCGCCGTCCTGCGCGCCGATGACGGAGCGCGCCGGCCACCGCTGGGAACACCGTGGCCTCCGCCGGCGCGGCGCCGCCCACGTCCCCAGACCAGGGGTCGCTCGCCCTGCCCCTGACCGACCACGAGGTCCTGGTGCTCCAGGGCCCGGGCCTGACCGCCGAGGACCGCGACATCCTGGCCGCCTTCGCCGCCCAGCTGTCCACCGCCCTGGAGAGCGACCGCCTGCACGCCGAGGCGGCCGAGGCCGACTCGCTGGCCCGGGCCAACCAGCTGCGCTCGGCGCTGCTGGCCGCCGTCAGCCACGACCTGCGCACCCCGCTGGCCTCGATCAAGGCGGCGTCCTCGAGCCTCCTGTCCGACCAGCTCGAGTTCGGTCCCGACGAGACGGCCATCCTGCTCCAGACCATCGACGACGAGGCCGACCGGCTGAGCGCCCTGGTGGAGAACCTGCTCGACATGAGCCGGCTGGAGACCGGGGCCATGGAGGTCCTGTCCCGCTCCACCGACGTGGCGCGAGCTGGTCGACGCGCGCACTGGCCAGCCTCGGCCCCCGTGGTCGGGCCGTGACCGTCTCCGTCGCCGTCCTCCCTCCCCCGGATCGAGACCGACCCGGTCCTGCTCGAGCGGGTGGTGGCCAACCTGGTCGACAACGCCCTCCTCCACGGGGCGGGCAAGGCGGTGCGGGTCGAGGCCGGCGCCGTGGCCGGACGGGTCGACATCCGGGTCATCGACCACGGTCCCGGGATCCGGGCCGCCGACCGCGACCTGGTGTTCCGGCCGTTCCAGCGTCTGGGCGACTCGGCGAACCGGACCGGGGTCGGCCTGGGCCTGGCCGTGTCGCGGGGCTTCGCCGAGGCGGTGGGCGGCGAGCTCGACCTCGAGGACACGCCCGGGCGGCGGCTGCACCATGGTGGTCCGCCTGCCCGCCCCGGTCGACCACACGCCGACGATCATCGACGCCGACCTCGACGAGGACGTGGCCGTCCCCGACGACGAGGACGCCGGAGTCGACGCGTCCGCCGAGGCGACGCCGTGACCAGGCGCCCGTGACCGCCCGGGACGACCGGGCGGCGGCCCGGGTCCTCGTCGATCGACGACGACCCGTCGCTGCTGCGGGCCCTCACCATCAGCCTCGGCGCCCGCGGCTACGAGGTGACCGGCGCCCGCACCGGCGAGGAGGGCCTCGACCAGGTGGCCCACTGGCACCCCGACCTGGTCCTGGTCGACCTCGGCCTGCCGGGGATCGACGGGGTCGAGGTCATCCGCGGCGTGCGGGGGTGGAGCGAGGTGCCGATCCTGGTGCTGTCGGCCCGCCACCAGTCGATGGGCAAGGTCGAGGCCCTCGACCTCGGGGCCGACGACTACGTGACCAAGCCGTTCGGGATGGACGAGCTGCTGGCCCGGATCCGGGCCGCCCTCCGGCGGGCGCCCGGCGCCGAACAGGACCCCCAGGTCGAGGCGGAGGGGTTCACCGTCGACCTCGACGCCAAGCGGGTGGTCCGCGACGGCACCGAGGTCCACCTCACCCCGAAGGAGTGGGACATCGTCGAGGTGCTGGTCCGCAACCCGGGCCGGCTGGTGTCCCAACGCCAGCTCCTCCAGGAGGTGTGGGGGCCCCAGTACGAGACGGAGACGGAGTACCTGCGGGTGCTCATGGGCCGGGTGCGACGCAAGCTCGAGGACGACCACTCCCGGCCCCGCCACTTCATCACCGAGCCCGGCATGGGCTACCGCTTCGAGCCCTGACCACGGCTCGGAGCCCTCCGGGACCGATCCGTGGACCGATCCGGGCACCTGATCCCGTCTCCCGGTCACCCGCCACCGGGGCGGCGGACCGACGCTTCCCGACCGCCCATCTGTGGGTATCCTTCCGGAGGCGCTTCCGGACCGTCCGGTCACGGCCACCCGTCACGGGTGCCGACAGCCGAACACTCCCATGTCCGACACCTCCTCCACCCTCGGCACGACATCCCCGAAGCGTGGGGACCGGTGGTGGTGGATCGTGGCGGCGGTGGCTGCGGTGGTGCTCCTCGCATTCATCGTCTTCGTGGCCACCCGGGACACCCGTCCGAAGGCGGTCGCCTACCCGGTCGCCCCGGTGACGACGCTGCCGACCGGGAGCGCGGCGCCGGCATTCTCGTTGCCCCGCCTCGGGGGCGGGCAGCCGGTGACCCTGGCCTCGGCCCTGGGCACGCCCACGGTGGTCAACTTCTTCGCCTCCTGGTGCAAGGACTGCCAGGCCGAACTCGGCAACTTCGCCACGCTCTCCGCCCGCACCGCCGGGCACGTGACCGTCATCGGGATCGACGCCAACGACGCCGACGGGCCCGCCGCCCAGGCGCTCCTGGCCAAGGCGCACGCCACGTATCCCGTGGGGGTGGACAGCAAGGCCACCACAGCCACCGCCTACCTCCTGACCGCCCTGCCGGTGACGTTCTTCCTCGATGCCCGGGGCCGGGTCGTCCACGTGGCCCTGGGCACCCAGACCCTGGCGTCGCTCACCCACTGGACCGACGCCCTCACCGCGGGGGCCACCCGATGACCCCCGACGACCCGACCGTCGACGATCCCACCGCCTCCGAGCCCTCGAGCACCGGAGCAGGGCCGCTCGAGGGACGCATCCGCGACCGCGACCATCGCCGGGTTGACCGCCGAGGAACGGGCCGCCGCCTTCAGCACCGGTTCGCGCACCCGTGGATCGGAGCGCGGCCCTGCGGGCCGGGCGGACTCCCGTCCCCCGCAAGGTCGTCCTCGGGATCGCCATCGGGTTCGCCGTGATCGGACTGGGTGGCGTCGTGCTCGAGCACTACTTCGGGAACGTCGGGGTCGCCACGTCGGTGACCACGACCACGATCTCGACCACCGGCGCCCCACCGGCGCCACTGGCTCCGCGGGCCCCGTCGGCCCCGCAGATCGGTGCCCCGCTCGACGCCTTCCTCGGCCTGCGCCAACTCGGGACCGGGCCGGCACCCGGACTTCCGGCTGCAGGAGCCCACCGGGGCGGTCTGGAGCCTGAAGGCCCAGTCGGGGAAGGTCGTCGTCCTCACCTTCTTCAACACCGGGTGCACCGACATCTGCCGGGTGCTCGGCCTCGAGCTGAAGGATGCCGCCGCGCTCCTCGGGCCGAAGTCCGCCGACGTCGAGTTCGCCGTCGTCAACACCGACCCGAACCGCACCGCGGTCTCCCCGGCCCCGCCGGCCCTGACCGCGGCCGGCCTCCAGGCGGATCCGTCGATCCACTTCCTCACCGGCACCCTCCGCCAGCTCAACACCGATCTGGATCAACTACGGAGTCACGGTGACCGTCGGCCGGACGCCGACCCAGGAGACCCACAACAACATCCTCTACTTCGTCGACCCCCAGGGCAGGCTGCGGTCATCGGCCCTGCCCTTCGCCAACGAGAACCGGCAGGGCCTCTACGTCCTGCTCCCGGGCCGACATCGAGCGGTTCGCCCAGGGGATCGCCCGGACGGCCGCTAACCTGACGACGAACCCATGACGACCCCCGACGACGCACCGCCGCCCCCGCCCACTCCCCGAGCCGCCCCCGTCGGTCCGACGGGAGTGCCGGGCCCTGACGAGCCCGTGACCTGGTACAAGCGCACCTGGGTGATCGTCACCGCCGCCATCGTCGTGGTGATCGGTGCCTCCATCCTCATCGACCTGCCCCGGCCGATCAGCAACGCCGAGGACATCGCCAGCCAGACGGCGTCCCTCAAGGAGATCAACGCCGACGTGGCGCCGTGCGGCTACGCCATCAACGAAACGTTCCTGATCCACCACGACCAGGTCGCCGGCACCCTCAGCCCGGCCGACCGCCAGGCGGCCACCAAGATGCTCACCGACGACCAGACGGCCTGCTCCTTCACCAGCAACTCGATCTTCGATCTGACCAACAACGTCCAGGTCCAGGACACGGCGGCCGGAAAGTTCGTCGACCGCATGCTCAGCGTCACCACCACCTGGGCGACGTCGGAGGCCCTCGCCGCCGTCGAGGACATCCAGGCGCTCTACCTCCACCCGGGGGACACGGCGAAGCGAGCGGGATCTGGTGGCCCAGGAGAAGCTCCTGGCCTACGACCGGGCCCAGGCCTTCTACGACATCCAACAGGCCGATGCCCTGTTGCACACCCACCTCCCCGAGCCGAACCTCCCGGCGCTCGCCGCCCCGACCTCCTGACCAGGGGGCCGGTCCGGCACGGGTCAGGCGGAGCCCGTGGTCCAACGGGCGGCCCCGGAAGCGCTCCTGGCGCAGCAGCCGGTAGAGCTCGTCGTCCGGGTCCTCTTCGGACTGGAGCCAGTGGATCAGATTCCAGAACACGACCGGCACGAACGCGGCACCGCTCAGGGCCCACATCACGCCCGAGGTGAGCTGCTGGTCGGCCGACACGCTGATCCCGGTGGCGACCGTGTGGTCGAAGCCGTGGTACCAGGCCCCGTGGGCCAGTCCGACCAGGTAGGCCAGGACCCAGATCACCCACATCACGACGGCGGCCATGGCCACCCGGTGCGGACGGGTGAGTCGCGGCGTCAACGGAGGCGACTCGACCAGCTCCAGCCACAACCCCACCCCGGCCGGCACCAGGACCGCCGCCTCCACGAGCACCAGCCAGCGATGGCGGGCCAGTGCATCGACGGTCAGGGGGATGCGCCACAGGACCACGAGGGCCAGGTAGGTCGACGCCACGACGACCGCCCGCCACGGCGCCGGGTGGCGGCGCCGACCGAGGGCCAGGCGGTCGACGGGTCCGAGGCCGGCCGGAGCGACCACATCGCCGTCCGCACCGACGGCGGGCGGCTCACCGGCGGCGAGACCGAGGCGCCGCCACGGCGCTCCGCTGACGAGGAACACGGGGACGATGATGGCCAGCAGGCAGAACTGGATCGCCTCGACGAACTCGAACTGCCGGGCATAGGTGGCGAGGGGTGGGACGACGCTGAGGACCAGGAGAACCGGGGCCAGGACGGCGAGCGCCGGGCGGACCACCGCAGCGGTGCCGCCGGACCGCGCACCGGCGGCCCGATCGGTCACTGTGGCGAGCGACGTTGGAAGAAGCCCCACAACAGCACGGCGAAGAGGGTGCCGAGCGGGACCACCAGGGTCAAGACCTCGGGCCCGATGAAATTGTCTGCGGCGACAGTCATATGGTCGACCAACCTTGCTCTCGGTGCCTCGTACCCATCGTACCGGCCGCGGACCACGGCCGGCAACGGATCAGATCAGATAGAACATCGCCCAGAAGAGCGTGCTCCCGACGGCCATGAACCCCCAGAAGTAGGTGCAGGCGGACACGTTGGCCCGGAAGATCTGCCCGGACGGGCGTCATCGCCAACTGGTCCATGCCGTCCGGGCCCGCCCCGCTGCGCGCCCGCAGCGATCGGGCCAGGTTCGTCTCCATCCAGTACGTCCCGCTCAGCAGCATGACGATGTTCATCACCGCCCAGCCGATGAAGCACGACGCGTAGCCGCTGGAACCGGGGAAGAAGTGGAGCTGGGTCAGCTGCCAGATCTGCAGGCCGGTGGCGACCAGACCGCCGAGGACGGCCGTCCATCCGGCCACCTCCCAGTCGAGCACCAGGCCCCGGCGCAGGCGCACCTGGCCGAAGATGGCGATGAGGGCCGACGCCAGCACGGTGAAGTAGATGGCCCAGCCGATGCCCGTCGGCGCGGTGACGTTGCCGGGGCGCCACAGCTGCCCGTTGTTGCTGGAGCGCAGGTAGAAGTAGGCGAAGGCCTCCGACGCCAGGAGGAAGGTGAACATCCCGATGAAGAGTCGGCCCCCCGTCCAGTACGAGCTCACGGCGGCACGGAGCTCGAACTCCCGTTCCTCCGGGGTGTCCGAGTAGACGGTCGGCTTGTTGGCGGTGTCGGTCACGATGTCCTCTCCACTCACTCGGCCGTGGCCGGAGGCTCGTCGGTGCCGGATGCTCCACGGGGTATCCGACGTCGGTAGGGCGTCACCCACCAGCGGGGTCAGCGTGCTCGCCCCGACCAGCACCGGCTCACCCAGGTCGGCGACGGCCGGGGCCCCGTCCTCGCTGTAGTGGTACGGGTCGGTCAGCACGACCGGGATCCGCTCGAAGTTGTAATAGGGCACCGGATTGGCCGTCTGCCACTCGAGGCCGAGCGAGTCCCACGGATTCGCCGGCGACGGCGTGGGCTTGATGAAGATCGACCACACGAAGTTGGCGATGAACACCAGGAACGACGCGCCGAGGATGAACGCGCTGATCGACGAGAAGTCGTTCAGCGTCTGCAGGTTCTGCTGGTACTCGAAGACCCGCCGGGGCTGGCCGAGCAGCCCGATGAGGAACATCGGGAAGAACGTGAGATTGAAGAAGATGAACATGAACCAGAAGTGGATCTTCCCGAGCTTCTTGTTCATCGTCTTGCCGGTCATCTTCGGGAGCCAGAAGTACAGACCGCCGAAGAAGGCGAAGATCAGGCCCCCCATGATCGTGTAGTGGAAGTGCGAGAGCACGAAGAATCCACCGTGCACGGTCACGTTGACCGGGACGTCGGACAGGAAGACACCGGTCACCCCGCCGATCAGGAAGTTGAAGAACACGGCCAGCGCGAACAGCATCGGCACCTCGAAGCGGATCTTCGCCTTGTAGAGGGTGCCCATGCCGACGAGGAAGATGAACCCGGTCGGGATCGAGATGAGTTCGGTGGTCAGCATGAAGAGCGGCCGCATGTCCGGGTTGATGCCACTCTGGAACAGGTGGTGCTGCCACACGAAGAAGGAGAGCAGCGCCACACCGATCATGCCCGCCGCGGCCACCTTGTAGGCGAAGAGCGGCTTGCGGGTGAACACGGGCAGGATCTCGGCCACGATGCCGAAGCCGGGCAGGGCCATGATGTACACCTCGGGATGGCCGAAGAACCAGAAGAGGTTCTGCCACAGGTACGAACTGCCTCCATGCTCCGTCACGTAGAAGGCGGTCTGGGCGGTGTGGTCCAGGATGCCGAACAGGCCGGCCGCGAACAGTGTGGGCGTGGCCAGGGTCAACAGGGCGCACGTGGCCAGGATCGACCACACGAAGATCGGAACCCGGCTCCAGGTCATGCCGGGCGCCCGGTAGTTGATGATCGTGACGGCGAGGTTGAACCCCGCCGCCATCATGCCCAGTCCGATGAGGGCGAAACCCGCCAGGTAGGAGATCATCCCGCCGCCGGCCTGGGTCTGCAGGGGTGCGTACCCGGTCCAGCCGGTGGGGAAGCCCCCGTAGGGCAGCGCGGTGAGGATGACCAGGTACCCGGCGCTGAAGATCCAGAAGCTGAAGGCCTCGATCCTGGGGAACGCCGTCCGACGGGCCCCGATCATCAGCGGGATCAGCCAGTTGCCGAGCGGTCCGACGATGACCGAGGTGGCCATCATCATCATCATCGTGCCGTGCTCGCTGACGATGGCGATGTAGGTGCCCGGCCCGAACACGTGGCTGGTCGGCGTCAGGAGCTCGGTCCGGATGGCCATGGCCAGGAGACCGCCGGTGAACAGGAAGGTCAGCACGCCGATCACGTACTGCATGCCCACCACCTTGTGGTCGGCGGTGTACCGGAAGTACTTGGACCAGTGGGTCGACTCGTACTCGGGGGCGGGCTCCCTGCCGATCATCTTGGCCAGCGGGTAGTTGAGGGCACCGATGCCCGTGAGCCACCCGAGGGCGCCGAGGGCGATCCCGCCGGTGTTGGCGATGCTGTTGACGCCCGAGTTGGCGACGTAGTCGTAGCCACTGGCCACGACGTTCCCGAGCCAGTGGCCGAGGAGGTAGCCGGCCACCGCGCCGATGATCGCCGTCCCCAGGTGCTGGCTCAGCCAGCCCGGGCGCGCCGGGAGGTTCTGGAACCACCCGCTGGACGGCGGCGTCGGATCGGGATAGGTGACTTCGTCCTCGCCCGCGGTGTCGCTCTCACGCTCGGCGCTGATGGTCATCGGGCGACCTCCGCCTCTCCAGTGGATCCGTCATGCATCACGTGCAGGTTGGTGGTCACGAGGCCGGCTGCTTCGCGCCGTAGACCTCGGACGGGCTGTAGGGGTCCGTCGCCGGGTAGTACCCGCCGTCCGCCCCGTTGGCGTCGGGGACGTAGGTCCACGCGAACGGCGGCAGCAGCTTGGTATTGGCGGCGGTGGCCTTTTCGGTGGCCGTCGCCCAGCTCTGGAAGGCGGACTTCGAGACGACCTGCCCGTAGTTGAACATCGCCCCGTGCCACAGACCGCAGAGCTCACTGCACCGCACGGTGAAGCTGCCGGTGTGGTTCGTGGTGGTGAAGGCCACGTTGTCGACCTGGGGGTTGGCGTCGGCCTTGATGCTCAACTGGTAGGCCCAGAAGCTGTGGATGACGTCGAGTGACGTCACGTGGAAGGCGATGCTGGTGTCCACCGGGACCATCAGCGTCGAGGACTCGAATCCACCGTACGTCGGGTACCGGTAGGTGAAGGTCCACTGCTGGGCGATGACCTGGATCGGCAGGACGTGGGCCGACGTCGGCTTCCAGATCGGGTTGGGACCCTCGCCGCCGCCCGCGCCGTTCGTCTCGATGAGCTCGTAGGTCCCGAACGCCGCCAGGCACAGGACGATGAAGGACGTGATGACGATCCAGGCGGTCTGCGCCCCCATGTGGGTGCGGGCGTCCTCACCCCCGACGGGCTCGGCGACGCCCGCCCGGGACGCACGCCACGTCATGATCGAGTACCCCAGGTAGGTCCAGACCCCGAGCAGCACCGGGAGGGCGATCACCATCAGCACGTTGAAGTCGAACTGGTTCTCGCCGGCGGTGGACGTCATGGCCCCCGGGGGGACGTGCGGGCCGACCAGGAAGTAGAAGAGCGGATCGAGGATCAGCGACAGCACCAGCCAGATGGTGACCATCCGTGCGAAGTGGCGCGGGTCCTTGCCCGGGCTCCCGGAGCCGGCTCGGTCGGTGCGGCTGCGTCGGTCGGTGTGGCGGCGTCGCTCATGCGGTCACGTCCAGGAACCCACCCATGTAGTTGGAATTGCTCATCGCTCCCCCGTTTCCGAAGAGGTAGCCCAGGGCACAGGGCACGAAGCACTGCCAGCGGTACTCACCCGGGCCGGGGGTCACGAACGAGAACTTGATGGTGTTGCTCACGCTGTCCGACCCGCAGGGCGCCACGCTGCAGACATTGGTGGCGTTCGGGTCCACCCCGACCAGGGGAACGCTGATCCCGAGCGCCGGGACGGCGAACGTGTGGCCGACCCCGTTGTCCGAGTACGAGTTGTAGACGTGGACCGGCTTGCCGTTGAGCAGCTCGATGTTGCCGGCCACCCCCTGGACACGGCCCCACTGCTGGTTGCGGAGCGGGCTGCCCGAGTCGAACTGGTGGACCGTCATGTTGATCCGGGTGTGCGCCGGGAGCTGCCACGTGGTGTCGTGCAGCCACTGGCCGTTCGGCGCCTGGACCATGTAGGTCACCCAGGTCGGATGGGCGCCGTACCCGATCGAGCCGACCGTCTGGACCGACAGGTTGACCGGGGCGCCGGCCGGCTGCGCCGAGGTGAAGTCGACCACGCCGGACTGCGGCAGCAGGTAGGTCACGACGGTGTAGACGACCAGGGCGACTGCTATCGCGAGCAGCACGAGGAATGTCGACAGTCTCCCCCCGAATGACATCGTGTTCTCCCCAATCCGTCGCGAGCAATTCGCACCACTGGTCCATCGGATCTACCAACCCATCGGAACTACCGACCCGATGGGAGGAACGGTACCCCCCCGACCGCCGGTACCGAGTGATCCACCTGTGGTGACGATCGAACTCTCGTTGGCATGAAGGTAGGCGTGAGATTGCAGTTGGTCAAGTACCTTTGCAAACGGAGCTCGGCGCGCCCTCCCGTCAATTGGCGCCGGCTCAGACCGCACCACCCGTTTCGGCCTTCGGGCTCCGGAACTCCTCGGCCGTCGGGACGGCACCGCGACCGGTCATCCGGTCGATCACGTTGGACAGCGACCCATCGCTGTCGATCGCCCGTTTGAACACGATGACGAGCGCCGGGACCGCCCAGAAGTCGCCGCACACCCACAGGATGGCCGCCCCGATCTGCTGGTCGGCGAACGGGGAGAGCGTCACCCCGGGGATGTGCGCGTATCCCGGGTACCAGCTGGTGGTGGTGAAGATGCTGAGCGACATGGCCAGGACGAACATCACCACGTTGGTCCCGATGATGGCCCCGGCCTGCCACACCGGACTGGCCTGTGGCCGCATCGGGTGCGACGGGATGATCTGGAGCCAGAAGAGGATCCCGGTGACGAAGAAGCTCCCGTGCATCAGCCAGACATGGACCAGCTGGTTCCGCTCGGACAGGTCGAACAGGGCCGGAACGTGCCAGAGCACCATGGCGGCGTTGAACGACAGCAGGGCGAACCACGGATTCGCAGGCAAGTCGACCGATCGGGCGGAGGACCGCGGCCCACGTGCCGAGCAGGAAGAACCGCCCCACCCGGCGCCGGGCGGCGACCGGCAGGGCGAACAGGAGGGGGATCCAGGGGGCGCCGACCACGATGAGGATCGGGGCGTAGAAGGCGATGAGCAGGTGCTCGAACATGTGGACGAAGAAGTAGTCGCCCGCCCAGTAGTCGATCGGTGACTCCACCGAGAGCAGGAGCAGGAGGAGGCCGCCGTAGAAGGCGAGGGAGCGGAGCCGGCGGCGGCGGGTGTGCGCCGCCGGTCGACCGTGCCCGCAGGCGGGCGAGACCGAGCTCGTGCGCCACCACCACGACCGCGACGACGATCAGGAACGGGTCGAACGACCAATTGTTGGTGAGGTAGTGCACCGGCGGTCTCCCCCGGTCCGCACCCGGGTGGCGGACGTGCCCGACGATACCCGCAGCGCCCACCCCGGGCGGACGCGTGACACGCGGTGCATCGACCGGCGCGGTCAGCCCGTCGAGCCCCCTCCGGCCGAGGTGCTCCCGAACTGGAGCGGAACCTGCACCTCCTGCACCCGTTGCCATCCGGCCGTCCCGAGTCGGTCGACGTCGAGGACGGAACCGGACGGAACCAGCGCCTCGATGGCGCCGTCACCGGCGCCGTAGGAGAGCACCGCGGTGCCGATCGGGGGTGCCGCCAGCGCGGACCAGGGCTGGCCCGGCTCCGCCACGGCCGCCTCGCTCCTCCCGCCACCACTCCCACCCGTCCGCCCAGGAGAACGACGAAGCCCCCGGACGACGTGACCCCGGTGGCCAGGACCGGACGGGCCGTGGCGAACGGCGCCGACACCGTCCAGGTGGCGGCGCCGTCGGTGCTCGTCGCCAGCTCCAGCCCGGAGCGGGGCCCGGACCCCTGGCGCACCAGGGCGGACAGCACGCCACCGGTCGCCACCAGTCGCACCACCCGGACATCGGCGCCGTAGGCGGACGGTACCCGAGGCCCGATGGCGGCGGCGGCCACGGGGCGGCCCGCCCTCCCCACCCGGAAGATCCCGGCCCTCCCACCCCCGTTGCAGTCCCCGGCGACCAGGTCGTCGTCCTGCGCGGTGATGGCCACCGCGGACAGACCGCCGAGCACACAGCCGGCTGCGGACGCGGCCGAGGTGACCGCACCCCGGTCCGCCAAGCGGGTCCAGGTCGAGAGATCGTCGGTGCTCGCGAACACGCCACCGTCGGCCACCGGCGCAGGTGCCGCCAGGGCGAGCCGCTGCGTCCCACCCGAGGCCGCCAGGGCGTCGGGCACGCCAGCCAGGGCGACCGGCAGGATCCCACCGGTCCACGTGGATCCGGCGTCGGCCGTCTCGGCCAGCGGTGAGAACCGGAGGTCGAGCGAGACCCCGAATCCGGAGGTCAGCCCGCCATCGGGGTTGGCGGCCACCATGATGCCGCCGTTGCTCGCCACCCCCGGCGGCGTGGCGAGGGACCAGTGCGGACCCCCACTGCAGCTCGACCCGCCGGCACATCCGGAGCGGTAGAACACCTCGCCGAAGGTGTTGAGCGGATCATCGCGACGGCCCATGGCCAACGTCGCCCAGGTGCCGCCCGACCCGGGAAGGGCCTGGGCGGCGGGCAGGCCGGCCGGGACGGGCGACGGCGTCGGTCGAGGGGCCGTCGACCCGCATGCGGCCAGGACGATGGCGACGGCCCCGATGCCGCCGAGTGCCGGCAGGTGCCGGCGAAGCCTGCCGCTCACGTGCCGAGGAGCTGTCGGACCTGTTGGGTCACGGTGGACGAGAACGAGGAGTGGAGCGCGGCGTCGCCCTGGCCGCCCGGATCCGAGGTGAGGACGACCCGGAGCCGACCGGTCCGGTCGATCAGGAAGACGAGATCGCTGTGGGCGACCATCGCCCCGGCCGGGGAGACCGCCGTCTGCACCCCGTAGGCATCCCACGTGTGATGGAGCTGGCCGAGGCTCCCGGTGAGGAAACTCCAGTTCGGGAGCCGGCCCATGCCCTCCTGGCGGTCGAAGGCCGCGGTGGCAGCCGGTGACGTGTACAGGGGGTTGTTCACGATCGAGACCAGCGCCACCTTGGCCGCGTCGGCTCCGAGTTGCTCGTCGGCCACCCGTAGCTCCTGGGCGATCAGCGGGCAGTCGGAGGTGCACGTCGGGTCGAGGAACGTGAGGACCACCGTTCTGCCGATCAGATCGTGCAGGCTGACGGTGGCCCCGGACTCGTTGGTGAGCGTGAAGCCGGGGGCCGGTGAGTCGACGAGGTTCGGGGAGCCGTTCGCGGCCGAATTGATGATCGGATCCGCCGTCGGATTGGCGGCGGCCAGCGCCATGGGCGCGGCACCCACGAGCACGATGCCGACCGCACCGAGGGCGGCCATGCAGCGGATCAGGTAGGAGGGGTGCAGCCCGAGGAGGCGCCGAGCCGACCTTGGCCGGCGGGCGCCCGGTCGTGGCGACCGGCTCCGGCGCCCCGGTGCGTCCGGCCGCCACGGCCGCGGCACCGACGCCACGTCGGGCTCCACCGCGCCGGGCGCCACGGTGCGACGGACGCCACCGGGAGCCGGACCATGGCGAGGTACCCCGAGGTGAACACCACGAGCATCGGCAGCATCGAGTTCGGGTCGGTCCCCAGGCCGCCGAAGAATCCGAAGTCCTGGACGAGCACCCAGGTGGCGACGCACAGGACCCCGCCGGCGATCACCCCGGCGCGGACCAGCGCCGGCCGCGCCGACAGGAAGCACGCGCCGATCCCCACGAGCGCCACCACGACCACGAAGTTGACCAGCCAGCCCTGGGCCGTGGCGAAGGATCCGAACGCCCGGACCCACGAGGCCGTCACCGACGGCTGGGACAGCTGGGCCATCTGGTGCTCCATGGCGGACAGCGTCGCACCGGTCCCGTCCGGTCCCGGCCTGCCGGACCAGAATCCTCGGCCCGGCCACGCCTCGAGCACTCCCATGGCGACGAAGAACACCCCCGTCGCCCGCACCACGACCCGACCGAGCCGCTCGGTCTCCCACGCCCGGTCCGGCAGCGCCACCAGCCCGCCGGCCACCACGTAGAACAGTGCTGCCCCCGGCGACCCGAAGAGCCAGCTGCTCCCGTGGCCGAAGAGGCCCCCGAACGCCTCGCCGAAGCTCCAGACGACCAATCCCCAACCGGCGCTGACCAGCCCGGCCGTACGCGACCACCGGCCGCGGGGGGCGACCAGGAGGAAGAGTCCGATCCCGATCTGGATCCACACGGTGGACGCCGCCGCCGACACCGGGTGGTCGTTCCAGATCGTCACGCCCGAGTTGACCAGGTGCTGGACCCAACCGGGCGACGACGAGGCGGACGGGGTGATCACGCCACTGGTCAGACCGAGCGGCATGGAGGACTGCGTCTGCAGGAGCCCGTCGAAGATCCAGAAGATGCCGAATGCCATCCGCAACAGGCGCCGGGCCACCGGTTCGGGATAGGCACGGACGTTCGGCTGCGGTTCCACGACACCGCCCGCCAGGACGGCTCGTCGGTAGCGGACCGTGCGGATCGAATTCCACACGATGGCGAGGGCGGCCGCCAGGAAGACGATGGCGAGGAACTGGTGGATGAGCGCCGTGCGGAACGCGGCAGTGATGGTGGGGTCGTTGGCGGAGAGCCCGTGACCCATGTTCATCGGCGAACCACGCTTCCTCCACGATCCCGACCGGTGCCGTCCCGTCGGACACACCCTCGTTGCGGGCCCATCTGCCCCGGGCGCCGCCGATCACTGTAGGTCGTGACACCCACCCGGCAGTACGCGGCCCGGTGGGCGGCGATCCCGTGGGCCGGCCCGATTCAGTGCGTCGGCGTGCCGGCTCCTACCCCGGAACGACCCGTCGTCGGGACCCGGGCGCCCGCTCGACCTCCGCCTGGGCCGCCTGGAGCTCACGCTGGTGGGCCTGCCACGCGTCGAGCATGCCGGCGTAGCGCGGATCCACCGCCGGTGCGGGCTTCGCGGGCCGGCGGCGGCGGGCGGCGGAACCGCCATGGAGGACGGTCCACCACATGTAGACGGCGAACACGGCGAACAACGGCCACTCGAACACATATGCCCAGCTCAACCCGTTCCCGCCGAGCGCGCGCCGGATCTCGAACCAGAAGGCGACCCCGCATACGGCCAGCCCCACCGCCAGCGTGAGGTGCACCTTGGCGGCGTCACCCCCGGAAGGCCGACGAAGCCGCTCGGGCGCCCGTTCGTCCGGCCCGGCCGGGACCGGGTCAGGTGCGCCGGGTCCTCGATCTCCGTCCGGGGTGCCGGCTGCGTCCATCGGACCCACCCTACCGGGGCCGTCCGGCCGGGGTCGGGACCGGCCGCCCTGTCCATCAGCCGAAGAGCAGGCCGTAGTTGGCCCCCCGGCGCAGGTGGTGGCCGCCGTCGACGGCCAGGCTCTCCCCGGTGATCCACCCCGACTCAGGTCCGCCCGAGGAACCGCACGGCGGCCGCGATGTCCTCGACCGTGCCGAGCCGGCTGACGGGCATCTCCGCCAGGTAGTCGTCGAGCAGCGGACCACCGGCGGTGATGGGCGACATCAGCTCGTCATCGACGATCCCGGGCTGGACCGAGTTGACCCGCACGCCGGTCGACCCGAGCTCCTCGGCGGCGTACCGGCACAGCATGTCGATACCGGCCTTGGCCGAGCCGTAGGCCCACAGGTAGCGGTGGGGGAAGTGGCCGGCACCCGACGACATGCCGATGATCGAGCCACCGGGGGCCGCGCCCCCGTCGACGCCCGCGCCGGACACCGGCCGCCATGAGCGGCGCGCCGTGCTTGATGCACAGGAATGTCCCCACCAGGTTGAGGTCGATGGTGGACCGGACCGCCTCGACGTCGGCCTCGGTGATCGGGCCCATGGTGGAACGAGCCGCCGGCATTGGCGAACAGGATGTCGAGGTGCCCGCGGGGCGACGCCGCCTCGCCCACGGCCGCGGCGATCTGCTCCTCGACCGTCACGTCGGCCACGACGTAGCGGGCGGACCCCACCGGGCCGCCGGCCGCCGCGGCGTCGGCCGCCGCCTGCTCGAGCGTGGTGACCGCGGCGGCCAGCCTGTCCTCGGTGCGGCCGCAGATGGTCACGTGCGCCCCGTCGCGCACCAGTCGGGTGGCCGTACCGAGGCCGATACCGCTGCCGCCGCCGGTCACCAGCGCGGTGTAGCCGGCGATGCCCGTCGTGGTTCCGGTTGCGTCGGTCACTGGTTGTCTCCCCTGGTCGGTCGGCCCGGTCGGTCGTGGCCGGTCAGTCGTCGGCGAGGTGCCGGACCGTGCGGCCGCAGTGGCTACCGTTCCGGGTTCCGGAGCAGCATGCTACGGACGGCGCTGCGCGGCAATCCCGGAGGTAGCGGCGCCGGGCGTGACCGACCAGGCCGATCCGGGCACACCGGTCGGACGTCCACGCCGCGAACGGAGGAGACAACCAGTGACCGAGCGACAGTTCAACCTCGCCGACCTGTTCGAGCTGGTGGTCGACACCGTGCCCGACCGCCTGGCCCTGGTGGCGGGCGACGTGCGCCTCACCTACGCCGAGCTCGACGCCCGGGCCAACCGCTTCGCCCACCACCTCGGTCGACACCGGGCTCGGCCCCGGCGCCCACGTCGGGATCCTGGCCCGCAACCGGGCCGAGTGGGTCGAGGCCATGATCGGCTGCTACAAGGCCCGCACGGTGCCGATCAACCTCAACTTCCGCTACGTCGCCCCCGAGCTCCGCTACGTCGTCGACAACGCCGACCTCGAGGTCCTCGTCTACGAGCGGGAGCTCGTCGCCACTGGTGGCCGACTGCGCTCGAGGGCGGCGGCGGTCCGGCCGCTCCACCTGCTGGTCGCTCGAGGACGGCACGACCCGGTCGGCCCCGACCCGGTGGCCGCGGCCACCGGCACCGATCCCGACGCCGTACGAGGACGCACTGGCCGCGGCCGACGATCGGCGCGGGTTCGGTCCCCGTTCCCCCGACGACCTCTACATCCTCTACACCGGCGGCACCACCGGCATGCCCAAGGGCGTGATGTGGCGCCAGGAGGACATCTTCTTCGCGGCCATGGGCGGCGGCGGCTGGGGTGCCGAGCCCATCGCCGTCGGCCGACGAGCTGGCCGGCCGCCTCAACGCCGACCCGACGGGCCGGATCCCCATGCTGGTGGTCGGCCCGCTCATGCACGGCAACGCCCAGTGGGCCATGTGGAACGCCTTCATGATGGCGGGGACCACCGTCCTCTACACCGAGCACCGCTTCGACCCCGACCGGCTGCTGCGCCTGATCGGCGACGAGGGCGTGGTCTCGACCGCCCTGGTGGGGGACGCCATGGCCCGCCCACTGGCCGAGGCGCTGGCCGCCGCGCCGCCCGGCACCTACGACACGTCGACGCTGCTGGTCATCGGCTCGGGCGGGCGCGATGCTGTCGGCCACGGTGAAGGCCGACCTGGCCGCCGCAGCTGCCCGGGGCGATGATCATGGACCGGTTCGGCTCGAGCGAGGCGGGCGCCCAGGGCGCCGTCGAGGTCGGGGCCAGCGGGCCCAAGTTCGTCGATGAGCGAGCGACACCGCCGTGCTCGACGACGACCTGCGTGCCGCCTCGCGCCCGGGGACGGCCGCATCGGCCGCTGGCCCGCACCGGCCGCATCCCGCTCGGCTACTACAAGGACGAGGCCAAGACGGCGGCCACCTTCCCCACCGACGCCGACGGGGTGCGGTGGTCGGTCCCGGCGACCTGGCCTCGATCGGGCCCGACGGGGTCATCACCGTCCACGGCCGGGGCTCGGCGTCGATCAACTCCGGCGGCGAGAAGATCTTCCCCGAGGAGGTCGAGGCCGCGGTGAAGGCCCATCCCGACGTGTACGACGCCATCGTGGTCGGCCTGCCCGACGAGCGGTTCGGCGAGCGGGTGGCGGCCGTCGTCCGCCTGCGCGACGGTGCGCCGGCGCTCGACGCTCGACGCCCTGATCGGCGCACTGCCGGGACCACGTGGCCGGCTACAAGGTGCCCACGCCAGCTCCTCCTGGTCGACGAGATCCCGCTGACCGCGGCGGGCAAGCCGGACACCAGGGCGGCCAAGGCCCTCTTCTGACCGTGCGGATCGGCGTCGCGATCCGGTGACCGTCCGGACCGGCCGTCGACGGCCCGTCGGTCCGTCCCGGGCCGGACCGGTCAGGCCACGTCGGACGCCGTACCGGCGGTCCCGGCATATCGGCGGTGACGGCTACGGCGTCGACCACCCGGTCGACGGCACCGGCCAGCGCCTCCTCGTCGACCTCGACGGCCAGCCGGATCGCGGCGCTCCGGCCACAGCCCGACCACCCGTGCCGCCACCGACACGTCCGGCGCGGCCAGCGCGGCCACCAGGGCCAGGTAGGCGAGCTCGTCGCGCCAGCCGTCACCCGGTCGACCCGACGCCACCGACACCAGGGACAGGCGCGGACCCGCCGACGGGTGGACGCGCGCCTCCACCCGGCCCCCGCAGGTGCACGGGTCCGGCCGCCGGCACTCGACCAACGGTCGTCCGGGCCGCCGAATCGACGGTCGACGCGGTCAGCGCGGGCCAGTCGAATGTGGCCCACAGCGGCGTGGCCCACGTGACCGCCTCGGCCAGCACCACCGACCGGGCGCCGGAGCCGAGTCCGGCGAGCCACGGCTCCCAATGGAACGTGCGCCATCCGGTGCGACGCCAGTCGTCGACGGCGCCGTCGGCCACTGGACCGACGGCGGCTGCCGGGCCCCGGAACCGGCCCTCTGCGCACGCCCGCACGACCTCGAGTCCGAGCGACCGACGGACGAACGCCGGCTTCCAGGCGAATGGCTCGTCGGCGAGACCCAGCGATTCGGGTCGGTAGCGGGCCCGCCGGAGGTGGGGCAGCCCCACCTCGACCGGCGGTCCGGTCGCCAGGCCCGCAGGGCGTCGGCGATGCCCGACACGAGGCGCGCCCGGACCCGGGTCGACGGCGTCGCCGTCGACGAGGTCGTGGACGGCGGTGCGAGCCAAGACCGGCGGTGGCGACCAGCGAACCCGGTCGGTCACGCCGCCCGGCCCTCGGGGAGAACGAGCGGCGGCCTGGTGCGGCGCCGGTCGGCGGCGGTCCGCCGAGATCGGCCGGTGCCCGCGGCAGGGCCGTGCACGACGGGCACCAGGTGACCGGTCGTCGCACGTCGGTCGCCGCTCCGGCCAGGAGCCGCGTCCCGGCCGCGACACCGCCTGGCCGCCTCGACCAGCACCGTCGTGGGTCACCGGCAAGACGTCCAGTTCGCCGGTCCGGGAGTAGTAGGTGGCCACCGCGAAGGGAGGCGCCGGACTCCGCAGCGCCTCGATCAGCGCGTAGAACCGGAGATCGTCGCGGTGCGCCGGCCGGCGGGCCCCGGACTTCACTTCGACGATGGCCACCGAGGCCTCGTCCTCCGGCGGGACGCCCGATGGCCAGGTCCACCCGGGCCGACAGCTCGACCGGGCCGCCCGGCCAGCGACGCCCGCAGCGACTCCTGGGTGCGGGGCAGCCAGACGGGCTCGAGCGGCCGGCCACCGCTCGCACCAGGCCCTGGGCCTGCCGGTCGACCTCGGACCGGAGCTCGGCCAGGTCGGCGGGGCCAGGTCCACCGATCCAGGCCACCAACGGCGCCTGGTGCTCGTCGATCCCCAGCCCCTCGAGGGCGTCGCCCATGGGGTCGTCCACCGATGCCGACCGTCACGATCTGACGGAACAGGGCGTCGACCAGCGCCCCACAGGCCAGCGGGATGGTGAAGGTCCGCTCACCGAAGCGGTCGACGGTGCGGTGCACCGGGCAGGCCAGGACGCCCGGGTGAGCCGGTCCTTGGTGACCACGAGCCGACCGCCGTCCGCGCGGCACCGTCCGGCGAGAGGTCCGCGAGGCCCGACTCGAGGAGGTCCCGGAGGTCGGCGGCGAAGCCGGATCGGCGACCGGACGGGGCCGACCCGTCACCCGGAGCCGCTCGAGCAGGGCCGGCCCGGCCAGCGGCCGCCACGCCGGACCCCACGGCAACACGTGTCCGCGCCGCTCCCCTTCCGTCCGACGTCCCGGCCGGTGCCCGTCCGCGATCGTCCGGGCCCCGGGCCCCGTCCCGGGATCCCCCGGTCCCCGCCTGCTCGCTCCCCCCTCGGGGCATCCGTCGTTCGCATGGCGACAGTGTGGACCGGGGTGTCACACGACCCGTTCCCCGCCGGCGCCCCCGGTAGCCTCTGGCCCGATGACCGTCGCGGCCTCGAACACCCTCTTCGCCGTCGTCTTCGGTCTGTTCGTCGTGGCCGCCGCTGGTCCTGCTCGTCCTCACCCTCCGCTTCATCGTCGGCCAGGCCAAGACGGTCGAAGGCCCGATGGCTGGCCGACCCAGTCCGGCGCCGGCGACGACGCCGCGACGAGGACGAGGAGGACGAGGAGTACGAGGACGAGCGAGATGACCGCACTGGTCCTGGCCGGCGGGAGCACCCGGGGCGCCATCCAGATCGGGATGCTGCAGGTCCTGGCCGAGCACGGGTTCGTGCCCGACCGCGTCTACGGCTCCTCGGTCGGGGCCATCAACGGCGCCGGGTTCGCCGCCGATCCGACCCGCGAGGGGGTCGAGCGGATGGCCCAGATCTGGCTCCGGCTCAAGCGCGAGGACATCTACCGCACCGGGCGCCTCCACGGGCCGTGGCTCTACCTCCAGCAGCGGGACGCCGTCTACGCCAACTCGGGCCTCCGGACCATCGTCGACGAGGGGTTCCCGTTCGAGCGCCTCGAGGAGGCGGTCATCCCGATCGAGGTGGTGGCCACGTCGCTGACCGACGGGGGCGAGCGATGGTTCACCTACGGGCCCGCCGTCGACGCCATCCTGGCCTCCGCGGCCATGCCGGCCATCTTCCCGCCCGTCGAGATCGACGGCGAGAAGTACATCGACGGCGGCGTCGTCGACAACGTCCCGATCCAGCGGGCCATCGACGCCGGGGCGACCCGCATCGTCGTCCTCCTGTGCTCGCCGCCGGTGGTCGACCCCGACGCCGTCCCGGCGGCCCGTCGAGGGCATGGTCAACGCGCTGCTCATCGCCATCCACGCCCGGTTCGTCCGGGACATGGCCCACCTGCCCGAGGGGGTCGAGGTGATCCTGTGCGCTGGCCCCGAGGGGGCCACCCGCGACTTCGACGACTTCTCGACCACCGAGCACCTGATCGCCCTCGGGACGGGCCGAGGCCTCCGAGATCGTCCGCCGCTACGGCCTCGGGACCATCCCCTATCCGGCCCCGCCGCTGCCGGTGCCGGCCATCGCCGAGCGGCGGCACCGCGGAGACGTGACGGCGGGCCGGTCCCGACCCGTCGACCGCGCCACCGGGCGGCGCCCGACCGCGTCGGTCCGTCGGTCGCGCCGATCTCGGCGCGACCGGCCGGTACGGCCCGCTCAGTCCGGCGAGCCGGTGTCCTCCGGCGCGCCGCTGCCGCCGAGCCGGTCACCCAGCCCGAACCCGGGCACGTAGCGCCGGACGATCTTGGCCGGCACCCCGGCCAGCACGCAGTGGTCGGGGAAGGTGCCGCGCACCACGGCCCCGGCGGCCACCACCGTGTTCCGACCCAGCTCGGTGCCGGGCAGGACGACCACCCCGGTGCCCAGCCAGCTGCCGTCCCCGATGACCACCGGCACGTCGTTGGGCCACTGGACGTGGACGACCTCGTCCGGGTTCTCGTAGCCGTGGTTCTGGTCGGTGATGTAGACGTACGGGCCGGTCTGGACGTCGCTGCCGATGTCGATCGAGAAGTGGCCGACGATGTGACTGCCCCGGCCGATCATGCTGCGGTCGCCGATCCGGACCACCGGGTCGGTGACCATCGCCTGGCCCGGGCACCATGCCGGCCGACAGGCTGACGTAGGGGCCGACCAGGGTGTCCTCGCCGATCCGGATCCACTGCTCGCCGAAGACGGCCCCGGTCGGGAAGGCCAGGCAGCTCCCCCGGCCGAAGGCGCCGAACCGGTCGGCCAGGCGGTCGCCGGGGCCGGTGGCACCGTGGCGGGCCATCCAGTCCCACCCGCCGTGGATGAGCGAGTGGAGCCAGCGGTGGCGCAGCCGGCGGAGGTCGCGGCCGGGGCCGCCGGCCGGGTGCGGGCGGCAGTCCGGTCGTCGGCCGGCCCGTCCCCGCCGGTTCCGGGGGCGTCTGCCCCGTGGCCGGGGTCGGGGCTCGCTGCGCTCACCCCGCGACGGTATCTGACCCGCCGGACACCGGGCGATCCGGGCCCGGCCTTCCCTACGATGGCGCCATGGACGACGCCGACGCCACGGTCGCACGCGGCCGACGGGCCCGGGCACCGACGTGGACCGGGTGCTGGCCGACAAGGCGCTGCTCGGGCGGTCGGGCTTCGCGCACGGGCTCCGAACTCTACGAGCGGGCCCGACCCGGCTACTCGGACGAGGCGGTGGCCCACCTGCTGGCGCCGCCTCGCCATCGGTCCCGCGCAGCCGGGTGCTCGACATCGCCGCCGGCACCGGCAAGCTGACCCGGGCCCTCGTGGCGACCGGCGCCTCGGTCGTGGCGTCCGAGCCGTCGGCGTCCATGCGGGAGGTCTTCGCCTCGGTCCTCCCGGACACGCGCCCAGGTGGGCGCCACCGCCGAGCAGCTGCCGTTCGCCGACCGTCGTTCGACGCCGTGACCGTGGCCCAGGCCTTCCACTGGTTCGACGCCCCGGCGGCCCTGGCCGAGTTCGCCCGGGTCCTGCGCCCGGGCGGTGGCCTCGCCCTGGTGTGGAACGAGCGGGACGAGGCGGACCCCGTCGTCGCCGAGCTGACCCGGATCAGCAAGTGGGACGTGCACCAGCCCTACCCGGTGGGCATGGACTTCGGCCCGGTCATCGACGCCAGCGGCGCGCTTCGGCCCGGTGACCCGCACCCGGTTCCGGTTCACCCAGGAGCTCGACCGCGACGCCTTCGTCGAGCAGGTGGCGTCGCGCAGCTACATCGCCGTCCTGCCCGAGGACCGGCGCACGGCCATCCTCGACGGCGTCGCCGCCCTGGCCGCGCGGCTCGACGAGCCGATCCCCCTCCCCTACATCGCCGACATCTTCTGCGCCCGGGTCGCCTGACCCCGCCGGGTCCGACCCGGCTTGCCCCGGACGGCTCCGGCGGGGCAGCCTCTGGGCCCGAGGGTCCCGGTGCGCCATCCGGCGGCACGCGGCCCACCACCAGGGGAGGGCACCGACCATGATCAAGCTGACCTGTCTGCTCCGGCGCAAGGAGGGGCTCACCCCCGCCGAGTTCCACGCCTACTGGCGGGACCACCACGGCCCGCTGATCGCCAACTCGAGCGCGGCCAAGTACGTCATCCGCTACGAGCAGAACCCGCGTCCGCTCGACGACTACCGGGACGACGACGACCGGTCGGGCTACGACGGGGTGACCGTCCAGTGGTTCGAGTCGATGGACGCCTACTACGCCCACATGGGCGAGGACGACTTCCCCGCCATGATGGAGGACATCGCCAAGTTCCTCGACACCGACCGCCTCGAGGTCGTCCTGACCGAGGAGCCGCGGATCATCATCGACGGCCAGGTCGACTGGTCGCACGTAGGGATCCGCGGACCGCCGCGTCGAGCCGCCCGTCCGTTGACACCCCCGCTGATCGGACGTACGATCCATCCAATTCGGACACGGTGTCCGATCGACGAGGAGGGGGCGTCCGACATGAGTCAGACCGAACTGGACATCAGCGGGGTCGACTTCGCCGACATCAACCTGCTCGACTCGACGGTCTTCGCCGAGCGGGTGCCCCACGAGTGGTTCGCCTTCCTCCGCCAGAACGCCCCGGTGTGGTGGCAGGAGGAGGCGGACGGCCCCGGGTTCTGGGCGGTGACCACCCTGGCCGAGGCCACCCAGGTCAACCGGGACTACGAGCACTTCTCGTCGGCCCGCAAGGCCACCTACCTCTGGGACCTGGCCGAGGACGACCTGGCCCAGCAGCAGCTGATCATGCTGAACATGGACCCGCCGCTCCACACCCGCTACCGGCGGCTGGTCAACAAGGGCTTCACGCCCCGGATGGTCAACCAGCTCCACGAGCGCATCCACGTCGCCACCGACGACATCATCGACTAGGTCATCGAGACCGGCTCGGCCGACTTCGTGACCGACATCGCCGCCGAGCTCCCCCTGGTGGTGATCGCCGAGCTGCTCGGCGTGCCCGAACGAGGACCGCCACCGGATGTTCGACTGGTCCAACCGGATGATCGGCAGCGACGACCCCGAGTACCAGACGGCCGGCGAGGTGGCCCAGATGGCCTCGATGGAGCTCTACGCCTACGCCTCCGAGCTGTTCGGCACAGAAGCGGGTCGACCCCCACGACGACCTGATGAGCGTCCTCACCCAGGTCGAGATCGAGGGCGAGCAGCTCTCGTCGTTCGAGCTCGAGCTCTTCTTCCTGCTGCTGACCGTGGCCGGCAACGAGACGACCCGGAACCTGATCTCGGGGGCGATGGCCACCTTCTTCGAGCACCCGGACCAGTGGGAGCTGCTCCGCAACGACCGGTCGCTGCTGCCGAGCGCGGTGGAGGAGATGCTCCGCTACGTGACCCCGGTGATGAACTTCCGGCGCCAGACGACCGCCGAGTTCGAGCTCGGCGGCCAGAAGATCGAGGCCGACTCCAAGGTGGTGTTCTTCCACATCTCGGCCAACCGCGACGAGCTGGCGTTCGACGAACCCCCAGACGTTCGACATCACCCGGAACCCGAATCCGCACATGGCGTTCGGCGCCGGCGGGCCCCACTTCTGCCTGGGCGCCAACCTGGCCCGCATGGAGATCCGGGTCATGTTCGAGCACCTGCTCGACCGGATGCCCGACATGGAGCTGGCCGGCGAGGTCCAGCGTCTCCAGTCGGCCTTCATCAGCGGGGTCAAGCACATCCCGATCACGCTTCCCGGCCGGCCCCCGCGTCAGCGCCGGGTAGGTGCCCGGACGCCGGACCTCCGACGATCTGAAGGAGGTCATCCGGGACTTCCGCCGGGACCAGGTCATCGACGTCGCCCGCCGCCTGTTCGGCGAGCGGGGCACCACCGACGTCTCGATGGACGAGATCGCCTCCGAGGCCGGGCGTGGCCCGGTCGACGGTCTACGTCTACTTCGCCAACCGCGACGAGCTGCTGCGGGCCTGCCTGCAGCGGATGCACAACCAGCTCACCGAGGCCATCGCCCTCACCTGGGAGCAGGATGCCGAGCCGGCCCACCGGCTCGAGCGCCTGATCGAGGAGATGCTGGCCCGGGTCGACGACAACCCGGCCTTCTTCCGGCTGGCCCTGGTCACCCAGGGCACAGCCGACCCGGGGCGCGGAGGCGGTGGGGACCGAGCTGGCCCTGATCGGCCTGTCGATCGCCCAGCTCATCCGCGACCTCTTCGTCGAGGGGGTCGAGCGGGGGGAGTTCCGCCGGATGGATCCGGACCTGGCCACCACGCTGGTCGGCCAGCAGGTCTACGGGGCGATGGCGGTCCGGGCCGAGGATCCGGCACCCCTGGCCCGGACTCGAGGTGGCGGCCGACACGGCGCAGTTCATCCTGCACGGCCTGTCGGCCTGAGACACGGGGCGGCCTGTCGGCCTGAGACACGCGGGCGCCTGTCGGCCTGAGCACGTAGGCCTGCGGCCAGGTCACACTCGCCCAGGAATCCAGCATGCCGGCTAGTTGCGGCCGCCGAAGATCCGCAGCAGGGCCAGGTAGACCATCATCGACGACTGCAGGATCATGAAGGCCGAGAACCACTCGGCATCGGCGTCGAGGCCGGCCGCCTCGGCCCGGTCCACGAAGCTGAAGTCGACGAACAGGTTCATCACGGCGAGGATCAGGTAGAGGACGCCGAAGATCAGCAGCCCGCCGATGCCGCTCAGGCCCCACCCGGTCAGGATGGCGGTGAGCATGACGGCGATCATGCCGACGCCCGGCCACCAGGGTGGTCCGGAAGAACCGCGGGCCCGACCCGGACCAGACCGGTCCGGTAGACGGCCCACACCCCGGCCACGACGGCCACCGTGCCGACGATGGCCAGCGGTCACCGCATGCGTGCTCTGGCCGGCGTAGAAGCGCGAGATCACCCCGAGGACGAAGCCCTCGACCACGGCGAAGATCGGGGCCAGCACCGGTGCCCGGCGTGGCGAGAAGCGCGCACCACAGGCCCACGCCGAGGGCGACGAACATGCCGCCCCAGGCCAGTCCGACCGGAGCGTGGGCCACGTAGGCGACGGCCCCGACCACCAGGGCGACCAGGCCCAGGAGTCCGGCCTTGTTGAGCGCGCCGTCCGCGGTGAACCGGGCGGTGTCGCCCGCCACCGGCGGAGCCGGCGGCGGACCCTGGGGCTGGAGGTGCCAGGTGGCGCCGTCCCACAGCCACCAGTTGCCGTCGGGCTGCTGCTTCCAGTTGCGCGGGGGCCGTCGGCGGCGCCCCCGGGAACGTGGTGACCATCCGGTTGAAGTTGGAGACCGTGCCGAACGACGCGCCGGTCGAGCGGGTCCGCGTGGCCGTGCCGCCGGCCGGCGTGCCACCCGAGGGGGTGCCGGTGGTGGGTCCTTGCGTCGAGGTCATGGCCGCTCCTGAGTGGTCCGAATGGCCCACCCAGTCTACCGGTGGGCGTCCCACGCAGGCCGCGGCTGCGCGACCGGCGCGCCGTCCGTGCGACGCCGGACGCCGGCGTCAGCCCCCGGCGACCGCCGGGACGATGGACAGGGTCTGCCCGTCGGTGACCGGGGTGGCCAGCCCGTCGAGGAACCGGACGTCCTCCTCGTCGAGGAACACGTTGACGAAGCGGCGGAGGCCGCCGTCGTCGTCGAAGATCCGCTCGGCGAACCCGGCGTGGGCGGCGTCGAGGCCCTTCAGCACCTCACCGACGGTCGAGCCCTCGATGGCGACCTCGCCGACCCCTCCGGTCAGCGTGCGCAGCTGCGCGGGGATACGGACCTTGATCACTGGGGACTCCTCTGGATGGATGCGGCGTCGGCCGCCATGGCCTCGGCGAACGAGTCGAGTGTGGGGGCGATGGTGGCGGTCGGGCCGACCACGTCGGTCAGGGCCTCGACCGTCTTCAGGCCGTGGCCGGTGACCATGGCCACCACCCGCTCGTCCGAGCGGATGACGCCCTGGGCGGCCAGCTTGGCCAGGGTGGCGATGGTGACCCCGCCGGCGGTCTCGGCGAAGATCCCCTCGGTGCGGGCCAGCAGTCGGATCCCGTCGAGCACCTCGGCGTCGGTCACCGCGGCGCAGGCCCCACCGGACCGCCTGATGGCGTCGAGTGCGTACCAGCCGTCGGCCGGGTTGCCGATGGCCAGCGACTTGGCGATGGTGTCCGGCTTGACCGGGCGGATGGCGTCGGTCCCCTCGGCGAAGGCGGTCGCCACCGGCGAGCACCCTTCGGCCTGGGCACCGGACACCCGCACCGACGGCTCCTCGTCGAGCAGGCCGACCTGGTAGCAGCTCGTTGAAGCCCTTGGCCACCTTGGTGAGCTGGCTGCCCGAGCCGATGGGCACGACGACGTGGTCGGGGGCCCGCCAGCCGAGCTGTTCGGCCACCTCGAAGGCCAGGGTCTTCGACCCCTCGGCGTAGTAGGTGCGGACGTTCACGTTGACGAAGGCCCACTCGGGCTGCTCGCTGGTCAGCTCGGCGCACAGGCGGTTGACGTCGTCGTAGCTGCCCTCGACGGCGAAGACCCGGCCGCCGTAGACCGAGGTCATGGTGACCTTGGCCCGCTCGAGGTCGTGCGGGATGAGCACCACCGAGTCCATGCCGGCCCGGGCGGCGTGGGCGGCCACCGAGTTGGCGAGGTTCCCGGTCGAGGCGCAGGCGGCGATCTTGAAGCCCAGCTGGCGGGCCTTGGTCAACGCCACCGACACGACACGGTCCTTGAACGAGCCGGTCGGGTTGGCGGTGTCGTCCTTGATCCACAGCTCCCCGAGACCCAGCTCGGCGGCCAGCCGGTCGGCCCGGACCAGCGGGGTGAACCCGGCACCGAGGTCGACCGGGGCGGCGTCGGCCACCGGCAGCAGGTCGGCGTAGCGCCAGATCGACCGGGGCCCGGCCTCGATCCGCTCCCGGCTGATGGTGGCGGCGACCCGCTCGTAGTCGTAGGTGACCTCGAGCGGCCCGAAGCAGAAGTCGCACACGTGCAGCGCCTCGGCGGGATAGGTGCGGCCACACTCACGACAGCGCAAGCCAGAAACGAAATCCACGGCAGTCTCCTCATCGCTCGGGCATTGGCACCTGGCACGCTCTCCGACCCCGCAGTGGGTGGTCGTCGGCGTTCAGGTTGCCGCAGCGTCACCGGGCCCGGTCCCTCAGCTGCTCTGGATGATGGCCTCCATTGTAGGCCAACGGCGAGGGTGGTCGTCAACGAGGCCCGGTCGGCCCGCCGGGGCCGTCCCCCTACGCTCATCCGGCATGCCCGGCCCGCGGCGACGCGGCCGCCCCGTGAGGGAAGATGGGGCCATGCCCGCACCGGCACCGCACGACGACGAGGCGCGCATCTACGCCCACGGCGAATTCGACGCCGCACGACCTGGTGGCGGCCAAGGCCGGGCGGACCGTGTCGGTGTGCATCCCGGCCCGCAACGAGGCCGCCACCATCGGCCCGATCGTCCGGGTCATCGTGTCCGACGCTGACCGCCGCCGGTGGCGGGGTGCCCCTGGTCGACGAGGTGGTGGTCGTCGACGACGGCTCGACCGACGGCACCGGGGCCATCGCCGCCCGGGCCGGCGCCCGGGTCATCGCCGGGGAGACGGCCAGCGGCGGGAAGGGCCAGGCCATGCGGGTCGCCCTGCGCGAGGCCGAGGGGGACCTCCTCGCCTTCATCGACGGCGACGTGACCAACTTCGGGCCCCACTTCGTGACCGGCCTGCTCGGCCCGCTCCTCACCGACGACGCCATCACCGTGGTCAAGGGCTTCTACCGGCGCCCGCTCAACGGGGCGCCCGACGGGGGCGGCCGGGTCACCGAGCTCATGGCCCGCCCGGTCATCGACCTGCTGTTCCCCGCGCTGGCCGACATCCGCCAGCCCCTGGCCGGCGAGACGGCCGGGCCCCGCTGGGTGTTCGAGAAGTGCACCCTGGCCGACGGCTACGCGGTGGAGCTGGCCCTGCTCATCGACGTGGCCTCCCGCTTCGGCGTCGAGACCATCGCCCAGGTCGACCTCGGGGTGCGGGTCCACCGGAACCGGCCGCTGTCCGAGCTCCGGCCCCAGGCCACCGACATCCTGGCCGCCGCCCTGGCCCGCTCGCCGCTCCTCGCCGAGACTGAGCGGACCGGGCCGCCGAGCACCCGGACGAGGCCGAGCCGCGGCCGGGGCCTCAGCTGAAGGCCGGCTCGGCCGGCTCCCCGAGCAGGACCGGGACGTCGGCGGGTCGACCGGCGACCGCAGCCTGCGGCGGCGGGGCAGGGCCAGGGCGGCAGAGCGCACCGACGGCCACCACGGCGGCACCGACGGCCACCGCCGGCACCAGGCCCGACACGTAGTCCTGGGCCGAGGCGTAGCCGCCGCTCGGGAGCTGAACACGGCGCCCAGCACGGCGATGCCGAGCACGCCGCCGAGCTCACGGAAGGCGGCGTTGGCCCCCGAGGCCACGCCCTCCAGCGCCTTCGGGCAGGGTGCCGAGCACCACCGAGGCCAGGGGCACGAAGAAGAGCGTCATGCCCACGCCGCACACCACGAAGGGGGCGACCATGTCGCCGTACGGGGTGGTCGGGGTGAGGATCGACGGCCAGCCAGGCCAGGCCGGTGGCCTGGAGGGCCAGGCCGGTGATGACCAGGGGCTTGCCGCCCCACCGCTCGGCCAGCTGGCCCACGAACGGGGCGAGGACCATGGTGATGGCCGTCCACGGCAGGACCCGGATGCCGGCCTGCGAGCGGCGAGTAGCCCTGGACGGTCTGGAGGAACTGGGTCAGGAAGAAGATGGCCCCGAACATCCCGAAGCTGAACAGCAGGGCGGTCAGGTTGACCGCCGTGAAGCCCCGGTGGGCGAACAGGCGGATGTCGAGCATCGGGTGGTCGATGCGGAGCTCCCAGGCCACGAAGGCGGCCAGCGGCCAGCGATGCCGACACGAACGAGGCCAGCACCGAGGTCGACGTCCAGCCGTGGGCGTTGCCCCGGACCAGGCCGAGGACGACGCCGAACAGCCCGACGCTGACCAGCCCGACGCCGGCCAGGTCGAGGGGGGCCGCCGCACCCCGGGACTCGGCCAGGCGCCAGCGGGCCAGCGGCAGCGAGGGCCAGGCCGACGGGCACGTTGAGCCAGAAGATGTACTGCCAGGCCCAGCCGCTGGTCACCGCGCCGCCGACCAGCGGGCCGATGGCGACGGCGACCCCGCCGATGGCGCCCCAGATGCCGAGGGCGGCGTTGCGGCGCTCCGGTCGGACCGCCGCACTCAGCAGGGTCAGCGACAGCGGCATGATCATGGCGCCGCCCGCCCCCTGCAGCGGCCCGGGCGGCGACGAGGACGCCGATGCTCGGGGCCAGGGCGGCCACGGCCGACGACGCGGTGAACAGGGCGATGCCCGGTCACGAAGATCCGCCGGCGCCCGAACCGCTCGCCGAGGGCGGCCGCCGACAGCAGCAGGACGGCGAAGGTCAGCGTGTAGGCGTTGACCGTCCACTCGAGACCGGACAGGCCGGCGTGGAGGTGGACCCGGATGACCGGGAGGGCGGTCGACACCACCAGGTTGTCGAGGGAGGCCATGAACAGGGCCAGTCCGGTGATGACCACGGCCCACACGGCCCGGGACCGCGACCGGTCGTCGGCGGCTCGGTGCCGGACCACCGGGGCGTGACGGCGGCCGGCCGGACGGTCCGCTCCGGATCCGCCGGCCCGGCGGCGCGGCCACCGGCCGCCCAGGTGCGGCGCCGGGACGGGACCGACGGCCACTCGCTCAGTTGTGAGTGGTCACTAACTCTGTGGGTCAAAAAAAGGGGGACGGCGGGCTGGTTCATGCGGAGACCTCCTCGGTCTGGCCAGCTCGGCGATGCGCAGGTCCTTGATGGCCTGGCTGGCCGCCTGGATGGCGGTGATCTTCTCGGGGGTGGGGCAGAAGCTCTGGGCCCAGTGGTCGGACACGGACAGCAGGTCGATGGCGGACATGACGTTCATCATCATCCCCATCGAGAAGAACATGGCGGATCTCGTCGTCGGAGATCCCGGTCCGCTCGTGGACGAGGTGCCACAGCACCTCGAAGGTGCGTCGGCAGGTGGCGGCGATGTCGGGGTCACCCGGGGCGGCGGCGAAGCCGTGCAGCTGGACCTGCAGCAGCTCGGGGTCCTGGAGCAGCTCGCCGTAGGCGGCGCCCATGGCCTCCTGGGCCTCCTCGCCCTCGAGCCCGGTGCCGGCCCGGGTCATGGCGGCGATGATCCGGTCGGAGACGAGCTCGTAGGTGGCGATGAACAGCTCCTTCTTCGTGCCGAACAGGCGGAAGAGGTAGGGCTGGGAGATGCCGGCCCGGGTGGCGATCGGCGTCGGTCGACGTGCCGGCGTAGCCCGAACGGGCGAACTCGGTGATCGCCGCGGCCAGGACGGCGGTGCGGCGCTCGGAGGCGGTCATCCGGGTCGAAACCATCATGCGGCCATTGTGAGTGCTCACTCACTACCTTGTCAAGCCCCAACTCCGGATCCGCCCGGCGGACGCCGGCCGGACCCGATTGCCCGGGTGACCGCGGGTCCGACGGGGTAGCGTCCGGGCATGGGCCCCGACCCCCGCCCCGCCCCCGGGGGCCTCCCGACGACCGCCGGCGACGGGTCCCTGGCCGACACGGTCCTGGTCTCCAACCGGGGGCCGCTGGCCTTCCGCCTCGAGGACGGCCGCCCGGTGCCGGCCGCCTCGGGGGGCGGCCTGGCCGGGTCGCTCCATCCGCTCGTCGAGGGCACCGGCGCCACCTGGGTGGCGTGCACCATGAGCGAGGCCGACCGGCTGGCCGCCGCCGAGGGGCTGATGGCCGCCGACGGGCTGCGGATCGAGCTCGTCGAACCGGAGCCCGACGTCTACAACCTGGCCTACAACGTGGTGTCCAACGCCACCCTGTGGTTCTGCCACCACCACCTGTTCGACTCGGCCCGCCGGCCCCGGACCGACCGGCGGTGGATGGAGGCGTGGGACGCCTACCGCACCTTCAACCGGCTGATGGCCGAACGGGTGGCCGAGGTGGCGCCCGCCGGGGGCCGGGTCCTGGTCCAGGACTACCACCTCGCCCTGATCGCCCCCGCCCTGTCCGAGCTGCGGCCCGACCTGGCGACCGTGCACTTCACCCACACCCCCTTCGCCGACCCGTCGGTGCTGCGGATGCTGCCGACCGCGGTGGGCGACGAGCTGCTGGCCGCCATGGCCCGGTTCGGGTCGTGCGGGTTCCACTCGCAGCGGTGGGCGGCCGCCTACCGGGCCGGGCTGGCCTCCGCCGGCATCGACGCCCCGAGCACGTCCGACCTTCGTGGCCCCCCTGTCGAGCGACCCCGACCGGCTCCGGGCCTCGGCCGCCGACGCCCGGGGTGGCCGCGGCCCTGGCCCGCATCGAGGAGTCGGTGGGCGCCGGCGACCGCCGGGTGATCGTCCGGGTCGACCGGATGGAGCTGTCGAAGAACCTGCTGCGCGGGTTCTGGGCCTTCGAGGAGCTGCTCGAGCAGGAGCCGGCCCACCGGGAGCGGGTGGTGTTCGTGGCCCTCGCCTACCCGACCCGGCAGGGGCTGGCCGAGTACCTCGCCTACCAGGACGAGGTGGAGACCACGGTGGCCCGCATCAACGAGCGGTGGGGCACGCCCGGGTGGACCCCGGTGGTGCTGGAGGTGGAGGACGACTACCCACGGTCGCTGGCCGCCCTCACCCGCTACGACGTCCTCCTGGTCAACCCGGTCCGCGACGGCCTCAACCTGGTGGCCATGGAGGGCCCGGTCATCAACACCCGCGACGGGGTGCTCGCCCTGTCCCGCGAGGCCGGGGCCTTCGACCAGCTGGCCGGCGGCGCCCTCGAGGTCAACCCGTTCGACGTGACCGGGACGGCCACCGTGCTGGCCCGGGCCCTGGCCCTCGGCCCGGAGGAGCGGGCCGCCCGGGCCGCCGCCCTGCGCACCGCCATCCTGGCCCGCCGCCCGGCCGACTGGCTGGACGACCAGTTGGCCGCGGCCGGCCGCGCCACCGCCCGCTGACGGCCCGGGACCCCGCACCGGTCCCGACCCGGCGTCACCGATGCCCGGCGCACCTCCAGCCAGGCCAGGACGGCCAGGGCACCCTCCGGGGCCGTCCACCACCAGGTCGGCAGGCGGCCAGCACCTCGGGGGCGGTCTCGGCGTCCCGGACCGCCACGCCCACCACGTCGGTGCCGTCCTCGGCGGCCCGGCGGGCCAGGGCCGCGTAGGCCGGCAGGTCCCCGAGGTCGTCGCCGAGGAAGCAGGCCGCCCGGCAGCCCGTCGGTCAGGTCTCGGACCACGGTGCCCTTGTCGATGCCGAGCGGGGGCCGCAGCTCGACCGAGGCCCGCCCCGGGTGGCGGACGAGGCCGGTGCGGGCCGCCTCCTCGGCGACCTGTGCCGGCGACCCACGCCTCGGCCATCGGGGACCCGCCGCCAGTGGATCGTGACCGCCGCTCCCTTCACCTCGACCAGCACGCCGGCCGGGGCGTCGGCCCGCAGCCGGGTCGGCCACCTCGGCCACCACCGGCAGCCACGGCGTGGCGGCCGCGGTCAGTCGGACCGAGCCGTCGGGTCCGGCCTCCTCCATCCCGTAGAGGCCGACCAGGCGCACCCGGGACGCGCCCGCCGCCGGGTCCGGCGGCGAGGTGCTCGACCAGGAAGGCCGGCCGGTCGGCCGGACACCACGGCCACCACGCGCGAACCGTCGGGCCAGACGCTCGAGCAGGTCGGGCACGCCGTCGAGGGGCCGGGCCGCGGCCGGGTCGCCGACGATCGGGGACAGGGTGCCGTCGAAGTCGGTGATCAGCGCGGTCGCCGCCGGGTCGACCAGGAGCGGGGCGAGCAGGGCCGCCGCGCCGGGGGCAGGCCGGACGGGTCCCGGCCCGCCGGGCACGGACGGGTCGCTCAGGTGCCCGAGGCGGTCGTGGTCGGCGGTCGCGGCTCCGGCCAGGTCCGGGGCCACCACCACCAGCACCTCGGCCGTGCCGATGGTGCTGACCGGCGCCGCCGTCGTGTACGGCAGGACCGCCGGAGGACGGCAGGTGGAGCGTGGCGGCCACCGCCGTCGCCGCCACCTTCTGGCCGGCCACGTAGTAGACGCTCGACGTGGCCACGTTGGCCGTGGCGTTGATCGGGGCCTGGACGTTCCAGCCGGCCACCTGGAGCTCGTTGGTGATGGTGGCGGCCGCGCCGGGCTTGCCCGAGGCGTTGGCCACCAGGACCGGGACGTTGCTCTTGGCCTTGGCCACCGGCGAGTGGTCGTGGTGGTGGTGGCGCCTCGCCGGTGCCGTGGTGGTGGGGCTCCCGGGCACCGTGGTGGTGGTCGTGGGCGCCGCCGCCGAACCCGAGGTGGCCGGGGCCGGGGTGTGGATCTGGCCGAGGAGGAGGACGGCGGCCAGGACGAACAGCCCGAGGAGGATGGCGGCCCGGTCGATCGGGACTCTGGGTCCCGAACGCTCCGGGGGATGGGGGTCGGGCGCCGAGGGATCGTCCACTCCCGCCAGCCTGCCAACGCCGGGGTGGAGAAGCAAGCACTCCCGTACGGCGGGGCGGGGACCCGTACACTGGGGCGGGTTCCCGCAGGTCGGGGACACGCCGGTGTAGCTCAGTTGGCAGAGCAGACGATTTGTAATCGTCAGGTCGTGGGTTCAATTCCCACCGCCGGCTCCCGTGGGGTGGGGCGCCCGGCCGGCCGGACGGCCGGCGGCATGACGGCGGGCGGTTCCGGGTAAGTTCTGGGCCGTGGTCCTGCGCCGGTGTACCCGTGCGGTGCCCGCCGATCCCCTGGCGAGCCGGAAGGAGCGGGGATGGCCGACCTCCTGACGTCCGTGGACGAGCCACGCGCTGGTCGTGCGGTTCGGGGCGACCCGTCGCCTCACCGAGCGGCTCGCCGCGCCCCTGTCCGCCGAGGACCAGACCGTGCAGTCGATGCCCGACGTGAGTCCGACCAAGTGGCACCGGGCCCACACCTCGTGGTTCTTCGAGACCTTCCTGCTGCTCCCGTCGCTGGACGGGCTACGAGGTCTTCCACCCCGACTTCGGCTTCCTGTTCAACTCGTACTACGTCGGGGTCGGCGACCGGTACCCGAGGAGCGACCGGGGCCTGGTGTCGCGACCGGGGATCGTCGAGGTCGCCGACTACCGCCGCCACGTCGACACCCAGATGGGGATGCTGCTGCTGGCCGAGGACTCGACCCCGGGTCGGCGTTCCTGGTCGAGCTGGGCATCCAGCACGAGCAGCAGCACCAGGAACTGCTGCTCATGGACATCAAGCACGTGCTGTCCCGGAACCCGATGCTGCCCGCCTACCTGCCCGCTGCACTCGCCGGCCCCGGGCCGACCGCGCCCACCACCTGGACCGGTCCACCCCGGGGGGACGGTCGAGATCGGCCACGTCGGCGGCGGGTTCGGCTTCGACAACGAGTTCCCCCGGCACCGCGTCCACCTCGAGCCCTTCGCCCTGGCCGACCGCACCGTGACCTGCGGCGAGTGGCTGGAGTTCATCGACGACGGCGGGTACCGGCGTCCCGAGCTGTGGCTGTCCGACGGGTGGGCCGTCGGTGGAGGCCGAGGGCTGGGAGGCACCGCTCTACTGGGCCCACGGCGACGGCGGGTGGCGGGAGTTCACCCTGGCCGGCGAGGTGCCGGTCGACCCGTCCCGGCCGGTCTGCCACGTCAGCTACTACGAGGCCGACGCCTACGCCCGCTGGGCCGGGCACCGCCTGCCCACCGAGGCCGAGTGGGAGGCGGTGAGCACCGGACGGGCCGCCGACGTCGCCCGGCCGGCCACCTCCTCGACACCCTCGTCCTCCACCCGTCCCCCACCCCGGGCGGGGTCGCCTCGCCGTTCGGCGACGTGTGGCAGTGGACCTCCTCGGCCTACAGCCCCTATCCGGGGTTCGCCCCGGAGTCCGGGGCCGTCGGCGAGTACAACGGCAAGTTCATGGTGAACCAGTACGTCCTGCGGGGTGGCTCGTGCGTCACCCCCGCCGACCACATCCGACCCACGTACCGGAACTTCTTCCCGCCGTCGGCCCGCTGGGCCTTCAGCGGGCTCCGGCTGGCGCGTAACGCCTGAGCCGGCCACCGGGGCGACACCGTGTCCCGCCGCCCCGACCCCGCACGTCCCCCGACCCCACCGGAGCCCATGGACACCCTGATCCCCCCGACCATCGACGTGCACCTGACACCCGACGACCTGCGGGCCGCCATGGAGGCCGACGTCCGGGCCGGGCTGTCGGCCTCCCCCAAGCACCTCCCGCCCGTCTACTTCTACGACGACCGCGGCAGCCGCCTGTTCGACGAGATCACCCGCCTGCCCGAGTACTACCCGACCCGGGCCGAGCGCTCGATCCTCGAGTCCCACGCCGGCGACATGGTCCGGGCCGCCGGGTGCCGACGTGCTGGTGGAGCTGGGAGCCGGCACGTGCGACAAGTCGCGGATCCTGCTCGACGCCATGCGCGACAACGGGCTGCCTGGGCGCCTACGTGCCCCTCGACGTCAGCGACACCACCCTGTGGGAGGCGGCCACGCGCTGTCCGAGGAGTACCCCGGACTGACCGTGCGGGCCGTGGTGGGCGACTTCCACCACCACCTGGACCGCCTGGATGCCCCGGGCCGGCGCCTGTTCGCCTTCCTGGGGGGCACGGTCGGGAACTTCGACCCGGCCCAGCGGGCCGCCTTCCTGGCCGGTCTGGCCGACGCCATGCGCCCCGGCGACCGCTTCCTGCTGGGCACCGACGTGATCAAGGACCGCGGCCGGCTCGTCGCCGCCTACGACGACGCCGCCGGGGTGACGGCCGAGTTCAACCGGAACGTGCTCCACGTGCTCAACCGGGAGCTCGGTGCCGACTTCGTCCCCGATCGTTTCGCCCACGTGGCCCGGTGGAACGAGGACGACCACCGCATCGAGATGTGGCTGCGGTCGCTCGACGAGTGCTGCGTCCACATCGCCGATCTCGGCCTCGACATCCGATTCGGTGCCGGCGAGGAGATGCTCACCGAGATCAGCACCAAGTTCTCGCTCGACGCGCTGCGTGACGAACTCGAGGCCTGCGGACTGGTGGTCGACCACTCGTGGGTGGCCGACGGTGACGAGTTCGTCCTGACCCTGGCCCGTCGGGCCTGACCGGGCTGCCGCCCGGTGGTGCGGTCGAGCCGCCGCCCGACCGTCAGTGGCCGGCGGCCGCGCGCTGCCGGGACACGTCGAAGCAGGCGATGGCCCCGGCCGTGGCCACGTTGAGCGACGACAGGGTCCCGTGCTGGGGGATGGCGGCCAGTTCGTCGCACCGCTTGCGGGTCAACGCGGCCAGTCCCGAGCCCTCCGAGCCGAGGACCAGCGCCACCGGCTGGTCCCCGAGCGGCAGGTCGTAGAGCGAGCCCGACGCCTCCCCCACCAGTCCCACCGTGGCCACGCCCAGCGTGGCCAGCTGCTGGAGGGCGGTGGGCACCCCGGCGACCAGGGCCATGGGCAGGTACTCGATGGCACCGGCCGCCACCTTGGCCACCGTGGGCGAGAGGTGGGCCGAGCGGTGGCGGGGCAGGACGATGCCGGTCACCCCGGCGCACTCGGCGCTGCGCAGGACCGCCCCCAGGTTGTGGGGGTCGGTGATGCCGTCGAGCACCAGCAGGAAGGGCAGGCGGCCCCGCTTGGTCGGCTGGCAGAGGTCCTCGAGCGGGGTCTCGGGGATGGGCCTGGCCAGCGCCACCACCCCCTGGGACCCGTCGGTGCGGGCCGCGGCGTCGAGCCGCTTGCGGGACACGTACTCCACCTTGACCCGGCGCCGGGTGGCCAGCGCCTCGATGTCGTCCAGGATCTCGGCGGCGTCCATCCCCTCGGCCATCAGCAGCGAGGTGACCGGGCGCCGACCGGCGCTCAGCAGCTCGCGCACGGCCTGGCGGCCCTCCACCTGGTCCCCGCCCAGGCCCACCTGCTTGGGGCCGCGGCGGACCGGTCCGTCGGTCGCTCCCCCCGGGCCGCGCCCGCGGTCGTTGACCGGCGACCGGCGGGCACCCCTGCGGCCGGCGCCGGCCCCGCGACCGGGCCCGCCCGCCCGAGGCGTCCTTGGCCTTCATCCAGGCGGCCTTGGCCTCGCTGCCCTTGGCCTTCGGACCGCCCCGGGCGCCGCCCTTGGGGGCGGGCGCCCGCGACCGCTTGCCCCGTCCTCCGCCGGCTGGTGCCGGACTCATCGGATCCCTCCGTCCCCGGGGGCCGCGGCCCCCGGCCTCGTCGCCGCCGGCGCAGCAGCACCACGGCGGTGCAGGCGATCCCCTCGGCCCGGCCCAGTGCGCCCAGCCCCTCGGCCCGGGTGGCCTTCACGTTCACCGGCGCGCCCAGGACACCGGACAGCAGCTCGGCCATCCGGTCGACGTGGGGTGCGAGCCGGGGCCGTTCGGCCACCACGGTGCAGTCGGCGTTGACCGGCACCCAGCCGGCGTCGGCGGCCAGGGCCACGACCCGTGCGAGGAGGTCGAGGGAGTCGGCGCCCTGCCACCGCGGATCGGTCGTCGGGCATGTGGCGCCCGAGGTCGCCGAGCCCGGCGGCGCCCAGCACGGCGTCGGCGATGGCGTGGGCCACCGCGTCGGCATCGCTGTGGCCGTCGAGGCCGCGCACGCCCTCGCCCGACAGGTCCACCCCGCCGAGCACCAGCCGGCGGGCCGGGTCGTCGCTGAAGGCGTGGACGTCGATGCCCTGGCCCACCCGCAGGCCGGGACGCGGCGGTCACGTGCGTGCCCCGGCCAGCAGCGCCTCGGCCAGGGCCAGGTCCTCGGGCCGCGTCAGCTTCAGGTTGCGGGGGTCCCCGGCGACGGCGGCCACGGCCAGTCCGGCCGCCTCGAGCAGCCCGGCATCGTCGGTGGCGTCGCCCCCGTCGGCGTGGGCGGCCCGCAGCGCCGCCGGCGGCGAACGCCTGCGGGGTCTGGACGGCGCGCAGCCCGTCGCGGTCGACCGTGGCCGCCACCCGGTCGCCGTCGACCCGCTTCAGCGTGTCGGCCACCGGGACCACGGGGACCGCACCGTCGACGCCGCCCGTCCGGACGGCGTCGACCACCGCGGCGAACAGGTCGGGTCCGGCCAGGGGCCGGGCCGCGTCGTGGACCACGATCGACCGCGGCATCGGCCGGCACCGCGGCCAGGCCGGCCCGGACCGAGTCGGCCCGGGTCGCGCCCCCGGTCACCACGCAGGTGGCGCCGAAGGCGTCGTCACCGGTGGCCCCGGGCGCCGGCAGCCGGCCGGCGTCGTCTGCGTCCGGTCCGGGGGCGGGCACCACCAGGACGACCCCGTCGGCCACCGACCGGGCGGCGCGCACCGACCAGGAGGCGACCGGATGACCGGCCAGGGGGAGGAACTGCTTGCGTCCGCCGAACCGCCGGCCCGAGCCGCCGGCCACCACGATGGCCCAGACGGGCCCCGTTCGGCTCAGGGCAGCGCCTCGTTGAGGCGGACCTCGGCGGTCTCCTCGTCGACCCCGAGGGCGAAGGTGAGCTCGGACACCAGGATCTGGCGGGCCCGGCTCAGCATGCGCTTCTCGCCGGCCGACAGGCCCTTGTCCTTGTCGCGGATCGAGAGGTTCCGCACGACTTCGGCCACCTGGTAGATGTCGCCCGAGCGCAGCTTCTCGGAGTGGTTCTTGTAGCGACGGGACCAGTTGGTCGGCATCCGTGCCTCCTTCTTGCGGAGCACGGCGAAGACCTCCTCGACCTCTTCGTCGTTGATCACCTCGCGCAGGCCGACGCCGTCCGTGTTGTCGGCCGGCACCATGAGGGTGAGGTCGCCGTAGGCGAGCCGGAGCACGAGGTACTCCTGCTTCTTGCCGAAGGCCTCTTTGGTCTCGCGTCGTTCGACTACTGCCGCGCCGTGGTGCGGATAGACGACCTTGTCACCGATGTCGAACACCGTTCCTCCTGGCGTTGCGGTGCGGAACCGGGGCTGGTGAGCGACATCCGGTCTGCTGGGGAGAGCACGCCATTCTACCAGGCCCGGGCCGGGTCCCCCGTCGGGCCCGTCCGGCCCGCCGACCCTACTGGTAGCGCTCGAAGATGCTGGCCTCGGCCAGGCGGGCCAGGCCCTCCTTCACCGAGGTGGCCCGGGCCTGGCCCGACCCCCTCCACCTGCTCGAGCTCGGCCAGCGACGCCCGCATGATCGTGCTGGAGGTTGACGAACCGGTCGACGATGCGCTCGATGATGGTCTCGGACAGGCGGGGCAGGTGGTGGAGCAGCCGGTAGCCGCGGGGCTCGATGCCCGGAATCCGTGTCGTGGAACGCCACCGGCAGCCGCAGGATCGACGCGACCCGGTTCGGGTTGCGCAGCTCGTCCGACGACAGGTTGGCCAGCTGCTCGACGACCCACTCCTCGAACGCGGGGCGGTCGGCCGCCTCCTCGGGGCTCATCACGCCGTAGTCACGGACGACCAGGTCGAGGGCCCGGGCCACGCCGTCGACCAGCTCGGCCGACTGCAGGCCGACCAGTCGACCGTCCTCGCCCAGCTCGACCAGGTAGCCGTCGACCTCCTCGCCGATGCGCAGGACCATCTCGGCGGCCTGGATGACGTGGACGACGTCGCCCACCGACACCGTGTCCTCGACCTCGAGGATGGAGAGGTTGCCGAGGGCCACGTCGAACCGGCTGCGGAAGCGCTGCATGGTGGCCAGCGCCTGGTCGGTCCGGTCGTGGAGCCACCCGGTGGGCTGGACCGTGTGCTTGAGGTCGTTGCGGTAGACGGCGATGACCGACATGGCGGCCGACACCGACAGCACCGGCACGTCGATGGAGCGGGCCACCCGCTCCGCGGTGCGGTGGCGGGTGCCGGTCTCGGTCGTGGGGATGGCCGCGTCGGGCATCAGGTGGACGTTGGCCCGGGCGATGCGGGAGGCGTCGGAGGCCACGATGATGGCCCCGTCCATCTTGGCCAGCTCGCTCAGGCGCTGGGGGCTGAACTCCGAGTCGAGCAGGAAGCCGCCCGAGCAGATCGAGAGCACGTCGGGACCGTCGCCGACCACCACCAGGCCGCCCCGCTTGGCCCGCAGGATGCGGTCCAGGCCGTCGCGCAGGGGCCGACCCGGGGCCACCATGGCCAGTGCCTCGCTCATGGCCGCATTCTGGCGTGTGGTCACCCGGGAATCGTACCCGGCACCGCCCGGGCGCACCGGGGGGCGACGGTCACCGCCCGGGTGCGTCGAGGCAGCCGAATCGGCCGACCGCCTCGGCCACGGTGTCGGCCCGGATCAGCTCCACACCGGGTGGCCCGCCGGGCGCCGACGCCGGGACCACCACCCGGGTGAATCCGAGTCGGGCCGCCTCGTCGAGGCGGCGGGGCAGGTTGGTGACCTGGCGGACCTCACCGGCCAGACCGACCTCGCCCACCGCGGCCAGGTCGGCGGGCAGGGCCACCCCGGTGGAGGCCGAGGCCACGGCCAGGGCCACGGCCAGGTCGGCCGCCGGCTCGGTGACCCGGATGCCACCGGCCACCGACGCGAAGACGTCGACGGCGTGCATGGGGAGTCCGGCGTGGCGGGCCAGGACGGCGAGGGTCATCACCAGGCGACCGCCGTCGAGCCCGACCACGGACCGCTTGGGCTGGGCCTGGCCCATGGGGGCCACCAGGGCCTGGAGCTCGACCATCAGGGTCCGACGCCCCTGCAGGGCGGGGAGCACCACCCCACCGGGCACCCCGGTCAGCCGGTCGCCGAGGAGCAGGCGCCCCGGGTCGTCGACCCGGTTGAGTCCCTGGTCCCCCATCTCGAACAGGCCGAGCTCCCCGGTCGGCCCGAAGCGGTGCTTGACGGCCAGGAGGAGCCGGAGGGCGTGGTGGCGGTCACCCTCGAAGCTGAGCACGGTGTCGACCATGTGCTCGAGCGCCCGTGGACCGGCCAGCGAGCCGTCCTTGGTGACGTGGCCCACCAGCACGGTGGCCACCTGGCGGGCCTTGGCCAGGCCGACCAGCTGGTCGGCGCACTCCCGGACCTGGCCGATCGACCCGGGCACCCCGGTGGCCCGTCGCTCGCCCGGGGTGGCCGGGCCGATGGCCACCGCCTGGATGGAGTCGATGACGAGGAGTTCGGGATCGGACTCGACCACGGCGTCGATGACCTGGCCGACGTCGGTGGCCGACAGGATCAGCAGTCCGGGCGGGACCGGGCCCAGCCGCTCGGCCCGGAGGCGGACCTGATGGGCCGACTCCTCGGCCGACACCAGCAGGACCCGGTGCCCGCGGCGGCACGGGCGGCCAGCACCTGGAGCAGGAGGGTCGACTTGCCGATGCCGGGCTCGCCGCCGAGGAGGGTGACCGACCCGGGGACGAGCCCTCCGGACAGCACCCGGTCGAACTCCTCGACCCCGGTGGGGACGGCCGCCGCCTCGGACACGTCGACCGAGGAGAGCGGCACCGGCATGCCCGACAGGTCGAGCTCGTCCACGGCCCGCACCAGGGGCCCGAGGGCCGCCTCCTCGACCAGGGTGTTCCACTCACCGCAGGTGGGGCAGCGGCCGGCCCAGCGGGCGGTGGTCGAACCGCAGTCGATGCAGCGGTGGCGCTTGGCCGTCTTTGCCATGCCCCGATGGTAGGGACCGGGTGTGCCATCCGGTGCGACCGCACGCTGGCGGCGTGCCCCGCAGGCGCGCTGGACCGCCACTCCGGGGGGGGTCCGGAGGGGCGGTCACGCTGCCCGGTGCCGGTCCGGGGGGATCGGGCCGCTCGGGCGCAGGGGCGGCCACCCGACGCCCTGCGGATCTGGCCGCAGGGCCCGAGGTGACATCTGTGTCCCCGCCACCTGCCAGTAGAACCCGGCCGCGGCGGGCCACCCCGTCAGGGGCGAAGGTCACATCGATGGCCGACGGCCGGGGCCGCCGGGGCGTCAGTCGGCCGAGGAGTCCGCTCCGGCCAGCTCCATCGGCGGGGGCTCGAGGCCCTCGATGGCCGTGAAGGTCAGCTGCTGCTCGCCGGCCACCAGGGGCGGTGCGCCCTTGACGTCGTAGGCCTCGGCCATCTCAGGCGTGATGGTCTCGACATCGACGACGATCGTCTGGCCGACCCGGAACTCCTTCCACAGGATCCGCTCCGAGAGCGGGTCCTCGACCATCTGCTGGATGGCCCGGCGGAGCGGGCGGGCGCCCAACTGCGGGTCGTAGCCCTTGTCGGCCAGCAGGATCTTGGCCTCGGGGGTGAGGGCCAGGCTGAGGCCCTGCAGCTCGAGCTGGTTGGAGACCCGCTGGATCATCAGGTCGACGATCTCGATGACCTCCACCTTGGACAGCTCGTGGAAGACCACGACCTCGTCGATGCGGTTGAGGAACTCGGGGCGGAAGTGCGCCTTCAGCGCCTCGTTGACCTTGGCCTTCATCCGCTCGTAGGTCACGGCGCCCGACGACTGGGCGAAGCCGACCGACGTCTTGCGCAGATCGGCGGTGCCCAGGTTGGACGTCATGATCAGGACGGTGTTCTTGAAGTCGACCGAACGGCCCTGGGCGTCGGTCAGACGACCGTCCTCCAGGATCTGGAGCAGCGTGTTGAACACGTCGGCATGGGCCTTCTCGACCTCGTCGAACAGGACCACCGAGAACGGCTTGCGCCGCACGGCCTCGGTCAGCTGCCCGCCCTCTTCGTACCCGACGTACCCGGGGGGCGAGCCGACCAGTCGGCTCACCGTGTGCTTCTCCATGTACTCGGACATGTCCAGCTGGATGAGCGCGTCCTCGTCGTCGAACAGGAACTCGGCCAGCGTCTTGGCGAGCTCGGTCTTCCCCACGCCGGTCGGGCCGAGGAAGATGAACGATCCGCTCGGGCGCTTGGGGTCCTTGAGTCCGGCACGGGTGCGTCGGATCGACCGGGCCAGCGCGGCGATGGCCGGCTCCTGGCCGATGACCCGCTTGTGGAGCTCGTCCTCCATGCGCAGCAGCTTGGCCGTCTCCTCCTCGGTGAGGCGGTAGACGGGGATACCGGTCCAGTTGGCCAGCACCTCGGCGATGACCTCCTCGTCGACGACGTCGAACAGGTCGACGCCCTCGGCACGCCACTCGGCCTCCATGGCCTCCTTGGCGTCCAGCCGGTCCTTCTCCTGCTCGGCCAGCTTCTTGGCCTGGTCGAACGCCTGCTTCTCGATGGCGGCCTCCTTGTCGGCACGGAGGCGGGTGATCTCCTCCTCCAGCTTCTTGTAGGCCGGCGGGGTGGTCATCCGACGGATGCGCAGCCGGCTGCCGGCCTCGTCGATGAGGTCGATGGCCTTGTCCGGGAGGTACCGGTCGGCCAGGTAGCGGTCGGCCAGGTTGGCCGCGGCCACCAGGGCCTGGTCGGTGATGGTCACGGCGTGGTGCGACTCGTACCGGTCGCGGAGGCCCTTCAGGATCTCGATGGTCAGCGCCACGTTCGGCTGCTCCACCTTGATGGGCTGGAACCGGCGCTCGAGGGCCGCGTCCTTCTCCAGGTGCTTGCGGTACTCGTCGATCGTGGTGGCACCGATGGTCTGGAGCTCGCCCCGGGCCAGCATGGGCTTGAGGATCGAGGCGGCATCGATGGCGCCCTCGGCGGCACCCGCACCGACCAGGGTGTGGAGCTCGTCGATGAACAGCACGATGTCGCCGCGGGTGCGGATCTCCTTCAGGACCTTCTTCAGCCGCTCCTCGAAGTCGCCGCGGTAGCGGCTGCCGGCCACGAGTGCGCCGAGGTCGAGGGTGTAGAGCTGCTTGCCGGTCAGGGTCTCGGGGACCTCGTCGGCCACGATCCGCTGGGCCAGGCCCTCGACGATGGCCGTCTTGCCCACGCCGGGCTCGCCGATGAGGACCGGGTTGTTCTTGGTGCGGCGCGACAGCACCTGCATGACCCGCTCGATCTCCTTCTCGCGCCCGATGACCGGGTCGAGCTTGTGATCGCGGGCGAGGGCGGTGAGGTTGCGGCCGAACTGGTCGAGCACGGCGGAGCCGGTCGGCGCGTCGGCCTGCTGGTTGCCGGGCTGGCCGCCACCGACGGCCTCCTTGCCCTGGTAGCCGGAGAGCAGCTGGATGACCTGCTGGCGGACCCGGGGCAGGTCGGCGCCGAGGCTCTGGAGCACCTGGGCGGCGACGCCCTCACCCTCGCGCACCAGCCCGAGCAGCATGTGCTCGGTGCCGATGTAGCTGTGGCCGAGCTGCAGCGCCTCGCGGAGCGACAGCTCCAGCACCTTCTTGGCCCGCGGGGTGAACGGCGGCGAGCCGGTCGGGCGCGGTTCCGGCCAGGCCGATCGTCTCCTCGACCTTCTCGCGCACGGCCTCCAGCGAGACCCCGAGGGACTCCAGCGCCTTGGCCGCGACCCCCTCGCCCTCGTGGATCAGGCCCAGGAGGATGTGCTCGGTGCCGATGAAGCTGTGGTTGAGCAGCCGCGCCTCCTCCTGCGCCAACACCAGGACTCGTCGAGCTCGGTCTGTGAATCGTTCGAACACTCCACCGCCTCCATCCGCGGTCAGTAACTGAAACCCGAGTCTACAGGTGCAGGTGTGACCCGCACCCGCAGCCCCGGAAGCCGGTGGCCATGCACCAGTCATCGGCAGTCTGCCCTATCGTCTGTAGCCAGTGAACGTCGTCGACCTCCTGGGACTCCCCGCACTCGAAGATCAGCTGGCCCGCCTCGAGCCCCTGCTCGTGGAGTCCGTCGTCACCGGGGACGCCTTCCTCGACGAGGTGACCACCCATCTGCTGGCCGCCGGGGGCAAGCGGCTACGGCCCGTCCTGGCCCTGGCCACCGCCACCTCGGGCGCACAGCGACGCCACCCGGGAGGACCTCCTCGGTGCCGTCGCCGTGGAGCTGGTCCACCTGGCCTCGCTCTACCACGACGACGTGATGGACGAGGCGACCATGCGCCGCAACGTCGAGAGCGTGAACTCCCGGTTCGGGAACCTGGTGGCCATCGTGGCCGGCGACTTCCTCCTGGCCCGCTCGGCCGAGATCGCCGCCGGGCTCGGCGTGGAGATCGCCGCCCTGCTGGCCGCCACCCTCGGCGAGCTGTGCCAGGGCCAGGTGGCCGAGGTGCGGGCGGCCTTCCGGGTCGACCGGAGCCGGGACGACTACTCGTCGGCCATCGCCGGGAAGACCGCGTCGCTGATGGCCACGTCGTGCCGCATCGGTGCGCTCACCGGCGGCCTGACCCGTCCCGAGGTCGACGCCTTCACCGACTTCGGCCGATGCTTCGGGATGATCTTCCAGGTCCGGGACGACATCCTGGACGTCGTCGGGACCGAGGCCGAACTCGGCAAGCCGGCCGGCCAGGACCTGGCCGAAGGCATCTACACCCTGCCGGTGCTCCTGACCCTGGCCGACCCGGTCCACGGTCCGGAGCTGCGTGACCTGCTCGGTCAGCCGCTCGGCCTGCCCGAACAGGAGAAGGCCCGCTCGATCGTGGCCGGCTCGGGTGCCATCGCCGAGTCGGTCCAGGTCGCCCGGGGCTACGCCGACGACGCGGCGGCCGCCGCGCATGGCCGGACCGTCGAAGGAGCTGGCCGAGGCGTTCGCCCGTCTGGCCCACTCCCTGGTCGACGGCCTCCCCGTCGCCTGAGTCACGGCCCCGGAGCTCCCGCCCCCACGCCCGAGGCCCCGCGTGCGCGCCCCGTGCGGTCGAGCGCCGGCCGGGACGGTTCGGACCGCGGATGCCGCTACGGCGTGGCTGCCGGAGCGCTGACGTTGCACTTGGCCTCGATGGCCGTCGCCATCTTCTGGAGTCGAGCCGCCTCGCCGGGCCGACCGAGCCTGCTGATCGCCTTCTGGATGCGGGTTGCCCGCCTGGTCCTCCCGGCGGCCGGTCGCCTTCGATTCGGCGGCATGCAACTTGGGGAGCCCGGCGGCGATCGCGGCTTCCGCCTTCTGGATGTGGGCGAGAGCCTTCGGGGCCCGGGCGCACGAGAAGTGGCTCAGTCGACGGGTGCCCACGGTGACCTGTGGCGTCGTCGCCACCGGCGTGTTCGAACTGGCGGCCGGCGTCGGGACCGAGGCCCCGGCCACGCCGGCGGTGCCGAGGGCCAGTGTCCCGGCGGCCACCGTGGCCACCACAAGCTTCCGGATCGGGCGGGATCGTGCGACCCATGGTCCTGCCACCTCCTGGTTCGCGCCGGGCCGTCCGGCACTCCCTCCACCATCGCCCCGCCGGGTGTGGGTTCCGTGAGGGGGATGTTAGGAGTGTGTGAGGACCACCGGAGGTCGGGCCCTGCGTCGACGCGGTCGGGGTGACCACCCGCTCAGGACGTCATGCCTCCGAGGCCGACCAGGCCCCGGGCCAGCTCGATCTCGCCCATGTGGCGCAGGCCGTGCTGGTAGATCCAGCACTCGGTGGCGTCGAGGAGGGTGATGCCCTCGGGACCGGCCACCCGGGCGCTGTAGGTGCTGGCGATCTGGTCGGGGAAGGGCCGGGCGATGACCAGCCGGTCGAGCTCCGCCGGGTCGAGGTCGGCCAGCCAGGCCTCCACCCGGTCGAACACGGCCCGCATGTACTCCTGGAACTGCCGCGTAGTCGCCGATGCGCTGATGGACCATCTCCTCCACCGTGCGGTGCTTGCCGTGGTCGGCGATGGCGGGGTGCGACCCGCGCCTCCCACCCGGCGTCCCAGATCGGCGGCGTGCCGGTCATGAGCAGGAACGACGCGTCGATCATGTTCACGATGTGGAACAGGCTGAAGGCGATGGGCAGCACGCCCTCCCGCTCGAAGTGGTTGACCTGGTCGACGTCCATGGTCGCCACGGCGTCGTAGTAGAGCGAGAAGAGGGCGTGCATCCGCCGCTGCAGCGAGTCGAGCACCAGGGCCCCCGGACCCGGCGGCCCCGTCCGTACCCGTCACTGCCGACCCCGGCGCATCGGACACGGTGGCTCCCTCCCGACGGGCCCGACGACCGGGCCGCCCGGCCATGTAAACACTTGTCACAATTACTGTCAACTGTTACCTGACGGCCTGCACCCGGCCCGGGTGCGCAGGGGCGGGCTCTCGAGGACGTGCCCGGTCCGACGCACCGGCCCGCTCCGCGGTCCCGTCGCCGCAACGGGTCGCGGCGCCCACCGGGCCGGCCGAGGGAAGCGAGTCGCGCATGCAGCTCGAAGTCGACCGGTCCGACCTCCACCACGTCCGGGCCGTGTCCCCCGCCGCCGCCTCCGCTCGAGCCCGGCCAGGCCCGCCTGCGCGTCGACGCCTTCGGGATGTCGGCCAACAACATCACCTACGCCGTCTACGGCGACCTCATGCGCTACTGGGAGTGCTTCCCGGGACCGGAGGAGGACGGGGTGCACTGGGGTCGGGTCCCGGTGTGGGGCTTCGGGGACGTCGTCGAGTCCGACGTCGCCGGGGTGGCCGAGGGCACCCGGGTGTACGGGTACTTCCCGCTGGCCGACGAGCTCGTGGTGGCGCCCGGGCGCATCGACGACCGGGGGTTCTCCGACTCGACCCCGACCCGCGAGGCGGTGCCCACCGTGTACAGCCGCTACTCGGTGACCACGGCCGACCGGGTCTACCGCCCCGAACGCGAGGACCAGCAGATGCTGCTGTGGCCGCTGTTCGTCACCTCGTTCGTGGTCGACGACTTCCTCGGCGACCACGACCTCTTCGGTGCACGCACCGTCGTCGTCTCGAGCGCCTCGTCCAAGACGGCCATCGGGGCGGCCTTCCTGCTCGCCGAGCGGGACGGGGTCGAGCGTGGTCGGCCTGACGTCGCCGGGCAACCTGGAGTTCGTCCGGTCGCTGGGCTGCTACGACTCCGTCCTCCCCTACGACGACGTCGACGAACTCGGCCGACGGACCGACCGTGCTACATCGACGTGGCCGGCCGCAAGGACGTGACCCATGCCGTCCACACCCGCCTGGGCGGCGCACTCCGCTACTCGATGGTGGTGGGCGACACCCACTGGGACGACGCCACCACGGCCGAGGGCACGCTGCCGGGCCCGCCGCCCGAGTTCCTCTTCGCCCCCGTCCAGATCGCCAAGCGGCGCACCGACTGGGGACGCGACGGCTTCGAGGAGGCGGTCGCCGAGGCCTGGGACCGGTTCGTCCCCTGGACCGACGGGTGGCTGACCATCCGCCACGCCGCCGGAGCCGCGGCCACCGAGGCCGTCTACCGCGACGTGCTCGACGGCCGGGTCGACCCCCGCACGGGCGACATCTGCACGTTGGTCCGGATCGTAGGATCCGGGGATGACCGACACCCGCCCCCGCCGCGTCCGGCCCCGGACAGCCGGTCACGACGCCGCCGGACGCCATCTGGCCGGCCGATCCGGGCGCACTGGACGCGCCCGACGGTGAGGCGGCGACGCGCCACGCGAGACCGACGGGCGCCGACTGCGCCGGGCCCTCAACCGCGAGGCCGTGGTCGACGCCCTGCTCGACCTCTACACCGAGGGCAATCTCCGCCCGAGCACCGACGAGATCGCCGAACGGGCCGGCATCTCCCCCCGGTCCCTGTTCCGCTACTTCGAGGACGCCGACGACCTGGCCGGCGAGGCGGTCACCCGCCAGCTCGGCCCGGGCCATGCCCTTCCTGCCCGATCGGCGCCGGCGCCCGACGACCCGTTCGACGACCGGGTGGCCGCGTTGGTGGACCAGCGGCTCCGGCTCTTCTCCACCCTCGGCCAGGCCGCCCACGTGTCCCGGCTGCGGGCGCCCGTTCCAGCCCCGGCTGGCCGACGGGCCTGGCCGAGGGACGCCGGTTCCTGCGGGGCCAGGTGCGCTCCCTCTTCGCCCCCGAGCTGGCGGCCATGCCGCGACGACCGAGGCCGAGGCCGCACTGGCCGCCGCCGACGTCCTGACCAGCTTCGAGTCGTACCAGCTGCTGACCGGCGACCAGGGCCTCGACGTGGCCGAGGCCCGGTCGGTCCTGATCGCCGCGCTGACCGCCCTGCTGACCCCCGGAAGCGCCCGGTGACCGCCCGGCGGGGCAGCATGCGCCACTCGATCCGGCTGCGCTGCGCGGCCGATGAGGTCTGGGACGTGGTCGGCGCGCCGGAGCGCCTGCCCGAGTGGTGGCCGGGCGTCGAGTCGTGCGAGGTCGACGGCGACAGCCGGACCATCGTGACCCGCTCCGGCCTGCCCATGCCCGAGCGGCTGCTGACCATCGACCCCCACCAGCGGCGCTTCCAGTACCGGATCACCGCGCCGCTGTTCGTCGAGCACCTCAGCACCATCGACGTGCACGACCTCGGGCGACGGCACCTGCCTGACCGTCTACAGCGTCGACGCCGAGCCGGCGGTGCTGGCCCTGGTCATCGGGGGCGCCGCCCGGGCCGCCCTCGCCCACCTGCCCGAGCGTGCTGGGCGCGTCGGGCCACCGGTGACGCCCCCACGGCCCACCGCGCCCCGACCCCCGCGCCGGCGGGCCTCCTCGCCCGTGTCGCACCCGAAAGGAGCCCGCTGATGGGCCGCAAGATCCTCCTGGTGACCACCGACCAGCAGCGCTACGACACGCTGGCCTGCAACGGCGGCACGCTGTCCCGCACCCCGGTCGTCGACGGACTGGCCGCCGAGGGCGTCCGCTTCGAGCGGGCCCACCCCCAGTCGGTGGTGTGCATGCCGTCCCGCTCGACCATCCTGACCGGCCAGCACCCGAGCACCCACGGGGTGTTCATGAACGGCGTGCCGCTGCCCGCCGGACGCCCCGTCGGTGGCCGAGGTCCTGCGGAGCATCGGGCTACCGCACCGCCCTGGTCGGCAAGGCCCACTTCGAGCCCTACTTCGACCCGTTCCTCCGCTTCGAGGAGAACGCGCTGTCGACCGACGGCACCACGCCCCACGGCGGCTCGCGCCGGGGGTTCGAGCACCTCGAGACGGCCACCCACGGGGCCATGGGACCGCTCCACTACTCGCAGTGGCTGATCCGGCAACCACCCCGAGGCGCTCGGCATGTACTGCCGGGCCATCGACGACTCGCTCCAGGTGAGCGCCGAGGCCGGCGGCGACACCGGCGCGCCCCAGGTCAAGGTCAACCCCATCGACCGCGGGATCTACCACACCGACTGGGTGGCCGACCGGACGATCGACTGGCTCGACTCGCTCGACGCCGACGACGACTGGTTCTGCTGGATGAGCTTCCCCGACCCCCACCACCCGTGGGACCCGCCGGAGTCGGAGGTGGGCCGGGTCGACTGGCGCGAGGTGCCGCTGCCGGCCGGCTACCCCGAGGACCGGGCCACCCGGGAGGCCATCATCGACGGCAAGCCCCGGCACTGGCGGGCCTGGTACGACGGCTCGCTGGTGTCCAACTACGAGGCGCCGGCCGACTGGGTGCCGGCCACCCTGACCGCCGACCAGGTGCGCGAGGTCAACGCCCGCAACGCCGTCGAGGTCGAGCTCATCGACGAGGCGCTGGGCCGGGTGCTGGCCCGGGTGGCCGAGCGCGGCTGGGGCGACGACGTCGACGTGGTGTTCACCACCGACCACGGCGAGCTCCAGGGCGACTTCGGCCTCCTGTTCAAGGGCCCGTACCACGTCGACGGCCTCATGCGGCTGCCCCTGGTGTGGCGTCCGGCACCCTCGGCCCGGGCCGCGGGAGCCGACCGCCGCGTCGGTCGTCACCCGTCCGGTCGGCCTCGTCGACCTGGCCCCCACCTTCTGCGCCATCGCCGGGATCGACCCGCCGGAGTGGATGCAGGGCACGCCGCTGCCGGTCGACGACGCCGACGCCGAGTCCCGCGGCTTCGACAAGGTCCTGACCGAGTGGGACAGCGAGCTGTTCGGCGTCGACGTCCACCTCCGCACCATGATCCGCGACCGGTGGGTGGTCACCACCTACCAGCCCGGCACCAGCCACGACGGCACCGAGGGCGAGCTGTACGACCTGGTGGACGATCCGCTGCAGCGGGTCAACCGGTGGGACGATGCCTCGGTCCGGCCGCTCCGCGACGACCTGGTGGCCGACCTGTGGGACTCCCAGCCCGAGGTCCGGAGCCGAGCGCCTGGTCCTCGAGGCCCCCGTGTGACCGACGCGGCCGACGCCGGCTACTGGTCCGGCCCCTGGCCCGGCGAGGACGGCGGCCCCCGCCGGCTGGGCGTCCCGGCGGACGACAGCCCGGTGCCCGCCATCGCCGCGCGGCTCGCCCGTCGACGTCGTGTCCCGGACCGACCCGCTGGTCACCATGGTCGTCACCCGGGACCCGGGCGAGGTCTTCCTCCTCCGCACGGCATGGGCCCCGACGTGACCTGCTCGGTCGAGCGGATCGACCCCGACACCCTGGAGCCGGTGGCCGACTCGGGGCCGCTGGCCGGCGGCCCGATGTGGCCGGGCGGCCTCGCCGCCCACGCCAACGGCTCGCTGTACGTGGTGTTCGGCAACCACGCCCACCGCCTGTCCCCGGACCTCGCCGTCCTGGCCACCGCCGAGCTCCCCCGCCACCGGCCCTACAACAGCTTCGTGATCCTGCCCGACGGGACGCTGGTGACCAAGGACTTCGCCGGCTCGCTGCCCCGGGGCCCCGGTCGCGCCCGACGAGCGGCTCCCCTGCGAGCTGGTGGCCCTGGAGCCGGACGGGCTCACCGTCGTCGACCGGATCGAGCTGCCCGAGCCGTCCATCGCCCGGCTCTCGTCGGACGGTGGCCACGTGTACGTGGTGGGCGACACCAGCCTGCTGCGGGTCGGGTGGGACGGGGGGTTCCGGGCCGACCCCGCGTTCCGGGCCGCGTACCGGACCCGAGGAGGGCCAGACCTACGGCTGGGACTGCGTGCTGGCCCTCGGGGCGGCATGGTTCCTCGACGACGGCGACGGCTCCACCAACTTCGACGGCTCGTTCCGGGACAAGGGGATCTCGACGGCCCCGCTCCAGCTGATCCGGGTCGACCTGGCATCGGCGGCCGGTGTCCGCGGCCGCAGATCTGCGAGGCGCGACCGGCGGGCTCATCACCAATCCCCCGATCGTGGACGACGACCGGCGGATCGTCGTGGGCTACGACAGCGGCAACGGGGTCATGGCCGCCTTCGACATCGCCGAGGACGGCGGCCTCACCCCGCGGTGGCGACGCGACCACGACCACGCCGCCCACCTGCTCCTGCTCCCCGGCGACGGTGCGCTGGTGACCGGGGACCACGACCGGGAGCGGATGGTCGAACAGGTGGTGGTGCTCGACATCGCCACCGGCGCCGAGCTGGCCCGGGCCGACACGGGGGGCCGCTGCAGTCGGCCGTCTTCCCGGCGCTGGGGTGGGACGCCACGGTCTACTGGTGCTCGCTGTCCACGGTCAGCCGCCTGCGCTTCGGCTGAGGCCCGGTCGGCGTGCGCGCCGGGCCGGGTCCGCCGGGCGGGGCCGGTCAGCCCGCCCCGACGTTGCGCTCGAAGATGATCCGCAGTCCGTGCAGGGTGAGCCACGGCTCGACGTACTCGATCTCCTCGGAGTAGGGCGAGATCAGCTCGGACAGGCCGCCCGTCGCCACCACCGTGCAGGCGCCGAGCACGCCGGCGAACCGTCGGCACAGCCCGTCCACCTGGCCGGCGAACCCGTAGAGGGCGCCCGACTGGATGGACTCGACCGTCGACTTGCCGATCACGCTGCGGGGCTCGACCAGCTCCACCCGCCGCAGTGCGGCCGCATGGGCGAACAGGGCGTCCAGGCTGATGGCCACCCCCGGGGTGATGGCCCCACCCAGGTACTCGCCGGCCGGCGAGATGGCGTCGAAGGTGGTGGCCGTCCCCAGGTCGACCACCACGCACGGTCCGCCGAAGAGGTCGTAGGCGCCCACCGCGTTGGCGATCCGGTCGGCCCCGACCTCCTTCGGGTTGTCGTACAGGATCGGCATGCCGCTCTTGACCCCGGGCTCGAGCACGACGGCCGGCACGTCGAACCACCGGCTGGCCATCTGTCGCAGGTTGGCGGTGACCAGCGGAACCGACGAGGTCACGGCGATCCCCGTCACCGCGTCGTCGATGTCGAGCCCGTTCAGGTCGAGCAGCTGGGTGAGCAGGAGGGCGTGTTCGTCGGCGGTGCGGACGTCGACGGTGGACAGCCGCCAGTGGTGGGCGAGACCCGCCGGCTCGGTGCCGTCCCGCGGGACCGACTCGTCGACGGGCGCAGCCGGGTCGTCGGCGAAGAGGCCGACCACGGTCTCGGTGTTCCCCACGTCGATGGCAAGCAGCATGGTGTTCCTTCCTGGATCGGATGGGCCTGGATCGGACGGGTCAGGCGGGTCGGTGGCTTCCCCGCCCTCAGGCCCGGAGGTCGAGCCCGAGGTCGAGAACCGGTGCCGAGTGGGTCAGGGCGCCGGCGGACAGCAGGTCGGCACCGGCGGCGGCGAGGGCCGGGGCCGACGCCAGGGTCACGCCCCCCGACACCTCGATGAGGGCGTCCGAGCCGGCGGCCCGGACCCGGGACACGGCCTCGGCCACCAGGTCCGGGCCCCATGTTGTCCAGCAGGACCACCGTGGCGCCCGCGGCCACCGCCTCGTCCACCTGGTCCAGCCGGTCGCACTCGACCTCGACCATCCGGCCGGGCCACTGGGCGCGGGCCCGGTGGACCGCGTCGGTGATGGTGGCCCCGCCGAGATGGTTGTCCTTCACCAGGACGGCCTCGGACAGGCTCCCCCGGTGGTTGTGCCCGCCGCCGGCCCGGACCGCCGCCTTCTCCAGGGCCCGGAGGCCGGGTGTGGTCTTGCGGGTGTCGAGGACCCGGGTGGCCGGGTTGGCCGCCTGCACGGCGTCGACGTACGCCCGGGTGAGGGTGGCGATGCCGGACAGGTGGCCGAGGAAGTTGAGGGCGGTGCGCTCGGCCGTCAGGATCGATCGGAGCGGGCCCTCGACGGTGGCCACCACGTCGCCGGGTGCCACCGCCGACGCCGTCGGGACGCACCCAGGTCACGGCCACCCCGGGGTCGACCTGGGCGAAGGCCTCGACCGCGCAGGCCCGGCCGGCGATGACGCCGGAGGCGCGGCTCACGACGTCGACCGTGGCCCGGCGGTCGGCCGCGATCAGGCCGGCGGTGAGGTCACCCAGGGGAAGGACGTCCTCGGCGATGGCCCGGGCCACGGCGTCGACCACCGCGGCCCGGGGCGGGTCGAGGACCGGTGCCCACCCGTCGGACGTCGGCGCGTCGGTGGGCGGGCTCATGGGCGGGCGGGGCCGTCCGGGCCGGTGGGCTCGGTCGGGGTCCCGGCGAGCACCGTCGTCCCCGCGGGCCCCCCGTCGACGATGCGGCACCGCCAGGCGTCGGACAGGTGCGGGAAGTCGCTGCGGGCATGGGCGCCGCGGGTCTCGGTCCGCAGGGTGGCCGAGGCCAGCACGCTGGTCGCCGCGGTGACGAGGTTGGCCAGCTCGCCCCGGGCCCGGTCCGACGGCGCCGACCGCTCGATGGCCTCGGCCACGGCGGCGACGGTCTCGCCGGCCCGGGCCAGCGACCCGGCACTGCGCACGACGCCGGCGCCGTCGGTCATGGCCCGCTGCAGCTGGTCGCGGGCCTTGGCCACGTCGAGGTCCGATCCCGGGCCCGGGCCGTCGGCCGACCCTCCCGGGAGCGTGGGGTCGGGTCGGGGCGGGGCGGGGCGGGCCACCGGCTCGGTGCGACCGTCGAGCACCGGGGCCAGCACACCGGTCGGGGTGGGCCCGTCCCCACCGGCCAGGATCGTCTCGGCCAGACCGGGCACCGAACACCATGCCCTCGAGCAACGAGTTGGAGGCCAGGCGGTTGGCACCGTGGACGCCGGTGCAGGCCACCTCGCCCGCCGCCCACAGCCCGGCCAGTGCCGTCGCCCCCCACAGGTCGGTGAGCACGCCGCCCGACAGGTAGTGGGCCGCCGGGGCGATGGGCAGCCAGTCGGTCGCCGGGTCGAGGCCGATGGCGGCCAGCGAGGCGCTGATCGTCGGGAAGCGGGAGTCGAACGAGGCCAGGGCGGTGGCGTCGAGCCAGAGGTTGTCGACCCCCTGTTCGTGCATGCGCTCGGCCATGGCCCGGCTGACCACGTCCCGGGGCGCCAGCTCGTCCACGAACCGCTCCCCGCGGGCGTCGCGCAGCAGGGCCCCGTGGCCCCGGAGCGCCTCGGACAGCAGGGGGCGGGGCATGGCCGGGTGGTGGAGCGCCGTCGGGTGGAACTGCATGAACTCGACGTCGGCCACCGGCACCCCGGCCCGCAGCGCCATGGCCAGTCCGTCGCCGGTGGCCTCGGCCGGGTTGGTGGTCACCGAGAAGACCTGGCCGGCGCCACCGGTGGCCAGGACCGTGTGGGTGGCCCGCACCTCGACGAGGCGCCCGTCCGTGCTGAGGGCCAGCACCCCGCGGCACCGTCCCCCCTCGACCAGGAGGTCGACGGCGAACCACTCCTCGAGCACGGCGGCGGCCGAGGCCCGGGTGGCGTCGACCAGGGCCCGCTCGACCTCGGCGCCGGTGGCCGCGCCGCCGGCGTGGACCACCCGGGCCGTCGAGTGCCCGCCCTCGCGGGCCAGGGCGAAGGCGCCGCCCGGCTGGCGGTCGAACACCGCCCCCATGGCGATCAGCTCGTGGACCCGGGACGGCCCCTCGTCGACCAGGACCCGCACGGCATCGGGGTCGCACAGGCCGGCGCCGGCGGCCAGGGTGTCGGCCAGGTGGAGGTCGGTGGAGTCCTCGTCGCCCCCGAGCACGGCGGCCACCCCGCCCTGGGCCCACCGGGTGGCCGACTGGGACAGCTCGGCCTTGGTCAGCACCCCGACCCGGAGCCCGTCGCCCCCCGCCGGGCTCCCGCCCGTGGGGCTCAGCGGCGCCGCCAGCCGGACGGCGGCCGACAGGCCGGCCACCCCGCTGCCCAGCACCAGGACGTCGAGGGTCTCCCCGGCGGCCGGGGCCGTGCTCCCCGGAGGGGCCGTGCTCACCAGGGGGACCGGGGGTCGAGGTTGTCGATGAGGCGGACCGGGCCCACCTGGGCCGCGATGAGGAGCCGCAGCGGACGGCCGTCCTCCCGTCGGCGCCCGTCCGCGCCGTCGGCCGGCTCGAGGTCGTCGGCATCGACCAGCACCCCGTAGTCGAGGTGCGACCAGGGGCTCGGCCCCGACCACGGCGGCCATGGCCGCCTCGACGGCGGTCCGGTCGCCCCCGGCCCGCAGCGTGGCGGCGCCGTCGGCCAGGGCCCGGGACAGGCTGACGGCCGCGGCCCGCTCCTCGGCGGAGAGCCGGACGTTGCGGCTCGACATGGCCAGTCCGTCGGGCTCGCGCACCGTCGGGCAGCCGACCACCTCGACGGGCAGCGACAGGTCGCGCACCACCCGGCGCACGATGGCCAGCTGTTGGAAGTCCTTCTCGCCGAAGTAGGTGCGGCAGCGACCGGCCATCGACAGCAGCTTCGCCACCACGGTGGCCACCCCGTCGAAGTGGCCGGGCCGGGACAGGCCCTCCCACCGGTCGCCCAGCGCCCGGACCGTCACGGTGGTGGCCGCGGGCGTCGGCCAGTCGGGGTAGATCTCGGTGACCGACGGGGCGAACACCAGGTCGGCGCCGGCCCGGCCGGCGACCTCGAGGTCGTGCTCGAGCGTCCTCGGGTAGTTGGTCAGGTCGCCCGGTTCGGCGAACTGGGTGGGGTTCACGAACACCGAGACGGCCACCACGTCGCACTCGGCGGCGGCCCGGGCGATCAGGGAGGCGTGCCCGTCGTGGAGGGCGCCCATGGTCAGCACCACGCCCACGCTCCGGCCGGCCCGGCGCTCCGCGTCCAGACGCTCCGACAGGTCGGCGACGGTCCCGGTGACGGCCACGCCGGGGGCGGTGGTGGTGGTCACGCCACCTGCTCGGCCGCGGCCGGGGCGACCACGCCGAAGGACAGCTGGCCGGCGTGCCCGTCGATCGACGGGTCGAGGTCGGCGGCCGTGTCCAGGGAGAGCCGTCGGGCCAGCGCCACCATGGCGTCGTAGCCGGCCAGCTCGGTGCGGTGCGCCGGCATCCCGGCGATGGTCGCCCGGTGCCGCTCGACCGTCTCCCAGTCGCCCCGGGCGGCGGGCCCGGTGAGGGCCGCACGGGGTCCGAGGGCGAGGGCGTCCTCGCTGGCCGCCCGCATCAGCCCGGCGAAGGCGTCCAGCGGCAGCCCGGCGGTGGCGGCCACCCGCTCGACCTGGCCCATCAGGGCCACCAGGTGGTTGGCGGCGATCACCGCGGCGGCGTGGTAGGCCGCACGGTCGGCGTCGGCCACCTCGACCACGTTGCCCCCGAGCGCCTCGGCGACCACCCGGGTGACCGGGTCGCCGGCCACGGTGAGCGTCACCCCCGACCGCAGCCGCTCGGCGCCGATGGCGGGGTTCGGCAGGGGGACGAGCGGGTGCAGCGAGCCCCGGCGGGGGTGGCCGGCCAGGACGTCGAGTCCGAGCGAGCCCGAGAGGTGCACCACGGCGGTGGTGGCCACCGGACGGACCCGGGCCGCCACGTCGGCCACGACGTCGTCCGGCGTGGCGATGAACAGGATGTCGACCCCGCGGGCGGCGTCGACCGGCGAGCGGTCCCGCCCCCAGGCGCCCAACGAGCGATAGCCCCCGACCGCCTCGAGGGCTGCCATCAACGACCGGCCGGCACGGCCCGGTCCGAGTACACGGAATGTGGTCACGAGACCCCTTTCGACGTTCCAGCCCCCGAGGGGTGCCGTTCGCTACAGGAAATCCAGGAACTGCTGTTCAGACACTACCCACCACGCGCACCTCGCCGCCAGCGCGGGCCAGGTCGTCGTCGCCCACCAGGTCGGGAGCCAACTCGGCCAGCGGGGCCAGCACGAACCGCCGCTCCCGCCACCGGGGGTGGGGAAGGGTGAGGTCCGGGTCGTCGAGGATGATGCCGTCGATCCAGATGACGTCGGCATCGAGGCGTCCGCGGGCCCCACCGCACCGTCCGCACCCGGCCGGCCGCCGCCTCCAGGCGGTGGCACTGCTGCAGGACCCGGTAGGGGTCGACGTCGAGGGGCACCGCCAGCTCGACGACCAGGTTGAGGAACGCCCCCTGGTCCTCGGGGCCGCCCACCGGATCGGTCTCGTAGACCTGGGACACGGCGGTGACCGTCGGGGTGCTGCCGGCCCGGAGCTGGTCGACGGCCCGGCGGAGGTGGGACTCCCGGTCGCCGAGGTTGGACCCGAGCGAGAGGAACGCCCGCCGGGTGGGCTGCCTCGGCCACGGGAGGGTCACCGGGTGCGGACCACCCGCACGCCCACCGTGTCGATGTCGACGGCCAGCGGGCGGCCGGAGCTTGCGGAGGGCCACCGTCACCCGGGTGATCCGGTGGTCGACGTCGAGCACGGCGTCGGCCACGTGCCAGGCCAGGGCCTCGAGCAGGGCGAACGAGCGGGGTCCCGACACGGTGGCCGCCACCGTGTCGGCGACGGCCCCGTAGTCCACGGTGTCGGCCAGGGCGTCGGACACGCCGGCCGGGCGGAGGTCGACGGCCAGGTCGAGGTCGACCTCGAACGGCTGCGCCCGCTCCTGCTCCTCGGCCAGCACCCCGTGGGTGCCCACCACCCGCAGGCCCCGGAGCTCGATCCGGTCGTCGGGGACCCCCGGCATCAGGCGGACTGCGAGGTGCCGGCGGCCGGCGGTGCCGCCACCGGCGCCAGCTGCCCGGCCACGGCCACCAGCTCCCGGCCGGACGGCCCCATCGGGTGGCCGGTCAGGTGCTCGACCACCGTGACGGCCTGCGGCCCGGTCGGCAGTCGGGAGGACCACAGCAGGTAGCCGGCGATCACGCCGGACACCCGGTCGCCCAACTCCTCCTGGTGGACCAGGATCCGCTCGCCGGCGGACAGGCGCCCGTGGACGTCCCGGTAGATGTCGCCCAGGATCCCGCGGACGTCACCCGACCCCGGCAGCGGGTAGTGCACGCTGGCCAGGGACTTCTCCTCGTAGGCCTGCAGGTTGTGCGACGACGGGAGCAGCGAGACCACCCGGTTGAAGCCCTGGACCTGGAGCCAGATGATCTCCTCCTGGCGGCGCACCTTGCGGTGGTTGGGGGCGAATCCACCGGGCCGCTCGCTGATGGCCAGGCGGTCCTTGATCACCCAGGTGAAGTTCCGTGGCGGGATCCCCGCTGCCCACTTGCCCTTCACGATCCGACCTCCGTATCCGGCATCGATCCTGCGGCCCCGGGCCCGCCCACCGGCCGACCGACCAGCAGGGCGGCCTGCACGGTGGCCGCCACGTCGTGCACCCGGACCATACCCGCCCCCTGCTGGAGCGCCCACGTGGCCGTGGCCAGCGATCCGGGCAGCCGGTCGGCCACCGGGGCGGTCACCCCGTCGGGCCCGGCGGCCAGGACGCCGAGGAACGCCTTGCGACTGGTCCCGACCAGGACCCGGTGTCCGGTGGCCACCAGGGCGTCGAGGCGGGCCAGCAGTTCGAGGTTGTGGTCCACCGTCTTGCCGAAGCCGATGCCCGGGTCGATCCAGACCTCCCCCACGCCGGCGTGGTGGGCCCGGGCGGCCCGTTCGGCCAGCAGGTCCCGCACCTCGGCCACCACGTCGCCGTACCGGGGGTCGTCCTGCATGGTGGCCGGCGTGCCCTGGCGGTGCATGGCCACCCAGCCGACCCCGCACCGGGCCGCCACCGGCCACAGCGAGGCCGAGACGTCGTTGATCAGGGTCGCCCCGGCGGCCACGGCCGCCTCGGCCACCTCCGGCTTGGTCGTGTCGATCGACACCCGCACCCGGGCACGGAGCGCCTCGACCACGGGCACGACCCGTCGCAGCTCCTCGTCGACCGGCACCGCGGCGGCGCCCGGACGGGTGGACTCGCCCCCGACGTCGACGATGTCGGCGCCCTCGTCGATCAGCTCGTGGCCCCTGGCCACCGCCGCTCCGGTCCCGAACCAGCTGCCACCGTCCGAGAAGGAGTCCGGGGTGACGTTGAGGATCCCCATGACCAGGGCGCGCTCCGCTGTGGTGGCATCCGGCATCGTGGCCCAGCGTAAACCAGGGTGGAGGCCACCGTGACCGGCCCGGGACGGCCCGTCAGCGACCCTGGACGAACTGCATGGCCTCGAAGCGGGTGGCGGTGTCGCTGCGGAAGAGGCCCCGCACGGCCGAGGTGACCGTCGAGGTGCCCGACTTCTTCACGCCCCGCATGGACATGCACAGGTGTTCGGCCTCGACCACCACCAGGACCCCCTTGGGATCGAGGGCCACCTCGATGGCGTCGGCGATCTCCGAGGTCATGCGCTCCTGGACCTGGAGGCGCTTGGCGAAGCCGTCGACCAGGCGGGCCAGCTTCGACAGGCCGGTGATCCGTCCGTCCGACCCCGGGATGTAGGCGACGTGGGCCCGGCCCATGAACGGGACCATGTGGTGCTCGCACAGGGAGGCGAAGGGGATGTCCCGGACCATGACCATCTCGTCGTGGTCGGCGGCGAAGGTCACCTCGAGGTGGTCGGCCGGGCTCTCCTGGAACCCGGCGAACAGCTCCTCGTACATGCGGGCCACCCGGCCCGGCGTCTTGAGGAGCCCGTCACGGTGCGGATCCTCGCCGATGGCGGCGAGGATCTCGAGCACGGCCGCTTCGATCCGATCCGTGTCCACGCTCATCGTCCGGTCACCTCTCCATTCGTCGGCCGTCCCCCGTCCGGGATCCGGCCACCCGTTCTACCTGGTCGGACCGCCGAGCCGTGCCATCGGACCCACCACCCCGTCCGGGGTCGGCGCCCGTCGTTCAGGTCCGCGGGCCCTCGTAGTCGTGGATGGCCGGGAGGTTCCGGTACCGCTCGGCCACGTCGAGCCCGTAGCCGATGACGAAGTCGGCCGGGATGGTGAAGCCCACGTAGCGGAGGTCGAGCGCGGTGCGCTGCTGCCCCTCCTTGACCAGCAGGGCGCACACCTCGAGGCTGGCCGGCTGCCGGGCCAGCAGGTAGCGCTGGAGGTAGCTCAGGGTGAGGCCGCTGTCGACGATGTCCTCGACGACCAGCACGTGGCGGTCGAGCAGGTCGAGGTCGAGGTCCTTCACGATCCGCACCACCCCCGAGGTCCGCGTGGCGCTCCCGTAGGAGGAGACGGCCATGAAGTCGACCTCGCAGGGGAGGGCGATGGCCCGGGACAGGTCGCTCATGAACATGAAGGCGCCCTTCAGCACCCCGACCAGCAGCGGCGGCCGTCCCTCGTAGTCGGCGGTGATGGCCGCGCCGAGCTCGGCGATGCGGGCCTGCAGCTCGGACTCGGGAACGATGACCCGTCCCACCTCGTCACCGTCCTCCAGGCGCGCCGGCAGGGTGGGACGGTCGATGCCGGGGTCGGTCACGTCACGACTGTACCGGAGCGCCCGGCACCCCCGATCGGCCCCTGGGACGAGCCGGCCCTGCGACCGGGCGACCCGCACGCCGCCCGGGACTTCGGTGGCCCGACGCTCGAGTCGTGCCACCTCGAGGACCCGGTCGACCGCCGTCGGCCGGCGGCGGGTGGGCGTCGTCCCCGGTGAGCCAGCCCCGGACGGCCCGACGGGCCTGGGCCGGCGGCGCGGCCGACAGTGCGGCCGCGTCCGTGGGGTCGAGGAGGCCGGCCAGGGAGTCGAGCAGGTCGGCGTCGCCGGCCAGCAGCCGGGCCTGGCGGGCGAGCACGGGGACCACGTCCCGGCCGGCGATGTCCGAGCACCGGGGCAGCAGTTCGGCCCGGACCCGGTTGCGCAGGAAGCGCGGGTCCTCGTTGGACGGGTCGCGCACCGGCTCGAGTCCCAGGTGCTCGCACAGGGCGACGGTCTCGGCGCGACGGAGGTCCAGGATCGGGTGGGTGGCGCCCGCCCGCATGCCGGCCAGTCCGTGGACACCGGCACCCCGGAGCAGGTTGGCCAGCACCGTCTCGGCCTGGTCGTCGGCCGTGTGGCCCGTGGCCGCCCCCGCACCGAGGACGCGGTGGCGGGCGGATCGGGCCCGGGCCTCGAGGTTGGGGCCGTCGGCCACCACCACCCGTTCCGCCCGGAACCGGGCCCCGAACCGGGCGGCGGCCCCGGCCACCACTCCGGACTCGGCGGCGGAGCCCGGGCGCAGCCCGTGGTCGACGTGGACCGCGGTCACCCGGCACCCCGCCGCCACGGCCAGCACCAGCAGGGCCAGGGAGTCGGGTCCGCCCGACACCCCGCAGACCAGGGGCTCGCCCGACGGCGGGAACGTGCAGCGGCGCGAGGAGGTCGGCCACCACCGGGTCCGTCGACAGGCTCCCGGCCCGGTCGGTCATCGGCTCACCGCGGGCCCGGGCTCAGGTCGGGAGGGCCGGTGCCGGGGTGACCCCGATCCGGGCGATCCACGCCGACGGATCGCGGATCTCCTCGAGCGACGGGAGCCACTCGGGGCCGCGCCAGGCGTGGTCGAGCAGCTCCGGCCCGCCCGACTCCTCGACGGCGGCGATGAACCGCTCCCCTTCCTCGTACTGGCGCAGCTTGGCCTCGATCCCGATGAGCTGCTGGAGGATCCTGGACAGGCCGTGGGACTGCTTGCGGCGGGCCCGGAGCACCTTGGAGAAGTGGGCGGCGCTCGGGATGTCGGCCGCCCCGGCCCGGTCCATGGTGACGTCGCCGTGGCCTTCGAGCAGGCTCATCAGGGCCTGGATCCGATGCAGTCCCTCGAGCTGCTCGGGCGTGGCGACCAGGCCGAGGGCGCCGTTGTCGTCCAGGGGATTGCGCCCGGCCCGGATCTCGTCGGTCATCCGCCTCAGCGACGTGGCCAGCCGGCTCGGGTCGGGCTCGAGCGAGCCGATGCCCCTCCTCGACCAGGGACACGAAGTAGTCGCGCATCCAGGGGATGGCCGTGAACTGGCACCGGTGGGTGACCTCGTGGAGGGCCAGCCACAGGTGGAACTCGCGGGGCTCGAACCCGTGCTGGCGCTCGAGGGCGACCACGTTCGGGCCCACGAAGTAGACGAGGTCCTGCTCGTCGGCGGCCTCCTCGGTGAGCAGCAGGTCGTACTGGCCCGAGCACCCGGGTGGACAGCCAACCGAGCACCACGCCCATCTGGGCGCCGGTGGCCGCCCGGCCGGCGGTGGCCAGGGGGCCGGACAGGCGGGACAGGACGGGGTTGCCCTCGGACAGCCGTGACGGGTCGAGCCGGTCGAAGTGGGGACCGAGGAGGCGCTGGAAGCTGGCCACGTTGGCGCTGACCCAGCCGGCCCGGTCGGTGACCCGGGCCCGGGCCGGGCCGGCGGCCGAGCGCAGTCCGGTCGAGGCGGCGACCAGCTCCTCGGCCTGCTCGGTCAGCTCGGCGAACTCGGCCTGGAGGAGGTCGGGCCGGTAGGGGGCGGGCATCCGGGTCCGACTGCCGACCCAGGCGGCCACCCGCTCGGCGGTGTCCCAGCCCACCGCACCGGCAGACGGTACGGCATCCACCACGGGCGGGACGGGATCGAGGAGGGTCACGGGACCAGTGTAGGGAGGCGGCGTGCGCCGGGGGAGGCACGGCCGGCGGCGGGAGGTGGCGGCCCCGTCATCAGTCGGCGGCGGGGGCGCTCTCCTCGCGCAGCGCCCGGGCCACGCGGTCCCGCAGGGCGTCCGGCACGTGGTCCTGGCAGCGGTTGGCCACCAGCTTGCGCAGCTCGGCCTCGAATCCGTAGGCGCCGACGCACGGGCCGCACAGGTCGAGGTGCCGGGCGATCTCGATCCGACGCTGCTCGGTCAGCTCGCCGTCGAGATAGACGTAGAGCCGCTCGATCGTCTCGTCGCAGCTGACGAAGCCCGCGAGGGGTTCGGTCGCGCCCGGGCCAGGCTGCGTGGCCCGCTACGCCGTCTCCTTCGTGTCCCATCGGCAGTCTCCCCACTACCTCGCCTCGTCAGATGCGCCGACGAGGCCGCGTGCTCTTCCGACATCGACCAACGCCTTCTGCAGGGCTTTTCTTCCACGGTGGATCCTGCTCATGACCGTGCCGATCGGCACGTCGGTGATCTCGGCGATCTCCTTGTACGAGAATCCCTCGACGTCGGCCAGCAGGACGGCCATCCGGAAGGCGTCCGGGCAGCGACTCGATGGCGGCCTTGACGTCCGTGTCGGTGAACCGGTCGAGCGCCTCGTCCTCGGCGCTGCGGCCCAGACCGGCCGACGGGTCACCCGCCAGGTGGTGGTAGAGGTACAGGTCCTCGACGTCCTCGACGTCGGCGATCTCGGGCCGGCGCTTCTTGGCCCGGTACGTGTTGATGTAGGTGTTGGTCAGGATCCGGTACAGCCAGGCCTTGAGGTTGGTCCCGGCCTCGAAGGAGCCGAAGGCCCGGTAGGCCTTGAGGTAGGTCTCCTGGACGAGGTCCTCGGCGTCGGCCGGGTTCCTGGTCATGCGCAGGGCCGCCGTGTACAGCGCCGACATGTACTCCATGGCGAGGTCGGAGAACTGCTCCTGGTCGGCCATGAGGCCACCCTACACAGCCGCGGTGACAGCGGGGACAGCCGGACGCGGTCAGCCGCCGTTCCCGGCCGCCACGTAGGTCCGGCACGGCTGACCCCGGAGGGACGGGCAGGCCGGCTGGGCGTCGGGCGGCGTGATCCCCGGCACCACCGACAGGACCAGGGCCGACGGCGTCCGGCCGCCGATGCCCACCGTGTCGGTCACCGCGCCACCGGTCGGTACGGGTGTCGAAGACCCAGACCGGCCGGTCCCCTCCCGGTGCCGTCACCGTGACCCGGAGGCGCGAGCCGGGGCGGAAGGAGTAGCCGAAGGGGAGGAGGGGGATCCGCACCTCGGTGTACCTCCCCTTCGGCAGGGGCCGGGCCGTGGCGGCCAGATAGGTGGGGACCGGATGGGTGGCGCGTGGAGGCTCCGGGGTCGAGTGCCCGGTCGCTGGCGCGCAGGACGCCGCTCTGGACGAACAGCTCGGAGCCGTCGGGACGGACCTCGGACACCGTGGCCTGCAGATCGGTGTCCGCGGCCGAGCTCTTCACCCACACGTTCACCGAGGCCGGCCCGATGGCGGTGACCGGGTGACGGAGCGGCGCCGAGGTGAAGCCGAGCCCGCTGGGCCCCGTCACCGGCGTCCAGACGTAGGGCGGGAGGGCCGACCACGGGTTGCCGGTCGGCAGGTCCACGGCCGGCCGGGTCGCCGGATCGGGACGGAAGGCGACGGAGGTGGCCGACGGGGTGGCCGGGGTCAGCGTCCCCGACGGGCCCAGGTGGAAGGTGGTGGCGACGGCGGTCGCGCGGCGGCCACGAGGGGAACTGCGCCTGCCACACCGGCTGGAGGGCGCCCGGCCCCTTGTCCCCGCTCCCGTTGTCCATCAGCACCCGGATCCGGGGCTGGGCCTCGAAGGCCGTCCGGGCGGCGGCGAGGGTCGGGCCCTCGGTGTACTGCACCGGGGGCGGGGGCGAGGACGGGGCGCCGGCCAGCTGTGGTAGAGCAGGGGGGCCAAGCGTGTCGAGCAGCGGCACCGGGGTGGGCACCTTCTGGGCCACGAAGATGTCGAGGAACTCGAGCCACCGGCTGATTGTCCCCGGGCCGAGCGAGTCGGCGTGGGTGCCGTTGACCAGGGTGACCCAGACGTGGGGGTCGCGCGGCGAGGGCGGGACGATGGCCGGCCACTGCCCACCGGTCTGCTCGTCCTGGAAGGCCCCGACAGGAACACCGGGACACGGGTCCGGGCCGCCCACGTCACCGGGGCCCGTTGGTCGTAGAGAGACGGGTCCCGGTGGGAGGCCCGGTTGAGCAGGGACGGCAGGTCCTGGGTCTGGCCGTGGAGGTCCTGGTTGGCCAGGCACACCGTGTCGCCCTGGGCGATGAGCACCTTGGCGTAGGGCTGGCCCCCGGCCGGGGCCGGCTTGGCGTCGGCCACCCGGTCGGCCAGCCACGAGCCGGCGAACCCGCTGTTGAACATCCCGCCGGGGAACCCCGTGGAGTAGAGGTCGTCGGTCAGGCTCATCGGGCGCCACCGCGGCCAGGCCGGGCGGCCGGGTCCCGGCCACGAACAGCTGCGAGATCCCGGAGAAGGAGATCCCGACCAGGCCGACCTTGTGGTGGGCCACCCACGGCTGGGCGGCGGCGATCTGCACGGCGTCGTAGCCGTCGTAGGTGGTCGGGAGACCGAACAGGTCGAACGCGCCACCCGAGCAACCCGTCCCGCGCATCTGCAGGCTGACGGTGGCGAACCCCAGCAGCGGGGCGATCAGCGAACCCACCGCCGTGGACGTCGAGGGCAGCAAGCGGGTCCGACAGGGTCTCGCCGTTCCGGCCGAGCACGGCGTCGACGAGGCTGTGGGGGCCGGCGACCGGCATAGCCGGAGATCCTCGATGACCGTCGGGAACGGGGCGTCGGCCATGGTCGCCCCGAGCGGCAGCCGGACCGTCGCCGCCAACCGGACGCCGTCTCGCATGGTCAGGTAGTTGAGGCCGGCGTGGAGGTGCTGGGACGCGTAGGAGGCGAGCGGGCGGGGTGTCGGCCGGCGCCAGGACCCGGAAGGGCGCGGTGGCGACGCTCGCTTCCCGTCGACGTCGGCCCGGAAGGTGTAGCCGGGCCCGGGGGCCACGTTGCGGACGACCAGGCTGCCCAGCGCGTCGGTGGTCCCGCGCCCCACCTGATGCCCCGAGGCGTTGGCCAGCACCAGGGACAGGCCCGGGGTGGCTCCGGCCACGTAGGCCTGACCGATCGAGCCGTGCCCGTGGAACGTGGCGGTGCCGTCGGCCGCGGGCAGCGATGCGCCCCGGCGGCGTCAGGGCCGCCGGAGCGATGGGCACCACTACGGCACGGTCGCCACGCACAGCGCAGCCAGGACGGGAAGCAACTCGACGACTGGACACGGAATCCCCCCGAACTCGATGGACGGTGCGGCCGGACGGTCACCTCGACCACGGCGGCACCTGTGTCCGGCTCACGCTAGCCGAGGGTCCCTGCCACCCATCGGTTGCCCGACCCGTCCGACCCGACCGGGACGCACGGGTCCGTCAGTCGGCCGGCGATGGCCTCCAGGATGTCGAGCTTGGCGGCCCGACGGGCCGGCCAACTGGCGGCGCCCAGTCCGAGCAGGGCGGCGATCACCAGGAAGACGACCAGACTGGAGTAGGGGACGACGACGTCGGTGATCCCCTGCTTCTTCAGGGATTCCGACAGCGCCAGACCGAGGCCGGTCCCGAGGATGATGCCGATGACCGCGCCGAAGATCGAAAGGATCACCGCCTCGGTGCGGATCATGGCCCGCACCTGCCGCCGGCGCATCCCGACGGCCCGCAGGAGGCCGATCTCGTGGGTGCGCTCGAACACCGAGAGCATGAGGGTGTTGACGATACCGATCAGGGCGATCAGCACGGCCAGCGCCAACAGCACGTAGATGATGCCGAGCAGCTGGTTGACCTGGGATCTGCTGGGTCTGCTTGAACTCGGCCTGGGTCTGGACCTTCACGTTCGGGTAGGCCGCCAACCCGTCGACCGCGGCCTTGTGGGCGGACGGGCCGGTGCCGCCCGACGAGGTGATGAGTACCGCCGTCGGCAGCGGCGTGTCGAAGTGGGCGAGGAAGTACCGGCCGCCGACCAGGTAGTTGCCGAACACGACGTTGGGTTTGTAGATCCCGCCGATCCTGATGGTGGCGGGCCCCGTCCTGGCGAACGTCACCCGCTCGGTGTCGCCGACGGCCAGCTGTTTGGCGTCGGCGGTCGTGGTGTCGATCAGGAGCTCGCCCGCGGCCAGCGCCGGCTCGCCCGATCCCGATGCCATCCGGAGGTTGATCGTCTGCGACAGCCCCGGCGTGGTCACGCCGCCGAGGCTCGCCACCGAACCGCCGATCAGGAACTGACCGACGTACACGGAGGTGACGGCGGTGACACCCGGGATCGACGCCGCCGTGGTCGCCACCGTTGCGCTGAAGCCGGAGGACGGCCCGCCGTTCCCCCCGGTGGACACGATGTAGTCGGACCGCAGGGCCTGGTCGATGCTGGCGGTGGCCGACTGCGACAACGAAGCGCCGAAGACGGCGATGGTGGACACCAGGGCCAGGCCGACCATGAGGGCGGCCGCGGTCTGGGCGGTGCGCCTCGGGCTGCGCATGGAGTTCTCCCGCCCGAGCTTCCCCGACGGGCCGAACAGGGCGGCCAGGGGCCGGCCGATGACGCCGGACATCGGCCGGGCCACCAGGGGGGACAGCATGCCGACGCCGAGGAAGACGGCCACCGCGCCGATCCCCACGAGTTGGATGGCCGGGACGGTCAGCCCGATCGCCAACAGGACCGCCCCCAGTACCAACAGGACCGACCCGACGACCGAACGGCGACGCGACGAGCGGTCGGACTCGACCGCCTGGTCGGAGATGGCGGCCATCGGCGAGATCCGCACGGCCCGACGGGCCGGACTCACCGCCGACACCACGGTGACGCCGACCCCGACGACCATTGCCGCGACCACGGTGCGGGCGTGGAAGACCAGACCGCTCGACGGCAGGGTGATCCCCAACCCCTGGAGGAGCGCCTGCAGGCCGAGGGCGGCCAGCACCCCGAGCCCGAGGCCGACGACCGAGGCGATCAGGCCGACGATGGCGGCCTCGGCCAGCACCGAACGGAACACCTGGCGCCGGCTGGCGCCCAGCACCCGGAGCAGGGCCAGCTCGCGGGTGCGCTGGCCCACGATGATCGAGAAGGTGTTGAAGATGGTGAAGCCGCCGACGAACAACGAGATGAAGGCGAAGATCAGCAGTGCGGTCGAGAAGAACCCGAGCGCCCGGTTGATGTCGCCCGACTGCTCGTCGGCCACCGTCTGGCCGGTCACCACCTGGACCCCCGGGGGGAGCGATGGCGGCGATGGCCCGCTCGACTTGGGCCTTGTCGGCCCCGGGGGCGGCCAGGACGTTGATCGAGTCGTACTGCCCCACCCGGCCGAACAGCTGCTGGGCGGTGGGCAGCCAGAAGGCGGCGATGGTGGCTCCGGCCAGGTTGTTGGCCGTCCCGAACTGGGCGATGCCCGACACGGTGAACGTCTGCGTCGGCCCGACCAGCAGGATCCGGACCCGTTGCCCGACATGGAAGTGGTACTTGGCCGCCGTCCCGGCGTCCACCACGACCTGATGGTCGTTGCGCGGGAGCCGATCCCTGGCGGAGCTTGAGCGACGACAGCGTGGGATTCGGATCGAACGAGGTGCCGATCGTCGGTGCGCCGCCGGTGGTGACGGCCTTGCCGTCGGGGGCCACGAACTGGGCAGACCCGCCGACGGTCCCGTTGGCCGCAGCCACCCCCGGTACGGCCCGGACGCGAGGTGGCCAACGACTCGGGGATCGGGTTGCGGACGGCACCGAAGTTCCCGGTGAAGGCCGCGTGGCCCCGCACCACGAAGGTCACGTTCTGGTAGACGTTGGTGAACAGATTGTTGAACGTGGCCTGCAGCGTGTCGGTCAGTACCAGGGTGCCCGACACGAACATGACCCCGAGCACGATGGCCAGGGCGGTCAGCGACAGCCGGAGCTTGTGGGCCAGGATCCCCTTGAGTGTGGCCCGCCACATGTCAGCTGCTCAGCGCCTTCATCTGCTCGAGGACGGCGTCCGGCGGTCGGCGACACCAGGTCGGCGACCACCTTGCCGTCGGCCAGGAATACCACCCGGTCGGCCTGGGCCGCGCCCCGGGGGTCGTGGGTGACCATGGCGATCGTCTGGCCGAAGTCGTCGACCGAGCGCCGCAGGAAGGTGAGCAGCTCGGCCGACGCGTTGGAGTCGAGGTTGCCGGTGGGTTCGTCGGCGAAGACCAGGTCGGGTCGTCCGACGAGTGCCCGGGCGCAGGCGATGCGCTGCTGCTGCCCGCCGGACATCTCCTTCGGGAGGTGGCTGAGGCGGTCGCGGATGCCGAGCTGGTCGACCAGGTAGTCGAACCACGCCCCGTCGACCTGATGGCCGGCCAGGTCCGCCGGCAGGAGGATGTTCTCCTTGGCCGTCAACGTGGGCACCAGGTTGAACGACTGGAAGACGAAGCCGATCCGGTCGCGCCGGAGCTTGGTCAACCCGGTGTCGTCGAGCCCCTGGATCTCCTCGTCGGCGACGAACACCTGGCCCGAGGTCGGTTGGTCCAGGCCGGCCATGCAGTGCATCAAGGTGGACTTGCCCGAGCCCGACGGGCCCATCACCGCGGTGAAGCGGGCCCGCTCGAACGCCACGCTCACACCGGCCAGTGCGTCGATCCGGGCGTCTCCCGTGCCGTAGGTCTTGACGAGGTCGACGGTCCGGGCCGCGGGGCCCGTCGCCGGTGGGGTTGCCGCGGATTCGCTCGCGTCGGTCATCGCCATGGGGAGGTACCTTCCGTCAGCGGGAGCGGGTGGGGCGCCCGACGCACCCACGACCGGGGACGTACGGCCGGGAACCCGGTCGGGCCAGGGCAGCACCTGGTGTGCCCCAGACTACGGCACCGCGCCATCGGCCGGCGGACCCGCCGGATGCGCTGGCGGCCGGAGTCAGAGGGTGACGACGACCTTGCCCGTGTTGCCTCCGCTGAACAGCAGGTTGAGGGCCTCGCCCGCCCGGTCGAGTCCCTCGACCACGTGCTCGCGGTGGTGGATCCGCCCCTCCATCACCCAGCCCGCCATCTCGAGTTGCGCGGCGGGGAAGCGGTCGAGGTAGTCGAGGATGAGGAAGCCCTCCATCCTGGCCCGTTTGATGATGAGCTGCAGATAGTTGCGCGGGCCCACCGGACGGTCTTCGTTGTACTGGGAGATCGCCCCACAGAGCACCACCCGGGCCCGCATGGCCAGATTGGCCAGGCAGGCATCGAGGATGTCGCCGCCCACGTTGTCGAAGTACACATCGATGCCGTCGGGGCAGACGGCCCTGATCCGGGCAGCGACGTCCTCGGTCCGGTAGTTGACGGCATGGTCGAAGCCGAGTTCGTCGATCAACCAGGTGCACTTGTCGTCCGAGCCGGCGATGCCGACCACCGTGCCCGCCCCCTCGATCCGCGCCAGCTGGCCGACCACCGAGCCGGTGGCGCCGGCTGCTCCCGAGACCACCACGGTGTCCCCCGGGCGCGGCTGGCCGATGTCCTTGAGTCCGAAGTAGGCGGTCATGCCGGTCACCCCGAGGACGCCGAGGACCACCGCCGGTTCGATGCCCGGTGGCACCACGGTCATGGCACCGTCGGCGCCGTCGGCCAGCGCGTACTCCTGCCAGCCCAGCATGCCGAACACGGTGCTGCCGACGGGGAGGGCGTCGCTGCGACTGGCCACCACCTCGCCGATGCCGCCGCTCCGGACGACCTCGCCGATGCCGATGGGCGGGAGATACCCGGGGGCGTCGTCCATCCAGGTGCGGATGGTCGGGTCGATGGAGAGGTGCTGCACCTTGACCAGGGCCTGGCCGTCGGCAGGCTCGGGCACCGCGGCCGTGTCGTCCACGGTCAGGTCGGCCCCGACGACCAGGCCGTGGGGGCGGCTGGCGAGCAGGATGCGGCGGTAGGTGTCGGTCACACGGTCAGTCAAGCAGAGGCGGCGGGCGGGCGCCCGGGTCGCCGATCGGCAGTCCTCCCGCGGTGTCAGTCTCGCTGCGGTGTCGCCAGGCCGGCCAGCTCGTCGACGGCTTCGACCATGAGGCGGCCCAGTTCGTCGACGTCGTCGAGCAGGTCCGGGCAGGCCATGATCCCGATATTGAGATGGCGGGCCTCGGACAGCACGGTGATGTTGACCCCCGAGCCCTCCATGACCGGCCCCATGGGGAAGATCCCGGTGACCCTGGCTCCGGCACAGTAGAGGTCGACGGGGGGACCGGGGACATTGGAGATCACCAGGTTCATCACCGGTGGGTGGAACCGGGCCAGGCCGAGTCCCGAGTAGAGGCGGGCGGCGCCCGTCATGAACGGAGGCAGCGTGAAGCCGGTCAGCTCCTGGAGCGAGTCGGGACCGAAGGCACTCTGGAGTGCCTTGGAGCTCTGCGAGTTGGCGTGGACGGCGGCCAGCCGCTCGAGCGGGTCGTCCGGGGTGAGCGGCAGCGGCACCATCATGTTCGACACCTTGTTGACCAGGTCGCGGTCGTCGTCGGGTCGGTGCGCGCTGACCGGCACCGCGGCCACCAGGTCGCGCCTGGGCAGCGCATCGCGGGCCTCCAGGTAGCGCGCAGCGCGGTGGCCGACACGGCCAGTACGACGTCGTTGACCGTGGTCCCGAAGGCCCGGCGGACGCCGAGGACGTCATCGAGGTCGACGCGGGTGAGGCAGACCGTGCGGCGGGCGGAGAGCGACCCGTTGAACGGTGTCGTCGGGGCGGTCAGCGGCAGGCGGTTGCCGGCCCGCCGCTCGGTGACCCACATCCGGGCGGTCCCGGCGACGCTCGACGCCGAGCGGGCCAGGGCGGCGGGTACATGGCGCTGGCGGGCCACCAGCGAGGCCACGGAGCCGGCCACCTGGCTCCGGGTGGACGGAACGGCGTCCGGCGACCATGCCACCCGGGGCACCGGCAAGCTCGGCCGTCGGGTCCGAGGTCGAAGATCGAGGCCATCAGATCGGCCCCGGCGCCCCCGTCCATGAGCGAGTGGTGGAGCTTGGTCACGAGCGCCACGCCGGCATCGCCCTCGAGCTCGGCCAACCACATCTCCCACAGCGGTCGGGACCGGTCGAGGGGCCGGCCGGCCACGTCCCCGGTGAAGTGCTCGAGCTCGGCCCACGACAGGGGTCCGGGAACCGGTGCCGCCCGCACATGGTCGGACAGCTCGAAATCGGGGTCCTCGATCCACAGGGGGTGGTCGATGCCGCCCGGCGTCGGGAGCAGCCGACGGCGGAGCGGGGGGATCAAGTGGATGCGCTCGGACAGCACCCGGGTCAGCCTGTCCAGGGTGAAGCCGTCACCGCCCGCACCGGGCTCGAGCACCAGGACCCCCACCACGTGCATGTGCATCGCGGGCGTCTCCATGTAGAGGAAGGCGGCATCCATGCCGGCCATGCGTTGCACCGTCACCCTCCCCCGGGAGGGACCGCGGGGGCGACCGGTGCCTCCCGCAGTTCGGCGGCTCTGGCCTCCGCTACGGAGGTGGCGTGCGGGTAGTCGGGCTTGCCGCTCGGGGACCGTACCACTTCGTCCACCAGGACGAACCGGCGCGGCACCTTGTACCCCGTGAGGAGGGTGTGCGCATGGGCCGAGAGGCCCGCGGCGTCGACCGTCCGTCCCGGTCGGGCCTGGACCAGGGCCACGACCTGCTCGCCGAACCGCTCGTCGGGCAGGCCGACCACGATGGCGTCGGCCACATCCGGGTGGTCCTTCAACGCCGCCTCGACCTCGTCCGGAAACACCTTCTCCCCCCCGGTGTTGATGCACAGGGAGCCCCGGCCGAGCACCGTGATCATCCCGTCCCCGTCCACGGTGGCCAGGTCGCCGGGGAGCGCCCACCGCCGCCCCTCCCGCTCGACGAAGGTGGCGGCCGACTTCTGGTCGTCGCCCAGGTACCCGAGGGGTACGTGACCGGCCCGGGCGAGGTGGCCGATGACGCCCGACCCCGGCCCGACGGGCTCGAGGTCGTCTCCGAGCACCGCGGTGCGGTCGTCGACCCGCAGCCGGGGCGGACCGAACGGGTCACCGGCGGGGGCCTCGCCGCCCACCTGGCCGGTCTCCGAAGAGCCGAAGCGGTCGGCCACCATCCGGCCGGGCAGCAGCTCGGCCACCTGCGCCTTGGTCGACGGCGAGAGCACGGCGCCACCGGAACCCACCGCCATGACCGACGACAGGTCCCAGCGCCCGGGATCCTCGGCGAGGACGTCCAGGAGGGGCCGGGCCATGGCGTCGCCCACCACCACCACGGCGTTGACCCGTTCCGCCTCCACCAGTCGCCACGCCTCGACAGGATCGAAGCCGCCGGGGGAGAGGGTCACCAGCTTCCCACCTCCGAACAGGGTCGAGAAGGCCAGCCAGTGTCCGGCCGCGTGCATGAACGGGGGTATCGCCAGCGCGGTCACCCCCGGGCGGAGGATCCGCTCGACCAGCTCCTCGACCCGGCTGATGTGGTTACCCGACGCGAAGGGGTCGCCACCGCCCATGGCCGCGAAGAAGATGTCGTCCTGGCGCCAGAGCACGCCCTTCGGCATTCCGGTCGTCCCCCCGGTGTAGACGCAGTAGAGGTCGCCAGCCGATCGGGTCGGGAAGTCGCGGGTGTCGGCGGCAGCGGCGATCACTGCCTCGTAGTCGTCGGCGCCATCCCCGGACCGTCGTTGGTGTCGGAATAATCGACCCCGTGGTCGACCTCGAGTACGGACCGGCGCTCGGACATCGCCCCGACCGCGCCCGACCGCGGCCGCGGAACCGCCGGTTGAACACCAGCGCGACGAGCCCGGCGTCGCGGTAGAGGTACTCGAGCTCCCGGGTGACGTACCGGTAGTTGACATTGACCGGCACGGCCCGGATCTTGAAGCAGGCCAGCATCACCTCCACGTACTCCGTGCCATTGGTCAGCTGCACACCGACGAAGTCGCCCGGGCCCACGCCGGCGGAGGCCAGGTGGTGGGCCAGGCGGTTGGCCCGCCGGTCGAGTTCCGCGTAGGTGAGGCGGCGCGTCCCTGCGACCATGGCTTCGGCGACGCCGATCTCCGCCGCGACGCTCTCGAACAGGTCCGCCAGATTCAACTCCATCGGCGTCCCTCCCCTGGGCCCGCAAAAGGACTTCCGGCCCTTCCACGCCGGAGAGCCAGCCTTAGTATTCCAGGTGACGGACCTGGGCACCGACGCGGCGGCCCGCCGCGGTGGGGAGGTACTCCGATGGGGGAAGTCGCACGAGACGCCAGCCACAGCGATTCCCGCCGGGTGACCGCGGTCGAGCGGGCCGGTGTCGCCCTCCACCGTCGAACACCTGCTGGGCCCGAGCCGCGCCGTGAGTGGATTCCTCCACCGCCGGGCACTGGTGCGGGTCACACGCGCCGTACCCCGCACCCTCCACTTCGTCGGGCCCGCGCCTCGTCCGCGGCGAGGTGTCCGAGTCGCTCCCCGCCCCCCACCTCTCGCTGGGCCTCGCTGCCCAGGTGGCCATCGACGAGGCACTCCTGGCCGTGGCCATGGCTCCCAACCGGTTTCCCCTCCCCGGCGACTTCGCGCGGGTGGCCGACGAACTGGCCGAGGCCGCCACGCACTACACCGACCGGGGTTGGCTCGCCGACCCCCGGACCTACCACCGGACACCGCCACCCCTCGGTGCCCCCGACGTGACCACCAGCCGTGGATGGGCACTCGGCCAGGACTACGAGCGGATCTCCTGGGACAGCGGCTTCGCCCCCCACCCGGGCGAGCCGGGCAGCGAACGGTGGATGGCCTTCGGACCCAACACCGCTGCCACCGCCGCGGTGCTCCGCCACGCCGACGGCGCCCGGCCGTGGGTCGTGGCCATCCACGGATTCTGCATGGGATTCCCCTTCATGGACTTCCCCGGCCTGCACGCCGGCCGGTTGCACCACGGGCTCGGGATGAACGTCGCCCTGCCCGCCCTCCCGCTCCACGGACCCCGCCGGGTCACACCGATCAGCGGTGAGCCCTTCCTGTCGTTCGACCTCATGAACGCGGTGCACGGCCTCACCCAGGCGGTGTGGGACATCCGGCGCCTGATCAGTTGGATCCGAGGTCAGGGTGCCACCTCGATCAGCCTCTTCGGCGTGTCGCTCGGCGCCTACACCGCGGCCCTGCTGGCCGGCATCGAAGGGGGGCTCGACGGGGTCGTGGCCGGCATACCGGTGGCAGACTTCCCCGGCCTCTTCCACGGCGCACAGCCCCCGGCACATCAGGGTACGGGCCATCGAGCACAGGATCATGGGCGGCACGGCCGAAGCCGTCTACCGCGTCGTGTCGCCGCTCTGCTTCGAACCCATGGTGACCGCCGACCGGCGCTACATCTTCGCCGGCTACGGCGACCGGATGGCCACCCCCGACCAGGCCCGGCGCCTGGCCGACCACTGGGACGGCCCACCGGTGTCATGGTACGCGGGGAACCACGTCGGCTACCTGTGGTCCAAGCAGGTGACCGCATTCATCGAGGCCTCGCTGGCCGAAGCGGCCGGTGTGGACGTACCACTGCCTGAGGTCGGCTGAGCCGTGGAGACCATGTCCGGACTCGACGCCAAGTTCCTCTATTCCGAGACACCCACCGCCCACATGCACACCGTCAAGGTGGCCGTGTCCGACGTCTCCGGCCTGGGTCGGGCTTCTCGTTCGCCACGCTGTCCGAGGTACTGGCCCAGTTGCTGATCCGGCTGCCCCCGTTTCGCCGCCGCACGGTCCCCGTCCCCTTCGGGCTCGGGCACCCGGTCTGGGTGGAGGACCCCGGCTTCGACCTGGCCCGCCACCTGAGCCGCATCGTCCTCGATCCACCGGGTGACGACCGGGCCCTGGCCGCCGTCGTCGCCGACTTCGCCGGTACACCACTACCGCGCGACCGACCGCTGTGGGCCATCCGGGTGGTCGAGGGCATGGCTGGGGACCGCATCGCCGTCGTCGTGAAGCTCCACCACGCCGTGGCCGACGGGTCGGCGGCGGTGGCGCTGCTGCGCAACGTCGGTCGAGGCCGCCACCGCCGGCCCCGGCCCGGGCCATTGGGCCGACCCGTGGGTCGGCGAGCCGATCCCGTCCAAGGGACACCTCGTGGCGCGGGCGCTGCGCGAACAGGTCGCCCGGGTCCGGGGCCTCCCCCATCTGGCCCGGACCTCGTTTGCCGGCGCCCGGGCGAGCGAGCGCACCCGTCGCGGCTTCGTGCCCATGCCCCCGATCCCCCTCCACCACATCCCGAGGACGTCGTTCAACGTGTCGCTCAGCCCCCAGCGCACCTTCGCCATGACCGGGCTGCCACTCGGGGCACTCCAGGACGTCCGCCGCGCCACAGGGACCACGCTCAACGACGTGTACCTGGCCGTCTGCGCCGGGGCCCTGAGGCGCTACCTGGCGGAACGCGAAGAGTTGCCGGGCCGGCCGCTGGTGGCCAGCGTCCCGGTGTCGACCGATCCCGACGGGCCCGACTGTCCGGCAACCGGGTGGACAACATCTACGTGTCCGTGGCGACCGACGTCGCCGATCCCGCCGAACGCCTGCGGACGATCCACGACGGGGTGCTGGCGTCGCGGGCGGTGCGGAGCGTGCTCGGTCACGACCTCCTCGAGCAGCGGGCCGACGTGGTGCCTCCGCAGCTCTATCAGCCGACCGTACGCCTCTGGAGCCGGTCGCACGCGGCCGACCACCTCCACCCCCCGCTCAACGTCATCCTCTCCAACGTGGCCGGTCCCCGGGCGGAGATCCGGATGGGGCCGGTCGGGCTCGATGCCCTGTACTCGGTCGGTCCGATCCTCGAGGGGATCGGGCTCAACATCACCGCGTGGAGCTACCAGGGCGTCCTGGGCGTCTCGCTGATCGGTTGTCCGAGGAGCCTGCCCGACCCGTGGGCCCTCGCCGACCAACTCCACCTGGCGCCCTCGACGACCTGGCGCCGGGCGGTCGTGGGGACGGCGTTCCCGCCGACCGGTGACGGCCGGTGCACCGACGGTCCGGGAGGGAGGCTCGGCCCTAACGGCACGCCGTCCGGCCGGCGCGGACGGCCGGAGCCTGGGAGGAGGATCGAACACCTGACCTACGCATCATGAGTCCGGAGATACGCCGGAACTGGGGACATCCACCTGGAGGGAATCGGACGTATTCAGAACTCAGGCGCCGTGTAGTGGAACGAACCGGAACGTGGCGGATCCCGAGTTTCAGCCTCGACAGAAGGGGTGACGTTGGGCTGACAGTGAGCGCCCCGAGCGGTCACAGGTGAGTACCGGTCAACGCCTGGAGAGACAAGCTGCTCGAGGCCACCAGAATCCAAAGGATGGCACCGAGGGCCAGTGGCCGGAAGCCCGCGTGGCGGATGTCCCGTGGCCGGGTGGAGAGGCCGATGGCACCCAGTGCCATCGTGATCATGCCCTCGGCCGTCGCCGACAGCGCCGGATGCCAACTGGTCGGCACCAGACCGATCGTGTTGAGCGCCACGGCGACCAGGAACCACCCGATGAACACCGGCACGACGTGGCGCATCCCGTCTGAGTGCTCCGGGTCCGTCCGCGGTCGCACGCCGGGCGGTGCGCACGGGCACGCCAGGCCGCCAGGCCGAGCGCGATCGGGATGATCATGAGGGTTCGCGACAACTTCACGATGATCGCGTAGGACGAGGCGGCGTGACCGTAGACGCTGGCCGCGGCCACCACCGAGGACACGTCATTGACGGCGGTACCCGCCAGGAGGCCGAAGGAGTGCTGCGAGAGGTGCATGAACGTGACCCAGCACCGGGAAGGTCAGTACCGCGACGACGTCGAAGGTGAAGATGGTCGCGATGGCGTAGGCGACGTCTGCTCGGGGGCGGCGATGACCGCGTCGGTGGCGGCGATCGCCGACGCGCCGCAGATGGCCGTACCCACCCGATCAGGGTCCGCACGTCCCCTACCACCCCGAGTGCCCGCCCGATCACCACGCCGCGGCAACGCCAGGACCAAAGTACCCAGGAGGACCGGCAGGGACGCGCCCCCGATGGTGAGCACTTCACCCACCGAAAGTCCCGTGCCCAGCAGGACGATCGAGACTGCAGGACCGTCTTGGCCGCGAAGCGCAGCCCCGGGCGAACTCGCTCCCCCGGAGAACCGGCCAGCGGCCACGCCGATGCCGCTGAGGATCGCGAAGACCGGCGCACCAACGAGGGGACCAGGTGCCCGAGGACGGTAGCCACGGCGGCGAGTGCCGCGACGGGCACCAACCCGGGCAGAAGCACCCACGCACGCTCCAACCGATGTCAGCCCGGTTCCGTCCCCGACCTCCGCCCCAGTGGTCGAGGTGGCGACAGGCGACCGCTCATCCATCTGTCCACCCTGTGCCGGGAGGACGGTCCCCGGTAGGCCGAAAATCGGCATGTTCCCATAAGGTTGCCTTATGCCTCTCACCGAACCGGTTCCCGACATCCGCTCGCTCGACCTGCTGCGCACCGTGGCCGAGCTGGGCTCGATCCGTCCAGCCGCCAGTGCGCACCACATCAGCCAACCGGCCGCGAGCATGCGCCTCCGGTCGCTGGAGCGGACACTCGACCTGGAGCTCCTGGACCGGTCGACCGGCCGGGCGCGGCTCACCGTCACCGGTCTGGCCGTCGTGCAATGGAGCGAGGCGGTCCTCGAGCATGCGGGATCTGCTTCTCGGGACCGCGGCGGTGCGGTCCGAGGGTCGAGACAGCTTGCGCATCGCGGCCAGCATGACCGTGGCCGAGTACCTCGTCCGGGTGGCTCAACCGGCTGCGGGGGTCGGACCCGGATGTCACCATCGCCCTGGAGATGGGGAATTCCGAGCACGTCTCCGAGGTCATCCTGGCCGGTGGTGCGGACATCGGGTTCGTCGAGGGCCCTGACGACCCATCCGATCTGCAGACGCGGGTCGTGTCCGGTGACGACCTCGTGGTCGTGGTGGCGCCGTCACACCCGTGGGCACGCCGACGCCGACCACTGTCCGCCACCGACCTCGCGGCCACGCCTCTCGTACTGCGCGAAGCGGGATCAGGCACACGGGAGGTGCTCGAGCGCGCCCTCGGCGAGTCCGGGCTCCGGCCCTCACCCCTCGTCGAGCTGGCTTCGACGACGGCCATCAAGGCCTCCGTCGCAACGGGAACCGGACCTGGCGTGCTCAGCCGATTGGCCGTCCAATCGGAGGTCACCGATGGGCGCCTGGTGATCGTCGCGACCTCCGGTGTCCTGCTCGAACGAAAGATTCGGGCGATTTGGCCGAGCAAGCGGCCCCTGCCGCCGGCAGCCACGCGGTTGCTGCGGCAGATCAACGGGGACACCGTCAGCACCTGAGGACAATTCCGTCGCCGGCGAACCACCATGCCGCTCACCGATGAGATGTGCCACCTCATCACGCCGCACGATGCTGCCCCGGCGGGTACCGCCACGCAGTGGTGTCTCACCGTCGACGACCGCTGGCATCGCTCACGAGACCAGTCGGCCCGGAACCACGCCTCGCCGGAGCCCGTCCCGATGACAAGCCGCCCTCCCGACAGGAGGTCCTCCACTCGCCGTGGGCCGTGGGCCGGTTCAGGATGCCGAGTGACGGGTCGGACATCGAGCACACATCCGTGAAGGAGCCGAACCAACGCGGATGGGAGGCCCCATTGCGAAGCGCCCGGTTACACCTTCTTCCGGGCGATGACCTGGACGACCGATCCGACGCCCGTATGGTGAGTACCTTCGACGACCTCTCGTTCCCGTTCTTCGGCATGCACGAACTCAAGCGGCGCGAGCTCGTTCCTCAGGCCCTCGATGGTCATCATCAGGTCCGCCGATCCCGGCCCGCCCGTACCCCGGCCGATCTGATCCGGCGTATAGGCCTCCAGCAGGAACACGCCACCGGGCCGAAGGGACGTCACGACGCGTCTGTGGAGATCGACCCGAACCGGCGAAGGCATGTGGGCGAAGATCGAGATGACTGCGTCCCAGCAGTCCACGCCCAAGTCGTAGTCGGCCAGATCACCAACCACTGCCTCTACTGACATTCCGCGGCCACAGCGAGCCGCAGTGTCTTCGCCACCCCCGCCTCGGTCAGATCGACACTCGACACCCGACGACCTGTGGAGCCAGGAACACTGCGTTGCGGCCTTCACCTTCGGCCAGGCAGAGAACGTCACCCATCGGCAGGACGGACACGTTCTCCTTCAGGAACCCGTTGGGTTCGGTTCCATAGACGTAGGCATCGACGTGTACCGCTCCTCCCACATGGCCTGCGCTCCGGGGTGATCAGTCATCGCCCGGACCGTGGTTCGGCGTCGGGACGGATCCGGAGCCATCCCGATGCCGAGTCGCCACCTGGTCGACCGACCGCCCGACGAGCGGCACGCTCTCCCCCCGATACAGGCGGACGAGTGACGGTATCGTCACATCAGGACGCATCTCACACCTCCTGGTGTGCAGTTGACCGAATCACATTGCGCCACCGGTCTTGCACACCTCCGTCCGACATCCTCGCAGTCGCGACGGCGCTCCGACCGAACCCGACGGTCCGGCCCGCGGGTACTCACCCCGCCGGCATCGTCGTGGCGCACATCCGCACGGCACGCCATCGCGCCTCAGCTCGACACGCTCGATGAGCCGCCCCACTCCATCACTCACCGTAACGCCCGTAACGGCTTCGCCCACTCCAGTGCAAAGGAGGACGTCGGGCCGGGCCACCGATCGCCGCGTACAAACCCCTGGTATCCCGCGGCGGCACCCACCGGGCCTACCCCTCGGTTCAGGGCGAGCTGGGGCGAATTCCCCGCAACGTCGCCACGACCTCCTGCAGGCGGGTCGCGACCACTTCCGCCAGCTCGGTCAGCTCGACGTCCATCATCAGGTCGCGGGGATCAGCGACCGCCACCCGAGTTGAACTGCCGACACCCTCCAAGACGACATTGCATGGCAGAGCCAGGCTTGCCGCGGAATCGATGAGGAGCGCCTCATAGGCGAATCCCCGGGTTGCAGGCACCGAGGATCTTGAGTGGAGTGCGGTCTACGCCGAGCTTCGCCTTGAATGCCGCCGCCATGTCGATCTCCGTCAGGACGCTGAAACCGTGCTCGGCGAGCGCCGCACGAACGGCTGACTCGGCGTCCTCGACGGACAGACTCAGGACCGCGTCGAACGACGTCATCGCGGATTCTCCATCGCCGTGCGGCGATCCGCCCGCTGCCGGGAGGCATCTGTGGGACCCCATGCGTGGCGAACCACACGTCTCCGTCACGAATGCCGCTCGGCAAGGCGTTCTGCTGCAGCTCCACCTGGCGACGCACCTCCTCCATGTCGAGCGCTTGGACCTGGGCGATGAGATCGTCGAGTGCCGCTCCCGGGATCGCCCCGGGCTGGGAGAGCACCAGGATCTCGTCGCGGAAGATCATCAAGGTGGGGATGGAGCGGATGCCGAAGGAGCCGGCCAAGTCGGACTCGCCTCGGTGTCCACCTTCCCGAAGACGATCCCGGGGTTCTGCTCGGACGCCGTCTCGAAGACCGGGGCGAACGCCTGCACGGACCGCACCACGACGCCCAGAAGTCGACGAAGGCGATGCCGTTGTCATGCACCACGTCGGTGAAGTTCTCATTCGTCAGTTCAACCGTTGCCATGATCTCTCCTTTCCGTTTGCAGGTGAGTTCAACCTCTATACCCCCTAGGGTATTCCCGAAGGCGCTCCGAGAGACATGGCGGAGTACATCGACGAACAAGCTCGCCACGGGCAACCGCGGAGGGGGAAGATCAGACTGACGTAGGCCCACACGGTTGGCGGCGGGCGCTCCCACTCGGCCGCATGGAGCCACATGGGGACCTCCCGATCGCCCCGCAGCACCAATCGACGCCAGAGGATGGGAACTTCGCTCGTTTGACTTGCGTGGCAGTGGATCGCCCGGTGTCGACGGGTCCGCTCGGCCTCGTCGGCTTCGCCCCGAGGGCCGACGCCGGGTCCGGACCCGAGTGGCTTCGGCCGATGTCGGTGAGCACCGGCACGCTGGCGAGCAGTGCCCCGGTCACGTGGAGACCGGATCGCACATTTCGCTGGCGATCCCCGATGCACCCCGCACCCACCCGGATAGCCGTGTGGGCTCAGGGACTCCACCGATCTTGGCCACGAGTTTTTGACGGGGGCTTTCGGGAGCCGGCGACAGAACCGCCGGCCCGGGATATCAAGGCGATTGCTCACCACACGGCTGGTAGGCGGGCGCTCCTCGTTCACCGTGCGCTCGCGCACCGACCTGACTGTCTGGTACCGCTATTTGGCCAGCCGGTCGATTCCCCCGTGGGACCGCGATCTCCGAAGCCATGCCTACTGTCCACGTCTTCGGTCTCGTGGAGAGATCTTCGTCGCGGACATCGACCGTGATGCCAGCCAGCACGATGTTCGGCACGCCAACCTCCTCGACCGAGCCAGAGGCGCACCAGGTGGAGAGCTCCTGCATCCCCCGCGATCTCCGGCGCCGCACCTGGAACACCCTCTTTCCCGCAGTCGATCACCCACCGGCAACGGCAGGCAGGGCCGAAGGTGGGCAACGACGACAGCCAGTGACTCCGCGACGTATCGCAACGGCATCACCGGCACGCCCTCCTTCCGGACGTGTCGACATCGCCCTCGGACCGGGTTCACTCCTGCGAATCCGGTCCAGCAGCGGGTCGGTGCTCCCGCGTGCTCAGTCAACTGGTTGGAGAACACCGGAGAGGTGATCCGCGAGCGGCTGACCGACGGCTCCCATCCGCAGGGAGTACCGAAGAGTGTGACCGTCGACGGTGAAGTCCCGTTCGATGACCGTCACCTCCTTGGCGGTCGAGGTGACTTGCGATCGCTGTCGATCGGAGCAGGACGGCGGAAGCGGAAACCGCACCCTCGGAAACCTCCACGATTCCCGTCGGTTGTGCGATGACCACCTCCACCCAGTCGGGGCGCGCCATGTGCCAGAAGCCGGTCTCGCTGTGGAGCAGACGACCATCAGCAGCGTGCTTTCGTCGACTGGGTGTAGGCGAGGAATGGCTTGCCGACGTGCGGGAAGTTCGACGGACTCCTCGTAGTCAAAGCGGTCGATCGTCGGATACTCTCCGTGACCTGACCCGGTCCAGGACCCCACGAGAGGCAGCGAGGGGTTCGAGGTCGGGGTGCAGGGCGGATGTCCACATCCCAAGCATCCCACTCCGACGGCCGTGCCGGGCCGTCAACCCCTACCCACGGTCGGGGACACGTCGGATCCGGCACTCGCGCCACCCCCGAGATTCCGCACTGCGGTGGTCGTCCGCGGTGTCTGACCTGTCGACGGACGGACGGTTGGCACTAACCGGGTTTGACCGCCACCCCCCGGGTGAACCAGCTCCAGGGCTTCGGTCCAACGCCGTAGCGCTGATCGACATCGTCGAGGGTGAAGCCTGCGGCCCGGACCAGGGCTACGGGATCACGGGTGAGATGACAGCCGTCTGCCACCCGGCGCTGCAGGGGCTCCAGACGGTGCTGCCACACCGCCACGCCAGCGTCAGGAGCGAGGCCGTGCTCGAGGAAGTGGAACCGGCCTCCTGGGCGGAGCACCCGGCAGGACCTCTGCCAAAGCGGCGTCGACGTCGGGAATCGTGCACAGGGCGAAGGTGCAGAGTGCATCGTCGCAGGAGGCATCCGGCAGTGGGATCGACTGACCGTCGAGCCCGACGAGCTCCACCGGCACCGATGAGCCGCTGTCGATCCGACGCTGCGCAATCCGAAAGCCCTTGGCTGACGGTTCGACCGCAAGGACCTTCTCGACGGTCGACGGGTAGTGCTCGACGTTGAGGCCGGAACCGAACCCGATCTCGAGGACTGGTCCGGACAGTCCACGGGACAGTTCGCTGCGCCACTTCTTGAGTCCCGCGGTCCCACACGCTCGGTCGACCAGGACGGGAAGGATGTGCTCGCGGTAGAAGCCCATGTCGCCAGAGTACCGACTTGATCCACCGAGTGACCTCGGGCACGCTCGGCTCGAACGACGGCAGAGCGTTTGCTCTTCGTTCGGTTCCCTGGTGCGCCTCCAGGTGGTCGCTCACGAGCTCGCCGGTGATCTGGAGCGGCCGCAGGAGCACGTCCCAGGACCGGTCCGCCTCGCTGACGTCCCCGTCTCGTGGCACGGTGGCGTACTGGTTCCACACGGTGGCCATCACGTCCCGGCGGTGCGCCGTGGCGTCGTGGAAGGAGGTGTGGCGCACCTTGGTGGGCTGGACGATCAGTTCGTCGCCCATCGGGTACGTCCCGAAGGAGCGCTGACCCGCGGGGACATCCTCGAGGGTCGAATCGGCGACCGTGGCGAAGCCCCACACGGGAATCTGCCGCCAGCCGACCTCCACCTCCGGCGAGGGGAAGAGCAGTCAGTAGCCCAACAGGTCGCCGAGGGCGTGCACAGGAGACATCGTTGGCCGAGAGTCCGACCGTTCAATGGCGAGACGGGCCTCACCGGAGGCCAGGTCCCGATGGGGCTCGTCGACGATCCCGGTTCGGGAGGCGTCGGTGCGGCCGACCTCGAACTGCAGGGGTCAGCCCGGGCGGTCCACGGTACGGATGTTCAGCTGGCCAGCCAGACCCGCCGTGCGGTGGCGCTCGATGGCGGCCCAGTCCGGCGACGGCATCATCTCCATGAAGGCCGCCTTGGACGGGTATCCGGCCAGGGCCACCACGTTCCAGAGCTCGTCGGCCTCGCCCAGGATGATGCCGGTCACATGCCCGGTGAAGACCACCCGTCCACCGCCGGCCTCGACCAGCTTGGTGACCTCGGCGCCGTAGATCTCGTAGGCCTCCTTGCCGGAGATGTCGATGGTGGGGTTGTCGTCGTAGACGGCCCGATCCTTGAACTTCAGGAGGTTGACCATGACGAAGGGCCCGTCGTCACCCGTGGCGAAGAACTCGTCGAACTGTGCCTCGGGCGGGTAGACGGCATTGGTGACTTCCACGGGACCTCCTCGACCGGGTTCCGTCACCGGAGAAGACGTCGGACATACTGACAATAGTTGGCCCTCCGCAGGGGGCCAACCTCGGCCCCGGTCGTCCGGTCGGGCCCGACCGCTTCGACCAGGTGTCGTCCGTGCCGCCACCGCATGCGTGATCGTCGACCCGACGCTGGTGGGTATCGTGCCCGGGCGATTCCCGGCAACAACTGGGCGGGCGAGGGGGATCCGGGTTCGCCACAACCCACGGCGGCCCGCCGGCCTGCACGTTCACTGGAGCCTGGGAGGAGAATCGAGCTCCTGACCTACGCATTACGAGTCCGGAAATAGCCCGGGAATTGGGATACTAACCGCAAGCAATCGGACATTTTCCCAGCTCAGCTGCTTAGTGGTGGAAACTACCGGAAGGTACCGGATCCCGAGTTGTAGGGTAAAAAGTAGGGTAACGGTTGCCACCAATAGGGGCAGAGCTGTTGCTATCAGAGCTCCGCTTCGCCGATGTGCCGACCGTGATCTGCGGAATCGGCGGCCACTTCGATCATCGCGCTGCCCGCGACCAACTGAGCCACCACCGGATGCTTGCCCAGCCGCTTGACCTCTCCTACATCGGCACTGCGCTCACTGGCGATCTCTTCGATACCGATGACCGTGTTGCGCAGCTTCAGCGGAGCCCCGTTCCATACCAGGACGTCGCGCACCCAACGACCGGACCCTCGCTTCCACTTGGGACTGAGTCCGTCGATCTCGCCGGATGACGCCCTGATTGCGCCGGCGAACTCACCGGGTTGCTTCTTGAGCCAGCGTTTGCGTCCGATGACGAGGAGAGCGACCGCGATCACGACCACCAGATCCACGCCGAGGACGACCAACAGGGCGATCAGCACGGTCCGCGCCCCGGTTCGACGAGCGGCCAGCTGGTGTGACATTCACGCGCGACTCGTCGACCAGAACCAGTCTGACCCCGGGTCGTCACAGCTGAATGAGCAAGAGGATCGACGAGACAGGCCAAAGCTTCGCCGGCCATCGGCGATCCCACCTCAGCGACGGTCCCGGCGGTCGTCGCGCCGATCTCCCCGGTCGTCCCTGCGGTCCTCCGCCGGTCATGCGACGGCCCACACCGTGCGCGACCACGACGGCCGTGCCGGCAACTGCTGCCGTGCGGGCAACCGGGCCGCCGATGACGCCGCGCCGGCCTCTGCGTCCGGGTCCAAGTGGCATGTCAGTCTCCTTCTTCGTCGGCCTCGAGCGAGGCGAGGATTGCTTGGATCGGGATGCGGCCGTTGGCGATGAGCTGGCCGCCAGAGCGGCGTGCCGCGGAGGCGAACGGGCGGCCCACGTGTTCTCCCATACCAGGACCCGGCCGTCGTGCCCGGCTCCATCGCCGCGGCCAGATCGGCGACGTCGTCCGTCGCCAGCAGGTCGGCCAGCTGGGTCTCTGCCGCGCGGAGCTCGTCGACGACCTCGAGGTCTTCGATCTCCAGTCGCGTCGATCTCACCGTTCTCGTCCTTCACCAGGACGATCAGGTCGAGGACCGGATCGTGCCGGCGTCGACGAGTTGGCGAGCTCCGCGGCCATCTCGCCGGTGAAGTGGGAGACGCCTGGTGGGAACTCGACCACCAGGTAGTCGACCGGTCCCAGTTCGTCCAGATCCTTCGGTCATGTTTCCTGCCTTCGTGTCGTGTGCTGTGTCAGTTCTTCGCCGGCCGGGCGATGATGTGAGATCAAGGTGCCCAGGATCGGGGAATCGTACGGAATCATGGACTACCTCCGTGCTCTACATGCCCGAGCGCGTGCTGGCCCTGAGGCTCGTTCAGGCTTAGATCCCGGAGTATTCGTGCTCGCCAAGTGGGCAGCCCGGCGTCCTTCCAACCCTTGAGCCCACCCTCGAGCACGACCACGTCCTCGTAGCCCATGGTCTTGAGCGTCAGTGCCGCCAGCGTCGCCCTGGCTCCGGATGCGCACACGACGATGGTACGGCGGTCCGGGGCGAGGGCATCCTTGTGGCGGGGGCTGGTCGGATCGGCGAAGAACTCGAGCAGCCCTCGGGGGGCGGGCACCGATCCGTCGATGTGGCCGTGCTGCCACTCCTCGGCCTCACGGACGTCGACGGAGACGTCGTGCCCGGGCCGAGTTCGTCGGCGGCGGCCTTCGGGGCGACGGACCCCACCTGGGCTTTGGCATCGACGATCATCTGCATTGCGGTCAAGGTCATTCCTTGCACCCCTTCTCTCGGTCTTCTTCGTTCGGCTCGGGACTGGCCCGGCCGAACCGGTCGTCAGCCAAGGCGCATGTGCCCCGTGACCTCCAGCTCGGTCGCCTCGGGGAGCTTGGCCGTCGTGACCATGTGCCACTCCTCCTCGAGCAGCTGCTTGGCCGCCTCCTCCAGGAACTCCGGGGCGGCCCACTCGTGGACGTCGAAGTCACGCTTGATGTAGCCATGGCTCAGCATGAAGTCCTTGCCGATCTCGATCGACACCATGTTCTGCGGCGACAGGTTGGGGACCAGGTCCACGTCCTTGATGCCCTGGTAGGTGTCCTCGACGTCGCGGTAGAAGGTCTGCCGGTTGAGGATGCCGGCGGCGGCGTGCTTGTTCGCATTGGCCCAGCGGCCGACCTTGATCATCGCCCGCATGTAGGCGATCACCAGTTCGGGGTGCTCATCGGCCATCACGTCGGTGCAGGTGATGACGGCCGGGCAGTTGGCCATCTGCAGGGTCCAGTCCGGGTGGCGGGACAGGTCCTCGATGGCCTTGAACTTGCCGGTCGCCTCCTGGAGGTGCTGGAACACCTTGCTCTGGGTGTAGATGGCGTCGACCGTGCCGTTCTCGAGCGAGGTCTCCAGGGGCCGGAAGGCGAGGTCGTGCTTGTGGTCACGGCGCAGCCACAGCTCCGACGGGTTGTTCATGTTGACCTTGAGCATCTCGGGCTTGTCGTACCAGTCGTCGGGATAGGGGAACTCGACGATCTCGACGTCGTCACGCTTCATGCCGTTGATGCGCAGCATGAGCTCAATGCCGGCCTCCTCCTGGACCCGCCACCAGTCGTTCTTGATGGTGTTCAGGCTCTTGGTGAGACCGATCTTCTTGCCCCTTGAGCTCCTGCATCGTGAAGATGTCGTCGCGGGCCCGGACCATCATCGCCCCGCCCTCCCACACCTGGGTGGCCCCGAGGAGCCGGGTCCGGCGGATGTCGGCGTGGACGTTGATCGGCGGGTACAGCCCGCCGAACCGGAACAGGTTGTCGAGGTTGTGGATGTAGTGCGGGTACCAGTTGTTCTCGGGACGGGAGCGGAAGTAGGCGTACTCGACGCCGATCTTCTTGAACTCCTCACGGCACCATCCGAGCTCCTGGTCGACGTTGTTGGCCGACACCATCGGGCAGTTCGTGAAGTACACCTCGTCCCACCTCAGCGGGACCGTCGTCGACTTCTTGACTTGCACGGCCATGACGCCTCTCCTCCTCGCGATGAACCGGATTCGCCGTTGCCGGCTGTCGAGCCCACCAAATGTGCTGCTTTGCACACATTGTGAGGTGCGCAGGCGCTTCGGCCTAGTGCCGAAGGTCCCGAGCGCGCGAGGGAATCAGTCCGAACGTGGAGTGGGATCCGGCGGAGACGGAAACGGCGTCGCTCCCAGGCGGCGAGCGGAGTGCACCAGTTCGTCGCGCAACGTGGCGACGGGCACTGTGTCCAGGTCTCCGGCCTCGACGAGATAGTCCTCGAATAGCCGCCAACCCATCCCGGTAGCGACGATCTGGCCGGCCCTCACCCGTGCAGCCAACGGATCGAGGCCGTAGGCAACCTCCAGCGTCTTCGCCATCGCCCGCACGGGGTTGAACTCGCTCGTCGTCGAAAGGGTCCTGCCCGAGACCACGAGCGGCTCGCCACACGCACCCACTTCCCCATCACCGTCTCCGGACCAATCCCTGCCCCGAGCGGGTTGTCCGCCACCACCACAGCAAGTTGGGCGGACAGATCGGTGAACACCGCCACATCGAGCTGTTCACGAGTACCCACGTACCGTCGGATCAGTGCGGGGTGCACGTTGGCCGCCTCGGCGATGTCGCGGAGCGAAACTCCATCGATTCCGCGCTCTGCGAGCAGTCGGGCGGCCGCGTCGAGCACCGCACGTCGAACTTCGTCGGGGCCGGCAGGAGCGCCCGGTGGGCGCCGTGGACCCGGGCGCTTGGGGTGTTCCCCTAGTGCACTCGTCATCGCTCTCGCCCCCGCACTTCGGCGCCCCTGTCGGCGGCCGGGGCTCCACCCACCGTTCCGGCTGACACCCGGCACCAGGCAGGACTGGAGCAGAGACTCGGCCCGACCTTCGTGCTGATCGACAAGTACAACACCCTCGCAACGTCCACGTTGTGACGATAGATCAGCCGAGGATCTTCGCCTTCTGGAGCCTGGGAGGAGAATCGAACTCCTGACCTACGCATTACGAGTGCGTTGCTCTACCGACTGAGCTACCCAGGCGAAACCACCAAACTATCCGACTCGGCGGGCCACCCTCACTCGTCCATGCCGGAGAGCTCGACCATCAGCGCCTCGAGCAGCAGGTCCTCGCGGACGTTGCGGGACAGGGCCGCCGACGCCCGGCCGATGGCGTCGACATGGGCCGCGGCCTGCCGGCGCTCGGTACCGGCCCCCGACGATCCGGGGGGGGTCCCGGTCGGACACCGTCGCCACCAGCCGGTCCCGGTAGGCGTCGGCCAGGGCCGCCAGTCCCATACGCAGATCGTCGGTGCGCCACCGGCGCTCCTCACGCTTGTGACGGTCCTCCACCCCCTTGCGGCCGGGGACGCCGCGGGCCCCCGTGGCCTCGGCCTGCTCCTCCAGTGCCGCCAGCTCCCGGGCGTGCTCGTCGCGCAGCGGCGCCATGGCGCCGTCCGCCATGGCCAGCAGCTCCGTCAGCCACCGTCACCGCCGCCGCTCCGGTCCCGTCGAGTCGGGACGGCACCGAGCGCCACCGCTCCCGGCGCTCGTTGAACTCGGGGTCGTCGGCCAGCAGCCGGGCCCGGTCGAGGTTTCCCCCGGCGGCCGCGGCCACCGACGCGGCCACCGACCCGGCGACACCCCGTCCGACCAGCCACTCCTCCACCACGGTCGGGGCCACGGCGGCGAAGGGGATCTGGATGCAGCGGCTCACGATGGTGGCGAGCCCCGGCGACAGGTCATCGGCCAGGAGGATGAACACCGTCGACGGCGGTGGCTCCTCCACGGTCTTCAGCAGGGCCGGTGCCGCCTTGAGCGCCAGATGGACGTCGGGGACCAGCAGGACCTGTCGGGCGGATTCGAGGGGTCGCCTCTGGGCCCGGGTGGTGATCTCGCGGGCGTCGTCGACGTCGAGGGAGGCCCCCGACCGCTCGACCGTCACCAGGTCGGGATGGGTGCCGGCCAGGGCCCGGCGGCACGAGTTGCAGGTGCCGCAGCCACCCTCGGGGCACAGCAGTGCCGCGGCGAGTCCACGGGCCGCCGCCCGCTTCCCCGAGCCGGGCGGCCCGTGGAACAGGTAGGCGTGGACCGGACGGCGGGCCGCCGCCTCCAGTCGGGCCACCGCCCGGTCCTGGCCGACCACGCCGGCGAACAGCACCGGGGCGGGCACGCGGGCGCCCCCGGGACCCGTCACCGGGGGCCCCGGGACACCGGCCACCTCACGTCGGGCCTCCCGGCCCGGCCAGCACCTCGACGGCGTCCCACACCGCGTCGGCGATCGTCTCGACCGACCCGGTGGCGTCCACCACCAGCCACGGGTCGGCCCGTTCGGCGGCCAGGGCCAGGTAGCCGTCGGCCACCCGCTGCTGGAAGGCGGAGCCCTCGGCCTCCATCCGGTCCTCCCGGTCGCCCGTGCCGCGGCGTCGGGCCGCGGCCACCTCCACCGGGAGGTCGAACAGGACGGTGAGGTCGGGCCGGAGACCGCCGGTGGCCCACCCGATCAATCCCTCGAGATCGCGGCGGTCGAGGCCCGCGCCCGAACCCCTGATAGGCGAGGGTCGAGGCCGAGTAGCGATCCGTCACGACCCAGCTCCCGGCCTCCAGGGCGGGAGCGATCACCTCGGCCACGTGCTGGGCCCGGTCGGCCGCCATCAGCAGGGCCTCGGTCCGTGGGGACACCGGGGCACCGTCCCGGCCGAGCACCAGGGCCCGAAGCGCACTCCCGAGCTGGGTGGCCCCGGGCTCGAAGGTGGCGAGGGCACCGAGGCGCTCGGCCAGCAGCCGGGCCTGGGTGGACTTTCCGCAGCCGTCGATCCCCTCCAGGGCGATCAGCCGGCCCCGGGTGGGGGTCATTCGTCGTCGCTGGCGCTCGGGACCGCCACCGCCGGGGCGGCCTCCTGCTTGGCGGCCGCCTTCTTGGTGGCTGTCGCCTTCTTCACCCCTGCCTTCTTGGCGGCCGCCTTCTTGGCCGGCACCTTCTTGGCGGCCGCCTTCTTCTTGGCCGGGGCCTTCTTCTTGGTCGCCCGCTTCTTGGCCGGTCCGGCCGCCCGACGCTCGGCCAGCAGCTCGGCGGCGCGCTCGACGGTCAGCGACTCGACCTCGTCTCCCCGGCGCAGGGAGGCATTGGTGGTCCCGTCCGTGACGTAGGGGCCGAACCGGCCGTCCTTGACCACCATGGCGAGCCCGGTGTCGGGATCGGCTCCCATGTCGCGCAGGGGGCCCTTGGCATTGCGTCCCCGGGTCTTGGGCTGGGCGAACAGGGCCAGTGCCTCGTCGACCGTGACCGTCAGCAGCTGGTCCTCGGTGAGCAGGCTGCGCGAGTCGGTGCCCTTCTTCAGGTACGGCCCGAACTTCCCGTTGAACGCCACGATCTCCTCGCCGTCGGCCGGGTCGGTGCCCACCACCCGGGGGATCCGCAGCAGCTCGATGGCCTGATCGAAGGTGAGGGTGGCGGGCGACATCGAGGCGAACAGCGAGGAGGTGCGGGGCTTGGGCCCGCCGTCGACGAGGTCGCCGAGCTGGACGTAGGGTCCGAAGCGCCCGGCCTTGACCTGGACCTCCAGGCCGGAATCGGGGTCGGTGCCGAGCACCCGGTCCGCCGACGGGGCGGCCAGCAGCTCCTCGGCCCGCTCCACCGTCAACTCGTCGGGGGCCAGGTCGTCGGGGATCGAGACCGTCTCCTCGCCCTTCTTCAGGTAGGGGCCGTACTTGCCGGAGCGGGCCACGATCTCCTGGCCGTCGGCCGCCACACCGATCGGGACGGCATTGACGGCCGCCGCGTCGATGGCGTCGAGGTTCTGGGCGAGCTGGTCCCGCAGGCCGCCGTGGCCGCCGGGACCGAAGTAGAAGTCGCCGAGCCACCGCACCATGTCCTGGTCGCCCCCGGCGATCTCGTCCAGGTCGTCCTCCATGGACGCCGTCAGCCCGTAGTCGACCAGGTCGGTGAAGTGCTGCTCGAGCAGGCCGACCACGCCGAAGGCGGTCAGCGACGGGACCATGGCCGACCCCTTCTTCCACACGTAGCCACGGTCGAGGATGGTGGACACGATGCTGGCGTAGGTGGAGGGCCGACCCACGCCGATCTCCTCCATCGCCTTGACCAGCGAGGCCTCGGTGTAGCGGGCCGGCGGCTGGGTGGCGTGCCCGCCCGGGTCCACCGACGACAGCGATGCCGGGTCGCCCTCGGCCATGGGCGGAAGGTGGACCTCGCGATCGGCCAGTTCGGCCTCGGGGTCGTCCTCCCCCTCCACGTAGGCCCGCTGGAAGCCGGGGAACTCGATGACCGTCCCCGAGGCGCCGAACTCGACCGCACGCGTCGCCCCGCCCTCCACCGTGGCCGTGCCGGTCAGGCGCACCTGCGCGCTGGTGCCGGTGGCATCGGCCATCTGCGAGGCGACCGTGCGCTTCCAGATCAGGTCGTAGAGGCGGAACTCGTCGCCCGACAGGGACCGGGCCGCCTCGTCCGGGGTCCGGAAGGTCTCGCCGGCCGGACGGATGGCCTCGTGGGCCTCCTGGGCGTTCTTGACCTTCTTGTTGTAGTGGCGGGGTCCGGCGGGCACGTAGGCGCTGCCGTACATGGCGGTGGCCTGAGCCCGGGCGGCGGCCAGGGCCTGGTCCGACAACGTGGTCGAGTCGGTCCGCATGTAGGTGATCCAGCCCTCCTCGTAGAGCGACTGGGCCACCGACATGGTCCGCTTGGAGCTGAAGCGGAGCTTGCGGCCCGCCTCCTGCTGCAGCGTCGAGGTGATGAACGGCGCCCGGGGCGAGCGCCGGTAGGGCTTGTGGGTCATGGACGACACCGTGAGCGGGGCACCGTCGAGTCCGGCGGCCAGGGCGCGCGCCGCGGCCTCGTCGAGCACGACCACCTTGTCCGGGTCGGCCAGACGTCCGGAGGCGTCGAAGTCCTTCCCACCGGCCAGCGGCGTGCCGTCGACCGCCACCAGCGACGCCGCGAAGCTGCGCGCCACGTCCGACTCGGCCGCCCGGGCCGCCGCACCCTCGGCGGTGACCAGGGCGTCGATCCCCCACCAGTCGGCCGACCGGAAGGCCATGCGCTCCCGCTCCCGGTCGACGACCATCCGGGTGGCCACGCTCTGGACCCGGCCGGCGGAGCGGCCGTTGGTCTTGCGGCGCATGACGTCGGACAGCTTGAAGCCGTAGATGCGGTCGAAGATCCGGCGGGCCTCCTGGGCCTCGACCAGGTGCGCGTCGATGGTCCGGCACTCGTCGACGGCCCGCTGGATGGCCTGGGGGGTGATCTCGTGGAACACCATCCGGGGGGTGTCCTCGGGCAGCCCCAGGACCTGGCTGAGGTGCCAGGCGATCGACTCGCCCTCGCGGTCCTCGTCCGTCGCCAGGTAGACCGCGCCGGCCTCGCGGGCCAGCTTCTTCAACTTGGTCACCTGGGACTTCTTCTCGGGCGAGACGATGTAGACGGGCTTGAAGCCGTTGTCCACGTCCACCGCCAGGTCGGCCCACGACTCGTGCTTGAAGGACGCGGGCAGGTCCTTCCTGGTCGCCAGGTCGCGGATGTGCCCGATCGAGGACTCGACCACGTAGTCCGGGCCGAGGAGGCCGGCGATGGTCTTGGCCTTGGCCGGCGACTCGACGATCACCAGCTTGCGCCCACCCCCGCGGCCGCCGCGCGGCGCCGGGGCGGCGTCGTGCCCGGCGTCGGGGGTCGTCTCTGTCAGGTCGGTGGGTGGCATCGCTGTGGGCAAGGGTGAACGGTCGAGAGCGGACTTGTCAAGGCCGCCGACGCGCCACCGGGGCCCTTCGGCCCCGGTGGACTGTTCTGTCGAGTGCTGCTCCGGACGCCGGTCCCGGCGCCTACCGGAGCGTCAGTTGGCCGCCGCGGGAACGGCCTCGGCGGTCGCCACACCGTCGTCCATGCTCTCCGTCTTCCGCTTGGAGAAGGCGATGGAGAGGAGCAGGATCACCAGCGAGACGCCGGCGATGGACAGGCGGGCCGCGGTGTGGTGCGAAAGGGTGATGACGGCCGGCAGGATCAGCAGCGACACCAGGTTCATCACCTTGATGAGGGGGTTGAGCGCCGGGCCGGCGGTGTCCTTGAACGGGTCGCCGATGGTGTCGCCGATGACGGCGGCCTTGTGGGCCTCCGAGCCCTTGCCGCCCTCGTGGCCGTCCTCGATGTACTTCTTGGCGTTGTCCCACGCCCCACCGGAGTTGGACAGGAAGTTGGCCATCAGCTGCCCGGTGAGGATGGCCCCGACCAGGAAGGCGCCCAGGGCGAAGTAGTTGATCCCGAAGCCGACGATGACCGGGGTGAGGACGGCCAGCAGCGCCGGCGTGGCCAACTCGCGCTGGCTGGCCGCGGTGCAGATGGCGATGACCTTCCCGTACTCCGGCTTCTCGGTGTAGTCCATGATGCCGGGGTGCTCGCGGAACTGGCGGCGCACCTCGACGACCACGGTGCCGGCCGAGCGGCCCACGGCCCGGATGGCCAGGGCCGAGAAGATGAAGGCGATCGATCCGCCGATCAGGATGCCGATGAACGTCGTCGGATGCGAGACGTTGATCGCCGTCTGCGGCAGGTTGAACAGCGCGTTGCCGATCTGCGGGATCTTGAGCTGCTGGCCGATGGTCTCGATGAACGAGGCGAACAGCGCCACGGAGGCGATGACGGCGGAGCCGATGGCCACACCCTTGGTGACCGCCTTGGTGGTGTTGCCCACCGCATCGAGGCTGACCATGACCCGCTCGGCCTCCCCGGTGAACTCACCGGACATCTCGGCGATCCCCGCGGCATTGTCCGACACCGGGCCGAAGCTGTCCTCCGAGACGATCATGCCGGCGGTCGACAGCAGCCCGATACCGGTGAGGGCCACGAGGTAGAGGGTGAGCTCGATGTTGCCCCCACCCAGACCGATGCTGACCCCGATGGCCAGGACGATGGCGATGATGGCCCACACCGACGACTCGAGCCCGAGGGCGAGGCCCGAGAGGGTGAGGGTGGCCGGCCCGGTGCGTGCCGTCTCGGCCACCTCCTTGACCGGGCCCCGCTCGGTGGAGGTGAAGTGCTCGGTGATCTGGCTGGCCACCAGCATCAGGACCACACCGGTCAGCACGGCGTAGAAGGCCTTCCAGTAGTGGAGGTAGGCCCCGGCCACGACGGCGGTACCGGCGATGGTCAGGATCGCCGCCGTCCACACGCCCCGGTTGATCGGGGCCATGGCGTTCTTGTCCTTCTTGGAGGCACGGACCACGAAGACGCCCACGATGGTGGCGAGGATGCCGATTGCGGGGATGGCGATCGGGAAGATGACCGACTTGCCGGCCAGCACCTGATTCGGATGGAGCGGGTGCGCGGAGATCGACGAGAACGCCGTCACGCCGAGGATGATGGCGGCGATGATGGTGATCACGTACGACTCGAAGAGGTCGGCGGCCATGCCCGCGCAGTCACCCACGTTGTCGCCGACGTTGTCGGCGATCGTGGCGGCGTTGCGGGGGTCGTCCTCGGGGATGCCGGCCTCGACCTTGCCGACCAGGTCGGCGCCCACGTCGGCGGCCTTGGTGAAGATGCCGCCGCCGACCCGCATGAAGAGGGCGAGGAGCGAGGCACCGAAGCCGAACCCGATGAGCACGGCCGTGGCCGTGTTCTGGAAGACCAGCACGATGACCGTGGCACCCAGCAGGCCGAGGCCCACGCACAGCAGGCCGGTGATGGCGCCCGTGCGGTAGGCGACCTTGAGCGCCGGGGCCATCTTGCCGTCACGGGCGGCGGCGGCGGTGCGCACGTTGCCCCGGACGGCCAGGCTCATGCCGATGAAGCCGGTCAGGCCCGAGCAGATGGCGCCGGCCAGGAAGCAGATCACCCGGTAGATGCCGGCTTGGGACCGCGACAGGTCGGTGACCTGATGAGGGATGCAGCCGAGGTGGACGGACGAGTAGGTCAGCCCTCCCACGCACAGCCACGCCGTGTGGGTGACCGACGTCGCCGTGAAGAAGATGAGGACGGCCAGCGGGACGATGATGATGCCGATCGTCTTGAACTGCCGGGAGAGGAACGCCTCGGCCCCCTCTTGGATGGCTTTGGCGATGTCCTGCATGGACGCCGTGCCGGTGTCGGCGGCGAGTACGCCCCGCACCAGGAGCAGGGCGACCACGATGGCGACGATGGCGCAGGCCATTGCAAAGTAGAGCCAGAGCTTGGTGTTGCTGGTCAGCAAGAAGCTCTGGTAACCCCCTTCAGCCAGGAGGTGGGTCATCGGTGGTGCTCCCTTCGGTGTGCTGCACGGTTACGTTCGATCGCTTCGCGGTCCATGCGGCGCGCTGCATCGCGAACGTCAAGGGATGGGGTCCCCCCTCGCGAAGCCACGGCCGGAAGGCCGAATCCCGGGGCTCGCCAGAGGGCGCGCCGTTCCCGGCAATCGGGGAGAACATACTCACGACGGGGGTCAGGGGCAAGAATCGCCCCCGACCACGCAGGGCTCAGGAGGGCTCGAAGGCGGCCTCGGGGCCGGCGATCAGCTCGTAGTCCGGGTTCAAGATGGCCTGGCGGCGGGCCCAGTCGCCCACCATTCCCTCCACCACCAGCCGGGCGCCGGGCTGGATGCCGGGGATCCGGCGGCGGCCCTGGAACACCAGCAGGAGCATGCCGCTGTCGTCGGCCAGCAGGCACTCGAGGTTGGAGGTGCCCGCCCGGGGCTGGACACGGACCGAGCGCACCCGTCCGGCCACCCGGACCCGCTGCCGCCATTGGACGTCGCCGATGGGCACGGTGCCCCGTGCCCGCTCACCGAAGGCCTCCCGATGGGAGAGGGCCCGGGCCGCCCGGTCGCGGTCGGCGGCCTTGTCGGCCGCCCGCTGCCCGTGAACGCCGTGCCCGCCCGTGCGGGGCGCCGCTCCGGACTCGTCGGGCTTGCGGCCGCCAGTCGACGGCGGTTCGACCACCATCCGCCTTCGAGCTGGTAGGGGACGACGGTGGCGTTGACGTGCTCCAGGTGGCCGACCGCGGTGGCGATGTGCTCCGCCGTGTTGTCGTGGAGCACCCGCTGCCAGGCCGAGGAGAAGATCCGGCGCGGCAGGAGGATGGTGAGTTCGGTCGTGCGGTCGGCCACCGTCTCGGCGGCCAGCTCGAGTGCGGCCCGGGTGAGCCGTCGGTCCTCGCACTCCTGGATGTCGAGCGGGAAGTCTGGACAGCCCGAGCCGGCGCCACTCCTCCTCGAGTTCGGTCGGAGGCGTCGGTGTCCAGGGCGAAGTGGATGGCGCGCAGATCGTCCGGATGGAGCGTGCGTGCGTACTGCAGGGCCCGGGCCGTCGCCATGTCCAGCCGGTCGACCAGCACGACCACGACGTGTCGGCTCAGTACGGGCGCCTCGGCCGCCTCGGCCGCTCCTTCCTCGAGCTGCTCCTCCTCGACCATGTACTGGCGGTGCAGCCGGAGGAGGAGGAGTACGCCCAGCGGCAGGATGATGAGGATGACCCACGCACCTTCGCTGAACTTCGACGACGGCGAAGATGACCAGCACGACAGGGCGGACAGGATGGCCGTGGTCCCGTTGATCGATCAGCCGACGGCGCCAGTCGGTCCTCTCGATGGGTGAGGTGGTACTTGCCATACCGGCGCCGGCCATGGTGAACCCGGTGAACACGCCGATGGCGTAGAGCGGGATCAGCTTGTCCACCTTGGCCTGGGTGATGAGCAGCAGCACGAGGGCCACGACGGTGAGCACGATGATCCCGGTGGAGAAGACGAGGCGGTGGCCACGTCTGGTCAGCTGGCGGGGCAGGTACGAGTCCTCGGCGGCGAAGCTGGCCAGGAACGGGAACCCGGTGAAACTGGTGTTGGCCGCCAGCATCAGGATGAGCGTGGTGCCGATCTGGAGCAGCACGTAGAAGAGGTGGCCGATGGACGACGTGCCGTAGACGAAATTGGCGATCTGTGAGATGACGGTGGGCGTGCCCGACACGTAGGGCATGGCTGGGTGCGTGGCGCGACGCAGGTACCGACACCCCGGAGACGAGGGAGCCCAGGATGACGGCCATCAGGACCATGGTGATCCGGGCGTTGCGGCCTCGGGACGTCGGAACACGCTCACGCCGTTCGAGATCGCCTCGGTACCGGTCAGTGCGGACCCCCCGGACGCGAATGCCCGCAGCATCACGAACAGCCCGGCACCGAGCAGGAGCCCACTCCCCGAGGTTCCGATGTGGACAGTCGGATTGCCGGCCGTGCCCGACCGGGATGGCGTGGACGTGGAGCGTGCCCGTGGCCCACTTGTAGATGCCGACGATGATCAGAATGACCATGTTGACGATGAAGAAGTATGTCGGGACGGCGAACACCCGACCTGCCTCTCGGATACCGCGAAGGTTCCCGTAGGCCAGGAGGACCACAAGTCCGATGGCGATCCACGTCGTGTCAGGCGTCAGCGAGGGGACACCGAGGTGACGGCGGCCACGCCGGCCGCCACGGACACGGCCACCGTCAGCGTGTAGTCGATCAGCAGCGACACGGCGGCGATCTGGGCGATCGTCGACCCGAAGTTCTCCCGGGCCACGACGTAGGCGCCTCCCGCCTTCGTGTAGACCGCACCACTTCGAGGTAGGAGAGCGTCACGAACAACAGGACGAAGATCACCGCGATGGTCACCGGGATGACCAGGCGTACGCGGCCACGCCCACGGCGATCACCAGCGGGATGAGCATCTGCTCGGTTGCCGTACGCCGACGACGAGATCAGTCCGAGGACAGGACTGCCAGTGCGGTGGGTTTGCCGAGGCGCTCTGACGTCTGTCGCTCCGTGGCGAGCGGCGGACCCGAGGAGTGCGTTCTTCAGCCCGGTAGCGGAGGGATTCCGGGAGGTCGACCTGCCACCTGGAGGGAGGCGGCCGGTCGGAGACGTGGCAGTGTGGCGGGCCGCGGCGCTTCCGTTCCAGGATCTCGGGAGTCCGCTTCCCGCGACCGCAGCACCCCGGCCGTCGGCAGGCACCTGGGGCTCCATACGCTCATTAGAGCATGTCCTGGTCTTCGGACACGGAACGACTCGAGGAGCCGGATCCCGTCCACCAGGCCCTCACACCCGGTCACCGGATCCTCAATGAGTTGTGCCGACGTGACGATGCGTGTTGCATGGTGCCCGTGCACATCGTCATCGTCGGCTGCGGCCGTGTCGGCTCCGGTCTCGGAGTGGAACTCACGGACCAGGGTCATTCGGTGGCCATCATCGACCGCAACGCCAAGGCCTTCCGACGGCTCCCGACCGACTGGCCGGGGGTCACCATCGTCGGTTCCGGGTTCGACCGCGACGACCTCGACGAGGCACGGGCCTCCGAGGCCTCGGCGCTGGCCGCCGTGACCAGTGGGGACAACTCCAACATCCTGACCGCCCGGATCGCCCGCGAGACGTACGGGATCGCCAACGTGGTGGCCCGCATCTACGACCCCCGCCGGGCCCAGATCTACCTGCGCCTGGGCATCTCCACCGTGGCCACCGTGTCCTGGACCATCGACCAGGTCCGCCACCAGCTGCTCCCCACCGGGATCGAGACCGAGTGGTCGGACCCGACCGGGAGCCTGTCCCTCGTCGAGCGCCGCCTTCCCGAGCGGTGGGCCGGCAAGCGCCTGGCCGACCTGTCCGTGCCCGGCGAGGTCACCCTGGTGTCGGTCACCCGGGCCGGAGTGGTCCGCCTCGACTTCACCGACCTGGTCGGCCAGGACGGGGACGTGCTCCACGTCCTGGCCACCAACGAAGCCCTGCAGAAGTTCCAGGCGCGCCTGGTGGGCTCGGGCGCCGCCGCCGTCGGGGGGACGGCATGAAGGTCGCCATCGCCGGTGCGGGCAGCGTCGGGACGGCGATCGCCGGAGACCTCCACGCCGCCGGCCACGAGGTGCTGCTGATCGAGCAGGACCCCGACGTGGTGGCCCGCCAACGCCACGACCTCGACGTCACCTGGGTGGTGGCCGACGCCTGCGAGGTCGCCTCGCTGGACGCCGCCGGACTGGCCACCGTGGACGTGGTGGTGGCGGCCACCGGCGACGACGAGGACAACCTGGTGGTGTCCCTGCTGGCCAAGCAGGAGTTCGCGGTGCCCCGTGTGGTGGCCCGGGTCAACCACCCGAAGAACCAGTGGCTCTTCACCGAGTCGTGGGGCGTGGACGTCTCCGTCTCGACCCCCCAACTCCTGACCGCCCTGGTCGAGGAGGCGGTGTCGGTGGGCAGCCTCGTCCGCCTGCTCCGCTTCGAGGGCGGGAACGCCCACCTGGTGGAGGTCACCCTGGCCGAGGACTCGCCGGCCCACGGCGTGTCGGTGGCCGACCTCGGCGTGCCGCGGGACGCCACCATCGTGGCCGTGGTGCGCAACGACCACCTGCTCGTGCCCCGGGGCGACACCCGGCTGGCCGCCGGGGACGAGGTGCTGGTCCTCATCACCGCCGATGCCGAGGACGAGGTGCAGCGCCTGCTGGTCGGGCCCTGACTCCGATGCAAGCGGCCTTCTTCGATCTCGACAAGACGGTGATCGCCAAGGCGTCGATCGCCGCCTTCGGCCGGCCCTTCTACAAGGGGGGGCTCATCAACCGCCGGCTGATCGCCCGGTCGGTGGTCTCCCAGATCATCTACCTCCACCTGGGAGCGAGTGAGCAGAAGCTGGCCCGGGTACGCGAGTCGATGCTGGCCCTGACCAAGGGGTGGGACCGCGAGCTGATCCGCGAGATCGTCCGGGAAGCGCTCGAGGAGACGGTGGAGCCGATCATCTACGCCGAGGCGCTCGACCTGATCGAGGCCCACCGGGCGGCCGGCCACAAGGTCTACCTGGTGTCGGCGTCGCCCGAGGAGATCGTCGAGCCGCTCGCCGAGCACCTCGGGGTCGACGGCTGCATCGCCACCCGGGCCGTCGTCGACGACGAGGGCCGCTACGCGGGCGAGATGGAGTTCTACGCCTACGGGCCCTTCAAGGCCGAGGCCATGCGGGCCCTGGCCGAGGAGCAGGGCCTCGACCTGGCCGCGTCGTCGGCCTACTCCGACTCCTACACCGACCTGCCCATGCTCGAGGCCGTCGGCCATCCGGTTGCCGTGAATCCCGACCGGGTGCTGGCCAAGGTGGCCAAGGAGCGCGAGTGGGAGGTGATGCAGTTCACCAAGCCGGTGCGCCTGCGGGACCGGGTCAGCGTGCCGAGCCTGTCGATCACGGCGGCCGCCGCCGGGGTCACGGCCGTCGCCACGGCCGGCGCCCTGCTTCGCCTGGCGCCTGTCCCGTCGTTCGCACGCGTAGACGCTCCGTCCGCGGGCGCGACGCACAGTCGGGCGCAGGGCTACCGGGACACGTCGTACCCGCCGGCCGCCCGAGGCGGTCGGCGGCCCCGGGGCGGGTGCGCCGGGGCGGTCCGCTCAGGCGGAGCGGAGCCGCTGGGCGGCCACGGCACCGAGGGCGATGATGACGATGAGGATCACGAGCTTCTTCATGGGTAGGGATCTTACCCACTCCCCGGGGGCTCGGCTCCCGGGCCGGTCACCACCGGGCGCGGCCGGCCGGCACGCCGCTCAGACGGTGAGCAGGTCGCGGGCCCCGGTGTCCGAGGACGGGTGGCGCAGCTTCGACATGGCCCGCGCCTCGATCTGGCGGATCCGCTCCCGGGTCAGGTTGAAGTGCTCCCCGACCTCCTCGAGCGTGCGGGGCTCGCCCCGGTCGAGCCCGAAGCGGAGCCGGAGGATCTCCCGCTCCCGCTCGTCCAGCGGCGACAGCAGGCGGCCGATCTCCTCGGGGAGCAGCGACACGGCGGCCACCTCGAAGGGCGACTCGGCGGAGCGGTCCTCGACCACGTCGCCGAGCTCGGCGTCGCCGTCCTCGCGGAGGGGCTCGGACAGGGACAGGGGCTCGGCCCGGAAGCGCAGTGCCTCGACGAGCTTGTCCTCGGGCATCTCGACCTCGGCGCCCAGCTCGGCCAGGGTGGCCGGACGGCCGTACTTGAGCTCCAGGCGGGCCTGGGCCTTCTGGACCCGGGCCAGGGTGTCGCCGGCATGGACGGGGAGCCGGATGGTGCGCCCCGTGTTGGCGATGCCCCGGGTGATGGCCTGGCGGATCCACCAGGTGGCGTACGTCGAGAACTTGAAGCCCTTGCGCCAGTCGAACTTCTCGACGGCATGCATGAGGCCGAGGTTGCCCTCCTGGATGAGGTCGAGCAGCGGGAGGCCGGACGCCTGGTACTTCTTGGCGATCGACACGACCAGCCGGAGGTTCGACTGCACGAAGGTCTGCTGGGCGGACTCGCCCTGGAGGACGGTCCGGCGCAGTTCGCGCTTCTTGGCCGGGGTGAGGCCCTTGGGCGACGACTGGATCTGGGCGTCCGCCTCACGGCCGGCCTCGATGGCCTGGGCCAGGCGCACCTCGTCGTCCTTGGTGAGCAGCGGGTACTGGCCGATGTCGGTCAGATACAGCCGGACCAGGTCCTCGTCGTCTCGCTCGAGCCGCTCCTTTGCCAACGTCACCAGGTCCTTCGGTTTCCCACCTGCGTGGGGGACGCTCCGCCCACCGCTCCGGGACCCGGGTCACGGGTGCTGAATCGGTGGGTGAGCGAGTTCGGGCGCAACGATCGCTGCAACACGCAGTTTACCGGACGCGTCAAGCCCTTCGAACGTCGTCACGGTTGCAGATTCCGCCGGGGTCGCCGGGCAGGGTCAGTCGGCGGGGACCCAGGCCGGGAACTCGACCAGTCCGGAGTGGGCCCCGGCGGCCACCGCCTCCGACTCGAGGTGCTCCTGGAACCCGTAGACGGCGGCCACGTCGTGGGGACGGGTGACCAGTCGCTGGACCAGCCGCTCCCCCGCCAGCCAGTCCTCCACCACGTCGCGCTGGACGAGGCGGAGGGCCCGGGCCAGCGGCGCGTCCGCCACCGGGGCGACGACCCGGAGGTGGCGGGTGTAGGTGGTGACGAGCCTCGGGAGCACCACCCGGTAGAGCCCGGCGAGTCGGGGCAGGGTCCCCGGTCGGGGGGCGCGGTCGCGGTCCGCCGGCGGCCAGGTCGACCCGGGTCCCTCGGCCGGCACCTCGATCCCGTCCAGCGCGGAGAACAGCGCCGCCGTCGCCGCCGACGGACGGGTCAGGGCGTCGGGGTCGACGCCGACCCGCACCGGCAGCCGGTCGGCGAAGAGCTCGGCGTGCCAGGCGTGGCGCAGGCTCTGGGCATCCAGGTGCACCTGCACCCCGGCGACGGGCATGTCGGTGACCCAGGCCCCGAGCGTGGCGAAGAGCGTGGTCTCGATCCAGCGGTACTCGCCGACCAGTGCGGCGGTCACGTCCCAGGGCAGCGACGCCCCGGCCACCGACTCCCCTCCGTCGGCGACGAGGTCGAGTCCGACGGTCAGACATTGGTCGACGCCCCGTCGACCGGCGGAAGGGCGGACACGGTCTCGGACCCGGGCGCCGTGGCGGCCACCGAGCGGTAGCGGTTGGTGATGGGCATGCGACGATCCTTGCCGAAGGCCTTGCCCGAGATCCGGACCCCGGGCGGCATCTGGCGGCGTTTGTACTCGGCCCGGTCGACCAGGCCCACCACCCGGGCCACGGCATCGGGATCGAAGCCTTCGGCCACCAGGTCGTCGGCCGACCGGTCGCCCTCGACGTAGCCGGTCATCACCGGGTCGAGCACCTCGTAGGGGGGCAGGGACTCGTCGTCGCGCTGATCGGGCCGCAGCTCGGCCGACGGCGCCTTGGTGAGCACCGCCTCGGGGATCACGTCCGACCCGGCGCGGGCGTTGCGGTGGCGGCAGAGTTCGTAGACGAGGGTCTTGGACACGTCCTTGATCACCGCGAAGCCACCGGCCGAGTCGCCGTACAGGGTCGAGTAGCCGGTGGCCATCTCGCTCTTGTTCCCGGTCGTCAGGACGATCCAGCCGCGGGCGTTGGACAGCGCCATCAGCAGCACCCCGCGGATCCGGCTCTGGAGGTTCTCGTCGGTGAGCCCCTCCGGTGCGCCCCCCAGCAGGGGGGCCAACGTGGCCGACAGCGCCCGGTGGGCCGCCTCGATGGGTGCACGGTCGAGCTCGATCCCGAGGTTGGCGGCCAGCGCCGCGGCGTCGGACTCCGATCCCTCGCTCGAGTAGCGGGACGGCATGGCCACCCCGTGGACGTGGTCGCTCCCGACGGCGTCCACGGCCACGGCGGCCACCAGCGACGAGTCGATCCCACCGGACAGCCCGATGACCGCGTCGGTGAAGCCGTTCTTGCCCAGGTAGTCACGGGTGCCGAGGACCAGCGCCTCGTACACCTCGGCCACCGGGTCGAGCACCGCGGCCACCGGGTGGGACGCCGCACCCGCCGGGGCCCGGGTCGAGGTCGACACCCGGACCGGGCCGTCGGGTGGGCGGTTCCGGGGACCACGGTCGAGCTCGAGGTCACAGACCAGGACCTCCTCGACGAACTGGTGGGCCGAGGCGACCACCCGGCCGGTGCGGTCGACCACCAGCGACGCCCCGTCGAAGACCAACTCGTCCTGGCCGCCCACCTGGTTCACGTAGACGACCGGGCACCCGGTCTCGGCCGCGCGGTCGGACAGGACGGCGAGGCGCTCCTCGCGACGGCCCCGGGAGTACGGGGAGGCGTTGAGGTTGACCAGCAGCCGGGCACCGGCGGCGGACTGGTCGACCATCGGCCCGCCCGGGAACCACATGTCCTCGCAGACGGTCATCCCGATCGGCACCCCGGCCACCTCGAACAGCGTCGCCGGGTCGGTGCCCGGCCGCGAACCAGCGCTGCTCGTCGAAGACCCCGTAGTTGGGCAGCATGCGCTTCACGTAGCGGCCGAGCACCTCGCCGTTCCGGCACAGTGCCGCGGCGTTGACGAGGCGGCCCTGCGGCCCGAGGTCCACGTAGCCGACCACGGCGGCGCACGCACCGGTGGCGGCCGCCACGGAGGGAAGGCGACCAGGTTGTCGGCCACGAAGGCCGGCCGGCCCAGGAGGTCCTCGGGTGGGTACCCGGTCACCGTCAACTCGGGGAAGACGGCCAGGTCGGCGCCGGCGCCCTCGGCCTCGGCCAGCGCCTCCAGGGTGCGGGCCACGTTGCCGGCCAGGTCGCCGACGACCGTGTTGATCTGGCACGCGGCCACCCGGATCCGAGCCATCGGCCCAGACTATCGGGGTGCCCGGGTGGTCCCCCCGGGTCCGGCGCCACCCGGGACACCCGTTTTCCCTGTTCGAGCGCAGGTGTGGACCTGTTCATGCTCCGTTCACAATCGGGTAACGGCGGGGAAACGCCCTGCTGCGATAGTCGTAGGCGTCCTTCGGGAGGCAGGCCCCGGCCGGAGCCCTCGACGGGTGCCGGTGGTATTTTCCGCCACAGGGCAGTGGAGCAGCAGAACAACCGAGCAATAGAGGAGTGCACGTGCCGTATCAAGCTGAGTACATCTGGATCGACGGGACCGAGCCGTCCCCGCTCCTCCGGAGCAAGACGCGGATCGTCCCGGACGGCGAAGGAGCCCGGCATCTGGGGCTTCGACGGATCGAGCACCAACCAGGCCATCGGCCACGACTCGGACTGCGTGCTGCGGCCCGTCTGCACCTGCCCCGACCCCCTGCGCGGGCCCGAACGACATCCTGGTCATGTGCGAGGTCGAGCTCACCGACTACTCGCCCCACCCGACCAACACCCGGGCCAAGCTGCGCGCCCTGGTCGAGCAGTTACGCCGACCAGGAGCCGATGTTCGGCATCGAGCAGGAGTACACGTTCATGAAGGACGGGCGCCCGCTGGGCTGGCCGGTCGACCGGCTACCCCGCCCCCCAGGGCCCGTACTACTGCGGCGTCGGCGGCGACAAGATGCCCGGCCGCGAGATCGTCGAGCTCCACACGGCGGCCTGCATCGACGCCGGCATCGGCATCGAGGGCACCAACGCCGAGGTGATGATGGGCCAGTGGGAGTTCCAGGTCGGCGTGCTGTCCCCCCTCGACGTCTCCGACCAGCTGTGGGTGGCCCGCTGGCTGCTCTTCCGCATCGCCGAGGACTTCGGCGTGTTCGCCACCCTCGAGCCCAAGCCCATCCTGGGTGACTGGAACGGTGCCGGGGCCCACACCAACTTCTCCACCAAGGCCATGCGCGAGGACGGCGGATGGGACGCCATCATCGCCGGGTGCGAGGCGATCGGGAAGCGGGTCGACGAGCACATCGCCGTCTACGGCGAGGGCATCGCCAGCCGCCTGACCGGCGCCCACGAGACCGCCCACTACACCAAGTTCAGCTACGGCACCTCGGACCGCGGCGCCTCCATCCGCATCCCGTGGAAGGTGGCCCTGGACAAGAAGGGGTGGCTCGAGGACCGTCGTCCCAACGCCAACATGGACCCCTACGAGGTCACCGCCGTCATGGTCGAGACCGTCTGCGGCGACGCGGCCGGGAAGTGACCTGCGGCGGGCCCCGTCGGCCCGCCGCCCTGTCGGACGGACGACAGAACCGGGTCCCTCGGGACCCGGTTCTGTGCACTCCGGGCCCCGTCCCGTCGACCGGAACCCCCGTCCACCTGCGACAATGAGTGGATCGAACCCCGTGAACCCACGCCAGCGCGCCACGTCCCCGGAGGTGCACGACCCCATGAGGAGTCAGGAGGAGTACGTCCTCCGGACCGTGGAGGAGCGCGGCATCCGCTTCGTCCAACTCTGGTTCACCGACGTCCTCGGGACGCCGAAGACGTTCTCGCATCACCCCGGCCGAGCTCGAGAACGCCCTCGACGAGGGCATGACCTTCGACGGGTCGGCCATCGACGGCTTCAGCCGGGTCCAGGAGAGCGACGTGCTCGCCCGCCCGGACGCCAACACCTTCCAGCTCCTGCCGTGGCACGGCCAGGGGCACGGCCAGGGCGACTTCCACGGCGATGCGGCCGACCCCCAGGTGGCCCGGGTCTTCTGCGACATCGTCGACCTCGACGGCTCGCCCTTCCAGGGATGCCCCCGTCACGTGCTGAAGCGGAGCCTGGAGCGGGCCCGCGCCCAGGGCTTCACCTTCTACGCCGCCCCCGAGATCGAGTTCTTCTACTTCGCCGACGGCGACCCGACCCATCCACCGACCACCCTCGACACCGGCTCCTACTTCGAGCTGACGGTGGCCGACCGGGCCAGCGACATCCGCCAGCGCACCGTGCTCACCCTCGAGGAGATGGGCATCCCGGTCGAGCACGCCCAGCACGAGGACGCCCCGAGCCAGCACGAGATCGACCTGCGCTACACCGACGCCCTGACCATGGCCGACACGGTGATGACCGTCCGCCTGGTGGTCAAGGAGATGGCCCGCCAGCAGGGCGTCTTCGCCAGCTTCATGCCCAAGCCGCTGGCCGGCGTCCAGGGCTCGGGGATGCACACCCACATGTCGCTGTTCCGGGGCGACGAGAACGCCTTCGTCGACCTCGGAGCGGCCGGGCGGGCTGTCCGAGGTGGCCGAGGGCTTCATCGCCGGGCTGCTCCGCCACGCCGGCGAGATCACCGCGGTCACCAACCAGTGGGTCAACTCCTACAAGCGCCTGGTGTCCGGCTACGAGGCCCCGATCCACGTGTCCTGGGCCCGCAACAACCGCTCGGCGCTGGTCCGGGTCCCGGTGGTCAAGCCCGGCAAGACCGAGTCGACCCGCATCGAGTACCGCTCACCCGACAGTGCCTGCAATCCCTACCTGGCCTTCGCCGTCATCCTGGCCGCCGGGCTCCGGGGCATCGAGCAGGGGTACGAGCTGCCGCCCGAGGCCGACGCCAACCTGTTCGCCCTCAGCCCCGAGGAGCTCGACGCCAAGGGCATCCTCCACCTGCCGGGGAGCCTCCACGAGGCCCTCACGCTGATGGAGTCCTCCGACCTGCTGGCCGACACCCTCGGCGACCACGTCTTCGAGTGGTTCATCCGCAACAAGCGGGCGGAGTGGGCCGGCTACAAGTCCCACGTGACCCAGTTCGAGCTCGACCGGTACCTGCCGCTGCTCTAGCGCCCCGGCCACGCAGACACCGTACGGACCGCCCAGCACACGATCGAGGAGAGGGGGAGCGCCGCCATGGAGCCACTGCTGTGCTTCCCCGCGTCACCGCCCACCGCGGTGACCGCCGTCCTCGAGCGGGCCGGCTACCCGTGGCGCGGCATCGACCGGTCCGAGTCCGTCGACGCCGAGGAGCCCGAGGACGGCTGGTCGGGGGCGGTCATCTGCAGCGGGTCGGACCCGACCGCGGCCTTCGCGCTGTGCCGCCACCTGCGTGCCCGCGAGGTCCCGCTCGCCCCGGTGCTGGTCGTGGTACCCACCGAGCAGCTCGGCGAACTCGAGCTCCGCGAGGACCTGTTCGACGACCTGTGCCTCGAGTCCGGTCAACCCCGACGAGCTGGCCGCCCGGCTGGCCCACCTGTTCTGGCGCACCGGGCGGGGGCTGCGCCCCGACCTCCTCGAGCACGGGCCGCTGGTGCTCAATCTCGAGACCTACCAGGCCGCGGTGGCCGGCCGGGTGCTCGACCTGACCTACATGGAGTACGAGCTGCTCCGGTTCCTGGCCGCCCGACCCGGCAAGGTCTTCACCCGCGAGACGCTGCTCAGCCGGGTGTGGGGCTACGAGTACTACGGGGGCGCCCGCACGGTCGACGTCCACGTCCGTCGGCTCCGGGCCAAGCTCGGCGAGGAGCACGCCCACCTGATCCAGACCGTCCGGTCGGTCGGCTACCGCTTCGGCCAGACCAGCTGGACCCCCTGACCGGTCGGATCCGCCGCCCTCCGGTCGGCCTCCGGGTCCCGACCGCTCAGGCGGGTGCCGCAGCGCCCAGACCTCGATCTCGACGGCGGCACCCATCGGGAGGGCCGATACCGCCACCATCGACCGGGCCGGGCGGTGGTCGCCGAATGCGGCCACGTAGGCCTCGTTGACCACGGGGAAGTCGGCGGCGTCGGTGGCGAACACCGTGGTCTTGACCACGTCGGCCAGGTGGAGCGCCGTGGCCGGCCAGCAGCGCGGCGGCGTTGGCCACCGCCTGGGTCAGCTGCGGTCCCGGCCCACCGTCGACCAGTGCCGGGGTCCCGCCGTCGGCCCCGGGAGCCAGGCCGAGCTGACCGGAGCAGATCAGCCACGAGCCGGCCCGGACGATCGGGGTGTAGGGACCGACGGGCGTGCTCATGCGGGCTCCTCTGGTGGGTGCGGTGGGGTGCGGGCTGGGGCGCCAGCCTACGCGGGGACCACCGGTGGATGCCTGGGCGGGCTGCCTCAGCGCCGGCCGGCACCGGACCGGTCGGTGGGCCACGAGCGGGGCGAGCCCGTCGGCCAGCCACCGGGCGGCGGCCACCGCGGCGAAGACGGCGTCGGACCCGTTGACCGGCCGCGCCGCCTCCCCGGCCACGAACGCACCGTCACCGTCGGGCATGGCCCGGGCCTGGAGGATGCCGAAGGAGCGGACGGTCAGGTCCTGGACCCGGCCGTCGGGGGCCACGGCGATCCCCTCGGAGCCCACCCAGCCGAGCGCCTGGTGGGCGGCCCCGATGGCGTAGGAGCGCAGCGCCGACGGCGTCGAGTACCCGGCCCGGCCGCCACCTCGATGTCGAGTGAGCCGTCCGGCCAGCAGCGCACCACGGCCCGACCACCTCCGGGGGCCACCACCTCGACCGGCACACGGTCACCGGCCACCGCTCCGGACCGGCCGTCCGGGGCGAGTCGGACGGCGGCGGCCAGTACCGCGGCCTCGGCCCACACCGCGGCCCGCAGGTCGAACGAGACCGGCGGGCCGTCCACGGCCACCTGCTCGAGGGCGAGGCCGGGCGCCACGGCGGCGACCGACCGGACCACCGCGGCCCAACGGTCGTCGTCGACCGGGCCGCCGGAGATGCCGACCCGGAGCACGCCGGTGCCGTCGGCGGCGATCCCCGCGCCCACGGGTGGGCGCTTCGGGCCCCGGCGGACGACGTCCTCACGTGACCACAGGACCCGGACCGGCCGGCCGTGCTCGTCGGCCAGCCTGCGGGCGTCGTCGGCCACCGGCGAGTGCAGCTTGCCGCCGAAGGCCCCGCCGTTCCGGAAGGGGGAGGCGGGCGACCCGCCCGGGCAGGCACCACGAGGCATCGGGCTCCACGTAGGCGGGCTCGACCCAGGTGGTGGCGAGGGTCAGGGCCCACTCGGCCCGCGGGGGCGTCCACCGGGTGGCCCAGGGGCACGGTGGTGCTCCGGCCCTGGACCTTGCCGGCCGCCCGGCGGGCCGCCGCCAGCGTGTCGGCCACCGCGTACCCGCCGTCACCGTCCAACACGGCGACCAGGGCGTCGGCGGGAGCGTCGTCGTCGGCGAACCCGGCGTCGCCCAGGACCACGTCCGCACCCACCCGCTGGGGCACGCCGCCCTCGAGCGAGGCGCGGGCGGCGGCGGCGTCGAGGTCGCGTGCCCGTCGGACCGGGCCGGCCGGGGCGCCGTCCAGGACGGCAACGGGCCGCCTCACGGATGGTCTGCCATCCGGTGCACCGGCACAGATGGGCCAGGAGCGACTGGTCGATCCGGTCGTCGGCGACCGGGCCCTCCAGGGCGGCCAGTCGCATCACGATGCCCGGCGTGCAGAACCCGCACTGGCTGCCGCCACTGGCCACCAGGGCGTCGGCCCAGCCGGCGCGGACGGGCTCCGGGCAGGCCCTCGAGGGTGGTGACGTCCCGACCGTCCAGCCGCCTGACCGGGGTCACGCAGGCCACCCGGGGGGTGCCGTCGACCCAGACGGTGCAGCAGCCGCACTGGCCCTGGGGACTGCAGCCGTCCTTCAACGAGCGCAGCGAGAGCTGTTCCCGGAGGACGTCGAGGAGGGTCGCGCCGTCGTCGGCGACCTCGACGTCGGCGCCGTTGACGCGGAGCCGGATCAGGGGATCAGGAGTCAGCGGATCAGCTGAAGGAGGAGCCGCAGCCGCAGGTGCGGGTGGCGTTGGGGTTCGTCACGTGGAACCCGGCGCCCTGCAGTCCGTCGCTGTAGTCGAGCGTCGAGCCCTTCAGCAGGTCGGCGCTGGTCTGGTCGACGACCACCTTGACGGTGCCGAACTCGCGGACCACGTCGTCCTCGGCCACGTCGGCGTCGAAGAACATCTCGTAGCTGAATCCGGAGCACCCGCCGGGGCGCACGGCCACCCGCAGGGCCAGGTCCTGGGTGTCCTCCTCGGCCAGCAGCTCGGCCACCTTGGCCGCGGCGACATCGGTGAGGGACACGGGATTGGGCTTCTTCCCGATGGTGACGTTCTGCATGGTCGTGCTCATCGATGCTCCTCGGTCGTTCGTCGTCTCCGGACGGAGCCGCCGTCCGGTCGAGATGCTGATGGTGGGCGTCCCCGGGCCAGGTCCACGGGGAGCCGGGTCCACGGGTGCCACCAGGCACAATCGTACCCGGGACGGGGTGCGGGCGGTACACCGACCCGCCGGACGGGCATCACAGCGAGCCGCAGCGCCCGGGCGGCGGGTCGTCCGTCAGGGTGGCCGGTGGGGCCCGGGACCCCGACCACCCCGCTCCCCCGGCTCCCCGACGGCTCCCCTCCGACCGCCCGTGCGGCGGGCCCCACTACAATTTCCGTTGTGACCAGGACCGACAGCCAGGGCGTCGACGGCTCCTCCCCCACGGAGGAGCAGGTCCGCGCCGCGCTGCGCAACGTCATGGATCCCGAGCTGGGCGCCGACATCGTCGAACTCGGCATGGTCACCCGGATCCGGGTCGACGGTCCCGAGGTCGAGGTCGAGGTGGCCCTGACCATCGCCGGGTGCCCGCTGCGGGCCCAGATCCAGCGCGACGTCGACCTCCACGTGGGCGGGCTCGACGGGGTCGGGTCGGTCACCGTGACCACCGGGGTGATGGACGCCGACCAGAAGCGGCCGGTCATGGCCCGGGCCCGCCTCGATCGCCCGCGAGGACCCGCCGGCCACCGAGGTCCCCGAGTCGGCCCGGGTGGTCGCCATCGCCTCGGGCAAGGGCGGGGTGGGCAAGAGCTCGGTCACCGTGAACCTGGCCGTGGCCCTGGCCCGCCGCGGCCTGACGGTGGGCGTGCTCGACGCCGACATCTGGGGCTTCAGCGTGCCGCGGCTCCTCGGGATGCAGGGCGACGTCGAGGCCCGGGACAAGAAGATGGTCCCGCTCGAGCGCCGCATCGGTGCCGGGAACCTGCGGGTGCTGTCCATGGGCTTCCTGGCCGACGAGGAGCACGCCATCATGTGGCGGGGCCTCGTCTTGAACCGCGCCGTCCAGCAGTTCCTGGAGGACGTCCACTGGGGCGACCTCGACTTCCTGCTCATCGACATGCCCCCGGGCACCGGAGACATCCAGATGGGCCTGGCCCGGATGCTGCCGCGCACCGAGGTCCTGGTGGTGACGACCCCGCCCGTCGCCGCCCAGAAGGTGGCGGCCCGCACCGCCGACATGGCCCGCAAGGGCTACCTGCGGGTGACCGGGGTGATCGAGAACATGAGCGACTTCACGTGCGAGCACGGCACGTCCTACGCCCTGTTCGGCTCGGGCGGGGGCGCCCGCCTGGCGGCCGACGTCGGGCGTCCCGCTGCTCGGTCAGGTCCCACTCCACCCGTCGATGGCCGCCGGTGGGGACGCCGGCACCCCGGTGGCCCTCGACGACGACCGAACCGCTGGCCGCCGAGTTCGCCCGCATCGCCGAGGCGCTGGTGGCCAACCCACCACCGGTGGTGTCGATGGACGGATGCAGCGCCCGCATGCTCGAGCGGGTCGAGGCGGCCGTGGCCGCCGGCGACACGGCCTGATCCGACCGGGCGGTCCGGCTCAGGCCCGACCGGCCTTGGGACCCCAGGCATCCCGGGCGGCGGCGGCCAGTTCCGGCGACACCGGGTCGGACGACGCCATGCGGTCCTCGAGCGCCTGCTCGTAGCCGTCGTCCCCCGGGCGGAGCACCAGCAGCCGACCGTCCTCGATCAGCACGATGGGCAGGATGGTCGGGACATCGGTGACGTCCCGGGCCCAGTCCATGACCTGCTCGGTCGACGAGTGGGCGGCCAGCTTCTGGAGGTTGTCGATGGTCGGCGGCAGCAGCTCGATCTCGCCGGCCTCGAACCGGGCCAGGGCGTCGGCGGGACGCACCCAGATGGTGGCGATGGTCTCGCCCTCGTCGTGGTGGGCCACCTGTCCGGAGCGGGGCGGCCGTCACGAAGAACCGGGTGTCGAACCGCTTCGGGGCCAGCTCCGGGGTGATCCAGTGGCTGACGTAGTGGACGGTGTCGGCCGCCAGGACCAGGCCCTCGGTGCGGCACACGTCGAGCAGGCCGGTCCGTCCCTCGTTGATCGCCAGGCGGTGGGCCTCGAACCGGGTCCCGGACCTCGGGGTCGGAGGTGTCGAGCAGGTCGATCCCGTCGGCGGCGTCCCGGGGCAGGGCCAGGAGCACTCCCGCCTCCTCGAAGCACTCACGCAGGGCGGCCACCCAGAAGGCCAGGCCGCCCGAGTCGATGCCCAGCAGCCCGCTCGCCTCGGCGTCGGACAGGCCCCGGCACAGCTCGTCGGCGGCGTCGCCCCGGTCCGCGGGGTCGACCGACCCGCCGGGGAAGACGTAGGCGCCGGCCACGAACTCGCTGGCCAGGTTGCGCCGGAGCATGCACACCTCGACGGCCGGTCGGCCGTCCTCGTCGACGGCGTCCCGGATCAGCATCACCGTCGCGGCATCACGCAGGGGCACGGCCATGGCGCGCACGCTACCCCCGACACCGCGGCCGGGCCCGGCTGCTCGCCCGCCCGGGCCATGGGCCGAGGAGCCCGGGACGCCCTCAGGCCAGCGGCACGGGGGCGCCGGCCGCGACCCCGGTCCGCCCGGGGCGGGCGTCGACCAGGGCACTGATGGCCAGCTCGCCGAAGACGTCGGGTTCGGCGATCAGCCAGGCATGGGACCCCTCGACCACCACCCCGTCGACGCCGGCGGCCCGACGCAGGTCGTCGAAGGCCGACCGGGGGACCAGGCCGTCCCGGTCGGACCACGCCACCGACACCGGGATCCCCCGGGCGGCGATGTCGCGGACCTCGGCCACCAGGTCGGCCTTCCGGATGAACTCACCCGTGCGGACCATCCCGAGCGGGTTGCGCAACAGGTTGGGGATGAAGTCCTCGAGGAGGACGGGGAGGAGCCGCAGGGCGCGGGGCGAGTGCAGGAGGTCGCTCCCGAAGTGGCGTCCCCAGTCCCAGAAGGGCCGCTGGACCATGGTCCGGACCTCGTTCGGGAAGAGCGCCCAGGTGGGGCTGCCGATGGCGTTGGCCAGGAGGAGCGAGGCCACCCGCTCCGGCTGGTGGTGGACGAAGGCGGTCGACACCCCGCCGCCCATCGAGTGACCCGGCCACCAGGGCCAGGTCGTCGACGCCGACCGCGTCGAGGAACCGGGCCACCCAGGCGCCGTACCCGGCGAAGGTGCGCTCGGCCGCGGGCAGCTCCGGCGTCCCGCCGAATCCCGGCAGGCTCGGCGCCACCACCCGGCATCCGGCTGCGGCCATGGCGGCGATCGGCCGGGCGTAGGCGTTGGGGCGGAGTCCCCAGCCGTGGCAGAAGAGCGCCGACGGGGCCCGAGCCCACGACCCCGTAGCGGACCCGGTGGCCGTCGACCGTGGTCACCTCCCACGACACCGACCGGGCGCCGGGGTCGATTCCGCGATCGGTGGCGGACCGACACCGGCGTCGCTCCCTCCGGCCGTCACGGTGGCGCCGGTCCCGATCCGGCGGCCCCACCCGGGCCGGCGAGTCGATCGACATCCGACCACCTTAGGCAACCTGGTGCGCACTCGCCCGACACGTGGGCCACGTCCCGTCGCGGGCACCGATCCCATGGATGCGGCGGGACACGTTACGCTCCATCCGACGTTCGCACGAAGCGAGGACCGCGGAACCATGGCTGACAAGCAGCAGAACCCCGTCACGGGCGGGAACAAGCCGAAGCCGACCGGGACCAACGGCGGGCAGAGCGCCAAGGACAAGAGCCGGGCCGCCAGCCGGCCGGTGGCCGGCGGGGCCGGGCGGCAAGGGCGGCAACACCGCGCGGCCGGGCAAGGCGGGCGGCGCCGTCAGGTGGACCGTCGAGCTCGCGCACCGGCGTCTGCCTCGCCTGGGGCGCGGTCGCCCTGGTGATCGTGGTCATCGCCGTCCTCTTCATCGTGAACGCGACCAGCGCGCCAGCCAGGACACTCTCCTACACCCGGTGACCACGCCGGCACCCGCCCAGGTCGTCAAGGACGTGACGACCATCCCGCTGTCCACCTGGGACACGGTCGGCGTCTCGCGCCCAGGCCCAGGTGTCCAAGCCCACCGTCCTGTCCGGCCAACCGCCGATGACCCTCAACGGCAAGAGCCCGGCGATGCTCTACTACGGCGCCGAGTACTGCCCCTACTGCGCCGCCGAGCGGTGGGCCATGACCGCCGCCCTGGCCCGGTTCGGCACCTGGAGCAACCTGCAGATCACGGCGTCGTCCCACACCGACGTCGACGCCAAGACCCAGCACCTTCAGCTTCCACGGCGCCACCCTCGACAGCCCGTACATCACGTTCACGGGCATCGAAGCAGTACAGCCAACGTCCCGGTGACCGGGTAGCAGCGGGTTACACCCACCTCCAGGACCCGACCAAGGAGGAGGCGCAGATCCTGACCAAGTACAGCTCGTCCAAGTTCCTCCCCAACGCCAGCACCACGGGCGGGATCTCGTTCCCGTTCGTCGACATCAACAACTCGCGTCCTCTTCTCGGGGGCGAGCTACGACCCGCAGATCCTGGCCGGCCAGTCGTGGACCGACATCTCGGGCAGCCTGTCCGACCCGACCAACCCGGCCACCCAGGCCATCCTGACCACCGGCAACTACATGTCGGCGGCCATCTGCCAGGCCACCCACGGCCAGCCCGGCAACGTGTGCACCAGTTCCGGGGTCCAGGCCGCGGCCAAGGCCCTCGGCATCTCGGCGAGCTGAGTCCGGGAGCCCCGGTAGCGATGCCCACCCTCCGGTGGCAACCCATCGCCTCGCTCGTGCTGTCCGTCTACGGGCTCGGGCGCGTCGATCTACCTGACCATCACCCACTTCGAGCCCAAGGCGCTGGCCTGCGTCTCCAACTGCACCGATTCAACTGCGAGAAGGTGACCCAGAGCCCGCAGTCGGAGATCTTCGGGATCCCCGTGGCCATGCTCGGCCTGGCGTTCTTCGTCCCGATGCTGCTGCTCTGCCTGCCGGCGGCCTGGCGGGCGGCCGACCGCCGGATCCACCTGGCCCGGCTGGTCCTGTCGGTCACCGGCGTGGGCATGATCATCTACCTGATCATCGCCGAGCTGTTCATCATCAAGGCCATCTGCCTGTGGTGCTCGAGCGTCCACGTCGCCACGCTTCCTCCTCTTCATCATCATCGCCACGACCTCGCCCATCGTGCTCGCCCCCGGCTACGGCACAGCCGACGACGCCGCCGGCGGACGGCGACGAGTCCTGAGCCGACCCGGCCCCGCCCGACCCGTGGCTGAGGGACGGCCGAGCCGCCCGGCCCGGCTGGCCTGGGGCGCCGTGGTGGTCATCCTCCTCGGCGTGGTGGCCCTGGTCACCTACGCCCTGACCCACGTGTCGTCGCCCACGCGCGCCGGCCCAGCCGGCGGTCACCTCCCCGGCCGTCCTGGCCACGCTGTCGTCGGTGCCGCCGTCCACCTTCGACGCCGTCGGGGTCACCGCGCCCGGCACCACGCTGTCACGCGCCCACCGTCCTGGCCGGCCAGGCGCCGCTGACCGTCCAGGGCAAGCCGGAGGTCCTGTTCGTCGGGGCCGAGTTCTGCCCGTTCTGCGCCGCCGAGCGGTGGCCGCTGGTCGTGGCCCTGGCCCGGTTCGGGACGTTCACCGAGCTGCACGACGGCGCGTCGGCCGCACAGACCGTCTTCCCGAACACCGCGACCTTCACCTTCGACGGGGTCGGCTACACCAGCAGGTACGTGACCCTGACCGGGGTCGAGCTCTACTCGGACACGACCGGCCCCGACGGGACCTTCACCCGCCTGGCCCGGCTCACCCCGGCCCAGGCCGCCCTGGTGGCCCGGTACGCGCCCCAGGCCGGCGGGACCACCGGCGGGCACGGCGCCCTTCGTCGACGTGGCCGGCCAGCTGGTGGCCGTGACCTCGGGATTCAGCCCGGCGCTGCTGGCCGGACAGTCGCAGGCCCAGATCGCCGGCGAGGTCGCCGAGCCCGACGCCCGGGCTCGGGCCCGGCGGGGCACGGCACGCTGCGCCGCCCACCGGGCAGGCGGTCATCGCCGTGGCCAACCAGCTGTCGGCCGGGATCTGTGCGGCCACCGGGCAGCAGCCCTCGTCGGTGTGCCGGTCGAAGGGCGTCCGGGCGGCGGACGCGGCCCTCGGGCTACCGGTCCCCGCGGCGGCGTCCGCGGGCTGACCCGGCACCGCCGATCGATCCGGCCGGCCGTCGATCCGGCCGGAGTCGTGACGGCAGGTCCGCCGGCCGCGACTCAGCCGACCCGGCGCTCCGCGTACTGCCGCCGCTCCATCTCGTTCAGGCCGCCCCAGATCCCGTGGGGCTCACGGATGCGCACCGCGTACTCGAGGCAGTCGGCCCGGACCGAGCACGTCGTGCAGATCGCCTTGGCCCGCTCCTCGCGCTGGAGCTTCTCCTCCTTGCGCTCGGCATGGGCCGGTGGGAAGAAGATCTCCGCCTGGGGCCCACGGCACGCCGCCTTCAGCTGCCATGAATCCATCAACTGCTCCACTACCCGACTCCCCCTTCGGTGCATCCTGACGATTTGGAACGTACTCCCCACCCTCTGGGGAAACAAGAGGTGAACGGAGGTTCGACGGCAATTTCCGACCGCTTTCGCGCCGAGCGTGGCAATCCGGGGTCGCGACGTCGCGAGTCGGCCCGGACCAGAGGCGGAGCCGGCCCCGCGAGGGCGGACACTACGCTCGGTGACGTCATGGACATCCGCTCCTTCTGCAGCCAGAGCCGGGTCGTGATCGTGGCCGGCAAGGGCGGTGTCGGCAAGACCACCATGGTGGCCGCGCTGGCCCACCTGGCCGCCGGTGCCGGCCTGTCCGTCCTGGTCATCGAGCTGGAGGGCCGGACCGGGCGTCTCCACCGCCTTCGGCGGCTCCGGCGGCCTCGGCTACGCCGGCGAGGTGCTGCACGCCGCCGGGGCCACCGACCTCGGCGGCGGCCGGCCGACGACGGGGCGGTGATCCCGCCCGGCGTCGTCCACGCCCGGACCATCACCCCGGACGACGCGCTGCTCGAGTACCTGGACGACCACGGGATGAAGCGGTTCTCCAAGCGCCTCCTGTCGTCCGGGATCATCGACATCGTGGCCGGGGCGATCCCCGGCATCCGGGACATCCTGGTCCTGGGCAAGGTCAAGCAGATCGAGCAGCAGGGCATCGCCGACCTCGTCCTGGTGGACGCGCCGGCCACCGGCCACACCATGACCTTCCTGTCCTCGGCCGGCGGTCTGCTCGACGCCGCCCGGGGCGGGCCGATCCGGGCCCAGGCCGCCGACGTGGTCGCCCTGCTGTCGGACCCCGAGCGCTGCCAGGTCGCCCTCGTGACCCTGCCCGAGGAGATGCCGGTCAACGAGGTGGTGGAGGCGGCCTACCAGCTCGAGGACCGGGTCGGGCATCGCCCTCGGCCCGGTGATCGTCAACGCCTGCTACCCGCCGGTCGCCGGCCTGGCCACCCCGGCCGCCGACACCGTGGCCGCGGCGGGCGTCGACCTCGACCCCGCGCCTGGTCGACGCCCTGGAGGAGGCCCGCCGGTTCCGCCAGCGCCGCCACGAGCTCCAGGAGGAGCAGGTGGTCCGACTGGCCGCACGAGCTCCCGCTGCCCCAGCTGCGGGTGCCCTACCTCTTCACCGACGCCATCGGTCCCCTCGAGCTCGACACCCTCAGCCAGGCCCTGGCCGCGGGCATCGAGGCCCTCCACGAGCCCGACCCGGTGGCCCGTGACCGTCCCGGACCGGCGCCACCCGCCCGGGCCGACGCCGGCGCCGGCCACCATCGACGAGGTGGTCCGCGACCGGTCGATCGTGATCTGCTGCGGCTCGGGTGGGGTGGGCAAGACGACCACGTCGGCGGCCATCGCCCTGCAGGCGGCCCGGCTCGGCCGCACGGCCTGCGTGGTGACCATCGACCCGGCCCGGCGCCTGGCCAACTCCCTCGGTGTCGACGAGCTCTCCAACAGCCCCACCCGGATCGAGGGGGACTGGCCGGGCGAGCTGCACGCCCTGATGCTCGACCCGAAGGGCACGTTCGACGACCTCATCGCCCGCTACGCCGACTCCGAGGCCCAGGCCGAGGACATCCGGGTCAACCGCATCTACCGGAACCTGACCGGGACCCTCTCGGGCACCCAGGAGTACATGGCCATGGAGAAGCTCCACGAGCTGGTCGAGGAGGGCGGGTTCGACGTCGTGGTGGTCGACACCCCGCCGTCGCGGAACGCCCTCGACTTCCTCGACGCCCCCCGCCGGCTCACCCACTTCCTGGAGAACCGGGTCTTCCAGGCGCTGATGGCCCCCACCCGGGTCGGGCCTGCGCTTCATGGGCGTGGCCGCCCAGGCCCTCCTGCGGACCATCTCCAAGGTGGCCGGGGCCGACATCGTCCACGACGCCGTCGCCTTCTTCCAGGCCTTCGAGGGGATGGAGGAGGGGTTCCGCCTGCGGGCCGCCCGGGTCCGCGAGCTGCTGGTCCAGCCGACCACGGCCTTCGTCCTGGTGGCCTCGCCCCGGCCCGGACTCGGTGGACGAGGCCGTCCACTTCGCCGGGCAAGCTGGCCGAGTCCGGCATGTCGGCCACGGCGCTGATCGTCAACCGGGTCCAGCCCCGCTTCGCCACCGACGAGCAGCTGGCCGGCTCGCCCCGCTGCGGCGACCGGCCGGGGCGGGGCGGCGGTGCCGGCCGCCGACCTGGCCGACCTGGTGGAGAACCTGACCGGCTACACGCTGGCCTCGGACCGGGAGGAGGCGGTCTACGCCTCCCTGGTGGCCGAGGTGGCCCCGGCCCCCGTCTACCGGGTCCCCCTGCTCAACACCGACGTCCACGACCTCGACGGCCTGGCCGAGGTGGCCGACCTGCTGTTCGGCCGGGCCGGGGCCTGACCGCCCGGGGCCGGACCACCCGCGACCGGGCCGGCGGTCGGCGTCACGTGGAGTCGGGGTCACCGGTGGGCGCTAACCTCTCGGTGTGCCGACCATCCTCGTGGCCAGTGACGCCCCGACCGTCCGGGCCGAGATCGCGGCCATCGCCGGGTCGCCCGACATCACCATCGTCGAGGCCCGCTCCGGGCCCGAGGTCATGGCCCTCGTGGCCGAGTCGATGCCCGACCTGGTGATCGTCGACATGCAGATGGGCAACATGGGGGGCATGGCCACCACGCTCGAACTCCGCCTCGAGGCCTCCTACGACAAGCTCGCCCACGTGCCGGTGCTGATGCTGCTGGACCGTCGGCCCGACGTCTTCCTGGCCCGCCGGTCGGGTGCCGAGGGCTGGCTGGTCAAGCCGCTCGACCCGATCCGGCTCCGCCGGGCCGTGACCGCCCTGCTCGACGGCGGCACCTACTACGACGAGTCCTACGCCCCGCTGTCGGTCGTCGCCGCACCTTCCGGCGCCTGACGGCCCCACCCTCAACAGACCGGGTCACCGCGTTGTCCGTGTTCCGTCGCCACGAAGACCAGCCCGAGGAACCTCCGGGACGCCGGTCCCGCCGACGCGATCCGGCCAGGCCCCCGGTCGCCCGCGGCCGGCCGACGGGCGGTGCCGACGCCCAGGAGCAGTTCATCATCGACGCCCTGGACGATCTGCGGGACACCGTGGTGCGCGAGGTCATGACCCCCCGGGTCGACGTCGTGGCCCTCACCATCCCCCTGACCGTCGACGCCGTCTCGAAGGCGGTGCGGGAGTCGGGCCACAGCTGCTTCCCGGTGTGCGGCGACAACCTCGACGACCTGATCGGCGTGCTGTTCGTCAACGACCTGTTCCGGGCCGGGTGGACCGTCGGGGCATCCGACGACGGGGGGCGGTCCCCCGACCCGATCGACATCTCGCGACGGTTGCGCCAGCCCTTCCTGGTGCCCGAGTCCCGACTGGTCCTCGACGTCCTGGCCGAGATGCGGCGCCAGCGCCGCGCCTTCGCCGTGGTGGTGGACGAGCACGGCGGGGTCGAAGGGGTCATCACGGTGAAGGACCTGCTCGGGGCCCTGGTCGGCGATCTGCCCGACGAGTTCGACCCCGACGAGGAGCCCGAGGTGGTCCGGGTGGACGGACGGCGGTGGCTGGTGGACGGCCGCATGAGCGTCGACGACCTGTCCGACCAGCTCGGCATCGACCTGCCCGAGGGCGAGTACGTGACCCTCGGGGGCTACCTGTTCGACGCGTTCGGCCACATTCCGGAGGAGGGCGAGACCCACGACACCGGCGAATGGCAGCTCCGGGTGGCCGAGATGGACAAGCGGCGGATCGCCAAGGTGGTGGCCAAGCGGATGCCCGTTGTCCAGACGGAGACCGACGGCGGCCGACCGGGGGAACGACCACACCGCCGTCGGGTAGCATCTCGGTGTCCTGGGGACGGCCGTCGGCCGGTCCCGGAGTACGGGCTGTGGCGCAGCTTGGTTAGCGCGCTGCGTTCGGGACGCAGAGGTCCCCGGTTCAAATCCGGGCAGCCCGACCAGATACGTGCAGGTCAGCCGGGGTTCACGCCCCGGCTGTTGCGCGTCGTGACGCGTTCCGACGCGGATGCCGCGCCCGTGCCGCGGGCCGCAGTGTGCCGCCCCGGAGTTGGAGGGACCTGCGGTCCGGGACGACGGACCCCGACGGAGCCCGTTCGATCCACACCACCATGTGCGGGAGACGTCGGCCATACTCCCTGGTGGAAGGCGGCCGTCGGGACCTTTGACCCTGGACCTGGAGTGGAACACGTTCTACTCTTCGGCTGCACCACCTCATGACGACGGGCGCCGAACAGGGGCCCGCAGAAGGAGCGGATCCACGATGGTTCCCACGACAGCCCGGCCGGTCTGCGACTTCGATGTCCTCGATCGCCGCTTCTACCAGGACCCGCATCCCGCGTACTCGTGGATGAGAGCCAACCGCCCCATCTTCTGGGACGAGGCCAACGGGATCTGGGTGGTGTCACGCCATGCCGACGTGTCGTACGTGTCGATGCACGCGGACCTGTTCTGCTCGGGCCACGGGGTCCGTCCGAAGGAGGGGGCGATGTTGTCCCTCATCGGCCTCGACGGCCAGCGCCACGTGAGCCAGCGCCGCCTCCTCAACAAGGGGTTCTCGCCGAGGATGATCCGCACGATGGAGCCGCGGGTCCGCCAGGTCGTCACCGAGGTGCTCGACGAGATCGCGGATCGTTCGTCCTGCGACTTCGTGACCGACATCGCGATCCCGGTCCCGCTGGTCGTCATCGCCGAGCTCATGGGCCTGCCGGTCGAAGACCGGGCCCAACTCGGCCGTTGGTCGGACCAGATGATGGGCGGCGAGGGACGCCGTGACCCGGACGACCCCGCGACGGCCGCCGCCGGAGCCGCCTTCGGCGAGTACGTGGCCTACCTGTCCGACATGGTCGACGAGCGGCGACAGGCCCACAGGTTGGGTCGTGACCTCCCGAACGACGCGGTCAGCGTGCTGGTGGGTGCGGACGAGGACGGACTGCTCGATTCCAGCGAAGAGCTGGCACACGACGAACTCACGATGTTCCTGGTGATCCTGCTGGTGGCCGGCAACGAGACCACGCGCAACGCCATCTCCGGCGGCATGTGGGCGTTCAACCAGTTCCCCGACCAGTGGCAGCGGCTGCGCGACCACCCCGAGTCGTTCGAGACCATGGCCGACGAGATCACTCGTTTCGTGAGCCCGGTCATCAGCTTCTCCCGGACGGCGACGCAGGACACCGTGCTCGCCGGCCAGCAGATCGCCGAGGGCGAGCAGGTGCTGATGCTCTATCAATCGGCCAACCGCGACGAGGACGTCTTCGCGGAGCCCGACGTCCTCCGGGTCGACCGCAGCCCCAATCCGCACCTCGGCTTCGGCGTCGGCCCGCACGTGTGCATGGGGATCAACCTGGCGCGCCTGGAGATCCGGGTCATCTTCGAGGAGCTGACCAGGAGGTTCCCCAGCATGGTCGTGGCCCCCGGCGTCGCACCGGTGTACGCCGAGCATGCGCTGGTGCATGCCGTGGAGTCGCTGCCGGTCGAGTTCACCCCCGAACGCGGCTGACCCGGACACCCCTCGAACGGGCCTGGCCGGCCCTGGACCCGATCCACCACGGATCGTCCGGGCCGCAGGTGCACACAGCCGGGAGAAGGGCGCGTCCGCCCGCGGGGGCTCCTCTCGACCCGCTACGGCGCACGCCCTCGGATCCTGGTCGACATCTCTGTCGCCGAGTCCGCGCTCGGCACGGGGCACCGCCAGCCACCTCCACGCCGGTGGCGTCGGTCGCTCGCGGCGGTTCCTGACGGTGTCTCCCGGGCCACGCCGGGCGGAACACCCGCAGTCCGGCGCGGTCCCACCCTTGACACACACCTGCTTGGGCCTTATTGTACAAGCATTCCCTTGTACAAGTACTTCCTTGTGCATGACACCCATGAGAGAGGACCCGACCATGACCACCACCACGACCGCCACCGACGACTTCCGGTCGACGAAGGCCTTCGCCGCCGCCCCCGACGCCGTGTTCTCGGCCCTGACCGACATCGACGCCCTGACCGGTTGGTGGACTCCTGCCGGCGGAGGCGCCACCGCCGGTGGGACCCTGCGCTTCCTGATGGGCGACCAGGAGGTCGTGATGCGGGTCGAGCAGGCCGACCGGCCGTCGCGGGTGCGCTGGGACGTGCTCGTCTGCGAGCCGGCCCCCGACTGGGTCGGGACCTCGATCACCTACGACCTCGAGCCGGTCGACGGCGGCACCGAGCTGCGGTTCCAGCACCACGGCCTCAATCCCGACCTGGAGTGCTTCGAGCAGTGCCACGCCGGATGGACCCACTTCCTCGCCAGCCTCGTCGACTACGTCGACCGGGGGGCCGGCAATCCGAACCCGCCCGCCGACGTCGAGCGGCTCGCCGCCTGGCGCGCCGAGCACGCCGACCGCTGAGCGAGCCTGGACGGCGGAGGTCGCACTCCGCTAGGAAGCTCCGATGACGCCGGACACCGAGGAGACGGCAGCGCCCGTGGGACCCGACGCGGTCCTGCGGGCGCTCGCCGATCCCCACCGGCGCCAGATCCTGCGGATGGTCCAACACGCCGAGCTTCCCGCCGGGCAGATCGCCGCCCACTTCGACCTCACCCAACAGGCCGTCAGCCAGCACCTCGCCGTCCTCAAGCGGGCCGGGATCCTGGCCGAACGCCGGGACGGCACCCGTCGGCTCTACTCGTTGCGGTCCGAGTCGCTCCTGCCGCTGCGCGCCCTGCTCGACGAGTTCTGGCCGGACGCCCTGGCCCGCCTGAAGCAGTCCGTGGAACAAGCCCACCCCCGTACCGAAGAGAGAGGACCGACATGATCAGCACCAGCGTTCGCATCGCCGCGCCCCCCGAGGTGGTGTTCCCCTACTTCACCGATCCCCAGCTGATGGTCACCTGGATCGGGGACCGCGTCGATCTCGACCCCCGGCCGGGCGGGACGTTCGCCCTCGACTTCAGCGGGGTCGCCGCCCGCGGCAGCTACGTGGTGGTGGAGCCACCCCACCGGGTGGTGTTCACCTGGGGGATCCCCGAAGATGCCCTGATGCCGCCGGGGAGCAGCACGGTGGAGGTGGAGCTGGTGGCCGACGGCGCCGACACGGTCGTGAACCTGACCCACCGTGAGCTGCCCCCGGACCGCGAGCCTTCCCACCTGGAGGGATGGGAGGGCTGCCTGGCCGCACTGGTCGCCGAGGTCCACCACTGACGGCGCCCGTGGCCGGGCCGGGTGGCCCGACTAGCCCCCGACGACGTTGCCGTACATGTCGTGCAGCGGATAGCTCAGCAGTTCGATCCGCTCGCCGTCCGGCCCCGGGAAGTAGGCCGAGTCCCCGTTGACCACGTGGACCTCGATGCCGGCGGCGCGCACCTTGGCCACCAGCCGCTCGAACTGCTCGGGGGTCACGCTGATGGCGATGTGGTGGAGGCCGCCCAGGACCTCGCGGTACGGGCCGAGATCGAGGCCGGGGAAGTCGAAGTAGGCGAGGTAGTTGCCGTGGCCGATGTCGAAGAAGAAGTGGGTCGACCCCCGGTAGTCACGGTTCTCGAACAGCTCGGCCAACGGGAACTCCAACAGGTCCTGGAAGAAGGTGATCGTCCGCTCGACGTCGCTCGAGACCACGGCGAAGTGGTGCAGGCCGCGGGCCGACGACGGCGGGCGCTCCCCCCTCGGGCGCAGGTACCGGGCCCGGAGGTCGTCCCACTCGTCGGCGCGGTCGACGTCGCTCCCGTGGTCGGTCCTTTGGTCGGTCATGTCTCCAGCCCCTTCCGGCAGTCGGCGCAGCGACCGAAGATGGCGAAGTGCCGGGTGTCGATCTCGAATCCGAACCGGCTCATGGCCGCGTCGGCCAACCCGGTGAACAGCTCGTCCGGCGCCTCGACGGCCGTGCCGCAGTCCTGGCACACGAAGTGGCAGTGGGCGCCGGCGGCCAGATGGTAGGTGGCGGGCCCGTGGCCGAGGTGGGAGTGGACGACGACGCCCAGCTTCTCGAGCTCGTCGAGGTTCCGGTAGACGGTGGAGAGGGCCACGTCGGGGGCGTGGGCCTGGACCGTACTCGGCCAGCTCCTCGGCGGTCCGATGGCCCGGCCCTTCGAACAGTGCCTCGAGCAGGAGCCGCCGCGAGCTGGTGACCCGGCCGCCGTGCTCGCGGACCAGGGCCAGGACGTCCTCGACGGTGTGGACCTCGTGGAGGTGGTCGTGGACGGGGAGGGACCTGCTCACAGTGCACCCACCGTAGGGCGGGGGTCCGACCGGATGGCAACGGACGCGGACCCCGGGGCGTGGCGCACCGCCGACCGCAGAACTACGGCGAACGCGTCGATCACCGTCGTCCCGCCAGGCCCGCACCGCCGCCGCCCGGTCCGATCCGGTCCGGCCCAGGCGGACCAGCACGAGGTCGAGGGCCGGGACACACGTCGACGTACTGGCCGTCGTGGCCCGGCCGCCCAGAACGTGCCGAGCGGATCGTCGCCGGGTCCACCAGTGGGCCCGTAGAGGTGGCCGTCGTCGGGGTCGACCGACCGTGGGGTGCGGCCCGAATCCACCCAGCCCTCGGGCAGGAGCCGGCGTCCGTCCCAGACGCCGTCGCGCAGGGCGAAGAGGCCGAACCGGGCGAAGTCCCGGGCCGTGGCGTGGACGTACGAGCCGGCCACCCACGCGCCGGCGTCGTCGAAGCGTGGCGGTGGCCGACGCCATCCCGAACGGGCCGAAGAGCCGCTCGTCGAGGTACGACCGGTACGGGTCCGCCGGGCCCGAGCGCCCGGGCCACGATGCCCGACAGCACCATGCTGGTGCCGGTCGAGTAGTTGAAGCGGGTGCCCGGGCGGCGCGGCCAGGGGGCGGTCGGCGGCGAACGCCGCCATGTCGTCCCGGCCCCGGCCGAACAGCATCTGGATCACGTCGGACGTCTCCGGCGTCCTCGTACTCCTCGGCGAAGGCGAGTCCGTCGCGCATGCCCAGGAGGTCGGCCACCGTGATGTCCCGGCGCGGGTCGTCGTGTCCGCTCCACTCCGGGACGTCGGCCCGGGACCCGGGGTCGAGCAGGCCGTCCCCCACCAGCATCCCGACGACGAGCGTGGAGCATCGACTTGGCCACCGACCACGAGAGCAGCGGGGTGGCGGCCGTCACCGGCCGGCCCGGGCCCGTCGAAGCGGGGCAGCGTCCCGCCGTAGCGCTCGTAGACGAGGCGGCCACCGTGGACGCACGCCACCGCGTAGGTGTCGCTGCAGCGGGCCGTCCGGGTCGAATGCGGCGTCCATCAGGGACTCGAGGTCGACGCCGTCCGGCACGGGCCCGGTGGGCCACTCCACCGTGGGCCACGGGACCCCGGCAGGCTGGGCCGGGAGCGGACGCAGGGGTCCGTCGGTCCCGGGCAGGTCGCTCACCGGGCCAGCATCGCACGCGCCAGCGGCGCCCGACCCGGCCACGGGACGGCGACGCCGGGTTCCCCCGTAGGATTCGGTCGGTTCGCACGATCAGCGCCGAACACACCACCGAACACCAAGGGAGTCACCATGGAGATGGAGTACCGACGTCTGGGCGGCACCGGCCTCAAGGTCAGCGTCCTGTCCTTCGGGTCCTGGGTCACGTTCGGGCCCCAGCTGGCCGGCAACCTGGCCGAGGACTGCCTGGCCGCCGCGTACGACGCCGGGGTGAACTTCTTCGACAACGCCGAGGCCTACGCCGGTGGCGAGTCGGAGCGGATCATGGGCGAGGCCATCCGGGCCCTCGGGTGGCCCCGGCACAGCTACGTGCTCTCCACCAAGCTCTTCTGGGGCCTGCACTCGAGCGTCAACATGCGCAACACCCTCAACCGCAAGTACCTGATGCAGGCCATCGACGGCTCGCTCGAGCGCCTCGGTCTCGACTTCGTCGACATCGTCTACTGCCACCGCCCGGACGCCGAGACGCCCGTCGAGGAGACGGTGTGGGCCATGTCCGACATGATCACGGCCGGCAAGGCCCTCTACTGGGGTACCTCGGAGTGGTCGGCCGAGGCGCTGCGCGAGGCGTGGGACGTCGCCGACCGCCACCACCTCCACAAGCCGGTCGTCGAGCAGCCGCAGTACAACCTCCTGTGGCGGGACCGGGTCGAGCAGGAGTACGCCCCCCTCTACGACGGCATCGGACTCGGGCTGACCACGTGGAGCCCGCTCAGCTCGGGCCTGCTCACCGGCAAGTACCTCGACGGGGTGCCCGAGGGCTCCCGGGCCACGCTTCCCGGCTACGAGTGGCTGCGCGACCTCCTGACCGACCCCGACCGGAACCAGAAGGTCGCCGGGCTCCAGGAGATCGCCGAGGGGCTCGACTGCACCCTGGCCCAGATGTCCATCGCCTGGTGCGTGAAGAACCCGCACGTGTCGACCGTCATCACCGGGGCCAGCCGGGTCGAGCAGGTGCACGAGAACCTGGCCGCCCTCGACGTCGTCCCCAAGCTCACCGACGACGTCATGGCCCGCATCGCCGCCGTCGTCGCCTGACGCGTCGTCGCCGGGTCGCGCCTGGCTCAGGCGCCCCTGGTGGTGGGTAGCGGTCGTGGGCGGCGAGCTGCGTCGACGTGCCGGTTGACCTGTCTGGCCAGGAAGAGGGAGAACAGGGCCGCCGGGATCTCGACGCACAGGGCCATGAGCAGTGCCTCAAGGTGGCGGTGCGGCTCGCCCGCCGTCATGACGTCGAACCAGGCGTCGACCAGCAGGAGTGTGGCCGTCGCCATGGCCGGGAGCTGGACCCGGTCGTCCATCCGGAAGGCGTAGTAGGCGGTCAGGACGATGGCCACCACCAACAGGAGGTCGAAGCCCACCCAGGCGCCCCGGTAGTGGGTGTCGATCTGGCGTTTGGGGCAGGGTAGACGGCCAGGTAGACGGTCCAGGGGATGAGGGCCAGCCCCATCACCGTGTAGGCCAGTGCCGCCCGGCGGGACCGGCGGCGGATGCCGATGAGGAGCGGCTCGTGGCTGCTCGGTCTCGTGGGTGGGGCCCCCGACGCTCGTCCATGACGTCAGGCCGGGTCCACGGGGTCAGCCCAGCGAGGCGCGGGGACGGTCGAGCAGGTCGCCCCGCTTGAGCGCCGCCTCCTCGAGCGCGGCCTGGGTGGCGTTGCCCAGGACGGTGGGGATCCGGTGCCACGAGCCGTCGCCGCCAACGACCACGACTGGACGTCGTCGGCCAGGTTGAACGTCAGGATCTCCTCCAGGCGCTCCACGGCGTCGGGGTCGGCCACCGGGATCATCGCCTCCACCCGTCGGTCCAGGTTGCGGCGCCGGAGGTCGGCGGAGCCGATGTAGTACGTCGGCCGGTCGGCCGGCGGCGCCGCCGAAGCGCAGGATCCGCGAGTGCTCGAGGAACCGGCCGACGATCGACCGCACATGGACCGTCTCGGACAGGCCGGGCACGCCGGGGCGCAGGCAGCAGATGCCGCGGATGATCAGCTCGATGGGCACCCCGGCCTGCGACGCCCGGTAGAGGGCGTCGATGACGGCCACGTCGTCGAGGCCGTTCACCTTGATGGCGATGCGCCCGTCGGGGCCGGCCTCGGCCTCGCGGTCGATCAGCTCGACCACCCGGTTGCGGATGCCCCCGGGCGACGTGACCAGCTCCTGGTAGTGCGGGGGCTGGCTGAACCCGGTGATGTAGTTGAAGAACCGGGTGACGTCGGCCCCGAGCTCGGGCCGGGACGACAGGACCCCGAGGTCCTCGTACATGCGGGCCGTCTTCGGGTTGTAGTTGCCGGTGCCCACGTGGCAGTAGAGGCGGACGGCGTCGCCCTCCTGGCGCACCACCAGGGTCGTCTTGGCATGGGTCTTCAGGCCCATGAGCCCGTAGATCACGTGGGCGCCCGCCTCCTCCAGGGCGCGGGCCCACCCGATGTTGGCCTCCTCGTCGAAGCGGGCGGTGACCTCGACCAGCACGGCCACCTGCTTGCCCCGCTCGGCCGCCCGCACCAGGGCGGCCACGATCGGGGCTGTCACCGGAGGTGCGGTAGAGGCACTGCTTGATGGCGAGGACGTGCGGGTCCTCGGCCGCCTCGTTCATCATCTCCTCGACCGAGGCCGAGAACGAGTCGTAGGGGTGGTGGACGAGGACGTCCTGGCGGTCGAGCACGGTGAAGATGCTGGCCCCCTCGTCGCGCTCCACCGTGGTGAAGGCGGGCGGGACGAGCGGGCGTCCACGGACGGTCGTGCAGATCGGGCCGGTCGAGCCCGTAGATGGCCCACAGGCAGCCGAGCCCGAGCGGTCCGGCGAACCGGTAGACGTCGTCGGCGTCCGAGGCCGAGCTCCTCGGTCAGGCGGTCGATGGAGGCCTCGGAGGTGCGGGAGTCGATCTCGAGGCGGACCACCGGCAGGAACCGGCGGCGGCGGAGCTCCTCCTGGAGGGCGAGGAGCAGGTCGTCGGCGGCATCGTCGTCGAGGGCCAGGTCGGCGTCGCGGGTGACCCGGAAGACGCAGGCCTCGCCCACGTCCATGCCGGGGAACAGCTCGTCGAGGAAGGCCATCATGACCTGCTCGAGGGGGACGAAGCGCTGGCCGCCGGGCAGCGGCAGCAGCCGGTCGACGTTCGGCGGGATCTTCACCCGGGCGAACCGGGCGGCGTCGTCGTGGCGGCTGCGGACCTCGACACCGATGTTGAGCGAGAGGTTGGAGATGTAGGGGAAGGGATGGCTCGGGTCGACGGTGAGCGGGGTGACCACCGGCAGGATGAGGCGGTCGAACAGGTCGTGGAGGTAGTCGCGGTCGGCATCGTCGAGTTCGTCCCAGTTGCAGAGCTCGATGCCCTCGGCGGCCAAGGTCGGGGATCAAGCGTGTCGAGGAGGAGGGTCTCCTGGCGGCGCACCATGCGCTCGAGCGAGGCCCGCACGTCGGCGAGGAGCTGCTCGGGAGTGCTGCCGTTCAGGGCCCGGCTGGTGATGCCGGCCACCACCTGGCGGCGCAGGCCGGCCACCTGGACCTGGAAGAACTCGTCGATCCGCTCGGAGAAGAGGATGAGGAACTTCACCCGCTCGAGGAGCGGGAGGTCCGCCTCGGCCACCAGGTCGAGCAGGCGGTCGTTGAAGTCGAGGTCGGAGAGCTGGCGGGCGAAGTACTGCGACTCCGGCCCCTCCTCCGTGCCGGTGGCGGCTGCCATGGAGGGGTTCGTCGCTCACGCCCCAACGTTAGCAAGGCCACCCCGTCGGCTCCTCCGGGTCGACGGCCGCGGTGGCGGCCGTCGGGGCGACCTGCCGGTTGGGTCACAATGGGGGGCCGCTTCACCGAGGAAAGGGCTGGGTTCATGGACACGGACCGCACGATCGACGTCATGGTGGAGATCCCCCGGGGGAGCCGCAACAAGTACGAGTACGACCACGAACACCACGTGTTCCGCCTCGACCGGCGACTCTTCTCGGCGACGTTCTACCCGGCGGACTACGGATTCGTCCCCGACACGCTTGGCCGAGGACGGCGACCCGCTCGACGCCCTGGTGCTCCTCGACGAGCCGACCTTCCCGGGCTGCATGGTCGAGAGCCGGCCGGTGGGCGTGTTCTGGATGACCGACGAGAAGGGCCCCGACGCCAAGATCATCTGCGTGGCCTGCGGCGACCCGATGTGGGAGAGCATCCGGAACCTGGACGAGCTGCCGCCCCACCTCACCTTCGAGATCGCCCACTTCTTCGAGGTCTACAAGGACCTCGAGCCCCACAAGCGGACCGAGGTGCGGGGATTCGACGGGGTGGAGGCAGCCTGGGAGGAGATCGCCCGCTCGATCGAACGGGCGAAGACCGGAGCCTGATACCGCGGGCGGCCTCAGGCGGCCACACCCGGAATGGCCAGCGTCCGCCTCCTCGCAGTGCGTCGAGGATGACGGAGGCGGCCCGCTGGATCCTGCCGCCCGAAGCCTTGATCCGGGCCACCGCCTCCGGTCCGCCACCGGCCCAGCAGGCGACGTACCCGAAGGTGTACTCGGACGTGTCGAGCCCGAGCGTGCGGCACACGACGTAGGCCGTCGACTCCGCCTCGAGCTCGGCCAGCGGACGGTCGTCGGTGTCCTCGTGGAGGAGGGCGTGGGCCAGCTCGTGGGCCAGGGTCTTGACCTGCTGGGCCGGATCGTTCCGGCACTCGACCCGGATGCGCCGGAGGGCGAAGGCGCAGTCGCCGTTGGTGCGTGCCGGGCAGTTCGGTCGACGACCACGGTGTATCCCATCGACCGGGCCCGGGCCGCCAGTCGCTCGAAGCACGAGGTCGGATCGTCGCCCCGCAGGGTCCGGCACACCTCGGGAAGGGGCTCCCCGTCGGTCTGGGCCACGTCGAAGACCGGCACCGGACGGAAGCCGACGATCGGTCGGCGCTCCTCGTCGTCAGCCGGCCGGGTCCGCCTGCCCGTGCATCGGGGCGAGGATCCAGATGGCCCGCTCGCCCTTCCGCACCGAACGCCCGAGCTTCTTCCAGGTGGCGAACCCGGCGACCCGGGTGGCGCCGGGGTCCTGGGCGCAGATCAGCAGGGCGTTGGAGAAGCTGTAGCGGTGGAAGCGGCCCTGGACCGCGAGATGGGCCCGCCAGGCCTCCGAGGTGGTCAGTGCTTCGATGCCCTCGGTCAGGGTGTCGAGCAGGTGGTCGCGGTCGGTGGTGCCCATGGAGGCTCCTGGTGATGCGGGGGCACCCGGTCGACGGCGCGCCCCGTGGCGGGGGGCTCCGGTCGGGAGCGAGGTCGACATCTGGCCTGACCTGTCATAGGCGGCGACGTCCTGGGGTGAGACCGTAGGGCCTCGATGCCCTCGGTGAGGGTGTCGAGCAGGTGGTCGCGGTCGGTCGTGCCCATGAAGGCTCCTGGTGATCCAGGGGCACCCGGTGGACGGCGCGCCCCGTTGGCGGGGGGCTCCGGTCGGAGCGAGGTCGACATCTGGCCGGACCTGTCATAGGCGGCGACGTCCTGGGGTGAGACCGTAGGGGATGCGTGTCACAGGGTCGCCCTGGGTTCTGGAGAACTCCTGGTCAGCGGCCCGGAATGCGCCGGACACTCCGCCGATGGTGCCGCCGCGTCAAAGGTCTGCTGGTACGGTGGGCACGCTCGTCAGGCGCCGTCTGTCGTCTACGGGGGCGTAACTCAGTTGGCTAGAGTGCGACCTTTGCAAGGTCGAAGTCGTGGGTTCGAGT